>NZ_JBUZRB010000004.1:0-635541 GCF_055407105.1 Pseudomonas sp. C321 | reverse complement strand
AGATGACGTGGGCTCGATCAAAGGCGATCTGCAGAAAAACGCTGTCACCGACGATGCCCGTCCGACTCTGGAAGGCACCGCCGAAGCGGGTACTACGGTCTCGATCTACAGCAACGGCAAGTTGTTGGGTACCGTCGATGCTGATGCGAAAGGCAACTGGAGCTTCACGCCAGATGTGGACCTGAAAGACGGCTTGCATAACCTGACAGCGACCACGACCAATGCGGCCGGCAATATCAGCCCGCAAACCGGTCTGTTCCCGATCACCGTCGACACCACAGCTCCGGGCAAAGCCACGGCTGAACTGAGCGATGACGTGGGCGCAATTCAAGGCCCAATCGTCAGCGGTGACACCACCGACGACAACACCCCGACCTTCAGCGGTAAAGCTGAAGCCAACAGCACCGTGGTCATTTATGACCAAGGGGTTGAGATCGGTCGCGTACCGGTTGATGACAAGGGTGTTTGGAGCTTTACGCCGGGCACACCATTGGCCGAAGGCGGTCATGGCCTGAGCACGGCGGTCGTAGACAAAGCCGGTAACCTGGGCGAACAAAGCGCTGTGATCGACTTCACGGTCGACACCCGCGCAGTCGATGTAACGATCACTCGCGTAGCGGATGACGTTGGCAGCAAACAGGGCAACCTGGCCAATGGCGACGTCACTGACGACACCAAACCAACCTTGCACGGCAAGGCGACGGCCAACTCGACCGTCAACATCTACGACGGCAAGGTATTGCTGGGTTCGGCCCAGTCCAATGGCAAAGGCGAGTGGAGCTTCACGCCGACTCAAGCTTTGGCAGAAGGCGAGCACAGCCTCACCGCAACCGTTGTCACCGCAGCCGGTGGCGAAAGCGATCCAACCTCTGTGTTTGACTTGACCGTCGACACTTCGGCCCCGGGTAAAGCCGTCATTGGCGAAGTGTTCGACGACGTCGGCGAGATCCAGGGTCCGATTGCCAACGGTGGCAGCACCGATGACACCACCCCGACTTTGTCGGGCAATGGCGAACCGGGCAGCACCGTGCATATCTACGACAACGACAGCCTGTTGGGCAGTGTTGAAGTGGATGGCAAAGGTAACTGGAGTTTCACCCCAAGCCCGCTGAACAACGGCGAGCATAGCTTCACCGTGACCAACGAAGACAAGGCCGGCAACGTCAGCGCGCCGTCCGATGCCTACGTAGTAACGGTCGACACCATTGCACCGGTTAAGCCAACTATTGAGTCGGTCTACGATGACGTGGGCGATGTACAGGGCAACCTGAAACCAGGCGAAATCACCGACGACAGCAAGCCAACCCTCAGCGGTAAAGCTGAAGCCAACAGCACCGTCGTCATCTATGACAAAGGTGTTGAAATCGGCAGTGCGCCGGTCGATGTTTCGGGCAACTGGGTCTTTACCCCAACGACAGCGTTGGTCAACGGCAGCCATACCCTGACCGTTGCTGCCTTCGACACTGCGGGTAATAGCAGTGATCTTTCTGCAGGTTTTGGTTTCACCGTGGACACCGCGCCGCCGAGCAAGCCGACGATTGATACGGTGTATGACGATGTGGGCTCCATCACGGGCATCGTGAGGCAGGGTGGGGTTACCGATGACACCAAGCCAACCATCAGCGGTAAAGCGCAAGCCAACAGCACCGTGGTCATTTATGACAAGGGTGTACAGATCGGTAGCGTCGTTGCGAACGCAGCCGGGACCTGGACGTTTACGCCAGCGACGGCATTGGCTAACGGTGTGCATACGCTGACAGCAAAAGCCGTCAACGCGGCGGGTAACGCCAGTGCTGCGTCGGATAGCTTTGGCTTCACTGTGGACACAGTGGCACCGCTTACGCCGACGATTGATGCGGTGTATGACGATGTGGGCGCCATCACAGGTGTGGTAAAGCCAGGTACTGTCACCGATGACACCAAGCCGCTTATCAGTGGTAAAGCGGAAGCCGGCAGCACCGTGATCATTTATGACAAGGGTGTTCAAATCGGTAGTGTCACCGCGAGCGCATCGGGAGGCTGGACGTTTACCCCAAGCACTGCATTGGCTGACGGCGTGCATACGCTGACCGCCAAAGCTATCGACGCGGCGGGTAATACCAGTGGCTTGTCTGCAGGTTTTGGTTTCACCGTGGACACTGCGCCGCCGGGCAAACCTACGATTGATACGGTGTACGACGATGTGGGCTCCATCACGGGCATCGTGAGGCAGGGTGGGGTTACCGATGACACCAAGCCAACCATCAGCGGTAAAGCTGAAGCCAACAGCACCGTGGTCATTTATGACAAGGGTGTACAGATCGGTAGCGTCGTTGCGAACGCAGCCGGGACCTGGACGTTTACGCCAGAGACGGTATTGAATTACGGTGTGCATACGCTGACAGCAAAAGCCGTCAACGCGGCTGGCAACGCCAGTGCTGCGTCGGATAGCTTTGGTTTTACTGTCGACACAGTGGAGCCGAATACGCCAGCGATTGATTCGGTGTATGACGATGTGGGCTCAGTTACGGGAAACCTTAGACCGGGTGCTATCACCGATGACACCAAGCCGCTTATCAGTGGTAAAGCGGAAGCCGGCAGCACCGTGATCATTTATGACAAGGGTGTTCAAATCGGTAGTGTCACCGCGAGCGCATCGGGATTCTGGACGTTTACCCCAAGCACTGCATTGGCTGACGGCGTGCATACGCTGACCGCCAAAGCTATCGACGCTGCGGGTAATAGCAGTGGTCAGTCTGCAGGATTCGGTTTCACCGTGGACACCGCGGCGCCGAGCAAGCCTACGATTGATACGGTGTATGACGATGTGGGCTCCATCACGGGCATCGTGAGGCACGGTGGGGTTACCGATGACACCAAGCCAACCATCAGCGGTAAAGCTGAAGCCAACAGCACCGTGGTCATTTATGACAAGGGTGTACAGATCGGTAGCGTCGTTGCGAACGCAGCCGGGACCTGGACGTTTACCCCCTCGACGGCACTGGTTAACGGTGTGCATACGCTGACAGCAAAAGCCATGAACGCGGCGGGTAACGCCAGTGCTGCGTCGGATAGCTTTGGCTTCACTGTGGACACAGTGGCACCGCTTACGCCGACGATTGATGCGGTGTATGACGATGTGGGCGCCATCACAGGTGTGATAAAGCCAGGTACTGTCACCGATGACACCAAGCCGCTTATCAGTGGTAAAGCGGAAGCCGGCAGCACCGTGATCATTTATGACAAAGGTGCAGAAATCGGTAGTGTCACCGCGAGCGCATCGGGAGGCTGGACGTTTACCCCAAGCACTGCATTGGCTGACGGCGTGCATACGCTGACCGCCAAAGCTATCGACGCAGCGGGTAATACCAGTGGCTTGTCTGCAGGATTCGGCTTCACCGTGGACACTGCGCCGCCGGGCAAGCCTACGATTGATACGGTGTATGACGACCAGGGTTCCATCACGGGTGTCGTTAGGCAGGGTGGGGTTACCGATGACACCAAGCCAACCGTTTACGGCAAGGCTGAAGCCAATAGCACCGTGGTCATTTATGACAAGGGTGTAGAGATCGGTAGCGTTACTGCGAACGCCTCGGGTAGCTGGTCGTTTACCCCCTCGACGGCACTGGTTAACGGTGTGCATACGCTGACAGCCAAAGCCTTCAACGCGTCGGGCAACGCCAGTGCTGCGTCGGATAGCTTTGGCTTCACTGTGGACACAGTGGCACCGCTTACGCCGACGATTGATGCGGTGTATGACGATGTGGGCGCCATCACAGGTGTGATAAAGCCAGGTACTGTCACCGATGACACCAAGCCGCTTATCAGTGGTAAAGCGGAAGCCGGCAGCACCGTGATCATTTATGACAAAGGTGCAGAAATCGGTAGTGTCACCGCGAGCGCATCGGGAGGCTGGACGTTTACCCCAAGCACTGCATTGGCTGACGGCGTGCATACGCTGACCGCCAAAGCTACCGACGTAGCGGGTAATACCAGTGGCTTGTCTGCAGGTTTTGGTTTCACCGTGGATACTGCCACTATCTCGATCACGCGCGTGGTGGATGATTTTGGCGTCAGTCAGGGTAATCTTGCTAAAGGTGATGTCACCGACGACAGCACCCCTACCTTGCACGGAACGGCTAACGCCAATTCCAAGGTTAATATCTATGATAAGGGTGTATTGCTGGGTTCAACTCAGTCCAGTAGTACGGGTGAGTGGAGTTTTACTACGACTAAGTTGCCTGAGGGGCAGCATAAACTTACCGCAACTGTAGTAACTGCAGTGGGTGGTGAAAGCACACCGACGTCTATATTTGATTTTTCTATCAAAAACTCGAGGGGTAATGAGCTTATTGACTTTAACAGAATACCAGCAGGAAAATTTACCTCAGGGAGCCACGTGCCAGGCAGCTCATTGAAAGTTGAAAGTGAAGATGGACTGGAGCTCATAACTTTTAAGGGGGAAGGGGACGGATCGCAAAAGCTTTGGGTTGGTGGTCCCTCGACTGCGGTACTGACGCACTATCTCACAAAGTTCACTCTTGATGAGGCAGCAGTCAAGGTGACTTTTGAGTTTTACGCTGAAAGTAGCAAGCAGCCAATGTATGTAGCATTTTTTGATCTTGCTGGTATCGAAATAGGCAGACAAAGTTGGGGTACTACTCCTATCAATAATCGTTCGGGATTTGTCTCGTTCACCGCACCTGCAGGTAAAGCGATTGGGAGTTTTCACTACGCGACTCCATCTGGAGACGGTAATGGAACGCTTATTGACAATATAAATATAACTCGTGATTTAAACGGTGGCGGTAAGCTGTTCGCTGCTGATGAAATACAAGAGGAGGGGGCAGCTTCCAACGCTCAAGATAGCTTCTTCCTTAGCGGGGTGGTCAATATGGAGGAAGACTCTAGTGTCTTGAAGATATCGTTGGCCGATGTTTTGGAAAGCGGACATAACGATATGTTCGTCAACGACGAAAATGTACAAATGATGATCGAGGGTAATGAACATAATAGTGTTGAGTTGTCGGCTCTTTTGCTCGATGGCACCGACATTGGTAGCTGGGAGTCTGTGGGGGATGTCACAGTTGCAGGTGTGGTTTACAACACCTATCAACACTCCACACTCGACGCCGAGTTGCTGGTGCAACAGGGCGTAACGGTGAACTTGGTATAAACATCAGAGGCGGTACTGGGTACCGCCTCATCAACTCACTTGTTTCCATTTTTAGCCATGGGCGTTGCTGACTATCAGCGCCCAAGGCGGAGCTTCGGCTATGTTCAAGCAAAAAAAACAACGGGCGACATTGTTCTGTGCGGTTTCACTTATCAGTGCCTTGTCGGTTGAGGCATGGGCGGCACCCTCGGTAAAGGCTTTTGACACTGATTACAAACCCGGTGTCAGCGCCAGCACCGTGCAAGCCCAGGTGATTTACTACCGCGTGGCTGAGCCTGCCCCGACACCGGGGGCGGCTCATGTGTATGTCGATCGCGAATTCCACAATGGCCTGCTACCGGGTGGATATACCCGGATCTGTGTGGCGCCGGGCAAACACCTGCTGGGCAGTTACCTGAATGATGCGCCGCTGTACCGAGGTAAAACCGGTGAATCCTTCGAGGCTAATCTGGAAGCGGGCAAGACTTACTTTCTGCGGGTAAGTGCCAGTAACAAGCCCCTGGTGGTTGCACAAAAAGACGCCGAGCGAGAGCTGCAAGGTAGCCGGGCACAGGTCCACACGCTGTCTCGCGCATCGAGCGTGGAGGATTGTCGTAACACCCTCGATATGGCCGTTACCTATAAGGATTACAGCCTGTCGGGCGATGTCCTGTTCGCGTTCGGCAAGTCTGGCAACGCTGACATGACCCGTGAAGGGCGCGACGCCATTCGGGCGTTGGTCGGACAGTTGTCGCGGGATGCCTTGGAACCCAGACAAATCGACGTGATCGGCCATGCGGACCCCATCGGTTCAGCCGCGGCTAACAGGGTTCTGGCCCTGAAGCGTGCTCAAACGGTGCGGGGCTTGTTGATCGAAGGCGGGCTGCCAGCCAACAAGATCACTGCCGTGAGCGCGGGCAGTCAGGAGTTGGAGGTCGCTGATTGTGCGGGGTCGCGCGCGGAGCAAGTGGCCTGTCATGCGCCGAATCGGCGGGTAGTGGTTCGCGTCGATACAGGTTCGCCCCAGTCCTGATAGCAAGGCTTAGCACGGCGGGTGGCGAGCGCTGCCTGCCTGTCCTTCAACCCTCAATCGCCAGCCTGTTGGCTGGCTGTGGCGTAGCTATGAGTATTAATTCTGTCAGTCCCTGGCGGCGATGCCTGTCGCTGGGTTTAGTTGTGTTGTGCGTGCCTTTTTACGCGCCGCAACTCTGGGCTCGCCCCACCGTGACCCAGAGTGAACAACCTTATCAAACAGTGCCGCCGGTGGCCGCCGATCAGGCGCAAGTGGTGTATTACCGTGCTGCAGAAGGGGTACAGCGGCGCAGTGCCGCGCATGTGTACATCGATCGTGAGTTCCATACCAGCCTGTTGCTGGGTGGCTATAGCGCCTTTTGTGTCGTGCCCGGGGTGCATACGCTGGGCGCTTATCTGGGTGACGAACCGCTTTACCCAGGCAAGCGCAACGACCTGTACCAGGCCACGCTGAAAGGCGGCCAGACTTACTTTTTACAGGTGCGTGAAGATGGCAACACGTTACCGCTGGCAGTGGAACGCGCCGAAGCCGAGTCGAAGTTGCGCATGATTTATGCGCAACGGCACGTGTTGTCGAGGGCGTCCCGGGTCGAGGCCTGTCGTCATTACAACTTCCTGGAAACCCACAAGGCGCCAGATCAGGACTACAGCTTTACCACGCAGCAGCTGTTTCTCAAGAACAAGCTGCAACTGTCCACGGCGGGACAACAGGCGCTGCGTCAACTTCTTCAGGGCTGGCAACAGCAAGGTGTGAAAGTCCACGAGATTCGTGTCGAGGGGCATACCGACCCGCTGGGTAACGAAGCTGAAAATCAACTGCTCGGTCTGCAGCGCGCCGATGCAGTGCGCGAGGCGTTGATTGCCCAGGGGATTCCGCAAGCGTTGGTCAGTGCGTCGAGCAGCGGTCATCGAGAGCCGGTGGTGAGTATCTGCTATGGCAGCGGTGCAGAGCAGCGTGCGTGTTATGCCCCCAATAACCGGGTGGTGCTGAAGGTCCGCTCGAAAAAGGACGCGTTGTGAAGCGCACGTTAAGACGGCCAGTACGTTTTTGAGACAAGTCCTGTTCTGGCACTAGCGCCGGGGCGTCAGAATCCTCTTATCGTTTTCAAGACGCCCAATGGCGCGATGGGCACACCGTCGCGCCTTTCGCGTGAACGCTTTGCGAACTTCATCTTCAGCGGCCCGCCCTATGGCGTGCGCTTGCTCACCAGGACCTTTTTGATGGCTACTGACATGCCTGTCACTTCGAGCATGGAGGCACCGGTTTTACCTGCGCCCCGGCCCAGTATCCAGGACTCGTTGTTGGAGAGTGTGTCCTGGGTCTGTGATTACTATGACCTGGGTAAAACACAGGAAGCCTTGACCGCTGGCCTGCCGAAGGGCGGGCTGTTGGTTCCTTCGCTGGCACTGGCAGCACTGGCCGGTGCCGGGTTTTCGGCGGGGCTGGTTGAGCGACGGCCTCAGGCGTTGCCCCTGCAACTGATGCCGATGATTGTGCTGCGCAAGGAGCAGGGCGGTGCAGTGCTGGTCGGGCGCCGCGTAGAGGCGGATAGCGAGGGCAAGCCCTGTTTCGTTTACCACTTGATCCTGCCCGAAGTCAGCCTGGATGCCGTGGAAATCGGGCAGGCCGAGATGGACGAGCTGTACGCCGGCCACGCCATTTTGCTCAAGCCCAAGGCCAAGATCGATGCCCGCGCCGGGGAGCAACTTCCACAGTCGAGCGGTCACTGGCTGCTGAGTACATTGTGGCGGTACCGCCAGTACTACCGCAGTGCGGCGATAGGCGCAGTGCTGATCAACGTACTCGCCCTGGCCAGCATCTTTTTCACCATGAACGTGTATGACCGCGTCGTGCCGAACCAGGCGTTCGTGACTTTGTGGTCGCTGGGGATCGGCGTGACGGTGGCCATGGTCTTCGAGGCGATTGCGCGGTATGTCCGGGCTCACCTGCTGGACATGGCCGGCAAGAAAGCCGACCTGGTGCTGGGGGCGATGCTGTTTCGTCAGGCGCTGTCGATTCGCATGGAACACAAGCCGGCCTCATCGGGCTCATTCGCCAACCAGTTGCGCGAGTTCGAATCGGTGCGCGACTTCGCGACCTCAGCGACCCTGGCCGCGATCTCCGACCTGCCGTTTGTCCTGATGTTCGTCGGCGTGATCTTTGTCATTGGCGGGCCGCTGGGCTGGATACCCCTGATGCTGATTCCCCTGATCGTGATTATCAGCGTGATAATTCAGTGGCCGCTCGCCCGCACCATGCAGGAAAACTTGCGTGAGTCGTCGCTCAAGCAAGGTGTATTGATCGAGACGGTCGAAGGCCTGGAGGCACTCAAGGCGGTCAGTGGCGAAGCCTACATGCAGCGTCGCTGGGAAGCTTTCAGTGGATTGGCCGCCGCCACCGCGATGAAGTCACGCCAGCTGTCGAGCCTTGCGACCGGCACCGTGACTTTTTTCCAGCAGCTGCAAACGGTGGCGTTGGTGATCAGTGGGGTGTACCTGATCGATGCGGGTGAGCTGACCATGGGCGCAATGATTGCCACGGTGATGCTGGCCGGACGCGCCACGGCTCCGCTGGGGCAGGTGGTGGGCCTGGCGGTGCGTTTTCAGCAGGCCAAGGCAGCGCTCACGTCGCTGAGCAATTTGATGGCCATGCCGGTTGACCGTGATGCCAGCCGTGAGTACCTGGCCAAACCCACGCTGACCGGGCAACTGAGCCTCAAGGATGTCGGCTTTGCCTATCCCGCGCCGCCCATGCAGCCCAATCCACCGGTTTTGCAGGCAATCAATCTGAACATCCAGGCAGGGGAGAGGGTGGCCATTCTGGGTCGGATCGGCAGCGGCAAGTCGACCTTGCTACGGATCATGGCCCGCCTCTATGCACCGGTCTCCGGGCAGATGTTCAGCGATGGACTGGACGTCAATCAAATCGACCCGGCGGACTGGCGCAAGATGGTCGGGTATGTCGGCCAGGACGCGCGGCTGTTCTACGGCTCGTTGCGCGACAACGTGATGATCGGCCGCCCGCAAGCGACGGCTGACGAATTTCTGCGGGTGCTGCGCTTGACCGGCCTCGACCACATGGCCGCCCGACACCCACGGGGTATCAACCTGCCTATCGGTGAAATGGGCGAAGGCTTGTCCGGTGGGCAACGCCAGTTGGTATCGCTGGCGCGCAGCCTGCTTGCCCGTCCCGGAGTGCTGCTGCTGGATGAGCCTACCAGTGCAATGGACAGCCAGACCGAAGCGATTTTTCTACAGCACCTAAAGCGCGCAACCCAGGGCCAGACGCTGGTGGTGGTCACCCATCGTCCCTCCCTGCTGGCATTGGTCGAACGCATTGTGGTGGTGGATGACGGCAAGGTTGTCGCCGATGGCCCGAAGGCACAAGTCCTGGCGGCGTTGGCGGGTAACAAGCCCAATAAACCTGATGCGTCCGAGCCAGGTGAGTCCGCCCCGGTACGCAGGGCGGCCAATAACGATGTCACCCATGGCGACGCAGTGCAGGTAACGGAAGCATCCGAGGAAGCAGCTCAATGATCGGTAAAATTTTTCGCCGCAGGGCATCGGCGACACCGCCTCTGGCGCCTGGTGATGCTGCCTTTATGAACGACGTGCAAGAGTCATTATTGACCCAGACCTCGTCCGGTTCGAAGTTGATGCTTTACCTGATTGGCGCCTTGCTCGTGGCAGGTCTGGTGTGGGCTCACTTTGCCCGTGTCGAAGAAATCACTCGGGGCGAAGCGAAGATCATTTCCCTGAGTCGCGAGCAAGTCATTCAGAGCCTGGAAGGCGGGATTCTGGCGGAAATGGAGGTGCGCGAAGGCGCGGTGGTGGAAAAGGGCCAGGTCTTGCTGCGCATCGACCCTACCCGCGCCCAGTCAAGCTACCGCGAAGCGCTGTCCAAAGTGATCGGCCTCAAGGCGACCATTACTCGCTTGCGATCCGAGGCCTATCAGCAACCTCTGGTTTTCGACGAAATCGTCAAGCAGGATCCTGCGGTCATCGCCCAGGAAACCCGAGCGTATGTCGCGCGTAAACGCGCGCTGGACGAGAGTGTAAACGGCCTCGAGCGCAGTTATGCCCTGTCGAACCGGGAAATCCGCCTGGCACAGCCGCTGGCCGCCAAGGGTTTGATGTCCGAGGTCGAGCTGTTGCGCATTCAGCGCCAGGCCAACGAGATCAAGTCGCAGATCGTTGAACGCGTCAACCGCTTCCAGACCGATGCCAACGCTGAGCTGACCAGGCTTGAGCTTGAGCTGTCGCAGATCAGTGAGAACCTGGTGGGCCGCGCTGACGTGGTGGACCGCACCACCATCACGGCACCGGTACGCGGGACGGTGAAGAACGTGCGGGTCAATACCATTGGCGGGGTCATTCAGCCGGGCGAGCATATTCTGGAGATCGTGCCGCTTGAGGAACAGTTGCTGGTCGAAGGCAAGATCAGACCTTCCGATGTCGCCTTTTTACACCCAGGTTTGCCTGCAACGATAAAAATCACGGCCTATGACTATGCCATTTATGGCGGTCTTAAAGGACGGGTGGAGCACATTAGCCCGGACACCCTCAAAGACGATCAGAAGGCTGCCTCCGGACGTTCCGACGATACCTATTACCGGGTATTGGTTCTGACCGAAAGCAGTGAACTGAGCGCCGGCGACAAGAAACTGCCCATCATCCCGGGGATGATTGCCTCGGTGGAAATCCGGACGGGCGAAAAAACCATTCTTGATTACTTGCTCAAACCCGTGCTCAAGGCACGTGAGGCTTTCCGGGAACGATAACCATGAAAAAAAACTACCAGTCCCGGTCATGGCCTGATCGTATTGCCGTGTCCCCGTGTGCGCGATTTATTCCTTCATCTGGCGCTTGGCCGGTAACGGTGCTGTGGTCAGCCATGCTGTGTTCGATGCCAGTGCAGGCAGAGCTGCTGGAATTTACCAGGGTGCCGGAAGTTGCTCTGCAAGCGCCTGTGGCAACGGCGCCCATGCCCACGCCCACGCCTCCAGTGACCGCGGCCGTCAAACAGGAGCAAGCCGCAGAGCTGAAATTCACCAAAGTCGAGGTCACCTCCAAGGCGGGCACCGTGTCGATTCCGATGGCAGTGCCTGTGGCAGCCACAAGGGCTGAACCTGCGTTACCGGGCGCCTCGGTGTTGGCGACTGAAACCCTGTCATCGCAACGGGCAGGTCGGGCGCGCAAGGTCGCCGGCGCAACAGAAACAGAGTTGCGCGAAATGTTTTACCGGGCGGTACAAACCGCTGCCGAGCGCAGCCCGCAGGTGCAACGAGCACAGGCCGACTATGAAGCGTCAGTGGCGGATATCGATCAGGCCAAGGGGCAGCGTTTGCCTCAGATAGATCTCGGCACGCAGTCCAAGACAGCGCGATTTGGCTCAGGCTCAAACAATGACACGGGAGGCAGTGGCGGGGTCAACCTCAACGTGACGACACCGGTTTACGACTGGGGGCGGATTCGCAAATCCATCGAAAGCCGCAAGTACCTGTCGAATGCTGCCAGTTCCAGCATCGAAGCCGAACTGGAAAGTTCGGCCTATGAGGTCACGACCAACATGGTCGAGTTGGGCAAGCAGCGCATGATCATCGAGATCAGCCAGCAGTTTGTGCAACGCATGGATGATCTGGTCAAGATGCTGGCCGGCATTGTGGCCGTGGATAAAGGCCGGGTCAGCGAGTTGACCCAGGCCAAGGCGCGACTGTTGCAGGCCAATGCGGCGCTTGACTCGGCCGAAAGTCGGGCGCGTGACGCCGAAATCAATTTGCGCAAGCGCATCGGCGAGCGGCCAGTGATGATCCCGCACAGCGCTGAATGGAATATCCCCCCGGCGAACCTCGACGCGTTGCTGTCCAAAGTCGGCGATCACCCGACGATTCATCTGGGCAAGGCGCAAACACAGTCGGCAGAAATGGAGGCGCAGGTGGTGCGCTCATCTTCTTTGCCGCAGTTGAACTGGGTCATCAGCAAAACCACCGCCGATGATGCGCTGGGCCGGGAGCAACCCTGGCAAACGACGCTGTCGGTCAGTTGGGCAGCGTTTCGCGGCGGTTCCACTCGGGCCTCCGAGCGTGCCGCATTGCAGCGAGCCGAAGCCAGCCGGCAACGGACCGAAGAGCAGCGACTCGATCTGGAGTATCGGGTGCGCACTGCCGATCATGATGCGCGCACCTTGCTTGAACGTGCCGACCTCTATCGTGATCTGACGGTGGAATCCGAGCGCATTCGCCTGGCGTTCTATGAGCAGTGGTATCACCTGGGCAAGCGGACCCTGCTGGATGTGTTGACTGCCGAAAACGATCACTACAGTAACCGGGTCGCCGAAGTGACCCAGCGCTTCGATGGCTACCAGGCGATTCTGCGCCAGTATGCCGGGGCCGGGTCATTGTCGGGCTGGCTGGCAGGAGCCGAGTAATGAGCGGGTGTATTGAGTGCGCGATACCCAAGCCACTACGAGTCCTGGTTTTTTGTGTTCAGCCAGGGACTTTGCTGAACTACAGCGCGCTGCTGAATGAGCGAGGGGTCTTTCATCTGAACCTGTGTGCAACCGTTCAGGAGGTGGCACGGGCTTTGGCCCGGGTAGGGCATGTTGATTGGCTTGTTCACGATGATTTCCGTTTCGACGCCAAGGATCGGGATTTCGTGCTGGAGTTTGCCCGACACTCGAGCGTCGACAGTTTGCTGGTCGTCGGGGATATGAGGTTTGGTCAGAGACGTAAAGTTTTTGATTGGGCGCGTGAGCATGAGGTGCCTTTGGTGCATTTTTTTCAGCAGCCGATGTGTAGCAAGGCGCTGGAAAAGGTGCTGACGCACTATCGACAGCGATGCGGCCCGGTGTGCCAAGGGTTGAATGCCGGTCAGGCGGCAATCGAAAATTCAAACAGCAGAGAAATTCGCCGTGAACAGACTGCGTCTACTGGTACTTGAAGATCATGATTTTCAGCGCTCTGTTGCTGTAAAAACACTGCTCAGGATGGGTTGCCTCGACGTCCTGGAGGCCTCCGACGGACAGACGGCGCTGGCGCTGTTGCAACATCAAGGGAGTGTCGACATCGCGCTCTGCGACTTGCATATGGTGGGCATGGACGGTTTGACATTCCTGCGCCAGGCTCGCGAAGCGGGTCTGGTCCGGGCGGTGATTATCAGCAGTGCCTTACCCGAGGATCTGCTGCACACCGTCGAACGCATTGTCACGCTGGACGGGCTGGAGTTGCTGGGCAACATTGGCAAGCCAGCACTGGCGTCGCTGCTCGAACCTTTGCTGAAAACCTATCTCTTGTCTGAACAGAAACGCACGGTTCAACCTGCTCTGCCTGTGCAGCAACCCAGCGAGAGGGAGATACGTCAAGGCATCGCCCGGAAAGAGTTCTGTGCCTGGTTTCAGCCCAAGTTTCATCTGCAGTCGGGCGAGATACAGGGCGCGGAGGTGTTGGTCAGATGGCAGCGTGCCGAGAGCCGGCTTTTATTGCCGGCGGCATTTCTTCCCGCCGTCGAACAATACGGTCTACTTAACGAGATATTTTTCAATCTGCTTGATCAAGGGCTGCGTTTGCAGCGGTTCATGCAGTCTCGAGGCAAGCCCTTCAAGCTGGCGTTCAATCTGGACGTTGCCCAGCTTTCCTGTGTGCACTTCGTCGACCAACTACAGGCAGCGTTTAGCATGCACGGCGCCTCGCCCCGAGAGGTGGTTTTCGAATTGACGGAAACCGGCCTGCTGCAGGCGCCAGGGGTGTGCATGACCAGCATGGTGCGTTTACGCATGCTGGGATGTGACTTGTCTATTGATGACTTTGGTGTGGGTTATTCGTCGCTTGAGCGGTTGTGTCAGATGCCATTCAATGAAGTGAAACTGGACGCCGGTTTCATTCGCAATATTCAGCAGAAACGTTCTATCGCTGTGATCAATGGCGTCCTGGGCCTGGCCCGAGCGCTGAATATGCGAGTGATTGCCGAAGGCATAGAAACCGTTGAGCAATTACATTGCCTGGTCGACCTGGATTGTCAGCTGGGGCAAGGATATTTGTATGCCCGGCCGATGAGCGAGGCACAACTGATGGTCTGGAAATTTGAGGGCGATCCATCGATTTGGCGCAATGCAAACCCTTGATCGGCTATGCCGTGAAACGACGCTGAAATTTTAGTTCCCCCCCTGGTAAACGGCTAATGCTGCTCTAGGCTCAGGTTGTGCAGCGCTTCATCAGGAGGCTGCTGCTCACGGCGATGGGGCTTGCCACCCGCCGTGACTTTCCGGAGCGGTAAGAGGGGGTGTTTATGAGGTTTTTCGTCGCTTTTGTTTGTACATTGATACTGGTCGGTTGCAACGGTCTGCCACACCCCATTTCCGCGGATAACGATTATCAGGGGCGCTTTATCATCAATTCCGGCTTCCCCGTGCCTTACCTTTTCCAAGGCACTGCCGTGCAGTGGAATGACGAGTATGCGGTGACGGTCAAACATATCCCGATGTTATCGAACGTTGTGTATACCTGCAGTTCCGGCTGCGATCTGGTGTTTATCAAGCACAAGGCTGAAGGGGTGATTCCTGTTTGGCGCAACTTTGTCAAAGGTGAAGCGGTGACAGCGGTCGGGTTCAGCCCGTTGATGGTGACCATGCAGGGGCATGGCGTGGCCAAAGGCATGCGCATGGTGATGCCCGGCAAGGCCGATTCAACGCCCTATGCCATCAATGACGCGCCCATCGTCATCGGCATGTCTGGAGGCCCGGTGTATGGTTCGGATGGTGCGGTACTCGGTATCACCGTAGGAATGTGGCTGGGGGACAAACCTGCCTTTGGAGAGCTCAAGACTAGCGATCGGATAAGCGTCTATCTTCCGTATGACGTTGTACTGCTGGAGTGGCAGAAGTACAGCATGGAGGGCAGGAAGGTCGTCGGGTTGTATTGATCGGAGGGCTGAAAGCGGCCTTTGGGTCCAGTGCAGGAGCACTCGCTCCTGCACTGGATGCCTTATCGCTTCATCGCGTTTTGAGACAATGGCCTATATCCATTGTCCGCTTTATCACTCAGAATTTTCCTACGGCTTTTGTTGAAAAGTCCGAACATTACTGTGCTGGAGGAAAAAGAATGCAGTGGTCCGTTGTCACTCCGTTACGCGTTGCCGTGCTGGATGATCATTCGCTGATTCGCCTGGCCTTACATGCGCGCCTGACCCGAGAGGCGGATCTCTCGGTGGTGGGCGTGTTCTGCGGCAGCGCGGATTTGATATCGGCGCTGCGCGAGATGAACGTCGATCTGTTGGTCCTCGATTATCAATTACATGATGACGAGCTTGACGGCCTGAATCTCATCCGGCTCCTGCGCAAACAATACCCGCAACTGCTTATTCTGATTTTTTCTTCGGCGGAAAAGCCGGCCATCGTCAATTTAGCCATTGGCGCCGGCGCCAATGGCTTCCTCGGTAAATCCCAACCGGTTGATGATCTGACCGTGGCCATCCGTACCGTGGCGTCGGGACAGTTGTATTTGTCTTCACAGATGGCCTTTGAATTGGACAAGAAACCGGTGACGGGCCAAGAGCAGAAGACCTCTATCGACGGCGACCCGGTCGGCGACTCGGTGCTGGCCAACAATGCAGCGCTTTCGCCGAAGGAGCGTGAGGTGCTGCGCTGCTGCCTGGATGGCATGCAGGTCTCGCAGATTGCGCAGAAGTTCATGCGCAGCAGAAAAACCATCAGTGGACAAAAGCAGTCTGCGTTCAGAAAGCTCGGCATACGCACAGACGTTGAACTGTTCAAGTTGCAACACAACCTTGACGAGCAGTAAGCGTCTCCCATTTCTAGTTGAAGGAGTCTTGATGAGGCTGGTCGTAACACCTCCTAACGCTGTCCGTTGCATGAAACGAGGTGTATTGGTCATCCTGGCCTTGCTGCTTTTCTATGTGGATCGGGCACAGTCTGCCACCGCAGACGGGTCGCTCCGGTTGTTGGAGCGGAGCCAGTGCGCGAATGTGCAAGTCCCGCTTTCCGATAAGGACTGGGGTTGGCTGAGACAAAAACGTGTATTAGTGTTGGGCGTCGCGCAACCCAATTACCCGCCTTTCGAGATGACGGCCGGGAGCTCGTATTTAGAAGGGATCACGGGCGATGTTGCGTGTTATCTCGCTCAATCACTTCACGTCGGCATAACGATACGGCGCTTTGTTGATCGGCGCAGTGCGCTCTCGGCATTGACGCATGGTGAAATCGATATGGTGGGCAGTGCCAACGGTTTCGAAGTCGCCGGCGGCAATACGGTGTTGAGCACGCCTTATGTGGACGACCATCCTGCTTTGTTTGTGCGCAGCGCGGAACAACAATCGTTGCCGACCAATTTGGCGGGCAAACGCATTGCCATTGCCAATGATTATCTGCCGCAGGCCCGGCTGACAGCTCACTATCCCGATACCCTTTTCGTTCCATACGCCTCACGCGACTTGGCGCTGGCAGCACTCGCATTCGGTGACGTGGATGGTTATCTCGGCGACGGAGTCTCAAGTAACTATCTGATCAATATGAGCTACTTCAACTATGTCCGTCTGGAGCGGTTCATAGATCTGCAAAGTAGCGGTTTAGGTTTCGCTGTCCGGCGCGGCAATGATCCGCTGAAAAGCATCCTGAACACCACCATCAGTGCTATCGGCAAGGCCGGCCTGGAGGAAATCGTCAAGCGTTGGTCCGGAGGTGGGGCCATGTTATCAACCGGAAAGGTTGACCTGACGGCTAACGAGCAGCGCTGGATCGAGCGTCATCCGGTGGCACGTTTTGTGGTCAATGACGACCTGGCGCCCTTTGCCTTCTTTAATGCCGATGGGCACTTCAGCGGCATGAGTTCGGAGCTGCTTGAGTTGATTCATCGGCGCACAGGGCTCCGATTCGAAGCCATACGTACCGACAGTTTTGCCAATCTAAGCAGGTCTCTGTTTCAGGGGGCGGCGGACCTGACCATTGCCGCACCCACGAGTGAAGGCGAGTCCGACCTGCGTTTCAGCAAGCCCTTTATTTTCAGTTCATTTGTGATCGTTGCGCGCGATGAAAAAGGGGCGCCCTCGAGCCTTGTGGCGCTGCGTGGCAAAAGGGTCGCAGTGCCGCCAATGGCGGCCGAGCGTGGATTACTGAGCACCTATCCTGACATCGAGGTGCTTGACTCACCTACTTTCCTCGAATCGCTGGCGATGGTTGCCGACGGCAGAGCGGATGCGACCTTCGTCACTCTCCAGGCGGCCCGCTACTACCTTCAACATCTCTACGGGGACAGGTTGCGGGTCACCAATATTCTGGAGGGGGAGCATGGGGCCATGACCTTTGCGGCCCGTCGTGCCGATACCGAACTGATTTCAATAATCGACAAGGCGCTCCTGAGTATTCCACCGGATGAACTCAGCGTAGTGCTCAATCGCTGGCGGCCTGTTGCGGCGTTTCAGGGGATGTCATGGAGAAACTACAAAACGCTTATTTATCAGATTGGTGCAGCGGCGTTCCTGTTCATTTTTTGCTCGCTGCTCTGGAATCTTTATATTCGTCGACAAATTCGAGAACGCAGGCGGGCCGAGTTGGCCTTGAGTGACCAGTTGAAGTTCATGGAGGCTTTGATAAACGGCACCCCCCATCCGATCTACGTGCGTGATCGCCAAGGCCGACTGTTGTCTTGTAATGATAATTACCTGAAAACGTTCTCTGTCAGCCTTAAGGATGTTATCGGAAAAACAGCGCTGCAAAGCGGCAAGCATAATCGTGAGGAAGCACTGCAATTCCATGATGGCTATATGCAAGTCATGCAAGAGGATGCGCCTTACGAAGTCGATCGCACACTGCACGTGGGCAACACCCAATTGATTATTTACCATTGGATTCAGCCCTTTCACGACACTGGCGGGCAAGTGCAGGGCGTCATTTGCGGCTGGATCGATATTAGTGAGCGGCGCGAGCTCATCGAGGAGTTGCGTTCTGCCAAGCAATTGGCCGATGACTCCAGCCGGGCAAAAACAACGTTTCTGGCGACCATGAGCCATGAAATTCGCACCCCCATGAGCGCCGTTATCGGCATGCTTGAACTCGCGTTGAAACGGACCGAACAAGGTGATTTCGACACGTCGGCGATTGAGGTGGCCTACGACTCGGCCAAAGGCATGCTTGAACTGATTGGCGATATTCTGGATGTGGTCCGAATTGAGTCCGGCCACGTCAGCCTGTCACCCAGGAGGGCAAATTTACGGGAACTGGTCGAGTCCGTTGCCCGGGCCTTTGACGGCTTGGCCAGGCAAAAGAACCTCATGATGAAGCTTGATATTGATGCGAGTGTCGGCTGTGAGGTTCTGGTTGATCCGATGCGCTTCCAGCAGATTCTTTCCAATTTATTGGGCAATGCGATCAAGTTCACTGATTCCGGCGAAGTACGGGTGTCTATCACCGGACAGCACGTAATTGATGAGCGACTCCAGGTGTTCCTTAAAGTCGAAGACACTGGAATTGGTATCAGCGCTGAAGATATGCAGCGGTTGTTCCAGCCTTTCTCGCAGGCTGACCATGGTGCGTCTTCCAGAGGTGGCACGGGTTTGGGATTGGTGATCTCCCGCTCACTGTGTGAATTAATGGGCGGTAGCCTGCAGATCAGCAGTGTCCCGGGCCAGGGGTCGCGGCTTGAGGTCTCGTTGTTGTTCAACAAACTTGAAGCGATTACGGAAAAGGCTCCGCAGCCTGTTCCTCAGCTTAATTGCGTGCACGCCATGAAGGTGCTCGTGGTGGATGACCAGCCAGCGAACCGCTTGCTTCTGGTTCAGCAGTTGACGTATCTAGGGCAGTCGGCCGTCGCTGCCGAGGACGGCGCTGTTGCACTGAACCTATGGCGTTTTGGGCATTTCGATGTCCTTATTACCGATTGCAACATGCCGGTGATGAATGGCTATGAATTGGCTCGGCAAATACGTAAGGAAGAAGTAGAACGCAAGAAGGGACATTGTCTGGTAGTGGGTTTGACCGCCAACGCTCAGCCAGAGGAAAAGGCTAAATGCCTGGCGGCGGGGATGGACGATTGTTTGTTCAAACCTATGGGCCTGAGCACGCTGTCAGCTCTTTTGTCGCGGTTGCAAGTGCCATTGGCAGGCGAATATACCCCGCAGGTTGAGCTGGAAGTCCGCGCTGATCAGCGCTCGATCACTGAGCGTTTGTGTGAGTTGACTGGCGGCGATCCTGAAGCAACCCATGTGTTGATCCATGAAGCATTGCTCAGTTGCGAGCGAGACCTGGCCGAGTTGAAAGTGTTGCTCGCCCAGCATGAGACATTCGCTCTGGTCGATCTCGCCCACCGCATCAAGGGGGCAGCGCGGATCGTGGCCGATCAAGCTGTAATTACCTGTTGCGAGGCGTTGGAACTGGCCGGTCATGCATCGGTCATTGTGCCGGCGCATGTCTTTGAGTCCGCCAGGTTACTCGAAAATGCACAGGCGGCTTTGGTGGATAGCCTGCGTGATATCTCCATGGCTTGAGGGCCGTAGTGGGCGTCACAACGGCCAGCGAGCGCACTCAGGCAAGCCGGAGTATTGATTTCGCACAGATGATCACACTGGTTGCAGCGACAGGCTGATGTCATTGAGTGCCTGGACCAATTCGGTTACTGCCCGCTCTATCTTTTCAGGTTCGTCAACGCTCTCAGTCAGATCCTCCAAAGTCGAGCACAGTTGCAGCAAACTTTGCGAATTAAGTACGTAGGCGGTGCCTTTGAGTCTGTGAGCGATACGGGCGAGTGAGCGGAGATCAAGCAGATCCAGCGCTTTTTCCAAGGCCAGCAATTCCTGATTGTTGCTGGCGATCACGTGTTCCGCTATCTCCAGTTTTACTTCGTGCGCAAGGTTGCTGGGAGATTGCGCTCGTTTTTTTTCGCCGTTATCGAGCGTCGGAATAAACCGGTTCAACCCGGCAAGATCAATAGGTTTGGCGAGGGCTTCGTCCATGCCCGACGTCAGGCATTGATCAAGCACTTCGCGTTGAGCGTCGGCGGTAAGTCCGATGATGGTGCAAGGCACAATGCCAAGGTGGGTTTCCAAGTCACGGATGGTGCGGGTCATTTCATAACCGCTGATTTCGGGCATGTTGCAGTCGGTCAATACAATGTCGATGTCCTGTGCCCACCATAGCGCCAGGCCTTCGACACCATTGTTGGCGATGATCGCATGGTGCCCCAGGTACGTGATCTGTTGCTCCAGCAGGAACTGGCTCGGCAGGTGGTCTTCCACGATCAAGATGTTCAGTGGCAAATCAATAGGCACTGTTGACGTCTGTTGTCGGACCGCGTCGATCTCTGTGCTGCCCGCGCTTACGCATTGGAAGGCGCCATTGAAGATCATTGATGTGCCGACCCCGACTTCGCTTTCGACGTCGAGGCTGGCTTTCATCAACTGGCTTAACACCTTGCTGATGGACAGGCCAAGACCGGCTCCGGTGTTGGGATTGTTAACCGCGCTGTCCAGTTCGAAGAAGGGTGTGAAGACCTTATCAATTTGAGATTGAGCAATGCCTTTGCCGCTGTCGGCCACGCCTATACGAAGCTGAACGAAATTCTCGTCGTCACGGGTGCCTTTGCAACTGATGACAATGCCCCCTTTCTCAGTGAACTTGATCGCATTGCTTAAGAGATTGGACATGATCTGCTTGAACTTCAGACCATCGATCCACACTCGCTGGTTGGCTGTTTCATCCAGTTCAAGCCGGATGCTGAGTTGTTTTTGGCGTGCCAGGCCGGCAAACACATTGGCCACCGATTCGATCAATTCCTTGAGGCTATGAATCTCCGGTCGTAGGGTCAGCTTGCCGGATTCTATGCGTGAGATGTCGAGGATGTCGCCGATTAGTCCCAGCAGGTTATGTGCCGATTCGTAGGCGATATGCACAGACTGGGTATTGAGTTCGGCGTCGGTCTTGCGGGTTAGTACCAGCTCCAGCATGCCGATGATCGCGTTCAAAGGAGTGCGGATTTCGTGGCTCATGGTTGCCAAAAACACGGTCTTGCTTCGGCTGGCCTTTTCTGCAGAGTCCTTTGCAATTTGTAGTTCATCAAGAATGAGTTGCCGCTGCAGCAGGTCGTGCTGCTTGCGAATGATGCGCCGCCGCAGGATAAAGATAAGCAGAGCCGCAATGGCGAGCAGCAGGCACAGCGCTCCCAGGGTGTTCCATATACCGGAGGCTATTCCTTCCCAGCGCCTGTCATCAGTTGCAGCATTGGCTCGCCAGCGACCGGTAATTTGCATGTATTGCGCAGGAGTGATTTCCGCCAGCGCCTTGTCGAGGATCGATATGAGCAGCGGTTCTTTTGCTGACGCAACAAACGCTATCTGCGCCTCATTATCCGGGAAAATACCGCTGATCTTCAGGCTGTTCTCATATTTGTAGGACAGGTAGTAGCGTGCAAGGTTGGCAGGCGCGAGTGAAAAGTCTGCGTCGCCATCGCGCACCAATTTGAGCGCTTCAGCCGTTGTTGCAGGCTCGACGAGGTGAAGGTGAGGGTATTTGCGGGTGAGCGCGTCGGGCGGCATATGGCCCTTTGCAATGGCCAAAGTGGCGTCGGTCTGCGGGCTCAGTGATGTCAGTGAATTTTCATCGCGCCGGGTCACAATCACATAGGGAATTGTCACGAACGGTCGGGTAAACAGATAACGGTCATGGTTCGGGCTGACATGAGTCAGAACGCTAAGGTCCGCCTTTTCTTCGCTTAGTAAGGCCTCGACATCGCTAACAGAGCTGACGCGATTGATCTCGAAATGAATGCCGGTCTTACGTCGGACAATCTCCAGAAGCTCGGAGGCAATTCCATTGAACCGGCCCCTGTTGTCAAAAAAGGTGAAAGGGGCCAGGTCTTCACTGATGGCCAGTTTCACCGGACCTGCTTGATCGAGCCAGGCACGTTCGGGTTTACTGAGGCGGTCGCGAAAGTTGCCGCTGTCGCACCCCTCGGTGTCCCCCCAAACCCGCATGGCGCTGACAAGGTTACAGCGCCTGAGACTACCTAATGTTTGATCAAGGACATGGCCGAGCATTCTGTCGCTTGTTTTGAACGCGAAGCCCACCCGAATTTTCGGCAAGCCGACACTTTGATTGATAACCAACTGATTGCTGAACAGTTGCCCCAAAAAGTATCGGGTGGAAAAGGTGTCGCCCAGGTAGACTTGCGACTGGCCGTTCAATACCGACGCAATGGCCGCGAGAGGGGTGGAATAGCGATTGATCGTTCCCTGTCCTCCAGCCTGGAGGTACAGTTCAAGAAGCGGCTCGTCAGCAGTCGCGATGCGCGTATTGCCTGTTTTAATATCGTAGTCGCGCAGTTCACCGGACTCGGCAAACAACGCCAACTGGCTGACGGCATAGGGCGGGCTCAAACTCACTTGATTGTGTTTGGCTGAGCTTGCTGTTGCGCCATCTACCATATCGACCTGGCCTTCGCGCAACGCCTGGTATGCCGCGTCCGTCGAGCCAAACCGCTGGACTATCACCGGAATCGCCAACTCGCGCTCCAAGGCGCGCAGGTAATCGGCGCCGATGCCTTCCAGTTCATTGCGCCCGGTAATGATGCGGTAGGGCGGATAGTTCTCGGCGGGCACACCGACTACCAGAGACCGCTTGTTTCGCAACCAGGCTTTCGACTCGGAATCGAGCGATATCTTCAGCCCTTCCAGGGGTTGCCGTGCGTGGATCTGCAGGGCGTCGCTATTGGCAAATGCACCGCAAGATACCGACAGAATCAAGAAAATCCATGCGGCATATAGCGGGTGTGGCTTTGATCTCACGTTGCGTTTCTCAGGCCTGAAGGAAGGGCGCCAGGCGAGATTTGCCAGACCCAGCGCCGAAGATACGGCAATTTGCTCTGGGCCTTGGTATTGGCAGCGCTGACGATTTTTTCGATCAGACGCATTATGTCGCGATTGAATCGTCAGTTGCTAATTTATCTGAGTAATGTTCCATGCCACCCTGTCTGAGAGCGCAGACCTTCAAGACGCATCAACCTGGCGACCCGATGCCGATCACAATTTTCACCGACTTCACGCAGATCGTCATGGATTTTGCGATAACCATAAACGCCGCCGCTCTCCATCCATCCCAGTAACGGCGGCGATTTCAATCTTCAGGCACAGGCATCCGTGCAACAGGATACGACCCATTTCGACCGTCTCACCCGCGTCAAGCTCGATCGCAAGGAGGTTGTCGCGCTGGCAGAGGCCGGGCTAATCAACTACTTCAAGCCGCATTACAACACCTTGTTGAAAACGACCAACTTTGCGGCGGTCGATAAGCTCAGGGTATTGAAGCAACTGATGAAAAAGGGCATTACCGGGCTGATCGTGGAACTGTGCACAGCCAACCTGCGCTCGCGGGTCGGTACGATTCATGCCGTCCCCAAGGAGGCTCCACCGGGAGCATTAGATGGGCGACCTGTAGAGGATCAAGCGGCCAAGACGTTATGGCTGAAGCAATTCAATCATTCTCACTTCGCCGAGTTCCCGCTGACCACGCCAGAAGAGCGCAATACCTTTCTGCATGGCAGTACGTTTATGACTGAGTAGACGTTGGGCTGCAAACATTTTGCTGGAAAAGTGGCTATCCCAATTTTCAGTGCTTAATGCTCCGGATTATCCGGGAGGTGATCGAGGTAGAGCGTCGCGCTACAGCGTTTATTGCCGAAAACGATGCGGAGCCCAGCCCCACCATTGAGGTGTGCCTGGAAAATCCAACCACGGAAAATGCCTATTTGAGAAGCGTGGTTCGAGATTCATTCGATGACACCTGGGGCCGCTACAGCGCATTGAAGTTTACAGGGTGTCTAAAGAACCCGGGGCGATTCACCATGACGGCGTTTGGGGTTGTAGAACATCTCAATGTAATCGAACACATCACCGAGAGTATCCACGCTCCATGGCGCGTGGATACTCACACACAAAGAAAATCACGCCTGCCCAGTCTTTCGGAGTGCAACCATCGAATCGCTCACCTCTGGTTTGTCAGCTCTGTCTCTCGCTTAGTCGGAGCAAGCGTTCTACCCCAACAGGCTCCTCAGCCATCAAGGGAATCACGGCATAGCGTTGGGCGTGCTCACTGGCCACATGCTCAATTTCTTTGAGTTCATTTCGCGCTCGCTTACGAAGTAATGGTGATTGAGTCCTGGAGGCCGCAATGCTGTTGTTGATCACCCATGCCCAGGGTTCAATGCCTGCGCGGCGTAGATCGGTTTCCAGATTGGTAGCTTCAAGTACCGGAGTCGTCTCGGCCAATGTAACCAGCAAAACCTTGGTTTGTTTTGGGTCTTGAAGCTGCATCATTGGCGTACTGAAGCGGGTATTGCTGCCTGCCATCTGCCGAGCTATGTCGCGGTGATAGGCACCCGTGGCATCAAGCAACAAAAGGGTATGCCCGGTCGGCGCTGTGTCCATAACCACAAACTTCTTGCCAGCCTCCCGAATAACGCGTGAGAAGGCCTGAAAAACTGCGATTTCTTCAGTGCAGGGCGAGCGAAGATCCTCTGCCAAAAGCGCTTTTCCCTGCTCGTCCAGTTTTGCGCCTTTAGAGGCCATCACTTGATCACGATAGCGCTGAGTTTCAACGTGAGGATCAATGCGGCTGAGGGTCAGGTTCGTCATTGCCCCATCCAGCGTTTCTGCCAGATGAGCCGCTGGATCGGAGGTGGTGAGGTGAACCGGCAGCCCTCTGTGTGCCAACTCGACTGCCACCGCCGCAGCGAGTGTTGTTTTGCCGACCCCACCTTTACCCATGACCATAATCAGTCCATGACCATCAGCGGCAATTTCATCGACCAAATCACTCAAGCTTGGTGCATGAATATCGACCGCTGCAGATTCAATCCCTTCAACTGCTTGACTATCTTCACTCAGTAACTGTTTCAGTGCTTCAACGCCGACTAGATTGAAGGCTTTGAGGGGAAGCTGATCAAAGGGCAGCGCCTTGAGCTCGTCCGGCATCCCGGTAAGAGCCGCCTGCTCCCGTGCATATACTGCTGCGGCTAAAGGGTCTTTCTCGGCCTCAGTGCTGGGCAACACTCCGTTGACCACCAGGTATTGCTTGCTCAGGCCAATACCCGCGAGCTCTTCGTGGGTGCGTGCGGCTTCACGCAGTGTGGCCGTTTGGGCCCGAGCAACCAGGACGAGCCGAGTACGTGCAGGATCGGACAGGGCTTCAACGGCCTTACGATATTGATCGCGCTGTTTATCGAGACCAGCCAATGGCCCCAAGCATGAGGCATCACCCTGGCCGGCCTCTAGGAAACCACTCCAGGCTCCAGGTAGTTGGAGCAGGCGAATGGTGTGACCGGTCGGGGCTGTATCAAAGATGATGTGGTCAAAGCAGTCAGTGTGCCTGGAGCCCACGAGAAGCCCGGTGAACTCATCAAAGGATGCAATTTCTGTTGTACAGGCTCCGGACAACTGTTCTTCCATGCCTTTGACCACATCGGCGTCCAACACGCCTCGCGCAGGCCCGACAATGCGGTCTCGGTAGGCCTGAGCTGCGGCCTGGGGATCAATTTCAAGCGCTGACAAATTAGCAACGGCAGGTACAGGAGTGATGTTGTTGCCAATACTGATGCCAAACACTTGTCCAACGTTGGACGCTGGGTCGGTACTCACCAGCAGGACGCGTTTGCCTTGAGCCGTCAGCTGCAGCGCTGTAGCGCAGGCAATCGACGTTTTGCCAACACCGCCTTTGCCAGTAAAAAACAGAAAGCGTGGTGCGTTCTCAAGAAACTGCATGAGTAATTCCCTATCGATTCGACAGTCCGAACTCGTACACACGAGTACCATTGAGCCTTTTTACTAATCAGAGCATTACCAGCACACTGATTAATGCGCTTACCTGATAGTCGTTATGCCCAACGATCAGGATTGATAGCGCGCCCTGAGTCTAGTCCCTGTGTGGATGAGCCGTTCTGATCCTCGTCAAACCTGGAGTAATAGCCGCAAGTGTATTTAGGCAACTGTGCGGGGCTTGGAAAGACTTGCTGTAGAGCCCTCCGGTCGAGACTCCAGCCTTATCCAGCGTTTTCAGGCTCCACGTATGCACTGCACCCTTCGGCTGTCTGCGCGACACCACAAATCACCAACCCCACAGCAAGCAATAGCTTTCGTTTGAACATTCGATGCACCTCGTCACGTTTTAGTGCGGTCACTCCGTATGCCCTTGGGGGAGGATTATCCTGCTGGCTATGGTGAGGTGATTTGTGTAGCAGTCTCACCAAAACCTTCCATAGACTTGATTCGGATTTGTGATTCGGTTTTTGGGAGGATCTCGCTTGCTGACTCAGCTCGATGCCTTCAAAGCTTTGAAGATATAGCGGAACTACTTGGTCAGCCATATTCAGGGCAAGCACTAGAACAGTAAAGCCTACCAATATGGGGAATGAGGCATACCAGAATTTTATTGGCGCGCAGCATCTGGAAATGCCCAAAGGCTCACACACTCGCGTGCGTCTGACCGTACGCTCGGTAGATTCACAACAGACCGCCTACATACTGCTCAAGGCCAAGGAGCTGGAACAGGATGCCCAACTGGGCCTACCTGCAGAAATGATCGTCACTGCCGATCAGTCACTGGAGAGGACTTCAGTTTCGACAATCCGCTGCCGCGTAAGGCGCTCTCGTTCCACCTGACGGGCTACGGGTTGGGTTCCGTTGAGGTGAGTGACTTCAGCGTGATCACCGAGCGGCCAAGAGCACCAGAGGCGCTGGACGAGACACCGGTCGATAGCAGTGCTCAATCAAGCTAGGGAGCTCAGTATGGTTGGATTCTTGTTTTGGGGGCAACCAGTATGCAGGCTGTAACATAATGATTTATCGAAGTATTGCGGCAACTGCATGCCAACTTATTAATAGGTCAAATTTGCTAAAAATATTAAAACACTGACGTCATAAATCAAAAGAGGCCTAAGTCGAAGCATAGTTTGCACAGATAAAATATCTAGTCACACTATCGACGGCCAATAATTTGATTTAAGTCAATAATCATCAGGCTGTTGGTTGCATGAATATATAGGGTCGTGTCATCTAGAAAACCGACCGAATGTAAGAGCAATCAACGACTTTTCAGCATTCAGGTATAACCCCGCCCGCTCGTGACCACCTCAGCCCGCTTCAGTTGAGCTGTGCGCACAAGGAGATACTCATTGATGAAGCAGGTGGTCGACGCAGCAACTGAGCAAACACCAACTCCCACACATTCCGTGGCCTGGCATACCATGCCTGCAGAGCAGGTAACGAACCTACTTAAAGTCAATGAGCATGTCGGACTGGAGGCCGCCGAGGTTCAAACCCGGCTTGACCGCACTGGTTTCAATCGCCTGCCAGAAGCCGCACGGCGACCTGCGTGGCTGCGATTTTTGCTGCAGTTTCACAACATTCTGATTTATGTGCTTCTAGGATCTGCTGCGATTACCGCGATGCTGCTACATCTGTGGGATACGGTAGTGATTCTGGCGGTGGTAATTACCAACGCGATCATTGGTTACGTCCAGGAAGGCAAAGCGGAAAAATCCATGGACGCTATCCGGCAGATGCTGGCACCGCACGCCGCTGTGATTCGCGCAGGCGAACGCTTGAGTGTTGTAGGCGAGGAGCTAGTGCCGGGCGATATTGTATTGCTGGAGGCCGGAGACAAAGTACCTGCTGATTTACGTCTGCTGCACGCGAACAGACTACAAATTCAAGAAGCAATTCTCACCGGTGAATCCGTACCAGTAGAAAAACATACCGAACCAGTGAGTCTTGGAGCCGCCATGGGTGATCGTACTTGCATGGCGTTCAGCGGTACGCTCGTGACTAGCGGACAAGCAACTGGGGTTGTAGTTGCTACCGCAGCAGCAGCTGAAATCGGACGCATCAGTACGCTGCTTGCTGGAGTAGAAACGCTGACCACTCCGCTGGTGCAGCAAATGAACGTATTTGCGCGCTGGCTGACGATCTTGATCTTGTTAGTCGGCGGACTTTTACTCGTGTTCGGCCATTATGTCGGGCACTACGAGTTCACCGATATCTTCATGGTCGTGGTCGGGATGTCAGTAGCGGCGATACCTGAAGGGCTGCCCGCCGTCCTTACTATCACGCTGGCTGTCGGAGTTCGGGCAATGGCTCGCCGCAACGCCATCGTGCGCCGCCTGCCTGCCATCGAAACGCTAGGCTCGGTATCCGTCATCTGCACTGACAAGACTGGCACACTGACTCGCAACGAAATGATGGTGGCATCGGTAGTCACGAACGATCTCATCTTCACGGTCGATGGCGCAGGTTATCAGCCAGCGGGCAGCATCATCCTTGCAGATCAGCTAGTCGACATATCGACTTACCCTGTGTTGGCAGAAATGGGGCGAGCAGCTGGCCTGTGCAACGATGCTGTGCTGCGCTTGCATGAAGACTTATGGAAGGTAGAGGGAGACCCGATGGAGGGTGCCTTGCTGGCATTTTCCGGAAAGACCGGAATCGATAGCGATGAAGAGCATCGGGCCTGGCCCCGCACCGATGCCATTCCGTTTGACGCGAAACACCGCTTTATGGCGACCCTCCATCACAACCATGATCGCCATGCCTCTATCTATGTAAAAGGCGCGCCAGAGCAAATACTGGCCATGAGCACGCAGCAGTTCGTAAACGCCGGCATGACTGAACCGCTCGACGCGTACTACTGGCACGCCCAGGCAAATGCCATTGCTACCAAGGGGCAGCGTGTATTGGCGTTTGCAGTTAGATCAGTTCCGCCCGAGCACACCGTGTTGGAGTTTGGGGACGTGCAAGGGAAGTTAATCTTACTGGGGATGGTCGGGCTGATTGACCCGCCTAGACCCGAGACGATAAAGGCCGTTCAGCATTGCCAAGCGGCGGGCATTGTCGTAAAAATGATCACTGGCGATCACGGCGGCACCGCCGCCGCTATCGGTCGTCAGATTGGCCTGCAACATCCTGACAAGGTGCTGACCGGCGCAGACCTAGACGCCATGAACGATGCCGTCCTCATGGAGGCGGTAAAGGACGTCAATATCTTTGCTCGCACCAGCCCCGAACATAAACTCAGGCTGGTAATGCTGCTGCAATCGAATGGCATGACAGTGGCAATGACCGGCGATGGCGTTAACGACGCACCAGCGCTAAAGCGTGCCGATGCCGGTATCGCCATGGGTGGAAAAGGCAGTGAGGCCGCCAAGGAAGCCGCAGACCTGGTGCTGGCCGATGACAACTTCGCGTCCATCGTGGCTGCAGTGCGCGAAGGTCGGACAGTCTACGACAACATCAAGAAAGTGTTGAGCTGGACGCTGCCTACCAGCGCGGGCGAGACCATGACCATCATCGTGGCCCTGCTACTCGGCCTTACACTACCGGTGACGCCGATACAGATTCTGTGGATTAATCTGATAACCGCAGTGACGCTCGGCATCGCATTGGCATTCGAGCCCACCGAAGAAAACACCATGCGCAGACCGCCCCGTTCGCGCAAAGATCCACTGATAAGCGGCGCTTTAGTCTGGCATATCGTGCTTGTTTCTATTCTGTTTCTCTGCGGCGTTTACGGTATTTTTTCGTATGCGCTCGACCGAGGCTACTCGGTGGAGTTGGCCCGAACCATCGCGGTCAACACGTTAGTGGTAATGGAAATATTCCATCTGTTCTTCATTCGTAATCTCTACAGCACATCGCTTACCTGGAAGGGCATTCGTGGCACCAAAGTTGTGTGGATGACCGTCGCAGTGGTTACCATAGCTCAGTTCGCCATCACGTATGCACCGCCGCTGCAAAAGGTGTTTGCCACTGAAGCGATCCCCTTCCTTGATGGCCTACTGATCATTGGGGTTGGCGTGGCGCTCTTTGCGATCATCGAGATTGAAAAACAGATTCGAATCCGTTTGTCTGAATAGGACTTATTGGGAACATCAATATTCAGCACATCATCGCCAACATAGTCGCTGTCCAGGTACTCGACAGTTGTGCGGGCGGGTGGCCGGGATTTTGTCCATAGTTCGACCACCACTTGATGGAGGCCAATGGGGCCTAGGTGTTCCAGAGCAGTCTTCCACAGCAGTCCCTCCTCTGACATTTTCAGTCGGGTGCTGGTCATTCAAAAATCACGGCTGTTCGGACTTGGTTGTTTTCAAATACCTACGAACAGTAGTTTTCGACAGCCCCAATGCCTCCCATATCTCGGCCACGGGCACTCCCGCACTGTTTAGACGATTTGCCTCTGCAGCTTTCTGCACCGCCCGGATCGAGCTGGTCGACCAGGAGGCAGCTTCCCTGTCCGTGCTAACGACCCCATCTCAACATCGACGCTATCTTTTTTAATCTTATTCAATTGCTTCGTTTGAATCGCCCCCGCTGACGTAGAGTACCGTTAGCTTGCCTGCTCGTTACCTAGCCTTGACCGTCCACAACTGATCTACCTTGGTCGTATAGCTCTGACTCATCAACTCTCGACGCATCGCCCAACCTGGCGCCACCGGAACACTCGCAACTCGTAGAACCCCCTTTCCCCAGCGGCCATTGATCTCATCCAGGACGCTCATTACCTTATCAGCCATCACGGGTTGCGAATGCGCGAACAGATCATCGGTGAACTCTCCAGGCTGGCGCAGATCCATCAGCAGAACCTCCGCCTTGCTGTATTTGTAGCCCGGGCGGAAGAGGCGGTTGACCGCTTCGGTCACGGCCTTGGTCATGAGTCGAACATCGTTTGTCGGGTAGGGTAGGTCGACGAGTGCGCCGTTCGCATATTTTGCTTCATCGGGATTGAACATACCCGTCCGAATGCTCACGCGGATCTTCTTGCACAGCGAGTTTTGCGCTCGGAGCTTTTCCGCAGCGCGCTGGGTGTAAGTAGCCACCGCCTCCTTGATGGGTTCTATGTCGGTGAGGCGTGTTCCGAACATCCGACTACAGCAGATTTCCTGTTTCGGTGGGTCAGCCTCACCTAATTCGAGACATGGAGTGCCGGCGAGCTCTCGAGCGGTCTTCTCAATCACAACACTGAATTTTTGGCGAAGCATCCAGGCATCGGCTTTCGCTAAATCCATTGCCGTCCTGATCCCCATCGCCTCCAGGTGTGCCTTCATTCGCTTGCCAACGCCCCAAACCTCACCGACATCAGTGTTGCGCAGCGTCCAATCCCGTTTGAACGGATCGCAGAGATCGACCACACCACCGGTGATATCCAGCAGCCTTTTGGCGGTATAGTTGGCGAGCTTGGCTAGAGTCTTGGTGCGGGCAATTCCTACCCCCACTGGAATGCCGGTGCGCTTGAGGAGGGTGGAACGCAAGTGCCGACCGAACGCAGACAGATCGCCAGGGATGCCAGTGAGATCGGCGAACGCCTCATCAATGCTGTAGACCTCCAGCGCTGGCACTATCGATTCGATAATCGTCATGACGCGTTCGCTCATGTCGCCGTACAGAGCGTAATTACTGCTGAAGGCCACGATCCCATGCCGGCGTAGATGGTCTTTGATCTGGAAGTACGGCTGGCCCATCTTCACGAAAGGCTTGGCGTCGTAGCTGCGCGCAATTACACAGCCGTCGTTGTTGGACAGCACCACGATGGGTGTCTTTGCCAGGTCGGGTCTGAACACTCGCTCGCAGCTTGCGTAAAAGCTGTTGCAGTCAATCAGGGCGAAGACTGGCTCAAGTGTTGTCATGATCGCGGACGCTGTATTTCACCACTCCCCAGATCACAAGCTCGTCGCCTTCCATCACATGCCTTGCTGGATATTTTGGATTTTCGGACAGGAGGATCACGGCGTTATCGCGCAAATGCAGGCGTTTGCAGAATGGCTCGGAGTTAAGAGCTGCGATGACAATATCCCCACTGACCGGATCTACACTTCGATCAACAACTACCAGATCCCCGGAATAGATACCTGCGCCCTGCATACTGTCTCCGTCGATCTTCACCAGGTACACGTGCGGGGCTCGAATATCGAACAGCTCATCAAGGGAGATGTGCTTTTCGATGTGATCAGCCGCAGGGGAGGGGAAGCCCGCCGGCACCTTGGATGAATAAAGGGGCAGCTTCTTACCGCCAGTAGCGAGTGGGCCGAGGATGGTGACGCTCATGATGCAAGCCTTAGAGTGGTAGACTGTACGTATATACAGTTAACGATTTGCTTCGCTTGCGGTCAATCTCATAAGCATCACTATTCGACGGGTGACAGCATGTGCGGACGCTGGTCGATCTACGAATCGATGGATCACTATCTGAAGGAGCTCGCGCCAGAGCAGCTTGTGATCAACGGCTACGATCTTTGGCCAGTGGAGCGATACAACTTCGCACCCTCGACCCGCGTGGAAATTATTCGGCCCTTAGACGAAAAGCTGAGCATTGATAAGGTGAAGTGGGGATGGTCGCCATTTTGGGCGAAAGGAAAGCGTCCTGATCCGATAAACGCTAGGGTTGAAACAGTCATGAGCGGGAAATTCTTTAGTCGGCTCTGGCCAAACGGTCGCGTGCTTGCACCGGCAAACAGGTGGTTTGAGTGGGTCAAAGATCCGGCTGATCCAAAGAAAAAGCAGCCCTACTTCATAACCCTGAAGGAGCAGGCTCCGATGTTCTTCGCTGGTTTAGCTGAGGTTCACCAGGGCCTGGAGCCAGACCCTCGCGACGGCTTCGTCATAATCACCGCCGCCAGCGATCAAGGGATGGTAGATATCCATGATCGGAAACCGCGATGGAACACTGCCGGCCTGCTACCGATTTTCATTGGTACAAGGTAAGCAAGGCTGTGGGCAGTGTTCGTAATCAGGGCCCAGAATTGATTGAGCCGCTCGCAAGGGTGTCAGACGGCGATGAATGATCAACCCGTGCCATACGTCCTGTAGTCTGTCGATGTTGATGGAAGGCAACTGCAGCGTTGCTAAGCCTTTCCATGAATAGCGCTTATCAGATTTCATTAAGAACGGACATCGCTTAGATCAACCACCAGTTTTGACACCCGGCATACCTGAGACCGCCCAGGTAACAGCTCGTACTGTAGGGGGCATGTGGTGGGATTGTTCGCCCCGAAGAGTTGGACACCATTAGGGTGGCCTGACATAAATTAAGGACAAAATATGTTCAGCAAATCTCAGATCATTACCATCCCAGTCCTGATCTCATCGGTACTTTTACTCACCGGCTGCCCCCCATCACCGGAATTCACCCGATGGCAACGTACTTCGACCTCTGTAGATGGTGTAAGAGCCGCAATGGCAGAATGTGGCGACCCTGTGGCAGGGCCACAAAACCATTTCCCAATAAACGAACAGATAATTCACTTTCAGTGTATGCAGCGCCTCGGTTTTACCCGTAAAGACGGCTTTGAATACTGTGAAATAATGAAGAATATGCCAGCCTGCGTCGAAGAAAGGCAGGGTCGTCCGCTCAGTTTGTCGCAGCTCGAAGCGTTGCCGTTTGTAGAAGATGAAGCATTTCACCCAATCAAACCTAATTCTGGTCGGGATGAACGTATGCAGGTCTCATGGCGTAAAGCGGGAGCATCACTCCATTTCTCATTCGAGGTAGCCAATGATAGTGAAGCCCTGCCAGTGATGTATGCGTGCGGCTATGCGAAACCACTTGGGTCGAATCTGGACGTCGCCAGCATCGGGCACACTGCAGAAGTGCAACGCTGCATGATTGATCATGGCTTTGAGCCCAAAAACAAAATTATGCTGGTTTGCCAGACTTACCCACAAGTGACGGGCTGTTCGTCGACAACGCCGCCGAGTTGACGCAGATAGAGAGCAGAGCCAAGAGGGGTTTGCTCGTTAGAGATAAGTCTCGATTGATGTGAAATATGCACTATTAGCTTGGGAAGCCTGAAGACTGGCTGCATTACCGAATTGCTGCGTGCGGCCAAGCGCAAGACACCGCTCTGCGACCGCATGCAGACGCCGGGAAAAACCATGAGTCCGTCGCTTTAGTGACCGACATAGCCCATGTCCCAGTTGATACTGCTGCTCCATGCTGCCTTCCGTGCGCTCTGTGATGTCTAGCATTGTCATGATCTGGGAGGTATGGCGCAACCATCATAAGGTGTCCCCTTGCTCCTTCAAGAGTCAAGATCAAAGCTTTCACCCGCCTCGACGAGTAGGGCGTATTGAATCGCCCTGGGTTCTATAGACACCTTGCAAGCTCGTGAACACCTTCGTATAGCTCGCCCTCTCGAAGCTTGATGCCGAAGAGACGCACGATCCGTTCACGAAACTGGGCGTGAGAGTCCATCGCGCAACTACAGCATAGTGCCCATTGTCAGTCCGTTTCTTTCAACATATCTTGTACATGACTTATACAATAGCATTACCCATGTACAATAAAACGAATTGGCCACTGACGCTGTACTTTGACGGTGAATGCCCTCTGTGTGCGCGCGAAATCAAGCTCCTGCGCGGGAATGCCGTAAAGGATCAACTGCTTTTCGTGGACATCAGCAGCGGTGCATTCGACGCCAAGGCAATCGGGTTCACGTTCGAGCAGATGCAGTCCTCGCTGCACGCCCGCTTCGCTGATGGACGTTGGGTAACCGGCCTGGATGCCACCCTGTGGAGCTGGCGAGCCGCCGGCTTGGGTTTTTGGGCAACGCCACTGACGTGGAGAGTATTCCGCCCGCTGCTTGAATTCGGTTATCGACTTTTCTGCCGCTTACGCCCCCATTTGGCGTGGTTACCTCACCCAGATAGTGGCAGCCGCTGTGTCGATAACCGTTGCGCGGTGCCGGCGTCAAAACCCGCATCAGACGAGCAGTCCACTTTGAAAAAAAAGCAGACATAGAAAGCTTCGCTTTGTTATGGCCCCGACGAAGAACCTGGGTCATGGCTGATCTGGCGAACCCTGTGTCATCTGCGTCAGATCGTGCGCAGCAGATACTCTCCTACCGCCAAGGATTGCCGACACATAAAGCGCAGCGTGGCTGCGAGGAATCAAGATGAACCCATCATTAGCCGAGCATTACCGTGAAATTCTCGTCGGCGTAGGCGAGAACCCTGAGCGTGAAGGACTGCTGGACACCCCCAAACGCGCAGCCAAAGCGATGCAGTACCTGTGCAATGGCTACACGATGAGTCTGGAGGAATTGATCAATGGCGCATTGTTCGAATCGGAAAACGATGAAATGGTCATCGTGCGCGACATCGAACTGTATTCATTGTGTGAGCATCACATGCTGCCCTTCATCGGCAAGGCTCACGTAGCGTACATCCCTACCGGAAGGGTACTGGGCCTGTCGAAGGTGGCCCGAGTGGTGGATATGTTCGCTCGTCGCCTACAGATCCAGGAAAACCTGACCAAACAAATTGCCGATGCAATTCAGCACATCACCGATGCCGCCGGCGTGGCGGTGGTCATTGAAGCGAAGCACATGTGCATGATGATGCGGGGCGTGGAGAAACAAAATTCGGTGATGACCTCATCCGTGATGCTGGGCGCCTTTCGCGAGTCCTCCTCTACGCGTCACGAGTTCCTGCAACTGATAGGGCGACTGGGTTAACACCAACAAATCGCATCACACTGCAGGAGAGCCTAGATGAACAGTCCCTTGACGATGAACTCCCTTAGTGAGGGCTATCGTGCCCTCGTAATAGGCGCCAGTGGGGCGCTCGGCTCAGCATTTTGTGAGTTGCTCAATCAGGATCCACGGTGTGCGTATGTTCGTGAGTTAGGGCGCAACAGTGTTCCCTGCCTCGACCTGGAGGATGCCGACAGTATCGCCAAAGCGGCAGCCGAATTGACTGAAGAAGCACCGTATCAGTTGATCGTGCATGCCGCAGGCCTGCTTCATCGCGACGAAATAAAGCCTGAAAAAAGTTACTCCGCAATTGAAGCAGACGCGTTGCAGTCGGTATTTCAAGTCAACACGTTTGGGCCTGCTCTGGTTTTGCGTCACTTCCTGCCGTTGCTGGATACTCATGGCGCAATGGCGATGCTCTCTGCCAAGGTAGGCAGCATCGGCGATAACCGCCTGGGCGGCTGGTACGCCTATCGTGCCTCCAAGGCAGCACTGAACATGCTGATTAAAACGGCGGCCATCGAACTGGCACGAACGCGGCCTCAGATCCGCTTGTTGAGTCTTCATCCCGGCACCGTCATCTCGGGCCTGTCACACCCATTTCGTGGTGCCTCAGCAGCCAGACCGGCGAGCATTGCTGCCCATGAGTTGTTATCTCTGATTGACCGCTTGGCGCCTGCTGACAGCGGTAATTTCTTTGCCTATAACGGAGAACGCCTTCCTTGGTAGACAGGGTGTGAACCTTGAATCTCCAGGCGCTGACCGAAAGGGCCGCGAATGGGGAAGTACGCGAATTGGAGCAGCTGTCGCTGGAGGGCGATTTTTATCTGGCACGAGTCAGGCTCGATCAGGGCCAGCTCACTTTGCTCGACGAATTAAAAGAGGCCTATTCACCTTCGCGCCATCAGTCATGACATCTCAGATGCACGGCGCCAGAGGTAAGGTTTAGTACCTGAAACTCCTGATGTTTACGGTTAAACCTAGCGTACGTCGAGGTTCTTTTTGAATCCGCGAAGGTTCATTATGAAAAGGCAAAACTGCAGGACGATGAGAGCATAGGCTTCTACGTACACCCCCCAAGTCACCCACAATATATTGCTCAGGCTAAAGCATACAAATCCTGTCATCCGCCTTCCTGGTCGTTGAGACCCAATAAGCCAGGCCGCAAGCACCGTCACCAACATCGCAGGCCATTGAACCCAATCTAGATAAGCCAAGCTTTTCACCCCGTTCAAAATGGCGATTTACGCATCGCCGATATGGCATGCTCATCTGGGGCTCTAAACCCATACCTCTGCTTTTGCCTTCGCTTCACTCTTCCTATGATCATTTTTCTTCAGTCCTCAATCGACAATGAGAGCAGGTAGCGTTAGCGAAAACATTCCATCTCCGCTCTCAGCGAGAGAGGTATGCCAGATGCTGAGCGAAGTGATCTTCGGTCGAAGCAGCGTGAGTAAGGTGGGTCAGAAGTCGTGGGGCGAAGTTTATGCCATCCGCTTCTAATTCAATGTAGACGGTTGGGATATTTCGATTTGCATCGACTGCGATGAGCTCAACTACTGCGAAGAGTGCTTGAGTCCCTAACTCACCAAACCTTTGCGTGTAAGTGGGAACCCCAGGGATAGCCTGAGCTAGGGGCTATCTGCACAGCTTTAGGGGGATGGCTTTGTGATAAGTTCAAAGTTGATAAGGCCTGCCCGCTAGACACCAACTCATTTTGAATCGCCCCGGGTTTCGTAGACACCTCTTTGCCTTAAACTGAGGCCAATTAGGAGGTGCCATGAGCAACCCACGTTATCCCGAAGAATTCAAAATCCAAGCGGTCAATCAAGTGACCGAAAAGAAGCTGCCTGTTGCTGATGTGGCAGCACGTCTTGGTGTGTCGACGCATAGCCTCTATGCCTGGATAAAGCGCTACAGCAAACCTCTAGAAGAACGACAGCAAGACGATGATCAACACGCTGAACTGCGTCGTCTGCGAGCAGAACTCAAACGCGTCACTGAAGAGCGAGACATCTTAAAAAGGCCGCCGCGTACTTTGCCAAGGAGTGCGGCTGAAGTACGCCTTTATCCAGCAGCGCGCTGGCGACTATTCGATTCGACGGCTTTGCCTGACGCTGAAAGTCCATCCCAGCGGTTATTACGCCTGGCTGTCTGAGCCGCAATCTTTACGCGCCAAAGACGACCAGCGACTGCTGGGTTTGATCAAGCATTCCTGGCTGGAGAGCGGCGGTGTTTATGGCTATCGCAAAATCCATGACGATCTGCGCGAGGTCGGTGAGGATTGTGGTCGTCATCGTGTGGCGAGGCTGATGCGTCTTGAAGGTCTGCGTTCTCAGACAGGTTATCGACGCCGCCCTGGAAAGTACGGCGGTAAGCCAGCGGTCGCCTCACCCAATTTGCTGAAGCGCCAGTTTGATGTCGTAGAACCCAACAAAGTTTGGGTCACCGACATCACTTACATTCGTACGTATGAAGGCTGGTTGTATTTGGCAGTGGTGCTGGATCTGTTTTCTCGTCAGGTCGTTGGCTGGTCAATGAAGGCGCAGATGACCAGTGATTTGGCTATTGATGAGTTATTGATGGCGGTTTGGAGGCGAAAACCGAAACAAGAGGTGATGGTTCACTCCGACCAGGGCAGCCAGTACAGCAGCTCCGATTGGCGCAGTTTTTTGAAGGCAAACAATTTGGTTGCCAGCATGAGCCGCCGAGGCAATTGTCATGACAACGCCGTGGCTGAAAGCTTTTTCCAGCTTCTGAAACGGGAACGAATCAGGCGGAAAATCTACACCTCACGGCAAGATGCTCGTAGTAATGTGTTCGATTACATCGAGATGTTCTACAACGCAAAACGCCGCCATGGTTTCAACAATCAGCTGTCACCGGTAGAGTTTGAAAAGCGTTACGCAATGAGCTTGCAAGGTGTCTAGAGAATCCGGGGCGATTCAGGGTTCACCAGTCCCATTGGCAAGACTGGTTGCGGGATCGAGGTTCAGAAGCAGCGAGGTTCGCTTATGTAGCGAGCTCCAGGCCCCAGCATATACTGATATGGGCGGTGAAAAAGCTCAAAGCAGAGGATCGGCTTGTGCTAGCCCAGTTGGGCTTTGAGTTGCCGTGATGCCAGTCACCAGTCTCCACGGGCATGAGGCCGTGGTAAATTTTATTCCATGACTGAATAGAGCTGCGCACCATGATGGGTTTGCCGAGCGCGACGTCCGTCAGTACTTGGCAAACCTTGAGGGCGGTGAGAGGGGAGGTTGTGTTCAAATCAATTTCGATTTAAGTCATGACGCATCCATAGCGGCGAAGCGTCGGTGAATTAAGGTGGGCACGACTTGCTTCGATCCTTCCTGCCTTCGCTTCTTTGGGCAAGGCCCGGCTCAAGACGCTTTTTTGAGCCTCGCAAAACCTTGCTTTATGTGCCCAGCGTTCTCGCCAATGGCCCACAAAGCACCTCGGACGTTCAGCGCTACCCTGGGCTTCAACGTGGAGCGTTAACGCCATCAACGCCGCCTCTAGGGCGAGCTGATTCTGATACATCCTTTCCAGCACGTCGGACAACGAGCATTCTCCTGCCATTTTCTTTCTCCTCTCCTTGGAATCATCTGAGCATATCCGTTGTGGCACGACCTAGGGTATCAAGCGCATCTCGCGTAGTTTGTCGAACACATCGAAAAATGCTTGATCGCTCGCCTGGTAGGCGGTGAAGCCCATTGCACGGCTTTTCGACATATCAGTGACGACTTCGATTGGTCGACCGAGGGCTGCATCCGTGTGCCATGGGGATACCAGGCGACCAATATTCGGCTCCTTCAAACCATGTTCCACGACTATTTGCGTCCAAGCGGCTTGGTCGTCAGCCATCTGCTTCTCAAGAGGTGAAAGTGAAGCGGGATAATCGGCAGTAGGCAAGTCGAAGTATTCGGCAATTCTGCTCCACATCCATTTCCAACGAAATACATCGCCATTAGTAATATTGAATGCTTGGTTGGCCGCAGCTGGCGTGGTGGCCGCCCACAGCTGTTGCTTCGCCAACTGCCGTGCGTCCGTCATATCGGTGAGGCTATCCCACTGCACTTTTGATCCGGGAAACACAAAAGGGCGATTGGTTTGTTTGCAAATCGAGGCATAGACGGCGAGGGTGGTTGCCATATTCATCGCGTTGCCTACCGCCACCCCGGTGACGGTATGCGGACGATGAACGCTCCAAGTGGAGCCGTCCTTTTCAGCAGCGGCGAAGAGTTCGTCTTCTTGGGCGTAGTAGAAATTTTCGATATTCAGACGACCCTGCTCTTCGCGGAACGGAGTCTGCGGAAGGCTACCTTTACCATAAGCTTCGAATGGGCCGAGGTAGTGCTTTAGCCCAGTAACCAGTGCTACGTGCTCGACGCTCTTGGCTGGGCGAATGGCGGTGAGCACGTTGCGTACCATGGCGGCATTAACGCGAATGTTCTCGGCCTCCGTGGCTTGCCGTGACCATGTGGTGATGAACACATGAGTAGGTTTCAGATCCGCGAGCGCATGTTCCAGCGAAGCTGGATCTTGAAGGTCTGCCGCGACGGGGATCACGCCTTGCGATTGCGACGGGTGCCTCGATAGCGCGGCGACCTGCCACTTGTTGTCGATTAGTAACTGAGTGATGGCGCTGCCGACGATGCCGCTGGCGCCGACGACCAATGCTGTCTGGGTCATACGTTTCTCCTGGATGTAGAGTTGGGAGCCCGCATAAGCAACAGAGGTTCAACCTAAAGCGAATACGCACTGACGTCCCCTATGTACCAGGCAGATCATTCGCATCGAATAATCTCTTGGCTATCCACCACCATCGAGTCTTGGCTGACCAAGTGATCTTGGTATGAGTACAAAAAGGGCCCTTCGAGAACCCTTTTGTTGTCACATCTCCTAAAATTTAGGCTGTGAGTTGAACACCTAGTCGCTAAAGAAATTTGATTGGGTAGTTTATGATGAGGCGGTTCTCATCGATGTCGTAACTGCTGAAATCCCGGCGAAGTGTTGAATTGCGCCAACGCACCGAGATGTCCTTCAACGGGCCGCTTTGAATGACGTAGGCCAGTTCGGATTCTCGCCCCCATTCCTTTCCATGGTCAGTGGCGTTGGTCTGGACATGGTCACCGCTGAGGTACCTATTCATCATCGTCAGTCCGGGCAGTCCTAGCGCTGCGAAGTCAAAGTCGTGACGAAGTTGCCAAGAGCGTTCCCGGGCGCTGTCATAACTTGAAGTAAAGGTATCGTTTGCTAGCGGGTAGCCGGCCGTGCCGTTTACTCGCATCCAGCCGGTCTCCCCATACACCCGCTGCAAACCCAGATAAAACGTATGAGCGCCTGTTTTGGCTGAAAGCATCAGTGAAGCCGTTTTGTTATCCATCTGGCCTGCTTTTGCAGATCCATTTTCGTCGCCAAGAAAGAGCCCAAGATTTGCTCCCAATTTCCAGGATCCAACACCTTGGCTATGGATCACATTCAAGTATTGCTGTTGGTAGATATCATCAAGTTGAGCGTACCAAAGGCCCACTTGGGTGGCCTTATCATTGAACTGGTACTCGCTCCCGGCGAAGTTGAATCGATCCGAGGTCGTTCCCGGGCGTCCAGCCATGAACATGTCGTCCATGCTGGCGTCATTTCGAGGACTGTTGCCCCGGAATTGGCCAGTGTAGAGCGTCAGGTTTTCAACTTCCCGTGAGGTAATCTGTGCACCGCGAAAGGTCTGTGGCAGGGAGCGGCCATCATCGGAGCGCAAGATAGGTAGTAGGGGAGCCCATTCACCTATTTTCAGTTCAGTCGCGGAGTATTTGGCTTTCACCGCGACACCTAAACGTCCGAAGTCGTCTGCCGGTCTTCCGCTATCGTGTACAGGAAGGAGTTGAGTACCTGCCGTTCCTCTTCCGCCGTCCAGCTTGATTGAGTAGAGCCCTAGTAGGTCTACTCCAAACCCTACTGCGCCCGTAGTGTAGCCTGAACGCATATCGAAAATAAAACTTTGAGCCCACTCTTCCGCCTTCCCTTGAGGGTAGGAGGGGTCTACAAAATTTCGGTTTTGATAGAAATTTCGAAGGTTGAGATAACCAGTTGTGTCGTTTAAAAAGCCTGCTGCCGACGCCCCAATCGAAGCAGAGCACAGAATGCCGACTGCTGTCGGCCTGAAGAGGGTCGCAAGTCGCGGTGTTTTGGAACGTGCAAGGATTTTCATTATTGTTATTTCCTTTTATCGAGCGCAGGACTCCTTCACAGTGAAAAGACTGCGGTGTCCGAGGCTATGGGTTACGACGGGATGAAGTGTCGCCAAAGTATTTTTGGGCGACACTCATAAACGCTTAAGCGAAGGTTGGAGTCGACTCTGCAGTGTCAGCAAAAAATGCAACTGCACCCAGCACTTAGCGCATGGAAGCGAATATATTCTTATGCATGATGGTTGCCTGGATATTGTTGTTGTTTTTGCACGAAGTCATGCGCCCATTAGGGCAATCAGGGCAGGCACCGTTAATACGGCGGTGTAATAGCCCATGAACTGTACGCCAATGTTGAAGCCCAAAAAGCGTGAGAGAAAACCGCCCAGCAGTCCGATGGTGATGATCACCAGCAAACCTAGTAGGCCGCCTTCCCAGATACCAATCACTAGAATCAGTCCAACAAAAGTCGAGATCACTGCTTCGTGGCTGATTTTGCGCGACACATAGGACGCCGCTCTGTGCGCGTAATTCATGGTGAATGGGTAAGCGATCAGAATGGCAATGACCACTGCCAACATACCGTACCCAAGAAACTCCCAGGTGCTGAGCAGTGAGTGCAAGTTGTTCACTTGGCCTGTTGCTGCATCGACGCTGAAGCGCGGGGGAGCATTGAAGAGTGGCGCTGCCGGGCCCGCTGCCACTGGGCTAAGTGGCAGACCGAAGGCGATCAGCGGGATCAACGCTTCGGCGATGTAGGTTGATTCGGTGACTCCGTTCCGAGCGGTTATGACTGTGGTCAAACGATGGTAGACGTGTTTGACCCTTGATCCGACGACCTCGCCCAAGATTACGGTCATAGCGACCGGGCTGAACACAAAGGTGGCGCTGGAGACTACGGCGGTGACGGCAGTCCACATGCTTTGTTTGCTATCCAATACTCTAAGCGGATTAGGAAAAAATCCGCCCCAGCTTTTTACGTCGGGAGACAAGGAAAAAGTGCGCACCTCTTGGCGTCGCATTGTTTCTCGCTCGGCAGGCGCGAGCATGGAGAACAGCGCGGCGATTAACGGGCCGATGGCAATGCCAAGGAAGTAACTGACACTGAGCTTGACCCCGTACTGCCCGGTGATGCTTTGCAGGCCAACAATCACCATAACGAAGGGGATCAATGTCAGCACTGCAGCCAGGCGGCCTTTGGAGAACCATGCGATGGCAATCGCCGCAAGCAGGAAAACCCAAGGTGCTGCATGCTTGATCATGTCACCGAACGGCGCGAGCATCACGGCGAACAATACGGCCATCGGAACAGCAATTAAGGCAGCAATCACCGCACCCGAAATCATCTTACGGAGTGCAATGTGTGGAACGCCTAAATTGCGCAAAAAGTTAGCCTCGCGCATGAGTGGCGTAGCCATGGTGTCGCCAGGAATACCCAGTAATGCCGTAGGTACGGCATGGGTCATATGTTTGGCTACGGCTCCCGCCAGGAAGAATGTCAGCACACCTGGGGCAGGAACGCCCAGCAGAACGACGAGCAAAGTCAAAGGGGCGAGCGTAGTGGTTTCATCGCTGCCTGAGATGAGTCCGATCCCGGCAAAAATCACCGCCCCGAGGATACCCATGCCCAGCGCTACGAGGATCTGATCCATCAATAGTGCGATCATGACCGGCCTCCATTGACGCCTGCAGCGCTGACAGTAATGTCGGGTGGCACGTCGAGGTTTTTGGCGGGAGTGAGAAGGCCTTTCTCGTAATCAACGAACAGATCATAAAGATCCATTTCATGCAGTTCCGCAATCGTGGCGGGCGGTAGGTCAGTCAGACTGCCAAGGGGGCCATATTCGTTCTGCAATTCGATCAGAATTTTTGAACGCCATGCCGGATCTGCCAGATGCTCTACGACGTTACGCTTGGGTTTGAAAAGCGCCGCGCTGATGGCTCCACCTGCCAGGCAGCCGACAATACCCACCAGCATTGCGTAGGCGCGCGCCATCTGCAGAGAATCTACCCAGCCGACAAGCAGGTGCTGCGCAATGAAGAAAGCGCCGAGGCTAACGATTGCTCCAATACCAATGGAGTAGATCAGATGGCGACCGTCTACCGTGTCACCCCATACTTCAAACAGTTCGGGTTTCATAAGGATTCTCCCACTGCCCCTGCGGGCTTTTATTGTTATGAACGTGAAGAGATGCTGCTTAATTCACTTCTACGAGGCCACGTTTCGCGAGAAGGGCTCGGGATACTCTCGACGCCGTTTTTCGGCTGAGCTTTGCATTGATGAACGCACCAATTTCGATCAATGCGTCAAGGTCAATGCCATGATTGATGCCTAGGCCGTTTAGCAGGTACACCACGTCTTCGGTGGCAACATTGCCAGTGGCGCCAGGCGAGTATGGGCAGCCACCTAGGCCTGCGACTGAGCTATCGAATATCCTTACATCCGCCTCTAACGCCGCGTAGATATTCGCGATAGCCATGCCGTAAGTATCATGAAAGTGCCCGGCCAGAGCGCTCACCGGAACAACTTGTCTACAGGTCTTGATCAACTCCTTGGTAGCCGCAGGCGTACCCGTGCCAATGGTGTCGCCTAGACTGATTTCGTAACATCCCATCTCATACAGTGAAGCGCAGACTGCTGCGACTGCACCTGGTTCGACGTGGCCTGTGAAGGGGCAACCCATGACACAGGAAACGTAGCCTCTCACCCTTACTCCGGCATCGCGCGCGCGCATCATGACTTCTTGAAAACGCACGAGGCTTTCGGCAATCGAACAGTTGATGTTCTTTTGCGAGAAGGCCTCTGAGGCTGCGGCGAATATAGCGACTTCGCGACATCCCGCAGCCAGGGCAGCCTCCAGTCCTTGAACATTGGGCACCAGCGCAGTCCAGGTCACCCCGGGACGAACTGGCAATGCCTGGAACACCTCATCCGAGCGCGCCATCTGCGGCACCCAGCGAGGTGAGACAAAAGCCCCTGCCTCAAGTGTTTGTAGCCCGGAGTCCGCTAACCTTTCCAGCAACTGCACACGGGTCTGCGGTGAGAGCGTCAGCTTTTCATTCTGCAATCCATCGCGCGCGCCCACCTCAACCAGTCGGACATGATCGTCAGCCATGATCATTACTGCGCACGCTTTTGCTTAAGTAGTTCAGCCGCTTTGTCTGAACGCACATCACGAGCCTCAACCATCTGCTTGACCAGCCAGTTGACCTCTTCTCCTTTGGCTCCAGCGGAAAGCGCAATGTTGCGTGCGTGCAAGGCCATGTGGCCGCGTTGTATTCCCTCTGTAGACAGTGCACGTAGTGCGCCTAGGTTTTGTGCCAGCCCAACTGCCACAGCAATTTCGGCGAGTTCCTGTGCTGTCTTCACACCCAGGATGCGTAGTGATAGTTGTGCCAGTGGGTGAGTCTTGGTGGCGCCGCCGACCAGTCCAACAGGCATTGGCATTTCCAGTGTCCCCACCAGATGGCCCTTGCCATCTTTTTCCCAAGTGCTCAGAGAACCGTAATGACCGTTACGACACGCGTAAGCATGCGCACCAGCTTCTACCGCACGCCAATCATTTCCGGTGGCGACGATCAACGGGTCGATGCCATTCATGATGCCCTTGTTGTGAGTGGCCGCACGGTATGGATCGACTACGGCAAAGTTGTAGGCATCAAGGATGCCTTCAATGACGTCCTCGCCGCTGTAGCCTGCGGTCGTGAGTAGCTCAGGTGCAATACGGATTTGGGCTCGAGCAAGACGCAGGTCGGCCAGGTTGGACAGAATACGCAGTCGTACCTTGCCGCCAGTTATTTCCTCCATCAACGGGGCCACTGCTTCCGCCATAGTGTTCACGGTGTTAGCACCCATGGCGTCGCGCACGTCCACGATCAGGTGGGCTACCAGCATTGGCCCGCGTGGGCTCTGGGCGAAGGTATGTACTTCAATGTCACGGCAACCGCCGCCCAGCTTGTTAAGCAGTTGATCCTTGCGGTTGGCCAGTTCGATAATTTCGTCTTTGCGACGCATAAGACTTAGGCGAGCATTAAAGGGGTCATCTATTTCGACGATCTGCACTTGGGCACGCATCAGCGGCAGAGAGCTGGAGGTCTGGAAGCCACCAGCCTCGCGCGCCAGTTTTGCCATGAACGATGCCGCTGCGACTACTGAAGGCTCTTCAACCACCAACGGCACGATTACATCGTGACCATTAATTTGGAAGTTGCTTGCGACGGCGTAGGGTAATTCGAATTTACCGATTACGTTCTCGATCATGCCGTCGGCTATTTCCAAGGGTAGGGCGCCGGCATCGCGTAGCAGGGCCACGTCATCCTCTGGAAGCTCAAGAAGCTCTTGCAAGTGACCAAGGCGTTCGGAAGGTGACATGCTGCGAAACATGGGAAGACGGGAGTCGATACTCATGGGGGGAGTCCTGTAGCAGTTATTGTTTTTGAGTTGCGGTCACCCTATTCCCATGTGTTCTGGTAAAAAAGGTACAGTTTGGACAGACAGTACCTAGGCTGTACCCTTTGCAGTCAATTCATTCAGGAATCCATAAGATGGCGCGGCTGACACTTGCCCAGGAACTGACTGCATCACTGGTCGAGCAGATCGGCAACGGCACATACCGAGTGGGTGACCGTTTGCCGTCCCTACGCGAGTGTATGCGCTTGTTCGGCCATTCGAAAAATACGGTTATCAACGCGTATGAGTCGCTGGCTTCCCAAGGACTTGTTGAGGCGCGTCATGGGCAGGGCTTCTTCGTTAAACGAGGAGCTCCAAGCAGCAGCGAACCGGAAGAGCCACTTCCTTTCACTCGGGCGATGGACACCATTTGGCTTATGCGCCAGCAATTTGTCCGTGAGCCCGGTCACTCGCCACTCGGTGAAGGTTTTCCGCCTGTAGAGTGGTTAATGGATTTGCGGTTGGACAAGTTCACTCGGCAGGTCATGCGTATTGGTGTAACGACGCTTTTCCGATACGGCAACCGGCTGGGAAATGCAGCTCTTCGTCAACACCTAGCGCAGAAACTAGCTACCTATTCGATTACTGCCAGTCCTCGCCAGATCGTAACAACCCATGGGGCAAATCACGCGCTGGATCTGATAATCCGTCGCTTCATCGCCCCTGGGGATTACGTTTTTGTCGAGGATCCAGGCTATTACCCGCTGTTCGGTAAGCTGCAATTGCAAGGTGCTCGGATGCTATCTGTACCTAGATTGCCGGATGGGCCAGACATAGAAGCGCTGGAGCGCCATCTTCTCTTGCATAAGCCCAAGTTATTTTTCATACAGTCCGTTGGGCACAACCCGACGGGCTCCGATATTTCACCCAGCAAAGCTCATCGGTTGGTTCAGTTAGCGGACGAGCATAATTTTATCTTGGTGGACGACGACGCTTTGGCAGATTTCAAACCGGCATCGGCAATTAAGGTATCTGCGCTGGATCAGTTGAAACGCTCACTGTACGTGGGCAGTTTTTCAAAATCTGTTTCTGCGGCATTGAGGGTTGGGTTTATCGCTGGCAGTAAAGATGTCATAGATGAACTGGGTGACGTGAAAATGCTGCTGCACACCAGCACATCGGAACTTTGTGAGCGAACCGTTGATGTCATCCTGACGGAGGGGCATTTCCTGCGTCATCTGATCCGACTTCAGGAGCGGTTAAAAACTGCCACGACGGTAGGTTTGCAGATGCTCGATGAGATTGGGGCCGAGGTATTCGTTCGTCCAGAGCAAAGTCTTTATTTGTGGGTCAGGTTTCCTCACGTTGAGGATGCCAGGGAACTGACGCGCCAACTACTTCCAAAGGGTTTCATGATTGCTCCAGGACACATTTTTTCACCGGAGCAATCGCGTATAAATCCATGGACTAGATTGAATGTCGCGTATCTAAATGATCCGTTACTCAAAGCCATATTGAGCAACTGAGACGCCGCCGTTCTCCTTTCGGGACGTTTTGGTTTATCGGCAGGCCGTCACAGCGCACCTTTGTGGCCCGACAGGGGCCTTTGGTGTCGCGGATTTGACCGCATCCTCCACCCTGAGCCCTGAGTGGCGTCTGCTGATCATCATGGGTTTCTGTGGCGGGCTTACCACCTTTTCTACGTTTTCGCCGGAAACAGTTGCCCTGATCTAGGAAGGGAGAATACTCTGGGCGCTCGGCTCAGTTTCATTACACGTCGTGGGTTCGCTGGTGATGACGGTTGAGGTTTGCCACGAGCTGAAAGCGGTGCTTAAAGACGCCGGCTACTCAACAGCGGTCGGAGATGAGGGTGGCTTTGCGCCGACGCTCAAGAAAAACTCAGATGCCATTGAGCTGATCATTAAGGCAATTGAAAGGGCCGGTTAGTGGGTTCATGTTTTGGTTCATCGATCGTGTCAATGGGAAGGGCGTTTACCTGAAGGTCACCAACCAGGAAATGGATGCTTACCGGTTCCGAGGCTTCTTCAACGACATCCTCGCCCAAGAGGATGCCGACTATTTCCGCGTGTTCGGTCTGGGCCGTCTGGTACTTTCTGAGACCGGGAAAAGCTACAGGCTGGGGATCGAAGACCTCAACCGCCTGACGATTTTTGCGGTCAGAAAGAAGCCGCTTGCCTGATTTTTGATGGGTGAGGGATGGCTCGTATTCGGTCGGCAAGTAATGCTTTTGTCTCACACGGGTACCAAGAAGTCGATGGGTTGTGGCAAACAGGCAATCGGCGCTTACCATTGGGCGCCGCCATCAATAAATAGGCCAGGGACGACATGGAGGATATCGAACGTCAGATAGCCCAGAGGCACCTCAAGCAAGGCGAGGGGAGTTTGGGATGAACCTCGCTTGGTTCCCAGGAATGGCCCAGCTCGCATCTGGATTGGCAATGAAATCCGCATAGCGCTCGTAGTCAGGGCGAGTCCAACCGAGAAGCGAGATCTCGTTGGCGAAGCTCCAATTCAGCATTTTCTCCAGCGTAATAAAGCTGGTGCGGCCTCTGGTAATTCCAATTGTGGGCAATCCAGTTGATATAGCGGTGAGCATACCAAGTACTCATGAACGGAATGAAGTCTGAATCAAGTGCAGTCAGTCGAGCGTTAACCTCAGAATTTACAGGAAGCTGCGCTTCTTGATTTGGCCTCCAATGTGCGTATGGAGGGAAGATCGGGAATGGGATGAACGGCCGCATGATTGGATATCCTGCGCGCTATGATGGAGAGTATGTTTTTTAGGTTTAGCAGACAGAAGATTTGTCAGCCAGGGCTAGATTTTTTCAAGTATGTTGAACGGAGGATTGTGACACGCAGGGATAGTGGGAGGTCTGGAAACTACGACCAAGTGCTTGATCTGGATGGAACGGGGGTTTGTGAAAATCTCACCGGGGGTTAGTGGAAACGGACAGCTCATGAACATATCTGACATAGCACCTGATTTAACATAATATACATTATGCGTACTATCAGGTGTGACCTTTGGGGTGTTGTGCATCAGATGCACAGCCTGCACTGCGCTCCTTCTCGTTACTTGAATAATCACCCCATACGGCTACTTGCAGGTTCGTACTCGCTGCGGCAATCTGCTCGGCTCAATCATGATGGAACCTGATCTGTGATGTCACCAGTTGCAATGAACGATCCAAATCTGCAGACATTCATCGCCCGGTTGATGGCCGACAAGCTGGCCACTTGCTCATCAGTTCTTAACGCTCCGTTGCCAGGTGACGGTATTCAGTTCCCGGTCAACAAGCTCGTGGTCAAAGGATACGAACCCTTGAGGTGTCACCACAATTGCCGGGTGCATCAGCTTCGTAACCAAGGCGACGTCATCTACGGCTGGAACCTCTATTCCGGGATGATCGAGGGCGACTTGTTCTACGTGGCCCAGCCTCATGCGATTTGGAAGAAGGATGATCAGTACGCCGATGTTACCCCTGAATTCGATAAGCGGATCAGCCACATTCAGACGTTCACGTTCCTGCCCGATAACCGTGTGCCGATCGGCCACACCATTAGGTTCAAAATTCCACCCTTGTTCATCCACGGTTCAGGAATGTATCGCTGGGCTTCCGGTCTTAATAATAACAGCAGGTATTCGAAGGACTATTTCGAGGTAATGACGATGAGTTCAGATTTCGCCATCGAGGCGCTAAACCTCGCTCCGTGTTGACGCCGAGGGCGTTCAATTGCATAACTAAACTAAATGACTGTTTAGTTTAGTTATAATAAACCCTTGCCTAGGCCCGTGATTGGGCGCCCCCCTCCTGCCGCCGCCAGCGCCATTTAACCCTTCCTGGTAAACCGCCCACGAATCAGCACAAAAAACAGCGGTACAAAAAATATCCCCAGCAGCTTCGCGCTAAACATCCCGCCCAGCACACCCCTACCGATGGCCTGCCGCCCTGCCGAGCCTGCGCCACTGCTCATAGCCAGCGGCAGGACGCCAAACATGGAACGCCAGCGACGTCATCAGGATTGGCCGCAGACGCAAGCGTGCCGCGGTAGGGTAGCGTCCACCAGGCTCTGGCCCTGTTCCTGCAGGTGCTTGGCAAATTCGACGATCAGGATCGCGTTTTTGGCCGCCAGGCCAACCGTGGTCAGCAACCCGACCTGAAAATACACGTCGTTTGAAAGCCCCGCCGCTCGGATCGCCAGCACTGTGCCGATAACCCCCAGTGGCACGACCAGGATCACCGAAAACGGCACCGACCAACTTTCATACAGTGCCGCCAGGCACAAGAACACAAAGAGGATGGACACTGCGTACAGCAGAGGCGCCTGGGAGCCCGCCTGGCGCTCTTGATAAGACTGCCCGCTCCACTCGTGGCCGATGCCTTCGGGCAATTGCTTGATGACTGCCTCTACCGCCGTCATGGCTTTACCCGAGCTGACGCCCGGTGCCGGGTCGCCCACCAGGCCGATGGCCGCACTGCCGTTGTAGCGCTCCAGTTGAGGTGAACCATAGCTCCAGGTTGCGCTGGCGAAGGAGGAAAACGGCACCATTTCGCCCAGGCTGTTACGCACAAACCAGCGGTACAGGTCCTTACGCCTTCAGACAAGAAGGCGCAGCTTTTCAGTTCAATGCCAGAGCATTGCAAATACAGGCATGAACAACGATGGGCGCATACGCAACGAAGACAAACTACAGGTCAGTGATATTGTCGCATCAATACAATATGTGCTTTCGCTAAGCAATACAGTCTCTACTCCTCGATTGGAAATTCATTGCAAAATCATGGACCTTGAATAGATTCATCGTGCTCGTCATATGAAATATTTTGATAAAGTAAAGTTAACTCCAAGTCATCTTGGCTCCACTACCATGCCGCGCTCCAATATATCTGGCAGGCCAGTGACGGTTGCCTGATTCTCGACGTCAGTCAGGGCTGAAGTAGCTCAACCCACTCTAGAAGCGTGACCAGGTAAAAAGTCCGCCTCTGGATCAAGACCTAGGATGCTAATGTTTCAGCTCGATTTTTATGGAACACTTGTGGCCGCCTCTTTAGTCCTTTTACTGGGGCGCGGACTAGTTGCACGTATCGGTTTTTTACGCACGTACAATATTCCTGAGCCGGTTGCAGGGGGCTTGGTGGTTGCATTGCTTCTCTTGGCTTTGCGCCTGTTCGATATTGAAATCCGCTTTGACACTTCACTGCAAACCCCTTTGATGCTGGCGTTTTTTGCCACCATTGGCTTGAGTGCAGATTTCGCCAGCCTGAAAAAAGGTGGGCGCGTAGTCGGGATTTTTCTACTGGCGGTCACAGGGCTTTTGATACTCCAAAACGCCATGGGTATCGGGCTCGCCAAGGCGTTGGGGCTCGACCCCTTGATGGGGTTGCTGACAGGTTCAATTACCTTGTCGGGCGGACACGGCACAGGCGCTGCCTGGGGGGCGATGTTCAGTGAGAAGTTCGGTCTTGCTTCCGCCTCTGAACTGGCGATGGCCTCCGCGACGTTCGGCCTGGTGCTGGGCGGCTTGATTGGCGGTCCGGTCGCCCGTTTGCTGATCAACCGTGTCCAGACTCCCGGTCTCGTACAAGGTGAGCCGCGCTTGCCAAGGGGCTTTGAACAACCAAACAAAGAGCGCTTGATCACACCGTTTTCGCTGATTGAGACTATCGCGCTGATCGCCGTCAGCCTACAAGCCGGTTCGCTCCTCAATGGCATGCTCCAGGGGACGGCGTTTGAGCTGCCGACGTTCGTCTGCGTCTTGTTCGTGGGTGTGGTGTTGCGCAACGGGCTTTCAGCGCTGGGTCTGTACCAGGTGTTTGAACGTGAAGTCTCGGTGTTGGGCAACGTCAGTTTGTCGCTGTTTCTAGCGATTGCGCTGATGTCGCTCAAACTGTGGGATCTGGCAGCACTGGCGTTACCGTTCGTTATCATCCTGACAGCGCAAGCCTTGCTCATGGCGCTGTTTGCGATTTTCGTGACGTTCAGAGTCATGGGCAGTAACTACGATGCAGCGGTACTGGCTGCCGGCCACTGCGGTTTCGGGCTTGGTGCTACACCCACCGCCATCGCTAACATGCAAGCAGTGACACAGCGCTACGGGCCTTCGCAGATAGCATTCCTGATAGTCCCCATGGTGGGCGCCTTCTTCATCGACATCATTAACGTCATCATAATCAAGCTGTACCTATTATTGCCGTTCCTTGGCGCTGCTGCCTGACGCTCAAGTCACCGGGCCTGGGTTACTAGGCCTGAGTGATCTCTCATGGTTCAACTATCTGTGTGCTGTTGGCGCGACTAGCGGCCTTTAGCAAGGCTCAGCCTGATCACATGGGCACTAGCGCTTGGCGCCTGTGATACGTCTTCCTCCGTAGAAAAATCCGCACCACCGCCCACCGTCCGGATTGAGACCATCCAAGCACAACCCTTGTCGACCTATGGGCGGATCGCCGCTACGCTGGCGGTGGTGTTTGTGTCGGTGTTTTTTGTGGTGGTGATGAAGCGGATCGGCAGACGATAAAAACTAACCGCGGCAAGCCAGTCACCAAAGGGCATGGAAATAATTTATGCGACAATTGCGATAATTAATTATTGTTTTACGATGATTAATGACTTAGCTTAGACGCTCATTCATACTTTGTGAGGCTTCACTATGACGTCACTTCGTCTTGCTAAACTCAGCCAGCTTATGTCGGCCGCCACGTTAATCCTGATCGTCGTGATGCTGGCGCTCAATGTGGCGCTGTGGCTTTTCCCTTCCCTGGCTTCCAATGAGGGATTAGGTCTGGGTTTCGCGCTCACCGAGCGGCAGCTGTCACAAAGAACTGAGGTCGCAGCACTGTTCCCTTGGTGGCAAACGCTGGGCGGTATCGTATTGTCGAGTGTGCCGCTGCTGGTGTTGACGTTCGGCCTGGGGAACTTGCGTCGGCTGTTCCAGAGCTATGCCAGTGGCGAGTATTTTTCCGGTGCCGCCGCCTTGCGCCTAGGCAAGGTCGGTAAGGCGGTGGCGCTGTGGGTGCTGCTGGACTTCCTGTGTGAGCCAATGCTCAGCCTCTGGGTTACGATGAATGAACCAGTGGGCCAAAAACTGTTAACCGTGAGCTTTAATGCGCAGACTTTTGTTGCCTTGTTCCTGGCGGCGTGTATTTCGATAATCGCGCGTATTCTCTGGCAAGCCAGTGAAGTGGACTCTGAAAACCGTACTTTCGTTTGAGACCCTTATGTCAATTGTCATTCATCTGGACGTAATGCTTGCGTTGCGCAAAGTTAAATCCAAAGACCTCGCATCAGCTATCGGCATTACCGAAGCCAACCTTTCACTGTTGAAGCAAGGCAAGGTAAAGGGGGTTCGATTGGCCACTTTGGACGCAATATGTAAGCACCTGAGTTGTCAGCCGGGGGATCTGTTGATCCATGTTCCCGAGGTCGAGCAACAGTAAGTCCTTGATGGAGGCATGCTCTGCACCCTCCTCGCTTTAACCCAGACACCGCCTCTTTTGGCGGTGTTTTTTTTCGGTGAGGATGAGTCGGGTGCGCCTCGGTCCTGGTGCCAGGCTCGATAGCGGCGGTGCGGCCGACGTAGCCTCGCTGGGGCTCGACAACGGTCATTTCTGCTTTCGAAGATGTGTAAATACCTATGGCGTTACGGGCAAACGATGTTCTCTGACCGTTTCATAGTGCAGCTTCCAGCCTTTGAAAAAGACCGTTCTGCGTACATGCAGATCGCGTGGTGGCATAGGGACAATCGCGACTGCCAATTTGTCTCTTCTGAGCAGGCCGTCAGTAAGAATGTTGACGCCCAGCGCCCCACCTAGAAAACCCAGCAGAAGCCCAACCAGATCGATGAATTTCTCCATGATGGTGTAGGTTTCCTGACGATTCTCTTTCAGGACATCGTAAATGGAGGTGCCGGAAACAACTGGAGGATTCTGCCCGGAGCCGGGCTTCACCGACTTCGCTAGTGCTTTTTCAGTCGTCTCTTGGTGAATTTGGGCCTGAAACTCCTCCTGTTTCTTGAACTCAAGAAACGTCGTTGATGCCACACCTATCGGCACCAATGACGTCACTACCAACAGCACCCCCAGGGCTATGTTGCGAGAAGCCGGGGTGTGAAAGCCGGCGAGCCAGTCGGTTCGCACCATCCAGCAAATAATAATGGCCAGCAACACACAGGGCACCAGAAAACCCAGGTTGATCTGAAAAAAACTATCCAGGCGTGTACTCATTACCGCTTTCTCTCCATGAATGATTGAAACTCAAGTTTTACAGGTCAAACCGATCAATCGCCCGCCGTCGCTCATTATCATCACGAACGTCGTAGCTGGCGGTGGTCTGGATATTGGTGTGGTGCGCCAGTTTCTGGGCGATGGACAGGTCGTGTTCTTCAATCACTCGCGTGATAAATGAACGGCGGAAATCATGGGGCATGATCTTCACCCCCACTTGCTGCCCGCGCTGACGGGCGATGTAGTAAATCGCGTGCTTGGTGATGCGCTCCCGGGTGATGTGGCTGCCCCGGCGGATACGGTTGAACAGAAAGGCGTCGTCCTCCTGCCCTTCACCCAATTGCGCGCGACGGAACGCCAGCCACGCTTCAAGTTTGGCAAAGGCCCACGCCGGCGCGTACTTGATCAGTTCCTTATTGCCCTTGCCCGTGACCCGCAGGCTGCGTTCGTCGAAATTGATCTGGGCCAGGTCGAGGTTGACCGACTCCGACTTGCGCATCCCCGAGCCGTACAGGATTGCAATGACTGCCGCGTCCCGCATGCCCTGGGGGCGTGGGTCGGCTGCGCAAACGTCCATCAACTCGCGAATCAGCGTGCGCCGCAAGTTGCGGCCCTGGCTCAAGCGCGTACCTGCCATCGCCTTGACCGAGCGCATCTTCAGTAGATGCTCCTGGCTGATCAGGCTCATGCGCCATGCCTCGTTCATCACCCCACGCACGGCGTTGACGTAAAGCGATGAGGTATTGGGCGCGTAGCCGTCTTCGCGTAGCACCGCCACCAGGCCCATAACGTGTTCGGGCTGCAGCAGATGCCAGTCGATGTCTTCCAGATTGACCTCTTCGAAACCCAGGCGGTCGGCGGCGTCTTGCAGCACATAACGCATGGTCAACTGGCTCGAAGGGGCCAGCCGCGTGAGGTAGAGGGTCAAGGGGTTTCGGGTCGGGGCGTGGGGAAGCTCAGTCAAAATAGATCAGCCTTGGAATTAAATAACGCGACTAAGCATTTGTTTAGCCAAGGTATTTAGTGGTTGGGCGAGCACCGAGTCTAGCGCAGGTCAGCGGCTCGCACCAAACCATCGAACCTATTCCTGACCCTCCATGCGGTCCTGGGTCTGCTGTTGGCCCCATTGGGCATCCTGCTTATACATCACCGCCAGCCAGTGCCGGCGCATGAATTCCAGCAGGCTTACCGGCGCCTTGGCAAAGTCCTGTTCATCGGCGTAACAGCCCGGCAGCGGCAGTTCGGTGCCTTGCTCCTTGTATTGGCTGACCAAGGCTTGCTGCCCTGTCACGCTGCAATCCTTGGGCAGCGGCATGCCCTGCAGTGCCCCGGCCTCTTCATCCCACCAACTGGCGCCATAGCGGTCGACGCCACGCAAGCCGTACTTCTGCGACTTGCCGATGTGCATGATCAGCTTGAACTCATGGGGGCTGACGTCGCTGGTGCACATCCGTGAATAGCCGACAGTGGCTTGGGTGATGCCGTCGCCAAGCAGGTCAGTGACCTTGGTCGCTGCGCTGTCGAAGTGCAGGCCAGCGTCAAATTCGCAGTGCTGCACGTCGTCGTAGAGCATCCACAGGCGCCTGGGCCGGTCGCCATCGAGCAGGTATTGGGCGGCATAGACAGACGCCGACTGTGTGCCATCGTCATCGCGTTCACTCGCCTGTTGCTCGGCCAGCACCAGCAGATTACGGCCTTGTCGGTCGCTCCAGGTATACGCCGCCACCTGTTTGCCTCGTACCTCCACGCCAGGCGGTAGCTGAGTGACCTGAGTGAGCACCACCCCCTCATCGGCCTGAACCCCGCAGGCGTACACGACTGTCATCCACAACACCATCAAGACCGGCCGTAACTGGCCGCGTAAAAGCTGCACGTTGTTCATCCGACTATCCAGGCAAGAGATGGCTACTTTACCGGCACTTGCAGGGCAAAGCAGAGAAGATTCACCAGTAAAATAGGGCCTTCGCCATGGAGGCGGCCGCCGAGCACCGGGAAGTTGTTCGCAAGAAAACCCGTTAATCCATTTTTGACGTGGGACAAATGACTTACAGGCAAGGCGCTACAGCACGAAAATGTTCTCGTTTGTCTCTGCCCTTATTATTTAGCTGAACACTAGCTGTCTACCCACCAAATAAACGAGTTTTTCATCGGCCTTTCATATTCGTTCTACATTTTTGCGCTTAACCTTGAGCGCAGGACTTGAGAACAATCCGCGCTTTGCAGACTAACCCTTTGATTATGCTTTACCTTTGAGCGCTGTGGTCTTTACTCAAGGTGTCTAGGCGCCAGGCAATGCAACGGTCGAATGACCGTAAGCAAACCGCTCTATTTTTATTCGGATCACTGCACTTTTAACCTTTGGCTGTTGTCGTCTTTACGCGCCAAGTTGCTCTAACCGAGGTCATGAATCTTTGAAACCCTACCCTATTCATTGCGTGTCGATCGTTATCCCGGTCTACAACGAAGAAGAGAGCTTGCCTGAGTTGCTTCGTCGCACCACGGCGTCGTGCAAGCAGCTGGCTTATGAATACGAAATCATTCTGGTGGACGACGGCAGCCGCGATAACTCGGCCCAGTTGCTGGAAGAGGCAGCCGCCGAAAACGGCAGCCATGTGGTGGCGGTGATCCTCAACCGTAACTATGGCCAGCACGCGGCAATCATGGCCGGTTTTGAACAGTGCCGGGGCGACGTAGTCATCACCCTCGACGCCGACCTGCAAAACCCTCCTGAAGAAATCCCGCGTTTAGTCGAACAGGCCGCCCTGGGCTACGACGTGGTTGCCACGGTGCGCAACAACCGCCAGGACTCCGCTTTGCGCCGCTGGCCGTCGCGCTTGATCAACCTTGCCGTGCAGCGCTCCACCGGCGTTGCCATGACTGACTACGGCTGTATGCTTCGCGCTTATCGGCGCACCGTTGTCGACGCGATGCTGGCCTGCCGCGAGCGCAGCACCTTTATCCCGATCCTGGCCAACGGCTTTGCCCGCCACACCACGGAAATCCTCGTGCAGCACGCCGAGCGTGAACACGGTGAGTCCAAGTACAGCGCCATGCGGCTGATCAGCCTGATGTTCGACCTGCTGACCTGCATGACCACCACGCCGTTGCGCCTACTGTCCATCGTCGGCTTCAGCCTGGCTGCCATTGGCATGCTGTTTGCGCTACTGCTGATCGTACTGCGCCTGGCTTTCGGAGCCGAGTGGGCGGGCGACGGCATGTTCGTATTGTTTGCCGTGCTGTTTGTATTTACCGGCGGCCAGTTCATCGGCATGGGCTTGTTGGGTGAATACCTGGGGCGCATGTACAGCGATGTCCGGGCCCGTCCACGGTTCTTTATTGAAAAGGTGCTGCGCAACGAACCGGCAGCACCGGCTCCGGTCGTTATCGTCGACGGCCTAACCTCTTCCCATACTTCCACCTCACTTTCCGATCAGGTTTCGTCATGAATCCAAAAGCTGTTGTCTTCGCTTACCACGACATTGGCTGTGCAGGCATCGAAGCCCTGCTCACAGCCGGCTACGACATTGCTGCCGTGTTCACCCATGCCGACGACCCCAAGGAAAACAACTTCTACGGCTCCGTCGCCCAGCTCTGCGCCCGCAACGGTATCCCGGTGCATGCGCCGGAAGACGCCAATCACCCGCTGTGGATCGAGCGTGTGGCCAAGCTCAAGCCAGACTTCATCTTCTCCTTTTACTACCGCAACCTGCTGAGCGAAGCGCTGCTGGCTACCGCAGCCAAAGGCGCGTTCAACCTGCATGGCTCGCTTCTGCCCAAGTACCGGGGGCGCGCACCGGCTAACTGGGTGCTGGTCAAGGGTGAAACTGAAACCGGCGTGACCCTGCACCGCATGGTCAAGCGGGCCGATGCCGGTGGGATCCTCGCCCAGCAAAAGGTCAGCATCGAGCGCAGCGACACCGGCCTGACCCTGCACGCCAAACTGCGTGACGCCGCCAGCCACCTGCTGGGCGATGCCTTAGGGCAACTGGCCGAGGGCACGTTGACTGAAACTGCCCAGGATGAAAGTCAAGCCACCTATTTCGGTCGCCGCAGCGCCGCCGACGGCAAGCTGGAATGGAAAAAACCTGCTGAAGAACTGTTCAATCTGGTCCGCGCAGTCACTCAACCGTATCCGGGTGCCTTCTGCGCTGCGGGCGAGCACAAGTTGATTGTCTGGAGCGCCGAGGTCGTCAAAGGCAACGAAGGCCAGGCCCCGGGCCGAGTGATCAGCGTCGATCCGCTGCGCATTGCCTGCGGTGTAGATTCCCTGGTAGTGCGTTTCGGTCAGCGCAATGACAACGGCCTGTACCTGGCCGGCCCTGCGCTTGCCAACGAGCTGGGCCTGGTGGACGGATCCGTGTTGCGCGGTGCCGAGTCGGGTCGCAAGCCACGTCGCACACGGGTGCTGATCCTCGGCGTCAACGGCTTTATCGGTAATCACCTGTCCGAGCGCCTGCTGCGCGACGACCGCTATGAAGTCTACGGCCTGGACATTGGCTCCGACGCCATCGAGCGCCTGCGCAGCCACCCCAACTTTCATTACGTGGAAGGCGACATCAGCATTCACTCGGAGTGGATTGAGTACCACATCAAGAAATGCGACGTGGTCCTGCCGCTGGTGGCCATCGCCACGCCAATCGAATACACCCGCAACCCGCTGCGCGTATTTGAACTGGACTTCGAGGAGAACCTGAAGCTGGTTCGCTACTGCGTCAAGTACAACAAGCGCGTGATCTTCCCCTCGACGTCCGAAGTCTATGGCATGTGCCAGGACCAGAACTTCGACGAAGACACCTCCAACCTGGTGGTCGGCCCGATCAACAAGCAGCGCTGGATCTACTCAGTGTCCAAGCAACTGCTGGACCGGGTGATCTGGGCCTACGGCGCCAAGGGCCTGAACTTCACCCTGTTCCGTCCGTTCAACTGGATGGGCCCGCGCCTGGACCGCCTCGATTCGGCGCGCATCGGCAGCTCTCGCGCAATCACCCAACTGATCCTCAACCTGGTAGAAGGCACGCCCATCCGCCTGTTCGACGGTGGCGAGCAGAAACGCTGCTTTACCGATATCGCCGACGGCATCGAGGCCCTGGCGCGGATCATCGACAACGAAAATGACGCCTGCAACGGTCAGATCATCAACATCGGCAACCCGGACAACGAAGCCAGCATCCGCCAGTTGGGCGAAGAGCTGTTGCGTCAGTTCGAAGCTCACCCTTTGCGCGGCAACTTCCCGCCGTTCGCCGGTTTCCGTGATGTCGAGAGCAAGGCGTTCTACGGCACCGGTTACCAGGACGTCGCCCACCGCAAGCCAAGCATCGCCAACGCCAAGCGCCTGCTGAACTGGGAGCCAAGCGTGGAGATGAGCGAGACCATTGGCAACACCCTGGATTTCTTCCTGCGTGAAGCCATGCTCGAAATTGCGGACAAGCATTGATGCAGGCAGGTCTTCGCATCGACGTCGACACCTATCGAGGCACCCGTGAAGGGGTGCCACGCTTGTTGGAGCTGTTCGATGAAGCCGGGATCAAGGCGACGTTCTTCTTCAGTGTCGGGCCGGACAATATGGGCCGTCATTTGTGGCGCCTGATCCGCCCGCAGTTCCTGTGGAAGATGCTGCGCTCCAATGCCGCCGGCCTGTACGGCTGGGACATTCTGCTGGCCGGCACTGCCTGGCCGGGCAAGCCCATCGGTCGCGACCTGGGGCACCTGATGCGCCAGGCCAAGGCGGCCGGGCATGAAGTCGGTTTGCACGCCTGGGATCACCATGGCTGGCAGGCTAATGCCGGGGGCTGGAGCGATGAGCAACTGGTGGAGCAGATCCGCCGTGGAGTCGACACCTTGAGCGACATTCTTGGTGAGCACGTCGACTGCTCGGCCGCCGCCGGTTGGCGTGCCGATGAACGTGTGGTGCAGGCCAAGCAAGGCTTCAACTTTCGCTACAACAGCGATTGCCGTGGTACCAGCCTGTTCCGACCGACGCTGGCCGATGGCAGTGCCGGCACGCCGCAGATTCCGGTGGGCCTGCCAACCTTTGACGAAGTGGTCGGGCCGTTGGTAGCGGCCAAGGATTTTAATGCCTTCATTCTCGACCGATTCACCGAATCGAAACTCAACGTCTATACGATCCACGCAGAGGTAGAAGGGATTCTGATGGCCAATGATTTTCGCCAGTTGCTTGCCCAGGCGGTGCAGCGCGGCATCGCGTTTCAACCGCTGGGCAGCCTGTTGCCGAGCGATCCCGCCACATTGCCCCAGGAACATCTGGTTCGCGGAGCATTGAGCGGCCGCGAGGGCTGGCTGGGAGTGCAAAAGGCATGATTCGCCGTTGGGCCCTGCCCCTGCTCTTGCTGGTCTTTGGCGTGTGTTATCTGCTGCCGATGGCCACCCATGGCCTGTGGATTCCGGACGAAACCCGCTATGCCCAGACCAGCCAGGAAATGCTCCTGACCGGCAAATGGGCGTCGCCGCATTTTATGGGTATCCGCTATTTTGAAAAACCGGCTGCCGGGTACTGGATGATCGCCCTGGGTCAGGCCATTTTTGGCCAGAACCTGTTTGGCGTGCGCTTTGCCTCGGCGCTGGCCACCGGCTTGAGCATCCTGCTGGTGTACCTGGTGTCCCGACGCTTGTGGCATGACCCGCGCAAAAGCATGGTCAGCACCGTGCTGTACATGAGTTTTGTCAGCGTTGCGGCACTGGGGGGCTACGCCAACCTTGATCCGCAGTTCACCTTTTGGGTCAACCTGACCGGAGTGGCCTTGTGGCTGTGTGTCGACAGCACCAGCCATCGCGGCCGTTTGTGGTCCTGGGCCTTGCTGGGTGTGGCCTGTGCCATGGGGTTCATGACCAAGGGCTTTCTGGCGTGGCTGCTACCGGTGTTGATCGCCCTGCCCTACATGATCTGGCAAAAGCGCTTTCGTGAGCTGCTGGGCTATGGCTTGGTGGCGGTCGCCGTGGCAGTTGTCGTCAGCTTGCCGTGGGCGTTGGCGGTACATGCCCAGGAGCCGGACTATTGGCATTTCTTTTTCTGGCATGAGCATATCCAGCGCTTTGCCGGTGAAGATGCCCAGCACGATCAGCCGTGGTGGTATTACCTGCCGCTGCTGGTGGCGTTCTGTCTGCCGTGGGTGGCCTTGCTGCCCTCCACCTTGAAACAGGCGTGGCTGGAAAAACGCACCCACAAGACCGCGTTCCTGTTGTTGTGGCTGCTGATGCCCCTGGCGTTTTTCAGCCTGAGCAAGGGCAAGTTGCCGGCTTATATCCTGCCGTGCCTGCTGCCCCTGGCGCTGCTGATGGGCAATACCCTGGCAGACAAACTGGCCCAGGCCCGTGGCCGGGTGTTGCAAGTCAACGGCTGGCTGAACCTGATGCTCGGCCTGCTGGGGTTGCTGGCCCTGGTGTATTTCCAGTTGAAGAAGCCGGTGTACGAGCATAACCAAGAGCTGCTGAGCCTAGTGCTGGTGTTTATCGTGCTGTTCGGCTGGATCATCGCCAACCTGCTGCAAGCGGCGCGTCCGTTGCGGTTGTGGGCCGCGCCGGCGATTGGCAGCTGGCTTCTGGTTGCTCTGGTACCTGCCGCCCTGCCCCATTCGGTGGTTTATAACAAGACGCCGGATCAGTTCATCATTGATCACACCGATGAGTTGGCCCGCACAGCCACGTTGCTAAGCAACGACCTGGGCGCTGCGTCCGCCCTGTCGTGGCGGCTCAAACGCCCGGAAGTCGCGCTGTACAACACCGTCGGCGAAGTCAAATACGGCATCGCCTATCCAGACACCGCCTACCGCAAAGTGGACACCGCCCAGGTCCAGCAATGGATGACGGACGCCCGTAAACAGGGTTCGGTGGGCGTGGTCATGCGGGTCAAGGGCGATGACGAACGGCAGGAAGTGGACTTGCTGCCCAAGGATGGCAAGCGCTACGAGCAAGGCAATATGGTGATCCTGATTTTCCCGCAGGTTGCACCATGACCCTCCTGCTGCTCTTGGCCGCTTGCCTGCTGACCTGCATGGGTCAGGTCTCGCAGAAGTTTGCCGTGGAAGGCTGGCGTGACCAGCCTGACGGTTGGGCCGCAAAACTGCGCTCGCCCTGGCTGTGGTCGGCACTGCTCTGCCTGGGCCTTGGTTTACTGGTATGGCTGCTGGTCTTGCAGCGCCTGGAAGTGGGCATCGCTTACCCCATGCTCAGCCTGAATTTTGTGCTGGTAACCCTGGTGGCGCGTTTTGTCTTCCACGAGCCTGTGGATCGTCGCCATTGGTTGGGTGTCGCCCTAGTGATCGCCGGCGTGGCGCTGTTGGGAGGTGAGGTATGAGCCGAGTTCGCGGCTTTGCCCTGGCCTTGGGCAGCGTTGCATTGGTCAGCGGTGCCCAGTTGGGCATGCGCTGGAGCATGACCCGCCTGCCGCTGCCCAGCGAATGGCTGACTGCGTTGAACAGCGGCGCCATCGACCTTGGCGCGTTGGGCGTGGTGATCCTGGCGATTTTCGCCTATGCGCTGTCGATGCTCTGTTGGCTCGGCGCCCTCAAGGACCTTCCCCTGGGGCGTGCTTATTCGCTGCTGAGCATCAGCTACGCCCTGGTGTACCTGCTGGCGGCCAGCCTGCCCGTATTCAACGAACACTTTTCTCTGTCAAAAACCCTGGGGGTGGCATTGGTCATCCTCGGTGTCCTGACGATCAACTCCCGTCGTATCAGCAGTACAAGCCCCAGGAATACCCCATGAAAATCAGCGTATTTGGTAGTGGTTACGTCGGTCTGGTACAAGCCACCGTACTGGCCGAGGTCGGTCACGATGTCATCTGCATGGACGTTGATGAAAACAAGGTCCGCCTGTTGCAGCAGGGGCACGTGAGTATTTTCGAGCCGGGGCTTGCCAGCCTGGTCAAGGAAAACCTGGAGAACGGCCGCCTGACCTTCACCTGCGATGAAAAGCTTGCGGTGGAACACGGTGAGGTACTGTTCATTGCCGTGGGCACGCCTTCGGACGAGGACGGTTCGGCGGACTTGAGATACGTGCTGTCGGTGGGCGATGCGGTGGCCCGTCATCGGCGCGACCCCGTGATCCTGGTGGAAAAATCCACCGTGCCCGTGGGCACCGGCGACACTTTACGCGCCCATATCGAAAAGGCCCTGCACCTGGCCGGGCGCAATCTGGAGTTCGATATCGTCTCCAACCCGGAATTCCTCAAGGAAGGCTCGGCGGTCGCCGACTGCCGCCGTCCAGACCGGATCATCATCGGTTGCGAGCGCGAAGAAGTGCGCGAAGTGATGCGCGACCTGTACGCGCCGTTCAACCGTAACCACGACCGCATTATCTTCATGGACCTGCGCAGTGCCGAGCTGACCAAGTACGCCGCCAACTGCATGCTGGCAACCAAGATCAGCTTTATCAACCAGATCGCCGAGCTGGCCGAACACCTGGGCGCAGATATTGAATCCGTGCGCCTGGGGATCGGTGCCGATTCGCGGATCGGCTACCACTTTATCTACCCCGGCTGCGGCTACGGCGGGTCGTGTTTTCCCAAGGACATGCGCGCCTTGATCCACAGTGCCAAGCAAGCCAATTGCTCCAGCGACCTGTTGGAAGCGGTGGAAGCCATCAATCAGCGGCAGAAGAGCAAATTGTTCGAGCGTATCAAGGCCTTCTACAAAGGCGACTTGCGCGGCAAGACTTTCGCCCTGTGGGGCCTGGCGTTCAAGCCCAACACCGATGACATGCGCGATGCGCCCAGCCGGGTATTGATGGAGTCGCTATGGGCGGCGGGCGCCAACGTGCGCGCCTTTGACCCGGAAGCCATGCAGGAAACCCAGCGCCTTTACGGCGATGACCCCCGGCTGATGCTGATGGGCACGCCGGAGTCGACCCTGGGCGGTTGCGATGCGTTGATCATCTGCACCGAGTGGCAGCAGTTCAAGGCGCCGGATTTCGACCTGCTGCAACAGCGCCTCAAAGCTGCGGTGATTTTCGACGGCCGTAACCTGTACGACGCCGAGCGCCTGGCACGCAAGGGCTTCCAGTATTTCCCGATGGGCCGCGGAGAATCGTGCAACCTGCCGATCCCCCAGCAGCAATGGGTTCCCCGGCTGCTGGAAGCGTAAGACGTGGATATAGTTCCTGCACCGCTGCTTGGCGCCACGATCCGCAGACACTCCTTGGGCCTTGGGTTGCTGGCGTTGATGCTGTTCATCGCCGGCAGCTGGGACCAGGCGATTATCGGTTTTGACTCGCGCTTTGTGTTGTTCGCCCAGGAGATGCTGCGCCATGGGCCGAGCTTTTTTCCCACAACCTATGGGCAGCCTTATGCAGACTACCTGGCGACGTCGACCCTGTTTACCTGGCTGTTGTCGCTACCGCTGGGGCGCATTACCAGCCTGACGGCGTGGCTGCCGACGGCCGTTTCCTCGGCGATTATCGTCACCTTGATCTACCGACTGACAGCGCCCTACTCCCGGCGCTGGGCGCTGCTGAGCATCGCCCTGCTGCTGCTCAGCAGCACCTTTATCAGCGAAACCCGCTCAGTGTCCCTGGACCAGATGCTGGCTGCCGTAGCCCTGGCGGTGTTTTACCTGGGCTACGCCCATGATCACTTCGGTGGCGGCAAACGCTGGCACTGGCTACTGGCGTTGTTGCTTCTGGGCTTTGCCATTCGTGGGCCGATCGGCCTGGTGATTCCCACCGGCGTGTTGTGCAGCTATTACCTGATCAATCGGCAATGGCGTCAGTTGTTCAGCTTCGGCTTGCTCGCGCTGGCGTTGCTGGTGGCCTGTGTTGGCCTGCTGCTGCTATTGGCCAAACTCAGCGGTGGTGAGGCGTTCATGCAGGACGTGATCCGCATGCAGTTCCTCGGCCGCATGGATGGCAGCGAAGGTTCCAGTGGTGTGCTCTATTACTTCACCAGTTCGTTGGGCAACTATGCCTTGGCGTATCCGTTGGCGATCCTGGTGCTGATTGCCGTGCTGATCAACGGGCAACGACCGTCTGATCCAGCGCTGCAGTTGTTGCTGTTTTGCGCGGCTGCGGGGTTGATCGTGATGCTGGGGCTGTCGATCCCGCAGGCGAAGAAGGCCCGTTACATGCTGCCGATGATCCCCATGGCGGCAATCATTGCGGCCTACCCTTTTCGGGGTGTTCAGGGGCGGCTCTTTGCCTGGTTGCGGGGATTGATGCTGGGGGTGTTGGCGCTCATACCGACGCTGTTGATTGGCGCCCTGTTGATGGCCCGTCATCGCTTCCCCGAGCAGTTAAATAGCCTGGGCCTGGTATTCACCGTGCTGGTCGTATTGCAGGTGCTGCTCCTGGGCATACTGTTGAAGTGGCGCTGGCAGCCAGTAGGCCCGGCCTTTTGTGCGGTGTTGGCGGTGTGGTCGACCTACATCATGGTGGTGGAACCGCTGGAGCGCAGCCTTTACGACACGCGCACCTTTACCCTGGGTGCCCAGGCCCTGATCCAGCAGCATCCGGCGCCGCTGGTGCTGCATGCCCTGGGGAAGGACGCCAAAGCCATCAAGTTCATGGTCAACCTCAATTGTGACCGGGTGCCCTTGTTCACTCAGTTGCCCTCGGAACTCGCCCTCGTCCAGGGGCCGGCCTGGCTGGTGATGAGCCAGGCTGATTTTGAAGGGTCGAGCGACCCGCGTGTGCGCCTGCTGGCACCTGTACTCAGCGGGCAGTTCGACAAAAACCCTTACGTGCTGCTGCACCTGACCAAGGCTGCGCCCTGATAACGGTCAGCCAGGCCTGTCTGTGGATGGAGTTACGCGACACCCTCGTGGCACTCAAGGGACCACTGGGTTCAAGGTAATTAACTCCAAAATTACTGCACTTAACGTGCATTAATATGCATTGGCGAGGGTTTTGTTTGATCGGCACACTGCATCAGTTCCTCCCCCAAATGTTGGAACTTTCGAAGGGCTTTCCGGGAAACCAGAGAAGCCCTTCTTTTTGCCCGCCTTTTATTCTGGATCGTCGATTAATGCTTGCTCGCTGGTTCCCCGCTGCCATCAATACCCGCCCCACCGAATGGAGTCGCGCCGCCATCGGCATGGCCTTGGGCACAATGTTCAGTGTCTGGCTCTGTGCCCAAGTGTTTGGCATGGACGTCGCCATGCATCTGATTGGTCCCTTGGGCGCGTCTGCCGTGTTGCTGTTTGCCGTTTCATCCGGTGCGCTGGCCCAGCCGTGGTCAATCGTTGGCAGCTACTTGTGTGCCAGTGTGGTGGCATTGCTGGTAGCCAGAGTGCTGGGCCGCACGCTGGGCAGCGCGTGCCTGGCCGCTGGCATGGCGCTGATCCTGATGTGCTGGTTGCGCTGTCTGCATCCGCCGTCGGGCGGGCTGGCAATGACACTGGTGTTGGCAGACCCGGCGACCATCGCCCTGGGTTGGCAGGGAATCGGCCCAGTCATGCTCGGTGCTGGCACATTGCTGGTGACGGCCATTGCCTATAACAACCTGACCCGGACCCGTTACCCCAAGGGCGCGATAGAAGCGCCGGTGATCATGATGAGCAATCGCCTCCAGGAGCCTGATCCCAAGATCACTGCCGTTGACCTGGAGCGGGCCCTGGCCGAAATGGAACAGTTTTTCGACGTCACGCCCACGGAGCTGGAGCAACTGATCCATACCGCTGAAGATCATGCCCGGCGCCGCAGCATTGGCCAGGTATTGGCGGGGCGGGTCTAGGCAGGGCAGGCAGTTTTTTTGATAATAACTACCCTGCATAAATGCAAAGACGACCTGCAGTATTCCAAGTTGTACTTGGCAAATTTGCACTGGTACGATCGGGAGATGGTTCGTCCGCGAACATTTTAATAAAGAACAATAAAAGCAGGGAGTTACAGATGACTGCTCAGGCTCCATCCCAGGCGACGTGCAGCGCCGAGTCCCCACAGGACGACGTCCTCGCCGAGATACGCAACCACATCGGCCACCTCACCCTCAATCGCCCTGCTGGCCTTAATGCCATCACCCTGGACATGGTCCGCAGCCTCACCCGGCATTTGCAGGGCTGGGCTGACGACCCAGAAGTTCACGCCGTCGTCCTGCGTGGTGCCGGGGAAAAAGCCTTCTGCGCCGGTGGCGACATACGCTCGCTGTACGACAGCTTCAAGAACGGCGACACCCTGCACCAGGATTTTTTCGTCGAAGAGTACGCCCTCGACCTGGCGATTCATCATTACCCCAAACCCGTTCTCGCGCTGATGGACGGCTTTGTCCTGGGCGGCGGCATGGGCCTGGTCCAGGGTGCCGACCTTCGAGTGGTCACTGAGCGCAGTCGTTTGGCGATGCCCGAGGTTGCCATCGGTTACTTCCCTGACGTCGGTGGCAGCTATTTCCTGCCGCGTATTCCCGGTGAGCTGGGCATCTACCTCGGCGTAACCGGCGTGCAAATTCGCGCTGCCGACGCGTTGTACTGTGGGCTGGCCAACTGGTACCTGGACAGCGCCAGGCTGGCGGAACTTGACCAGGAACTCGACCTCCTGCAATGGCATGACTTCCCGCTCAAGGATCTCCAGGGCCTGCTGGCCAAACTGGCAGTGCAGCAGCTTGCCGACGCGCCGCTGGCTAAACTGCGCCCAGCCATCGAACACTTCTTCGCCCTGCCCGACGTACCCAGCATCGTTGAGCAATTGCAGCAAGTTACCGTCGCTGACAGCCACGAATGGGCGTTGGCGACGGTCAAACTGATGCAGGGCCGCTCGCCACTGGCCATGGCCGTGACCCTGGAAATGCTCAGGCGTGGTCGGCACCTTGCGTTGGAAGACTGCTTTGCCCTGGAGTTACACCTGGACCGTCAGTGGTTTGCCCGTGGCGACCTGATCGAAGGCGTGCGCGCCCTGCTGATCGACAAGGATAAATCCCCGCAATGGAACCCGCCGACTCTGCAGGCGCTGGATGCCGACCACGTCGAAAGCTTCTTCTGTGACTTCGAGCAGAACAGGAACTAAGCCATGCAAGATATTGAATTTACAGAAGAACAAGTCATGATCCGCGACATGGCTCGCGACTTTGCCCGAGGCGAAATCGCGCCCCATGCCCAAGCGTGGGAAAAAGCCGGCTGGATCGACGATGCCCTCGTGGCGAAGATGGGCGAACTGGGCCTGCTGGGCATGGTGGTCCCGGAAGAATGGGGTGGCACCTATGTCGACTATGTGGCTTACGCCCTGGCCGTCGAAGAGATTTCCGCCGGTGACGGCGCCACTGGCGCGCTGATGAGCATCCATAATTCAGTGGGTTGCGGCCCCATCCTCAACTACGGCTCACAAGAGCAGAAAGAAACCTGGCTGGCCGACCTTGCCAGCGGCCAGGCCATCGGCTGCTTCTGCCTGACCGAACCCCAGGCCGGCTCCGAAGCCCACAACCTGCGTACCCGTGCCGAGTTGCGGAACGGCCAATGGGTGATCAACGGCGCCAAGCAATTTGTCAGCAACGGCAAACGGGCCAAACTGGCCATCGTCTTTGCCGTGACAGACCCGGAACTGGGCAAGAAAGGTCTTTCTGCATTTCTCGTTCCCACTGACACGCCAGGCTTTGTGGTGGATCGCACCGAACACAAGATGGGCATCCGCGCTTCGGACACCTGTGCCGTCACCCTCAATCAATGCACCGTGCCCGAAGCTAACCTGTTGGGCGAACGTGGCAAGGGCCTGGCCATTGCCTTGTCCAATCTGGAAGGCGGTCGTATCGGTATTGCCGCCCAGGCCTTGGGCATCGCCCGCGCAGCTTTCGAGGCGGCGTTGGCTTACGCCCGTGACAGGGTGCAGTTCGACAAGGCAATCATTGAGCACCAGAGCGTGGCCAACCTGCTGGCTGACATGCAGACCCGTCTCAATGCCGCGCGTTTGTTGATCCTGCACGCTGCTCGCCTGCGCAGTGCTGGCAAGCCGTGCCTGTCAGAAGCATCCCAGGCCAAGTTGTTCGCCTCGGAAATGGCGGAAAAGGTCTGCTCCTCGGCGATGCAGATCCATGGTGGCTACGGCTATCTGGAAGATTACCCGGTGGAGCGTTATTACCGGGATGCGCGGATAACCCAGATTTATGAAGGGACCAGTGAAATCCAGCGGATGGTGATTGCTAGAGAGCTAAAGAACTATCAGCTGTAAGCTATTGAAATATTGGTCGTTCATCCTGATCGTGGACGACCTTCACCTCATGCGCTCGAACACTCTTGCACCATCGTACCTAAAGGTACTTCTTTCCAGGCCGATAGCCCTACGAAGCTCTAAAAAAGCCGCGTTGAATAATAAAACGCTTCGTAAGGACGACCCCCATGCCCCCATTGCGCTCTATCCAAGCCCGCTACACCCTGTTCCTGGTGTTATTCGTCCTGCTGCTATTCGTCTTGACGGTCGTGGGCATCGGACAGTTGGTGGCCCCCAAGCTTCGGCAAACCGAGGAACAGGTCGCCCTCAACCGTATTGCCGAGGTGGCTGAACAGATCCAGGGCGAACTGAACAAGGTCCAGGCCCAGCAGCGCAGCATCACCCAAACCATCCCCCTGCTCGACAGCGATGCCATCGACAAGGTGTTGCCCGGCCTGGTGGACCAGTACGGCGAACTGAAAGTGTTCGGCGGCGGCATCTGGCCCCTGCCCAACCAGCGCACACCGGGGCGCAACAAACACAGCACCTTCTGGCATCGCGATGCGTCGGGCAAACTGGCGGTCAATACCTTTTGGAACAGCGACGCCGCCCCCAATTATTACGATCAGACCTGGTACAAGGGCGGCATGGCCACACCTCGGGGCCAGTGCGCCTGGGCCGCGGCTTACAAGGATGACGCCAGCCAGGAGCCGCGCACCAACTGCGCCATGGCGATCCAGCGCGATGGCGCGCCCTACGGCGTTGCCACCATCGACGTGACCCTGGGCTTTTTCAATGACCTGGTGGCCCGCAAGGAAAAAGACATCGGCGGGCAAATGCTGATCGTCGAAAGCGACGGCAAGATCATCAGCAACAGCTCGCGCATCAGCGGCCAGGTGGTGCTGAAAAACATCAGCGAACTGGCAGGTACCTCGGCGTTTGCCGCCCAGGTCAGCGCCGGCCTGGCCCATCGCGACCAGCCGTTGCAACGCAACGAGTTCGATAATCAGGGCGTAGCCAGCACCTTCTTTATGCGCCCGATTGAAGGCACACCGTGGTTCCTTGCTACCGCCCTGCCCACCTCGCTGATCACCGCCCAGCGCGATGACGTGCTCGGCACCTTGAGTCTGTTGCAGGTCCCCATGGTCCTGCTGCTGGTGCTGTTGCAGGTCTATGCGATCCGCCAACTGGTGCAGCGCATGAAGGCCTTGAAAACCAATATTGATGCGCTGTCCACCGGCGACGCCGACTTGACCCGACGCATCACCATCCGCACCGAGGATGAATTGGGCGCCATTGGTCACTCGGTCAACCGCTTTATCGTCTACTTGCAAAACATGATCGGCGAAGTAACCCTGGCCACCGGCGCCATGTCTTCAAGCCTGGCGCAGTTGCAGCAAACGTCGGCCCAGGCCAACCAGATCCTGGTACGCCACGCCTCGGAAACCGACCAGACCGTCACGGCCATCACCGAGATGAGTTCCACCGCCGACACCGTTGCGCAAAACGCCGCTGAAACCGCCGCCTTCACCCAGAGCGCCAACGAACACGCAGACCGTTCGCGAATCGTCGTGGGGGAAGCCTCCAAGAGCGTCAGTGCCTTGATCGGCGAAGTCTCCAGTGCCACCCATACTGTGGAAAATATGCGCCAGGACGCCCAGCGCATCACGGAGACACTTGGGGTGATCGGCGCCATTGCCGGCCAAACCAACCTGCTGGCGCTCAACGCGGCGATTGAAGCCGCCCGTGCCGGCGAGCAGGGCCGCGGGTTTGCCGTAGTGGCCGATGAAGTGCGCGCCCTCGCCGCCCGGACTCAAGCCAGCACCTCGCAAATCAACGAAATGCTCGCGCGCCTGACCCTGGGCGTCAGCTCCTCGGTCACGGCAATGGAAAACACCCAGGCCAGTTGCCAGTCGGCGGCCGATGCCACCGCTCGGGTCAACAGCGGGCTGGATGAAATGGCCGGCTCCGTCAGCCATATCAACAACCTGAGCACTCAGATCGCCACCGCTGCCGAACAGCAAAGCGCGGTGACCGAAGAGATCAACCGTAGCATGGTGCACATTCGCCATATGGTTGAAGAGCTGGTGCAAAGCGGGCACGCCACTGAACACAATACCCAGAGCTTGCTGGAGGCTAATGGCCAGGTTATTGCGTTGATGGGCCGCTTCAAAGTGCGTTGAAAAAAAGCCCTAACACTCCCGTGCGTTGTACGGGAGTGCGACTATTCTGACAGTCCTAGTGCCCAGTTTCGCCACACAGGAGGTGTGTCATGAATGCCGTTGAGCACCCGAGCCGCCTTGAGAGGATCAGCCAGGAACGCTATATCCAGGCCCCCATCGAAGCTGTCTACGACTACGTGACCCAACCGGATCGCTGGCATGAGTGGCATCCAACTTCCCTGAGCGCCGACACCGGCACCCACGGCTCGCTGCCCGCCGGCCACCGTTTCACCGAAATGATCGACCTGCTGGGCGTGCGAGTGTCCTTGAACTACAGGGTGCAAGTCGCCGTACCGCCCCGTGAGTTCAAGACTGTATTCACCTCACCTGCAGTGGATGGCTGCATTCACTACGTTCTGCAGGTGCAAGGCCGCGGCACCCTGTTCAAGCGCGTTCTCAGTTATGAGACTGGGTTGCAACTCACCACCCTGCATGAGCGCATGACAGAACTGTCGAATCAGGCTCTGGACCAGCTCAAGCAACGCCTGGAAAGCGCCTGACCTGACAAAATCGTCATCTTCCCCTCAGTTTGCCGACAGCTTCAGGACGTTAGGCTACGGCGTCCTGGAGCTGTCAACCTTCCGTATAATCTCGAAACATAACCAGGCGACCCTTTTCTCAAAAGCGCGGAGAATGCGTCATCTCCGTACATTTCGTTACCTATGGGACCTTCGATGAAAACCACCCTGCGCCTGACCCTGCTGTCGGCCCTGTTCATGACTACCCTGGCCCAGGCTGCCGAGCTGATCCCGATTGATGTGCATCGCGATGCCAATTGCGGTTGCTGCAAAAAATGGATCAGCCACCTGGAAAGCAACGGTTTCAAGGTCAATGACCTTGTCGAAACCGACATGAGCGCAGTCAAGCAGCGCCTGGGTGTTGCGCCGCGCCTGGGGTCCTGCCACACGGCGGTGATCGACGGTAAATTCGTCGAAGGCCATGTGCCCGCAGAGCAGGTTTTGGCCCTGCGCAAGCGCGACGATCTGCTGGGCGTCGCCGCACCGGGCATGCCAATGGGCTCGCCGGGGATGGAAACGGACGGTATGAGCCACCCTTATCAGGTCATCGGCCTGACCCGCGAAGGCAAAGACGTAGTGATCGCTGACTACCCGGCACACTGATAGATGCTGGCGGGCTACCTGGGACTGTTTTTCGCCGCCTTCGGTGCGGCGACGCTGTTGCCGATGCAATCGGAAGCAGTGCTGGTGGGGCTACTGCTCAGCGGCCATTACAGCCTGTGGTTACTACTTGCCATCGCCACCCTTGGTAATGTCCTGGGCTCAGTGATCAACTGGCTGTTGGGCCGTTCGGTTGACCGTTTCAAGGACCGCCGCTGGTTCCCCGTCAGCACCGCGAAGCTGGACAAGGCACGCGTTCACTATCAGCGCTGGGGGCATTGGTCGTTGCTGCTCAGTTGGCTGCCGATTATCGGCGATCCGTTGACACTGGTGGCTGGGGTGATGCGCGAGCCGTTGTGGCGGTTTTTGTTGATCGTGAGCCTGGCCAAAGGTACCCGCTACGGGGTGCTGGCAATGCTGACCCTGCACTGGATCTGACCGGCGTTAATCTACGCTTAATCCCTGCGCGACAGCATCCGGGCATCGTCTTTGGAGCCCGCCCATGCCTCTATCTCGCTCATTTTGCCTTGCCGGCCTGCTGCTCAGCAGCACCCTTCCCGCTTTCGCCGCGAGCTCAGGCCCCGCTTACGGGCCTGAGCTGCAAGGCTTTGAATACCCTTACCCAATCGAACACTTCAGCTTCCAGTCCCAGGGCAAGGCCCTGCAAATGGGCTACATGGACGTACCCGCCAAGGGCAAGGCCAACGGTCGCAGCATCGTACTGATGCACGGCAAGAACTTCTGCGGCGCCACCTGGGACGACTCGATCAAGGCCCTGAGCGACGCTGGTTACCGGGTAATCGCTCCCGATCAAATCGGCTTTTGCACCTCCAGCAAACCGGATCATTACCAATACAGCTTCCAGCAACTGGCGATCAACACTCACCAACTGCTGGAAAAGCTTGGCATCCAGAAAGCCACTTTGCTGGGCCACTCCACCGGTGGCATGCTCGCCACACGCTACGCCCTGCTTTATCCGCAGCAAACCGAGCAACTGGCGCTGGTCAACCCCATTGGCCTGGAAGACTGGAAAGCCCTCGGCGTGCCCTATCGCAGCGTCGACCAATGGTACGAGCGCGAGCTGAAGCTGAGTGCCGAAGGCATCCGCAACTATGAGCGCACCACCTACTACGGCGGGCGCTGGAAGCCGGAGTTCGACCGCTGGGTCGACATGCTTGCCGGCCTGAACAAAGGCCCCGGCCATACCCAGGTGGCGTGGAACTCGGCGCTGATTTACGACATGATCTTCACCCAGCCCGTGTACTACGAGTTCAAGAACTTGCAGATGCCCACCCTGTTGCTGATCGGCACGTCCGACACCACGGCCATTGGCAGCGATATTGCGCCGCCAGCGGTCAAGGCGAAGATCGGCCACTACGAAGTGTTGGGCAAACAAGTGGCCAAGCTGATTCCCCACGCCACCCTGGTGGAGTTCCCGGGCCTGGGCCATGCACCGCAGATGGAAGAGCCAGCGCAGTTCCACAAGGCGCTGCTGCAAGGGCTCAATGCCCTTTAAGGCCAGCCTTTTTAGGTTCTGGTGAATGGCATCAGGGCCGTGAGGAGCATGTCACTGGACTGCAATTGCAGATAGGCTCAGTGAGAGCGAAGCTGCGATTTGCGGTTTAGGGGAGGTTCCGGCTGGGGGCGAAAGACAAAGCATAGCGACTTGCCTCTTCCATCAAGTCATCACACATAGGATTCGCCTTGAGAACGTGCGCAGCTGGGTCGATTATCGACAAGCCAAGCGACGTCTCTTCTGTGGCAGATGCCCAAACTTCTCCCATAGGCCCGACAATTTGGCTTTCGCCTCTGAATGTCGCCTCTTCGCCTGCATACATTTCCACACCGGTACGATTGGCACAGATTAGCGGAGTGGCGTTTTCCATTGCGCGAATGCGCGCAAGCTGGGTTGTCCAAGGTCCACCATAGTTGGCTGGGCAACACAATAACTGCGCACCTTGGCGCACCAGCAAGCGAGCGGCTTCTGGCATCCAGAGGTCAAAACAAGTAAGAACGCCAAAACGGCAGATTCCGTCATCGAAGCACGCTAATGAATCGCCTGGGGTAAAGAGGGGCTTTTCTATGCGTGACAGGTGGCACTTGCGTTGTTTCCCCAGCCAGCGCCCTCGCGATACGACAATCGCCGTGTTGTATATGTGATCGCCGTCGCGCTCAGCGATGCCAGCAATTAGCGTTGCATTCTTGTCTGCCGATAGTTGTAGTAAGAACTGCGCGGTTGGCCCATCGAACGCCGATTCAGCATGAAGAAACAATGCCTCACGCGAGCTGTGAAAATAACCGATGGTGCAAAGCTCGGGCATGACCAGGAGATCAAATTGTGCCGCGTCTACACTGTCACGAATCTGCTTGAAATTTGCTGCTGGATCGCCAAATGAAACGGGATACTGCAAAAAAGCAGTCAGCATGAATTTTCCAACTGTTATGGAGTTTTCTGGGCCCAGGCTGATCTTCCTTTGGGCGGCGTCAAGTTGAACTATACCCTAACCGCTCTGCCTCCTTCGTTATCCGGGTTACGCGCTGGCCAGCGATAGCGTGCTGCCCGGTCTGGGCATTGGGTGGGTAGCCGACAGGTTCAGGCTGCCCCCGAAAGTTAGGCCCAGGAGGATGTTCCTGGCGCCGGGGCATCAGCGCACCATTATCGAGCGTTTTGACATTCGGCGCGCCAGCCGCGACCAATAACGGCACATGAACCGAATCCGCTGGCGCCTGAATGTGGCACGCGGGTTGTGGTGGTATGCCTGCCATGGGTATCTATGCATCTTTGCCGGCAGGGTTTTCGGGCTGGACTGGGCTTGGGTACATATCCGTTATTTTGGTTGGGGCGGATTAGGGTTACGCCCTTACGGCGTGTCACTTTTGAAAGGAGCCCAAAAGTAACCCAAAGGCTCTTGCCCCACCACTCGGTGCCTCGCTTAGGCTCGGCATGCCTTCACTCCGGCATTGCTCCGTGGGCCGCCGCGATGGGCCATCCTTGGCCCAACACGGCTAAACCGGCGTCCTGCCGGTTTACCCACGGATCAATGCCTGCGTTCAGCCATCGTGGTTTAACGGGGCGCCTTAGATCAAGATCAAAAGCAAAAGCACGGCGGCCTGGTAGCCGACCTGAGTGGTGAAAAGCAAAAACGTATCCCATCCCCACCGTAGGATCGAGCTTGCTCGCGATGGTCGTTAACGATGACACGGGCTTCCTGAATCACCGCGGTGCCCTCAGGTTCTTCGCGAGCAAGCTCGCTCCTACTGAAAAGCGGATTCCGGCTTTTCGAAAGTGACACGTCGTAAGGGCATAACCCTAAGCCGCCGTTACCGCAACAACGGATATGTACTCAATAGCCCCCCTAAACCCCAGCCATCAGCAACCTCAAGAAATATGTAGAGACCTATTAAAAATTTTGTCCTACAAAAAATACCCACACAGCCCACAGGCTCTGGGATCTGGCCTAGACTCATGACCGATGGGTCGCAACCAAAAGAAAAACCCCCGCAAAAAATCGAAACTTTCTAACTCTGCCGTAGGTCAGGTTTAAGGTAAGGCGAGCGCTGAGGGTTCACGCCGAACGCCCGTCCATCCACTCTATGTATGACTCCAGCGCAACTGGCATAAGGCTTGCCAGTCTGTGTAGCGCTTGTGCGCCTGGCCGCAGGATGCGGTCAATCATCGCTGATGGCTCAAAGCTATCGGCCGACCAACCATGGGAGAGAACTATGATCAGTGCCGATTTAGATACTCAGGGAGAGCGTTTTAGTCAGCCAATTGGCGGGCCTACCTCATTGGCGGACCTTCCCAACACGGTGCGGCCGGTCTCGTCTCAAAGCCCCAATCGCAAAAAAGTGCTATTTGTCACCTCGGAGCTTGCCGACCTGGTGAAAACCGGTGGCCTGGGCGATGTCTCCGCCGCCCTGCCCAGGGCCATGGCCCACCTGCACGATGTACGCGTGTTAATTCCCGGCTACCCGCAGGTGCTGGAGAGCGACAACCCCATTCATATCATCGGTGAGCTGGGCGGCCATGCTGCGCTGCCGCCTTGCAAGATCGGGCGCATGGACCTCAAGGACGGCCTGGTCATCTATGTACTGATCTGCCCCGAACTCTATGAGCGTGAAGGCACGCCCTACGGCGCCAACAATGGTCGCGACTGGCCAGATAACCATATCCGCTTCGCCCGCCTGGGCCTGGCCGCCGCCGATATTGCCGCCAACCTGGCGCAAATCCACTGGTGCCCAGACCTGGTGCACGCCCATGACTGGCCTGCAGGCCTGGCGCCGGCGTATATGCACTGGCGTGGTTCACGCACACCCACGCTGTTCACCATCCATAACCTCGCCTACCAGGGGGTGGTCAGCCTGGCCTCGTGCCCGGAGCTGGGGATTCCCGAGCATGCCTTGCAACAGGAAGGTATGGAGTTCTACGGCAAACTGTCGTTTTTAAAAGCCGGCATGGCTTATTCCAGCCACATCACCACGGTCAGCGCCACGTACGCCCAGGAAATCACCACCCCGGAGTTTGGCTGCGGTCTAGATGGCTTCCTTGCCAGCAAGACCCAGCAAGGCCTGCTCAGCGGTATTCCCAATGGCATCGATGAAAGCTGGGAATCGTCCACCGACCCACACCTGACCCACCCGTTCAACATCGGTGATTGGGAAGGCAAGGCCGTGAACGCTGCCCATGTACGTACCCTGTTCGGCTTGCACGACTCCACTGGCCCGCTGTTTGCCGTAGTTTCTCGGCTGGTCTACCAGAAAGGCCTGGACCTGACCGAAGCAGTCGCCAGTTTTATCGTCGAGTCCGGTGGCCAGATTGCAATCATCGGTCGCGGCGAACCCGAGGAAGAACAGGCCATGCGTGCCCTCGCCCTGCGCTTCCCTGGTCAGATCGGCGTACGTATCGGCTTCAACGAAACCGACGCGCGACGCATGTTTGCCGGCAGCGACTTTCTGCTGATGCCCTCGCGCTATGAACCCTGCGGCCTGAGCCAGATGTACGCCCAGCGTTTCGGTTCGTTGCCCGTGGCCCGCAACACCGGCGGCCTGGCGGACACCATTGAGGATGGCGTCACTGGTTTCCTGTTCAACGAATCCACTGTGCCAAGCTACGAAGCTGCCTTGAGCCGTGCGTTCAAGGTCTTTGCCTACCCCGGTCTGCTCAACGCCATGCGTTGCCGGGCCATGGCCGCGCCGTTCAACTGGTGCCAGTCAGTGGAGCCCTACGCCGAACTTTACGAACAACTGGTGGCGAAAACCCTGGGAACATCGGGAAAACAGTAAAGAGGTCTTTATAGATGCCGTTACGGACTCTGGAAACATGGCCCCACGGCGCAATCATGCTCGACGCGCAACACACCCGTTTCGCTTTGTGGGCGCCTGATGCGTTTTATGTCAGCGTTGAGTTGGAAGAAGGCACATCTGTTCCCATGCTGCCTCTGGTAGATGGCTGGTTTGTAGTGCAAGTGCAATGCCCGGTGGGGACTCGCTACCGTTACAACATCGACGGTGAGCGGGAGGTCCCTGACCCGGCTTCGCGACTTCAGCACTCGGACGTGCATGGCCACAGCGTCGTGGTCGATCCGCTGGCCTACCGCTGGCGCCACAGCGCCTGGCAGGGCCGGCCCTGGCATGAGGCGGTTATCTACGAGCTGCACGTGGGTGTGCTGGGGGGCTACGCCGAGGTTGAGAAACAACTGCCGCGCCTGGCCGAGTTGGGTGTCACGGCCATTGAACTGATGCCCCTGGCGCAGTTTCCCGGCGAGCGTAATTGGGGCTACGACGGGGTCCTACCCTACGCTCCGCAATCCTCCTACGGTACTCCCGACCAGTTGAAACAGCTGATCGACAGCGCCCACCAACAGGGGTTGGCGGTGATCCTCGACGTGGTCTACAACCACTTCGGCCCCGACGGTAATTACTTGGGGCAGTACGCCAAGGGATTTTTCCGCGAAGACACTCACACGCCATGGGGCGCCGGCATCGACTTTCGCCGCCGTGAAGTGCGCGAGTTCTTTATCGACAACGCCCTGATGTGGTTGCTGGAGTACCGCTTCGATGGCCTGCGCCTGGATGCAGTGCACGCCATCAACGATCCCGAGTTCCTCCAGGAACTGGCCCAGCGGGTCCGTCAGCAAGTGGACCCGGGGCGTCACGTGTGGCTGGTGCTGGAAAATGAATTCAACCAGGCCAGCCTGCTGGAGCAAGGTTTCGATGCCCAGTGGAACGATGACGGGCACAACGCCCTGCACGTGCTGCTGACCGGCGAAACCGATGCCTACTACGCCGACTTTGCCGACGACCCCACCGCCAAACTGGCGCGCTGCCTGAGCGAAGGCTTTATCTACCAGGGCCACGCTACCCGTCACGGCAGCGAACGCGGTGAGCCAAGCGGGCACTTGCCACCCAGCGCATTTGTGCTGTTTCTACAAAACCATGACCAGATCGGTAACCGTGCCCTGGGCGAACGCCTGCATCAACTCTGCTCCCCCCAGGCATTGAAGGCCGCTACGACATTGCTGCTGATGTCACCGATGATCCCGCTGATGTTCATGGGCGATGAAGTCACCGCTGAAGAGCCGTTCCTGTTTTTTACCGACCACCATGGCGAACTGGCTGAAGCGGTGCGCGAAGGCCGGCGTAACGAATTTGCCGAATTTTCCGCCTTCACCGACCCCGAGCGGCGCGAGCGTATTCCCGATCCCAACGCTCTGCAAACCTTCCGCCGTTCTGCCCCGGCCCTGGCCGATTGCAGCACTTCCCAGCTGTACCGCCAGTTGCTGAGCCTGCGCCACCGACACATCGTGCCGCATCTGCCGGGCAGCGTGGCGCTGGGTGCGCACGTGCTGGGGCAAGGCGCGATCTCTGCCCGCTGGCGCCTGGGCGATGGCAGCGTGCTGCAGATCGACCTCAACCTGAGTCCTGCCACCTTCAAGCACCCAACAGGTGTCCACAGCCTGTTTGTGACCCCGGTTTCAACCGTCAATGACACGTTGCTCGCGCCCTTTAGCGCCCGTGTCAGCCTGACCCCGGGCGAATCCTCAACCCTTACTGGAGAGCACTCTTGAGCGAAGCGCAATTGGAAATACTCGCCAGCCTAGCGGGCCTGGCCGTCGACTGGATCGACGCAAACGGCCGCCCGCAACGTGTCAGCCCCGACGCCTTGCGCGCCGTGCTCAAAGGCCTGGGCCACCCCGCCGACAGCGACAAAGCCATTGCGGCCAGCCTGCAGGACCTGGCGCGGGTGCAACAAGACAAACACCTGCCACCGCTGCTGACCGTGGATCTCGGCGCAGGCCTGGACCTGGCGCGCTACTTTGCGCCAGGCACGCCCTGCCAGCTCCATCTGGAAGACGGCAGCGTCCTGGACCTTGAACTCGACGCCGACGCGACTCTCGTCGGTTCGATGCCGGTGGGTTACCACCAGGCGCACATTGCCAAGCAACACTTCACCCTGGCAGTGGCGCCGACTCATTGCTACAGCGTCGCCGAAGCCGTAGACAGCCAAACCGCCCGCGCCTGGGGCCTCAGCGCCCAACTGTACGCCCTGCGCCGCAGCGGTGACGGCGGGTTTGGCGACACGCAGGCATTGGAGCACCTGGCCCGCGCTGCTGCCGAAAGAGGCGCCGATGCCCTGGCGATCAGCCCGATGCACGCCATGTTCAGCGCCGACACTGAGCGCTACAGCCCCTATTCCCCCTCCAGCCGCCTGTTCCTTAACAGCCTCTATGCCTCGCCGGGTTGCATCCTCGGCGAACGGGCGCTGCGCAGCGCCATCGAGACCAGCGGCCTGGCCGATGAACTGCAGGCGCTTGAACAACAGAGCCTGATCGACTGGCCCGCTGCGGCCAAGGCCAAACAACAGCTATTGCGCACGCTGTACCAGGATTTTCGCCAAGGCAGCCACCCGCAACACGCCGACTTCCTGAGCTTTCGCCAGGCTGGTGGCGAAGCCCTGGAAAACCACTGCCGCTTCGAGGCGGTACAGGCCGAGCGCGCCGCCAACGGTGAAAGCCTCGACTGGCGCCATTGGCCGCAAGACTGGCGCGACCCCCACAGCCCGGCACTGGTGCAATTTGCGCAAGACAATGGCGAAGAAATCAGCTTCTTTGCCTTCAGCCAATGGCTGATCGCTCGCTGCCTGGAGCGGGCGCAACAAGCCGCCAGGGGCAGCGGCATGGGCATCGGCCTGATCGCAGACCTGGCCGTAGGTGCCGATGGTGCGGGTAGCCAGGCCTGGAGTCGCCAGGACGAACTGCTCGCCGAACTGACTGTGGGCGCGCCGCCGGACATCCTCAACCGCACAGGTCAGGGCTGGGGCATTTCCGCCTTTTCCCCCGAAGGCCTCAAGCGCAACGGCTTTCGCGCCTTTATCGAAATGCTGCGGGCCAACTTTGCCCATGCCGGCGGTTTGCGCATCGACCATGTGATGGGCCTGCAACGGCTGTGGGTGATCCCCATGGACGCCTCACCCCAAGAAGGTGCCTACCTGCATTACCCGGTGGATGACCTACTGCGACTGTTGGCTCTGGAATCGAGTCGACACCAGGCCATCGTCCTCGGCGAGGACCTCGGCACTGTGCCTGACGGCCTGCGGGAAAAACTGATCGCCCGCTCGATCCTCGGCATGCGCGTGCTGCTGTTCGAACAAGACCATGGCGGCCAGTTCAAGCCGATCCTCGATTGGCCGGACAATGCCCTGGCGACCACCAGCACCCATGACCTGCCCACTCTCAATGGTTGGTGGCATAACCGCGATATCGACTGGAATGTGCAACTGGGGCTCATTGATGCACCCACCGTCAAGCAGTGGAGCGAACACCGCCTGCGGGAACGCCAGTCACTGCGCCAGGCCTTGAGCCAGGACCCGCAGAATTTTCGCGATGAAGTGCGCAACGAAACCGACCACGTGATCGACGCCAGTGTGCGTTACCTGGGCCACACCCGTGCCCCTCTGGTCTTGCTGCCCCTGGAAGACGCCCTGGGTATTGAAGACCAAGCCAACCTGCCCGGCACCACCGACACCCATCCCAATTGGCGCCGTCGCCTGCCGGGAGCTGCTGCCACCCTGCTCGACGATGAAGACGCCGCGCGCCGCCTTGAGCTGCTGGCAGTCGCGCGCAATCAAGCCCTCGAGCGTGACCGGTGAAGCCATTGACCCTTCGGGCTACTCAGCGCCTGCAATTTCATAAAGGCTTTACCCTTGATGACGCAGTGCCGTTGGTGCCTTACTTCGCCCGCTTGGGTATCAGCCATCTCTATGCTTCGCCGCTGCTCAGTGCCCGCGCCGGTTCCATGCACGGCTACGATGTAGTCGACCCCACCACCGTCAACCCCGAGCTGGGTGGCGAACCGGCCCTGCGCCGGCTGGTGGCGGCCCTGCGTGCACACCAGATGGGCCTGATCCTCGATATCGTCTCCAACCACATGGCCGTCGGTGGCAGCGACAACGCCTGGTGGCTGGACCTGCTGGAATGGGGCCGTTTGAGCCCCTACAGCGAATTTTTCGACATCCAGTGGCATTCGCCTGACCCGCTGCTCAAGGGCCAGTTGCTGATGCCGTTTTTGGGCAGCGACTACGGGGAGGCGCTGCAAACCGGCACTATTGCACTGCGCTTCGATCCACAGCACGGCAGCTTCTTCGTCGAGCACTACGAACACCGCTTCCCGATCTGCCCCAGCGATTACGGCGACATACTGCGTGCTCATGAGCCGCTCAAGGCCTTGGCCGACCGCTTCAGTACCCTCGCCTACCAGCCCGATGCCTACCCCCAGGCCGCGATCCTGAAACAGGAGTTGGTCGAGCTGGTTGGCGACCCAACAATCCTGGACGCCATCGAGCACAGCCTGAGTCTCTTCGACTCGCGAGAGCCGCAAGGCTTTACCCGCCTGCATCATCTGCTGGAACAACAGAGCTATCGCCTAGCCAGCTGGCGCACGGCGGCAGACGACATCAACTGGCGGCGCTTCTTCGACATCAACGAACTGGGCGGCCTGCGGGTGGAGCGCAGCGCCGTGTTCGAGGCCACCCACGGCAAGATCTTCCATCTGATCAGCGAAGGCCTGGTGGATGGCCTGCGCATCGACCATATCGACGGTCTGGCCGACCCGCGCGGTTACTGCCGCAAGCTGCGGCGCCGGGTGGATGTGCTATCGCCGGACCAGCACTTGCCGATCTACGTCGAAAAAATCCTCGGCGAAGGGGAAACCCTGCATGAGGACTGGCGGGTCGACGGCACTACCGGCTATGAGTTCATGAACCAGCTGTCACTGCTGCAACATGACCCCGCAGGCTTTAAACCCTTGGCCGAGCTATGGAGCGGCAACACCGAACGTCCATCAGCGTTTATCGAGGAAGCCTGGCTGGCCCGCCAGCAGATCCTCAACGGTTCCCTGGCCGGGGATTTTGAAAGCGTCGCCCAGGCCCTGCTGCACGTGGCCCGTGACGACGTGATGAGCCGCGACCTGACCCTTGGCGCCATTCGCCGCGCCTTGCAGGAGCTGATCGTGCACTTCCCGGTCTATCGCACCTACATCAGCGCCCGTGGTCGCACTGAGCGCGACGATGTGTTCTTTATGCGAGCCATGAGCGGCGCCCGCAGCACCTTGAGCGAAGGCGACTGGCCGGTCCTCGACTGCCTGGAAAAATGGCTGGGCGGCCAGCCCTGGCGTGACCGTCCTCTGGGTCGCGAACGCAAGATCCTCAAGCACGCCTGTGTGCGCTTCCAGCAACTGACTTCCCCGGCAGCAGCCAAGGCCGTGGAAGACACCGCGTTCTATCGTTCGGCGGTGTTGCTGTCGCGCAATGACGTGGGTTTCAGCACCGAGCAGTTCAGCGCGCCCCTGGCGCACTTCCACGCGGCCAATCAACAACGCTTGCAGACCTTCCCCGACAACCTGCTGGCCACCGCCACCCATGACCACAAGCGCGGCGAAGACAGCCGCGCCCGCCTGGCAGTGCTCAGCGAGTGTGCCGTTTGGTACGCCGAGCAGGTGCAGCATTGGCGCGCGCTTGCCGCGCCGTTGCGCAGCGATCAAGCCACGCCCTCGGCGGGTGACGAGTTGATCCTCTACCAAGTGCTGCTGGGCAGTTGGCCCCTGGACCTCGATAGCGCCAATGCCTCGGGCCTTGGCGACTATCATCAGAGGCTCTGGCAGTGGCAACAGAAGGCTTTGCGCGAAGCCAAACTGCAGAGCAGCTGGAGCGCGCCCAACGAGCTTTACGAGCAGGGCGTCGAAGCTTTCCTGCGCCGTTTGTTGCTGGACGATTCGGGGTTAGCGCTGCGCACAGCCATTGGTGTCGCCGCCCAGGTCATCGCGCCAGCCGGTGCCCTCAATGGACTGGCGCAATCCTTGCTGCACTTCAGCGTGCCGGGCGTGCCGGACCTGTACCAGGGCGATGAGTTTTGGGACTTCAGCCTGGTAGATCCGGACAACCGTCGACCGGTGGATTTCAATGCCCGCCAACAGGCGCTGCAATCGCCCGTCGAGGTGGGGCAACTGCTTCAGCATTGGCGTGACGGGCGTATCAAACAGGCCCTGATTGCCCAGGTGTTGACCTTGCGCAAGGCCCACCCAGCGCTGTTTGCCAAGGGCAGCTACGAGCCGTTGGAGGTGGTGGGTGAGCATGCAGATCGAGTCATTGCGTTCTGCCGTGAACATCAAGGAAAACGGCTGTTGGTGGTGGTGCCGCGCTGGACCCACAGCCTGCTTGTAAACAGCGCCAACCCCCACGTCGATGCGCAAGTCTGGGGCGATACCCGGGTCAAGTTACCGTTCACCGTAACAACCAAAAACTGGAAGGGACTTTTCCGAACAGGCGCAGTCACACCCAACAAGGAGTTGAGTATCCGCGCAGCTCTGGGGGATTTTCCGGTGAACATCTTTATCAATCCTAATGATCAAGAAAGCTGAAATTTTCTGTGAGGAGCATTGCGATGAGTACCGAAGACAAACGCGTTCGCGAATTCGCGTATCAGATCTGGGAGTCAGAAGGCAAACCCCAAGGCCAGGAGGCGCGTCATTGGGAGATGGCGCGCAAACTGGCTGAAGCTGAAGCGCTGACGCCAAGCAAGGCGCCCAAGCCGAAAGCCAAGCCGGCGGCGCCTGCCAAAGCGGCGAGCGCGGTGGCGAAACCGGCCTCCAAGCCCAAGCCGAAAGCGCCGCGCAAACCGGCGAGCTGATCACAGTCCATGGCTGACGTGCTCTTTGTGGCGAGGGGGCTTGCCCGCTCGCCACAGACGGTCCCGTTTGGCCTGAAGAACCCATTTGCAGGAGCATATCAATGAGCAAACCCGACAAAACCCAATCGACGCCTGATACCGAGCCGTCGCGGATTCGTGAAGGTTTGCCCTTCCCCCTCGGCGCTACCTGGGACGGCCTGGGGGTCAACTTCGCTCTGTTCTCCGCCAACGCCACCAAGGTCGAGCTGTGCCTGTTCGACGACACCGGCGAAATTGAGCTGGAACGCATCGAGTTGCCCGAATACACCGACGAGACCTTCCACGGCTATCTGCCCGACGCCCATCCGGGGCTGATCTACGGCTATCGCGTGTATGGTGCTTATGACCCGGCTAACGGCCACCGCTTCAATCACAACAAATTGCTGATCGACCCCTACGCCAAACAACTGGTGGGCGAGCTTAAATGGTCCGAAGCCCTGTTCGGCTACACCATTGGCCACCCCGACGCCGACCTCAGCTTCGACGAACGCGACAGCGCGCCCTTCGTGCCCAAGTGCAAAGTCATCGACCCGGCCCACACCTGGGGCAATGACCAACCCGTGCGCACGCCCTGGGATCGAACCATCATTTACGAGACTCACCTGCGCGGCATCAGCATGCGTCACCCCTCGGTACCAGAAGCCGTGCGGGGTACCTGCGCCGGGCTGATGGTCGATGATGTGCTCAAACACATCCGTCAGTTGGGGGTGTCGTCGGTGGAGTTGCTACCCATCCATGCCTTCGTCAACGATCAGCACCTGCTGCAAAAAGGCATGACCAATTATTGGGGTTACAACAGCATCGCCTTCTTTGCCCCCGACCCGCGTTACTTGGCCAGCGGCAAGATCGCCGAGTTCAAGGAGATGGTCGCCCATCTGCACGAAGCCAAGCTGGAAGTGATTCTTGACGTGGTCTACAACCACACCGCCGAAGGCAATGAGCAAGGCCCGACCCTGTCGATGCGCGGCATCGACAACGCCTCGTACTACCGGTTGATGCCCGACGACAAGCGCTTCTACATCAACGACTCCGGCACCGGCAACACCCTGGACCTGAGTCACCCGTGCGTGCTGCAAATGGTCACTGATTCCCTGCGCTACTGGGCCACCGAAATGCACGTCGATGGCTTCCGCTTCGACCTGGCGACCATTCTGGGGCGTTACCACGACGGTTTCGAAGAACGCCACAGCTTCCTCGTTGCTTGCCGCCAGGACCCGGTACTGCGCCAGGTGAAGATGATCGCCGAACCCTGGGACATTGGCCCAGGCGGCTATCAAGTCGGTAACTTTCCACCGGGCTGGGTGGAATGGAACGACCGCTTCCGCGACACCGTGCGTGCCTTCTGGAAAGGCGACGACGGCCAACTGGCGGATTTTGCCGGGCGCATGACCGCCTCCGGTGAAATGTTCAACCAGCGCGGTCGCCGGCCCTACAGCTCGATGAACTTCATTACCGCCCACGACGGTTTCACCCTGCACGATCTGGTGTCCTACAACGACAAACACAACGAGGACAACGACGAGGACAACCAGGATGGCAGCAACAACAACCTGTCGTGGAACCACGGTGTTGAAGGCCCTACCGACGATCCTGAAATCAATGCCCTGCGCCTACGCCAGATGCGCAATTTTTTCGCCACCCTGCTCCTGGCCCAGGGCACGCCAATGTTGGTGGCCGGTGATGAATTCGCCCGCACCCAACACGGCAACAACAACGCTTACTGCCAGGACAGCGAAATCGGCTGGGTCAACTGGGAGTTGGATGACGATGGCAAGGCTTTGCTCAAGTTCGTCAAACGCCTGATCAAGCTGCGCCTGACTTATCCGATCCTGCGTCGTGGGCGCTTCCTGGTGGGCGACTACAACGAAGACATCGGCGTCAAGGACGTGACCTGGCTCGCCCCGGACGGCAATGAGATGAGCACCGAACAGTGGCAAGACAGCCAGGGTCGCTGCCTCGGCATGTTGATGGATGGCCGCGCCCAGGAAACCGGAATACGCCGTGCTGGTGCCGATGCGACCTTGCTGCTGGTGGTCAACGCCCACCACGACATGGTCAATTTCCGCCTGCCGCCGGTGCCCGATGGAGGCTTCTGGACCTGCATGATCGACACCAACCAACCGGCCGTGCGCGGCCAGGAGCGGTTTGATTTCGACCATGAATATGCTGTGACGGGAAGATCGCTGCTGTTGTTCGAACTGCAACATGAGGACGAGGTGTGAAATAGACCTGCCTGGATTTTTTCACCGACTATGATCAATACTCTTGCCACGGCAATCCAGGGTTGGAACGCCTGCACACCGCGAGAATATTGATTCTCGCGGGACCAAAGAAGAGTCGTCCCGTCAACGGGGTACGGCCAGGACAAGGACGTGACACTCATGAAGCCTGTACCGCTGAGAGAAGGCCGCTGTGGTCCCGCGCAAATCTGGAACAGCGCCCCACAGCTGGCGCAAATCCCCGTTATCAATCCGGTCATGCTCGTGCCCTTTGGCGCACGCGTCGTTGTAATAGCCCCGCACCCCGGCGATGAAGTGCTGGCCTGCGGTGGCCTGCTGCAACTGCTGAGCACACTCGACTATTCCCTGAAGCTGATTTCCGTCACCGACGGCAGTGCCAGCCATCCGGGCTCCAGCCTGTGGCCGGCGCAGCGCCTGAGCGTGTTTCGCCCACAGGAAAGTGTCGAGGCTTTGCGCCGCCTGGGTGTGCCGCTGCACAGCCTGAAATGGATTCGTGGTGGTTTTACCGACAATGCCCTGGCGGCCCGGGAGCAACAGTTGAGCCAGTTTATTGCCCGTTACCTGCAACCCGGCGATGTGGTGTTTACCACTTGGCGCACCGATGGCAACGACGACCACGACGCGGTCGGCCGTGCCACCGCCAAAGCCTGCGCCCTGATGGGCGCGCGTCTTTTGGAACTGCCGATTTGGGCCTGGCATTGGCCTGCCCGTGAAGCTGCGGTCATTCCCTGGCAGCGAGCCCGCAAGGTTCGCCTTAGCACCTGGAGCGTGGCCCGCAAGCTTCATGCGGCCCACGCCTATGCGAGTCAGTTGGTGGGTGATCCTGAAATCGGACTGGCGCCGATGCTCGCGCAGGTGTTGCTGGAACGAATGCGCGAGCCGTATGAGATTGTGTTTTTGTAGCCAGTCCACTGTTGAGTCGGGTCTGAAAATCAGCCCTCCGGCCGCAGGATCAGCACACCCAGCGGCGGCAGATTCAACGACAGTGATAGCGGCTGGCCATGGCGCGATTCCTCTTCGGTAAACGCCCCGCCACCATTGCCATAGTTGGAACCGGCATAGGTGTCGGCATCACTGTTGATCACTTCGCCCCAGCGCCCGGCAAACGGCACGCCGACCTTGTACGCCTCACGGGGCACCGGGGTGAAGTTGGCCACCACCAACACCGGCCGGCCATCCTTGCTCCAGCGCAGCCAGGCGTAGACGCTGTTGATCGCATCATCGCCGATCAGCCACTGAAAGCCTTGGGGCGCGTCGTCCTGGTCGTGCAGCGCCGGTTCTTCGCGATACAGGCGATTGAGGTCGCCCACCAGTTTTTGCACGCCGCGGTGTTCCGGGTATTGCAGCAAATACCAATCAAGCTGCTGATCGTGGTTCCACTCGCGCCACTGGCCGAATTCGCAGCCCATAAACAGCAGCTTCTTGCCCGGATGCGCCCACATAAAACACAGGTAAGCCCGCAGGTTGGCGAATTTCTGCCAGCGGTCGCCAGGCATCTTGTCGATCAGCGAGTGTTTGCCGTGAACCACTTCATCGTGGGAAATCGGCAGGATGAACCGCTCAGACCAGGCATACATCAGGCCGAAACTCAGTTCGTTGTGATGGTGGGCGCGGTATACCGGGTCCTGCTGGATGTAGTGCAGCGAATCGTGCATCCAGCCCATGTTCCACTTGTAGTTGAAGCCCAGGCCGCCCTGTTGGGTCGGTTGGCTGACGCCTGGCCAGGCAGTGGATTCCTCGGCGATCACCAAGGCACCGGGGGCTTCCAGGGCTACCACGTCGTTCAAGTGACGCAGGAAGTCGATGGCTTCGAGGTTTTCCCGACCGCCATGACGGTTAGGCACCCACTCGCCGGCCTTGCGCGAATAATCGCGGTAGAGCATCGACGCCACTGCATCCACCCGCAGGCCGTCGATATGAAAATGCTTGAGCCAGTGCAGCGCCGAAGCCAGCATAAAACCATGAACCTCGGTGCGGCCCAGGTTGTAGATCAGCGTGTCCCAGTCCTGGTGAAAGCCTTCCAGCGGGTTGCCGTATTCGTACAGCGCCGTGCCATCAAATTGCGCCAGGCCGTGGGTGTCGGTGGGGAAATGCGCCGGAACCCAGTCGAGAATAATGCCAATATCGGCCTGATGGCAGGCGTTGACGAAGGCGGCAAAATCGTCCGGCGAGCCAAAGCGGGCACTGGGGGCGAATTGCGACAGCGGCTGATACCCCCAGGAGCCGCCAAACGGGTGTTCCATGATCGGCATCAGCTCGATATGGGTGAAACCCAGCTGCTGCACATAGGGAATCAGTCGTTCACCCAGCTCGCGCCAGCCGTACTGGCGGGACACTTCGCCCAACTCGTCGAGTTCACATTGCCAGGAGCCGACGTGCAGTTCATAGACCGACAGCGGTGCGCTCGGTAATTGCCGCTCGCCACGGGCCTGCATCCAGGCGTGGTCCTGCCAGTCGATCTGCAACGGCGAGGCAACCTTGGAGGCGGTGTCCGGCGGCAATTGCGTGGCCAGGGCCATGGGGTCGGCCTTGAGCGGAAGAATCCCGCTGGTGCCCAGGATTTCGTATTTGTAGGCAGCGCCGGGTTCCAGGCGCGGGATGAATATCTCCCACACGCCGGCTGGATGGCGCAGGCGCATCGGATGGCGGCGACCGTCCCAAATATTGAAGTCGCCAACTACGGAAACACGCTTGGCATTGGGCGCCCACACCGCGAAACGCACGCCCTGGATGCCGTCGATGCTCATCACCTGGGCGCCGAGGCAACTGCTCAGGTCGCGGTGATTGCCCTCGGCAAACAGGTAAAGGTCCATCTCGCCCAGCAACTGGCCGAAGCTGTAAGGGTCTTCGGTGATCTGCTCGCCACCCGCCCACTGGATTTTCAGCAAATAGCCCTGGCGGGGCGAGAAATGCCCGACAAACAAGCCAGGCACCGGAGTCGCGTCCAGATCGCCGACGTGCTCACCGCTGTCGCGGGCCAGCACCTGAACACTCAAGGCCTCTGGCAGAAACGCGCGGATAAACTGGCCGCCCTCTTCATCATCGTGGGGGCCAAGGATCGAGAATGGATCGTGATGTTCGGCCCGCACCAAGGCTTCGATATCCTGGGTTGCCGGCATTACCGCAAGCTTGGGTTGCAGCGCTTCCTTGTTTGTAAAACTCATGACGTCTCCCCTGCGCGTGCAGTTTTGGATAATGGCTTCAGTCCGCTGAGCAGTCCGTGCAAACCTTGCAACGGTACCGGCAGCCAGGTCGGGCGATTTTCCGCTTCATAGGCCACTTCGTACGCGGCCTTCTCCAGGCTGAACAATGCCAGCGCTGCGTCCTGGCCCTTGGCGTCCTGCCAGTCATGGGCCAGTGTAGTCGTAGCCTCATGATAGGCCTGGATAAATGCCTGCCGCGCTTCATTCAAGTAACGATCGGCCACCCGTTGCCGTGCAGCGTTGGCCTCGGTCGAGTGATCTACCCCTTGCACATTCAGGGCCATGGCGGCGGCATAGTCGAACGACCGTAGCACGCCACTGACATCCTTGTATGGGCTGTGCTTGCCGCGACGCTCATGGAGCGGTCGAGCCGGTTCCCCTTCAAAGTCGATCAGGTAAGCATCGCCCTTGACCACCAGCACCTGGCCCAGGTGCAAGTCACCGTGGACGCGAATGCGCAAGCCGCCCACGGTGGCCTTGGCCAGGTCCTGCACATGGGTGGCGATGGCTTTTTTCTGCACCAGCATTGCACTGACCAGCGCCTGGTCAGCGGTGGTCAGTTTGCTTTGATGCTGTTTGAGCAAGTGCAAGGCGCGGTCGACTTGCGCCCCCACCTGCTTGGCCCAACCCTGGCTGTCCTTGACGGAAGTGACCTCGGGTTTGAAGTCCTTGTTGGCAGTAGGCGCGGCCAATACCAGGTGCATTTCACCCAGGCGCTGGCCGAGTAGGCCAGCAAAGTCGGCCAACTCACCCAGGGCGTTGTAGTGCTGTTCCTGTTCGGAGATGGCCTGGGCCAATTCGTCGCGAATCGCCCGTTCCAGGTTGTTCTGGGTCCAGCCCCAGGCATCGCCCTGGTTACTCAGGTAGCCCTGGGCAATCATCAGCAAGTTGTCCTGGCCTTCGGCATCGCGGCGGATCACCGAGCCCAGCAGCGGCGAGATATGTTCGTAGCCGGCGGCTGTCAGGTAAGCGCCCATCTCCAGTTCCGGGTGTACCCCGGCGCTGACTTTACGAATCAGCTTGAGTACTAGGCTGGCGCCCACCACCACTGAACTGTTGGACTGTTCGGTGGCGAGGTAGCGCACCTCTGAGTCGTCGTTGAGTTCCAGCTTGGTCAATTGCTCCGTCGGTTCGAAACGAATGTCGCCGTCAGTGGAGGTGAGCACAGTGTTGGCTTGCAGGCCTTCAATCACTGCGCGGATATAGGTGTCGAGGCTGAAGGCGTCCGTGACCAGGCCGACCTGGCGCACTCGCCGTACACGGGCCAGCGCGAGCTGTTGCGGCAAGGCGCTGGTGAACTGGTCTTCGGCCAAAAAGCCGAACGGCAGTTGATAACGGCTGACCTGCCCAGCTGTGGTGACTTCAATCTCGCTGAGCAACACCGGATGCTGCGGGTCACCAAAGCGCACGCCGTAGGCGATGTGCACGCTATCGATGGCCGAGTCTTTGTTGGCGAACCAGCGACGCATGGGCAGCCAGGCCGGCAACGAGTTTTGTTCCAGGGTGGTGCGGCACGGCGCTTCGAGCAATTCTTCGAGGCGTTTTTTCAGCACCAGAGTGGTGAAATCCGGGATGCTTTGCGCAGGCTCCACGTGCCAGCTCGGCATCTGGTTTTCCGCCGCCAGCACGAACCAGTAGAAGCCGTAAGGCGCCAGGGTCAGCAGGAAGTTCAGCTGGCCAATGGGCGGGAACGCATTACCACCGAGCATCTCCACCGGGACCATGCCGGCGAATGCGGACAGGTCCAGCTCCGCCGCCTGGGCGCTGCGGGAGACGTTGGCCACACAGAGGATAATTTCGTGCTTGCCGTCGTCGCCCGTGTATTCGCGGGTGTAGGCCAGGATGCGGCGGTTGGTGGGCGAGAGCATTTTCAAGCTGCCGCGACCGAAGGCCTTGGACTGTTTACGAATCGCCAGCATCCGCCGGGTCCAGTTGAGCAACGAGTGCGGGTCCTGGGCCTGGGTTTCGACGTTGACTGACGGGTAGCCATAGAGCGCGTCCATGATCGGCGGCAGCACCAGGCTGGCCGGATCGGCGCGGGAGAAGCCGCCGTTGCGGTCGATGGACCACTGCATGGGTGTGCGTACGCCGTCGCGGTCGCCCAGGTAGATGTTGTCGCCCATGCCGATTTCATCGCCGTAATACAGGGTCGGCGTACCGGGCATCGACAGCAGCAGACTGTTGAGCAGCTCGATGCGGCGGCGGTCGCGCTCCATCAGCGGCGCCAGGCGCCGGCGAATACCGAGGTTGATGCGCGCACGGCGGTCAGCGGCGTAGTAGTTCCAGAGGTAGTCGCGCTCTTTGTCGGTGACCATTTCCAGGGTCAGTTCATCGTGGTTACGCAGGAAAATCGCCCACTGGCAATTGGCTGGAATCTCCGGGGTCTGACGCAGGATATCGGTGATCGGGAAGCGATCTTCCTGGGCCAGCGCCATGTACATGCGCGGCATCAGCGGGAAGTGAAAGGCCATATGGCACTCGTCGCCGTCATCGCCTTTTTTGTCCCCGAAGTACAGTTGAGTATCTTCCGGCCATTGGTTGGCCTCGGCCAGCAGCATGCGGTCCGGGTAATTGGCGTCGATTTCGGCGCGGATCTGCTTGAGGACGTCGTGGGTCTCCGGCAGGTTTTCGTTGTTGGTGCCGTCGCGCTCGATCAGGTACGGGATCGCATCCAGGCGCAGGCCGTCGATACCCATGTCCAACCAGTAGCGCATCACCGAGAGCACCGCTTTCATGACTTGCGGGTTGTCGAAGTTAAGGTCCGGCTGGTGGGAGTAGAAACGGTGCCAGAAGTATTGGCCAGCGACCGGGTCCCAGGTCCAGTTGGATTTCTCGGTGTCGAGAAAGATGATGCGGGTGCCGTCGTATTTCTGATCGTCATCGGACCAAACGTAGAAATCCCGTGCCTTGGAACCTGGCTTGGCCTTGCGGGCGCGCTGAAACCACGGGTGCTGGTCGGAGGTGTGGTTGATCACCAGTTCGGTGATGACCCGCAAGCCGCGTTTATGGGCTTCGGCGATAAAACGCTTGGCGTCGGCCATGGTCCCGTAGTCGCTGTGTACACCCCGGTATTCGGCGATGTCGTAGCCGTCGTCACGGCGTGGCGAGGGGTAGAACGGCAGCACCCAGATGGTGTTCACTCCCAGCTCGGCGATGTAGTCGAGTTTGGCGATCAGCCCTGGGAAGTCGCCGATACCATCGTTATTGGAGTCGAAATAAGATTTGACGTGAACCTGATAAATCACCGCATCCTTGTACCAGAGCGGGTCTTTGATAAAGGTGGCAGCCTTGGGTTTCTTCGCCATTGGAAACTCCTGAGAATTCATGAAAACTAAAAAGTGGCGATGTTTTTACTGTCCACAAAAAGCCCTTTAAACAGTGATCCGCCAAATACCAAACGGCTGATGCCACGGCTCTATTCGCATCCACTGGTGCTTGCCATGCCAAGTCCAGCGGTGGCCGTTCATCAAGTCTTCGCCCTGGGTCTGGGCGTCGTCCGGTAGGCCCATCTCCCACAGCGGCAATTCGAAATGGGCTTCCTGGGCATTGAGCGGGTCGAGACTCACCGCGATGAGGATGAAATTGCCGGCGTCCTCGCAGCGTTTGCCGAAGTACAAGATGTTGTCGTTCCAGGCGTTGTAGAGCTTCAAACCCAAGTGAGTTTGCAACGCCGGGTTCTGCCGACGGATGCGGTTGAGCTGGGCGATCTCGGCAATGATGTTGCCCGGCGCGGTGAAATCCCTGGGGCGGATCTCGTACTTCTCCGAGTCCAGGTACTCTTCCTTGCCGGGCACCGCTGCGGCTTCGCACAATTCAAAACCCGAATACATGCCCCACAAGCCCGAGCCCATGGTTGCCAGGGCCGCGCGGATAAGAAAGCCGGCGCGGCCAGACTCATGGAGGAAACCGGGGTTGATGTCTGGCGTATTGACGAAAAAGTTGGGTCGGAAGCATTCGCGCCACGGCGACTCGTTGAGTTCGCTCAGGTATTCACTCAGCTCGGCCTTGGTGTTGCGCCAGGTGAAATAGGTGTAGCTCTGGGAGTAACCGACCTTGCCCAGCCGCGCCATCATTGCCGGGGTGGTGAAGGCTTCGGCGAGGAAGATGACCTGTGGGTGTTTTTCTCGCACGTCCGCAATCAGCCATTGCCAGAACGGCAGCGGCTTGGTGTGGGGGTTGTCGACGCGGAAAGTATTGACACCCTCCTCGACCCAGCCCAGCACAACGTCCCGCAGCTCGATCCACAGGCTGGGGATGGCGTCGGCGGCATAGAAGTCGACGTTGACGATGTCCTGGTATTTCTTCGGCGGGTTCTCGGCGTATTTGATGGTGCCGTCGGGCCGCCAGTTGAACCAGCCGGGGTGTTGCTTGAGCCACGGATGGTCCTGGGAACACTGGATAGCGAAGTCCAGGGCGATTTCCAGGCCATGGTCTGCGGCGGCGGCCACCAGGCGGCGGAAATCTTCACGGGTGCCCAGTTGCGAATGGATTGCCTCGTGGCCGCCCTCCTCGCTGCCAATGGCATACGGGCTGCCCGGATCATCGGGGCCTGCGGTCAGGGCGTTGTTCTTGCCCTTGCGATAGCTGCGGCCGATAGGATGGATCGGCGGGAAATACAGCACGTCAAAACCCATGTCATGGATCATCGGCAGCCGCGAATGCACGTCGTTAAAAGTGCCGTGGCGCGCTGGATCATCGGTGATCGAGCGGGGAAACAGCTCGTACCAGCTGGCAAACTGCGCGGCCTCGCGCTCCACATCCAGCGGATAGACCGGGCTGATGCTCAAGTAGGCGCGGTGATCGGCCTGAGCCATCAGGTGCGCACTGTCTTCGTGCAGGAAGCGCGCGACTTGCTCGGTTTCCAGCAAGCCCGACAGCTCGTGGTGCAACAGCATCAAGCGCTCGCGTAACTCGCCTTCGCTGCGTTCGGCGGCCTGCAACACCTGGCTGCGGCCTTCCTGCAACTCCAGGCTGACGGGAACGCGGGCTTTATGTTTTTTGCCCAGTTCGTAGCAGAAGCTGGCGAACTGATCGATCCAGGCCTCAATGCAATATTGATGCGGGCCTTGAGCGGTGACCGTAAAGGTCCCTTCCCAACCGTTATTGCCGACATCGGTCATAACCACGCTGTGCCAGTGCTCTTCACTCAGCGGCCGCCAGCGAATCCGCACCGCCAACTGGTCATGGCCGTCGGCGAAGACCTTGCTGGCTACCTTGATCTGCTGCCCCACGATGGCCTTGACCGCGAACTCGCCGCCGTCGATCACCGGGGTGGTGCTTTCTATGGCAATCCTGGGCAACAACAGTGCCTGGGACAGTGGAAACATGGACGCTTCATCATTTTTCGTGAGTACGTTTTGTTTCGATAGTTCAGCAGTCATCGAGCATCACTCCTTACGCCCCGTGGACGCTCTTGTGTCTGATCCCAAGTGCGGTACGACAAAGCTCTTCCTGAGCCGGGCCGTATAAAGTCCGAGCCCGCTAGCCGGTGAAAAGTTCAGATGGATGTGCCGCCATCGGACGGGAATCAATTGGCCATGCCGATTGTCCACCGATACAGCAAAGCACAAAGGAGGCCACACCGATGAATATCCCTATCCCGGCAGAAACGCCGGACCCCAACATTGATCAACCAACCTTGCCACCCACAGAACCTGAGCCGATCCCGGAGCAGGAACCGCCTGGCACAACGCCCCCGGCGAAGGAAGATCCACCCACGACGATGCCGCCAGTGATTGTCTGAAGGATGATTACTCCTTCTCCAGCAGCCGCATAATCCTCGGCATTACGCTGAACACCAGCAGCGCCAGCAGGGTGCTCAACACCGCCGTCGACTCCCTGCCCATCCCCGCCGCCACTCCAATGGCGGCGGTCATCCACAGCCCGGCTGCGGTAGTCAGCCCCTTGACGTGTTGGCCCTCCTGATCTTCCGTGCCCTTGAGGATGGTCCCGGCACCAAGAAAGCCGATACCGGCGATTACGCCCTGCACCACGCGGCTCATGGCATCGGCCTGGGAGCCGGACATTTGTGGCACCAACACGAACAACGCAGCACCCAAGGCCACCAGCATGTGGGTGCGCACGCCGGCAGCCTTGCCTTTTTGTTCGCGCTCAAAGCCCAGAATGCCCCCCAGGATCGCGGCGATCAGCAGGCGCACGGTGATTTGTGTCAGTTGCCGGGCATCGCCTATGTCAGCGAATTCCGCTTGCAGGGTTTGCCAGACTTCTTGCCACCAGGCGTCCATGGACCGGTCCTTGTTGATAGGTCGATAAAGGATGGACAGCGGCGACCGCCAGTCAGTTGCCGGAAACCATTTACCTGTTGTCGAACCCTAATGATCAGTACCTGACGAGAAGGAGAGCACCATGCCAGTACGTATCGAAAACCAGACCTGTTACTTCAAGGTCGACGAGAACGGCGAAGAACGAAGCCTCGCCGCCACGGCTGTCACGGTGATCACCGACAGCGAAAAATCCATGTCCGCAGCTGAAGTCGACGGCCAACGCGTCTACATCACCGAAGCAGAAGCCGACGCCTTGACCGTAGCAGGCGCCAAGGATGGTCGTAAGCACTTGAAGGTAACCGAGGGTGATTCGGTGATTTGATTGAACTGCATCAGCACCGCTTTACGGCTGCGAATACAGGCGCTGCCCCAGGCCGCACGGGGTGCGGCAGATTGACGCAGGAGCGGGTCGGCAATCCATCTGATCCGCTTTTTATCGCTATACCTGAGTCTGTTATGCAAACAGATCGCCCGGCATAGTTCATCCGCCTGATGGAGGCTGATGAGCGAAAGACCATGAGCGATAGAATCCCCGTCCGATTAGTTGAAACCTTTGAGCCTGCACATCCAAAGAAGATGAAGGCCAAATCCAGCGACAACCTGATTCACACCCGCAGTTTCACCGGTTTGTTCCGTACCTTGCGCTTGAGTGGTGCGGGTTTTCTGTTCCTGGCGTTTTTCGGCACCGTGTGGCTGAACTGGGGCGGACGGCAGGCGGTGTTGTGGGACCTTGCAGAAAGCAAATTCCACATTTTCGGCGCAACCTTCTGGCCCCAGGATTTCATCCTGTTGTCGGCGTTGTTGATCATCGCAGCCTTCGGCCTTTTTGCGATCACGGTATTTGCCGGCCGGGTCTGGTGTGGTTATACCTGCCCGCAAAGCTCGTTTACCTGGCTGTTCATGTGGTGCGAAAAGGTCACTGAGGGCGAGCGAAACCAGCGCATCAAGCTGCAGGCTGCCCCCTGGGGCCTGAACAAGCTGCTGCGGCGTTCAGCCAAACATACGATGTGGCTGGCCATCAGCGTGCTCACCGGCTTGACCTTTGTGGGCTACTTCACGCCTATCCGGCCCCTGGCCGAGGAGCTGTTGACCTGGCAAATGGGCGGCGTCAGCCTGTTCTGGGTGTTGTTTTTCACAGGTGCTACTTACATTAACGCCGGCTGGTTGCGTGAAGCAGTGTGCATGCACATGTGCCCGTATGCGCGGTTCCAGAGCGTGATGTTCGACAAGGACACCCTGACCATTTCCTACGATGTGGCCCGTGGCGAGAGCCGTGGTCCACGTAAACGCGAAGTGAAACCTGCGGATGTCAGCCTCGGTGACTGCATCGACTGCCACCTGTGCGTACAGGTCTGCCCCACCGGTATCGACATTCGCGACGGTTTGCAAATGGAGTGCATCGGCTGTGCGGCCTGCATCGACGCCTGTGATTCGATCATGGACAAAATGGGCTATGCCCGGGGCCTGGTGAGCTACACCTCTGAGCATCAGTTGCAAGGCGGCAAGACCCACCTGCTCAGGCCACGGTTGATCGGCTACAGTGCGGTGCTGCTGGTGATGATCGCAGCCTTGGTGATGGCGCTGGTGCAGCGGCCGATGGTGTCGCTGGACGTGACCAAGGACCGAGGGATGTTTCGCGAAAACAGCCAAGGCTTGATCGAGAACATCTACAGCCTCAAGGTCATCAACAAGACCCAGCAGCGTCAGCACTATCGTCTTGAATTGGTGGGCGGTGATGGCTTCCAGCTTCAGGGCAAGACCGAGATCAGTTTGGCGTCGGGGGAAATAACCGATGTGCCGGTGTCGGTGGCGATGACCAGCGACAAGTCTGCGAGCAGTTCCCAGACCATCAGCTTTAAGGTCACGGATATTGATGAACCGGGCGTTTATAGTGTCGCCGACAGCCGGTTTGTGGCACCGCTGAACCGTTGATGGTGCTGTGGCGAGCGGGCTTGCTACAGGAGCAGAGTTTGCTCTTAACTTACTGACCCTATTAGGCCCCGATGAAACGCTACGAAAAATTCGCCGACGACATCGCAGAACTGATCCGCTCCGGCGTCCTGGGGCCTGGCCAGCGGGTGCCGTCGGTGCGCTATGCCAGCCGAACCTACGGCGTCAGCCCATCCACGGTGTTCCAGGCCTACTACCTGCTGGAACGTCGTGGCCTGATCCGCGCCCGGCCGCGTTCCGGGTACTTCGTCAACACCCATGCGCCAAGCCCGTTTTCCGAGCCGGTAGTCAGTGCGCATGTACACGAATCCACCGAAGTCGACGTCAGCGAGCTGGTGTTTTCGGTGCTCGACTCCATCAAGGACCCGCAGACTGTGCCCTTCGGCTCGGCCTTCCCCAGCCCGACGCTGTTCCCGCTACAGCGCCTGGCCCGCTCCCTGGCCAGTGCCAGTCGGGAGATGGACCCGCGCATGGTGGTCACGGACATGTCACCGGGCAACCCACAATTGCGCCGGCAAATCGCCCTGCGCTACATGGTCGGCGGCTTGATGCTGCCCATGGAGGAGTTGCTGATCACCAACGGTGCCCTGGAAGCGCTGAACCTGTGCCTGCAAGCCGTGACTGAACCCGGCGACCTGGTGGCCATCGAAGCCCCGGCGTTTTATGCCAGCCTGCAGGTGCTGGAGCGGCTGAAACTCAAGGCCGTGGAAATTCCCGTACACCCGCGCGATGGCATTGACCTCAAAGTGCTGGCCCAAAGCCTTGAGCGTTACCCGATCAAGGCTTGCTGGTGCATGACCAGTTTCCAGAACCCCATGGGCGCCACCATGCCCGAAGCCAAGAAACAGGAACTGGTGGAGTTGTTGCGCAGCCATCAGGTGCCACTGATCGAGGACGATGTCTACGCCGAGTTGTACTACGGCCAACAGGCACCGAAACCGGCCAAGGCGTTCGATACCGAAGGCTTGGTGATGCACTGCGGCTCCTTCGCCAAAAGCCTGGCGCCTGGTTATCGCATCGGTTGGGTGGCTGCCGGGCGTTATGCGCAGAAGATCGAACGGCTGAAGTTGATGACCTCATTGTGCGCGTCAATGCCAGCCCAGGCGGCGATTGCCGACTACCTGCAACATGGTGGCTACGACCGGCACCTGCGCAAGTTGCGTTATGCACTGGAAGAACAGCAAAGCGCCATGCTCGCCGCCATCGCCCGCTATTTTCCGGCGCAAACCCGTGTCAGCCAGCCAGCGGGCGGGTATTTCCTGTGGTTGGAATTGCCCGAGCAAACGGATTCGTTGAAGTTGTTCCAGATGGCGTTGGCCCAAGGCATCAGCATTGCGCCGGGGCCGATATTTTCGCCGACCCAGCGGTTCAGGAACTGCATTCGCTTGAACTATGGCAGTCCCTGGGATGATGCCTCGGAAAAGGCCATGGAGACATTGGGGCGGATCGTGCGATCTTTTTGAGCCGTTGAGGTGGGCAATAAATACCTGACTTGAATAGCCCCAGGGACCAACTGGTCTATAGCGACCCGCTCCCGTAGGAGCAGGCAGTTTTTCAGCGCTTCAGCGGCCACCACCGAGGTCAACAAAGGTCCCGGTAGCGTAGGACGCCTTGTCCGACAGCAGCCAGACAATCGCTTCCGCCACCTCATCCGGACGCCCGCCACGGGCCATCGGGATACCCGACTCCAGCTTGCTGACCCGATCCGGGTCGCCACTCAGGGCATGGAAGTCGGTGTAGATGTAGCCAGGGCGCACTGCGTTGACCCGGATGCCTTCACCCGCCACTTCTTTCGAAAGGCCGATGGTGAAGGAGTCCATTGCGCCTTTGGACGCCGCGTAGTCAACGTATTCACCGGGCGAGCCGAGACGAGCGGCCACCGATGAAACGTTGACGATACTGCCGCCCTGCCCACCATGCTTGGGCGACATGCGCAGCACTGCGTGCTTGGCACAGAGGATCGGGCCCAGCACGTTGGTCTTGAGAATTTTCAGGATGCGGAATTCGGACATCTCATCGACCCGCGACTTGTGCCCCACGGTTCCGGCGTTATTGACCAGCGCAGTGACTCGGCCCAGCTCGGCATCGACCCGGTTGAACAGGCTGATCACTTCGTCTTCGATGCTGACATCGGCACGCACTGCAATCGCTTGGGCGCCCAGGGCGCGGACCTGCTCCAGGACACGCAGCGCTGCCTCTTCATCGGACTGGAAGTTGATACCGATTCGGTAACCCTGGCGCGCCGCCAACAAGGCCGTGGCGGCCCCGATCCCACGACTGCCACCGGTGATGATGACGACTTTGTCCATGTGTACAGTCTCCTGAATCAACTTATAACGGTTGGATTCAAGAATACCTGCGCTAGTCGGGTTTTGCATGGACTGAGGTCAATCGTTCTCAGGATGTTGCTACTTGAGGCACGCCAGCGACTTCCTTCGCCACAATGGCGCTCATGAAGCCGTCCGCCGGCAACGGATGACCCAGCAGATAGCCCTGCAATGAATCACAGCCCAGTCGCGTCAGGAAATTCTGCTGCATATCGGTTTCCACCCCTTCAGCGACAATCCGCAGGCCCAGAGCCTGACCCAGCGCAACAATGGCCGAGACAATCGCGGCGTCGTCGCTGTCGTGCTCCAGGTCGCGCACAAAGCCCCGGTCGATCTTCAATTCGTTGGCCGGCAAGCGCTTGAGGTACATCAGGCTGGAGTAGCCGGTGCCAAAGTCATCGATGGACAGGTCGACGCCCATTTCCGAGAGTTTCTGCAATACCGTCATGCTCGCATCAGCATCGCTCATGGCGGTGGTTTCGGTGATTTCCAGGGTCAGGCTGTTGGCCGGCAATTGGTGACGTTCCAGGGCGCTGGCCACACTGGTGACCAGCCCGGCATGGCAAAACTGCAAGGCCGAGAGGTTCACCGCAATGCGCCAGTCGTGATATCCCTGGGCAAACCACACTTGCATCTGCCTGCAGGCTTCATTGAGCACCCATTCGCCGATGGGGATGATCAGCCCGGTCTTTTCCGCCAGCTCAATGAACTTGTCCGGCAGCAACAAACCGTGTTGCGGGTGCTCCCAGCGCAATAGTGCTTCGGCACCCACCGGCCGACCGCTGAGGGCGTCAAACTTGGGTTGGTAGAACAGCCGCAATTGCTGCTGATCCACGGCGTTGCGCAAGTCCTGCAACAACTGCAGCTGCTTGCGAGCGTTGGTGTTCATCGATACGTCGAAAAAGCTGTAGCCGTTCTTGCCCATGCTTTTGGCGTGATACATCGCCGCATCGGCGTTCATCAGCAATTCCTGGGGCGTGGCGCCGTTGCCGGGGAACATCGCGATGCCGACACTGGCAGAAATTTTCAGCTCATGCTCGGCCACACGGAAGGCTTGATTGATCAGGCCTACCTGACGTTCCGCCAGTCGCAGCGCATCGTCGGGCTGGTTCAATTGCACCAATAGCACGAACTCATCGCCGCCGATCCGCGCCAACGTGTCCTGGCTGCGCAGGTCTTCGCGCAAGCGCAGGCCGACTTCGCGCAGCAACTGGTCGCCCATGTGATGGCCGAAGGCATCGTTTACGGGCTTGAAGCCATCGAGATCGATAAACATCAGGGCGAAACAGCCGCCCCGCTCGGCTACCAGTTGCGTGGCCTGCTGGATGCGATCGGCGAGCAAGGTGCGATTGGGCAGCCCCGTCAGGGTGTCGTGCAGGGCCAGGTGGGTCAGCTCCTGATTGGCCTGGGTCAGGGAGTCGGCCAGCACGGCGGTGCGGGATTCAAGGCGGGCATCCAGCAATGAGGTCAACAGCGCAATGGCCAGCACCGCCAGGGTGGTGACCAGCACCAGGCTATCCAGGCCCTTGCCGGTCAAGCCATCCAGAGCGGCACCGCAAAAACTGCCGTCGGCAAACCGCGCAGCAGCCATGCCGGTGTAGTGCATGCCGACAATTGCCACGCCCATGACCAGCGCCGCCGCACCGCGCGCCAAACGTACATAAGGGGTATTGCGTCGCAGATTGAAGGCGATCCACAACGCCGCCGCCGAGGCGCCGACCGCGATCAGCAGCGAGGCGCCAAACAAGGCAGGGTCGTAGTCGATACCTGGCGTCATGCGCATGGCCGCCATGCCGGTGTAATGCATGGAGCTGATGCCCGCGCCCATGATCAGCGCGCCAAACGCCAGTTGCCAAGCAGGCAAGCGCGGCTGGTTCACCAACCAGAGGGCAAAGCCGCTGGAAAGAATCGCGATCAACAGCGATAGCGCTGTGATGCCTATGTCGTAGCCAAGGCTAATGGGCAATCGGAAAGCCAGCATGCCGATAAAGTGCATCGACCAGACGCCAATGCCCATGGCCAGCGCGCCACCCGCCATCCACAAGTACACGGTGCGACCTTTGGCCGTGGCAATACGCCCGGTCAGATCCAGAGCGGTATAGGAAGCGAGGATCGCCACAAACAGGGAAATCAGGACCAGCGTGGGGGAATAACTACCGGTGAGCATGGGACGTCTCGTGGCCGACGGGCCGAATGGCGTCCGTGCCGGTTGGAAAAGTCGGCGATTGTAGCGAGATTAATTCTCGCGCAGGAGAAATATTATCAGAAGGCCACTAGTGACGATTGGGTGCTATTTCCGTGGCAGCTGTCGAGCTTTAGCGAGGCTGCGTCGGGGCGACTGGTGCGAGTGCCTGGCTTGGTGGCGGTGCGGCCAGGCGTAGCCTCGCTGGGGTGTTTGTTTACTCTTTGTCGCTCACCTGCATCTGCCCATCCCAACCACCACCCAATGCGGCGATCAACTGTACGCTGGCCACCAGGCGGGTTTGCAGCAAGGTCAGCACGGTGCGCTCGTTGCTCAAGGCCGTGGCCTGGACGGTGACCACATCGAGGTAGGCGATCAGCCCGGCTTTGTACTGGTTCTGGGTCAGGCGCAAGGATTCGCGAGCGGCGTCCAGGGCTTCGTTGCTCACCCCTGCCTCGTCTTCCAGGACCTTGAGCTGGACCATGTAGTTTTCCACTTCACGGAAGCCGTCGAGTACGGTCTGGCGGTACTTGGCCACGGTTTCGTCATAGGACGCTTCGGCGCGATCGACTTCCGCCGAGCGTTGGCCGCCGTCGAACAGGGTCATAGCCAGTTTTGGCCCCACCGACCAGAAGCGATTCGGCAGGCTGATCCAGTCGGCGTAGGTGCTACTGGAGTAGCCGCCTGCAAGGCTTAGGGTCAGGTCTGGGTAGTAGGCGGTCTTGGCCACGCCGATATTGGCGTTGGCAGCAATCACTGCGCGCTCCGCCGAGGCGATGTCCGGGCGGCGCTCCAACAGTTGCGATGGCAGGTTGACCGGAATCTGCGGCAGAGCGGGAATGTCCTTGCTCACTGCCAGCTCAAAGTGGGTGGGTGGAATACCGATCAGCACGGCAATCGCGTTTTCCAGCTGGGCGCGCTGCCAGATCAGGTCGATCATGCTGGCCTGGGTGCTTTTGAGCTGCGTCTGCGCCTGGGCCACGGCGTCCCTGCCGGACACGCCGGCGCGGTACTGGTTTTCAGTCATTTGCAGCGAGCGTTGGTAGGTTTCGACCGTGGCTTGCAGCAAGCGGGTCTGCTCATCCATGACCCGCAGTTGCAGATAGTTCTGCACCAGTTCCGATTGCTGGCTCAGGCGCATGGCCGCCAAGTCCGCCGAACTGCCTTCGGCGCTGGCTTCGTTGGCTTCCAGGCCACGGCGCAACTTGCCCCAGATATCGGCTTCCCAGCTGACGCCCAACTGGGTATTGAAGGTATCGCGGATTCCGCTGCTGGAGCTGCTCAGGCTGGCGCTGCTGCTGCCGGTACCCTGGCTGGCACGGGTTTTCCCGGCGCTCAAGTCCACGGTGGGAAAAAACGCGCCCCTTGAACTGCGCACCAATGCCTGGGCCTGACGGTAGCGGGCCTCGGCCTGGGCAACGGTCTGGTTGGCGTTGTTGAGTTTATCTACCAGTTCGTTGAGCTGTTTGTCACCGTACAACTCCCACCAGGCACCACGAGCCAAAGAGTCGCTTGGCGAGGCCTGGCGCCAACCCTTGGCCTCTTTGTACTGGACAGGCTCGGTCAGCTCCGGGCGCTTGTAGTCAGGGCCGATGGCGCAGGCGCTGAGCAACGACACGCAGAGCGCCAGAGTCAGCAGGCTGGAGCCGCGAGTCATGGCGCCCTTTGCAAATATGGAATCAGTCATAGCGCAGTGTCCAGGGCAGCATCGGTACGCACCCCGCGCCAGCCGTTGAAACGGCGGCGAAGGCGGTCGAGATAAAGGTAAACCACAGGGGTGGTGTAAAGGGTCAGGATCTGGCTGAACACCAGGCCGCCGATAATCGTCAGGCCCAGGGGCTGGCGCATTTCCGCGCCTTCGGCGGTGCTCAACAGCAACGGCAACGCGCCGAGGATCGCCGCCAGGGTAGTCATCAGGATTGGCCGCAGACGCAGCAGGCAGGCGCTGCGAATCGACTCCAGCGGCTCCATGCCGTCCTTGCGCTCCAGTTGCAGCGCCAGGTCGATCATCAGGATGGCGTTTTTCTTCACCACACCGATCAACAGGAACAGCCCGAGTAGGGAGATCAGGCTGAACTCTCCGCCCAACACGTAAATTGACAGCAAGGCACCGACACCGGCCGAGGGCAAGGTCGAGAGGATGGTCAACGGGTGGATGTAGCTCTCATAGAGAATTCCGAGAACCAGATAAACCGCCACCAGCGCGCCGAGGATCATCCACGGCTGGCTTTTTTGGGTGGCGGCAAAGGCGTCGGCGGTGCCCGCCATCTTGGCGATGACGTCTTCCGGCAGACCAACCTTGGCAATCGCCCGCTCGATGGCGGCTGTGCCCTGCTCCATCGTGACTCCTGGGGACATGTCGAAAGCAATGTCTTCCGAGGCGAACTGGCCCTCGTGACTGACACGGTCGTCCGCCAGGCTGTTTTCATAGTGAGCAATGGTCGACAAGGGAATACGCGCGCCATCTGTGGTAATCACCTGCACCTGATTCAGAGTGATCGGGTCCTGGGCATATTTCTGATTGACCTCCATGACCACCTGGTACTGGTTGAGGCTGTCATAGATGGTGGAAATCTGCCGCTGGCTGTAAGCGTTGTTCAGCACGGAGGTAACCATGTCCATGTCCACCCCTAGGCGTTTGGCCTGGTCGCGGTCGACGATCAGCGTGACCTGTTGCGCGCCACGGCCTTCACGGGCGTCGATGGCGGTCAGCTCTGGCAGTTCACGCAAGGCGGCGACCACTTTCGGGTACCACAGGCGCAAGGCTGCCAGGTCGCCACTCTGCAGGATGTAGGAGTATTGCGAGGAGGTCTGGTCGCGGCCCCCGCCAAACTGCAGGTCCTGGTCGGCCATCAGCATCAATCGCCCGCCGGGTACCGGTGGCACGCTTTTGCGCATGCGCTCGATTACCTGCTGCGCGGAAATCTTGCGCTCGCTGATGGGCTTGAGCCGCACCAGCATCACGGCATTGTTGGTGCCACTGTTACCGCCGATAAAACCGGCCACGCTTTCCACGGCTGGGTCTTGCAATACCGCCTTGCGGAAGATTTCCATCTTCGGCTGCATGACGCTGAAGGACAGCCCGTCATCCCCGCGGACAAAACCGATCAACTGCCCGGTGTCCTGTTGCGGCATAAAGGTTTTCGGCACCACCACGTACAGTGCGACGTTGACGCCAATGGTCACGAACAGGCTGAGCAGGGTCAGGCGCCGGTGCTTGAGTACCCAGTCCAGGCTACGGGCATAACCGGCAACCATGAGGTCGTTGACCTTGCGGCTCCAGCGCTGCAAACCGCTCTCCTGGTCTTTGACATGGGGCTTGAGCCAGCGGGCGCAAAGCATCGGGGTCAAGGTCAGGGAGACCACCAGCGAGACAATGATCGCCGCCGCCAACGTGATGGAGAACTCCCGGAACAAACTGGTGACGATCCCGCCCATGAACAGGATCGACAGGAACACCGCCACCAGCGACACGTTCATCGACAGCAAGGTAAAGCCGACTTCCTTGGCCCCCAGGTACGCGGCCTTCATGGGTGGGATACCGTCGTCGATGTGCCGGGAAATGTTCTCCAGCACCACGATGGCATCGTCCACCACCAGGCCGGTGGCCAGGATCAAGGCCATCAGCGACAGGTTGTTCAGGGAAAACCCAAACAGGTACATCACCGCAAAGGTGCCCACCAGGGACACCGGCACTGCCAATGTGGGGATCAACGATGCACGGAAGTTACCGAGAAACAGGTACACCACCAGGATCACCAGGGCCACGGCGATCAGCAGGGTCATCTCGGCTTCGTGCAAGGTGGCCTTGATCACCGGCGAGCGGTCCATGGCCAGGTTCAGCTTGACGCTGGACGGCAGCACCGCCTGCAGCGCCGGCAACTGCGCCTTGATCTGCGCCACGGTCTCGATGATGTTGGCGCCGGACTGGCGATTGATCACCAGCAGCACCGCCGAATCGTTGTTGAAGAAACCGCTGTTGTAGCGGTCTTCGACACCGTCGCTGATCTTGGCTACGTCGCTCAGGCGCAGTGCCGCGCCGTCCTGGTAGCGAATCACCAGGGGCTCGTAGTCCTTGGCTTTTTCCAGCTGGTCATTAGCCTGGATCTGCCAGTTGCGCTGGCCATCCTCCACTGAACCCTTGGGGCGGCGCACGTTGGCATTGGCGATGGTGTTGCGCACATCGTCCAGGGCCACGCCGTACTGGTCGAGGGCCTTGGGCTCCAGCTCGATGCGCACCGCCGGCAGGGAGCTGCCGCCAATCTGCACTTCACCGACACCCGGCACCTGGGACAGGCTTTGGGAAAGAATGGTCGAGGCCAGGTCGTAGAGCTGGCCCTTGGGCAACACGTCCGAGGTCAGCGACAGCACCATGATGGGTGCCTGGGACGGGTTGATCTTTTTATAGGTGGGCATGCTGCGCATGCCGCTGGGCAGCAGGTTGCGCGAGGCGTTGATCGCCGCCTGTACTTCCCGTGCCGCGCCATTGATGTCGCGGTCGCTGTCGAAGGCGAGGATCACCCGGGTCGAACCCTGGCTTGACGAGCTGCTCATGGTGGTAATGCCGGCAATCGCGCCGAAGGAGCGTTCCAATGGCGTTGCCACTGTAGACGCCATCACCTCGGGGCTGGCGCCGGGCAAGCTGGCTTGCACAACAATCACCGGGAAGTCGATCTGCGGCAATGGCGCCACCGGCAGCAGGTTGAAGCTGACGCCGCCCAGCAGCATGATCGCCAGGCTCAGCAGCATGGTGGCTACCGGCCGACGAATGAAAGGTCCGGACAGGTTCATGGCTCAACCGGCTCCAGGCGCTCGGGCTGTTTGCGCCAGCGGCGGCCAAGGCGGTCAAAGTACAAGTAGATCACCGGCGTCGTGAACAGCGTCAACACCTGGCTCAACAGCAACCCACCGACCATCACCAGGCCCAACGGCTGGCGCAATTCGGCGCCGGAACCCGTGGCCAACATCAACGGCACCGCACCGAACAAGGCCGCCAGGGTGGTCATCAGGATCGGCCGGAACCTCAGCAGCGCTGCCTGATAAATCGCCGTTTGCGGGTCAAGCCCCTGGTTGCGTTCGGCGTCGAGGGCGAAGTCGATCATCATGATCGCGTTCTTCTTGACGATACCGATCAGCAGGATGATGCCAATGATGGCGATCATCCCCAGGTCATTGCCACTGAGCAGCAAGGCCAACAAGGCCCCCACCGCCGCCGATGGCAAGGTCGAGAGAATGGTGATCGGGTGGATGTAACTCTCGTAGAGCACCCCCAGCACGATGTACATGGTCACCACCGCCGCCAGGATCAGCAGCAAGGTGCTCGACAGCGAAGCCTCGAACGCCTGGGCGGCGCCCTGGAACTGGGTCTGCACGCCCACCGGCATGCCGATGTCCTTCTGCATCTGGTTGATCAGATCCACACCCTTGCCCAACGCCACGCCGGGCGCGAGGTTGAACGACATCATCACCGCCGGGAACTGACCGATATGGGTAATCGCCAGTTGTGCCTGACGCTGTTCGACATGGGCCAGGCTCGACAACCGTACCTGGCCGCCGTCGGTGGTCTTCACATGGATCTGGTTCAGAGCGTCCGGCCCCAGGCTTTCCCCGGACTGGGCTTGTAATACCACGCGGTACTGGCTGGCCTGGGTGTAGATGGTAGAAATCTGCCGCTGGCCGAAGGCGTCGTACAGCGCATCGGTGATGGTCGCCACCGATACGCCCAAACGCGAGGCTGCATCACGGTCAATCACCAAATACACCTGCAAGCCCTTGTCCTGCAGGTCGCTGGCGACATCGGTGAGTTCCGGCAACTCGCTCAGTGCGTGTACCAGCTTGCCGCTCCACAGCGCCAACAAGTCGGCATCCGGCGAGGACATGCTGAACTGGTACTGGGTGCGACTGACACGGTCTTCGATGGTCAGGTCCTGCACCGGTTGCATAAACAGGCGAATGCCCACCAGTTTGTCCAGTTGCGGTTGCAGGCGAGTGATGATCTGCGTGGCACTCAGGTCTCTTTCGCGGTGAGGCTTGAGGTTGATCAGCAGGCGGCCGCTGTTGAGGGTCGCGTTATCACCGTCGACCCCGATGTAAGACGACAGGCTTTCGACTGACGGATCTTCCAGGATAATTTTCGCCAGTTCCTGCTGGCGCTGGCTCATGGCGGCAAAGGAGATGGATTGCGGTGCTTCGGAAATGCCCTGGATCACCCCAGTGTCCTGCACCGGGAAAAAGCCCTTTGGCACCACCAGGTACAGCACCACCGTCAGGCCCAGGGTAGCGATAGCCACCAACAGGGTGAGTGGCTGGTGCTTGAGCACCCACTGCAACTTGCGCCCGTAGGCGGCGACCAGCCAGTCGATCCAGGCGCCGCTGGCCTTGTAGAAGCGGCCCTGTTCCTCTTCCTTTGGTTCGCGTTTGAGTAGGCGCGCGCACATCATCGGCGTCAGGGTCAGGGACACCACCAGGGAGATCAGGATTGCCACCGCCAGGGTGATGGCAAATTCGCGGAACAGGCGCCCCACTACATCAGCCATGAACAGCAACGGAATCAGTACGGCGATCAGCGACAGCGTCAGGGAAATCAGGGTGAAGCCAATCTGCTTGGCACCCTTGAGCGCCGCGGCCATGGGTGTTTCGCCTTCCTCGATATAGCGGGAAATGTTCTCCAGCATGACGATGGCGTCGTCCACCACAAAGCCGGTGGCGATGGTCAGGGCCATCAGCGTCAGGTTATTGATGGAGAAACCGGCCAGGTACATCACGCCAAAGGTACCCACCAGGGACAGCGGTACCGCAATCGACGGAATAATGGTGGCGCTGAATCGGCGCAGGAACAGGAACGTCACCATTACCACCAAGGCGATGGCGATCAGCAATTCGTGTTGTACGTCGGTAACAGAAGCACGGATGGTCTGGGTGCGGTCGGTGAGCACCGTCACCTCCAGGCCAGCCGGTAGGTTGTCGGTGATGCTGGGCAGCAGCGCCTTGATCCGGTCCACTACCTCGATAACGTTGGCACCCGGTTGGCGCTGGATGTTCAGCAGCACGGCCTGGTTTTCATTGGCCCAGGCAGCGAGGCGTTCGTTTTCGGCGCCGTCGACGATTTGCGCGACGTCCTTGAGGCGCAACGGCGCGCCATTGCTGTAGGCAAGGATCAGTTCCGCGTATTGCTCGGGCGAGACCAACTGGTCGTTGGCGTCGAGCATCGAGACGCGGGTCGGGCCGTCGAAGTTGCCCTTGGGCTGGTTGACGTTAGAAGCGGTAATCAACGTGCGCACGTCCGACAGGTTCAAGCCATTGGCGGCAAGAGCCTCGGGGTTGACCTTGATGCGGACCGCCTGGCGCTGGCCGCCAGCGATGCTGACCATGCCGACGCCGCTGATCTGGGCGATTTTCTGCGCCATGCGGGTGTCGACCAAGTCATTGAGCTTGGGCAGCAGCATGGTCTTGGAGGTGATGGCCAGGGTCAGCACTGGGGTGTCTGCGGGGTTGACCTTGTTGTACACCGGTGGCGCCGGCAGGTCCTTGGGCAGCAGGTTGGTGGCGGCGTTGATCGCGGCCTGGACCTGTTGCTCGGCGACGTCCATGTTAACGTCTAGGTTGAAGCGCAGGGTCAGTACCGAGGCGCCGCCGGAGCTGGTGGACGCCATCTGGGTCAGGCCGGGCATTTGCCCGAACTGACGCTCCAGGGGCGCGGTGACCGCGCTGGTCATCACGTCCGGGCTGGCGCCGGGGTACAGGGTCATGACGCGAATGGTCGGGTAATCCACCTGGGGCAAGGCCGACACCGGCAGCAGGCGGTAGGCAATCAGGCCAGCCAGGACGATGGCCAGCATGCTCAGGGTGGTGGCGACGGGCCTGAGGATGAACAGCCGTGAGAGGTTCATGCGCCGGCCTTTTGCGCCTTGCCGGCATTAGCCGGGCTGCCTTCGCCTTTCGTCGCAGGTTTACCCTGCAAGTGTTCGGTAGGGCTGGTCGGGACATCCGCGCTGTCGTTGACCACTTCGATGTCGCTGCCGTCCTTCAAGCGGTCGGTGCCTTCCAGGACCACGCGATCGCCGGCGGCCAGACCTTCCTTGATCACGGTGTTTTCGCCGTCGGTGTCGCCGATCACCAGTGGGCGGATCTTGGTCTTCTTGTCGCCATCGAGGGCATAGACGAAGGTGCCATTGTTGCCAAACTGGATCGCTGCCGACGGCGCCAACACCACATTCTTGAGGGTGTCAGCCAGCAGTCGCACGTTGACGAACTGGTTGGGGAACAGCACCTGGTCCTGGTTATCGAAGCGCGCCTTGAATTTCAGGGTGCCGGTGGTGACGTCGATCTGGTTGTCCAGGCTCTGCAACACCCCGGTGGCTTGCAGCTTCACGTCGCCACGGTCCCAGGCTTGCACTGGCAGCTTGTTGCCGGTGCGATAACGGGCGAGCACGGTTTGCAGGGAGTTTTCCGGCAAGGTGAAGGCGACGTTGATGGGGTGGGTCTGGGTGATCACGGCCAGGGCGGTGGTGTCATTGGCGGCGACCAGGTTGCCGACGTCCAGTTGACGCAGGCCTACGCGCCCGGCGATCGGCGCGCGGATCTTGGTGAATTCGAGGTTGAGTTTCGCGTCGTCGACCGCGCCCTGGTTGGTCTTGACCGTTCCCTGATACTGCATAACCAGCGCGGCTGCGGTGTCCAGGGTTTGCTTGGCGATGCTGTCCTGCTCATAGAGGCCGCGATAACGCTCAAGATCGACCTGGGCGTTTTTCAGCTGGGCCTGATTCTGCAAGAGCGTGCCCTGGGCCTGGAGCAAGGCATTCTGGTAACTGCGCGGATCGATTTCCGCCAACAGGTCGCCTGCCTTGACCATTTGCCCTTCTTCAAAGGCAATCTTGACCAACTCTCCCCCGACCCGGCTACGCACATTAATTGTGTTCAACGCCGTTACCGTGCCCAAGGCCTTGTAGTACACAGGGAATTCCCCTTGCACCACCGGCGCCACGCGGACCGGTATCGGGGCGGTGGAACCGCCGAAGCCGGGGCGCATCATCCCGGTTTTGCTGGTGCGACCAGCCGGCGCTTCATTTTGGGCAGCCCCCGTCGGCCAGAATTTCCAGCACAGGCCGGCGATAACCAACAGGACGAACAAGCCGAACAGCCAGCGGCGGGAGTTGCGGGGGGAGGATTGCATGGAGTGATCAGCCATTGGGCGCGAGAGCTTCTTCTTTGGGAGGCTGAAAGATAAGCACTGTCTGGCTTTAAGAGAAGCGCCTTTACCGGCTATTTACCTTCGAGCCTACAAACATCTACATTTTGGCTTACAACATCCGGTTTCAGGGCTAAGCCGCTGAACCGCAAATAAAAACGGCCTGGACTAGGCCAGGCCGCGATCATGCATCAAGCGTATTACTGCAAAGCGACAGTCATTTGCCGTAACAGTTACTTCAAAACAGCCAGGGCTGCTTCATAGTTAGGCTCTTGGCCAATTTCAGATACCAGTTCGCTGTGCAGCACGTTGTCGTTTTCATCCAGAACCACGACGGCGCGAGCGGTCAGGCCTTTGAGTGGGCCTTCGGCGATTGCCACACCGTAGTCAACGGCGAAGGCAGCGTCGCGGAAGTCTGACAGGTTCTTCACGTTTTCCAGGCCTTCGGAGCCGCAGAAACGCGCCTGGGCGAAGGGCAGGTCGGTGGAGATACACAGTACTACCGCGTTGTTCAGTTCGTTGGCCTGGGCGTTGAACTTGCGAACCGAAGTGGCGCAGGTGGGGGTATCAACGCTTGGGAAGATGTTCAGTACTTTGCGCTTGCCGGCGAAAGTGGCCAGGGTTGCTTCCGACAGATCGCCGGCGGTCAGAGTAAAAGCTGGAGCTTTGGAGCCGGTTTGCGGCAATTCGCCTTCAACCTGGACAGGGTTACCGTGAAGGGTGACTTGAGCCATGGACAGAATCCTTATACTGGGTTTTGGTTAAACGAATTCGAGAGGCCGAAGTTAACCACAAAGTGCCGTGGCTACCTACCGCAAGACACAAATTGTCACGCCTCGCGGTTGTGGTTTAATTGCGCGCTTTTCGCCAGCCCTTCAAGGAAACCGTTGTCAATGAATCAGCCCGCCACCAAAGTCCTGGTCATTGGTTACGTCTGGCCGGAACCTCGCTCGTCGGCCGCAGGCGGGCACATGATGCAGATCCTGCACAGTTTCCTTGATCAAGGCTGGGACATTACCTTCAGCAGCCCGGCAACGATTGGCGAACACAAGGCCGACTTGCTGGCGCTGGGTATTGACGAATGCGCCATCGAGCTCAATAACAGCAGTTTCGACGATTTTATTTGTGAACTAGCCCCGGATATCGTGCTGTTCGATCGCTTCATGATGGAGGAACAGTTTGGCTGGCGCGTCGAAAAGCATTGCCCGGATGCGCTGCGGGTGCTGGAAACCTCAGACTTGCAAAGCCTGCGGGACGCCCGTCAGCAGCGCCTCAAGGATTACCTCAAGGCCAATCCGGACGGCGACGATTTCGGCGTACTGTTCGCCCCCGCGCTGGAGGAAGAATTCCAGTTAATGGCCGACACCGACCTGGCCAAGCGCGAAATAGCAGCAATTTACCGCTGCGACATCAGCTTGATGATCTCCGACGTTGAAATCCGCCTGCTTACCGAGCAGTTCAGGGTGCCGGCCGCCCTGCTCCACTGGTGCCCGTTGATGCTGGAGCCGCCGACCGAAGCCTTCATACCTTTTGAAGACCGCGCGCACTTTCTCAGCATAGGTAACTTCCGCCATGCGCCCAACTGGGATGCGGTGCTATGGATGAAGAACAGCCTGTGGCCGTTGATCCGCCAGCAACTGCCCGGCGTCCAGTTGCATATATACGGTGCCTACACCCCGCCCAAGGCCACCGCGCTGCACAATCCGGCCCAGGGCTTTCATGTGATGAACTGGGCCGAGGATGCGCTGGCGGTGATGTCGGCCACGCGTATCTGCCTGGCGCCGCTGCGCTTTGGCGCAGGAATCAAGGGGAAACTGGCGGATGCGATGCTCTGTGGCACGCCGAATATCACCACCCCTATGGGTGCTGAAGGCATGAACGATGAACAAGCCTGGCCCGGCGTTATTGAAGAAAGCGCCAGCGCCTTGGCCGACGCAGCGGTTGCCCTGTATCAGGACCGCGACCGCTGGACCCTGGCTCAGGAAGACGGCCGGCAGTTACTTGCCCGCCGTTACTCGCAAGACGTACACGGCCCGGCGCTGGTCGAGCGGCTGGATCAGTGCCGTGGCGAGTTGGCCCAGCACCGGCGCATCAACTTCACCGGCAGTATGCTGCGCCACCACCTGCATAAAAGCACCCAGTACATGGCACAGTGGATCGAGGCAAAAAACCGCACACTTTAAATACAGGCGCTGGCGAGGTTGCGCCCATGGGGGCATTATCCTGTGGGCAACCACAATAAAAGCGACTGCAGCATGACCCGAGCAGCGAGAATCACCGATCCTTCCTACGAGTTGATGGACGACCACAACGGCCTATCCATCATCTATCGCCAGCACGGTTTCCCGTGCCCGCTGGTGCGCTGGCATTTCCACAAGGAATACGAACTGCACCTGATCGTAGCCAGCTCCGGCAAGGTGTTCATCGGCGATTACATCGGCAACTTCTATCCGCAAAGCCTATTTCTCACTGGCCCCAACCTGCCCCATAACTGGATCAGCCAGGTGGCGGAAGACGAAGTGGTGCCCAAGCGCGACATGCTGGTGAACTTTACCGATGAGCTGTTTGACGGCGCCAGCCATATCTTCACCGAACTCAAGGCCCTTACCCCGCTGCTGGACCGGGCGCAGTACGGCATCGAGTTCCGCTGCAAGCACACCATCGCCCAGACCATGACGCTGATGCAGCGCATCGAAGATGCCCGAGGCATGGCCCGCCTCGGGCATTTCTTTATCCTGCTGGAGGTGCTCAGCACCTGCGAGGATTATCAGTTGCTCTCCGGCGTGACCACGCCGCAATTGGCCGATGAACACAGCATCGACCGCACCAACCGCGCGGTGGACTACATTTTTGCCCACTACGCGCGGGAGCTGCCTCTGGAAGAAGTGGCCGACTACCTGGGAATGAAGCCCACCTATTTTTCCCGAGTATTCAAACAGGCCACCGGGCGCACTTTTATCGAGTTCGTCAATCGGCTGCGCATCAGCAAATCCTGTGAACTGCTGGTCGATGGCGACAAGGCAGTGACGGATGTGTGCTTTGAATCTGGCTTCAACAATATTTCCAACTTCAATCGGCGCTTCCAGCAGCTCAAGGGTATGACGCCATCCCATTATCGGCGCTTGGCGGTGCAGCGGTTGACCGAGCAGAACCTGGCCTGAGACGCAGACGGTCAAGCGTTGAGGGGCTCGACAACGCTACGGGTAATCGGAGGAATCGTTTCAGCTAATTTCGGGCTCAGTGCAAAAAAGTATCAGTGACAGTGCTCCCAAGGATTTGTCAGCACGCCATTAGAAGGCTGTAATCAACGCACACTCTTCCAGCAGCCTTGGAAGACACAACAACAAAAACTGTCCTTCCGTAGCCCTTGGGCGCGGAAATGGAGTGCGCGATGAAGTTCACAGCTAAAGCACTGCTTGCCTCTACTTGCATGACTGCATGCATGACCCTCAGCGCCGTCAGTCTTGGCGCGCAAACCCTGACCATTGCCACCGTCAACAACAGCGACATGATCCGCATGCAAAAGCTCTCGAAAACTTTCGAAGCCGAACATCCAGACATCAAGCTCAATTGGGTGGTGCTCGAAGAAAACGTCCTGCGCCAACGCCTGACCACGGACATCGCCACCCAGGGCGGACAGTTTGATGTGTTGACCATCGGCATGTACGAAGCCGCACTCTGGGGCGCCAAGGGCTGGCTGGAACCGATGAAGGATCTGCCGGCGACCTACGACCTGGACGATGTTTTCCCTTCAGTGCGCGACGGTCTTTCTGTCAAGGGTTCGCTGTACGCCCTGCCGTTCTACGCCGAAAGCTCCATCACCTATTACCGCACCGACCTGTTCAAGGACGCCGGGCTGACCATGCCTGAGCATCCCACCTGGACGCAGATCGGCGAGTTTGCCGAAAAGCTCACCCATAAGGACAAGGAACAATACGGCCTGTGCCTGCGGGGCAAGGCCGGTTGGGGCGAGAACATGGCGCTGATCACCATCCTGGCCAATGGCTACGGTGCGCGCTGGTTCGATGAGAAATGGCAGCCGGAATTTAACGGCTCAGAGTGGAAGGACGCGCTGAACTTCTACGTCGACAACATGAAAAAATCCGGTCCGCCGGGTGCCTCCAGCAACGGTTTCAATGAAAACCTGGCGCTGTTCAACAGCGGCAAGTGTGCGATCTGGGTCGACGCCAGCGTTGCCGGCTCGTTTGTCACCGACAAAACCCAAAGCAAGGTTTCCGATCATGTCGGTTTCACCTTCGCGCCCCATCAGGTCACGGACAAAGGCACGTCGTGGATGTATTCCTGGTCCCTAGCGATCCCGACCAGCTCCAAGGCCAAGGACGCCGCCAAGGTGTTCAGTGCCTGGGCCACTTCCAAGGAATACAGTGCGCTGGTGGCCAAGACCGACGGCATCGCCAACGTTCCGCCAGGCACGCGTACCTCGACCTACAGCGAGCAATATATGAAGGCCGCGCCGTTTGCCAAGGTGACCCTGGAGTCCCTGAAAGTGGCCGATCCGACCAAGCCGACCCTCAAGCCTGCGCCGTACATCGGCATCCAATTGGTGACCATTCCTGAATTTCAGGCCATTGGTACACAAGTTGGCAAGTTCTTCTCGGGTGCGCTGACCGGGCAGATGACCGTCGACGATGCGCTCAAGCAGGCGCAGACCACCACCGAGCGCGAAATGAAGCGTGCCGGCTATCCCAAGTAACTTGTGGCGAGGGCGTTTTTGTGGCGAGCGGGCTTGCCCGCGTTGGGGCGCGAAGCGGCCCCAATAAGCTCACCGCATTCCTCCAGACAGAACCCGCTTGAAGGATTTTGGGCCGCTTCGCAGCCCAACGCGGGCAAGCCCGCTCGCCACAATAAGCCCGCTCGCCACACAACAATAAGCCGGAGCGCCTAGGGTAACTTCGCCCTGACACTACTCAGCATGTGATCACCATGAATACCACCACTGCCCAAGTGCAAACTGCTCAGCCGGAAAAGGCGCGTAAAAGCCGCCTGATCAACCCCGGCTGGTTCCTCGTCAGCCCCTCGGTGGCCTTGTTGCTGCTGTGGATGATCGTGCCGCTGGGCATGACCCTGTACTTTTCGTTGATCCGCTACAACCTGCTCTATCCCGGCGAAAACCAATTCGTGGGCCTTGAGAACTTCACCTACTTCATCACCGACTCGGGTTTCCTGCCTGGTGCGACCAATACTCTGTTGCTGGTGGGCAGCGTGCTGCTGATCAGCGTGGTGCTGGGTGTGTTGATCAGTGCCCTGCTTGAGGCCAGCGAGTTCTTCGGCCGAGGACTGGTGCGGGTCTTGCTGATTTCACCGTTCTTCATCATGCCCACCGTCGGTGCGCTGATCTGGAAGAACCTGATTTTCCACCCGGTGTCCGGCGTTTTGGCGGCAGTGTGGAAGCTGTTCGGCGCCCAGCCGGTGGACTGGCTGGCCCATTACCCGCTGCTGTCGATCATCATCATTGTGTCCTGGCAATGGCTGCCCTTCGCCATCCTGATCCTGATGACCGCCATGCAGTCCCTCGACCAGGAGCAAAAGGAAGCCGCCCGCCTGGACGGTGCTGGTGCCATTGCGATTTTCTGGCACCTGACCCTGCCCCACCTGGCGCGCCCCATCGCCGTGGTGGTGATGATTGAAACCATCTTCCTGCTCTCGGTGTTCGCTGAAATCTTCACCACCACCAACGGTGGCCCCGGCTACGCCTCGACCAACCTCGCCTACCTGATCTACAACCAGGCGCTGGTGCAGTTCGACGTGGGCATGGCGTCGGCCGGCGGCTTGATTGCCGTGGTCATTGCCAATATCGCGGCGATCATCCTGGTGCGGATGCTCGGCAAAAACCTGACTGACAAGCCTTGAGGGCTGCGCCATGACGCTTCAACAATCCCGCCGCCTGCAAAGCCTGTTGCTCGGCACATTGGCCTGGGCCATCGCGATCCTGATTTTCTTCCCGATCTTCTGGATGGTGCTGACCAGTTTCAAGACCGAAATCGACGCCTTTGCCACGCCGCCGCAGTTCATTTTCACGCCCACGCTTGAGAACTACCTGCACATCAACGAGCGCAGCAACTACTTCAGCTTCGCCTGGAACTCGGTGGTGATTTCCTTCAGCGCCACCGCCTTGTGCCTGCTGATTGCGGTGCCGGCGGCCTACTCCATGGCCTTCTACGAAACCCAGCGCACCAAGGGCACGCTGCTGTGGATGTTATCCACCAAAATGCTGCCGCCGGTGGGCGTGCTGATGCCGATCTACCTGCTGGCCAAGAGCCTTGGCCTGCTGGATACGCGGGTCGCGCTGATCATCATCTACACCCTGATCAACCTGCCGATCGTGGTCTGGATGGTTTACACCTACTTCAAGGACATTCCCAAGGACATCCTCGAAGCCGCGCGCCTGGACGGCGCCACGCTGTGGCAGGAAATGGTCCGGGTGCTGCTGCCGATTGCCAAGGGTGGCCTGGCCTCCACGGTGTTGCTGTCGCTGATCCTGTGCTGGAACGAGGCGTTCTGGTCGCTGAACCTGACCTCGTCCAACGCCGCGCCATTAACCGCATTGATCGCCTCCTACTCCAGCCCCGAAGGCTTGTTCTGGGCCAAGTTGTCCGCGGTGTCGACCCTGGCCTGCGCGCCGATCCTGATTTTTGGCTGGATCAGCCAGAAACAGCTGGTCCGCGGTTTGTCTTTCGGCGCCGTGAAATAACGGCCCTTTCAACACCAATAATTAGAAGTGGAGGCCCATCATGGCCAACCTGAAAATCAAAAATTTGCAAAAAGGTTTCGAAGGCTTTTCCATCATCAAGGGCATCGACCTGGAAGTGAATGACAAGGAATTCGTGGTCTTCGTCGGCCCCTCAGGCTGCGGTAAGTCCACCCTGCTGCGCTTGATTGCAGGCCTTGAAGAAGTCAGCGAAGGCACCATCGAACTGGATGGCCGCGACATCACCGAAGTGACCCCGGCCAAGCGCGACCTGGCGATGGTGTTTCAGACCTATGCGTTGTACCCGCATATGAGCGTGCGCAAGAACATGTCGTTTGCCCTGGACCTGGCGGGTGTCGACAAGAAAGTCGTCGAGAGCAAGGTCAATGAAGCGGCGCGTATTCTCGAACTCGGCCCGTTGCTGGAACGCAAGCCCAAGCAGCTCTCTGGTGGCCAGCGTCAACGGGTCGCCATCGGCCGCGCCATTGTGCGCAATCCGAAAATCTTCCTGTTCGACGAACCGCTGTCCAACCTTGACGCCGCGTTGCGGGTGCAGATGCGCCTGGAACTGGCGCGCCTGCATAAAGAACTGCAAGCGACCATGATCTACGTAACCCACGACCAAGTGGAAGCCATGACCCTCGCTGACAAGGTAGTGGTGCTCAACAGCGGCCGTATTGAACAGGTCGGCTCGCCGCTGGACTTGTACCACCAACCGGCCAATCTGTTTGTCGCGGGCTTTTTGGGCACGCCGAAAATGGGCTTCCTCAAAGGCAAGGTCACGCGGCTTGAAGGTCAGGGCTGCGAAGTCGAGCTGGATGCTGGCACGCGCATCAGTCTGCCCTTGAGCAGTCCAACCCTGAGCATCGGCAGCCAGGTGACCCTGGGTATTCGTCCGGAACACCTGGAACTCGCCTCGCCCGGCGATACCACGCTGACCGTCACCGCCGATGTCGGCGAGCGCCTGGGCAGCGACACCTTTTGCCACGTCATTACATCAAACGGCGAACCGCTGACCCTGCGCATCCGTGGCGACATGGCCAGCCAGTATGGCGAAACGTTGAAGCTGCACCTGGACCCGGTGCACTGCCATCTTTTCGACACCGATGGCGTGGCTGTGGCCCGTCCACTGCGCGCTGCAGCCTGATTTCGCGAGAACCCTTGATGAAACTGAACAAGCAAAACCTCACGCAACTGGCCCCCGAAGTGAAATTGCCAGCCTACGCCATTGCCGATACCAAACAGGGCATTGCCCATATCGGTGTCGGCGGTTTCCATCGGGCCCATCAGGCGTATTACACCGATGCCTTGATGAACACCGGCGTGGACCTGGACTGGAGCATCTGCGGCGTTGGCCTGCGGGCAGAAGACCGCAAGGCGCGGGATGACCTGGCCGGTCAGGACTATCTGTTTACCCTGTATGAACTGGGCGATACCGATGACACCGAAGTGCGGGTTATCGGCGCCATCAGCGACATGCTGCTGGCGCAAGACAGTGCCCAGGCGCTGATCGACAAACTGGCCAGCCCAGAGATTCGCATCGTCTCGCTGACCATCACCGAAGGCGGCTACTGCATCGACGATAGCAGCGGCGAGTTCATGGCCCACCTGCCGCAGATCCAGCATGACCTGGCCCATCCGGGCGCGCCGAAAACCGTGTTTGGTTTTATCTGCGCCGCCCTGAGCAAGCGCCGTGCTGCCGGCATTCCTGCGTTCACCGTGATGTCCTGCGATAACCTGCCACACAATGGCGCCGTCACCCGCAAGGCGTTGCTGGCCTTCGCTGCGCTGCACAATGCCGACCTGTATGACTGGATCAAGGCCAATGTCAGTTTCCCCAATGCCATGGTCGATCGCATCACGCCGATGACCAGTTCGGCCCATCGCCTGCAATTACATGACGAGCACGGCATCGACGACGCCTGGCCGGTGGTCTGCGAGCCTTTTGTGCAGTGGGTGCTGGAAGATAAGTTCGTCAACGGCCGCCCGGCCTGGGAAAAGGTCGGCGTGCAGTTCACCAATGACGTTACACCTTATGAAGAAATGAAAATCGGCCTGCTCAACGGCAGTCACCTGGCGCTGACGTACCTGGGTTTTCTCAAGGGCTATCGTTTTGTCCACGAGACCATGAACGATCCGCTGTTCGTGGCTTATATGCGGGCTTATATGGACCTGGACGTGACGCCGCAACTGGCGCCCGTGCCGGGCATCGACCTGACAGACTATAAGCAGACCCTGGTGGACCGCTTTTCTAACCAGGCGATTGCCGATCAGTTGGAGCGAGTGTGCTCCGATGGTTCGTCGAAATTTCCCAAGTTCACTGTGCCAACCATCAATCGGCTGATTGCCGACGGTCGCGAGACCGAGCGTGCGGCGCTGGTCGTAGCAGCCTGGGCGCTGTATTTGAAGGGTGTGGATGAAAACGGTGTGAGCTACAAGATCCCCGATCCACGTGCCGAATTTTGCCAGGGCCTGGTGACTGACGATGCATTGATCAGTCAACGCTTGCTGGGGGTGGAAGAGATTTTTGGCACCTCCATTCCCAACTCGCCAGCGTTTGTGGCAGCGTTTGAACGGTGCTTTGCCAGTTTGCGCGATGTGGGTGTGAGCAAGACGCTGGAGCGGTTGCTAGCCAATATCAGTTGAAGGAACCCGTAATGACCCAGCAAAACCTTTTCCTAGGTATCGATTGCGGTACCCAGGGCACCAAGGCCATCGTCATCGACGCCACCAGCGGCAAGGTTCTTGGCCTGGGCGCGGCCAGCCATACGCTGATCAGCGGCGCCAATGGCCGCCGCGAACAGGACACCCGCCAGTGGCTGGACGCCTTCACCGAAGCCACTCACCGTGCGCTTCAGCAGGCAGGGGTCGACGGCCAGGACATCCTCGGCATTGGCGTCTCCGGCCAGCAACATGGCCTGGTGTTGCTCGATGACCAAGGCCAGGTATTGCGTCCGGCCAAGCTGTGGTGCGACACCGAAACCACCCCGCAAAACGATCGACTGCTGCAACATCTGGGCGGCGAACAGGGTTCCCTGGAGCGCCTGGGCGTGGCCATCGCGCCAGGCTATACGGTCTCGAAATTGCTCTGGACCCGCGAGCAACACCCGGACGTTTTCGCCCGCATCACCCATATCCTGCTGCCCCACGACTACCTCAACTATTGGCTCACCGGCCGCGCATGCGCCGAATACGGTGACGCGTCGGGCACCGGCTACTTCAACGTGCGAACCCGTGAGTGGGATCTGCCACTGCTGCGTCATATCGACCCCGACGGACGCCTGGAAGTGGCGCTGCCGCAGTTGATTGAAGCCAATCAGGCAGTGGGCAGCATTCTCCCGGCCATCGCCGAACGCCTGGGCATCAACCCCAATGCAGTGGTGTCCAGCGGCGGCGGCGACAACATGATGGGCGCTATCGGCACCGGCAATATCGCCCCTGGCGTGATCACCATGAGCCTCGGCTCATCCGGCACGGTCTACGCCTTCAACGATCAACCCAACGTCAGCCCCAAGGCATCGGTGGCAACCTTCTGTTCGTCCAGCGGCGGCTGGCTGCCGTTGATCTGCACCATGAACCTGACCAACGCCACTGGCGTCATCCGCGAGCTGCTAGACCTGGACCTGGCCAGCTTCAACGCCCAGGTTGCCCAGGCCCCGATTGGTGCCGATGGCGTCAGCATGTTGCCGTTCCTCAACGGCGAGCGAGTGCCCGCCCTGCCCCACGCCACCGGCAGCCTACATGGCTTGACCATGACCAACCTGACCCGACCCAATCTGTGTCGCGCGGTGGTCGAAGGCACCACCTTCGGTTTGCGCTACGGTCTGGACTTGTTGCGCCAGGCCGGCCTGCAAAGCCAAAGTATCCGCCTGATCGGCGGTGGCTCGAAAAGCCCGGTGTGGCGGCAGATGGTCGCGGATATCATGAACACCGAAGTCATCTGTACCGAACAAAGTGAAGCGGCGGCCCTGGGCGCGGCGATCCAGGCGGCCTGGTGCCAGTCTGGTGAAAGCCTGGCGGCCCTTTGCGCTCGTTGCGTCAGTGTCGATCCGGCCAGCCTGAGCAAGCCTGTGGCAACCAGCGTCAGCGCCTATCAACACGCCTATGAGCGTTATCAACAGCACGTAGCATCCCTTTAAGAGCGAACGAATATGTATTTGGTATGTGGCGAAGCGCTGTTTGATTTTTTCAGCGAAGACGATGCCAGCGGCCAGGCATCGAAGGTCAATTTCAAGGCCATTGCCGGCGGCTCGCCGTTCAACGTTGCGGTGGGGCTGCGCCGCCTGGGCATCGACGCCGGGTTGTTCGCTGGTTTATCCATTGATTACCTGGGGCAGCGTTTGCTGCAGGTGCTCAAGCTGGAAGGCGTACGCGAGGATTACCTGCTGGAGTTTGCCGCACCGACCACCTTGGCGATGGTTGCCGTGGGCGCCAACGGTTCACCGCAATACAGCTTTCGCGGTGAAGGCTGCGCTGACCGGCAATTACAGGTGCAGCATTTACCAGCGCTGGGGCCAGAAGTTCGCGGCTTGCACATAGGCTCCTTCTCCCTGGTGGTGCAGCCGATTGCCGACACGTTGTTGGCATTGGTCCGTAGGGAAAGTGGCAAACGCCTGATCAGCCTCGACCCCAACGTTCGCCTGAATCCCGAGCCGAACATCGAACTATGGCGCCAGCGCATGGCCGAGTTGGTCAAGCATGCCGACCTGATCAAGGTCAGTGATGAGGACTTGCACCTGCTCTACCCCGGCCAAACCCCGGAAAGCGTGTTGCAAGGCTGGTTGCAGCATCGTTGCCAACTGATCTTCCTGACCCGTGGCGGCGATGGCGCCACGGTGTTTAGCCGTCAGTACGGCAGTTGGTCGGCGCCTGCGGTCAAGGTGGTGATGGCCGATACCGTCGGCGCTGGTGATACCTTCCAGGCAGCGCTGATCGCCTGGTTGACCGAGCAGCAACTGGACTCGGTCGATGGGCTGCAACAGCTGACGCGTGAACAGCTCGACAGCATGCTCAAGTTTGCCATTCGCGCCGCCGCTTTGACCTGCGCCAAGACCGGTCCAGACTTGCCCTATCGTCACCAGTTGGACTGACTTGGGCAAACCGCGCGCCGACCTTGTCGGTGCGCGCTTACAGCGTTATTTCTCCCTGACCGCCCGGGCAACCAGCGCTCCCGCCACAGCTCCCACTATTGGCGCAGCCCAGAACACCCAGAGTTGTGTCAGGTACGCACCACCGGCAAACAACGCCGGCCCTGTGCTGCGGGCCGGGTTCACTGATGTATTAGTGACTGGAATCAGCACCAGATGGATCAACGTCAGCGTCAGGCCAATGGCGATGGGCGCAAACCCCACCGGCGCGCCGGGTGCGGTGACTCGCATGATGATGAATACAAAAAAGAACGTTGCCACCACTTCCGCCACTATCGCGGCCAGCAGGCTGTATTGCCCCGGACTCAGCTCGCCAAAACCATTTGCGGCAAACCCGCCCAACTCAAAACCTGGACGACCGCTGGCAATCAGTGCCAGAACCGCAGCCGCCACAATAGCCCCGGCAACCTGAGCAATGATGTAAGGCAACACATCGACACCCGGCATTCGGCGCCCGACCCACAGGCAGATGGTCACTGCCGGGTTGAAATGCGCTCCAGAAATACTGCCCACCGCATAGGCCATGGTCAGCACCGTCAGGCCAAACGCCAGGGAAACGCCGGCAAAGCCGATACCTAATTCTGGAAACGCCGCCGCCAGGACCGCACTGCCACAACCGCCGAACGTCAGCCAGAACGTCCCGAGAAACTCCGCTGCTATTTTTTGTTGCAAGGTTAATTCCGCCTGTTGTTTATGCCGGCCTGTTTTCCATCACGTGGATGGCTCCGGCAGAGACGTTAGCAACAGCGCGCAACCTCGCCGTATCAGACTTTTCTGGTTAGGGGGAAAGGCATGGGACTTTCGATGCATGCATTTTTCAGAATTGATGGCGCGGGCCGGTAAGCACTCGGGACAAGCGCCTCATCACCCGGTATGCTTTTGCCCTTCTGAAACGGCCGAAAGGATTCGCCATGCAGCTCAGCTTCCGTACCGTCGCCACCTTCACCGCCCTGCTGTGTTTCGCCCTGGCGATCATCTGGGGACTGCGGCCCGACCTGCTGCTGTGGCTGTGGAGTGTCGAATATTCAAGCGCCACAGGATTGGTCGCCCGACGCAACGCCGCGTTGTTTCTGGGCATCGGCATTATGTTTTATCGAGCCCGGCATGCCCTGCCGTCGGCCACACGGAGAGCCATGACCACAGGTTTTGTGACCGGCTGTTTTGCGTTGGCGGTGCTGGGAGTCGGTGAATGGCTCAACGGCCACGCGGGGCCTGGGATTTTGCTGGCGGTGATCACAGAAGCGGCGTTGGGCCTGGCATTTATCCAGGCCCAGAAGTCAGCGCTTACACAGCCGCAGCCCTCCCTTTAATAATAGTAGGGACGCGCACCGACTCTTGTAAGAGCAGGGATATGTTGCTGCTTGAGGTCTTCGCGCAACCCGGTGATCAGATTGCAGATGGCTCGACTGCTGTCGAGTTTATCCGCCCGAATGCCCGTCACCAGCAGATTCACTCGCTCATGGTCTTTGTCGTCGTAGACTTTGACCGTCAGCGAAGCATCCTCGGCCTTGATGCATTCGCAACGTTTAGGCAGGAAACTTCCTTCAATAATGCTGCGTAACTCTAGATCCGAAAGCATGGCCAACCTCTCCTTTTTTGAGACTGCCAATAGGTTTTTATGGATGTACGTGTCGCTGGCAGCCGCACGGTTGCGCCTGCCTGTTACGCCTTGCCAACCATGGAAGACGGTTTCAACCACCAAGCCTACTCGGCTGAGTCTTGAAGCGTTGGACCCTTTTCTCATAAGCGGCAGCGATACTTACATAAGTTGTGTGGCAGACCGCTAGCACTCACCCGTTTGAAGTGGTTCATTGCTACGCCGACAACTCAATCGCGCGGTAACGAAATGTATTCGAAGCATTAAACATGCCGTGTGCGAGTACGAGTTCGAGCGCACCAGGATCAATGATTTGCTTATTACTCACGTTTGACGGCTCGTGCACTCTGCAATGAAGCCCGTGTGCAATCATGCAATTTGCAGCAGCGCGCGCAGGCTGGCATCGTGGACACGTTCGTTTTGCCCAGTGACGGTTTCAAAGCGATCCATCCAAATGAATGCTCGATCCGTATATTTTCCCAAGGACGCCTCATGATTCCCTCTCTGCGCATTTCACTCGCCCTCCTTGGCATGGCAGGTCTTTGCACCCAGGCCAATGCCGCAAAACTCGAAGATATTGCGCCCTACCCCAAGGCGGACGCGGGTTTCGTTCGTCAGGTCATCCATCTTCGGGCGCACACTCAGGAAGACAACTTCAAGGTAGAAATCCTTGCCGGAAAGACCTTGCCCGTCGATTGCAATCGCCAACGACTGGGCGGCGTGCTGGAAGAAAAGAACCTTGAGGGCTGGGGCTATTCCTATTACCGCCTGGATAAAATCAGCGGCCCGATGAGTACGCTAATGGCGTGTCCGGATGGCAAGACCCGTACCGATTTTGTACCGGTGGTAGGCGATGGATTCGTCCTGCGCTACAACAGCAAGTTGCCCATCGTTATATATGTGCCAAAAGATGTCGAAGTTCGCTATCGAGTCTGGTCAGCGTCGGCCACGGTCAATAAAGCCGTCGCCGAATAGTTTCGCTTAAACGTTTAATCCATGGTTATACCGGCTCTTGGGCGGCCACCCTCTCGGCAACATGGCGCAAACTGTCGAAGTTGATATTGGCTCCGGAGTTTATTGCCACCCATGTCTGCCCCTGGACGCCGGTTTTCGCAGCATGGTTACGGATACCGGCAACGGCCAAGGCGCCCGAAGGCTCGGTGATGGAGCGGGTGTCGTCGTAGATAAGCTTGATGGCGCTGCACAGTTCGTCGTTGCTGACGGTGATGACTTCATCCACGTATTGGCGGCAGATTTCAAAGCCGAAGGCGCCGATCTGCGCAACGGCGGTGCCATCGGCGAAGCTGTCGACACTGGGCAACACCACTCTTGCCCCGGCGCGCAAGGCCGCCAACAGGCAACTGGAGCCTTCAGGCTCAACGCCGATGATGCGCACCTCGGGGCGCAAGTATTTGACGTAGGCGGCGATGCCCGCGATCAGCCCGCCTCCACCCACCGGCACGAAGATCGCGTCCAGCGGTCCTTGCTGCTGGCGCAGGATTTCCATGGCGACCGTACCCTGTCCTGCTATCACGTCTGGGTCGTCGAAGGGCGAGACAAAGGTACTGCCTGACTGCTCAGCCAACTGCAATGCATGGGCCAAGGCGACAGGAAAGGTCGGGCCATACAGGATCGCCTCGGCGCCTCGGGAGCGCACGCCAAGCACTTTCAGTTGCGGGGTGTTGCACGGCATGACGATGGTGGCCTTGATCCCCAATTCCCGCGCTGCCAGCGCCACGCCCTGGGCATGGTTGCCCGCAGACGCGGTGACCACTCCACCCGCCTTCTGCTCATCGGTGAGCTGCACCAGCTTGTTGTAGGCGCCGCGAATCTTAAAGGAAAAGGTCGGTTGCAGGTCTTCGCGCTTGAGCAGTATCTGATTGCCCAACAAAGCCGAGAGCGCTGGCGCGACTTGCAACGGCGTACGCACCGCCAGGTCGTAAACCGGCGCGGCGAGGATCTTTTTTACATAGTGCTCAAGCAGTCCCCGCTCAACGGTCTGGGTCACGGGACGTGGCTGGCTGGTGCTCATCGATGTCTCCTGGCTTTTGGTTCAAGGCTCTGGAGACGGAAAAACAAAACCCGCCTCTAGGGCGGGTTTGGGTGCAGCCGTGCGCTATCCCGCCAAATAAGGAATGGCGGTAATAATGTTTGGCTGTGAACGGAAAGCTTGAAATGTCATGAATCAAAATTAACCGGCGACGTATGACAAGTCAATGGCAAACGGCCATTGAGTTGTGGAGTCGTTCCGCTAATCTGAGCAGCTCTTTGCTGCCTGTCCAAGGAAGGAACGTTTATGAAAAAGGTTGTATTGCCCCTGGTCGCCCTCATTGCCTTCGCCGGCTATACCGTCTCGGTGATGCTGCAAGCCGAGCAGTCCTTGCTCGATTTCGGCATCAGCCTGATGTCTCGCCCCGACACAGCGCAGGTGGTGATTGATTTGTACCTGCTGGCAACACTCGCCAGCATCTGGATGTACAAGGATGCTCGCAGCCGTGGTCGGTCAGCACTGTCGGTGCTGCCGTACCTGTTGCTCACGGCAATTTTCGTGTCCGTTGGGCCGCTGCTGTACCTGGTGGTTCGCGGGTTGCAGGACCGGCAACCGGCCAAGGCATCGCAAGCCGCCGCGTAAACCTGACTTTACTATTGATATACGAAACGTATACGCTTCGTATATCAATCTGCACAGTGAAGCTCATGGGCATCGTCAAGATCACCGATCAACTGCATGAACAAATCCGTCTGGCCAGCGCCACCATGGACCGTTCCATCAACGCCCAGGCGGAGTTCTGGATCAAGATCGGCCTGCTGGCCGAACTCAATCCGCACCTAGCCTACAACGACCTGATCAACAAGCTGCTGTTGGACAAGCCTGACCTGATCCGGGGGCGTGGCTGATGATCAAGAATGCCGAACAGATCGCACTGATGCGTGAGTCGGGCCGCCTGCTGGCTCAGGTCTTCAGCATGCTCGACGGTTTTGTGAGCGCAGGTCAGTCGACCCTGGAGTTGGACCGCGCTGTCGAAGCCTTTATCCGACGGGATTTGCAGTCCCGGCCGGCAAGCCTTGGGCAATACGACTACCCCTTCTCCATCAATACCTCGATCAATGAAGTGGTGTGCCATGGCATGCCGGATGCCAAGGCTGTGCTCAAGGATGGCGATATCGTCAACATCGATATCACCCTGGAGAAAGACGGCTTTATCGCCGACTCCAGCAAGATGTACATGATCGGCACGGTGACGCCCAAGGCCCGGCGTCTGGTGGAAATGACCTTTGAGGCGATGTGGGCCGGGATTCGTCAGGTCAAGCCCGGTGCTCGTCTGGGGGATATTGGCCATGCCATCCAGCACCACGCCCAAGCCAATGGCTACAGCGTGGTGCGTGAGTATTGCGGGCATGGCATCGGCCGGGAAATGCATGAAGAGCCCCAGATCCTGCACTTCGGGCGTCCCGGCACGGGGATGGAGTTGCGTGAAGGCATGGTGTTCACCATTGAGCCAATGCTGAACCAGGGCAGCGCCAAAGTGCGCAGCTTGAAGGATGGCTGGACGGTAGTGACCCGTGACAACAGCTTGTCCGCGCAGTGGGAACATACCGTGGTGGTGACGGCGGACGGGTTTGAGGTGTTGACCTTGCAGCCAACATAAAGCCCAACGCAGCCTCGCTAAAGTTTGACCGCAAACAGAGTCTCTACGGGTGGGCGCCTCCTGCAATGCGCTTTAGCCCCAGCACCATCAACCCCGCCGCCAATCCCATCGCAGTCAGGAACAACGGGTACGACACCCACCACGGCGTGCCCGTCGTCATCATGCTGAACTCGGACATGCCGCCAATACTGGCAATCAGGTTCAATGGCAGGAACACCACGTTGATCAACGTCAGCTTGCGCAGCAGGTTGTTGGTGCTGTTGTTCATCAGGTTGCCCCGAGCCTCGATCAACCCGGAGAACACGTTGGAATAGATCTCCGCCTGTTTGTAGCACTGGTTGTTCTCGATGATCAGATCGTCGATCAACCCCAGGGTCTCGGCGCTGAAATGTTCCTTCTCGCCGTGGTTACGCAAGCGGGCCAGCACCGCGCCGTTGCTGTGCAAGGCGTTGATGTAATAGATCAGGCTTTCGCTGAGGTTGAACATCTGCATCAGGTGGCGATTGTGCATGGAGGCGTTGAATTGCTGCTGCAATTCACGGGCAACCATCTTGATCACCTTGAGGTGGCCGAGGTAGTGATGGACGTTGTTGAGCAGCAAGTCCAGCAGCACATCCAGCGGCGTATACAGGGGTCTGCGGGCGCCCAGGCCTGAAAGCTGGCTGTCGCCGGTGGCGATCACCAGCAGGCGGTTTTGGGAAAACAGCAGGCCGCAGGACGATACTTCGAACACCAGGTTGCCGGCACCAGAGTAGTTTTCCGGGCGTTTCCAAATCAGGAACAGGTTGTCAGGGTGAAACTCGATGCGAGACACCTCGTCCGGGTCCAGCGCCGAGGCCAGGGCGTGTTCGTCAAGCTTATAGTGATCGCGCAGTAGTTCCCGCTCGTGGGCATCGGGGTTGTTGAACAGCATGATATCGGCGGCCTCGCGCTGACTGCTGCGCAGCGCGCCATCGGTCAATTCAAAGCACTGAATCATCGTGCATCACCACCCCTGGCCTTGGCGTTTGAGTTCCAGGCGGCGGACAAACTCTTCCAGCACCAGGGAATACAAGTCGTCCTGCAGGTAGGCATCTTCGATACCGGCGTCCATGTTCGGGTTGTCGTTGACCTCGATCACCACCACTTTGTCGCCGGACTGCTTGAGGTCCACGCCGTACAGCCCGTCGCCGATCAGGTTGGCGGTCTTCACCGCCAGGTCCACCACCGCTTTCGGCGCTTCGTGGACCGCCATGGTGCGGCACTCGCCGTTGATGTCCTGGCCGATGGCCTTGTGGTTATAGATCTGCCAATGGCCCTTGGACATGAAGTACTGGCAGGCAAAGATCGGCTTACGGTTGAGCACGCCGATGCGCCAGTCGTACTCGGTGTAGAAAAACTCCTGGGCCAGCAACAGCACAGAATGTTCGAACAATTCGGCGGTGGCCGTCAGCAGCGCTTGCTGGCTTTCCACCTTGATCACCCCGCGGGAGAAACAACCGTCGGGTATTTTCAACACCAGGGGGAAGCCCAGGCGCTCGCCGACTCGTTCGAAATCTTCCGGTCGCTCCTTGTAGAGAATCTCGGTGGCGGGCATGCCCAGTTGATGGCTTTTCAGCATATCGGTGAGGTAGACCTTGTTGGTACAACGCAGGATCGAGGCGGGGTCATCCATCACCACCAGCCCTTCACTCTCAGCCTTCTTGGCGAAGCGGTAGGTGTGGTTGTCGACGCTGGTGGTCTCGCGGATCAGCAGGGCGTCGTATTCGGCCAGGCGGGAGTAATCCTTGCGTTCAATCAACTCGACATCGATGCCCAAGCCCTTGCCCACTCGCACGAAGTTTTCCAGCGCCTTGGCGTTGGACGGCGGCAACTGTTCCTGGGGATCGTGAAGGATCGCCAGGTCATAACGGGCCAGGCGGCGGGAGCGTGGTTGTCGCCAGATCTTGCGACTGAAGTTGTCCAGGGCATTGGCAAATTGATCTTCCTGATCGTCACGCAACTTATGCAACACGCCAGACTTTATGCCTTCGATATGCCAGCCGTTATTCTTGCGAAACTCAACTAGCAATATTGGACACGGAAACGCTTCAAACAACTGACGGGCCAAGTCCTGCAGTGGCTCGATATTCGTTCGGCCAAAATAAAGTGTCAGGGTAAAACCTTCGGTATTGCTATAAAGATGATGACTCAGGGCTTTATCAAGGGTTTTATCCAGGTCATCCAGGGCCAGGCCGTAGAGGGATTTTTTCGTCAGTTCGCTGATGGTGCGCACCGACGGAATCACCTTATGGCCCCGCGCCTCGGCCAGCAGCGAGCAGTAGTAGCCGTGCCCCAGGTACTTGTAGCTGCGACACAGGTTGATCACCTGGACCCGCTTGCCGGTTTCACTTTCCCGGGTTTGCTCAAGGTATTCCTGGGCGGTAACAATGTCTTCACTGGGGAAGTAGGAGGCCCAGTCCTCCTTGCGCTCAACAATAATCACGACTTGACTTGACGGCTTGGGAGGTGTGGAAAAATAACCGGCGGAAGTTATTGTCGCCGCCACTGTTTGCTCGGATACTTCACGCCAATGACCTTGTACCGCTGACATATTGATTGATCCGCTTTAGAGAACTAGACCTTTTCTATTAAGCACGATATTTCAGAGAAGTCCCGTTTCGTTACGCAACTTTTACGGCGGTCATATGGCTCTTTCCTTTCGCGTTGCAACCCTTGATGACTTACCAGCCTTAGTGGTACTGGAAGAGCATTGCTTCACCACTGACCGGCTCTCGCCCCGCAGCTTTCAGTGGATGATCAGCCGTGCCAACGGACGCCTGCTGGTGGCCGAAAACGAAGAGCAGTTGCTCGGCTACGCGCTGGTGCTGTTCCACCGTGGTACTTCGCTGGCACGCCTGTATTCAATCGCCATTGCCGCTCCTGCCCGAGGCATGGGGCTGGGCAAGCAACTGCTGGCGCTTATTGAAGCCTGCGCCGTGGAACATGACTGTGCCTACCTGCGCCTGGAGGTGCGCACCGACAATCCCGGCGCCATCGCCCTGTACGAGCGCAATGGCTACCGGCGCTTTGCCCTGATCAATGATTATTACGAAGATCACACCGACGCCTTGCGCCTGGAGAAGCGCATTCTCCAGCATCAGGAAGCCAGGGCCCTGAGCGTGCCGTATTACCAGCAAACCACCGACTTCACCTGCGGTGCGGCGAGCTTGCTGATGGCCATGGGCGCCCTGCAACCTGAGCGTGTGGCACAGCGGCGCGAAGAACTGCAAATCTGGCGCGAGGCGACCACCGTGTTCATGACCGCCGGCCATGGCGGCTGCAGCCCTCAAGGGTTGGCGCTGTCAGCCTGGCGTCGAGGCTTTCGGGTGCACATGCAGGTCAATGTCAGCGGGCCGTTGTTTCTGGACGGGGTGCGTGACCAGCATAAAAAAGATGTCATGCGCCTGGTGCATGAGGCCTTCGAGGAAGAACTGGCCAGCAGCGATGTTGAGCAGGTGCTCGGCGGGTCGCTGGATTTGCCGCAGGTACTGCGTGATGGCGGGCAACCGCTGGTCTTGATCAGCAGCTACCGCCTGACACGCTCCAAGTCACCCCACTGGGTGATCGTCACCGATTGCGATGAAGACTTTGTCTACCTGCATGACCCGGACGTGGATCACAGCCAGCACCGCCAGCCCCTGGACTGCCAGCACCTGCCGGTCAGCCACGGGGAGTTCGAACGGATGTGCCGGTTTGGCAATAACAAGTTGCGCGCGGCGGTCGTGGTATATGCCAGGTGAGCGATCAGGCTACCTGCTTGATCCCGGCCTTGGCCTCCAGCTCGCGTACCAGCGGCAATACCCGTTTGCCGAAGTACTCCACTTCCTCCTGGAAGTGCAGGAACCCCGCCAGTACCAGGTCCACGCCTACCGCTTTGAGCGCGACGATACGCTCGGCAATCTGCTGCGGGGTACCGATCAGATTGGTCTTGAAACCATCGTTGTACTGCACCAAGTCTTCGAAGCTGGACTTGGCCCAGTTGCCCTCGCCTTCCGGTGATGCCTTGCCAGCCTGTTTTGCCGCGTCGCCAAAGGCATTGACCGCTTCGGGGTCGGCCTTGTCGATGATTTCAGCAAGCACCGCGCGGGCTTCCTCTTCGGTGTCGCGGGCGATGACGAAGGCGTTGACCCCGACTTTTACCGAGTGGTTGTTGGCGGCGGCCTTGGCGCGAATGTCATCGACCTGGGCCTTGATACCTTGCGGGGTGTTGCCGTTGGTGAAGTACCAGTCCGAGACACGTGCGGCCATGTCTCGTGCTGCGCGGGAGCTGCCACCCTGAAAAATCTCCGGGTGGGGTTCGCCCAGAGGCTTGGGTTTGAGGCTGTAGTTGTTGAATCGGTAGAAATCGCCCTTGAAGGTGAAGTTGTCCTGGGTCCAGATGCCTTTGAGGGCGCGGATGAATTCTTCGGAGCGGCGATAGCGCTCGTCGTGCTCCAGCCAATGTTCACCGATGGCCTGGAACTCGCCCTTGAACCAGCCACTGACGATGTTGACGGCGACGCGGCCGTTGGTCAGTTGATCGATGGTCGCCAGTTGCTTGGCCGCCAGGGCCGGTTGCCACGGGCCGGGCAAGATCGCCGCGATGACTTTCAACGTGGTGGTGGCCGCCAGCAACGCGTGGCTGAAGGCTACGGATTCATGCTGGTACTCGGCGCCATAGCCGGCGGTGAAACGGATTTGGGTCAGGGCGTATTCGAACCCAGCTTCTTCGGCCAGTTGCGCCAGTTTGCGGTTGTAGTCGATGCCCCAACTGGTGCGCTGCTCGATCTTGCTCACCACCAGCCCGCCGCTGACGTTGGGCACCCAATAGGCAAATTTGACTGCTTGCTGACTCATGGAACGGTACCTCACACAAGGGGATATGCAGGTCATGGAGCAGCAAGCGTGCCAGCATATTGCAGATGCACGAAGCCAGGGCTCTGGAGCGGTAATTGGGTGTGGATACCCCGCACTGTCTGATGTTGCAGATGTCGGGGGTTTGTTGGATTGCTGTTGGTGGCGCAACACTTGAAGCAGGTTGTTGCCCTGTAAATACGGGGTTTTCACCTCGGCATGGTCCGTGCAAACACCTTGGCAGCGCACCGCCTTTTTTGCCTGCCCAGGAGCTGTCCCCATGACCGAGCAACATGTCATCAACCCACTGTCCACTGGCGTCGATTACCAGGCTCTGGCCGAGCGCTTCCGGCCGATCTTTGAGCGTATCGCCGAAGGTGCCGTGGAGCGGGAGCAAACCCGCGCGCTGCCCCGTGAGCCGATCCAGTGGCTGAAAGAAGCTGGCTTCGGCGCGGTACGGGTGCCGGTGGAATACGGTGGTAGCGGCGCGTCCCTACCTCAGCTGTTTGAACTGCTGATTGAGTTGGCTGAAGCCGACTCCAACGTACCCCAGGCCCTGCGCGGGCACTTCGCCTTTGCCGAGGACCGTCTGAATGCACCGCCCGGCGCTGGTCGGGATCTGTGGTTCAAGCGCTTTGTCGACGGTGACATCGTCGGCTGTGCCTGGACCGAAATCGGCAGCGTGGCCATCGGTGATGTAATCACCAAGGTCCGCCCCGACGGCGACAAGTGGAAACTCAACGGCGAGAAGTTCTACAGTACCGGGAGCATTTTCTCCGACTGGATCGACGTCTACGCTCAGCGCAGCGACACTGGAGGCGACGTTATTGCCGCCACCCGCACTCGACAGCCGGGGATTGTGCAAAGCGATGACTGGGACGGTTTTGGCCAGCGCACCACAGGCAGCGGCACATCGCGGTTTACCGATGCGGTGGTTGAAGCCGAGAACGTGATCGACTTTGCCACGCGCTTCAAATACCAGACGGCGTTTTACCAGCTGGTGCTGCTGGCAACCTTGGCCGGTATCGGCCGCGCGGCGCTCAAGGATGTGGCTTATCAGGTTCGTGCGCGTAAACGCATCTACAGCCACGGCAATGCCGCCCATGTCAGCCAGGATGCACAGATTCAGCAGGTGGTCGGTGAAGTCGCCGCCCTGGTATACGCCGCCGAGGCCAGCGCCTTGAAAGCGACGATACCGGCACAGCGGGCTTACCTGGCGCGCTTTGGCGGGGATGACGCGCTGGAGCGCGAGGCCAATGTCGCTGCCGAGATCGAGTCGGCCACGGCTCAGGTGGTGGTGTCGGAGTTGATCCAGCGCGCCACCAGTGAGCTGTTCAATGCCCTGGGGGCTTCGGATATCCGCGAGGGCAAATCCCTGGATAGGCATTGGCGCAATGCGCGCACGGTGTCGTCCCACAACCCGGTGATCTACAAGGCACGGATTGTCGGGGATTGGGTGATCAACGGGACTGAACCGCCATTTGTCTGGCAGATTGGCAATGGGCCGGCCAGGGGCTAGGTATACCGAGGTAGGTCAGTTACACCGCACATGCATCCTTGCCGGTTTACCCTCGGATCAATACCTGCGTTCGGCCTCTAGTTTTATGGGCAGGCAGATCAAGAGTAGAGCAAAGCCAGTGCCAATCCGCTTTTCTGTAGGAGCGAGGGGGACGCCTAGTTCTTGCTCGCGAAGAACCTGAGGGCACCGCGGTGATTCAGGAAGCCAGCGTCATCGTTAACGACCATCGCGAGCAAGAACTAGGCGTCCCCCTCGCTCCTACAGGTGGCATGGAGTCCGCTCTTGCTTCTCACCACTCAGGTCGGCTACCAGGCCGCCGTGCTTTTGATCTTGATCTTAGGCGCCCCGTTAAACCACGATGGCTGAACGCAGGCATTGATCTGTGGGTAAACCGGCAGGACGCCGGTTTAGCCGCGCTGGGCCAGGGATGGCCCATCGCGGCGGCCCACGGAGCAATGCCGGAGTGAAGGCATGCCGAGCCACAGCGAGGCACCAAGTGGTGGGGCAAGAGCCTTTGGTTACTTTGGGCTTTTCAAAGTGACACGCCGTAAGGGCGTAACCCTAAGCCGGTCTAACCAAAATAACGGATATGTACCCAACCGCCCCACCTCTAATCCACGGTGTTACTTGGACGAAATCGCCCCATCCACCAACACCTGAGCCTCTTGCACCAGACGCTTGAGGTGATCCTCGCCAATAAAGCTCTCGGCATAGATCTTGTAGATATCCTCGGTGCCCGATGGCCGCGCGGCGAACCAGCCGTTTTCGGTCATGACTTTCAGCCCGCCAATCGCCTGGTTGTTACCGGGCGCATGACTGAGGATCTGCTGGATGCTTTCCCCGGCCAGTTGTGTGGACGTGACTTGATCCGGTGACAGTTTGCCAAGCAAGGCTTTTTGCGCCGGCGTGGCCTTGGCATCAACACGAATGGCGAACGGCTCGCCCAGTGCATCCGTCAGCCCACGGTAGATCTGGCTGGGGTCCTGGCCCTTGCGCGAGGTCATTTCCGCCGCCAACAGGGCCGGGATCAGGCCGTCCTTGTCGGTGCTCCAGACGCTGCCGTCCTTGCGCAAGAACGAGGCGCCGGCACTTTCTTCGCCGCCAAAGCCCAGGGAACCGTCAAACAGCCCGTCGGCAAACCACTTGAAACCCACCGGGACTTCATACAGACGTCGACCCATACGCGCCGCCACCCGATCAATCAAGCCACTGCTGACCACGGTCTTGCCCACGCCAGCATCGGCGCGCCACTCGGGACGGTTCTGGAACAGGTAGTCGATGGACACCGCCAGGTAGTTGTTCGGCGCCAACAGGCCACCGGACGGCGTGACGATGCCGTGGCGGTCGTGATCCGGATCGCAGGCGAAGGCCACGTCGAAACGATCCTTGAGACCGATCAAGCCTTGCATGGCGTAGCTCGACGAGGGGTCCATGCGAATCTGGCCATCCCAGTCGACACTCATGAAGCGGAAGGTGGCGTCGACCTCCGTGTTCACTACCTCCAGGTTCAAACGGTAGTGCTCGGCAATCGCTGACCAGTAGTGCACCCCTGCTCCGCCCAGCGGATCGACACCCAGGCGCAAGTCGGCGCTGCGGATAGCATCCATATCGATGACGTTGATCAGGTCGGCGACATAGCTGTTGAGGTAGTCGTGACGGTGGGTGGTGTCAGCCTTCAGCGCTTGGGCGTGGGTGATGCGCTTGACCCCGGCGAGTTTGTTGGCCAGCAGTTCATTGGCCTTGGCTTCGATCCACTTGGTGACGTGGGTATCGGCTGGACCGCCGTTGGGTGGGTTGTATTTGTAGCCGCCACTTTGGGGTGGGTTGTGGGACGGGGTGATGACAATACCGTCCGCCAGGCCGGTCGTGCGGCCGCGGTTGTAGCAAATGATGGCGTGGGAAATCGCCGGAGTCGGCGTGTACTCATCGCCTTCGGCAAGCATCACGTGGACGCCATTGGCCGCCAGCACTTCCAGTGCGCTGGCACCAGCAGGGGTGGACAGCGCATGGGTGTCCAGGCCGACAAACAGCGGGCCGTTGATGCCCTGGGCCTCGCGATACAGGCAGATGGCCTGGCTGATGGCGAGTACATGCCATTCGTTGAAACTCAGGTCGAAGGAACTGCCCCGGTGCCCGGAAGTGCCAAAGGCCACGCGCTGAGTGGAGATCGCTGCATCAGGCTGGCCGGTGTAATAGGCCGTTACCAGTCGCGGGATGTCCACCAGCAACTGAGCTGGCGCCGGTTTGCCCGCAAAAGGACTGAGAGTCATGCAAAAACCTCTGAAGAGAAGGATTCGGAAAAGAAATGCAGTTTACTGGGAGTTCGACCACCGCGCGACGGTATCTATCCCACATCAAATTGCGATGTTTCCCCACATCTTCAGGATTACCCAATCTGCTCCTGCTTGAGGGCGTGCGCCAAATAGGGCTGCCCGCTCTGGTAGAGACGGGCAATCGCCCGCTGGCTCACTGAAATTCAGGGCGGCGTCGTCGGCAAGAGCGGGATTTGGAGGAGTAAAACCTGAGCTTACGTGTTTAGCACAAACGTAAGCCCAGTCTTTCTAAGTGGCGTATTGGCCCAATCAGAAGCGCAGGTGGAGTGTCCATTTACGAACATTCCCACAGATCAAACAGCCTCGACCTGCAACGCAACGCGCTCGCGGCATGGGCATTCATCCATGTAGCGGTGAGCTTCGACAAACTCGTTGAACGGGAACACCCGGGTCTTGAGCGGCACCAGCACACCGTCTGCGGTGAGTTGATTGATATCACGCAGGGCCCGTTGCAACGCTACCTGGTCCTGGATGATCCCCAGTTCCGGCTTGCCGGTGAAGTTGCCGATACAGTGCACAAAGAACTGGATGTTCTTCTGAAACGCGGCACAGGCCGGGAATGGCGTCTGGTTGCCACCTTGCAAGCCATAGAGCACCAGGCTGCCGCGCGGAGCCAGTACATCGCCAAGCAGCGACATTTGCGGGCCACCCAGGCCATCGAATACCACGTCGACGCCGCGATTGTCGGTGAGCTTGTTGATCTGCATCAGCAGGTCTTGTTCTTCGGTGACGATGACCTTTTCCGCGCCAAGGGACAGCAGGTTTTCACGTTCTTCAGCTGTCTTGGTCGCGGCGATTACCCGCACACCCAAGGCTTTGCCCAACTGGACAAACGAGGGGCCAGCGCAATGGCTGGCGTCAGTCACCAGGGCAAATTGCCCAGGCTTGACCCGTGCCAGGTCCATGTAGGCAAAGTAGGCAATCAACAGCGGTGTGTAATGCACGCTGGCTTGCACCGGGCTCAGGACATCCGGGTACCGGGTCAAGGCCGAACGGGGCAAGACGATCACTTCGCCATAGACAGGGTAATCATTGGGGCTCTCGGCCGGGAAGCTGGCGACTTTGTCACCCACCTTCAGGTCATCGACGCCATCGCCTACGGCCTCAACCACCCCGGCCATTTCATGGCCAAGGCCTGATGGCAGGCGAGCGTGGGAGGGCGCCAGGTTCTGGCGCCAGAGTATGTCGTACCAACTGATGCCAATCGCCTCGACACGCACCTGCACTTCGCCCGGTGCAGGCAACGTGGCTACATGCTCTTCGCACTTGAGCACCTCGGCCGGACCAAACTTGTGAAAGCGGATCGTGCGGGACATCGCAAACCTCGTCAAAGTAACCTCTAATGCCATGGACTTTATCTGGGCTTTCGGGGCAAGGCCACCGGTCACCATTAATAGTCGACATGTCTGCCATTGATTCCGCACCTGCGGAAAACACCTCAAACTGCGTAGGAAAACTGAATTATCCGGTGCAGAGTACCAGCCTTTCCCCGTAAGATTCATGCTGGCCATTGTTCTTATGTGGCTGCCCTCGTCAAGTTTACTGACGCCGCCTGGGACACAAGATGAACCGTAACGACCTGCGTCGTGTCGACCTGAACCTGTTGATCGTATTCGAAACCTTGATGCATGAGCGCAGTGTGACCCGTGCCGCCGAGAAATTGTTCCTCGGCCAGCCGGCCATCAGCGCTGCGCTGTCACGGCTGCGCGGGCTGTTCGATGATCCATTGTTCGTGCGCACCGGGCGCAGCATGGAGCCATCGGCACGGGCGGTGGAAATTTTCGCCCTGCTCTCACCGGCACTGGACTCGATTTCCACGGCGGTCAGCCGGGCCTCCGAGTTTGATCCGGCCACCAGCACGGCGGTTTTTCGCATAGGTCTGTCAGACGATGTGGAATTTGCCTTGCTGCCCATGCTGCTCAAACGCCTGCGAGCCGAGTCACCGGGCATCGTGCTGGTGGTGCGCCGCGTCAACTATATCTTGATGCCAGGCCTGCTGGCTTCCGGGGAAATCTCCATTGGCGTCAGCTACACCACCGACCTGCCGGCCAACGCCAAGCGCAAGATCCTGCGCCGCAGCCTGCCCAAGCTGCTGCGGGCCGACAGCATGCCCGGCGCCCTGAGCCTGGATGATTTCTGCGCCCGCCCTCATGCCTTGGTGTCCTTTGCCGGCGACCTGAGCGGGTTTATCGATGAAGAGCTGGAGAAGCTCGACCGCAAACGCCATGTCGTATTGGCGGTGCCGCAATTCAACGGCCTCGGTACGCTGCTGGCAGGCACCGATATTCTGGCAACAGTGCCCGATTACGCTGCTGAAGCCCTGACCGCTGCTGGCGGCTTGCGGGCAGAGGACCCGCCGTTGCCGGTGCGCACGTTTGAGCTGCACATGGCTTGGCGGGGATCGCAGGATAACGATCCGGGGGAGCGTTGGTTGCGGTCGCGGATTCAGATGTTTTTTGGCGACCCTGATAGCCTCTGAGCAGCGTTATCAGCAACGCGCCCAATACTCAGAGTTTTCAATCACCCGCACATGCTCGGCTAACAACGAAGGCAGTTGCGCCTGCAAGAACTCCACCCAAGTCCGCACTTTGGCATCCAGAAAACGCCGGGATGGGTACACCGCGAAGATAGTGCGCTCGCGCAGCCGGTAACCGGGCAACAGACGCATCAGTGAACCCTCGCGCAATGCCGGGTTTGCGCTAAAAAACGGCAACAGGCTGATGCCCATGCCCTCCTGCGTCGCCTTGACCATCGCGTCGGCAACGTTGGTTTTGAAGGTTTGCTCAGGTGAAACCGAAATTTCACCCTCTGGCCCCTTGAACAGCCACGCATCTTCCTGAAAGTCCTGCAGGTGCAGGCGTCGATGCTGCATCAGTTGGCCAGGATGCTCGGGCACTCCGTGCTTCTCCAGGTACCTCGGCGCAGCACAGGGCACACTGAATAGCTGCCCCACCGTCTGGCTGACCAGGGCCGAATCCGGCAACGAATGGGCGATGGAGATCACCACGTCATGACCTTCTTCAAGGGGGTCCGGGTTGTGCTGTGAGAGGGTCAGCTCCATGGAAACGTGCGGGTAATGCTCGCTGTAACGGGCGATCAACGGCGTTATCAGCACCCCCAGCCCGCTCATGCAATGCACCCGCAAACGCCCGCGCGGGTTGAGGTGAGCCCCGCTGGCCTCAACCGTGGCCTCCCGGACGTCCTCAAGAATGTCCCGACAGCGCAGCAGGAACCGCTCGCCTGATTCGGTGAGGCTCAGGCGCCGGGTGGTGCGGTGCAAGAGGCGGGTCTGGAGATGTTTCTCCAGGTCGGATACCAACCGGGATACGTGCGCGCCCGACACATCCAGAACCTCGGCAGCGGCAGCAAAACTGCCACTGTCGACAACCCGCGCAAAGACCTGCATGCCATTGAGCAGGTCCATTAACGTTGCGCCTTTATTGCTACCTGATACGTACGAGTCATTTACCTGTTCCTGCCTTTAACCCAGCGCCGTAATCACTAAAATGAACCCTACTGACAGAGGGAGTCATCATGAATATCAAATTTCTCAGCCTTGTCCTGCTCTTCATCGCTACCGGCGCAATGGCGGCTGGCAGCAATGAAAGCCCAGCGCCAGATATCCAGCACATCGTTTCAATCACACTCGTACCCGGCAGTTGCCGGGTGGAACCGGCGACCCTGGTTTACCTCGACAGCCAAGGCGTCAGCCATACCGTCAACTACCAGGTCATGGGCACTTGCCAGGGCGGCGTTTAAAGCAGCTTCCAGGTGTAACTGAGGATCAGCCGGTTCTCATCGATATCACTGCGGTAGTTTGAACGGGCCATGACATTGCGCACCCGCACGCCCAGGCCGCTCAAATAGCCGCTCTGCACCACATAGCCGATATCCAGATCCCGCTCACGATCTCTGCCTTCGTAACCTGCGCCGGTGGTCACGTTGTTACCGGTGATATAGCGCACCGTGGTGGTCAGCCCCGGAACCCCCAGCGCCACGAAGTCGTAGTCGTAACGCGCCTGCCAGGAGCGCTCGTCGGTGTAGGCGAACTCATAAGTGGGTACCTCGTTGCCCAGCGGAGAGATGTTGGCAAACACTCGCGGGAAGGCGCTATCACCGTACATCGCTTGATAGCCGACATAAAAAGTGTGGCCGCCATGCCTGGCCGACAGCAGCGAGAAAAACGCTTGATTGTCGATCTTGCCGAGCAATTTATCGCCGTCTTCCCGCGCATCGTAATAACCCAGGTTGGCGCCGAACACCCAATCGCCCATCGGCTGGCTGTGCTTGAGGCCGACAAAATCCTGGCTGTAGATATCTTTCAGTTGGCCATGCCAGAAGCTGACGCTGGTACGGTTGGTGTTGAAGGCGTAGTCGCCACCGACGTAGTTGAACGCATCACTTTCAGCACCGCGCTGCGGCACATGGCCGAACATGGCGATCATCTTCTCGTCACCGGCTTCGTTGCGCAGGCTGGTGGTGGTCAAATGCCCGGCCTGTAGCGTCAGGCCAGCGAACTCGCTGGAGCTGACATTCACCCCCTGGTAACTCGGCGGCAGCAGGCGAATATCGCTGAAGGCCAGCACCGGCAGGTTGGGCTGCAACTCACCAACCTTCAATTCGGTTTTGGAAAACCGGGCCTTGAAGGTCAGGCCCAAACGGCTGTAATCGTCGGCGGCACGGCCATCGCCCTTGACCGGGAGCAAACCGGTATTGACCCGGTCCGGGCTACTGTCGAGCTTGAGGCCCAGGGTGCCCAGTGCATCCAGGCCAAATCCGACGGGGCCCGGGGTATAGCCGGATTTGTAGGTCAGGATAAAACCCTGGCCCCACTCCTGCGCCTTCGACTGCTTGCTGGCGCCGACGATGTCCGAGAAGTCGCGGCTGAAGTAATAGTTGCGGGCCTGCAAGCTGGCCGTAGATCCCTCGAAAAAACCGCCCTCAGCCGCCGTCGCCGCAAGGGGCATGCCCAACAGGGACAGCCAGATACGTTGTGTATTCATGTCGTTGCTCTTAGTTATTGTTATCGACGGTTTGGAAAGTTACAGCGCCCGGGCGGTGATCAAATCAGCACTGGCGCGACGCTCATTCAGGGCGTAGGTGGTCATCGCCAGCGCAGCGATAGCGCCGGGAATCGCAAAGGCCATAAAGTTGAGTTGCAGGGGCAACTCGATGCCCATCAGCGCACCGCCCAGCAGCGGCCCGACGATGGCGCCGTTGCGCCCGATGCCCGACGCCCAACCCAAGCCGGTGGAGCGAATGGACAGCCCATATAGTTGCGCGGCCCCGGCGTACAGCAGGATTTGCGTGCCGATGGTGGTGGCGCCCGCGACGAAGATCAGCAGGTACAGGACAGGCATCGGGCTGTTGATGCCCAGCAAGCTGATGGACACCGCGGCGGAGATGAAGAAGCCGATCATGACTTTCACCAGGTTCAGCCGATCACCCAGCCAACCGCCGAGAATTGCCCCGGCCATGCCGCCGAAATTCAGCGCCAGCAGGAATGACAGGCTCGACCCCAGGCTGTAACCGGCACCGGCCATCAGCTTGGGCAGCCACGAACTCAAGGCGTAGACCATCAGCAGGCAGCAGAAAAACGCGACCCAGATCGACGCGGTGCGTACCGCCAGGCCATGGCGAAACAGCTCCAGCACCGAGGCGCCTTTGCCCTTCCCGGCACTGATCTGCAACTGGTCTTCGGCCTCGATATGGGTTTCGGGCGACAGGCGCTTGAGCAGCGCTCGTGCCTGTTCCAGCCGGCCTTGGCGGATCAGAAAGCCGATGGATTCAGGCAGCCAATACAGGATCAGCGGTAGCAGCAAAAGTGGCACGGTGGCGACGAAGAACATCGACTCCCAGCCATAGCGCGGCAGCATGAAAATCCCCACGCCGGCCGAGAGCATGCCGCCCAGGGAATAGCCGCTGAACATCAGGGCCACCAGGGTGCTGCGCATCTTCTTCGGCGCGTATTCGTTCATCAGCGCGACCGCATTCGGCATCAGTCCGCCACAGCCCAACCCAGCGATAAACCGCCAGATGCCGAACTCAGTGGGTGTGCTGGCAAAGCCGTTCACCACGGTTGCGAGGCTGAACAGCGCAAAGCAGATGGCGATGCCTTTTTTGCGGCCGATCCTGTCCGCTAGGCTGCCGAAGGCCAACGCACCAAACATCATGCCGAACAGCGCATAACTACCCAGCGCGCCGGCCTGCAGGGGAGACAACCCCCATTCCTTCATGATCACCGGCAGGACCACGCCGTAGATAAACAAGTCATAGCCGTCAAAGATTAACAGCAAGGCACACAAGCCCATTACCAGCCAGTGGAAACGGCTGAAACGGGCGTTATCGATAATCGAATGGACGTCATGGGTACGCATGGCAGTGCTCTCATTATTGTTGTTGTGAGTCAATGTCCGCAGTTAAATCGTCGGGTCAGCCCAGGTCACCGCCTCCCACCGGCAAGGTGACGCCAGTGATGTAAGAGGCCTCATCGGAGGCGAGGAATAGAATGGCGCCCGCTTGTTCGTCGATGCTGCCGTAGCGTTTCATCGGGCTGCTGTCGAGGGTCTGGTCGACGATCTGTTGGTACCAGACGCGCTCTTGTTCGCTTTGGGGCTGGCTGTTGCGCGGGACCCGGCGTGGTGGCGCTTCGGTGCCGCCCGGTGCGGTGGCGTTGACCCGAATGCCGCTGCCGGCGGTCTCCAGGGCCAGGCAGGCAGTCAGGGCGTTGACGCCGCCCTTGGCCGAGCCATAAGGCACACGATTGACACCGCGAGTGGCGACGGAGGAGACATTCACAATGGCGCCACTGCCCTGCTCCAGCATGTAAGGCAACACGCAATGGCAGCACCACAGCGTCGGGAACAGTGAGCGACGCACTTCGGCTTCGATTTCATTTTCGGCGTAGTGCTCGAACGGCTTGGCCCAGATGGTTCCGCCAACGTTGTTGACCAGAATATCGAGACGACCGAAACGTTCCTTGGCTGCGGCCATTACACGGGCACATTCGGCATGCTGTTCAAGGTCGGCGGTCAGAGTCAGCGCTCGCTCATGCTGCAATTCATGCACAAGTTCCGAGCGGTCGACCGCGATCAGCCAGGCGCCCTCCTCCAGCAAACGCTCGGCGACACGCCGGCCGATGCCCTGGGCTGCGCCGGTAACCAGCGCAACCTTGGTGTTGAAACGTGGACTCATGATTGTTTCCTCAGGCGGCATCGCCAGTGACGATGGCGTTGGGCGTGAACTTCTCGTAGTGGAAGCTGGCCGGGGTTACACCCTGGCTCTTGAAGTGCTGGCGCACGGCATCGACCATCGGTGGCGGCCCACAGAGGTAAACATCAACCCCGCCGTCGTTCAGCAGCTCTTTGGCCATGTGCTGTGTGACATAGCCCTGCTGCGGGTGAGCGGTCTGTGGATCGGCCACGCAGGTGACAAAACGGAAGCAGGGCAAGCGTTTGGCGAAGGCTTCCAGAACCTCGACCATCACCAGGTCCTGATCCCGTGTCACGCCATAGATCAGCGTTACCGGTCGAGTTTCCTTTCGCTCGGCCAGCACTTCCAGCATCGACAAGAACGGCGCCAGACCAGTACCGCCCGCCAGGAATAGCAATGGCCGAGCCACTTCACGCAGGTAGAAACTGCCCAGTGGCCCGGTCATCGGTACCGCGTCTCCGGGCTGGGCGCGCTCCAGCCAACCACTCATCAACCCGCCAGGCACATGCTTGATCAGGAAGCTCGCGCGCTTGTCGCCGGGGTGGCTGCTGAAGGAATAGGAACGTGTCTGTCCGCTGCCGGGTACGCCAATATTGACGTACTGACCAGGGAGAAATACCGGCGCCTGATCCAGTTCGAAACTGACCTCCAGGGCAGCATCAGCATGGCGGGTAATGGTCGCGACCGTAGCGGCAAATTGCGCCGTACCAGTCTTGCAGGCGCTGGATGACACCGGCACCGCAATCACGCAATCGGATTGCGGCACCATCTGGCAGGTCAGAACTTGGCGCTCCTCGGCTTCGTCCTTGCTCAGGGCGTCTTCGATGTAGTCATCACCCAAGTCATAGACGCCGGTTTCACAACGGCATTTGCAGGTGCCGCACACACCGTCCGAACAATCCATCGGCAAATTGATACGTTGGCGGAAGGCGGCGTCGAGGACCTTTTCACCCACCTTGCAGTCGATGAAACGGGTGACCCCGTCCTCGAAGTTCAGGGCAATGGAGTACGTCATGGGTGTGTCCTCAGATGTGGTAGATATCGATGACCTGATGGATGTAATCGTTTTTCAGCACGACCTTCTTGCGCGTAATCAGCGGCTGTTCGGCGCTGATATCCAGGCGATAGAACGAGGTGCCGAAATACGTATCCGTGGTCTTGTAGCGATGGCTGAGGGTTTGCCAGTTGAAGCGCAGCTCCACGTGCTGACCGTCGTCGGCCAGTACTTCGAGGTTGGTGATCAGGTGTGCAGTGCGCGGCTCCGGTGTGCTGGCGCTGGAACGCTCGGTCTTAATGCGAAATACGCGGTCTTCCAGGCCGTCACGGCTGGGGTAGTAAATCAGCGAGATTTCGCTCTGCGGGTCTTCTACCAGGGTGTCGTGGTCGTCCCACGCAGGCATCCAGTACTCGACCTTGGGTGAGTAGCACTCCAGCCACTCGTCCCACTGGCGGTCATCCAGCAGGCGCGCTTCGCGGTACAGAAAGTCCAGCAGGCGGTCACGGGAAATGCTCATGACAGCACCTCCTTGTCGGTAGCGATCAAGCCTTGCTGCTCCAACTTGATCGCGCGCTGAAGGCTTTGTGCCCAATGAGCGTGCTGGCGTACGAACAGCCCTTCGTCTTCGGTTTTCACGCCGCTGAGTTGCGGGTGCATGCCCATGGCCTTGGCATTCTCATCCGCGCCTTCGACCCACTGTTTCGCGCCGCGGCTGAGGTCATTCCATAAGGTGGTCGCGCCCTGGTAGCCGGTCTGGCAGGCGCGGAACTCTTCAAGGTCATCGGGTGTACCCATGCCGCTGACGTTGAAGAAGTCTTCGTACTGACGGATGCGCGTGGTGCGCTCCTGGGCACTTTCGCCCTTGGGCGCCATGCAATAAATCGTCACCTCGGTCTTGTCGACCGCGATCGGCCGTACGACACGGATCTGCGTGGAGAACTGGTCCATCAAGTAAACATTGGGATAAAGGCACAGGTTGCGGGTTTGATCGACGATAAAGTCGGCGCGTTCCTGGCCCAGGCGTTCGGCCAGCGCTTCGCGGTGAGCATGCACCGGGCGTACTTCGGGGTTGAGCAGGCGCGTCCACAGCAGGATATGCCCGTGTTCGAAGGCATACACGCCGCCGAGGCTTTTCGACCAACCATTGGCATCGACGGTGCGCGTGCCTTCGGCTTCGTAGTTGCGCCGGCCCATGGTCGCCGAGTAATTCCAGTGTACGGAGCTGACGTGATAACCATCGGCGCCGTTCTCGATCTGCAACTTCCAGTTGCCGTCGTAGACATACGACGAACTGCCGCGCAGCACTTCCAGGCCCAGCGGTGCCTGATCGACCATTTGGTCGATAATCACCCGAGTTTCACCCAGATAATCGCTCAGTTCCGCAACCGTTTCACTCAGGCTGCCAAACAGGAAACCTCGATAGTTTTCGAAGCGGCCAAGGCGCTTGAGATCATGGGAGCCGTCACAGTCGAAACTGTCGGGATAGGCGCCGGTCTTGGCGTCCTTAACCTTGAGCAGCTTGCCGGCGTTGCTGAACGTCCAGCCGTGGAATGAGCAGGTAAATGAGCCCTTGTTGCCTTGTTTGCGGCGGCACAACATGGCGCCGCGGTGTGCACAGGCGTTGACTAGGCCGTGCAGCGCGCCTTGTTTGTCGCGGGTGATGACCACGGGCTGGCGGCCGATCCAGGTGGTGAAGTAGTCGTTGATCTCTGGCACCTGGCTTTCATGTGCCAGGTAGACCCAACCCGCTTCAAAAATGTGCTTCATCTCCAGGGCGAATAGGTCAGGGTCGGTGAATATGTCGCGGCGGCAGCGGAAAACCCCGGTAGCGGGATCGTCCTGGACGGATTCGCGCAGTTGTCGGGCAAGTCGGTCGAGTGTGCTGATCATGGGGTAGGCCCTCCGTTGTTCTTGTATCAGGCACCCCCACCTTATGTACTCGTCTTACCCTTCAATATCCGCTGACTGCAAATCGCTATCCGCCTGGCGCAACCGGTTTATCGTTGCCGCTTCCAGGTCTGCGAAGGCAGCTCGCCAAAGCGTTTGCGATAGGACTCGGAGAAACGCCCCAAATGCAGGAAACCGTGATCCAGCGCCACTTCCGTCACGCTGCGAGCCGTGCCCAGTTGCAACATGGCATGCACCCGCTCCAGCTTGCGTTGACGCATATAGTCACGCGGCGATAGGCCGACCTGGCGTTCGAACAAGGTATACAGCGAACGCTCGCTGACCCTGGCGATGGCCATCAGTTGTTCGACGCTGACATCCTCGGTCAGGTGCTCCTCAATAAACTGGCGCACCGCTTCAAAGCCGCCGCGTTGATCCGGCCGGGGAATCACACGCAAGACGTTACTGGCCAGTAATGCCAGCAGTTTATTCGCCACAATGCGCTCATACAGGCCCTGCACTTCGGGCTCTGCGGCATTTTCGGCCTCTTGGCAGATTAACCCCAGCAATGGCAGGAATCCGCCCATCTCGCTGAGCACGTGGCGCGCCGCCGCGAAACGGATGCCCTGTTGCGGCAGCGTCCAGTGCTGCTCAAGGCAGGCGTTTTCCAGCAGGCGCACGGGCAACTTGATGATGAACTTTTCGCAGTCGGCAGAATAGGTCAGGTCCACCGGGTCATCCGGATTGATCAGCAGGATTTCACCCGGTCCTAAAATCTGCTCTTCGCCACGGGAGGTGGAGCGGCAGTGACCGCGCAGCAGAATCTGCAGGTGGTAAATCGTTTCCAGCGCCACTGAGGTTACCCGCACCGGAGCGCCGTAGCTGATGCGGCACAAATCCAGGCTGGAAAAGGTCCGGTGGCTGATGCTCGCCTGTGGGCGCCCCCTGGGTGGCAGGAGGATACAGTGGCTGCCCACATGCTGGTTGACGTAATCCGACACAGCATAGGCATCTGCACGATCAAAAATCTGGCTGCACTCACTCAATAGCACGGTCATGGTTGCGCCTCTTTGGCCCTAGGCTGACGCCAAAACGCCCCCGCAGGCAACAAGTCCTGTTGGGGTATCAAGCCTCCAACGCCCTCACCCGTTCATGACGATTCTCGTCCTTGGCCGCAGCGGTTGGCTGCAATACAAAGTCAAAATCGATATCGGCACGCCGGCCATTGGTATCGTCGCTGAAATGAATCTCGGCGATCAACTCGTCACGAGTGGCATAGGCAAAGTCATCGTGCAGGTACTTGTCCCCGGCCAGGTTGATCTGGGTGGTGAGGTGACGATGGCCGAGCGCCGAGATAAAAAAGTGAATATGCGCCGGACGCTGACCATGACGACCCAGTTGATCGAGCAACTGTTGCGTCGGGCCATTAGGTGGGCAGCCATAGCCGGACGGCACGATGCTCTGGAAGCGGTAGCGCCCTTCAGCATCAGTCTGGATGCGGCGACGCAGGTTGAACTCCGACTGCGAAGGATCGAAGTACGAGTAGGTACCGCCGGTATTGGCGTGCCACACATCGACAATGGCGTTGGCCAACGGCTCGCCATCGGTGTCGCGAACCTGGCCGCGCATATACAGGACAGTGCCAGCGTCCTGACCATCATCCAGGCGGGAGTAGTGCTCGGACAACGGCGCTCCGGCAACATACAGCGGCCCCTCGATGGTGCGTGGCGTACCACCTACATGCCCGGCCTGCTCATCCTCTGCATCCATCAGCAAGTCGAGGTAATGCTCAAGCCCAAGGCCTGCGACGAGCAAGCCGGCTTCCTGGCGGCTGCCCAAGTCATTGAGATAGTTGACGGCCTTCCAGAATTCTTCAGGAGTGATTTGCAGGTCTTCGATGATCTTGATCGTGTCGCTCAACACTCGGTGTACCACAGTCTTCATGCGCTGGCCGCCAGCGGTCTGGTCGAAGCCGGATGCCCTTTCGAAGAACTGCTGTACTTCAGCAGTTTGCGAAATACGGATAGTCATGGCAGTGGTCCTCATCATTATCTTGTTTTTGTTGATGGCAAGAGCTGCCGAAGACAGGGTGTAGGCACAGGCCAGTTTCTTTTCATCGGACTTGAGTTTACTGGCCTTATCTACCGGCATGTCAGTAGGACGCTTAACGGTCATACCATCTGTGCGAGCGGATCGTCGGGGGTCGACAATCTGGGTATCGAAGCGTTCGATGGTGACAGCGACCATGAGACGTTCAGCCTGCATAATAGTTGTTCTTCAGCAGAGATTGACGCTGAGGGCGCAGGCCGTCCAATATTGATTAGGTCTCACTTAATACCCTGGAGGTATCGTGAAACTTCGTCATTTACGCTAATCCCGACGCCCTTGGCAAACACTCAAGAGTCGCCCTAAGCGTTCAGACCAATCCAGCCATGGATGCCCACATAGAGACCGACTCCGATAATCAGCGCGCTGGACAGGTAAGGTGCGCGACGAGCAACGGCGCCCATCCAGGGCCAGCGGTTGGAGGCCTGCCTGGCGCCAATAGCTGCTGCGGCGCCGACGGTTACCAGGGTGAGCGCCAGGCCAATGCTGAAGCACAGGACGAGCACGCCACCCAAGGTGACTTCCTTGACCTGAAGGCAGAGCAGTAGAACGGTAATGGCCGCAGGGCAAGGAATGAGCCCACCCGTCAAGCCAAACATGATGATCTGTCCCGTCGTGACTTCGCGGTTGGCGAAACGCTTGCGGATATCGGTGGCATGGGCACGCTCATGCGCATCCTGATAACCATCAATCGACAGTTCCAAGCCTTCCCGTTCGCCATGGGCGTGCCCGTGATGATGTTCCTGGCATTCCAGGTCGTCATCATGGGAGTGACCGGCATGCTCGCCGTGATGATGATCATCACCTTGCTCGAACTTGAACATCTGCTCACCGCGCCAAGTACGCCACAGCATCCAAAGCGCAATCGCGATGATCAGTGCAGAAGAGGCGAGCTGGAAGTAAGGCTCAGTGGTTTGAGCATCCAGGCCTTTGCCCAGGTACATACCGCCGATGGCAACCAACCAAACCACGGCAGTGTGCGACAGCGTAGCGGCCAGGCCCAATAAAACGGCCTGCTTTACCGAGCCGCGGATGGCCACGATGAAGGCCGCCATCATGGTTTTTGAATGGCCTGGTTCCAGCCCATGCAGAGCACCGAGCAGAATTGCGCTCGGAAAGTACAGCCAGGCGTGCGAGCCACCCTGCTGCAAGATTTCAGCGAAGTTAGGCATATCAGACCTAGAGGTACTTGGTGATTTGCTTGAAGGCTTCTAACGGACCACGCTCGCCAATATTCAGGGCCGAAACGGTGTCCTCCAGACAGTGATCAATGTGATCCTGGATGAGCGTTCGCTTGGCCTGGCACACCGCTTTCTCCACAGCATGCAGCTGCTGAGCAATGTCGACGCACTCACGACCGTCTTCAATCATGGTGATGATGCTGCGCAGGTGACCGTCCGCCCGTTTAAGGCGCTTGATGATCGCCTCGTGGCTCTGGTGGATGTGGCGGTGATTGTGCTCGTGCTCGCTCATGGTTTAGGCCTCAGGCCTCTATGAATTACGCTGGCATCCTATCCCCCCAGGGGGGATATGGTCAAACGTATTGCATTGATGAGAACCCGTCGACATACCCTGCAGGTGATGCGCTGCGCTACTCATCTCCTCGTTCGCCGATTTTCTTGATGGGGCGCCCTCTTCGCTTGCCGCGTCTTTGCATTCCTCACAACAGTCCTTTGTCATCAATACTATTGATAGCTACCTAACGAAAGCCCCATTCTAGAGGGCTTGGTTCGCGCTTATATCATTCCGAATGATAGTTACCTTTGTTTCATTCGATTCGTGAGAGAGCACATCGCCGAGCATGATCCGCCCATCTCAAATACATTGGCGGATGCACCTCATGGAACAGTCACTCAAACATTTGCGCTATCCCCTGGCCATTTTGGCCGTGATGGTGATAAGCGCATGCGGCAAGACCCCTGACCAAGCGGCCGCCATGCCAGCCAGTAAAGTCAGCGTTGCCAAGGTCCTTGAACAGCCCGTCAACGAATGGGACGAGTTCACCGGTCGCCTGGAAGCGCCGGAAACCGTGCAGATTCGTCCTCGGGTTTCCGGCCAGATCGATCAGGTCGCCTTCACCGAAGGTGCCTTGGTCAAGAAAGGCGAGTTGCTGTTCCAAATCGACCCGCGTCCGTTCCAGGCCGAAGTCCGCCGCCTTGAAGCCCAGTTGCAACAAACCCGCGCAGCAGCAAGCCGCAGCGATAACGAAGCCCAGCGCGGCGAGCGCCTGCGTCAGAGCAACGCGATTTCCGCCGAGCTTGCCGACTCCCGTACCTCCGCTGCCCAGGAAGCCCGCGCTGCTGTCGCTGGCATTCAGGCGCAACTGGACCTGGCCAAGCTGAACCTGAGCTTCACCCGCGTCACCTCGCCCATCAGCGGCCGTGTCAGCCGTGCCGACATCACTGCCGGCAACCTGGTGACCGCTGATGTCACTTCGCTTACCAGCGTGGTGTCTACCGACAAGGTCTACGCCTACTTCGACGCCGATGAACGCGTGTACCTCAAGTACACCGAGCTGGCCCGCCAGGGCCGCCGTGGCGCCACCACCCCGGTATACCTGGGCCTGTCCAATGAAGACGGCAACCCGCATCTGGGCCAGATGAATTTTGTCGACAATCAGGTCAACCCGGCGACCGGCACCATTCGGGGTCGAGCAGTCTTTGATAACACCGACGGGCGCTTCACCCCAGGCCTGTACGCACGCCTGAAACTGGTAGGCAGCGGCACCTACTCTGCCGTACTGATCAACGACGAAGCAGTCGGTACCGACCTGGGCAAGAAGTTCGTGCTGGTGATGGATGCCGACAACAAGTCGTCGTACCGCGCCGTGGAGCTGGGCCCGAAGATCGAAGGCTTGCGCATCGTGCGCAGCGGCCTGAACAAGGACGACACCATTATCGTCAAGGGCCTGCAGCGGGTTCGCCCGGGATCGCCGGTCGCCCCGGAAACCATCCCGATGGCCAGCAAGGAAACCCTCGCCGCATTGGCACAACAACGACAAGCGCTTGAAGCCAGCAACCTGGAGCAAGTGACGCCGGATAAATCCGCGCCCAAGCTCGCAAGCGTCGCGACTCCACGCGGTTAAGGGATAACACTCAAGATGAATTTTTCCCAGTTCTTCATTTCGCGGCCGATCTTCGCAGCGGTGCTCTCGCTGTTGATCCTGATCGCCGGGTCGATTTCACTGTTCCAATTGCCGATCAGTGAATACCCGGAAGTGGTGCCGCCGACCGTAGTGGTACGCGCCAACTTCCCGGGCGCCAACCCGAAAGTCATCGGTGAAACCGTTGCCGCGCCGCTGGAACAAGCCATTACCGGCGTCGAGAACATGCTGTACATGTCCTCGCAGTCGACGGCCGACGGCAAGATTACCCTGACCATCACCTTCGCCCTCGGAACCGACCTGGATAATGCCCAGGTCCAGGTCCAGAACCGCGTCACCCGGACCCAGCCCAAGCTGCCCGAAGAAGTGACCCGGATCGGTATCACCGTGGACAAGGCTTCCCCCGACCTGACCATGGTTGTGCACTTGACCTCGCCGGACAAGCGCTACGACATGCTCTACCTGTCCAACTACGCCTTGCTCAATATCAAGGATGAGTTGGCGCGCCTGGGCGGTGTCGGTGACGTGCAATTGTTCGGCATGGGCGACTACTCCCTGCGGGTATGGCTCGATCCGAACAAGACCGCTTCGCGTAATTTGACGGCCACCGATGTGGTCACCGCGATCCGCGAGCAGAACCGTCAAGTGGCCGCCGGTGCCCTCGGCACGCCGCCTGCGCCGAATGCCACCAGCTTCCAGTTGTCGGTCAACACTCAGGGCCGCCTGGTTACTGAGGAAGAGTTCGAGAACATCATCATTCGCGCAGGCGATAACGGTGAAATCACCCGTTTGAAAGACATCGCACGTGTGGAGCTGGGTTCCAGCCAATACGCTCTGCGTTCGTTGCTCAATAACCAACCGGCGGTGGCGATCCCGATCTTCCAGCGACCGGGCTCCAACGCTATCGAGATCTCCAACGAAGTGCGCGACAAGATGGCGCAGCTTAAACAAAGCTTCCCCGAAGGCATGGACTTCAGCATCGTCTATGACCCAACCATCTTCGTGCGTGGCTCCATCGAGGCTGTGGTGCACACCCTGTTCGAAGCGCTGATCCTTGTGGTGCTGGTGGTGATCCTGTTCCTGCAGACCTGGCGCGCCTCGATCATCCCGCTGGTGGCGGTGCCGGTATCCTTGATCGGTACCTTTGCGGTCATGCACCTGTTTGGCTTCTCCCTCAACGCGCTGTCGCTGTTCGGGTTGGTATTGGCCATCGGTATCGTGGTGGACGACGCCATCGTGGTGGTGGAGAACGTCGAGCGAAACATCGGCCTGGGGCTTAGCCCAGTGGAGGCCACCAAGCGCGCCATGCGTGAAGTGACCGGCCCGATTATCGCCACGGCACTGGTGCTGTGTGCGGTGTTTATCCCGGCGGCCTTTATCAGCGGTTTGACCGGGCAGTTCTATAAGCAGTTCGCCTTGACCATTGCCATCTCGACAGTGATCTCAGCCTTCAACTCGCTGACCTTGTCCCCTGCCCTGGCCGCCGTGTTGCTGCGCAGCCATGACGCACCGAAAGATCGCTTCTCGAAAATCCTCGACGGGATCTTCGGTAGCTGGCTGTTCCGTCCTTTCAACCGCTTCTTCGACCGCGCAAGCGGTGGCTACGTCCGCACCGTGGGCCGGGTTATCCGTGGCAGCGGCATTGCGTTGTTCCTGTATGCCGGTCTCATGGTGCTGACCTGGTTCGGTTTTGCCCACACCCCGACTGGCTTCGTCCCGGCTCAGGACAAGCAATACCTGGTGGCCTTCGCCCAGTTGCCGGACGCTTCCAGCCTGGACCGCACCGAAGACGTGATCAAGCGCATGTCCGACATCGCCCTGAAACAGCCTGGCGTGGAAAGCGCCGTGGCGTTCCCTGGCCTGTCGATCAATGGTTTCACCAACAGCTCCAACAGCGGCATCGTCTTCGTGACCTTGAAGCCGTTCGATGAGCGCAAGGATGCAAGCATGTCAGCCGGTGCAATTGCTGGCGCGTTGAATGGCAAGTACAGCGACATCCAGGAAGCCTACATGGCGATCTTCCCACCGCCGCCGGTACAGGGCCTGGGCACCATCGGCGGGTTCCGCCTGCAAGTCGAAGACCGTGGCAACCTGGGCTATGAAGAACTGTACAAAGAAGTGCAGAACATCATCACCAAGAGCCAGACCACACCGGAACTGGCCGGGCTGTTCACCAGCTACACCGTCAACGTGCCGCAAGTCAATGCCGCTATCGACCGGGAGAAGGCCAAGACCCACGGCGTGGCAATCAGCGACATCTTCGACACCCTGCAGATCTACCTGGGTTCGCTGTATGCCAACGACTTCAACCGCTTTGGCCGTACCTATCAGGTCAACGTACAGGCTGAGCAGCAGTTCCGCCTCGACGAAGAGCAGATCGGCCAACTGAAAGTGCGCAACAACAAAGGCGAGATGATTCCCCTGGCGACCTTTATCAAGGTCAGCGACACCTCGGGCCCGGACCGCGTGATGCACTACAACGGCTTCATCACGGCTGAAATCAACGGCAACGCCGCACCCGGCTACAGCTCGGGCCAGGCCCAGATCGCGATTGAGAAACTGTTGAACGAGGAACTGCCCAACGGCATGACCTACGAGTGGACGGACCTGACGTATCAGCAAATTCTCTCGGGCAATACCGCGCTGTTCGTGTTCCCGCTCTGCGTACTGCTGGCGTTCCTGGTACTGGCCGCTCAATACGAAAGCTGGAGCCTGCCACTGGCGGTGATTCTGATCGTCCCGATGACCCTGCTGTCGGCCATCACCGGGGTGATTCTCTCTGGCGGCGACAACAACATCTTTACCCAGATCGGCTTGATCGTACTGGTGGGGCTTGCCTGTAAAAACGCGATTCTGATCGTCGAATTTGCCAAGGATAAACAGGAGGAAGGCCTCGATCCGCTCGCTGCGGTGCTGGAAGCTTGCCGCCTGCGTCTGCGGCCGATCCTGATGACCTCGTTCGCCTTCATCATGGGTGTGGTGCCCCTGGTGTTCTCCAGCGGTGCCGGTGCCGAGATGCGTCATGCCATGGGTGTGGCGGTGTTCTCCGGGATGATCGGCGTGACCTTCTTCGGCCTGTTGCTGACACCCGTGTTCTACGTATTGATCCGGCGCTTTGTCGAGCGCGGCGAAGCCCGCAAAGCGGCCAAGGCCTTGAAGCTGGAGACACAGCAATGAGCGTGAAAGTCTTCCTGCCGAGCTTGCTGGTACTGGCGCTGAGCGCCTGTGCCGTGGGCCCGGACTATAAAACCCAGAGCCTGGAGGCGGCCAATATCACGGCCGCCACCGACGCTAAACAATACGACCACGCACGTTTCGAAGGGATCTGGTGGCAGCAGTTCGAGGACCCGATCCTCAACCAACTGGTGACCCAGTCCCTGAGCGGCAACCGTGATCTGCGCGTAGCGTTTGCCCGTCTGCGGGCAGCCCGTGCGATTCGTGATGACGCCAGCAACGACGCCATGCCGACGATCACCAGCCGCGTCAGCAGCGATTTGGCCAAGGGGCAGATTCCTGGCCAAACCACCCAGCGCGTCAACAGTGAACGCTACGACCTGGGCCTGGACATGGCCTGGGAACTGGACCTGTTCGGCCGCATCCAGCGCAACCTGCAAGCCAGCGATGCCGACCAGCAGGCCGCCGAAGCCGACCTCTATCAACTGCAAGTCACCATGATTGCCGAACTAGTGGACGCCTACGGTCAACTGCGGGGCGCGCAACTGCGCGAGAAAATAGCCCTGGCCAACCTGAAGAACCAGCAGGATTCGCGCACCATCACCGAAAGCCTGCGGGACGCCGGTGTCGGCGATCAGCTCGACGTGGTGCGTGCCGATGCGCGCTTGGCCGCCGTTGAAGCCAGCGTGCCGCAATTGCAGGCCGAACAAGTGCGCGAGCGGAACCGCATCGCCACCCTCCTCGGCCAGCGTCCAGACAAACTGAGCGTAGACCTGAGTCCGGCCAGCCTGCCGGCGATTGCCAAGGCCTTGCCGATTGGCGATCCGGGGCAACTGCTGCAGCGGCGCCCGGACATTCTCAGCGCCGAACGTAAACTGGCCGCCGCCACCGCGCGGATCGGCGTGGCCAAGGCCGACTTATTCCCTCGGGTCAGCCTCAGCGGCTTCCTGGGCTTTACCGCCGGCCGTGGATCGCAGATCGGCTCGTCAGCGGCCAATGCCTGGGCGCTGGGCCCGAGCATTACCTGGGCGGCCTTTGACCTGGGCAGCGTGCGCGCCCGTTTGCGCGGGGCGGGTGCTGAAGCCGATGGCGCCCTGGCGACCTACGAGCAGCAAGTGCTGCTGGCCCTGGAAGAGTCGGAAAACGCCTTCAGCGATTACGGCAAGCGCCAGCAGCGCCTGGTTTCGTTGATTCGTCAGAGTGAGTCCAGCCGCGCCGCCGCGGATCTTGCCGAAATTCGCTACCGCGAAGGCACCGTGGACTTCCTGGTGCTGCTGGACGCCCAGCGTGAACGCCTGGCCGCCGAAGACTCCCAGGCCCAAGCCGAAGTCGACCTGTATCGCGGCATCGTCGCGATCTACAAAGCGCTGGGCGGTGGTTGGCAGCCGGACACCACGGTCGCCAGCATTCGCTGAGTAAAGAGCTCCTTTGGTTGGTCGCATCCAGCCAATTTTTAGCCCCGTGCCCCATTCGGTCACGGGGCTTTTTTTGCGCCCAAAGTAAGCACCTGCACCGGCGTTTCATCGGCGAGGATCAGCGTGCACGAAAACCGTGGCAGCAAGGCATCGACGTTTTTGGCCCTTCTAACGTCATCTTCATACATCCCCCTTTGATCTTCGAGAAAGTCCGGGCACCGTACCGATTACTCATTAACAAGACCTTGCACGGCATCGGCCGCACTGAAGATAGCGCCCGTCGAATTCACGGTTGTCCGATAAGTGTCCGCCTGGTCCAGTGGCAAATAGCGACGTTCCAGGCAGGCCAGCTTTTCTTCAGCGGCCCAGGCCTTTTGCAGTGAAGCATTGGGAGCATGCCCCGGCTTATGCCCGAAGCTGGCACTGATCACCTGCACAAGAAAACCCTTGAGTTTCTGTGGGGTGCTCCGCGTATCCTCATATGAAGATGACGCGTTGTCTTGTAAAGGATCCAGTGGCATTGCGGCACTCTTCAACATGGAAAAAGTGCAGCCAGCTTAAGGATGGCTCCGTTGGCCCCTACAGAGGGAAAATCTCAAGCAAGCCCCGCTTGACGATCAGCGTATGTACGAAAACTCTTCAACTGACCTCGTTGAGGATCAGGCTGCGGTAATGCCCAGGATTGGAGCCCGACCACTTGCGAAAGGCCTTGTAGAACGAACTGGTATCAGCAAAGCCCAGGCGGCTGGCAATCTCGGCGAAGCTGATATGAGGCTCGGCCAACCAGATAACGGCCAGCTCCTTGCGCACACTGTCCTTGAGGCCTTGGTAGGTCAGGCCTTCTTCCGCCAGGCGACGGCGCAGTGTCGAGGCCGACATGCACAAGGTGTTGGCCAGGCTCTCGGTCTCCGGCCAGTCCTGGGGCGGCATCTGGCGCAGGTCATTCTTGATCCGGGTAGCGAGGCTGTCGGGGTCTCGGTACTTGACCAGGATGTTGGCTGGCGCCTGCGCCAGGAACCGCTTGAGTTCTTCCGGGCTGCGTTTGATCGGCAGGTCGAGGCAGTCGGCGGAAAAAATCATCCGGGTGCGTGGCCGGTCAAAGCGCAGGTTGTCGGAAAACATCACCTGATAGTCGCCACAAAAGGCCGGTTGCGAACAGCGCAGCTCAATGGCAAGAATCGGAATGCGCCGACCGGCAAGCCAGCAGGCGACTCCGTGGACGATCATCCAGTAGGCGAAATAGGTAAACGCCCGCTTGGGCTCAGGTTCGGGCTCCAGCAGGACTATTTCTGCCAGGCTTTGCTGGCGCACCAATTGCGCAGGCATGTGCTCAAGCATCAATGAGAGAAAGCCCAGGCCGGTTTCCAGGCCGGCGGCCAGGGTCGGTTGTGCCATGGAGGCACGACAGAAAAACGCCAGGCTGCCGGACCTAAGCTTGCGCGGGTCCATACCGAAAAACTCGTCATCCCGTCGCCGCGCCAGCAAACGCCACAGCCGTGCATAAGCCGTCGCCGGAACGCGGGCACCCGGTTGTGCCAGCAGCGCCGGGGCAATCCCGACCTTGTTCAGCACTTCATGGGTAGCGGCACCCGGCGCGCAGCTCTGCAACAACGCTTCGCGGACCAGATGGATGGAGATGGTGTCTTTTTCCGACATGGGAAGTGTGATGACCGGTTGTGCAGAAGATGTCGCGCATCATAGTGGGGGTTGCGCTTCGTCACCACCGTTCAGCTGCCGTTCAGCAAATGGCAATTTTTCCTGTTTAGCAATGAGTATCATTATGTTACAACTTAGCCTCCTATCTAATTACGCTTCGGTGCTGAATGCTCGTTCCATTTCTAATCATGCTGCGCGAAGGGATTGAAGCGGCATTGATCGTTGGCATCATCGCTAGTTACCTGAAACAGACCGGCCGCGGCCAATGGATGCCTGCGGTGTGGATCGGTGTATTTCTCGCCGCAGCCCTGGCGCTGCTGGTAGGCGGTGGCCTGGAACTGGTCAGCGCGGAATTCCCGCAAAAACAGCAAGAGCTGTTCGAAGGCATTGTCGGCCTGGTGGCCGTTGGCATTCTCAGTTCCATGGTGTTCTGGATGCGCAAGGTAGCGCGCTCCATCAAGCATTCCCTGCACCAATCCCTGGATCACGCCCTGGCCGGCTCCAAACACCAGGTCACGGCGCTGATCGCCATGGTGTTTTTCGCCGTGGCCCGTGAAGGCCTGGAAACTGTGTTCTTCCTGCTGGCGGTGTTCCAACAAAGCGAAGGCCCGGCGGCGCCCATGGGTGCCCTGCTCGGCCTGATCCTGGCGATCATCGTCGGATTCCTGATCTATTCGGGCAGCATGCGCCTGAATCTCGGCGCGTTCTTTCGCTGGACCGGCTTATTCATCCTGGTGGTGGCCGCCGGCATCCTGGCCAACTCGGTACAAGCCCTGCACGAAGCTGGCGCCTGGAACCGCCTGCAAACCGTGCTGTTCGATTTCAGCGCCACGCTGCCGATGGATGGCCCGCTGGGTTCGGTACTGGCGGGGATGTTTGGCTATCAGGATGCGCCCACCATCAGCACCCTCGGCGCCTACCTGATTTACCTGGTGGTGGCCTTGGTGATGTTCTTCCTGCCGGCGGCTCCCAGCAAACCGATCGCCCGCAATACCTCTTCCGCTTCCAGCCAATAAGGACCGCCTCTTGTCCAGCCAATCCCCTCAACCGGCTTCGCCTCCCCGTGCCCTGCGCTGGGCGGTGGCCGGCTCGGTGATCGTGATGATCGCCGCCGGCGGCCTGTTCTACTACGCCTCGAAAATGGCCGCCGCCAAGCGCCAGACCAACCACGATGAAATCGCCGTGACCATTCACGCCCACAGTTGCGAGCCCAATGCCCTGACCGTACCGGCGGGCCACGCCAGTTTTCGCATCATCAACCGCTCGGACCGGGCGGTGGAATGGGAAATTCTCGACGGCGTGCTGGTGGTCGAAGAACGCGAAAATATCGCCCCCGGCCTGAGCCAGGTGATCAACGCTAACCTGGCGCCCGGCGACTACGTCATCACCTGCGGTCTGCAGAGCAACCCACGCGGCACCCTGCATGTGACGCCGACCGCCGAGTCGGACGCACAAGCCAAGGCCAAGCCATCAATGGTGGCGTTTATTGGCCCACTGTCGGAATTTCGCGTGTACCTGAGCAGCCAGGGCGGCGCGCTGATCAAGGCGGTCACCGCACTTGAGCAGGCCATCGCAGCCGGCGAACTGAGCCAGGCCCGGGCGCTTTACGTGCCGGCACGTGAGGCTTATCAGCGTCTCGCCCCGGCCTCGCAACGCCTGGCGGAGCTGGATAACGTCATCAACGCCCGCGCCGATTACTTTGAAAAACGTGAGCAGGACCCGGCCTTCAGCGGCTTCCACCGCCTTGAGTACGGCCTGTTCCAGCAGCGCAACCTCGACGGCCTGACACCGATTGCCCAGCGCCTGCTGACCGATGTCACCCGCCTCAAGCAACAGTTGCTCGCCCAATCGCTGCCACCGGAACAACTGGTGAGCATCCTGGTGCGCAACCTCAATAGTCTGGCGGATGTGCGTGCAGCCAGCGGTGAGGAAGAGCGCTACAGCCATAACGACCTCAATGGTTTTGCCGCCAACCTGGAGGTCACGCGCAAGGTAGTGGGCCTGATGCGTCCACTGCTGACCAAGTCGGCTGCCAACCTGCTGCCGGGTATCGACAGCGCCATCAACGCCCTCGACGCCCAGCTCAGTAGTTTGAAAGTCGGTAATAGCTACAGCACATACGACAGCGTCACCGTCGATCAGCGCAAGCAGATCGCCGATAAGGCCAAGGCTCTGGCCGTTGCACTCGATGGAATCGACCCCGCCCTTGGCCTTTCTGGCCTGCAGTGAGATGACTGAAAGCATGAGTGATTCAGAACAATTTTCAGCCCAGCGTCGTCGTGTCTTGCTAGGCATGGCTGCCACAGGCGCGGCAATTGCCGGCAGCAACCTCAGTTGCCCGGCGATGGCCGCCAGCGCGGCACAAGTCACCACCGCGCCGAGCAGTGAAAAGACCCAGGACCGTCACGATTTTCATGGCCAGCATCAAACAGGCATCGTCACCCCGCGCCCGGCCTGCGGCATGCTGGTGTCCTTTGATGTACTGGCCAGCGATCGTGAAGATCTGGAACGGCTGCTGCGCACGCTGAACGAGCGCATCAGCTTCCTGATGACCGGCGGCACCGTGCCGCAAGTCGACCCGAAACTGCCGCCCACCGATTCCGGAATTCTCGGCCCCGTGGTAACGCCAGACAACCTGACCATCACCGTGTCCGTCGGCGAGTCGCTGTTTGATGAGCGCTTCGCACTGGCCAGCGCCAAGCCCAAACGCCTGAGCCGCATGGTCGGTTTCCCCAACGACGCCCTGGAACCCGCCCAGTGCCACGGTGACCTGAGCCTGCAGTTCAGCTCCAACACCCCCGACACCAATATTCACGCCCTGCGTGACATCGTGAAAAACCTGCCAGACCTGCTGCTAGTGCGCTGGAAGCAGGAAGGCAGCGTGCCGCCCCAGGCCCCTGCTCACCCAGGCGAGCCGGCGCAAAGTGCGCGCAACTTCCTCGGCTTTCGTGATGGTTCGGCCAACCCCGACTCCAACGACAACACGACCATGGACCAGATTGTCTGGGTCCAACCGGGCAGTGACGAACCGGCCTGGGCCGCCAATGGCAGCTACCAGGCGGTGCGGATCATTCGCAACTTCGTCGAGCGCTGGGACCGCACGCCCCTGCAGGAGCAAGAAAGCATCATCGGCCGGATCAAGCCCAGCGGCGCGCCCATGGACGGCCACACCGAAACCCAGGTACCCAATTACACCAAGGACCCCGAAGGCAAGTTGACCAAGCTCGATGCCCATATCCGCCTGGCCAACCCGCGCACCCACAAGACTCAGGCCAACCTGATCCTGCGTCGGCCGTTCAACTACTCCAACGGCGTCAACAAAAATGGTCAGCTGGACATGGGGCTGTTGTTTATCTGCTACCAGGCTGACCTGGAGAAAGGCTTTATCAGCGTGCAAACAAGGCTTAACGGCGAGCCTCTGGAGGAATACCTGAAACCGGTAGGTGGCGGTTATTTCTTCACCTTGCCGGGGGCCACCGGGCCGCAGGATTTCATCGGTCGCACGCTGCTGGCTGCCACGCATCCTCAAACCACTGCCAACACTTGAAACCAACCCCACAGCGGAAAATCTTCCCATGAAAAAGTCGTCCCTGGCATTGTCGTTGTTGTTGACCCTCTCTGTGCCGGCGGCCTTTGCCGCTACGGCACCGCTGGACCTGGTGGGCCCGGTCTCGGACTACAAAATCTACGTCACTGACAAGATCGATGAGCTGGTCACCCAGACCCAGGTGTTCACCGACGCCGTCAAGAAAGGCGACCTGGCCACGGCCAAGAAGCTCTATGCACCAACCCGCGTTCACTATGAGTCCATCGAGCCGATCGCAGAACTGTTCAGCGACCTCGACGCTGCCATCGATTCGCGGGTCGACGACCACGAAAAAGGCGTGAAGGCCGATGACTTCACCGGTTTCCATCGCATCGAATACACACTGTTCTCCGAGAACACCACCCAAGGCCTGGATGCGCTGACTGACGGCTTGAACAAGGACGTCAAAGACCTGCAGACCCGCGTCGCCGGCCTGACCTTCCCTCCGGAAAAAGTCGTCGGCGGCGCCGCCGCACTGCTCGAAGAAGTCGCCGCCACCAAGATCTCCGGTGAAGAGGACCGCTACAGCCACACCGACCTGTATGACTTCCAGGGCAACATCGACGGCGCGAAAAAAATCGTCGACCTATTCCGTGGGCAGATCGAGAAACAGGACAAGGCCTTCATGGCCAAGGTCGACAAGAACTTCGCCACCGTCGACCAGATCCTGGCCAAATACAAAACCGCCGATGGCGGCTTTGAGACCTACGACAAGGTCAAGGAAAACGACCGCAAGGCGCTGGTGGGACCGGTCAATACCCTGGCGGAAGACCTGTCGACCTTGCGGGGCAAACTGGGTTTGAACTGACTTCAACTCACTGCTTGCTGGCCGGCTGCACGGCAATCGGCCTGAGCCCTACAGTATCCGATACAACAATCGCTCAATCCGTACCCGGCTGACCCGACGCAGAAACTTGCTGACAGCCTCCGGGTACTCCACCAGGGTTTGCAGTTGCTGGTAGCGCTCGATTCGCGAGGTGTGCCGGAAAATTTCCGTCAACTCAGTACGACGTGGCACCAGCCATTCGCCCTGTGGATCATCGATCAGCAAGGCATTTTCCAGATCCAGACGGAATGCCCGTGGATTGAGGTTATTGCCAGTGAGCAAGGTGTAGCGCTGGTCGATCCACATGCCCTTGAGGTGATAGGTGTTATCACCGTCATGCCACAGGTGCAGATTCAGCTGGCCAGTATCGATCATCCTCTGATGGCGCTTGGCAAAACGCCGCAGGCTGATTTCATAGAGGTACGGCAGCGCGGCAATCACCTTAAACGGCTCGCTCGGCGGGATGTAGAAGTCGTTGGCGGTTTTGTCGCCAACGATGATGTCGATCTTTACCCCACGGGCCAGGGCGCGGTTGATTTCCCGAGTTACCGCCAGGGGCAGGTTGAAATACGGGGTGCAAATGGTCAGTTGATGCTGGGCACTGGCAATCAGCTCGCAGATCACCCGGCTCAGGGGGTTGTTCTTGCCAACGCCAAGCAGCGGGCTGACTGACAGGTTGCCGTTTGGCACTGCGCCGGTAGTGGTGTCATAGGTCGCGTGTTTCAAGCGGCTGCGCAAGTCGCCAATGTCATTGCGCAAGCTGCGGGTGCTGGGCAAGTCCGGCAGGTCCAGGCGGTGCACAGCTTTTGACGCAATCAGCCCGTGCTCTACCAGGTGCTGCATCGAATCGGCCAGGGCCTTGTTGTGAATCAGGTGATAGCGATCGAAGCGGTACTTGTCGAACTTGTGCAGGTACACATTGTTGAGGCTAGCACCGCTGTACAGCACGCTGTCATCGATCACAAAACCCTTGAGGTGCAACACGCCAAACAGTTCACGGGTTTGCACCGGTACGCCGTATACCGGCACCTGGCTTTCGTGGGACTGGGTCATGGCCTGGTACCAGGCGCTGTTGCCCGGCTGCTTGCCGGCACCGATCAGGCCGCGCTGCGCCCGCAACCAGTCGACCACCAACACGATATCCAGCTCGGGCCGGGCAGCCTTGGCGGCATGCAGGGCGTCGAATACTTCCTGGCCGGCCTCATCCTGTTGCAGGTACAACGCGACGATGTAGATGCGCTGGGTGGCCTGGGCGATTTTTTCCAGCAGGCACCGACGAAACTCGGCGGCACCGGACAGCACCTCGATGGCGTCGGTAGTGAGGGGGAAACCGCGCAGCTTGGGCAACAGGGAGCGTTTGAAGAACGACGGCATAGGGCTCGCAATGGGTCGAATCCGAATAGCCCACGAGCTTACACCATGGGGGGGCTCAGGTCTGCCCATCCACGGGCAGAAATAACCTCTTGACCAAGAAGAACGATCGTTCTACTTTATGGATCATGAACGATATGACCAGCAATGAAACCCGCGACATCATCCTCGACGTCACCGAAAAATTAATCTACCGAAGTGGCATCGCAGCCACCGGCATGGAGCTTCTGGTGAAAACCGCCGGCGTCTCCAGGAAAAGTATCTATCGCTACTTTGCCAACAAGGATGAGCTGGTCATCGCCGCCTTGCAGCGCCGCGATGAGCGCTGGATGCAATGGCTGCGCGGTGAAGTTGAGCGTACCGAAAACACAGGCGAGCGCTTGCTGGCGGTGTTCAGCGCCCTCAAGGCCTGGTTCGGCTGCGGAGACTTTCGCGGCTGCGCCTTCATCAATACCAGCGGCGAAACCGGCGATGCACAAGACCCGGTGCGCCTGCTGGCCAAGGCCCACAAACAGAAACTGTTCGAGTACCTTCTTGAACTGTGTAAAGCACATGGCATCCGCGACCCAAAACGACAGGCAGCGCAGCTGTTGATCCTCATCGATGGCGCCATTACCGTTGCCCTGGTCATGGGCGATTCAACAGCCGCTGATAATGCGCAATGCATGGCGCGAACCTTATTGGCACTTTGAATGCTATTGATCCACGCAACGTCGGTTTGAACCTAGACTTTCTTCAGGAGCAATCACATGTCATCCGATGCTGAAGTGCGCCCACCATTGCCGCCATTCACCCGCGAATCAGCGATTGAGAAGATCCGCCTGGCCGAAGACGGCTGGAACTCCAGGGACCCACAGCGGGTATCCCTGGCCTATACCCTGGACACCCAATGGCGCAACCGAGCCGAATTCGCCAAGACTCGCGAAGAGGCCAAGGGGTTCCTCACGCGTAAGTGGGCCAGGGAGTTGAATTATCGGCTGATCAAGGAGCTGTGGGCGTTCACCGATAACCGCATCGCCGTGCGTTATGCCTACGAATGGCACGATGATTCCGGCAACTGGTTCCGCTCCTACGGCAACGAGAACTGGGAATTTGACCATAACGGCCTGATGTCCAACCGCCACGCCTGCATCAACGACATGCCAATCAAGGAACGCGAGCGCAAGTTCCATTGGCCGTTGGGCAGGCGCCCGGATGATCATCCGGGATTGTCGGAGCTCGGCCTGTAGGTGGCGTGGCCGCAAGTTTCAAGCTTGCGGCTCAATCCTGGTTCAGTCCAACCCGATACAGCACACCGTCATCCTCATCCGTCAGGACATACAAAAAGCCATCCGGTCCCTGCCGCACGTCCCGTATGCGCGCTTTCAAATCCCCCAGCAAGCGTTCTTCATGCACCACCTTGTCGCCATCGAACTGCAAGCGAATCAACTCCTGGCTGGCCAATGTGCCGATAAACAGATTGTGCTGCCAAGCCTTGAAGCGGTCGGCGTCATAGAACGCCATGCCGCTGATGGCCGGTGATTTCTCCCACACATGATGAGGCGCGACGGTGCCTTCGGCTGTCTTGCCCTTGGCTTCGGGAATGGGCAGCAAGGAATAGTTGATGCCATGGGTCGCCAACGGCCAACCGTAGTTCTTGCCCCGTTCGATGATGTTGATTTCATCACCACCGCGAGGGCCGTGCTCGTTTTCCCACAGCGTGCCGCTCCACGGATTAAGGGCGGCGCCTTGAGGATTACGCTGCCCATAGGACCAGATTTCGGGCCTGGCACCTTCCTGGCCAACAAACGGGTTATCGTCCGGCACACGCCCGTCGGGGAAGATTCGTACGACCTTGCCCTGCAACTTGTCCAGGTCCTGGGCCGTAGGACGGTCGTTGTTTTCCCCAAGGGTTACGAACAGATAGCCATCGCGATCAAACACTAGCCGCGAACCGAAGTGATTGCCGGTGGACAGCTTGGGTTCCTGGCGAAGGATGACCTGGAAGTCCTTCAACCCACTCAGGTCGTCGGCCAGGCGCCCGCGCCCTACAGCAGTGCCAGCGGTGCCACCCTTGCCGCCGCCTTCGGCATAGGACAGGTAGACCATCCGATCCTGCTTGAAGTCCGGCGACAGCACTACATCCAGCAAACCGCCCTGCCCTTTGGCCCATACTTGCGGTACACCACTCAAGGGCGCCGACAACTTGCCGTCTGCGCTGATAAAACGCAGGTGACCGGGCCGTTCGGTGACCAGGAAGCCCTGCTTATCTGGCAGGAACGCCACCGCCCACGGATGGTCCAGGCCTTTGACAATAGGGGTAGCAGTGACACTGCCCTGCTCGCTGGGAAACTGCTGGGTATCGGCAGCGAAAACAGGAAACATCAGAGGCAACAAGGCGCTGGCGCAGAACGTCGCTAAAAGGGTTTTGCGTAGAAACATACCGTGGGGTTCCTTTTTCGGTTCACACACTCAAGGCTGGCGATTGCCATTGGCGTCACGGGTCGGCGCCTGCGGTTGGATTGCAGGACGAGTGGGCGCGGCATCGCGCTGTGGGTAACGGTTACCGATCCCGCCATTTTCCAGGGTCGGTGGCCGAGGCACCGGAGTGACGTTGGTTCCACGAATGGCGGGGGAATTGGGCTGGGTGCCCTGCATGCTGTTGGGATTGGCCCGATGAATGGGGCTGTTGTAGGGATTGTTGTTGCCAGGCAGATTTTGCGCCTGTACCAGCGAGGTCAGCGCGAGGCCCAACGCCAGTACTGCAAGGTTGCGCACATGGGTGTTCATGACAAAGCCTCTCTGTGGCGAGGAATACCTGCTTTCGATAACACGCTACGCCCAGGGTTCGGCTTTGGTAACTAAATAGTTTCTCTTCAGGTGTAACACGACTTTTCTGACAGGTGATCTCAGACCAGAAGAAAAATCGCTGCCAGACCGGCAAAGATCGCCCACTTTTCCAGGTAGTAGCGGGTGCGATTACGCTTTTTCAGCTCTTTGCCCCGCAAGCGGATCTTGTACAGTCGAGTAAAGGCACGGTTCAAACCACCGGTCTTGTCACCGGCTTCATTGGGCGAACCGGCCGCCGCCATGACATTGCGACTGAACCAACGGTTGAACGCCGCGGCCCAGCGGTATTTCATCGGCCGTTCGATATCGCAGAACAAAATGATGCGGTTCTGTTGCGTGGTGTTTTGCGCATAGTGGATGTAGGTCTCGTCGAACATCACCGGCTCACCGTCACGCCAGTAGTAGCTTTCACCGTCAACGTCGATGTAGCAGCCCGGGTCGTTGGGCGTATCGAGGCCTAAATGGTAGCGATAGGAACCCGCATACGGGTCTCGATGGCGCACCAGCTTGGAGCCCGGTGGTAACTCGGCAAACATCGCGGCCTTGATCGAACTGATGCCTTGCACCAACTCGGTAGTGCGCGGGCACAACTTCATGGCGGACGGATGACTGTCGCCGTACCACTTTAGGTAGAAACGTTTCCAGCCCGACTTGAAGAACGAGTTGAAACCCACGTCGTCGTATTGGTCCGAGCGCTTAATCTCCCCTGCCCGCATCAGGTTCTGGCCTTCCTGGCGAATTTCTTCCCAATGCTCCTGAAGCGGGCTCAGGTCAGGAAAATCACTGGGCGACAGATAGGGCCGGCTGGGCAATTTGGAGAACAGGTAGAGAAAGCAATTAATCGGAGCCAGGAAGGTCGAGTGATCGCTTAATTGGCGGCCCAGCGTATGCCGCACCCGGCCACGCAGGTGTACATACGCAATGGAGACAACGTAGAGAGCAACAATGATGAGTTTCAAGGGAATTCGTCACAAGTCAGAAGAGAACCGGCTGCTCCTGCGTGCCCACGACGGCCGAGGATTAAATAAGCAGCTCCTGAAATCACAATTCGGCAAACAGGCAATACGGCAGGCTCGGTGACAATCCTGACCATGACCATTGGCTGTTATTTTAGCCATAGACTGTAACCAAAGGTTAACTATGAATTGTGAAAAGGTGCGCAGCAACTGTGATCGAAGGAAGTTCTGCGAAGGTGAGCTAGCCGGTATCGCGCCGGGCTGCGAGGCAGCAGCCCGGGATCTTCACGCCGACCCTATGGGCGGCGCGAGTTGATCAGCTCAGAGGCTCATCATCCTTGCGCTCACGGCGGGAAAAACGATGATCATCCAACGGCGAGTACGGTACCGCTTCCCGGCGCATCAGGATGAAATGACGAATCAGTGCAACCATGATCCCCAGCACCAAGCCGGCCACCAGGCTCAGGGCCACCACCAGGATTTTCTTCGGTTTGATCGGGCTTAGCGGCTCTTGGGCGCGACGGTCGATCGTCACCAGTTTCAAGCTGCTCATATCGATGTTCAGGCTTCGCAAGCGCGCCACTTCGGCACGCAAGGGCTCAACATCCTGCAGGAAGATATCTTCATTCCCACGCTTATTCAGCACCTCAACCTGGCGGTTGACCTCCAGCAATTGCAGCTCCTTGCCAATTTCGGCAACGCGGCTGTTGGTGAAGTCGTCGCTGGTGCGTTGTTGCAACGCGGTGCGTTCGGCCTCAAGGGCATCGGTACCCATGAAGTACAGCGGAATCCGCTGATTGTTGACCTCGGTACGCATGACCTGACTTGAGCCACTGCGCCCCGCATCAGCCATGGACGACGGCGTCGTCGGGCTTTTGATGCCCATGGACTTGGCAATCGAGATCGCCTCGGCCAGCTCCGCCAGGCGATTGGAGCGTTCCATTTTCATCTGCAGACGCAATGCGCCGAGTTCGTCTTCCAGCTGCGCCCGCTTGAGCTTGTCGCCCTCCAGCAGCTTGGCGATTTTCGACGCCTTGTCGGTTTCGTAATTGGAGCGAGCGGCGTCAATCTTGCCTTTGAGTTCAGTGAGGCGATTGTTGACGATCACTTTAAGATCGGCGCCAACTTGCTCACGCTCAGCGGCAACTGCGTAGTCGACAAACCCGTTGAGAATCGCCACCCCGTCAATATCAGTGGGGTACTGCAACTCCAGGCGGATATAGCTGCTCAGAGAATCGGATTTTTTCGGATCGGGCAAAATCAGCTTGATAGAGTCGCGATTAAACGCCTCGAAACTCTGCTCAAGGCTCTGCCCCGGCCGCTGAAATTCCTTGAACAAGGCTTGGTTAGCCTTGAAAAAGCTCAAACGAGCCTCGTAGGAATCCAGTTGCGTACCTACTTTGGCCAGCGCATCCGCAGGCGGCAACTTATAGACTTCAGAACGGTTTAGCGCGTCCAGTTCGTTGATCGCCGCCGGGCGCAGAACGCTGCTGACCTGATATTCCCGTGGCGCCAAGAATGCGTAGCCAACTCCCACAAGCCCCGCGAAAAGCGTACAGCCAATAACCAGTTTCTTTTGCCGCCAGATAGAGTGAAACAGTTCAAACAAATCAATTTCGTCCGATGCAGCATGAGTTTGGAGCTGGGGAGTTTTATTCAAAATTGTTACACCCTAAAAAGTGGACACGCAACGCCCAAAACACGCTAGATCTTTATAACCGACTGAAAAAACAGGGACAACGCCCTGAACACCGGACATACGCAGTCGCGCCGACGGGTCATCCGACCCTCCCTTCATAGAAAAAATTCCAGGCCCGTGAAGATTTTTTCCTTTTAGACATACAAATGTCATACCCGAGATTCATGAGCGTAGACGACAAGCAGCGGAGCATTTTGCTTAACGTATGTCAAAATCGTGTCAAATGTCCGCCAATAAAGGAAAAAACCCCATCCAACACTCATTTTTGAGCGCTTTCTCAAAAATTTGCTTCATCGCTGTTGAATTCCCCCGCAACTAACGGCTCATAAAAAAGGAATTTTGCATGTCATCCCCCTCAAGCCAGCCTTCCCACGGCGCCAGCCACCATGACCAATTGGCTCTCCAGGGAGAATGGGAACAGACCGCACTGGAAGACAGCGGCGTGATCAACCCGGTAGATGAACACAGCGCTCCCGGCGCCCTGACTACCATCAGTGGCGATCAATTTCGGGTCGTTACCCTTGGCGGCGAGGTGTTACTGGCAGGCAGCTTTACCCTCGACGCCTGTACGACGCCCAAGACCATCATCTGGGTGGACTCAATGGGCGCCGATGCGGGCAAGCAATTGCTGGCGAGTTATCGATTGGAGGGGGATCACTTTGTGTTTATTGCCGCCGATGAGGGCATGCCAAGGCCGACGTATTTCAGCACCGAGCGGGGGCAAACCATGCGCACCTTCGTACGTAAATAGTGAGGGGATCGGGCATCCGTTCTTGCGACATCGTTTTCACAAACTCTTCACCTTTGCCGCTATAGGGTGAAACCTACTCCTCAAGTGAATCCCTTGGCCCGCCCCCCAGCGGGCTTTTTTTTGTGTTTCGATTGCACCTCAAACCGGGCGTTTGATGGCCGTCAGGGTGAAGCACATTGGCAACTGCGCAGGCTGATGCTCATATTGGTCGTAGAGTTCTTCGCGATTGGAGTGCGGGTACTCCCTCATATCGCTGATCTGCAAGCCCGCCTTGATAGCGCCGCTGACGATGTCACCCATCGAATGCACAAACCAGTAGGAAGTCGCTTGGGCACTTTCGGCGTTCCCTTCATAGACGATGGCTTCCTGGGACACAAAAGGCTCACGGCGAAAGTACGAGCTGACCGGCAGCATCGGGTTATCAGCCTTGGGGTCAAACATTTCCAGAAAGGGGTGAGTCTCGTAAATCACCAGGGTGCCGCCCGTCTTCAGTGTGCTGGCGACATGGGACATGAACAGTGCAACGTTCGGCATCCAGCCCAGCACACCAATGGTGATCAGGGCGACATCAAAGCGCTCCTGCAACTGTTCTGGCAGATGATGGATATCGGACTCGATAAATTCAGGGGCATGAGGCGATTCACTCGCCAGCTCCCGAGCCTGCTGAAGAAAGGCCTCGGATTGATCCACACCTGTCACGGCACGAGCCCCAAGGCCAAACAGTGACAGGCTTTCACGCCCGTTATTGCAGCCCAATTGCACCACGTCCTTACCCTTGACGCCGACCTGAAGCATTAGTGCAGTAAGCGTTGGGTCCAGGCACGAAAAATCGGGTTTACCAACAGCAGCGCGCAGAGCCTGCCAGTTGTCGGTGCCTCTATGGTGTTTGGCGGATTCGTTCCAGGCGTCCTTGTTGCTGGAGATTGCCTGTTGAGCTGAAAGCATTTCCATTGCATTTGCACCTGACGCTTATAGGGTGTTTTCTGTCATTGCGACATGAAGAGGTTCGCCCTACAGCGAAAGCCTCGCCATCCCTGAACCGGTAAAGAGCCATCACTGTAGGGCGAACAAACGCAAAATAAGCGAGGCCCTTGAGATGTTCAACTGTCATCAATACGAAACTGAAAAAATCTGACCATCCGACATCTCTTGATGCAGTTACGCTGATTTTGTAGGAGTTTTCGTCGAACTTGGTGAGATATCTATCCGCAAGCTCCGCTGTTTTGCCTTCAAGGACCAGACCACACAGGATTGACCTTCGCTGCATTCGCCTGGCAGGGCAAAACGCCTAGTAAGAGAACTGCCCTCAACATCCACTCCACCCCGCCATACAACTCGCGCCCCACATATGCGACAATGCGCGCCAAATTCCAACATGCACCCATATATTCTGCTCAGCGACTGGGCTTCACGCCTTGATGTCGCTGTCGACGTATGCCCGCTGGCCCAAGCTCATGCTCAGACTGGTCCAGTCCCGGAATGCCCCAGGAATGGTCCAGGCGCCATCAGCGCTGTCGCAACCCATTGATAGGTAAAGTAATTGATCTCCACAGCTAACATCACCATGCAGTTCGGCGCCAAGCCGCTCTTCGAGAACGTTTCGGTCAAGTTCGCCGCTGGCAACCGTTATGGCCTGATCGGGGCCAACGGTTGCGGCAAGTCGACCTTCATGAAAATTCTCGGTGACGATCTGGAGCCGTCGGGTGGCCAGGTCATGCTGGAGCCGAACGTGCGCCTGGGTAAACTGCGCCAGGACCAGTTCGCCTATGAAGAATTCACCGTGCTCGACACCGTGATTATGGGGCACGAGGAGCTGTGGAAGGTCAAGGCTGAGCGCGACCGAATCTATTCGCTGCCGGAAATGACCGAGGCAGACGGCATGGCCGTCGCCGAGCTGGAAACCGAGTTCGCCGAGATGGACGGCTACACCGCCGAATCCCGCGCTGGTGAACTGCTGCTGGGCCTGGGTATCGGCATCGAGCAGCACAACGGCCCGATGAGCGAAGTCTCTCCAGGCTGGAAATTGCGCGTTCTGTTGGCCCAGGCACTGTTTTCCGATCCGGAAGTACTGCTGCTCGACGAGCCCACCAACCACCTGGACATCAACACCATCCGCTGGCTGGAAAATATCCTGACCCAACGTTCGAGCCTGATGATCATCATCTCTCACGACCGTCACTTCCTGAACAGTGTCTGCACCCACATGGCCGACCTGGACTACGGTGAGCTGCGCCTGTTCCCGGGCAACTACGACGAGTACATGACCGTGGCGACCCAGTCCCGCGAGCAACTGCTGTCGGACAACGCCAAGAAGAAAGCTCAGATCAACGAGCTGCAATCATTTGTTAGCCGCTTCTCGGCCAACGCCTCGAAATCCAAGCAAGCCAGCTCCCGTGCCAAGCAGATCGACAAGATCCACCTGGCCGAAGTCAAGCCGTCGAGCCGGGTCAGTCCATTCATCCGCTTCGAGCAGACCAAAAAGCTCCATCGCCAGGCGGTCATCGTCGAACGCATGGCCAAGGGCTTTGATGGCAAGCCACTGTTCAAAGACTTCAGCTTCAACGTTGAAGCCGGCGAGCGCGTGGCGATCATTGGCCCGAACGGTATCGGCAAGACCACTCTGCTGCGTACCCTGGTCAATGAGCTGAGCCCGGATGCCGGTAGCGTGAAGTGGACCGATGCGGCAGAAATCGGCTACTACGCCCAGGACCACGCTTCGGACTTCGAAGATGAATCCAACCTGTTCGACTGGATGGGCCGCTGGACCAAGGAAGGCGAACAAGTAGTTCGCGGCACCCTGGGCCGCATGCTGTTCTCCAACGACGATATCCTCAAGTCAGTCAAGGTCATCTCCGGTGGTGAACAAGGTCGCATGCTGTTCGGCAAGCTGATCCTGCAAAAGCCTAACGTGCTGATCATGGACGAACCGACCAACCACTTGGACATGGAATCCATTGAAGCGCTGAACCTGGCGCTGGAAAACTATCCGGGCACGCTGATCTTCGTCAGCCACGACCGTGAGTTCGTTTCGTCCCTGGCCACCCGCATCATCGAGCTGAGCCCAAGTGGCGTGATCGACTTCAGCGGCACCTATGACGATTACCTGCGCAGCCAGGGTGTGGTGTTTTAAGGGCAGCCATTAGCTCTTAGCTGCAAGCTGCAAGCAAAAGCCCTGTCCATTGTGACGGGGCTTTTGCTTTTCTGGCCTAGGCTGCGTCGAGGCCCTCAGGTACAGCACAAATTAGTTAGCCAGCTTTCTTTTCTCCTACACCCACGCCATGATGCGCTCACCGCCTGCACGCGAACGAGCTCCCATGCCCGCCTCCCCCAGTTCACTGTCGATCACCCTGCAGATCGTCTCCATTGTGTTCTACACCTTCATCGCCTTCATCTGCATCGGCCTGCCTATTGCAGTGATCCCCGGTTATGTTCACGAGCAACTGGGCTTCAGCGCCGTGATCGCCGGAGTGACCATCGGTTCGCAATACTTGGCGACGCTGCTCAGTCGGCCCATGGCCGGGCGCATGTCAGACACTGTCGGAACCAAACGGGCGATTGTGCTGGGCTTGAGCGGCATTCTGATCAGCGGTGTGCTGACGTGGATCGCCACACTACTGGACGGCACACCCCTGTTGAGCCTGAGCATCCTGATCGTCGGCCGACTATTGCTGGGTGTGGCCCAAGGCTTGATCGGTGTTGGTACCATCAGTTGGTGCATGGGCCAGGTCGGCGCCGAACACACCGCACGCTCGATTTCCTGGAACGGGATCGCCTCCTACGGCGCCATTGCCATTGGCGCACCGCTGGGGGTGGTGATGGTTGCCCAATACGGCTACACCAGCCTGGGACCGGCCCTGTTCGTATTGGCGGCATTGGGCCTGCTGCTGATCCGCAGCAAACCGTCGGTACCGGTGGTCCGCGGGGAGCGCTTGCCGTTCTGGGCAGTGTTTGGGCGCATTGCCCCTTTCGGCGCCAGCCTATGCCTGGCATCGATTGGCTACGGCACCCTGACCACGTTTATCACCCTGTACTACCTGAACCGTGGCTGGACCGGCGCCGCGTGGTGCCTGACGGTATTTGGCATTTGCTTCATCGTTTCCCGGCTGCTGTTCATCTCCAGCATCAACCGCTTCGGCGGGTTTACCGCAGCAATTGCGTGCATGACCCTCGAAACCGTGGGCCTGGTGTTGCTCTGGCTGGCACCGTCCACCGGCGTCGCGCTGATTGGCGCGGGGCTGACCGGTTTTGGCCTGTCACTGGTGTATCCGGCGCTGGGTGTCGAGGCGATCAAGCAGGTGCCCAGCAGCAGTCGCGGCGCAGGCTTGAGTGCCTATGCAGTGTTCTTCGATCTGGCGCTGGCGATTGCCGGGCCGCTGATGGGCGCGGTGGCGTTGAACCTGGGGTATTCGTGGATTTTCTTCTTTGCCGCCCTGCTTTCGGTCACCGGCCTTGGCCTGACCTTGCTGCTCAAGCGCCGAGCCTACTGATCCGCCGTCTGCATGCCGGCACGGCTGGATTGCCCGAGAGCGTGGCTGAAAAAGCGTCCGGCCTCGGAGATCAGGTTGCGGTGAATGCCTTCACGGTCGACACCATCGGCATCGGTGCACACGGTTGGCATGGCCGCCAGTTGATCGTCATCACAGGGCGCCATGAAGATGAAGTGCCCTGCCCCGGCCAGCAACTTGAAGTCCGGCGGTGCCGGCAGCTTGCGCGCCAGGGCAGCTGCGTTCTTGTCCACCGCCACCAGCTTATCGCCGTCGCCGCTGTAGAGCAGCACCGGGACATGCACATCGGCCAGGGTATGACGGCCGAACATCAAGCTCAGCGGCGCCATCAGCATCAAAGCGTGGATCCGTGAGTCGGCCTGGGGCTGCAAGTCATCGCGATCAACAATCAGCTCGCCCTTGGTGGTGCAGGCGTCACGGTCTTCGGGACGTTGCTGGCAATAGCGCCGCAGCCGGTCTAAATCAGGTTTGGCACCCGCCAGGATCAGTGCTGTCTCACCCCCTGCCGAATAGCCGATTACTCCCACTTGGTCGACGTTGACGAAGGGCGACAGCATCGAATCGCCCAGGGTTGCGGTGATCGCTTCGGAAATCTGGATCGGCCGTCCATACAGATTGCTCAAGGTGCCCAGGCGGCTGTGATCCTTGTAGTTGTCACCGGGGTGCAACACCGCCACCACCACAAAGCCCTTGCGCGCCAGGGACGTGGCCAAATCATGCAGGGCCAGCGGTGTGCCGGTGTTGCCATGGGAAAGCATCAGCATCGGGAAACGGCCAATGGCAATCCTGGAGTCTTGCGTGGCGGCGATGCGATAGGCGCCCACTTGGCTGGTCTGTTCCTGGCCGGTGGACGGGTAAAAGGCTATAGCGCTCATCGGCTGTAAATCCAGCGGATCGAGAAAGCTCATGCGGTGATAGCCCACACTCCAGTGAGGGTGCGGCGCTGGCGCGGCCTGCACTGAAACGAGGCTGGCGAACAAAGAAAGAAGCAAGACTGCACAAAGACGCATCATGGGGATGTCCACCTTTGTTGCGTGACGCCTGTGTGTCGATTGAAAAAAACCATGACCATGGCACTCAGGCTCGGGTGATATGACCTTGGATTGCATAACCTGAGCCAAATCCGCCCGGATAAAACAAAAAAACTCCGTACTCCGGCCGCTTTCAGGCCACCAGAATACAGAGTTTAGACGGCTCGATTCAGATTGATATCGAGCCTCGGTGAAATTTACACAAGTCTTACGCAGCGACGAACAATTGCTCGCTGATCAGCATATTGGCATCGTTCAGCGCCTTGCCACGCACTTCGTCACCGTAAGCCAGGCCGTGGGCACGGACGAACTCGATGTCGGTGATACCGAGGAAGCCCAGCAGCACTTTCAGGTAGTCTTCGTGAGCCACGCCAGTAGGCTGGCCGGCGTGCAGGCCGCCTGCGGTGGAAACGATGATCACCTTCTTGTTACCGCACAGGCCTTCAGGGCCGGCTTCGGTGTAGCGGAAGGTCTGGCCGGCAACGGCGATACGGTCGATCCAGGCTTTCAACTGAGTCGGAATGGTGAAGTTGTACATCGGTGCAGCCAACACCACGGCGTCGGCGGCGAGAAATTCAGCCAAGGTCGATGCGCTCAGGTCGGCTTCGTGTTTTTGCACGGCATCACGCAATTCAGCGGCGGTGCCCAGTGCGCCCAGGGTGACGCCGGAGAAATGGCTGATGGCATCGCTGGCCAGGTCGCGGTAGGTCACTTCAATACCTGGCTCGGCGGCTTGCCAGGCCTTGACCACGCCAGCGCTCAACTGACGGGACACCGAGTTGTCGCCCAGGATGCTGGAATCGATATGCAAGAGTTTCATGTGGGATCTCCAAGTGAGGATCGCACGGGGCGATCAAGTGCTGACAATCCTACAGATGAATCCAATAGCCGATTAGCGGGTTAAAATGCGATAGTTCGTCCTACTGACAGGACAATAGGCGCGCCATGCAAGATCTCAATGACCTCTACTATTTCGCCAAGGTGGTGGAAGCCGGTGGCTTCGCGGCCGCAGGGCGCTTGCTGGGCATTCCGAAATCAAGGCTGTCCCGGCGCATTGCCGAGCTGGAAGAACGCCTTGGCGCACGCTTATTGCAACGCACCACCCGCCAGTTGACCCTGACCGCCGTCGGCGAACGCTACCTGGTGCACTGCCAGGCGATGCTGCAGGAAGCGGAAATGGCCGACGAAGCCGTCGCCAGCATGTCCAGTGAGCCTCGGGGCCGCCTGCGGGTGAGTTGCCCGGTAGGCCTGGCCCACGAAATCCTGCCCACGGTCGTCGCCGAATTCCTCGCGACGTATCCGCTGGTGCAGCTGGAAATGATGCTGATCAATCGCCGCGTCGACCTGGTGGCCGAAGGTATCGACGTCGCCCTGCGCGTGCGGGACTTGGGGGATGAAGACCCGTTGCTGGTAACCCGCCGTCTGCGCCAGGCACAGACCGCGATGGTCGCCAGCCCCGACTTTGTGCGCAACCGCCAGATCAATACCCTGGAAGACCTCAAGCAACTGCCGGTGCTCGGCGCACTGGAAGCCGACCGCATGGTCCACCTGCGCATGCTCGATCCCGACGGCAACAGTTGCGATTTGGTGATGGAAGCGCGGCTAGGCATCGATGACTTTGTCGTACGCAAGGCCAGCACCCTCGCCGGCCTGGGTTTTACCGTGCTACCCATGATGTATTGCGAGCAGGAATTGGAAAGCGGCCAGCTTGTGCAACTGTTGCCGCAATGGTCACTGCCCGGCGGCTGGCTGCAAGCTGTTTACCCGCATCGGCGCGGTGTGTCACCGGCGGTACGCGCCTGGATCGACTATTTGGATCATGCCTTCAAAGGTTGTGGAGAGCGACAGCTATGAGCGCGAAGAAAATGACTGAAGAAGATGTCGCACGCTTTTGCCTGGGTTTGCCCGGTGCCCGAGAGGATTACAAGTGGGGCGGCGTGCGGGTGTTTTCGATTGCCGGAAACAAGATGTTTGCGTTGCAGAACCTGCGGGGCGAGTCCCTCGCGTTCAAGGTCGACAAGGAGCTATTTCTCGGCCATGTGGACCGCCCAGGGATTCACCCGGCGCCTTACCTGGCTCGGGCGCAATGGATCATCATGGAAGCGCCCTACCCGTTGGGCGGCGAGGAGCTGCGTGGCTTGTTGCAACGCTCGCACCAACTGGTGGTCAGCAAGCTGCCCAAGCGCACGCAGGTCGGGCTTTTACTAGAACACTGACCGCAGCATGCCACCCAGGAACAGTTGATCGATCCAGAACACTTGGTGCAGCAAGACGATCAACCAGAACACCACCTGATAAGACACCTTGCGCGTCTTGTGACGAAACACCTGCTGGGCAATCAGCGCACCCGGCCAACCGCCAGCCAGTTCCAGGGTATGGAGGATTTTTTCCGGGGTACGCCAGCTGTCGCTGCGGGCCTTGCGTTTGTCGCTCCAGTACAGGAAAAACGTGACCACGCTGACCGCGCCATAGGCCACCAGCGGGATCAGCGAAACACCGCGATACCCAAGCGATGCCGAGCCAAACAGCGGCACGGCACACAACAGCACAAACACCAGGGCCTTGAAGCGTGGATGCTGGATGTTCATGCTATTCACGCCTTGGCTGCAGCCCAATCAATCCAGCCGAACTGCCAGGTAGCCAGGATCAGCAGGCCGAAGGCAATGCGATACCAGGCAAACGCCGCGTAGCTGTGGCTGGCGATGAACTTGAGCAAACCCTTGACCGCGATCATCGCGAAGATGAACGAGGTGACAAAACCAATGGCGAACACCGGCAGGTCATCCGGCTGGAACAGGTCACGGTACTTGTAGCCCGAGTACACCGCCGCGCCAACCATGGTCGGCATTGCCAGGAAGAACGAGAACTCGGTGGCGGTCTTGCGTGACAGGCCAAACAGCAGGCCGCCAATGATGGTCGAGCCGGAACGTGAAGTTCCCGGAATCATCGCCAGGCACTGGGCAAGACCGACTTTCAAAGCGTCTTTCCAGGTGATGTCGTCGACACTTTCGGCGTGGATTTCATGCTGCCGGCGTTCAGCCCACAACATGATGATGCCGCCCACCACCAGCGCGGTGGCCACGGTGATCGGATTGAACAGATACTCGTGGATCATATCGGCAAAAATCACCCCCAATACCACTGCCGGCATAAAGGCGATCAACAGGTTGATGGTAAAACGCTGGGCATTGCGCTGGGTCGGCAAACCGATGACCACATCGAGGATCTTGCGTCGGAACTCCCAGACCACCGCGAGTATGGCGCCGAGCTGGATGATGATGTTGAACGCCATGGCCCGTTCGCCACCGAAGTTGAGCAAGTCGGCGACGATGATCTGGTGACCAGTACTGGAGATCGGCAAAAACTCCGTCAGCCCTTCGACAACTCCAAGTATCAATGCCTGTACGGCAGTCCAAAGATCCATTATTCCCCCATAAGGTCATGCGACCGCATGCCTCGTTGATATTTTCTAGACGTTCACTAACGATGAGCACGCTAAAATCGCAGCGCGCAGGATCAAGGCCGAACTGCAAAAATTCTGTGAAAAATCAGCAGGACTCAGGTTTTTTGATTCCGGGCCGAAAGCCTATCAGACAAGCCCGAATTTCGCTTCGCGTTATCGCTTGGGCAGTCGATTACTGCGCCAACAATTATAAGAGCACGGAGTGACATGACTATGAACAGCTTGCGCAATATGTCGATCAGCCGGCGCCTCTGGCTGATCCTGATAGTCGCCGTGTTAATGCTGCTGACCCTAGGCTTGCTGATGCTCAAGCAGATCCATGACGATCTGTATCAGGCCAAGAGCCAACAGACCCAGCATGTGGTGGAAACCGCCAACGGGATACTGACGTATTACCACACCCTCGAAACCGCCGGCGTCTTGACCCGAGACGCGGCGCAAAAACAAGCCTTGAGCGTGGTACGTGGCCTGCGTTACGACCATGACGACTATTTCTGGATCAACGACCTGTCGCCAATGATGGTGATGCACCCAGCCAACCCGAAGCTGGATGGCCAGAACCTATCGGCTATTCGTGATCCGGACGGCTTTGCCGTGTTCAACGAGTTTGTCAGCCTGGCCAAGGCCAAGGGCGCCGGCATGGTCAACTACCGCTGGCCAAAACCCGGCGCGGCTGACCCAGTGGCAAAAACCTCCTATATCCAGTTGTTCCAGCCGTGGGGCTGGATCATCGGTTCAGGCGTCTACGTGGATGACGTGCAAGCCCAGTTTCAGGGCCAGGTGTGGAAGACCTCGATCATCGGCCTGGGCATTGCCCTGATCATGGCCCTGCTGGTGTCGCTGATCGCCCGCAGCATCGTGAGGCCGCTCCAGGAAGCAGTGAACGCCATGGCCAATATCGCCAGCGGCGAAAGCGACCTGACCCGCAGCCTGGACACCCACGGCCAGGACGAAGTCACCCAACTGTCCCGGCACTTCAATAGCTTCACCACCAAGCTACGCCAGGTGGTCAGCCAATTGCAGACCTGCGCCAACGCCCTGGGCCAGTCGTCCTCAGAGCTGGGCAGCAATGCCAGCGCCGCCCATGACCGCAGCCAGCAACAGTCCCAGCAAATGGAACTGGTGGCCACTGCCATCAATGAAGTGACCTATGGCGTGCAGGACGTGGCCAAGAATGCCGAGCATGCCGCCAGCGAAATGCGCGACGCCCAGGTCCAGGCCGAGCAAGGCCAAGTCAATATCGACGGCAGCCTGCAGCAGATTGATGCACTGTCCAACACCATCAGCCAGGCGGTCGAGGTGATCCGTACCCTGTCCTCGGAAAGCACCCAGATTGGCGGCGTACTGGAGGTGATCCGCTCCATCGCCGACCAGACCAACCTGCTGGCCCTCAACGCCGCCATCGAAGCGGCCCGCGCGGGTGAACAAGGCCGTGGTTTTGCCGTGGTCGCCGACGAAGTGCGCCTGCTGGCCCAGCGCACACAAAAATCCACAGCAGAAATCCAGAGCATGATCGAGCGCCTGCAAGGCCATTCCGAAGCGGCGGTCCAGGTGATCAGCGACAGCCACCAGGCATCACAACTGACCATCGAACAAGCCGGCCAGGCCGGTGCCAGCCTGACTGCCATCGGCCAGGCCCTGCGCAACCTCAATGGCCTGAACGCCTCGATTGCCAGCGCCACCCTGCAACAGGCCCATGTGGTGGAAGATATCAACCAGAACGTCACCCAAGCCGCTGGGCTTTCTCACAGTACGGCACTGGCGGCGCAGCAATCGAGTGTTGCCAGTACGCACTTGAAGGGCTTGAGCGAGGAGTTAAACGGGTTGCTGCGCCAGTTCAAGGTCTAGCGCCAGCCCCCTGTGGCGAGCGGGCTTGCCCGCTCGCCACAACAAGCCCCTTTGCCACAACAGGCCCGCTTTGCCGCAACGAGCACCTCTCTGCATACCTTTGCGCCAAGCCCACCTGTGGTTACAATCGCCCCCCTCTTCGAATATCCCAAGGAATCTTCATGTCCGGGCTTGAACTGTTTGCCGCCGCCCTGGGGGTGATCGCCGTCTGGTTGACAGTCAAGCAGAACCCCTGGTGCTGGCCCATCGGCCTGGTGATGGTATTGCTCTACACCTGGGTTTTTTTCGAGGTAAAGCTGTATTCGGACATGTTGCTGCAGGTGGTCTACGCCGGGCTGCAGCTCTACGGCTGGTGGCAATGGACACGGGCCGGCGAGGTTAAACAGGGTCGTCAGGTGACCAGCCTTGGCGCCCAATCGATCCTCCTGCACCTGACGATTGGCGCGGTAGGTAGCCTGTTGCTGGGCGCCGCCATGGCGCATTGGACCGATGCCGCACAACCCTGGCTGGACGCAGCCTTGACCGGTTTCAGCCTGGTGGCGCAAATATGGATGGCGCAGAAACGCGTGCAATGCTGGCCGTTGTGGATTGCCGTCGATGTGATTTTTGTCGGATTGTTTCTCTATAAGGGTCTGTACCTCACGGCGGCCCTTTACGCCTTGTTCACCATGATCGCCGTGCAGGGTTGGCGGGAATGGCGGGTTGATCCGGCGTTGCGCACATGAAAGTGGTGGTCATGGCAGGTCCCGAATCCAGCGGTAAAAGCTGGCTGGCCGAGCAGTTGCAGACGCATTTCGGCGGGGTGTTGGTGGGCGAATTTGTTCGGTATTTCATCGATCACTTTCAGCGCGATACTACCCTGGCGGATATTCCTGAAATCGCCCGCGGCCAACTGGCCTGGGAGGATACGGCCCGTGCTGAACAGCCTGAGTTATTGATCCTCGACACCCACCTGTTGACCAACAAACTGTGGAGCCAGACACTGTTCGGCGACTACCCTGAATGGCTCGACCGTGAGCTGCTGGCTCGCCATTACGACCTGCATTTGCTGCTGTCCCCGGAAGATGTCGGTTGGGCCGATGACGGGCAGCGCTGCCAACCGGAACTGGCAGATCGCCAGGCTTTCTTCCAGGCCAGCCAGCGGTGGCTGGAACTGCATCAACAGCCATTTGCGGTGATTCGCGGCGATTGGGAGGAGCGTCGCAACAAGGCTTTCGCGGCAGTGGCGCAACTGCTTCGAGCGTGAAGGCCCCTTGTATGATCACTCCCATGCAGAGCATAGGAACGATCACCGGGTCGGTACGCTCTATCGCCCTGCCCCATCCTTCTCGCTGATCACCCGCACCTGATACTGCAGGTCCGCTGCAATCTGCTGCTCGGTAAAGGGCAACGGGCTGAGTTTCTTCTCGGAAAACGCCTGGGTCTGGTCCTTCGAATACGTTGAGTCCGGGTCGCTGGACAACGAGAACGCCAGCACGCCCTGGGCCTGCGGCCCCTTGTCGTCGAAGGTGACGACCTGCAAGTAACTGCTGCCGCTGACCACCTCACGCTTGCCGTCGTCCCTGGGTACGCTCTGCATCGCGTTATATACCCCCAATTCTTGCGGCCCACCATGGATCGGCGTGGTGCCAGACACCTGGATATCGCCCCAGCGACTGCTCTCGCTCAGCCCCTGCCTGGCAACTTCAGCGACCGATGCCAGCATCGCTTCACGCAACGCCTTGGCCACCGGCGCCCGCTCAATGGCCAGGCCGCGCGGCGTAGTTTGCGGTTGCTGCGGGTCAAAATCGACGCGCCACCGTTCAGGCACTTGCTGCACCTGGTCCATCACATTGATGAAATGTACCAGCCCCAGCCCACTTTCAAGATTGGCGCGCTGGTCCCAGTTTTTCAGGCTTGCGCAGACCGGTTTCAGGGCTGGCGCATCTACGCCCAGGCTTTCGCCACAGAATTTCAGCAGGTCGGGCATCACTTGGCTGGCCAGGTAGACCTGATTGTCCATCACCATGTTTTCCAGGGAAGCTGCGCTAATCGGGTGTGTGTCCAACGCCTGCAAACGCTGCAAGGCAAAGCGCGAGCGCGGCCCCAGGGCAATCTGCTCCTGGCTGATCACCGGCGAAAAACCGGTCAGCGGGGCCTTGGGGTTGGCCATCCACGCCGAATCATTGGAGTGCTGCACATAGTCCCTACGCTCCAGCTGCGGCAACTGATCCGCCGGAAAAATACCGGCCTGGGCGGCACGCGGATCGATGTCCCAGGCACAAGCACTGTGGGCGCCATCAAGCACGATCAACTGCAAACCAGCGCGGGGATCGCTGCATTGCGCCAGCTTTTGCGCACTCACGTTGGGCACCACCGACAGGTTCATGTACAGGCTCTGTCCCTGATCATCCGCCGCCAGGGTGTTGACCCACGGGATGCCTTGCAAGGTGTGCACTGAGGCTTGCAGTTCCTTGAGACTACCGGCGCGGTTCATCGCGTACCACTGCGCCAGCACGCGGTCGTTGCCCAGGTTGGCATCCCTCAGGCTGAAGGCGTATTGCCCGTCCCAGTCCAGTTTCCCCGGCCATCGCACCACCGGACCGAATAGCGAGCTGTAGACCGTGTGGGATTGCGCCTTGGTGCTGCCATCCGCTTCCTTGACCTGCACCGTCACCCTGGTTTTCTCCATCGGCACCGACTTGCCGTCCAGCAGGTAGTGGGTCGAATCCTTCGGGTCCAGGGTCAAGCGGTAGAGGGTGAAATGCTTGGATGTGTCGACGGTGTGAGTCCAGGCCACATGCTGGTTGAAGCCGATATTGATCACCGGCAACCCCGGCAAGGCGGCGCCCATCACGTCCAACTGACCGGGAATGGTCAGGTGCATTTGATAGAAGCGCATACCACCGATCCACGGGAAATGCGGATTGGCCAGCAACATGCCGCGACCATTGAATGAACGCTCCCCGCCGACCGCGACGGCGTTGCTGCCGCGATCCAGCGTAAAGCGCTGCTGGTTCGCCGCAGCGATCTCAAACGCACCAGTGTCGTTCTGTACACCGGCGTGGCTCTGGGGCGGTGCGGCACCCACCAGGGCTTCGGCGAATTGCCCAACGCCGCCTTCTACCAACAGGCGACGGGTCAGCTTGACCAGATCCTGCGGGGTAATCGACCGTACCCAAGCGCCCTGGCACTGCGCCGGCAAACCCTCGGTGCGACGTTCTTGCAGGTAACGGTTGTATCCCGCCACATAGCCTTCGATGCGCTGCTGCATCTGCGGGGGCTGCACTTTCCAGAATGCTGCGACCGCCTGGGGTGTATTGAGCCAGGTGAAAAACACGTCGCTGGTAAGGTTGTTGCGCTCTTCCAGGGTGGACTTTTCGGCGCCGAAATATTTGGCGCGTTCACCGTTCACCGTCACCACTTCGTTGGCCAACAGGCACAGGTTGTCCTGGGCGTACGCGTAACCAATACCGTATCCCAACCCGCGCTCATCGCTGGCGCGGATATGGGGGACACCAAAACTGGTACGGCGGATATCGGCCATTGCCTCGCCTGCCTGCACCTCGCCCACCTGCCGGGCTGATACCGAAAGGCTCAAGCCAAGAAACACACCCGCCACGCACACCTTGGACAACCCGTTGGAAATAATCACGCAGACTCCATATTCAACCCAAATTAACCGTCCCGGGCAGGACAATCTCGCCAATACCGGCCCACCCATAAAGACGTAATAGCGGGGAATAATTTAACGAGCGCAGGCGTTAATTCGTTGGCGTGGAAATGTGACAGAACTGATACCGACGAAATTTACACATCGCCCGCTTCATGATTTGCGCATCTCATACGTCTTATTACTAAGAGCGCCATCATTTTCCTGATCAGGCTCTGATAAGGAGTTTTTGCATGTACAACTCGCAACTGCCCACGGACGGACATTCAATGGCACACGACGCGGCTTTCGGCTCGGGTACCCAAGTATTCGGCAAGTCACCCGAACATCAAGGCAACCAACGCATCCGACACTTGCTCAAGTGTTTTGGCCTGCGCACCAGTCTGATTCGCCTGAAGGTCATCGACGCCCTGCTCACGGCCGCCGATAACGGCCGCTCGCTGGGTGTACGAGGTGTCCACAGCCACTTGCTGGAACTGGGCATCCCGTTGTCCTTTCTCAGTGTGCGCGAAGTGCTAAAGCGTCTATGCAGCGAGGGCGTGATCGCCCTCAACGCCGACAAGAGCTACAGCCTGCATGAACAGGCTGCCAAAGTGCTGGCTGCCAATAACGCCTGAATCAGGCGTTGGGCTTGACCTTGCGGCGCATCACGCCGTTGACCACCACCACGATCACTGCCACGGCAATGGCGATGTACTGGAACGTTTTTTCGCTGATGGTCCCGTTGTTCTGCAAATAGGACAGGCCAAACATCGTCCCAAGGACGACCAGGGAAATCAGAATCGAGTATTTCAAGCGTTGCTTTTGGGTCATGACGGGTTCCTGAACCTGAAAATATGTATCCACTTTGTATCGCCAGCCATGCCAAGTACATACCCGGTTGCGAGGATGGACGCGGGCTGGCGGGGTCTCATGTTACAGGCGATGAAAAACTTTGGCTTGCCTTGCGCCTGATTGAACCTGTGAGAGCCAGGCTCATTCCCGGGTCTTGGCCTGACTCCTTTTTACCCTCATGCACCACGACTCAAGGGTAACGCTGTAACCCGCTGCCCGGACGGGCGCAAAGCTCTACCAGCCAGTCGACAAACACCCGCACCCGCTGGGATAACTGGCGATGTGGCGGATAGAGCGCCGTCAGCGGAAGCCTGGGTGGCAACACATCGGCCAGTACCTCTACGAGCGTGCCCTGCTCCAACTGCCGGGCGACGTGATAGTACGGCGCCTGAACCAGGCCATAACCGGCCTCGCAGGCGGCCAGGTAGCCATCGGCGCTGTTGACCGCCAGTTTCTTGGGCAAGTCCACCAGGCGAATATCGTCTCCGCACTGGAACTCCAGACCATAACGTTTACCGGTGGCACTGGAGAAATATTCAATCATTTGGTGGTTGGCCAAATCATTGAGGTCTTGCGGTACTCCCATCCTCTGCAGGTAGCCAGCGCTGGCGCAGGTCAACTGGTCCATCATCGTCAGCGGCTTTGCCACCAGTGAATCGTCCAAAGACCGGCCACCGCGCAGCACGCAATCCACACCTTCGCGAATCAAGTCCACGGGGCGATCGTTCAAACCGATCTCCAGGTCGATCAGCGGGTAGCGTGCGGTGAACTCCGGCAAGGCCGGAATCACGATAGAGCGTCCCACCGCTGCGGGCATGTCGATACGCAGCGTGCCTCGCGGATTTTTCCGGCGGGTGGAAAACACCGCCTCAGCCTCTTCAAGATCCGCCAACAAACGCACGCAGCGCTGGTAATAGGCCGCGCCATCCAGGGTCGGATGGACCTGTCGCGTGGTGCGTTGCAGCAATTGCACACCCAAATGGGCTTCCAACTGCTTGATCAAGATCGTCACCGAAGCGCGAGACAGGTGCAGGCTGTCGGCCGCCTTGGCGAACCCACCTAATTCAACGATCCGCGTGAACACCCGCATGGCATTAAAACGGTCCAAATCCTGACTCCCTTCACGGATTATTTAGAATTTACCAATAGTGATAATGCTTTTAGCCGGTTTATCTTGTTTTTGTCGAGGACAACAATAGGCGTCTTAGCCATTAAAGGAGCCTTACCCATGCTTAAGCGTCAACTCGGCAAAAACGGCCCACACGTCAGCGCTATTGGCCTCGGCTGCATGGGCATGACGGATTTCTACACCACCGGTATCGATAGCCGGGAGGCCACCGCCACACTGCATCGCGCCCTGGAACTGGGCATCAACCTGCTGGACACCGCCGATATGTATGGCCCACATACCAATGAAGCGCTGATTGGCAAGGCCATCGCCGGCAAGCGCGACCAGGTCTTTTTGGCCAGCAAATTCGGCATCGTCCGCGACCCGGCGAACCCGACGTTGCGTGGGGTCAATGGCCGACCGCAGTACATTCGCGACTCGATCGAAGGCACCTTGAAACGCCTGGGCGTCGAGACGTTGGATTTGTATTACCAACATCGCATCGACCCCGATGTCGCTATCGAAGAAACCGTCGGCGCCATGGCTGAACTGGTGCATCAGGGCAAGGTGCGTTACCTGGGTTTGAGTGAAGCGTCTGCCGCCACGCTGGAGCGGGCCCACAAGGTCCATCCCATCAGCGCCCTGCAAAGCGAATATTCGCTGTGGAGTCGGGATCAGGAAGACAACGGGTGCCTGGCGGCTTGCCAGCGATTGGGGGTTGCATTTGTACCCTATAGCCCACTGGGGCGTGGCTTTCTCACCGGAGCACTGAAGAGCGCGAATGATTTTGCGGCGGATGATTACCGTCGGTTCAGCCCACGATTCCAGGGTGAGAACTTTGCGAAAAACCTGCTGTTGGTGGAACAGGTACAGGCACTGGCGCAGGACAAAGGCGTCACTGCCGGACAGCTGGCGTTGGCTTGGGTGTTGGCGCAGGGGGATTATCTGATTCCGATTCCAGGGACCAAGCAGCGTAAATACCTGGAAGAAAATGTCGCCGCGCTGGAAATCAAACTCAGCCCCGCCGAGTTGGCGGCGCTGGAAGCGATATTTCCAGCCAATGCCATGGCTGGGTTGCGCTATCCGCAAGAGGTGATGCAGATGCTGAATAAGTAGGCACTTGCTCGCGATGTTTTTTTGATTGTTCCCACACCCGTGGGAACAATCAATAAGCGACCGTTACTTATCCTTGAACTCAGGCGCGCGCTTGGCCACAAACGCCGCCATCCCTTCCTTCTGATCCTGAGTGGCAAACGCGGCATGGAATACCCGCCGCTCAAAACGCACGCCTTCCGATAAACTGACCTCAAACGCGCGGTTGACGCTTTCCTTGACCATCATGCTGATGGGCAGCGATTTACTGGCGATCAGCGCGGCGACTTTGAGCGCCTCCTCCAGCAACTCATCCGCCGGTACGATCCGCGCAACGATGCCGCAACGCTCCGCTTCCACCGCATCGATGAAACGCCCGGTCAGGCACATTTCCATGGCCTTGGCCTTGCCCACCGCACGGGTCAGGCGCTGGGTGCCGCCCATGCCCGGCAGCACGCCGAGGTTGACTTCCGGCTGGCCGAACCTGGCGTTGTCACCGGCCAGGATGAAGTCGCACATCAGCGCCAGTTCGCAGCCGCCACCCAAGGCAAAACCGTTGACTGCGGCAATGATCGGCTTGCGACGATTGGCCACTCGGTCGCTGTCGCTGAACAGGTCGTCCAGGTAGATCTGCGGGTAGGTCAGCTCAGCCATTTCCTTGATGTCGGCGCCGGCGGCAAAGGCTTTTTTCGAGCCGGTCAGCACGATACAACCGATCTCGGGGTTGGCTTCCAGACTGTCCAGCGCCTGGTTCACCTCACTGACCAGTTGTGCGTTCAAGGCGTTCAGCGCTTGTGGGCGATTAAGGGTAATCAGCCCAACGCGGCCCTGAACCTCCAGCAAAATGGTTTCGTAGCTCATCCGTCAGTTCCTCTTCAAAGGTTGCGTGAAATGACCATGCGTTGAATATCGCTGGTGCCTTCATAAATCTGGCAGACCCGCACATCGCGGTAGATCCGCTCCAGGGGGAAGTCGCTCAGGTAACCGTAACCGCCCAGGGTTTGCAAGGCCGCCGAACAGACCTTCTCCGCCATTTCCGAAGCAAACAGCTTGGCCATGGATGCCTCCACCAGTGCAGGCCGGCCGCTGTCGCGCAGGGCCGCGGCGTAATGCACCATCTGCCGTGCGACGGCGATCTGGGTGGCCATGTCCGCCAGGCGGAAGGCCACCGCCTGATGCTCGATCAAGGTTTTGCCAAAACTCTCGCGTTCACGAGCGTAGTCACGGGCTGCCTCAAACGCAGCACGGGCCATGCCCACCGATTGCGAGGCAATACCGACACGGCCACCTTCCAGGTTGGCCAGGGCAATCTTGTAGCCTTCGCCCTCCTCACCCAGACGGTTGGCCACCGGCACTTTGACGTCCTCAAAGAGGATCTGGCAGGTGTCGGATGCATGCTGGCCAAGCTTGTCTTCGACCCGCGCCACTTTATAGCCAGGCGAATCGGTGGGCACGATAAAGGCGCTGATGCCGCGCTTGCCGGCCGTGGGATCGGTGACCGCAAACACAATCACGATCCCGGCGTTTTGCCCCGACGTGATGAACTGTTTGCAACCGTTGAGTACGTAGTGATCACCCTCAAGGCGGGCACGGGTTTTCAGGCTGCTGGCGTCGGAGCCGGCCTGGGGTTCGGTCAGGGCAAAGGCGCCGAGCATGGCGCCGCTGGCCAGGGGCGTGAGGAATTGCTCTTTCTGCTGATCGTTGCCGAACTTGAGGATCGGCACGCAGCCCACAGAGTTATGCACGCTCATGATGGTCGAGCAGGCACCATCGCCGGCGGCGACTTCTTCCAGGGCCATGGCGTAGGCCAGGTAGCCGGTGTCGCAACCGCCCCACTGTTCCGGGACCAGCATGCCGAAAAAGCCCAGTTCGGCCATTTCAGCGATAGCCTCCCTGGGAAAGCGATGCTCGCGGTCCCACTCGGCGGCGAACGGTTTCAGCCGTTCCTGGGCAAATTGCCGGGCGGCTTCGCTGATTTGCAGTTGTTCGTCATTGGGGAGCATAAACAGCCTCTAAAATAAAAAGCTTAATACAGGCATTCAACGGCCATGGCCGTGGCTTCACCACCGCCGATGCAGATCGCGGCAACGCCGCGCTTGAGGCCCTTCTGGCGCAACGCCGAGAGCAACGTCACCAGAATCCTCGCGCCGGACGCACCAATCGGATGCCCCAGTGCGCAGGCGCCGCCGTGGATATTGACCTTGTCGTGGGGGATTTCCAGTTTGCTCATGGTCACCAGGCTGACCACGGCAAAGGCTTCGTTGATTTCAAACAAATCCACGTCACCCAGGTTCCAGCCGGTCTTGCTCATCAGTTTGCGAATCGCGCCCACTGGCGCCACCGGAAACAGACCGGGCTCATCGGCGAACGCCGCGTGACCGTGGATCACGGCCAAGGGCTTGAGCCCACGTTTTTGCGCTTCGGATTGACGCATCAGCAGCAGTGCAGCGGCGCCGTCGGAAATCGAACTGGAGTTGGCTGCCGTCACCGTACCGCCTTCGCGGAACGCCGGCTTCAGGGTGGCGATCTTGTCCGGCCTGGCCTTGGGCGGCTGTTCGTCGTCAGTGATAGTTTTCTGTTCCTTGCCTACAGTGACCTGCACCGGGACGATTTCGGCGGCAAAGCTACCGGTGCTGATCGCCTGCTGGGCACGGGTCAGGGAGGCAATGGCAAAGGCGTCCTGGGCTTCACGGGTAAAGCCGTGGTGCTCGGCGCAGTCTTCGGCAAAGGTGCCCATCAGGCGGCCCTTGTCGTAGGCGTCTTCCAGGCCGTCGAGGAACATGTGGTCGAGCACCCGGCCGTGGCCCATGCGGTAACCGCTACGGGCGCGGTCCAGTAGGTACGGGGCGTTGGACATGCTTTCCATGCCGCCGGCGATAATCACATCGACGCTGCCTGCCAGCAGCGAATCATGGGCGAGGATGGTCGCTTCCATGCCCGAGCCGCACATCTTGTTGAGGGTGGTGCAGCGGGTCGATTTATCCAGGCCCGCGCCCAGGGCCGCCTGGCGTGCCGGGGCCTGGCCCAAACCCGCAGGGAGCACGCAACCGAACAGCACTTCATCTACGCCATCGCTGGCGATACCGGCGCGCTCGACAGCGGCGCGAATCGCGGCAGCGCCCAGTTGTGGCGCGGTCAAGCCCTTGAGGTCACCCTGGAAGCCGCCCATTGGGGTGCGCACGGCACTGACTATAACGATTGGATCGTGATTCTGAGTCATGACAAATCCTCCTTACTTGGCCGCCATGCGCAAGGCCCCGTCAAGACGGATCACCTCGCCGTTGAGCATGCTGTTTTCAATAATATGCCGCACCAACGCGGCGTACTCGCAGGGCTTGCCCAGGCGTGGCGGGAACGGTACGCCGGCCGCCAACGAGTCGCGCACTTCAGGCGTCATGCCAGCCATCATCGGGGTTTCGAAGATGCCCGGTGCAATCGTCATCACCCGAATGCCAAAACGCGCCAACTCCCGTGCGGCAGGTAGCGTCAGGCTGGCAATCGCACCCTTGGACGCAGCATAGGCCGCCTGGCCGACCTGGCCGTCAAAGGCCGCCACCGAAGCGGTGTTGATGATCACCCCGCGTTCGCCGTCAGCATTAGCCTCGGTTTCAGCAATGGCCGCTGCCGCGAGGCGCAACAAGTTGAAGCTACCGATCAGGTTAACGTTGATCACCTGGGCAAAACTGGCTAAGGCATGCGGCCCATTCTTGCCAAGGATTTTCTCACCGCGCACCACGCCCGCGCAGTTGACCAGCCCGTGCAAGCCGCCAAATGCCGCAACAGTGGCCTGCACCGCCGCTTCGGCAGCCGCTTCCTGGCTGATATCGGCCACCACGCTGCGGGCCTGATCGCCCAGTTTGCTGGCCTGAGCCGCCACGGCCTCTGCGTTCAAATCTACCAGCATCACCTTGGCACCCGCCGCCACCAACATTTCAGCGGTGGCCGCGCCGAGGCCCGAAGCCCCGCCGCTGACCAGAAAAACCTTGTTCTCAATCTGCATCATTGTTTCCTTGAAAATGGGCTTACGCCGTGGTCACGGTCGCTTGTGACGCCTGGACCTTGGCGATTTCCTGGTTACGCAAAATAAAGCGCTGCAGCTTGCCGCTCGGCGTCTTCGGCAGTTCGCTGACAAATTCGATTTCCCGTGGGTACGAGTGCGCCGCCAGGCGCTTGCGCACGTGTTGGCGCAGCTCTTCGGCCAACTCGGGGTCGGGGCGGTACTGGGCACTGATCACCACGAAGGCCTTGACCAGTTCGGTGCGTTGCGCATCCGGCTTGCCGACCACTGCGGCTTCGATCACTGCCGGGTGTTCGATCAGCGCGCTTTCCACGTCAAACGGGCCGACCCGGTAGCCGGAGGTGGTGATCACGTCATCGCTGCGCCCGACAAAGCTGATGCTGCCATCGGGGTTCAATTCCACGGTGTCGCCGCTGAGGTAGTACTGGCCAACAAACGCCTTGGTCTTGCCCCCTTCATAGCCGGCAAACCAGCACATCGGCGACTGATCGCGGTCGATGGCCAGAATCCCCGGTTGGCCGGCCGCCAGCTCCTGATGGTTGTCATCCAGCACCACGATACGGTGGCCCGGCGAGGCAAAACCGGCGGAGCCGACGTGCACAGGGTGATCCAGGCCGTGGTGGTTGCACAGCACCATGCCCAACTCGGTCTGGCCGTAGTGGTCATGAATGGTGACGCCCAGATTGTCGGCAAACCAGCGGATCACTTCCGGGTTTAGCGGCTCGCCAGCACTGCTGACAATACGCAGTTTGCCCTTGATCGAACGGGCGAACTGCTCGCCGCCAGCAATCAGCAGACGATAGGCCGTGGGCGACCCGGTGAGGTTGGTAATGCCATATTTGTTGATGACCCGGCAGGTGCTTTCCAGGGTGAACGGGCCGTCGTAGAAAGTGATCGGATGGCCCATGGACAACGGCCCGGTAACGCCAAAATAGATGCCGTAGGCCCAGCCCGGATCGGCGACGTTCCAGAACGCATCTTCTGGGCGCAAGTCCACCGCATCACGGGTGTAGCTCTGGAACGCGACAATCGCCTTGAGCGGCACTGCCAACGCTTTCGACGGGCCGGTGGTGCCAGAGGTGAACATCAGCAGAAACGGATCATCGGCGCCCAACAGTACCGGCTCGCAGACATTGGAGTAGTTGGGCAGCTCTGCCCAGAAGCTGAAATCACCACGAACAATTCCCTCACCCTTGGCACCCGTCACAGTGACGATGATCGGGCAATTCTCTACCTCGTTGAGTTTGGGACGGTTGACTGCGTCGGTGACTACCAGCGCCGCGCCGGAACTGCTTAGGCGGTGTTCGATGGCCTTGGGGCCGAAAGCGGTGAACAGCGGCTGATAGACCGCGCCAATGCGCCAGGTGGCGAGCACCGTCACTAGCAATTCAGCGGTGCGTGGCAAGAGCCCGGCGACCTTGTCACCGCGCTTGACGCCCTGGGCCAGCAGGAAGTTGGCGAAACGTGCCGCCTGGTCCTGCAGTTCGGTAAAGGTCGACGTGGCGCTGCGGCCGTCCTTGCCCTCCCAAAACAACGCAATACGGCCCGGCAGCGCGTGCCGATCGCAACATTCGATACAGGCATTAAGCCCTTGCAGGTGACCGGCCAGCGCGGCCTCGACGGTTTGCTGGTAGTTGAACTCGGTGGTAGCAGCCAAATAATCGCGCATCGTGGCAAATCCCTGTGTCTTTTGTTTTTTTGAGGGGGCGTGCTTTTGAGGGGTTAGACCTGGGAAATAGTCGCTCCAGAGCACTCAATGGACAATGGTCAAAGCTTTCAACATGGCTGACTGGTTTGGCCAATGGCGTCGTTCATAGAGCGCGCTGATCACCCGGTCGGCATAAGCGATTGGACGCCCTGCCCATCAGCTTTTAGTCTGAGGGCCTGCGCCACCCAGAGCTCCTCGATGATCGTTCGCCTCAAACCCAACCTGTTCGGCATTCTGTTTTCCCTCAAGGGCTCGGTTGCCAAGCGCATCGCCTTGCGCAGCCTGCTGGTGACGCTGCTGGCGTCAGTGATCGTGCTGGTGGAGACGCTGCACCCGGCGTATTTCTCCAAGGTCAACGCCACGCCATTCACCCTGCTGGGGCTGTCCCTGTCGATTTTCATGAGTTTTCGCAATAACGCCTGTTACGACCGCTGGTGGGAAGGCCGCAAGCAATTGGGGCAAATGATCATCGAGGTGCGTTCGCTGATCCGGGAAACCCAGGTCTTCAATAACTGCGCCGAACACGAAGGTATACTTCGCGGTCTGTGCGGCTTTGCCCACGGACTGGTTGCCCGCTTGCGCCTGGAAGACGAGGCATGCGCTATCAAACCGTGGATCACCATTGACTCAAACCACCCCAATCTGCCCGACAGCGTTCTGCAAGCCCTCGGTGCCCGCTGCTCAAGCTTGGCTGAACAGGGCTGTATCAGCGATTGGCGCTACACCCAGTTGGAAACCCGCCTAGTGGGCCTCAGCCAAGTCCAGGCCGCGTGCGAGCGGATCAAAAGTACACCGCTGCCGTTTCCCTACACCCTATTGCTGCATCGCACCATCTACCTGTTCTGCATTCTGCTGCCGTTTGCCATGGCCGAGCCCCTGGGCTGGCTGACGCCGATTTTCACCGCCATCGTCAGCTACACCTTCTTTGGCCTAGACGAAATCGGCGACGATCTGGAAGACCCGTTCGGCTTCGACGAAAACGACCTGCCCTGCAATGCGATCGTACGCACCCTGGAACGGGAGATCCTCGCAGCCCTTGGCGAAACGTCACTGCCCCCAGCCATGGAGCCGGTGGACTACGTGCTGACGTGACGCCGGTTTGACACCCGTCGGTGTCTGGCCGAAGCTGATAGCTTTGTAATAGCTGCCCAGCTCTTGGACGCCTGCATGTCAAAGTCACGCCGTTACTCGATCATCGGTCTGTGCGCCCTGTTGTTTATTGTGCTGATCACCTGGTATTTCTCCCGCAGCACCACCGTAGCCGTCCCCGCGGCCATCGCCCATGGTTATTCCAAGGCCCTCAAGCAAGCCCATAACGGCGAGCCGGGGGCTGCGCGGGTGTTGTATCAACAGTTGGGCCGGGCGGACTTGACCGATGTGCGCCGCGCCGCTCTGCATGCCGAACTCGCCAACTACCCCAGCCCCCAGGCTCTGAAGCTGGCGGACAAGGACCTGGCCAACGAGTCGCCACTGGTACGCCAGGCGGCGATCAGCAGCATTGTCGGCCTGGTGCCCAGCGGCCAACGCACGCTGCTGCTCGGCCCGCTGCTTGATGATCAGGAGCAGAGCGTGCGCTTTGCCGCCGCCAACGCCTTGCTGGGCCTTTCACCGGACGCCTTGGGCCTTTACTTCGGACCCTTGCAGCAGGTGCTGGATGAATATGTAAAAGCGCTAAAGAGCCAACCCGAAACGCCTGACGGCTGGATTCAGCTGGCGCGCCTGTACATTCACAGCGCCCTGCTGCCCGACGCGCAAAATGCGCTGGAACAGGCCCTGCGCCTGGAACCGGACAACCTGCAGGCAGTGGTCGCACAAATCGAGCTATGGGATAAGCAGGGCAAGGTCGACGACTCCCGCCAACTGTTGGCCAAACAACTGCAGGCCCACCCCGAATCGCCCTATCTGCAACACGCCTTGGGCATGTGGTTATTGCGCCACGGCGAGCGCGAGTACGCCCTGCTCGGCCTGTCCAAAGCGGTGGAGCTGGAACCAGACCACCAGGATTATCGCTATGACCTGGCCACCACCCTGCATGCCCAGCAGGAACTGGAAGCCGCCCAGCGCCAATTGGAAGAGATCGTCCAGCGCCATCCCGCCAACCGCAAGGCGCGGGTGCTGCTGGTCAAATACTGGAAGGAAAGTGGCCAGTTGCAGAACGTCCAGGTGTTGCTGGCACAGCTTGAACAACAGAATCCGGACGACCCTGCATTGGCCCAAGGCCTGTAGGCCTCACGCCAACAAGTTGCAATTGGCACAAAACGTTGAACTGCCACACGGCACCACGGTCAGCCTGTTCCTGCCGCGTTTTGTCGGCGAAACGACCGTTGAAAAACCGATTAACCCCGCCTTGCTGCCTTTCGCCAACGCCGGCGAGACGGTGCTGATCGTCGAAGACGACCCGGCCGTGCGGGTGCTGGTCAGCGCCGTGCTGAGTGAACTGGGCTATGCCTTTGTAGAAGCTGGCGATGCCGACAGTGCCATGCCGATTATCGAATCCAGCCAACGGATTGACCTACTGATCAGCGACGTTGGCCTGCCGGGCATGAACGGCCGGCAACTGGCGGAAATCGGGCGGCAGATCAGACCGGACTTGAAGGTGTTATTTATCACGGGATATGCCGAACATGCGGCGGTGCGTGGTGGGTTCCTGGGCCCGGGGATGCAGTTGATCACCAAGCCGTTTACGTTTGATTTGTTGACAGCAAAGGTGCGGGAGATGATTCGGGCATGATTTTGATCGGGGCTTCGCTGCCCATGGGTGACAAAACCCTCCTCGCCTCCAGGCAGGATCAGCCAACTTTAAGCCAGTAACCGCTGGATATGTTCCTGCAACGTATCCAGATCAAACGGTTTGGCCAGGATCGGCGCATTGCGGGTGATCGGACTGTTGCAATCCAGGATTTCCTGCGGATAACCACTGATAAAGATGACTTTCAATTCCGGCCGCAACTTCATGGCAGGTTCAGCGATTTGCACCCCGGAAATGCCGCCAGGAAGGCGATAGTCGGTGACCATCAAGTCCAGGTGCGGCTTGCTGGCGAGGATTTCGAAGGCCTGCTCGCCATCGACCGCCTTTAAAACCCTATACCCCTGCCCCGACAGGTACTCGCCCAATACGAACATTATTGACTCGTCATCTTCGACGATCAGTACAACGTCTTGTGCATCTTCACTCATGGGAAGCCTTTGTCCGGTCAATTGCTGCTGATACGACCATAGGGTCACGCGGAGGTTGCGTTGGATATGCGATTGATTTCACGTACTGGCCTCAAGGGGCAGGCACACGCGAAACAATGCACCCTCACCTATCCGGCTCTCGACTTCAATCGTCCCACCATGAGCCGCGACGATCTGCTCGGAAATAAACAGCCCCAGACCCAGTCCTGCCGCCGCATGATTGACGGAGACCCGCTCGAACTGCTGAAAAATTCGCTTCTGATTGTCTTCACTGATGCCTATCCCGCGATCACGAACTTCGACCCGGGCTTCGCCATGCGCGGTGTACACCCTTACGTCCACCGGACTCTTGGCGCCGTAACGCAGCGCGTTGGTCAACAGGTTAGACACTACCTGCTCGATGCGAAACTCATCCCAGTTGCCTTCCACCGGCAGCGGCGCATCCAATTGCACCGAGGACTCGGCTGCCGTCACTTGCGGGGCAAAGTTCTCCAACAGGTTGCGCACCAGTTGCGCGAGGTCAAAGCGCCCGGGGCGAATCGACAGCTTGCCGGTACGAATACGCGACACATCAAGCATGTCTTCGATCAAGCGGATAAGGCTCTGGATCTGTCGCTCATCGCGATCGACCATGGCGTGCATCTTGTCCAGCGTAAAGGCCGCAGCGTTGTCCCGGGCCAGGTGCATCTTGCGCAACTGGGTTTCCAGAATCAGCCCATTGAGGGGCGTGCGTACTTCGTGGGCGACGATCGACATAAAGTCATCGCGCATGCGCACCGCCTGCTCAAGCTGCGCCTGGGTGGCCTGCAAGCGCGTAAGCAAGGCTTCCTGCTCGTGGCGGCTCTGCTCCAGGGCTTCGACCTGCTGCTTCATGGCCTTACTCTGGCGATACAGGTCGACGAATACATTGACCTTGCTCTTGACCGCATGGATATCCAGCGGCTTGTGCAGGAAGTCCACCGCACCGCTCTCATAGCCCTTGAAGGCATAGTTCAACTCACGACCTGCGGCACTGACAAATACGATAGGGATGTTCTTGGTCTTTTCCGTGCCGCGCATCAGTTCGGCCAGTTCGAAGCCGTTCATGCCGGGCATCTGCACGTCGAGAATGGCCATGGCGAACTCGTGTTCGAGCAACAGCGACAAGGCCTCGTCGGCGCTCAGCGCCTTGTAGACCTGACGACCCTCACGCTTGATCAGCGCTTCGAGGGCCAGCAGGTTTTCCGGCAGATCGTCGACGATCAGCAGTTTGGCCTGGATAGTACTTAGCATGGGGATGATTCCAGGGAAGCCAACAAGGCGCCGATACGGCTCAAGGTAAGAACATGGTCGGGAATATGCAACGCCAGGGCCGCTCGGGGCATGACCGCCGCCTGCGCCTCCGCCGGGTCCTGGACCACAGTGGTGCCGCCGTATTGCTTGACGTGGGCCAGGCCTTGGGCGCCGTCCTGGTTGGCGCCGGTGAGCAGTATCGCCAACAGGCCTGTGCCATAGGTATCGGCGGCCGACTCAAACAAGTAATCAATGGCTGGGCGCGAGTAGTGCACACGGTCCTCCTGGCTCAATGACAGACTGCGGTCATGTTCCACCGACAAATGATAACCGGGACCGGCAAAATACAAAGTGCCGGCCTCGATCAGCTCCTTGTCGCGCGCTTCCCTGACCGGTATCGGCAGGCGGCGGGCAAAGACTTCCGCCAGTAGGCTGCAACGCTCGTCGGGCAAATGCAGGACGGCAATGATTGGCAAGCCGAAGCCCTTGGGCAAGGCGCCGAAAATGTTCAGCAACGCCTCGACACCACCTGCGGATGCCCCTATGACAATGGCTTCGATACCAGGCGCGTACAACTGGCCTGTAGCGGCTTCATTCATGATTTTCGGTAGATCCGCTCTTGCTTGACCAGGGGTTCGAACTGTTTGCTGTAGCTGGAAAAATCCAGGGTTTCCTTGCTGCCCAGCACCAGGAAGCCACGATGGCACAGCGACTCATGAAACAATCCAAACGCCCTATCCTGCAACTTTTTATTGAAATAAATCAGCACGTTACGACATGAAATTAACTGCGTTTCAGAAAATACGCTATCGGTCGCCAGGCTGTGATCGGCGAAGGTAACGTTCTCTCGCAGGCTTTTGTCGAAGATCGCGTAATCGTAAGCCGCCGTGTAATAGTCGGCAAACGAACGCTTTCCACCGGCCTGCTGATAGTTATGGGTGTAGGCACGGATATTTTCCAGGGAGAAAATTCCTTGCTTGGCTTTTTCCAGGGAGCTGGGGTTGATATCGGTGGCGTAGATAATCGTGCGTTCCAGCAAACCCTCTTCCCGCAGAAGAATGGCCATGGAGTACACCTCTTCGCCGGTGCTGCAACCGGCGATCCAGATCTTGATCGACGGGTAGGTCTTGAGCAGCGGCACCACTTCCTGGCGTATCGCCAGAAAGTGCGAGGGGTCGCGAAACATCTCGCTGACGGGAATGGTCAGAAATTGCAGCAACTGCATGAACGCCGTAGGGTCGTGCAACACCCGTTCCTGCAGGGCCGAAATGGTCTTGCAGTCGAACTGGCGCAAGGCATGGGCGACGCGGCGCTTGACCGACGCGCCGGAGTAGTCGCGAAAGTCATAGCTGTACTTGAGGTAAATCGCCTCAATCAACAGACGCAGTTCGATGTCAGTGTTTCGTTCCAATTAAATACGTTCCATCTTCGGTAGCCACACACGGATCAACGAAAACAGTCGATCAAGGTCGATGGGCTTGGCCAGGTAATCGTTGGAGCCTGCCGCCAGGCAGCGCTCCTGATCATCCTTCATGGCCTTGGCCGTCACCGCGATGATCGGCAGCTTGCGCCAGCGCGGGTCCTGGCGGATCAGCGCGGTGGCTTCGTAGCCGTCCATCTCCGGCATCATCACGTCCATCAGAACCAGGTCAATGTCATCGATTTCATTGAGTTTTTCGATCGCCTCACGGCCGTTACGGCCAATGACCACAATCGCGCCCTTATGTTCCAGGGCGCTGGTGAGGGCGAAGATATTGCGTACATCGTCGTCCACCAACAGCACCTTGCGTCCCTCGAAAACCTTGTCGCGGCTGCGGGCGGTCTTGAGCATCTTCTGGCGTTCATGGGACAACTGGGATTCGACTTTGTGCAGAAAAAGTGTCACCTCGTCCAGCAAACGTTCAGGTGAGCGAGCGCCTTTGATGATGATCGAGCGTGAATACTTGCGCAGTTCCGCCTCTTCATCACGGGTCAGGTTGCGCCCGGTGTAGACAATCACCGGCGGGAACGAGCAGATATCCTCGGTAGACATGCGTTTGAGCAGCTCATTGCCGAGCATATCCGGTAGCTTCAAATCGATGATCATGCAGTCGTAGATGTTAGTGCGCAGCAGGTCCAGGGCTTCCTGGGCGAAGCCTACGGCAGTGATCTCGATGTCATCGTCGCCGATCAGACGGGCAATACTGTCGCGTTGCAGGTCGTCGTCTTCCACCAGCAGGATACGTTTGACCTTCTGGGTCAGCTTGGCTTCCAGGCGGGCGAACACATCCTTGAGTTCTTCTCGGGTGGTCGGTTTGACCGCATAACCGATGGCGCCCATGTGCATCGCGGCTTCCACCCGGTCTTCCACGGAAATCACGTGCACCGGAATGTGCCGGGTCCCTGCGTGCTCCTTGAGACGTTGCAGCACCGTCAGCCCGGAATGGTCCGGCAGGCGCATGTCCAGCAGGATCGCGTCGGGAATGAATTGTTCGGCCAGGTTGTAACCTTCGTCCGCGCCGTGGGCTACCAGGCACTGGTAACCCAACTCATGGGCCAGGTCGAAGAGGATGCCCGCAAAGTTCGGCTCATCTTCCACCACCAGGATGCAGCGGGTAGCAAAGGGGGCCTTGTCGCGGTCATCGGCAAAGCGCGCAATCACCACCTCTTGGGCTATCGGCAGCGGCGAGACCTTGATGCTTGCCGGCGCCGGGGCGGCAACAGCCCGAGGCTGCTCGACGACCGGAGCGTCTTCGTCGCGCTCGACATATTGTTCCGGCAGCACCAGAGTAAAGATACTGCCCTGGCCCAGCTCGCTGGTGACGCTGATATACCCGCCCAGCAAGGTCGCCAGGTCCCGGGAAATCGACAGCCCCAACCCGGTGCCGCCGTAGCGGCGATTGGTGGTGCCGTCGGCCTGGCGGAAGGCTTCGAAGATGCTTTCCTGCTGATCCGGGGCGATGCCGATCCCCGAGTCGCGCACGGTGAAGGCTATGCCCTCCCCTGGCGCACGCGACGCCGTCAGGCTGACCTGACCGTGCTCGGTGAACTTGACCGCATTGGACAGCAGGTTCTTGAGAATTTGCTCCAGCCGCTGGCAATCGGTGAACAGCATCAGCGGTGCGCCTTCCTGCACCTCCACCTGGAAGGCCAGCTTGCGGTCGGCCGCCAGCGGTTCGAACATCCCGCGCAAGCCGTCCACCAGGCGCGCCACACTGGTGTTTTCCGGGCGCACTTCCAGCTTGCCGGCCTCCACCTTGGAGATATCGAGGATGTCGTTGATCAGGTTGAGCAAGTCATTACCGGCCGAATAAATCGACTCGGCAAACTTGACCTGCTCGGCGCTGAGGTTTTCCTGGGGGTTCTCGGCCAGCAATTTGGCCAGGATCAACGAACTGTTGAGCGGTGTGCGCAACTCGTGGGACATGTTGGCGAGGAATTCGGACTTGTACTTGCTGGAGCGCTGCAACTCGTCGGCGCGATCTTGCAGTTCAGTCTGGGCCAGCTTGAGTTCACCGTTTTTGCGGTCCATCGCATCGCGCTGGTCGGCCAGGGCCTGGGCCTGCTCGGCCAGTTGTTCATTGGTCTGTTCAAGCTCGGCCTGCTGGGTTTCCAGGTGAGTCTGGGACTCCTTGAGGATGCGCGACTGCTCTTCCAGCTCTTCGTTCGCCGTCTTGAGTTCTTCCTGTTGCACTTGCAGCTCTTCGTTGAGCTGCTGGGTCTCGGCCAGCACTTCCTGCAAGCGCTGGCGATAACGCGCGGCTTCGATGGAGGTGCCGATGTTGCCGGCAATCAGCTCCAGCAACTCGACATCGCGCTCGTCGAGGGGACGCAGAAAGCCCAGCTCGATCACACCGTTAACACGATCATCGTCGCTGGTAGGCACCACCAGCACACTACGCGTCACGCCCTCCCCCAGGCCCGAACTGACCTTGAAGTAGTCCACCGGCACGTCATCCAGACGAATCAACCGGCCCTGTTGGGCAGACTGGCCGACGATGCCCTCATTACTGTAGATCGACTGTTCCTGCTGTTCCTGTTCACGGGAGAAGCCATAGGTGGCCGCTCGCTTCAGACCGCCGTGCTCTTCACGTACATACAGTGCAGCGACCACCGAGCCCATGTATTGGGCAAAGAACTGCAGGATGTTGCGGCCCAGCAGGTCCAGGGTCAGTTGCCCCAGCACCTGTTCTGCCAGTTCGGTCTGGCCGCTGCGTAGCCAGGCTTGCTGTTCCAGGCGTTTGGCTATCTTCTGTTGTGACGCGAGACTTGTGCTGTAACTCTCTGAAAGTGCTAAGAGATTTTTTCTACCAATGTACGCCAGGAAACCACTGAGCCCGATCACGAGCAGCAGATAGAGAGTGACGCTCATCACCGTGGTGCGGGTGACGTCTTCATTACGGTTGATCCGCAGCTGTTGCTCCATGGCCACCGCTTGGTCGTATTCCTTGCGCATTTCGTCAGTCAGGCGCTTGCCCCGGCCGGCCTGGACCGCCGCCCGGTAATCACCGCTCTCGCGACGCAGGTTGATCATTGCCTGGGCGTAGCCGTTCCATTCCACCTGCAAGGACTCCAGGCGCTTGAGACGGTCAACCTGTTGCGGATTGTCGGCCACCAATTCCTGCAACCCGCGCAGGTCAGAAATGATCCGCGGCTTGGCGACCTCATAAGGGTCGAGGAAATGCTCGTCGCCGGTGATCAGGAAGCCGCGCATTCCGGTTTCCAGGTCGATGGTCTGCTTCGACGTCTCATTGAGATTGTTGATCACCCGGTCCGTGTGCCCGACCCATTGAATCACCGACAACAAGTAAGAGATCAAGCAAACGAAAAATACCGCACTAAGCACGCCAACGCTCAGTGGCAGGGCCACGTTACGGCTCAGAAGCTTGCGGAAACTTTTCTCATCGACTGACGACGCAGGAATCATGGGCATGCCTTGGCCAAAGTACGGAAAAACAAGGAGTTTGCCCCAAAGTCGCGCTTGAACGCTATTTTTCTGCCAACCATGGCCACCGTGATGACGTAACTCATTGAGAAATCAACGAGAGATGGCGACGCTCACATCCAGTCACTGTACCGGCTCAACAATATTCCTAGTCGATAACGCCTTCCCCCTCCGCAGATCAAATACCCGTCCAATTGAACAATCCGCCACTGGTCATTGCGCCAGGCTCATCGCAACAGCCGGACAATCCTTCAGCCGTATGGCGCAAACCGTGCCAATCCGGAATACAAATTTGCTGAGTCCAACGAATTGGAGCTGATGAACACCCCTGGAAAACTCGATAGCCTCACTAGTTTTTTTGCCAACGCTATATAAATACAGCGGGCCTGGCAGGCATCCTCTGGATGGCTGCCAGGTATTCTGCGGCCACCCCATTGGGCGACACGCCCGAGCGAGAAAATCCTTTGCAATGCCCTTACAATGCCGTCACTGTTTCGGGAGCTTACCGGTCCTGGCATGATTCATTGGAAGATGGTCTTTCAACCCATAAAGACCTGTACCTCCACTTCTTGGGAACCTTCACTATGTCCGCCGCTGCCTCCACCATCCTTGTAGTCGAAGACGACGCCATCGTGCGCATGTTGATCGTCGATGTCCTCGAAGAGCTGGGGTACCTGGTGCTTGAAGCCGCAGATGCCGCAGCAGCCCTGATGATCATCAAAAAGTCCGAACAGGTGATCGACCTGATGATGACCGACGTCGGCTTGCCGGATATGAATGGCCAGGAACTGGCCGGCAAGGCCCGTGAATTGCGTCCCACCCTGCCCATATTATTTGCCAGCGGCTATGCCGAAAGCATTGATGTGCCGGCAGACATGCAGGTGATTGGCAAGCCATTTTCCATCGACCAGTTGCGGGACAAGGTAAAGTCCATCCTGGCTTGAAACCCTTTCCCCTCACCGGCGGCAATATTTTCAACGCTTTCGTCAAACCCCAGTGGACCGTTGCCCGTAAAGGTAACGGCTTGCCACAGTTCACCCTGTTTGCCGGGATCAACGTGACCTTCGGAAAATAAGGACGTGATATGCATGCCTTGACTCGCAATGCCGGATTCAGCCTGTTGGCCCTGTCGGCCAGTTGTGGTGTGGGTGTACAGGCCCAGGGGCTCGACACCCGCATCGCAAAAGACTTCCAGAACACCTGGGTGCAAACTCTGCCGGGCAAGCCCTGGTTCAGCTATTTACGACTGTCTGCGCCCACCCAGGCCTACCTCGATAAGAGCTGGAAACCCGACGACATCACCCCGGCTCTTTAATAAAGAGCCCAGTAAGGACGCAACAACATGATTGGAAAACCGACCCGCCTGCTGCTGGCGAGCCTCTCGATACTCATGAGCGCCAGCGCCTGGGCCGATTTCACAGCCACACCCAGCGAAGCCCGAGCCATCGCCAAGGAAGCGTATCTGTACGGCTTCCCGGTGGTAGAAATGTACAAAACCCTCTACACCCAAGCGGTGGACAAGAGTGGTGCCAACTTCAAGGCGTCGTTCAACCACATCGGCAACACTGCCCAGGTTTTCACGCCCAAGGACACCGCGTTCGTCACCCCCAATTCGGACACGCCCTACTCCTTCGTCTGGCTGGATTTGCGCCGTGAGCCCGTGGTGCTGACCCTGCCGAAAATCGATGAAAGCCGCTATTACTCGGTGCAGTTGATCGACCTCTACACGCAAAACTTCGCCTACCTGGGCACCCGCAGTACCGGCAACAACGGCGGGCACTACATGATTGCCGGCCCGAGCTGGAAAGGTCAGCAGCCGGTGGACATCGACCGGGTGGTGTATAGCGAAAGCAACATCGCCTACGCGCTGTACCGCACTCAGCTGTTCGACGACAAGGACTTGGGCAAGGTCAAGCAGATCCAGGCCGGTTACAAGGTCCAGTCCCTGAGCAGCTACGTGAAACAACCGGCCCCGGCCAAGACGGCGAAAATCCAATGGCCCAAACCCACCCCCAACATGAGCGACAGCCCGCAGCTGTTTCGCTACCTCAACTTCATGCTGGCCTTCGCCGCGCCCCAGGACAGTGAAAAAGACACCCTGGTGCGCTTCGCCAAAATCGGCATCGCCCCTGGGGCACCGTTCAAGGTCGCCCAACTGAGCGCCGAACAGCGCAAGGCCCTGGAAGACGGGATCGCCGACGGCAAGGCTGAATTCGCCACCTTCAAGAAAGACAAGGTCGACAGCCACCAAGTGTCCAGCGGTGATCTGTTCGGCAGCCGCGACCACCTGAAAAACAATTACCTGTACCGCTACGCCGGTGCCGACATGGGGATTTTCGGTAACTCCACCGATGAAGCGGCGTACATGGGCTACTTCGTCGACAGCGAAGGCAAACCCGCCAACGGTGCCAAGCGCAGCTACACCCTGCACTTTGCCAAGGACCAATTGCCGCCGACCGATGCCTTCTGGTCGCTGACGATGTACGACGGCAAGAGCAAACTGCTGGTGCCCAACCACAAGAAGCGCTACCTGATCAATTCGCGGATGTTGCCCGGCCTCAAGCTTGATGCCGACGGCGGCCTGACGCTGATGGTGCAACATCACGAGCCGCCGAAAGCCGAACAAAGCAACTGGTTGCCCGCACCACCCGGTCCATTTTACACCGTGCTGCGCATTTACCTGCCCAAGCCTGAGGTGGGTAGCGGCCAGTGGAAGCTGCCACTGCTGACCCCGATGAAGTAACACCCGCACATCCCTGACGTCAGGCCGAAACAAGGAGTAGAGCCATGGTATTACCGGCGATTGACCAACTTCTGCCTGGCCTACTGTGGCGAGCCGGCTTGCCCCCTCTGGGGCTGCAGGCATAGGCTGGGCTGGGTACATATCCGCTATTTTGGTCAGGGCTGCATAGGGTTACACCCTTACCGCAACAACGGATATGTACTCAGAACCGAACCTGCCCCCTCAGCTATCAGCAACCTCAAGAGATGTGTAGATAGCGATCACTTGCTCTTGAGTTTGAGATACGACTGGTGCATATCCGACGCCCAGCCATCAATCACATTCTTCACATCTTCGGGCTTCATCACTTGGGCATCATTTTCCAATTCCTTACCGGTGCCTTTGCGCACCACTTGCGCCACCACCTGGTTGGTATCGCCATCAAGGAACACCGCTTCGGTGCCCAGGGTGGTTTCCTCGTCGCGCCCGCCTGATGCCGTGTTCACCGCCGCTGCCACCAACGCGATAGGGATCAGTTCGTAGGGCTTGAGGCCTTCGGCCTTGCTGCTGACGGCGGTGATCGCCGCGCGCACTACAATGATTGCAGGGCCGGGGCCGTTGGCCAGCGGCAATGATTTACTCAGTTCACGCCTGAGGGCCTCGTTATAGTAAGCATTGATGCCGTTCAGGGTTGCCTGGGGAATCTTGGTGGTAGCCTGGGGTTGCGGGTAAAACTGGGTGGGTTCGATATACACGGCGGTGTAGCGGCGCAGATTCAACTTGGGATCGACCCAGCGCATCACCTCCACACCCGACGGTGACTTGGCTTCTTGCAGCTTGCCGTAGTCCTTGAGAAATCCGGAGTACTCGTCCGGTTGCGTGACCTTGCTGGCACAACCCACCAACCCGATCGAGGCGATGCATAGTGTACTAATCATTAGCCCTAGCTTCATGGCACAACTCCTTGACAGTCATCGTCTGAACACTGAGCTGTAGGTATAGCCAACTCTGGCGAAATAACCCGTTTTCCATTCACGATTGCGGGATATTCTACAGCGCTGATTTGACAGACCGATGGCCTGCGTCAGGACTGCATACCGCCCAGGTCAAGGACTGACAAGGTTCGCGCCATCAATTGGCGATGCAGGAGGCCACGTCCGAGACGGTGCTGGCCGACTTCAAGGTGGCCTGCACCTTCGGCATAGCACCGTTGCATCAATAAACCGCAATGCCCGGTTGTCGTTGATCCAGTACTACCTGGAAAACGGTCAGGAGCCCAAGGCCCAGCTGGCGACCGGCAAGCAGGTCAAGGCGGTGGTACCGCAAGAAGCGAAACCAGGCTGGGGCAATGTCGAGCTTTAGATTTTTGTAGGAGCGAGGTGACGCCTGGTGCTTGCTCGCTCCTGCACGATCAACCGCGCTCGCGGGGGATCAGGCTCTGCAACTGCAAGGCCAGGAAGTTGGCATCGAAGGCGAAGGTGTCCGGGTCTTTCAGGCCGTTGGTTTTCTTCCACAGCCAGTCGTTTTTACCCGGCAGCAGCACCAGGGAAATGCTGCCGTATCGAGCGGCGGTCAAGCCCATCACTGATAGGGAAATCAGGCCGCCAGCGCCCATCACATCCGGCACGAACTCCACCGGTTTGCCGGCGATGTGGATGGTCAGCTTCTCGGTCTTGAAGGTCGAGACTTCGGCGAGAACGGCCGGACTGAACGCCACATACGCTTCACGCTGCACTTCCAGCAAACCGACGGTTTTCACTGGCTCCAGCCACTGCTGGATCTGGTCGAACAATTCGCCGATCTTTTGCGTCCAATGGGCCGATTGCACCTCAAATTGCTGCTGCTTGTGCGCTTCGCTATCGGCGTAATGACGGAGCATTTCGCCCAGTTGCTGTACATCGTCCATTGCGGTGTTCCTTGGGTGACCCATGTTGCGAGCCTGAATCATGGCAGATGCCGGCAGAGGGCGTATGACTAAAGCGTAGCCATTGGGTAAGGTGGGTAACTCGCCCACCTGTTTCAGGAGCTTTGCATGCGTACCATTGGTCTAATCGGCGGCATGAGCTGGGAGTCCAGCGCCGAGTATTACCGGATCATCAACCAGCGCGTGCGTGATCAACTCGGCCCGCTGCGCTCGGCGCAACTGTTGATGTACAGCGTCGATTTCGGCCCCGTGGAGCAGGCCCAGCACGCCGGGCGCTGGGATGACGCCGCACTGATCCTGGAAGATGCGGCCCGCCGTCTGCAGGCCGGTGGCGCCGAGTGCATCGTGCTGTGTACCAACACCATGCATCGGGTGGCGCCGCGAATTGAGGCGGCGGTGTCGATACCGTTTCTGCATATTGCCGACGCCGCCGGTGCCGCGGCGGTGCAAGCAAACACCCTGACCGTCGGCCTGCTGGGCACCGCGTTTACCATGGAACAAGACTTTCTCAAGGCACGCCTGACTGCCCAAGGCTTGACCGTGCTAGTGCCAGACGCGCAAGACCGCCAGGCAGTGCACCGGATCATCTATGAGGAGTTGTGTGTCGGGGTGATCAGCGAGGCGTCACGCCAGGTCTATCAACAGGTGATCAAATCCCTGGCGGCTCGCGGCGCCCAGGCCATCATTCTCGGTTGCACGGAAATCGGCCTGCTGATCAAGCCCGAGCATTGCGGCCTGCCGCTACTGGACACCACCGAGCTGCATGCGCAGGCTGCGGTGGCGTTTGCCTTGGAGGACTAGGCTGACTTGCGCAGCCGCGCCATGGTCAGGGCATCGACAAAAACGCCGTCACGCAGGGCATAATCGCGCAACTGGCCTTCGGTCTCGAAGCCGAACTTGTGATACAGGCGCTGGGCGGCTTCGTTGTCGGCGTACACCGTCAGTTCCACCCGGTGCAGGTTCATCCAGTTGTCGGCCACCTCCAGCGCTGCGCCCAGTAGTTTGGAGCCTACGCCCTTGCCTTGCCAGGCCACCGCAACGCCCATGCCGAGTGAGCCAACATGGCTTTGGCGAACGCGCAAGTACTGTTCCATCCCAAGTTGGCCGATCACCTCACCGGCATGCAGCGCCACCAACTGTAGTCGCCGCTCGTTATCCATCACCAGGCGTTTGCGCCAGGCCTCGACGGACTGGTAAGGCATTTGCAGCACCTGACGGCATACGGCCGGGTCGTTGTAGAGCGCGGCGACGCCTTCAAGATGGGCTTCGGTAAAGCGCTGAATGACGATCTGGGGTTCGGGGGCGTGCATTGTGTTTCATCCTTTGAAAAACAAGTGGCCGACCAGTGTAGAGGGCATGCACACAGGAAGGCGAGCCCAACGCTGCCGTCAGTTGGAACGCTGGGCCGCCAGGCGCCACACCCGCGCAATATCCGCCGCGCGCTCACGCAACAGTCGCGGCGCGTCGCTGCAGGCTTGTTCCAGGGTCATCGGCGCGGACGGCAAGGCAAACGCCGCATCCACACCGTGGGCGTACATCTGCTCGTAGCCATCGCCCAGGGTGCCTGCGATGACGATCACAGGGACGTTGTGCTGCTGGGCGATGCGGGCCACACCAAACGGCGTTTTACCGCGCAGGGTCTGAGCGTCGAAACGGCCTTCGCCGGTGATCACCAGGTCGGCGCCGCGCACGGCAGCTTCCAGGCCTACCAGTTCGGCGACCACTTCAACGCCTGCACGAAACTGCGCGCCGAGGAAGGCCTTGGCAGCGAAACCCAGGCCGCCTGCTGCGCCGCTGCCGGGTTCGTCGCGTACATCCTTGGGCAGGACCTGGGCGCAGTGATCGGCAAAGTGGCCGAGGGCTTTGTCCAACTGTTCGACTTGCTGGGGATTGGCGCCTTTTTGCGGGCCGAAAATTGCCGAAGCGCCGTGAGGACCGCACAGGGGATTGTTGACGTCGGCGGCGATTTCGAAGCGTACCTGGGCCAGGCGCGGGTCCAGTTGCTCCAGGTCGATATGCGCCAACTTCGCCAGCGCCAGGCCGCCACGGGCCAGAAGCTCGCCGCTGGCATCACGCAGTTGCACACCGAGCGCCTGCATCGCCCCGGCGCCACCATCATTGGTGGCGCTGCCGCCAATCGCCAGAATGATGCGTTGGGCTCCGGCATCCAGGGCGGCACGGATCAATTCGCCGGTGCCAAAGGTGCTGCTGGAACAGGCATCGCGCTTGCCCGGGGCTACCAGTTGCAAGCCGCTGGCCTCGGCCATTTCGATAATTGCGGTGTGGCTTGCGGCCAACCAGCCCCAACGTGCCTCTACAGTGCCACCCAACGGACCTTGCACCCGATTGCTACGCAACTCACCCTCGCAGGCCGCAAGCACCGACTCCACTGTGCCTTCACCGCCATCCGCCATCGGGCATTTGATCAACTGCGCGTCAGGCCAGACCTGTGCCAGACCTTGGGCAATGGCCTCGGCAACGCCTTCGGCACTCAGGCTGTCCTTGAATGAGTCGGGTGCGATGATGATCTTCATGGGCTTTCTCCGGTGTGTATGACGCCCATGCTGCCAGTTGACACCGGCAATAACGCCGGTCCTTTGCACAAGTTCCGGTGAGGTTTGTTGTTCATTTCTACAAAACCGCTCCTACACAGGCTGGGGGAGCAGCTGTACGCCCAGGTACAACGCCAGCATTCCATCCAGAGTCAACGGATCGACGTCACTCAGCTCGGCGATGCGCTCCATGCGGTAGCGCAGGCTGTTGCGGTGAATGCCCAGGGCATCGGCGCAGGCCTGGCTCTGGCCATCGTGTTCGCACCAACTGCGCAGCGTCGCCAGTAATTGGCCGTTGTTGTCCTTGGCCAGCACCTTGCGCAGGGGGTTGAGCAGTTCGTCGAGGGCATCATCGTTGCGATGGCGCCAGAGCATTACTGGCAATCGGTAGCGCGTGAGGGTCAGCAGCCTCGACTGAGGCAGCACATCACGCCCGTAGGCGAGTAGATCGCCCACCCGTCTATAACAGCGGCGCAATCCAGACAGCCCATCAGCCTGTCCGCCCACAGCAACCCGCAGGATGTTCCAGCCCAGGCCTTCAAGTTTTTCCAGCAGGCGCGGGTTGTCCACCAGCACTGACGCCGGCCGGCACCACAGCAAAGAGAACTGCGCTGAGCTGACGCACCAGCTGTCCGGGTAGCGCGACGCCAGCCAGGCGCTCAAGGCATCGGCCGTCTGCCCAGGGCCCAGCTCAAACAAATACGGCGTGCGGGCCAGTTGCGGCTTGAGACCCAGTTGCTGCGCTTCGTCCACCAGGCGCGGCGAGTCGCCGCGCTCGGCCAGCAACAGGGCGAGCAAATCATCACAACGCTGGCGCCGCCATTGCTGCTCGGCCTGCTGGTGGCGCTGGCTGACCAGCATTTCGGCGGTCATGCGCACCAGTTCGGCGTAGGTGCGCAACAGCTCCGGTTCGCCGGTGATGCCCAGCACGCCGATCAAGCGCTGATCGTGCAGCAGCGGCAGGTTGATCCCCGGCTGCACGCCCTTGAGGTGCTTGGCGGTCTGCCCGTCGATCTCCACCACCCGACCGTTGGCCAGCACCAGTTGTGCGCCTTCATGGCGGGTGTTGATGCGCTCCGGTTCGCCGCTGCCGAGGATCAGGCCCTGGCTGTCCATGACGTTGACGTTATAGGGCAAAATGGCCATCGTCCGATCGACAATATCTTGCGCCAGGTCATGATCCAGTTCGAACATGGGGCTAAATTCCTTGGAAAGCGGTTTCTTTGAGCGGTTGTTCAAAGGCACAGCGCAAACGATTAATTGCTGTGCGCGGGCACAAAGACACCCACAGTGGGGTGGCCGACACTCTGGGGGCGATCAACGTTACCCCCGCATTGCAAAAAATCATAATAAAGAGAGAACGCCATGTCACAGAGCGCCACCGTTACCCTGGCCAACGATGACGACAAAAACGCCGTCTACAAGCGCATCACCCTGCGCCTGATCCCCTTCATTTTCATCTGCTACCTGTTCAATTACCTGGACCGCGTCAACGTCGGCTTTGCCAAGCTGCAGATGCTCGACGCCTTGAAGTTCAGCGAGACGGTATACGGCCTCGGCGCCGGGATCTTCTTTATCGGCTACGTGCTGTGCGGCGTGCCGAGCAACCTGGCGTTGACCAAGTTTGGTCCACGGCGCTGGATTGCGCTGATGATGATCATCTGGGGTACCCTGTCGACGTGCCTGCTGTTCGTCACGACACCCACTCACTTCTACACCCTGCGCCTGCTTACCGGTGCCGCCGAAGCCGGGTTCTTCCCAGGCGTGGTGCTGTACCTCTCGCAGTGGTTCCCAACCTTCCGCCGTGGGCGGATCATGGCGCTGTTCATGTCGGCGATCCCGGTCTCCGGCCTGCTGGGCGGCCCGTTTTCCGGCTGGATCCTCAACCACTTCGCCGTCGGCCAAGGCGGGCTTGCCGGCTGGCAGTGGATGTTCCTGCTGCAAGGTATTCCAACGATCATCCTCGGCGCCCTGGCGTATTTCCTGCTCAGCGACAGCTTTGCCAACGCCAAGTGGCTCACCCCACATGAGCGCTCGGTGCTGGAAGCCGACCACGCGACGGACTTGGCCAACAAACCGAAAACCACCAGCGACTCCCTACTGGAAGTATTCAAGAACCCAGCGATCTGGGCGTTTGGCCTGATTTACTTCTGCATCCAGAGCGGCGTATACGCCATCAACTTCTGGCTGCCGTCGATCATCAAGAACATGGGATTCTCGGATAACCTGGTAATTGGCTGGCTCAGTGCGATCCCTTACCTCCTGGCCGCCGTCTTCATGTTGCTGGTAGGCCGTTCCGCCGACCTGCGCAAAGAGCGGCGCTGGCATCTTGTAGTACCGATGCTGATGGGTGCCATCGGCCTGATAATCGCGGTGAACTTCGCCACCACGCCGGCCATCGCCATCCTCGGCCTGACCATCGCCACCATGGGCGCCCTCACCGGCTTGCCGATGTTCTGGCCGGTACCGACGGCCATGCTCAGTGCTGGCGCCGCAGCCGGTGGTTTGGCGTTGATCAACTCCATGGGGCAGATGGCGGGCTTCCTCAGCCCGTATTTGGTCGGGTTTGTGAAGGACGCCACCGGGTCTACCGATATGGCGCTGTATCTGCTGGCGGCGGTGATCGTGACAGGTAGTGTGTTGGCGTTGCGGATGACGCGCACGCTGAAGGTGTAACGCGCTCGGTGCGGACTTGCTCGCAAATGAAGGTTTACGTGGACACAGGCGCTGGGCTTGTTCCAGAGCCTCGCTCTCTGGTATTGCATAGCCCACGTCATCCCTTATGAGGAGTTCACCATGATTTACCGCACACTGGGCCAGTCCGGGCTCAAGGTCAGCGCGCTGACCCTGGGCAGTATGATGTTTGGCGAGCAGACCAGCGCCGAGGACTCCTTGCGCATCATCGACAAGGCCTGGGATCAGGGTCTCAATTTCATCGACACCGCCGACGTCTATACCGGTGGGCGTTCCGAAGAAATCGTCGGTGAAGCCATTGCCCGTCATCGCCAGGATTGGGTGGTGGCGTCCAAGGTTGGCTTCGGCCCGGCTGACGGCCCGCCCAACCGCAGCGGCTTGAGCCGCAAGCGAATGTTCAATGCCCTGGAGGCCAGCCTCAACCGCCTCGACACTGATTACCTGGACATCTACTACCTGCACCGCGAAGACCACAACACCCCACTGGAGGTAACGGTGTCGGCCATTGGCGACTTGATCCGCGAGGGCAAGATCCGCTATTGGGGCCTGTCCAACTATCGGGGCTGGCGTATCGCCGAGGTGATCCGCGTGGCCGAGCGCCTGGGGGTGGACAAGCCTGTCATCAGCCAGCCGCTGTACAACATCGTCAATCGCCAGGCCGAGGTGGAACAGATTACTGCTGCGCAAGCCTACGGCCTTGGCGTTGTTCCCTACAGCCCATTGGCTCGTGGCGTGCTGAGCGGCAAGTACGCGCCGGATGTCACACCCGACATCGGCAGCCGTGCCGGGCGCCAGGACAAGCGCATCCTGGAAACCGAATGGCGGGTCGAGTCCCTGCGCATTGCTCAGCAGATCCAGCAGTACACCCAGGGGCGGGGTGTCGGGATTGTCGAGTTTGCGATTGCCTGGGTACTGAACAACACGGCGGTCAGCTCGGCCATTGTCGGGCCGCGCACCGAGGCGCAGTGGGATGCCTATACCCAGGCGCTGGCGGTGAAGATCAGTGCCGAGGATGAGGCGTTCATTGATTCGCTGGTGACGCCAGGGCATGCCTCGACGCCAGGGTTCAATGATGTGGGGCATTTTGTGTCGGGGCGGATTGCTCATCCTTGATGAGCACCCTAAACCCCGTGGGAGCTGTATTGTCAGTTAATCGAGCGGCACGTCCAGGCTCACCTTCACCCGGTCCATCACCACGATGCTGCGAAACCATTTGATGTTGCGGTTCTCATAGAACAACTGTCGCGCCAGGGTTTCGTAGGCCTTCATGGTCTCCACCACAACCACCAGCATGAAGTCGGCGTCGCCAGTGACGTAATAGCACTGCTGCACTTGAGGGATCGACATCTGCGCCTTGAGCACGTCGAGGTCTTCAATGTGGGTTCGTTCGGCATGCACCTCCACCAGAATGGTGATGGGCTTGCCCGCCGCCTCCTGATTCACCACTGCCGTATTGGCAGTGATCGCCCCGCTCTGCTCCATGCGTTTGATCCGCCGTTGCACCGCAGCGGTAGACAGGCTGACCTGCTCGCCAATCACCCGCAGCGCCGTGGTGTTGTCATGTTGCAGGTGCTTGAGGATCGCCAGGTCGAAGGCATCGAGGGGCGGTTGTGGGTTGACGGGCATCAGGGCAGACCTTGAGGTGAGAAAATTTCTCATAAGATGCCGTAAAACAGAGCAAACGTCTCACAGCAAAAGCAATATATTCCCACCTTGATTTCCCCCTCTCTTGTATGAATCGTCTTCGCGAGGACAGCGTGTCTAAAGGTGTTGCTCTATCGGTATTGGCCTCGGTGTTGTTTGCCGTGATGTATTACTTCACATCCTTGCTCACACCCTTGAGTGGCCTTGAGATTTTTGGTTGGCGGATGCTGCTGACGGTGCCGTGCATGACCGTGTTCATGGCGGTCAGCGGCGAGTGGCGACGGGTGCTGGAGTTGGTCCGACTGCTGGCGGGCAAACCTCGGCTGATCGGAGGGATTTTGTTGTCTTCGGTGTTGCTTGGGGTGCAGCTGTGGCTGTTCATGTGGGCGCCGCTCAACGGCCGCAGCCTCGATGTGTCCCTCGGTTACTTCCTGCTGCCGTTGACCATGGTCCTGACCGGTCGCCTGGTGTATGGCGAACGGCTGTCACGCCTGCAACAGATTGCGGTATTTTTTGCCGCCGCAGGCGTACTCAACGAACTGTACCAGGTGGGTGGTTTTTCCTGGGCGACACTGTTGGTGATCATTGGTTACCCAACCTACTTTGTTCTCCGTAAACGGCTGGCTACCGACCATTTGGGCGGGCTGTGGCTCGATATGGCGCTGATGCTGCCGGTGGCGCTGTGGTTTGTGCAAAGCGGCGAACAGGGCTTTGCGGTGCTGGATACCCACAAGGGGCTATACGCGTTGATTCCCATGCTGGGGCTGATCAGTGCAGCAGCGCTGGTGAGCTATATCATTGCCAGCCGCTTGTTGGCGTTCAGCCTGTTCGGATTGCTCAGTTATGTGGAACCGGTGCTGTTGCTGGGGGTGGCCCTGTTACTGGGGGAAAGCATCGGGCCGGGGGAATGGTTGACGTATATCCCGATCTGGCTGGCGGTGGTGGTGCTGGTGTTTGAAGGGTTCAAGCATTTAGTGCGACAACGCAAAGCCTGATAACAGGCAAAACAAAGCCCGGCCGAGGGAGTCCTCGACCGGGCTTTTTTACAGCCTTGTCATCGATCAGTCAGCGGTCAATACACCACGACGCACCTGATCACGCTCGATGGATTCGAACAGTGCCTTGAAGTTGCCTTCACCGAACCCGTCATCACCCTTGCGCTGGATAAATTCGAAGAACACCGGCCCCATCAGGGTTTCCGAGAAGATTTGCAGCAGCAGGCGCCTGTCGCCTGCAACCGACGAACCGTCCAGCAGGATGCCCCGCGCTTGCAGTTGATCCACGGGTTCGCCGTGGTTCGGCAGGCGACCTTCGAGCATTTCGTAGTAGGTCTGCGGCGGCGCGGTCATGAAGCGCATACCGATCTTCTTCAACTGATCCCAGGTCTTGACCAGGTCGTCAGTGAGGAAGGCCACGTGCTGGATGCCTTCGCCGTTGAACTGCATCAGGAACTCTTCGATCTGCCCGGCACCCTTGGACGATTCTTCGTTGAGCGGGATGCGGATCATGCCATCCGGGGCGCTCATGGCCTTGGAGGTCAGGCCGGTGTACTCACCCTTGATATCGAAGTAGCGAGCTTCACGGAAGTTGAACAGCTTCTCGTAGAAGTTGGCCCAGTAGGCCATGCGCCCGCGATAGACGTTGTGGGTCAGGTGATCGATGACTTTCAGGCCGGCGCCCGGTGGGTTGCGATCAACGCCTTCCAGGTAGACGAAGTCGATGTCATAGATCGAACTGCCCTCGCCGAAACGGTCAATCAGGTACAGCGGCGCACCACCAATGCCTTTGATGGCCGGCAGGTTCAATTCCATCGGGCCGGTTTCGATATGGATCGGCTGGGCGCCAAGTTCCAGGGCGCGTGCGTAGGCCTGTTGGGCGTTCTTGACCCGGAACGCCATGCCGCACACCGACGGGCCATGCTCGGTGGCAAAGTAGGAGGCGACGCTGTTGGGTTCGTTATTGAGGATCAGATTGATCTCGCCCTGACGGTACAGGTGCACGTTTTTCGAACGGTGGGTCGCGACTTTGGAAAAGCCCATGATCTCGAAGATCGGCTCAAGGGTGCCAGGGGTCGGCGATGCGAATTCGATGAATTCAAAGCCCATCAGGCCCATTGGGTTTTCGTATAAATCTGCCATGGTTTGGCGCCTCATCATCTTCTTAGAATTAACGGATATCGTTAGTTGCCAGCAAGGATGAGGGCGGCAGGTGGTGCACAGGAGATGCCCCGCACGCTGCGGGCGAGGAAGTCACCATAGATGAGTGGGGACCCGAGTAGCTTCATGGTTGGATCATTCTCTTACGGGCGTCTCTGGCGGACGAGGCTTGCGTGAATGCAAGCGCTTATTCTTGTATGCGTAAACCGATTCTACACAGCGTAACCAAGTTTGTCCGTATTCCCTATCAAAACCCTATGCCCTGGCAGGTGCAAGGGGTTTATTGCACAGATAAATCCCCACCAGGATCACTGCGCCTCCCAGATACATTGGCGCAGTCAGTTGTTCCCCCAGCAACAGCGCACCACAAATCACTGCCGTCAGCGGATTAAGGGCAATAAACACCCCAGAGCGGGTGGCGCCGATGCGCCGGATGCCATCGTAGTAACCAATGTAGGCCAGGGCCGATCCCAACACGCCGAGGTACAGCAGGCTCAGCAGTTGTGGCAGATGAATGGCGCCCAGCGCTTCAACCGTCAGCCTGCCCGTCACAAGGGTGGTGGTTGCAAGCATCAGCGTTCCCAACAGGATCGACCAGGTCACGGTCTGCAACGGGCCCAGGCTCTGGTTAAGCCCGCGGGAAAACAGCGAGTAAACGCCCCAGCCCAGCACACAGCCGAAAATCAGCAAGTCACCGATCCAGGCATTGGCCGTGCCCTGCAACAATTGCGGGTTGCGACTGACGATCACCACACCCGCCCCGCCCAGGCACAACGCGATGCCCAGCCATTTGAACCGGCCCAGGCGCTCCTTGAACAGCAGCCAGGAAGCCAGGCCGATCACCGCCGGGTTCAGGGCGACGATCAGTGAGGCGCGGGAGGCGTTGATAAATTGCAACCCATAAAAGAAACACAGGTTGTAAAAGAAGATCCCGAAAAACCCCAGGGCTGTCAGTTGCACCATTTGCCGGGGAGTCGGACACGCCAGCGCGATTCGGGCAAAGGCCATGAACAGCAGCAAGGCCAGGCTCGCCAGCACAAAGCGCAGACTGGCCGCCAACAAAGGGTCCAGGTCGGCGGCGAGAAAGCGCCCGGCGACAAACGTGCCGCCCCAGATCATGGTGACGACGGCCAGTTTCAGGTAAGTGCCACGGTCGGACGTCAAGGCAAGGGTTTGGCTGGTCATAAGGTTCCTGAGGATTAAACGGGGTGTTTGACGTATTCTTTGCCTAATGTCTGATCATCGTAAAATGAGTAAACACTCATGACCCTCACCCAGTTGGAAATCTTCTCCCTGGTGGCCGAGCTGCAAGGTTTCACCAGCGCTGCCAATCGCCTGGGCATCAGCCAATCGGCGGTGTCCCATGCGATCAAGTCACTGGAGCAGGAGCTGGGGGTGGAGTTAATCCGCCGACATCAGTCCCAGGTCGAACTCAGCGACATTGGCCAACAACTGCTGTTGCGTGCCCGCGCCATGCTCGGACTGGCCCACACCCTGCAACAGGAGGCCGCCGATGCCCGCGGCATGAAAAGCGGGACGTTGCGCATTGGTTCCTTCGGACCCACTTCGTCCATTCGCTTACTGCCGAAGATCCTGGGCGAATATCGACGGTTGCATCCGGGAATCGAAGTGCATGTCGACGAAGGACCGGATCGACACGTCATGCAGTGGCTTGAGGAGCGGCGGATTGATGTGGGGTTTGTGGTATTACCTGAAGAGCGCTTCGACACGTTCCCGCTGATCGAGGATCAACTGGTGGCTCTGCTGCCTGTCGACCATCCGCTTGGAGGGCACTCCAGCATCAGCCTTCGGGCCTTGTGCGACGACCCGTTTATCCTGACCGAAGCTGGTTCTTCGCAACTGGTATCTCGCTTGTTCGTCGGCGCCGGACTCAAGCCGGATATCCGCTACCGCTGCTCGCAGTTGCTCAGCACCCTGGACACCGTGCGCCGGGGCGACGGCGTGACCCTGGTCGCCGAGCTGTCGCTGCCAGACACCCCGAAGCCGGGCTACCTGAAAAAGCCCCTCGAGCCGGCAGTCAAGCGACAGATCGGGCTGGCGGTGCTGGATCAACGGCAGTCGTCACCGGCGACGCTGGCGTTTATCCGGCTGGCCACACGTATCAATACTGACTGAGCAGGCGCAGATGCCCGGCGCCATCTATCATGGCCATTACCCACACTCTTTTTTGCACGGTTACTGTTGTCCCGCCCGCCTTTGAGAGCCCTATCGCCGCTACCCGCTACAGGTCCGCGCCAATGCCACTGACCGTCAAAGGCCCACGAAAAAGCACCACCCGCCACCTGATCAGCCTGCTCAGTGGTGTGTTGCCAATTGTGTTCGGCGTAGTGATCCTGTATTTGCAGGCCGAGCGCACGCTGGAACAAAGCACCGCCGAAACAGCAGGGGAAGCAGTGCGCCAGTTCGACCTGATGCTCGACAACACCGCCCTCGCCGCCCAGGATCTACTGCCGCTGGCCGGCCATGAATGTGACAACCAGACGCAGTTGGCCCTGCGCGAACAGGTCACCCGCCGCCCCTTCGTGCGCGCTACCACCTTGTCGTGGCAAAAGAGCATTTATTGCAGCTCATTGTTCGGCGGCAATTACGTGTCACTGGTCAATCCGGACGACTACGTCAACGGCCGCCTGTGGTTGATGAATGGCAATCCGGTGACACCCGACACGGCGTTGCTGGTATACCGGCTCACGCAAGGCGATCAGGGCGCCTTTGCCTCCATCGACGGCTACCACCTGACGAACGCTTTGCGCCTGATCAGCCGCTACACGGACCTGGTGCTGCAGGTCGGGCCCAACTGGCTGGCGTCCGACGGAAAAGTCCATGACACAGCGCCCCCGGTGTTTGCCGTGGCCCATCATCAACTTGACTCCAAACGGTACGCCTACAGCATCGAAGCCGGCATGTCCGAAGGTGAGGTGTGGCGCTACATGGAGGCCCGATATCCGGCGCTGTTCAGCCTGGTGGTGTTCTTCGGCGTACTGGCGGGCATCCTCGCGCACTGGTTGCAAAAGCGTTCATCCCCCCCTACCCGCGAGCTGCAACGAGCGTTGGGAGCCAACGAGTTTGTGCCTTACTTCCAGCCGGTCGTTCGCGGCGATACACGCCAATGGGCAGGCTGTGAAGTACTGATGCGCTGGAAGCACCCCAAGGAAGGCCTGGTGCGTCCTGACCTGTTTATCCCCTTGGCCGAACATTCGGGGCTAATCGTCCCAATGACCCGTGCATTGATGCGCCAGACCGCCGCGCAGTTGGCGCCCCACGCCGATTCATTGATTGCCGGCTTCCATGTGGGCATCAACATCACCGCCAGCCATTGCCACGACCTGGAGTTGGTAGAGGACTGCCGGGGATTTCTCGCTGCCTTCCCTCCGGGCCAGGTCACGCTAGTGCTGGAGTTGACCGAACGGGAGCTGATCGAGCCCACCGACATCACTCACCAACTGTTCGAAGCCCTGCACAACCTGGGGGTCATGATCGCCATTGACGACTTCGGTACCGGCCATTCCAGCCTGGGTTATTTGCGCAATTTCAACGTCGACTACTTGAAGATCGACCAAAGCTTTGTGGCGATGATCGGGGTCGATGCACTATCGCGGCATATACTCGACAGCATCATTGAACTGTCCGCCAAGCTTGAGCTGGGCATCGTCGCCGAAGGGGTCGAAACAGACGAGCAATGCCAGTATCTTGCAGCGCAGGGTGTGGTTTTTTTGCAGGGTTATCTGTTTGGGCGACCCATGCCGTGTGCTGAGTTTATTCAAAGCCTGCACAGCCATTGATAGCCATCTACCCTCTGAATGAAATATCGTTATTTATACAAACGTCATGATTTACTCTTAACGAATTAACTACTACAATTTTTCCTGCCTGTGCAAAACTGGCAGGAAGGTCACTTTCGTTGAGTCGCCTTAAGGCTCTTGGCTTATAGCCTTGTATGCAGTTGGTATCAGCCAAATACACTATTGGAGTATAGATTTTGTCCAGACTCGCCGAATTTCGCGCAGCAGAAAAAGCCCTTCAAGAGCAGCTCGCCCAGCTGGAATCCCTGAAGAACGACGCCGGCCTGAAGAAAGAAATCGAATTCGAAGAAAAGCTTCAAGGCCTGATGAAAACCTACGGCAAGAGCCTGCGTGACATCATCGCCATCCTTGATCCAAGCCCGGGCAAATCTGGTATTAAAGTGGCGACCGCACCAAAACAGCGCCGCGCACGCGTGGTCAAGGTCTATCACAACCCGCACACCGGCGAGTTGATTGAGACCAAAGGCGGCAACCACCGCGGCCTGAAGGCCTGGAAAGAACAGTACGGCGCAGCCACTGTAGATTCCTGGCTTCGCGGCTAATACAAAGGTACTAACGAAAGCCCTGCATCTGCAGGGCCTTTTTTGTTTTGGGGTACTCGCTTTCGAAGAAGTACCGTTGCCTGGCGCTTTCGATAATCAACTTTAAAAAACATTTCATTTTGTAAAAATACCAATAACACCACTCACCAGCAACGCCACGATATAGCCACTAAGTTGCACCCACAGGCCATCATCGGAAAAATCTGACGCTCTAGTCTGAGGGATCAAAGTTTCAGGCTGTCACGCACAGAGTTGACTTCATCCTTGCTCGCGGCATAAGCCTCGGCCTGCCCTGCGTATGAAAGAACATAAGCCTTATCGGTATCAACAGCCCCCACCAATGTTTGCGACAACACATGCCGGCCGTTTTCGGTGATGACGCAGGTAGTTTCCAGAGCCTCAAAACGACTTAATGTTGTCGGATGAATCTTGCTGCAGACGCTTTGATAACCCGTGCGAGCGAAATCCTTCTGGATGGTCTTGCGCATCTCCAGCAGCACACCCTGTAAATTGACTTTATGCCCGGCCGCAATGGGGGTGCCCGTCAATTCCATGACCATTAGCGTCGTACCGTTTTCATCGTTTTTTATCGCACGCTGACGGGAAACCGTCGAGGGCTGGGTAGGCGCTTCATCGTCGGGCACGACCTCTTCCACCTGCCAGCCAGCGGGCCAGTGAATTTGCGGGTCGGCAGCCGACACAGCAGTGCTGCCGAGCAACAGGCACAGGATACTCAACAGCGATTTGCGGAATCGGGTCATTGTGAAAAACACTCGCGGGCCAAGAGACAAAGTTTGAGCCCCTGCGCACGCTAGCCGCAAGGCCCGCGCGACCTTTTTCATTTGGCGCGGCAGACGGGGCCTGCGTATCATGGACCCGCTGCACGGACGCCTGGCAACCGCACGCCAAGGGACCGCTCATGTCTTGAGTCGCGTTTGCCCCATTTTTTCTGGAGGGCCCATGAGCCTGCACGAACTGAACACCTTCCCGGGCGTCACCGCCCAACCGGACACCGCCACCTCGAACTTCGTGTTCAATCACACCATGCTGCGGGTCAAGGACATCACCAAGTCGCTGGACTTCTACACCCGCGTCCTAGGCTTCTCCCTGGTGGAAAAACGCGATTTCCCGGAGGCTGAATTCAGCCTGTACTTCCTGGCCCTGGTGGAGAAATCCCAGATCCCCGCCGACGCCGCCGAACGCACCCAGTGGATGAAGTCGATTCCGGGCATTCTCGAACTGACCCACAACCACGGCACTGAAAACGATGCCGACTTCGCCTATCACAACGGCAACACCGACCCGCGCGGCTTTGGCCATATCTGCATCTCGGTGCCGGACATCGTAGCTGCATGCGAGCGCTTCGAAGCGCTGGGCTGCGACTTCCAGAAGCGCCTGACTGACGGCCGTATGAAAAGCCTGGCGTTCATCAAGGACCCGGATGCGTACTGGGTCGAAATCATCCAGCCCGCGCCGATGTAAATACTGCCGGCCATAAAAAACCCCATGATTGCTCATGGGGTTTTTTGTTTTCAGGCCAGCCGTTATTCCGGAGCAGAACTGCGAATCAGGTAATCGAAAGCGCTCAGGGACGCTTTGGCGCCCTCGCCTACCGCAATCACAATCTGCTTGTACGGCACGGTGGTGACGTCGCCGGCAGCAAATATGCCAGGCAGTGAAGTCTCGCCACGGGCATCGACAATGATCTCGCCACGGGGCGATAGTTCGACGGTGCCCTTGAGCCAGTCGGTATTGGGCAGCAAGCCGATCTGTACAAAGATACCTTCCAGGTCGACGGTCTTGAAGTCGCCGGAGTTGCGGTCCTTGTACACCAGGCCGGTGACTTTCTGGCCATCACCTTTGACTTCACTGGTCAGCGCGCTGGTGATCACGTCAACGTTGGGAAGGCTGTACAGCTTGCGCTGCAATACCGCATCAGCGCGCAGCTTGCTGTCGAATTCCAGCAGGGTGACGTGGCTGACGATACCCGCCAGGTCAATCGCCGCCTCAACGCCGGAGTTACCGCCGCCAATCACGGCAACACGTTTGCCTTTGAACAGCGGGCCATCACAGTGCGGGCAGAAGCACACACCTTTGGCCTTGTATTGTTGCTCGCCCGGCACGCCCATTTCACGCCACCTTGCGCCGGTCGCCAGGATCACGGTCTTGGATTTGAGGCTGGCACCGTTTTCGAAACGAATTTCGTGCAACTCACCGGCATTCTTCGCCGGAATCAGCGCGCTGGCACGTTGCAGGTTCATGATGTCGACGTCGTACTGCTTGACGTGTTCTTCCAGGGCACTGGCCAGCTTCGGCCCTTCGGTTTCCTGGACCGAGATGAAGTTCTCGATGGCCATAGTGTCCAGCACCTGACCGCCGAAACGCTCGGCGGCAACACCGGTACGAATACCCTTACGAGCGGCGTAGATCGCCGCCGCCGCACCGGCTGGACCACCGCCGACCACCAGTACGTCAAAGGCGGCCTTGGCGCTGATTTTTTCGGCCTGTTTTTCGATGCCACTGGTGTCGAGCTTGGCGAGGATTTCTTCCAGGCCCATGCGGCCCTGGCCGAAGTTCACACCATTCAAGTAGACGCTCGGCACAGCCATGACCTGACGATCATCGACTTCGGCCTGGAACAGCGCGCCGTCGATAGCAACGTGACGGATGTTCGGGTTAAGCACGGCCATCAGGTTCAGTGCCTGGACCACGTCCGGGCAGTTCTGACACGACAGCGAGAAGTAAGTCTCGAAGCTGAACTCGCCTTTCAGGGCGCGGATCTGTTCAATCACTTCGACACTGGCTTTCGAAGGGTGGCCGCCGACTTGCAGCAGTGCCAACACCAACGAAGTGAATTCATGGCCCATGGGGATGCCGGCAAAACGCAGGCTGATATTGGCTCCCGGGCGGTTGATGGAGAACGATGGCTTACGCGCGTCGGTACCATCGCTGTGCAGGGTAATCAGCGTCGAGAGGCTGCTGACATCCTGCAACAAGGCAAGCATTTCCTGGGATTTCGCACCGTCGTCGAGGGAGGCGATGATCTCGATCGGCTGGGTGACCCGCTCCAGGTATGACTTCAACTGAGCTTTAAGATTGGCGTCCAACATACGGGCGATTTCCTGTTAATTCATTTAATACGGTCGAAAAAAAACGCCCGAGCGAATCTCGCCCGGGCGTTTTTGAGGGCGGTGCAGCTTACTTAGGTGCGGTAAAACCCGCCCTGTAGCGTGTCACAGGCTTAGATCTTGCCGACCAGGTCCAGGGACGGAGCCAAAGTGGCCTCGCCTTCTTTCCACTTGGCTGGGCAGACTTCACCTGGGTGAGCAGCGACGTACTGAGCGGCCTTGATTTTGCGCAGCAGCTCGGAAGCGTCACGGCCAACGCCGCCGTCGTTCAGTTCAACGATTTTGATCTGACCTTCCGGGTTGATCACAAAAGTGCCGCGATCCGCCAGGCCAGCTTCTTCAATCAGTACGTCGAAGTTGCGGGAGATGATCTGGGTTGGGTCACCGATCATGGTGTACTGGATTTTGCCGATGGCTGGCGAAGTGTTGTGCCAGGCAGCGTGGGCAAAATGGGTGTCGGTGGACACGCTGTAGATTTCGACGCCCAGTTTCTGGAATTCGGCGTAGTTGTCAGCCAGATCTTCCAGTTCGGTTGGGCAAACGAAGGTGAAGTCGGCTGGGTAGAAAAATACGACAGACCACTTGCCTTTCAGGTCAGCGTCCGACACGTCTACGAAGTTGCCGTTTTTGTAAGCAGTGGCTTTAAACGGTTTTACTTGGCTGTTGATGATAGGCATCGTTGACTCTCCGTCAGGGGTTAAAAGTTGATGAGGTGAATCCTACCCAGTCTCGCGACCGATGGCTCATTGGCAAACCTGATGTTGACGATTGGTTTTCGCTATCAACGAACTGTATTAATAGAAGAAATCTCAAATCAGCTTGTCATTGGTCACGGTCATACCGAGAAAAGGCGTTGCTTCAACATAGCGCATGGCCGATTTCATGTCCTTCCAGCCGACGTAACTCATCAACGACTTCAAATCCCAGCCACTGCGATGGGCCCATGTGGCAAAGCCGCGTCGCAGCGAGTGGCTGGTGTACTGCTCGGCGGCAATCCCTGCGCGCTCCAGAGCCTGGCGCAATAACGGGATCACGCTGTTGGGGTGCAAGCCCTCCTCGCTCAAGTTGCCCCAGCGATCGATGCCGCGAAACACCGGGCCACGTACCAGGGCCGACGCGCTGAGCCATTCGCTGTAGGCCTGGACTGGGCACAAGCGCAGCAAGGCTGGGGTCTGGTAGGTCCTGCCGAGGTTTTCCCGGTCGCTTTTGCTGCGGGGCAAATACAGGCTGATCCCCGAGCCGGGCACCGCCTGCACGTGCTCGATAGTGACTCGGCACAGTTCATCACTACGAAAGCCACGCCAGAAACCCAGCAGGATCAGGGCCGCATCGCGCTTGGCGCGCAGCCATCCAGGCTGATCATCAACGCTTCTTGCCTCATTGCCTTCGCGTTCAAGCCACCCAATGACCTGTTCCAGATGCTGGAGCTGCAGGGGTTGCGCCTGTTTTTCCTGGGCTGGGTGCAAGGCGCGAATGCCCTTCAACACCTTGCGCACTACCGGGGCCTTGGTCGGATCGGGAAACCCCTGGCTGGCGTGCCATTGCGCCAAGGCAGAAAGACGCAGCTTCAGGGTGTTGACCGACAACACGCCAGCGTACGCCACCAGATAACGCGCCACGCTGTCGCTGGTGGCCGGCAGGAAGCCACCCCAGCTCACTTCAAAGTGTTCGATGGCCGCGCGGTAGCTGCGACGGGTGTTGTCGCGGGTGGCCGCGTTTAGATAGCGATCCAGTTCGCTCACGGCGAAGACCTTATGTGTACGGCCATTGGGCGAGAACCCTTCAAAAATGCTTATGACACGGGATAATACGCCAATATCCCAGCTGTTAAATCACCAATTTAAATGAATATTTTATCGTGATACAGTATGTATATACATACCACGTAACACAGTACGAAATCGACGGAGACTCCATGGCTCGTGGTGGCATTAACAAAGCAGTCGTTCAAACGGCCCGCCTGGCGATCATCGCCCGCGGCGAAAACCCCAGCATCGACGCGGTACGCATCGAAATGGGCAATACCGGTTCGAAAACCACGATTCACCGCTATTTGAAAGAACTGGACGAAAGCGACTCACGGCAAACCATTACCCAGGCGCCTATCGATGACGAGCTGGCAGAGCTGGTGGCGAAGCTGGCCCAGCGCCTCAAGGACAAAGCCCAGGAACCCATTGATAACGCCCTGGCGCAATTTGAGCAGCAGAAGAGCGCCCTGCTCGCCCAGCTTGAAGAACTGGGACTGACTCACGGGCAACTCAAGCAGCAGTTCGATATACAAGCCGCAGCACTGGCCGATGAAAGCGCCAAACTGCAGAGCACCTGCTCCAGCCTGCAGACCGAACAAACCCGTAATGCCGGCCTGAGCCAGGCCTGCAGTGATTACGAACTACGTATCAACGACAAGGACGAGCAGGTTCGCTCACTGGAAGAAAAGCACCTGCATGCGCGGGATGCCCTGGAGCATTACCGCAACGCGATCAAGGACCAGCGCGAGCAGGAGCAGCGGCGCCATGAGGGTCAGTTGCAGCAGGTGCAGGCAGAACTGCGCCAGGCGCAGCAGAGCGCAATGGTGCGCCAGGACGAGATTACCCAATTGCACCGCGATAACGAGCGACTGCTGATTGAGCATCGAGTTACCGTCAAGGAGCTGGGCGCACTGCAAGAGCAGTCCCGCAAAGACCGCGAGCAACAGCGCCAACTGAGCGAACAGGTCAGTCTGATCGACAGCGCACGCACGCTTCTGCAGGAACGCCTGCGGGTCGCCCTGCTGGAAACTCAGTCACGCCAGGAGGCCCTGGCCGAACACCAGCAGATCAACAAGACCCTGGAACTGAATCTGGCCAAAGCCCAGGCCAGTATCGAAACGTTGCGCCTGGCGGCCGTCGTTGCAACGGCGCCAGAGGCAACTGCCAAGGACTGATTAACCAGCCACAGGCGTGCGCATGGTGACGAACTCTTCCGCAGCCGTCGGGTGCACGCCGATGGTTTCATCGAAGTGCTGCTTGGTCGCACCCGCCTTGAGGGCGATCGCCAAACCCTGGACAATCTCGCCGGCATCCGGCCCGACCATGTGGCAACCCAGGACCTTGTCGGTCTCGGCGTCCACCACCAGCTTCATCAACGTACGTTCCTGGCAGTCGGTCAGGGTCAGCTTCATCGGCCGGAAACGGCTTTCGAAGATCTGCACCTTGTGACCGTCAGCCTTTGCCTGCTCTTCGCTCAAGCCGACAGTACCGATATTCGGCAAGCTGAACACCGCCGTCGGAATCATCGCGTAATCCACCGGGCGATACTGCTCAGGCTTGAACAGGCGGCGAGCCACAGCCATGCCTTCAGCCAATGCTACAGGCGTCAGTTGCACACGCCCGATGACATCGCCAATGGCCAGGATCGACGATTCGGCAGTCTGGTACAGATCATCGACTTCAACGAAACCGCGCTTGTCCAGCTTGACCTTGGTGTTTTCCAACCCCAGGTTGTCGAGCATCGGCCGCCGGCCGGTGGCGTAGAACACGCAATCAGCCTCCAGCACGCGACCATCTTTCAAGGTGGCCTTGAGACTGCCATCTGCCTGCTTGTCGATGCGCTCGATATCAGCATTAAATTGCAAGTCCAGACCGCGCTTGGTCAGCTCTTCCTGCAAATGCTTGCGTACCGCGCCATCAAAACCGCGCAGAAACAGGTCGCCGCGATACAGCAAGGTAGTCTGGGCACCCAGGCCATGAAAAATCCCGGCGAACTCCACCGCGATGTAACCACCGCCCACCACCAGCACGCGTTTGGGCAGTTCTTTAAGGAAGAACGCCTCATTGGAGCCAATGGCGTGCTCGCTCCCCGGGATTTCCGGGATCTGCGGCCAGCCACCGGTGGCAATCAGAATATGTTTGGCGGTGAAGCGCTCACCGTTGATTTCCACCTGATGCGGGTCCACCAGCCGCGCATGCCCCTCATGCAAGGTCACGCCACTGTTGACCAGCAGGTTGCGATAAATGCCATTGAGGCGATTGATCTCGCGATCCTTATTGGCAATCAAGGTCGCCCAATCAAAATTCGCCTCCCCAAGGGACCAGCCGAAGCCACTGGCTTGCTCGAAGTCTTCGGCGAAGTGCGCGCCATACACCAGCAGTTTTTTTGGCACGCAACCAACGTTGACACAGGTGCCGCCCAAGTAGCGGCTTTCCGCCACGGCCACCTTGGCTCCAAACCCTGCAGCAAACCGCGCAGCCCGCACACCGCCGGAACCGGCGCCAATTACATAAAGATCAAAATCGTAGGCCATTTCACTCTCCTCGGCAGGTCATCAGCATACCTGCTGCCATTCACTAGGCAATACATGACCCGAAATACGGACCCGGAAAACAAGAAAGCCACCCGAAGGTGGCTTTCTTGAGATCAAGCAGGCAACCGTGAATCAGTAAGCCTTGCCAGTTTTGTAGAAGTGTTCGAAGCAGAAGTTGGTCGCTTCGATGTAGCCTTCAGCGCCGCCGCAGTCAAAACGTCGACCTTTGAACTTGTAGGCAATCACGCAGCCGTCTCTGGCTTGCTTCATCAGCGCGTCGGTGATCTGGATTTCGCCGCCCTTGCCTGGCTCGGTCTCTTCAATCAGCTTGAAGATGTCCGGGGTCAGGATGTAGCGACCGATGATCGCCAGGTTCGATGGTGCATCTTCCGGAGCCGGCTTCTCGACCATGTCACGCACGCGGATCAGACCATCCCCGATGTCATCGCCAGCGATCACACCGTACTTGTTGGTTTCCTGAGGATCGACTTCTTGAACGGCAATAATGGTGCAACGGTATTTCTTGTACAGGTTGACCATCTGAGTCAACACACCGTCGCCGTCCAGGTTGACGCACAAGTCATCCGCCAGCACCACGGCGAAAGGTTCATCACCGATCAGCGGGCGACCGGTCAGAATCGCGTGGCCGAGGCCCTTCATCTGGGTCTGGCGAGTGTAGGAGAACGAGCACTCGTCGAGCAGTTTACGGATGCCGACCAGATACTTTTCCTTATCGGTGCCCTTGATCTGGTTTTCCAGCTCGTAACTGATGTCGAAGTGGTCTTCCAGGGCACGCTTGCCACGACCGGTCACGATGGAAATTTCGTTCAGACCGGCATCCAATGCCTCTTCGACGCCGTACTGGATCAGTGGCTTGTTTACCACCGGCAGCATCTCTTTGGGCATGGCTTTAGTCGCTGGCAGGAAGCGAGTACCGTAACCGGCTGCTGGGAACAAGCATTTCTTGATCATATGAGTCCTTAAAAGGGCTGTGCGTACGAAATTCGGCGCAGTCTAATCAGGCCGCAGTCACCTTACAATGGGTGCTGCTGGCGTTGCGATGTCAACATAGAGAAAAAATGTCGGCGTTAGTTCCGCCCATCTTCCAACAAGCCTCACCAATGGCATCATCAAAATCGGCTGCACCTCATTATTTCAAAGGTCTGCAACCTTTTTAGCATGCTTTGGAGGATATCGGCACTGACCTGCAACAACTTGCGCGACCCGATCGCGTTTGGCGCTATCATTGCACCCTTGAACCAGACAACGAGATTGATAGATGTCAGAACCAAAAGGCGTGAACGGCTACCTCATCACACAGCGAGCGGATGGCTGGCACTTGATCAACTTCCACGGTGACAGCGTCGCCGGAACATTCGCGACCGAACGCGAAGCCATTGCGGTAGCCGAAGTGTTTGTGGATGAAGCTGGCCACGCTTCGAGCAAAAGACCGAAGGGCAAGTAAGCCTGCCGCCCTGCGCATCAAGCCCCGGTGAACGGGGCTTTTTTGTGTTTGCCTGTACCTTGATGGCCGTTCGCTATAATCTCCCTCGAAACGCCCCACGACAGTGTCAGCGCCCCCCTCAACACCTTTTGACGACGACCCTCACATGAACAAGATTCTGGCACTGATTGCGGCACTGGCGCTCACCGGCTGCACCACCGCCTCCGACACTTACCTGAACAACGGCGAACAAGGGCTCACCATCGACTGCTCCGGCGAAGCCAATTCCTGGGCCAGTTGCTACGAAAAAGCCGAAGCTTCCTGCGCGGGCACCGGCTACCGTATCGTCGGCACCGAGGGCACGCCGTCCCTGAAGGAAAGCGACAAGACCTTGGGCGCGGATGTCGGCAACTTCAAAGGCCGCAGCGTGGTGGTGGTCTGCAAGTAAGCTTGCCGATTACATGTGAATTTCGGCGAACTTGATACCCAGGCCACGAATAGTGTCGATCAGGTCGTCCAGGTGAGCAAAAGATTCGACCTCGTCCTGATCATCCACCAGGAAAAAGCTACGCCCGGCGCTTTTCTTGAAAAATACAATCCATTCCCCTAGATCGGCCGGATTTTGAATCACATGGGTCGCCGAGATTTGACTCTCTGCATGCCGCTCTCTGACTTGCTCACGTTTCATGTCTGATTTCCGAAAAGACAATACCGCTGAAACCTCAGGCCTCAGCGTTATTTTTGTGGGTTACCGACAGTTTAACGGATGCCTTGGCCAATCAACACGCCATCGACCGTTTGCCCATACAGGTTGACGCCATCATTGGCGTGGAACTTGACCCGGGTCTTCTCCACGGACCCCTCCACCAGGCGCGGGTCCTGGGGCCGTTCATGGCGGTTGACGTACGCTGCCACATCCCACGCCTGCTGATCGGTCAAGCTGCCACCCTTGCCCAAGGGCATATTGTGTTTGATGAAGGACGCCGCGGTGTTGATCCGGTGCATACCGGCGCCCCAGTTGTAGGAGTCTTTACCCCACAACGGCGGCATCACATAACTGTCACCGACTTTCTGACCCTGCCCCTCAGTACCATGACACACCGCACACTGGCCCTTGTATACCTCGGCCCCCCCGGCCAGGTCATAGCCCTTGGCCGGTTGCGGCACATCAGGATAACCTCGCCCCGGCAACTCGACGCCCAATGGCGCCTTACTCGCCAACCAATAGGAATAGACCGACAGCGCAGTAATCTCCGGGCTGTCCGCAGCAGGCGGCTTGCCGCCGTTCATGCTGAACTGGAAGCAACCCTGCAGGCGCTCGGCAAAGGTATTCACCTTGTCGTTCTTTTTTCGATAGGCCGGGTACAGCGGGTAAGCGCCCCATAACGGCGCCGAATTGGCCAGGCGGCCCTGGTCCAGGTGGCAGTTGCTGCAATTGAGGCCATTACCGACAAACTGCGGCGCCAGACGCTTGGTGTCGACAAACAGCGCATACCCCTGCATCACCAGCTTGCCGTAGGCATTGTCTGGCAACTCGCTTTCCTGGGGCGGCTGGAACTGGCTGATGGCCGGATGCGACGCCGCCGGTACCTGCAGTTGCGATTGATCTTCCATGACGACGGTGGCAGCAAGCACGGGCAAGCTGACCAAAGAACCCAGCAGGGATACAAACGAAAAGATCTTCATGGCTTGACCTCCTGACCGCTCAGCGAAGCGAAGTAAGTGGCCACGCCTTGCACTTCTTCAGCTGTAAGGGATTTGGCGATGTGCCCCATCAGGTCATTGGGGTCGTTGTGCCGCGCCCCGCTCTGCCAGGCATTCAACTGTCCCGCCAGGTAAGCCGCAGACTGGCCTGCCAATGGTGGAAAAGCCTCCCCGACACCAACACCTGACGGCCCATGGCAGCTGACACAGGCGGGAATTTGCCGATCCCAGGCGCCTTGCAGCGCGAGTTTTTCTGCGGGGCTGCCAGGTGTAGCACTTCGATGGGCAGTGGCAACGGCGGGCGCCGGCATCGCCGCCAGCGTTTGGGTCACCGCTGCAATTTCTTCTTCAGTAAGTGCCTTGGCCAGCGACTGCATCACCGGGCTGCTACGCGCGCCACTTCTGAAATCATCCAGTTGCTTGCGCAAATACGCCGCCGGCAACCCCGCCAAGCGTGGGAAGCCCGCCGCCGCCAAGCCCAACCCATCGGCACCATGACAGGCCATGCAAGCCGCCGCGCCAGGCTGCGCGCCGCCCTCGGCAAAGACCTTCTTACCTTCCAGCGCGTGGGCGCTGCCCAGCATCAACAGCAACGCGCTACCCATCAGAACTCTATCCAGAGACATCATCACGACTCCATTTTTATAGTTATATGCTTAGGTCCATAAGGCATAAGCCTACAAATGGTAGGTCAATGAGCTAACCGCCACAACACCTCAAGCGGCAGGAAAAGTAATCGTAAATCGATAATCAGTAGAAACGACCTACAAACAATAGACAAAAAAAACCTGACACTGCATCAGCAGGTCAGGCTCTTCAAATCGGATTCGATAGCGTATAGGCGGCCTTGCAGGCTCAACCGGAAATGCATTCTTCCGCAGCTTTCTTCACATCACCCGGACGAATCGGGACATTCGACATACTCTCGTAGAGCTTGATACTGCTGCCGCTGGAGCGGTCTTCGATTTCAAAAATGGCAGACGGATCAGCAGAAAACTTCTGCGGCACGATCACCCGAACACCTTCCTTGTGGGGTTCGATCTGTGACGGTCTGCGGGTCGATGACAGTTTCTGTACAACACACGCCGCATATTCCTGCGGTTTCTTGCCGGAGATGACCGCCAAGGTTGGCGGTGTTTGCTTGATGTCTGAAACCGAAGCACACCCACCTATCGCCAAGGCCAGAACCAATACACTCCACTTCATACAAAACCTCCGATAAAGACCCTACGACAGCGGGGATGGTATTTTTCTCCCGCCCACGAAGGATTTATCCCTGATAACTCGGTAAATAACTGTTTTAAATTGTCGAAGACGCCGACGACGACCCGATATTAAACGTGCTGGGGCTGATAAACTCCATCTTAACCTACGTATCATTCTGATTTTTCAGAAAAAGCCCTTCTGGAGACACCTCATGAAATTCATCCACCAGCGCGAGCACCTTAACGAAGGGGACATTGTCGTCATCGAATGCTCGCAGATTTGTAATATCCGTCTGATGAGCGATGCGAATTTTCGCAGTTTCAAGAACGGTGGTCGCCATACTTATCATGGCGGCGCATTCGACAAGTTTCCGGCCAAAATCACCGCACCAAGCACCGGTTTCTGGAACATCACCCTGGACACCGTCAACCGTCGGGCCATCAGCGTCACTCGCGTTCCGACCTTGTCCCACAAAATTCGCATTGTTCGCCGCACCAACTCCAAACTGAGCTGATTGCGCAACTATTGCCTACAGGAAAGACCGTGAATCAAACCACCAAATACGTCATCAAGTACAAGCTCGACGGCCAACCGCGCTTTGAATTCGCCCAATTGGCATCCGGCAGTGTCGAAGAGGCCAAGCAAGCCTTGGCCAAGATTCACGCTGCCGACGATGTAATCAGCGATATAAAAGTCAGCAAGGCCCTGTAATTCGAGCGCAAGCATCGGAGTGCCACACACTTAGCGACTTCCTAGACTGGCAGCACTCAACCGCTGCCACAGGAATTCGCCGATGCCTTCCTCATCCACCCGCCCCCCATTGCAAGACCGCTTGGCCAAGCTGGACTGGCACGTCATCGAGCACCACCTGGATCTACAGGGCAATGCTCTGATTCCAGGACTGCTGGATGCAAGCGAATGCAACGAACTCAGCGGCCATTACCCGCGGCAGGAACTATTCCGCTCCCACGTAGTAATGGCTAGACACGGCTTTGGCCGGGGCGAGTACAAATACTTCCGCCACCCGTTGCCGATGCTTGTCAGTAACCTGCGCGAGCAGCTTTATCCGTACCTGGCCTCACAGGCCAATCGCTGGAACGAGCAGATGAACCTGCCCATCAGCTACCCGCCACGCCATGCCGACTTTATTGCCCGCTGCCACGCTGCCGGGCAACAACGCCCGACCCCGCTCCTGCTGCAATATGGCCCGGGGGACTACAATTGCCTGCATCAGGATCTGTACGGTGAACATGTTTTCCCCCTACAAATGGCGATCCTGTTATCGCAGCCGGGAGAGGACTTCAGTGGAGGTGAACTGGTGCTGACCGAACAACGCCCACGGATGCAATCCCGCGCCCAAGTGGTATCACTGCACAAGGGTGACGCGGTGATCTTCGCCGTCAATCAGCGGCCGATGCCCAGTGCCCGGGGATTTCATCGGGTGACCTTGCGTCATGGGGTCAGTGTTCTGCACAGTGGCAAGCGTCATACCTTGGGAGTGATTTTTCACGATGCGCAGTAAGCCGATTCCCGGCCCTACCGCAGACCTGTTTGCCGACGAAGCGTTGCAACAACCCGCAAGCCGCGAACAAATCGGTGAACAATCCTACGTCCTCAGGGGCTATGCCCTGCCCTGGGTCGAGCGCCTGCTGCCTGAACTCCGGGCCGTGCTGGCCCAGTCACCGTTTCGGCAAATGGTCACTCCAGGCGGCTTTACCATGTCGGCCGCTCTCAGCAGTTGTGGCGCCCTGGGCTGGACCACTGACCGTACAGGCTACCGTTACACAACCATCGACCCTACTCGCCAGCAACCCTGGCCGCAGTTGCCAGCAACGCTACGCGAACTGGCGGTGATGGCGGCGGCGGACGCAGGATTCGACGGCTTTATGCCGGACGCCTGCCTGATCAACCGCTATGTGCCGGGGGCCAAGATGTCCCTGCACCAGGACAAGAACGAACGCTGCTACACGGCACCCGTGGTCTCTGTGTCCCTGGGTTTGCCTGCAGTGTTCCTGTTTGGCGGCCATGAGCGCAGTGACAAGACGCAAAAGGTCTCGCTGTTCCATGGCGACGTGGTGGTCTGGGGCGGCGTGGATCGCCTGCGCTTTCACGGGGTAATGCCAATCAACGAAGGCCTGCATGCAGTCATGGGCCCCCAACGCATCAACCTGACGTTTCGCACAGCGGGTTGAGGGCTTCGAATTTGACCGCAAGCATCGGAGTGCCTCGGTTGATCACAACGACTATCCTGCCCTCTGTTTCCTGCCGAGCCGTCGCCCATGACCATTGAACAAGACCCGCGCTGGGCCGCGATTGTCGCCCGCGACCCCAAGGCTGACCTGGCGTTTGTCTACGGCGTAAAAACCACCGGTGTATATTGCCGCCCCAGCAGTGCCTCGCGCCTGCCGCGCCTGGAAAACGTCGAGTTCTTCGACACGCCACAACAAGCCGAAGCCGCCGGTTATCGCCCAAGCAAACGCGCCTCAGGGGATCAAACCCAAATTGCCCAGCGCCACGCCCAACTGGTGGCAACCGCCTGCCGACATATCGAACAGGCCGAGAACCTCCCAAGCCTGGAAACCCTGGCCAGCCTCGCCGGCTTGAGCCCCTTCCACTTTCACCGCGTGTTCAAGACCGTCACCGGCCTGACCCCCAAGGGATACGCCAGCGCCCATCGCTCACGCAAAGTGCGAGAAGGCCTCAAGGATCGTCAGTCGGTGACCGATGCGTTGTACGACGCAGGCTTCAACTCCAACAGTCGCTTCTACGAATCAGCCGACCGGTTGCTCGGCATGAAACCCAGCGACTACAAGGCCGGCGGCACTAACAGCGATATCCGCTTCGCCGTTGGCCAATGCTCGCTGGGGGCAATTGTGGTGGCGCAGAGTAATCGAGGGGTTTGCGCAATTCTGCTCGGGGATGATCCGGACAAGCTGTTGCGCGACCTGCAGGATCAATTTCCCCGCGCGTATCTCATTGGCGCGGACCGTGACTTCGAACAACTGATTGCCCAAGTGGTGGGCTTTATCGAAGCGCCGGCGCTGGGCCTGGACTTGCCCCTGGATTTACGCGGCACTGCCTTCCAGGAACGGGTCTGGCAAGCCTTGCGAGAGATCCCTGTGGGCAGCACCGCCAGTTACGCAGAGATTGCCAAGCGTATCGGCGCACCGACCTCCTTTCGCGCCGTGGCCCAGGCCTGTGGCGCCAACAGCCTGGCGGTGGCAATTCCCTGCCATCGCGTGGTGCGCAGCGATGGCAACCTGTCAGGGTATCGTTGGGGGGTTGAGCGCAAGCGGCAGTTGCTGGAGCGGGAAAGCACGGCAGAAAGCTGATCACTCGCCCTTGAGGCACTTGGGCAGGTCAACGACTGATCCCACCCCATACAACCCCGCACGAAAGGCCGGGCTCGTCCAGTGAGTAATACAGACTGGCCTTACGCTATCTACCCCTGCTAAAAGCAACCCGTAGCCATTCCTAAGTGTTTCAACGCTGGAGAAGCAACCCATGAGCACCTGGCCAGACACCCGAATTCTCGACCTGCTTGGCATCGAACTGCCGATCATCCAGGCGCCCATGGCTGGCGCCACTGGCCCGGCCATGGTCATCGCCGCCAACAAGGCCGGCGCGCTGGGCTCAATGCCAGCCGCAGCGCTGAGCATCGAACAACTGCGTGAAGCGCTGACCGCCATTCGTCAACACAGCTCAACGCCGCTGAACGTCAACTTCTTTTGCCACAAGCCGCCCGCACCCGATGCCGAGCGCGACGCTGAGTGGAAAAACCTGCTGGAACCTTACTACCGCGAGCTGGGCGCTGACTTTGAGGCGCCGACACCCGTGTCCAACCGCGCGCCCTTCGACGATGCCGCCTGCCAAGTGGTGGAAGAATTCCGTCCAGAAGTCGTCAGTTTTCACTTTGGCCTGCCGGAAAAAGCCCTGATGGATCGAGTCAAGGCCACCGGCGCGAAAGTGCTGTCATCAGCCACCACGGTGGAAGAAGCCATCTGGCTTGAGCAGCACGGCTGCAATGCGATCATCGCCATGGGCTTTGAAGCAGGCGGTCATCGCGGGATGTTCCTTAGCGCAGACCTCAGCAGCCAGATCGGCACCATGGCCCTGGTGCCGCAGATCGTCGATGCCGTCAGCGTGCCGGTGATTGCCGCCGGCGGGATCGGTGATGCCCGGGGCATTGTTGCCGCTTTCGCCCTTGGTGCGTCGGCGGTGCAGATGGGTACAGCGTACCTGTTCACACCCGAGGCCAACGTCACGCCATCGCACCACCATGTCTTGCGTACCGCCCAGGCCAGCGAAACGGCGCTGACCAACCTGTTCACCGGGCGCCCGGCGCGCGGCATCATCAACCGAGTGATGCGCGAACTGGGGGCGATCAACCCGACGGCACCGGCCTTCCCGCTGTCCGGCGGCGCACTGATGCCGCTACGGGCCAGGGATGAAGCGGGCTTCAGTAACCTGTGGGCGGGCCAGGCGTTGCGCCTGGGTAAAGACATCTCCACCTACAACCTAACCCTGGAACTGGCCCACCAAACCTTGGAGAAGCTCGGCAGAACCTGAAATCACCCTCGCAGGGAGGTCATCAACACACTGTCCTGGGGCAACGTGGCACTGTACCGCCGATGGCTAACCGCTATATATTCCGCTACATAGCGATTAGCCCTCTGCCTATAACAAGCCGCCACAGGCGGCCCCCAAAGGAGCTGCTTCATGATGATTCGCGCTTCACGCCTGGCCCCGTCCACCCTCGCAACGTTTATCGCCCTCTTTGCCTTCGGCTCGGCCCAGGCCGATGAAGTCCAGGTGGCCGTGGCCGCCAACTTCACCGCGCCAATCCAGGCAATTGCCGCCGACTTCGAAAAAGACACTGGCCACAAACTGGTCGCCGCCTACGGTGCCACCGGCCAGTTCTACGCCCAAATCAAGAACGGCGCGCCGTTTGAGGTGTTCCTCAGCGCCGACGACACCACCCCGCAAAAACTCGAAAGCGAAGGCGATACCGTTAAGGGTTCGCGCTTCACTTACGCCGTAGGTACCTTGGCGCTGTGGTCGGCCAAGGAAGGTTATGTCGATGCCAAGGGTGACGTACTGAAGAAAAATGACTACAAGCACCTGTCCATCGCCAACCCCAAAGCCGCGCCTTACGGTCTCGCCGCTACCCAGGTGCTAGCCAAGCTGGGCCTGACCGACAAGGTCAAGGACAAGCTCGTCGAAGGTCAGAACATCACCCAGGCCTATCAGTTTGTGTCCACCGGCAATGCCGAAGTGGGCTTTGTTGCCTTGTCGCAGATCTATAAAGACGGCAAAGTCAGCAGTGGCTCGGCCTGGATCGTTCCAGAAACCATGCACGACCCGATCAAACAAGACGCGGTGATCCTCAACAAAGGCAAGGACAACCCGGCTGCCAAGGCACTGGTTGACTACCTCAAAGGGCCGAAAGCCGCTGCCGTTATTAAATCCTACGGTTACCACCTGTAAATGCCCCTATCGAGTGCCGACTTTTCCGCAATCTGGCTGACCCTGAAACTGGCGTCGCTGACCACTGCCATTCTGTTGATCATCGGCACGCCGATTGCCTTGTGGCTGTCGCGCACCCGCTCCTGGTGGCGCGGCCCCATTGGTGCAGTGGTCGCCCTGCCGCTGGTATTGCCGCCGACGGTGATTGGCTTCTACCTGCTGCTGACCATGGGCCCCAATGGCTATGTCGGCCAGTTCACCCAATGGCTGGGCCTGGGCACCTTGACCTTCAGCTTTGCTGGCCTGGTGATTGGCTCGGTAATCTACTCGATGCCTTTCGTGGTGCAGCCGTTGCAGAACGCCTTCTGCGCCATCGGCACCCGTCCGCTGGAAGTGGCCGCGACCTTGCGGGCCAATCCCTGGGACACTTTTTTCAGCGTAATCCTGCCCCTGGCCCGTCCGGGCTTTATCACCGCCTCGATTCTCGGTTTTGCCCATACCGTCGGCGAGTTCGGCGTGGTGCTGATGATCGGCGGCAATATCCCCGACAAGACCCGGGTGGTCTCAGTACAGATCTACGATCATGTCGAAGCCATGGAGTACATGCAGGCCCATTGGCTCGCCGGGGCGATGGTGGTGTTTTCTTTCCTGGTGTTGCTGGCGCTCTACTCCAGCCGTAAAACCAAAGCAGGCTGGAGTTGATGTCGATGATTGAAGTACGCCTGCAACTGAGCTATTCCGATTTTTCCCTGGATCTTGATCTGCAGTTGCCTGGCCGTGGGGTGACCGCGCTTTACGGGCATTCCGGCTCCGGCAAAACTACCTGTTTGCGTTGTATTGCCGGGCTGGAACGGGCCGAAGATGGATTTATCCAGATCAACGATGAGGTGTGGCAGGACAGCCGCAAAGGGTTATTTGTCCCGCCCCATAAACGCGCCCTCGGCTATGTATTCCAGGAAGCCAGCCTGTTCCCGCATTTGTCGGTGCTGGCCAACCTGGAGTTCGGCCTCAAACGCATCCCCCGGTCACAACGACGAGTGGACATGGCCCAGGCCACAGAACTGTTGGGCATCGGCCACCTGCTCGACCGTCATCCCCAACATTTGTCTGGCGGCGAACGCCAACGGGTCGGCATCGCCCGCGCCCTGCTCACCAGCCCGCGCCTGCTGTTGATGGACGAGCCCTTGGCGGCCCTGGACAGCAAACGCAAGAGCGAGATCCTGCCCTACCTGGAACGCTTGCATGACCAGTTGGAGATTCCGGTGTTGTACGTCAGCCACGCCCAGGATGAAGTGGCGAGGCTGGCCGATCACATTGTCCTGCTCAGCGACGGCAAGGCCCTGGCCAGCGGCCCCATCGGCGAAACCTTGGCCCGCCTCGACCTGCCGCTGGCCCTTGGCGACGATGCCGGGGTGGTGATCAACGGCACAGTCAGCGCCTATGACGACCACTACCAGTTGCTCACCCTACAACTGCCCGACAGCCAGTTGCAGGTACGCGTCGCCCATACGCCGCTGGACCTGGGCAAGCACCTGCGCTTTAAAGTCCAGGCCCGGGATGTCAGCCTCAGCCTGCAGCCTGAGGAACACAGCAGTATCCTCAATCGACTGCCGGTGACCGTGATCCAGGAAATCCCTGCCGATAACAGTGCCCATGTATTGGTGCGGCTCGACGCGGCAGGTACGCCGTTGCTGGCGCGCATCACCCGCTTCTCGCGAGACCAGTTGCAACTGCATCCAGGCCAGGCGTTGTGGGCGCAAATCAAGGCGGTGGCGGTGCTGGCGTGAGCAGTTGGAATCTATTGGCACGACCGCAAACCGCGGTGGTCAATCAGTCATACCGGCCTGATTTGTTGCCAAGGACTTCGCCCCATGCCCGATCCTGCGTTGCTTGCCGACCTGCCCCGCGACCTGCATTACGTTGACAACACCCAGGCGGGCCTGAGCCGTAAGAAAGTACGCGGCACGTTCCAGTATTTCGATGCCCGTGGCCAGCGCATCACCGACGCGGCCGAGGTCAAGCGCATCAACGCTCTGGCGGTGCCACCGGCCTATACCGACGTGTGGGTCTGCTCCGACCCGCGCGGTCACCTGCAAGCCACCGGCCGCGATGCCAGGGGGCGCAAGCAATACCGCTATCACCCGCGCTGGCGCGAAGTGCGCGACAGCGATAAATACTCCCGTCTGCAAGCGTTCGGCAACGCCCTGCCGAAACTGCGCAAACACCTGAAAGCGCAGATTGCCGCGCCCGGTTTCAATCGCGAAAAAGTCCTGGCCACGGTGGTCCTGCTGTTGGATGCCACGCTTATCCGCGTCGGCAATAGCCAATACGCTCGGGATAATCGCTCCTATGGGCTGACCACCCTACGCGCCCGACACGTGGACATCAGCGGCAGCGCGATCCTGTTCCAGTTTCGCGGCAAGAGCGGCATCGAGCACCAGATCACCGTCAAGGACCGGCGCCTGGCCAATGTCATCAAGCGCTGCCTGGAATTGCCAGGGCAGGATCTCTTTCAATACCTGGACGAAAATGGCGATCGCCATACGATCAGCTCCACAGCCGTCAACGCGTACCTGCATAGCCTCACCGGCACCGACTTCACCGCCAAGGATTACCGCACCTGGGCCGGCAGCGCCCTGGCGTTGGCGGTGTTGCGGAAGTTGGCCTGGCAGCCTGAATCGGAGGCGAAGAAGCATGTGGTGGAGATGGTCAAGGACGTTGCCAGGCAATTGGGCAATACCCCGGCGGTGTGCCGCAAGTGCTATATCCACCCGGCCGTGCTGGAGTATTTCAGCCTAGGCGAGCTGGCGAAACTGCCCAAGCCCCGGGTGCGCAAAGGCTTGAAAGTCGAGGAAGTGGGGCTGGCGATGTTTCTCGAACAACTGGCTGCATCCTTGTAGGAAAAAACCCAAGTGCGTTACCCTGTTGGTCCTTTCTGATCGCAGGACGACCGCCGACGTGAACAACTAAGCCTTCCAAAATGTAATCGCAACGAGCCGCCTGGCGCGCTTGTTGGCTTGCCCCACATTTTTTGGAGGTGCTGATGACTGACGTCAACCGGCTGCCTGTACTTGTTTCTTTGCATCGCGTGGGTTTCCAGTTCGCCAATGGCGAAACCTTGCTGCAAGACCTGACCTTAACTTTCGATCACACACCCACCGGGATTGTCGGCCGTAATGGCATGGGCAAAAGCATCCTCGCGCGATTGATTGCAGGTTTGCTCGTGCCCTCTTCCGGCCTGCTTAAGTCTTCGGCCAGGCTGGCCTATGTCCCACAAACGGTTTCCCTCTTTCCCGGCCAAACCGTTGCCCAACTGACTCGCTGCGCAGACGTCCTCACGGCCCTTCAGCGCCTGGCCAAGGGTGAAGCGACGGCCGAGGACCTGGACTTGGTCGACGACCGCTGGGACCTGGCCGAGCGCCTGCGCAAGGCATTGGATGGGGCGGATTTATCCGAGGTCGACGTTGAAGACCCGGCCGAGCAACTCAGCGGCGGCCAACTGGCCAGGGTCGCGGTGATCGGCGCGCTCTTGTCCCAACCGCAGTTGCTGATTCTCGACGAACCCACCAACCATCTGGACAGCGCTGGCCGCGACTGGCTACTCAAGACCTTGGGCGACTGGCGCGCAGGCCTGATCGTGGTCAGCCACGATCGGCAGTTGCTCAATACTCTGGAGCGGATCATCGAACTGTCACCCCTGGGCACGCAGGTCTACAGCGGCAACTACGATGATTTTTGCGCGCAGCGCGAGACCGAACGACACGCCGCCCAGGCCGCCCTCGAACATGCTCGCCTGGACCGCAGCCGCGAACGCAAACGCCTGAAAAAAGACCATGACAGCGTCCAGCGCCACGCCGCCAGCGCCCGCAAGCACGCAGAAACCGCCAATGTCGACCCGCTCACCCGGTCACGCTGGAAAGGTGCCGCCAATGAAATCGTCAGCACTGCGCGTAGTGCCCAAGTACAGCACAAGAATGAGCTCAATGAGCGCGTGCGCCAGGCTCACGCGCGGGTGGTGGACGAGACACCAACGTTACTATCCCTGCCGGGGACCACGCTGCCAAACGGGCGCCAAGTGTTATCCCTGGACCAGGCACGGTTGCCCTGGCTCGATGCCCACGCACCGACCACTTATCTGAGTTTCAACCTGATCGGCCCGATGCGCGTGGCGGTGAGCGGCCCCAATGGCTGCGGCAAATCAACCTTGCTCAAGCTGCTGGCAGGTCAATTGCAACCGCTGAGCGGCGAATACAGGGTTCATGTGCCCAGTGCCTATATCGATCAGCGGCTGGCGCTGCTGGACGATACGCTCTCGATTGTCGAGCATCTGCAACGGCTCGATACGCCGCTCACAGAAAGCGAGTTGCGCACGCGCCTGGCACTGCTGCAACTGGACGCCTTGCGGGTGACGCAACCGGTGGGCAACCTCAGCGGTGGGGAGCGACTCAAGGCCGCGATGGCGGTCGCCTTGTGGCGCGAGACGCCGGCGCAACTGCTGCTATTGGACGAGCCCACTAACCACCTGGACCTGGAATCAGTGATCGCTTTTGAACAAGCATTGCAGGATTTTACCGGGGCGATGGTTGCGGTCTCCCACGACGAAGTGTTTCTCACTGCACTCAACCCGACCCATCGTTTGAGTTGGCACGCGGATGGCTGGCACTTTGAAGTGAGCTAGGTCATTGCAGTCTGGATCAAAGCGTCCTACGGTAGTGGCCGGATAATCTCATCAAGGAACCTAAGCCTGTGCTGCCCTCCGCCCTCAAACCTTACGCCAATGCGGCCCTTCTGCAGCGGCACAAATGGCGCGGCCGTGTCGGGATGATGCTGGTGGCCAGCCTGTCGGTGCTGGCGGGCATGACCGACGCCATCGGATTCATGGCCAGCGGCGACTTTGTCTCGTTCATGAGCGGCAACACCACGCGCCTGGCGGTGGCAATCAGTGAAGGCGACCTTGGCCTGACCGCACGCCTGACGCTGCTGGTGGCGACGTTTGTCGCGGGCAATGCCTTGGGTGTGATCCTCAGCCGGGTCAGCAAGCGTCACGCCTTGCCGCTGTTGCTGTGCATCGCCACGCTGCTGTGTGGGGCGGCGGCGTGGCCGTTTGCCGATCAACTGCCGGCCTTGCTGGCGGCGATCATCGCCATGGGCATGCTCAATGCCGCTGTGGAAGAGGTCAACGGCTTGCCGGTGGGTCTGACTTATGTGACCGGCGCGTTGTCGCGTTTCGGCCGGGGGCTGGGGCGCTGGATGCTGGGTGAGCGCAGGAACGGCTGGCGAGTGCAACTGGTTCCCTGGGCAGGCATGTTTGTGGGTGCGGTAATCGGTGCCTTGCTGCAGCAGCAGATGGGCATTCGTGCGCTGTTGGTCAGCGGTTTGCTGTCAGCTCTGCTGGGACTGGTGTCGCTGAAGATTCCCCGACGCTGGCACCTGGGATACATGCCGCGCTAAGTGCGGCTTTAAGAAACAGATGCCCACCCGACGTTGGCCTCGACTTCCTTGTACTGGTAAAGAGCCAGGACGCCAGGCGAGCGCGGCCATATTAAGGCAATGCCCGAGGTGTGTCCGCCGGGAATTTCTGAAGAATTCTAAGGTAATGTCTTACAGACAAGTCGCCAGGGCCGCAAGGCGACGCTTGGCGGCCCAGTTGTCCTCGGCTGCGTAATAGTTGACGGTAGTGGCGTTGCCCGCGCCGCGCACGTCGACAAAGTAATCGCCACCGGTGGTGTAGACCGTGTGGCCGCCGCCTTCGGCAGGTTCCATGAACCCACCGGCATCGACGCCAAATACGGACTCATCCTGCCAGCCAAACTGGATGCATTGGGCAACCACCAGGGCGGCCTTGTCCGAAGCCAGGGTTTTGTAAGGCGCGGCAGAACGCGCGTCTTTCATCTTTGAGCCCGCGCAACCGGCCAGTGATGCCAGTACCAAAGCGCCTATTACCACCATCCGCATGCCATTACTTCCTTGGAAAAAACGCGACTCTACCATTGGTGCGGACATAGCAGGCGACACCGAGTGATTATTACGTCACCCTGTCGCCTACTTGTGAACCCGCTTTTATCCGGAAAACCAATGACACCCAACGCCGAACTCTACAACCCATCCACCGACTATGCCGACAAGCTGATCAGCCGCATCGGCCAGACACCTTCGTGGATTGCCAAGCGCATCGGCGTCACCGACAAGCGCATCCGCTACATCCTCGACGGCGAGCGCACGGTCAAGGGCGAAACCACCCCGATCCAGATGAGCTACACCGAGCAGTTCGCTTTGGAATGCCTGGCGGCCGAGGCCCAGGCCAACAAGAAGTAACCGGGGTTATTTCAGCTTCACTGCCGTCCCGGTAACAAACACCACCAGCATCGCCCCGCGTCCGCCGCCGGGCATGCTGATCTCAAAATCCAGACCTACCACCGCATCCGCTTGCAGGCTATGCGCCCGCTGCTTGATTTCGTCGGTGGCCTGGATGCGCGCTTCCTTCAACGCCCGCTCAAGCGTTTGCGAGCGCCCCCCGAAAAAATCCCGCATCCCGGCAAACAGATCTCGTACCACATTAATGCCTTGTACCGATTCGGCGCTGACAATGTCGAGGTACTCGACGATCTCACGCCCGGCGATGGTGTGGGTGGTGGTAACAATCATGGGGTTCTCCTGTTGAACAATGGGTGCATCACCTGCGGTCAAGGTGGCATGCACGTAAGGTATGGCATTATGATGCCGACGCTGGACCTCACTGATGAGGCCAGCGGGACACTACCTAGAAAGGAAGCCTCATGAAAGATTTCGTCATCGGCGTTAACAATACCGTTCTCTACATCGCACTGGCGTTCCTGTGGATCACAGGCCTGGTGGTGATGTTCAGCCAGAGTTTTCTGGCAGGTTTGGGCGCCCTGATAGGCGGCACCCTGATTTGGTGCATCATCTCCGGCTTCTGGTTCGTCCAGTCGGCGACTTACGACGAACTGCGCAAACTCAACGCGAAAAACTGATACAACTCTGCCGCTCGCTCGGGCGGCATTCCTGACTCTGACTCATCGACGACCATCAGCTTTTCGCCTGCATGGGCGAATGAAAGCTATCGTCAACCTGTCTTGCAGATGAAGTTTGTTTCACTGTAATGGGAGACTTCGCCCTCTATATTGGGCAGGCTCATTTTTAGAAGCCTCCCTTCTGCCCGCCCTCCCGCGGGCTTTTTTTTGCCTGCGATGGGCGCTCAGAGCAACCAGCGAAACAGGTAAAACAGCGCCATGCTCAGCAACACCGTGATCAACACGCTGCGGGTCCAGAACATCAGCGCCATCGCACACACTCCGGCCAGCAGGTAGGGATTGTCCAGGCTCAGATTAAGCTTGTGGTCGGCCAGGAAAATGATCGGGCCGCAAATGGCGGTCAGCATGCCTGGCACCGCAAAGCCGAGAAACTCCCGCGCGCCACGGTTCAGGCGCACCGGCAGACGCGGCTCGAGGAACAGGTAGCGGTTGAGGAACACGATCAGGCCCATGCCAAAAATCATCACAAAGATCATTGTTGCCCTACTCCCAGGCGTTTGCAGGCATAACCCACGCTCATCCCCAAAAGACCAGCCACCACCACTGCTGACTCCCACTGCCAGTAGCTCAGCAGCACCGAACACAGCAATGACACCGCAACGCAAACCACCGTCGGCACATCACGCACCACGGGAGTGATCAAGGCAATAAAGGTGGCAGCGATGGAAAACTCCAGGCCCAGTTGATCAAGGCCAGGAATGCTTTTGCCCAGCACAATGCCGGCGAAGGTAAACAGATTCCAGATCAGGTAGAACGTCAGCCCTACGCCTAGGGCATACCAACGATTGAAGGTCTGGCGGTCATATTGGCTGACCAGGGCGAAAAACTCGTCGGTCAAGAGAAAGCCCAGGCTCATGCGCCACCGGGCCTTAAGCGGCGACAAGGTTGGACGCAGGTGCATGCCGTAGAGCAGATGCTGAGAGGTCAGCAGCAAGGTGGTCAGCAAAATGGAAATCAGGCTGGCACCGCTCTTGACCATACCGATGGCCACCAACTGCGCGGCACCGGCAAACACAATGGTGGACAGGCCCTGGGCTTCCCATGGGGTGAACTGGGCATCAATCGCCGTGGAACCGGCCAGCAGCCCCCAAGGGGCACAGGCCAGGGATAAGGGCATGATCGCGATCGCGCCACGGGCAAAGGCGTAGTGAGGCAAGGCAGTAGGCATGGACAACAGGCTCATCGACAGACAGTCGACAAGCATGGCAGCGGCGGGATGGGTTGTCTTGAATGATCTTGCTCAACAGCCGGGCTGATGCGTGGGCTTCAGGCAAGCTTGACCGACACCCGCTCCACCGCATCACGCGCTTCGCGCAGTTCGTGGGCATCCTGATTGAGGCGGTGGATGGTGTTCAGCAGGCGCTGGCGCAACACTTCGTCGCCGAGTTTTTCCACCGCGCGCATCAGGTCAAAGGCCGCGGTTTCATTGTTGTCCGCAACAGAATCAAGAGTTTTGCGCAGGTTTCGAGTAGCACGGGTCACACTGTTTCTTCCTTAATAACCGATGGGCAGGCACTTTAGGACATTTGTGTTTCATTTTAATTTCAAGCACTTGTCATCGACTCCAGCGCCGTTGACGTGGGTCAATCGAAACATCTTTTGACTTGCACATATGGATATCCGTATATTCGAATTATCGAATATGAAAAAGCCCTGTCCATGTCAGATCTCTTTTCCCCACCCAGTGTCTTCAAATGCCTGGCCGATGCCACCCGCGCACGTGTTGCGCTTCTGATCCTGCGCGAAGGCGAACTTTGCGTCTGTGAGCTGATCCATGCTCTGGACGACAGCCAGCCCAAAATCTCCCGCCATCTGGCGCAACTGCGCAGTTGCGGGCTGTTGCTGGACCGCCGCCAGGGCCAATGGATCTATTACCGCCTCAATCCAGCGTTACCGCAATGGGTGACAACGGTGCTGGAAGCCACGCTACAAGCCAATGAAGCCTGGCTGCACATGGATGCACAGCGTCTCGGCGCAATGGGCGACAGACCACAACGGGCCAGCGCCTGCTGCTGACTTCTCGGAGAGCGTTTCATGCTTGTCGCAATTGCCATTTTTATCTTCACCATCGTCCTGGTCATCTGGCAGCCCAAGGGCCTGGGCGTCGGCTGGAGCGCCACAATGGGCGCGATCCTGGCCCTCGCCTGTGGCGCTATCAGCCTGACGGATATCCCGGTGGTGTGGCACATCATCTGGAACGCCACCGGCACGTTCGTCGCGCTGATCATCATCAGCCTATTGCTGGATGAAGCCGGCTTTTTTGCCTGGGCGGCGCTGCATGTTGCCCGCTGGGGCCGTGGTCGTGGTCGTCGGCTGTTTGCCTATATGGTGCTGCTGGGCGCCCTGGTATCGGCGCTGTTCGCCAATGATGGCGCGGCGCTGATCCTCACGCCCATCGTCATGTCGATGCTCCTGGCGCTGCGCTTCTCGCCAGCGGCAACCCTGGCGTTCGTCATGGGCGCGGGCTTTATCGCCGACACCGCCAGCCTGCCGTTGGTGGTGTCGAACCTGGTGAACATCGTCTCGGCGGACTACTTCAAGATCGGCTTCAACCAATATGCCGCGGTGATGGTGCCGGTAAACCTTGTCAGCGTCGCCGCGACCCTGGCGGTGCTGTTGTGGTTCTTCCGCCGAGACATCCCCCAGGCTTACGACCCCGCCGACCTTGCCGACCCGGCGACCGCGATCCATGACCGCGCCACCTTCCTCGCCGGCTGGTGGGTGTTGGGCATTCTGTTGGTCGGCTGCTTCGCCCTGGAGCCCCTGGGCATTCCCATCAGCGCGATCTCCGCCGTCTGCGCCGTACTGCTGCTGGTGATCGCCGCCAAGGGCCACAAGATCTCCACCCGCAAGGTGTTGAAAGAAGCCCCGTGGCAAATCGTGATCTTCTCCCTGGGCATGTACCTGGTGGTCTACGGCTTGCGCAACGCCGGGCTGACCGACTACCTGGCGACCTGGCTCGACACCTTCGCCCACTACGGCATCTGGGGCGCAGCGCTGGGCACCGGGCTGCTGACGGCACTGCTGTCATCGGCAATGAACAACCTGCCGACGGTGCTGATCGGTGCGCTGTCCATCGAGGCCAGTCACGCCGTCGGCGTGGTCAAGGAGGCGATGATTTACGCCAATGTGATCGGCAGCGACCTGGGCCCGAAAATCACCCCTATCGGCAGCCTCGCCACCCTGCTCTGGCTGCATATCCTGGCACGCAAAGGCATCAATATCACGTGGGGTTATTACTTCAAGGTCGGCATCGTCCTGACCCTGCCGGTGCTGTTGATCACCCTCGCCGCCCTGGCTCTACGCCTCAGTATCTAACGGAGAACCGTCATGAAAGTGCTGTTCATGTGCACCGCCAATAGCTGCCGCAGCATCCTGTCTGAAGCGCTGTTTAATCACCTGGCCCCGGAAGGTTTTCACGCCATCAGTTCCGGCAGTTTCCCCAAGGGGCAGGTGCTGCCCCGCAGCCTCAGTACCTTAGAAGCCGCAGGGATCAGCACCGAAGGCCTGTACAGCAAGGGCAACGAGGCCTTCGAAGGCAGCCCGCCGGATATCGTGATCACTGTCTGTGACAAGGCCGCTGGTGAAACCTGCCCGGTGTATTTCGGCCCGGCGATCAAGGCCCATTGGGGCCTGGAAGATCCTTCAGACCTCAACAGCGATGAAGCGCACATCAATGCGGCCTTCCACGCCACCCTGGAAACCATCGAAACCCGCTGCCGGGCCTTTTTCGCATTACCTTTCTCCAGCCTTAGCCCCACTGAGCTTAAGGCCGAACTCGACCATATCGCCGTGCTGTAACCGGAGTCCATCATGAGCACCCTGCCCAATCTCAACGCCACGTTGTCTGGCCACCTGAACAGCGATCTCGACAACCGCCCGCGCATCCTGTTGCTGTACGGCTCCACCCGTCCACGCTCCTTCAGCCGCCTGCTGGTGGAAGAGGCCGCCAGGTTGCTGCAACACCTGGGTGCCGACACACGCATCTTCAACCCATCGGGCCTGCCCCTGCCGGACGATGCCCCCAGCGACCACCCTAAGGTCCAGGAGCTGCTGGAACTGATGCAATGGTCCGAAGGCCAGGTCTGGTGCTCGCCAGAGCGCCACGGCTCAATGTCGGCGGTGTTCAAGGCACAAATCGACTGGGTGCCCCTGGCCCTCGGCGCGGTACGCCCGACCCAGGGCAAGACACTGGCGGTGATGCAGGTGTCAGGAGGCTCGCAATCTTTCAATACGGTCAACCAACTGCGGGTGCTCGGACGCTGGATGCGCATGTTCACCATCCCCAACCAGTCGTCGGTGCCCAAGGCGTTTATGGAGTTCGACGACCAGGACCGCATGAAGCCCTCGGCGCTGTATGACCGGGTGGTGGACGTGATGGAGGAGTTGGTAAAGTTCACTTTGCTACTGCGTGATCGACCAGACTTGGTGGACCGCTATTCGGAACGCAAGGAAAGCGCCGACGAACTGTCGCAACGGGTCAATCAACGGTCGATCTGACACTATTGGTGTTACGCGGTATATGAGTGGCTTATATGTACTGCAACTTCTGCGCGGCTCTTATCTGAATGATTCCTGAACCAGCAACAAATTAATTCTTTTAATGTTGACAAGCGGTAACTGCCTAAGTAGATTGCCCGTGCCTGCAATCCGGGCCATTTTTTAAACCTCACAAAAGAAGCCAATGGACACAAACTCTAGTCACTGTCCGATCACCGTGAATTCGGCGAATCGGGCGCCAAACCCAGTTAATGACGGGACTCGCCTTTCAGGTCGGGTAAGCTGCGCTAGAGCTTGACGCTCCAACGTGACTGCCTCATCCGGCGCCAGTCCGGTCCCGAGGCATGTTATGAACTTCCAACTCCTTGTTTTGCCTGATCTACGCACGCTGGCTTCGGCCCTGCGTGCCAAGCTGTGCCGTGAGCCGGTAGGCTTTTCCCCTACCTGCAAGGCCTATGTCACCCCTTCCTCTCGTGTAAGCCCGGCCCATCCCCAGGCCCACTGGCGTATCTGCCCAACGACTGGCCAACGGGTCCAGCAATGGGATCACGCCGACCCTCAAGACCCTCAGAGTCGATATTTTTCCAGCCTGCTCGTCCAAGCGAGCCTGATGCTGAGCCTCTACGTGGGCGCTCGCGCGGCGTAAGCCGGCTGGAAACGTCAACAGTCGCGATACAGGCTGTTTTCTGATTATTCGCTAATTGATTCGCTGGAGTTCTATATGGACGAAGCCAGTAGTAGCCCGCTGCGCGTTAGTTAACTAACGACCTTATAGCGGGCCTCTAGAAAGTTACCCAACACTTTATTTAAACCGATCGCGAAGTCAGCGACTCGGCATGCTTTCGCTCGCCTGTCACCAGGTAAGTACCGGGTATGTTTTGTCGAAAAATTGGCGACAGGAGTACATCCAATGAGCGCAGTAAAAACCACACAATTGCCGAACAAAAACAGCACGGGCACCGACACCAAACTGTCGATGCGTGCTGCCCGTGAAGCTCAAAACGGCCTCTCGGCCACCCTCGCCAACGTCAGGGCGACCAAGGACGGCCTGACCGAACTGGACGCCAGCGCTCGCCTGCAACGGGAAGGCTACAACGAGGTCGCCCATGACAAGCCGCCCCACGCCTTCGTGCAGTTTCTCCAGGCACTGAACAACCCGTTCATCTACGTCCTGTTGACCTTGGCCGGCATCAGCTTCGTCACCGATTACTGGCTACCGCTGCAGGCGGGTGAAGAGGTCGACCTGACCAAGGTCATCATTATCATGACGATGGTCATGCTCAGCAGCCTGCTGCGTTTCTGGCAGGAACACCGCTCGGCAAAATCCGCCGAGGCCTTGAAGGCCATGGTCCGCACCACCGCCACCGTGCTGCGGCGTGAGCAAGTCGGCGCCCAACCGACCCTGCGGGAAGTGCCGATGCGCGACCTGGTGGCCGGCGATATCGTGCAACTGTCGGCCGGCGACATGATCCCGGCGGACATTCGCCTGATTGAATCCCGCGACCTGTTTATCAGCCAGGCGGTGCTGACCGGCGAAGCCTTGCCGGTGGAAAAATACGACACTCTGGGGGATGTCACGCAAAAATCCGCCACCTCCAAGGTGGCAGACCAGAGCAACCTGCTGGACTTGCCGAACATCTGCTTCATGGGCACCAACGTGGTCAGCGGCCGAGCGCGGGCGGTGGTGGTAGCGACCGGGCCACGCACCTATTTCGGCTCGTTGGCCAAGGCGATTGTCGGCTCCAGGGCGCAGACCGCGTTTGACCGGGGAGTGAACAGCGTCAGCTGGCTGTTGATTCGCTTCATGCTGGTGATGGTGCCCATCGTGTTCTTCCTCAACGGCTTCTCCAAGGGCGACTGGGGCGATGCCTTCATGTTTGCCCTGGCCGTTGCGGTGGGCCTGACCCCGGAAATGCTGCCGATGATCGTCAGCGCCAACCTGGCCAAGGGCGCCAACGCCATGGCCAAGCGTAAAGTGGTGGTCAAGCGCCTGAATGCGATCCAGAACTTCGGTTCGATGGACGTGCTGTGCACCGACAAGACCGGCACCCTGACCCAGGACAAAATCATCCTCGAGCACCACGTCAACGCCAGCGGCCAGCGTGATGATTCGGTGCTGTCCCTGGCCTGGCTCAACAGCCATCACCAAAGCGGCATGAAGAACCTGATGGACCAGGCGGTGCTGCAATTCTCGGAGCACAATCCCAAGTTCCAGGTGCCGTTTGCCTACAGCAAGGTCGACGAACTGCCCTTCGACTTCGTGCGCCGGCGCCTGTCCATCGTGGTCAAGGACAGCCACGACGATCACCTGTTGGTGTGCAAGGGCGCTGTCGAGGAGATGCTGAGCATTTCTACCCATGTGATGGAAGGTGACGTTGCTGTCGTCCTGGATGACCGCCGCCGCGAAGAGTTGCTGGCCATTGCCAACGATTACAACGAGGATGGTTTCCGGGTGCTTGTAGTCGCGACCCGCAACATCCCCAAGGCCCTGGCGCGCAACCAATACACCACCACCGATGAACGCAACCTGGTGATGCGTGGCTTCCTGACGTTCCTCGATCCACCGAAAGAAACCGCCGGCCCGGCCATCGCCGCGCTACGGGAAATCGGCGTGGCGGTGAAAGTGCTTACCGGCGACAACCCCGTAGTCACTCGCACCATCTGCCGCCAGGTCGGGCTGGAGCCGGGCGAACCGCTGCTGGGCGTGGAAGTCGAGGCCATGGATGACGCCACTCTCAAGCTGCGGGTCGAGGAGCGTACGATTTTCGCCAAACTGACCCCGCTGCAGAAATCCCGGGTGCTCAAGGCCTTGCAGTCCAACGGCCACACTGTGGGCTTTCTCGGCGACGGCATCAACGATGCACCAGCGCTGCGCGATGCCGACGTCGGTATCTCGGTGGACAGCGGCACCGACATTGCCAAGGAATCGGCCGACATCATCCTTCTGGAAAAGAGCCTGATGGTGCTGGAAGAAGGCGTGCTCACGGGCCGTGAGACCTTCGGCAATATCATGAAGTACCTGAACATGACGGCCAGCTCCAACTTCGGCAACGTGTTCTCGGTGCTGGTGGCCAGTGCGTTCATTCCGTTCATGCCGATGCTGGCGATCCACTTGCTGCTGCAAAACCTGATGTACGACATCTCCCAGTTGGCCCTGCCCTGGGACAAGATGGACAAGGAATACCTGGCCAAACCACGCAAGTGGGATGCGAAAAACATCGGGCGCTTCATGATCTGGATCGGGCCGACCTCGTCGATCTTCGACATCACCACCTTTGCCCTGATGTGGTACGTGTTTTCGGCCAACAGCGTGGAAATGCAGACGCTGTTCCAGTCCGGCTGGTTTATCGAAGGGCTGCTGTCGCAAACCCTCGTGGTGCACATGTTGCGCACCCGCAAAATCCCGTTCTTCCAAAGCACCGCCGCCTGGCCGGTGATCATGATGACCTGCATCGTCATCGCGCTAGGGATCTATGTGCCGTTCTCACCCCTGGGCACCCTGGTGGGCTTGGAGCCGTTGCCGCTGGCGTACTTCCCATGGCTGGTGGGCACCTTGCTCAGCTACTGCTGCGTGGCGCAACTGATGAAGACGATCTACATCCGCCGCTTCAAGCAGTGGTACTGATCAAAACCTGCCCTGGACGCGGTGGTTATCCCTGGATGACCACCGCCTGCGCAGGCTCTACACAAGGAACATCACCATGCGCGTCTTGATCTGTGCAGGTCGTCATTACGCCGATACAAAAATGTCTCGCCAAGTGCTGGACGCCTATCACCGCCTGCACCCTGTGCACGTGTTGATCCACGGAGGCAGCCAGTATCTGGGCAGCGAAGTGGAAGACTGGGCTCGGGAAACGAGCGTCGATGTGGTGCGTTATCCGCCTAACTGGCAACGGCACGGCAAGCAGGCAGAACGCCATCGCAACCAGTTCATGCTGGCGGACAGCCGGCCCGATGTCGTCATCGCCCTGCCCGGTGGCGAAGACACGTCTGAGCTGGTCAGTCGAGCCAAGGACTGCGGCATTCATGTGCTGACCGTTGAAAACTGAGTTACCTATCTGGAGCATGAACCCATGCACGAAAATACGCCGCTGCGCCCTGATGGCTTTGCCAAATACCGAACCCGGCAACGCCAACAAGCCAACGCCACCTTCCAGCACCTGCCGCCCTCCCGACAACGGGCCTTGCGGCGCAACCTGATTGTTGTCGGCACGACCCTGGGCAGCCTTCTGGTGCTGAGCCTGTTCGCCAAGGCCTTCGCCGCCGGCGGTGCCTATAAGGTCGACGATGGCGCGATCAATGCCCCCGGCGAATGCAACGTTGACGGCTGGTTTACCCGCCAGCGCCATGATTCATCGACTCACAACGCAACCCTGTCCGCTGCCTGCACGTCCGGTGCGGTGCCGTGGCTGCAATGGGGCGCGGCCGTCGACGATAGCAATACGCAAACCCAGGTCAGCCCGCAACTCAAGGCGCAGCTGTGGTCACGGCAAGAGCTGGGCATTGAGGTCGCGTTGTCCGCTGCGGCGCATTTTGCCGTGGACCGCCGACATTCCTTCGACGGTGCTGACTTGAGCCTCCCGCTTACCTGGCAACCGCTGGACGCCTTGCGACTGAACGTCAATGCCGGCTGGGCCCACGCCTATGATGACGGTGAGCAGAATCATCGCCTGACCTGGGGCACAGGGTTTGAATACAGCCTGGCAGACTCGCTGACCCTGATCGGCGAACGTTATGGCCAGCAGCGCGGCGAGCAGGCCTGGCAAGCCGGGCCTCGAGTGCATATCGGGAGGGATGTCGATGTGGACCTGGTGGTTGGGCGCAGCCTGATTGGGGATCGGGACCAGTGGCTGACGACGGGGGCTACGGTGCGGTTTTGAAACCGTACGCCCTCGCCGCCCACACATCGTTAAACCTGTCCCTTGGCCTGCTGCTCCAGGTGCACCTGCAACGCGGGGTCAATCTGCAGTTGGCTCGCCAGTTCGTCCAGGTAGCTGCGCTCCGCGTCCTGCTGATCGTCCACCAGCAAGACACTGGCCAGGTAAACCTCGGCAGCCACGGCAGGGTCCTGGGCAAACTCGGCAAAATCTGCCGCATCTAATGGCCGGGCGACCTCAGCATCCAGCCATTGCTGCAATTGCGGGTCATCGGTATGGCGACCGACTTCGGCTAAAATCCTCTGTTTCTCCTGATCATCGATCCGGCCGTCGGCCTTGGCCGCCGCGATCAGTGCCCGCAGGACCGCGTGACTGTGCTCCTCGACCTGGGACTCGGACAGTTGATCAACGGTCTGCAACGCCTGCTGCGGCGCAGACGCCTGCTGCCGTTGCCAGGCCTGATACGCCTGAAAAGCCATCATCCCCAGCGAGGCCAGGGCCGTATAGTTGGTGCCGCCGGAACGCCCCTGAGCCGCACCGCCAGCCCGTGCGCCACCGAGCATTCCACCCAGGCCGCCAAGCAAATCCCCCAGGCCGCCGCCCGACGCGGCACCGGCACCGGCAGAACCGGAACCGCTTCCACGCAGCAAACCGCCGAGCAAACCACCCAACCCGCCGAGGCCGCCAACACCGCCCTGGGGTGCCGCCGAACTACCCTGCTGGGCCATCGAGGCTTGGCCTGCTCGCAACAGCTGTTCCAGTAGATTGCCGGTGTTCATGGTGATGCCCTCCTTCGGGCTATATTCCAGACAAGCAACAATAGCCCGCCTTGGACATAATGCCATGACCGCCCGGCAGGCCCTGTTCTGTATCGCCCATCACCTCGGCCGCCTTATCATGGCCTCGCCACATTCAGCGCACGCCACCCAGGAAAACCTGCATGAATCGCACCCAACATGTTGCCCTGATGGCGACCTATAACCAGTGGATGAACCGCAAGGTCTACGAGGCGGCCAGCCGCCTGAGCGACGACGATCTGCTGGCTGACCGAGGTGCCTTCTTCGGCTCCATCTTCGGCACGCTGAACCACTTGGCGCTGGGGGATACCGTCTGGCTCAAGCGCTTTGCCCTGCACCCGGCCGACTACACCTCCCTGGCGCCGCTGAACACACTGGATGTCCCGCAACGACTGGATCAGGTGACATTTGCCAATATCCGCGAACTGTCGGCCCATCGCGCCTGGCTCGACGGGATCATTATCGATTGGGCGAACGCCATCAGCGAACCAGATCTGGACCAGCACCTGCACTACCGCAACATGGCGGGCATTACGGCCGAAAAGAATTTCTACAGCCTGATCAGCCACTTCTTCAACCACCAGACCCATCACCGAGGCCAGGTAAGCACCCTGCTCTCACAAGCCGGCCAGGACATCGGCGATACCGACCTGGTAGGCCTCGTCGATTAGGATCAGGCTGCACAATGCTCTGCGTAGGCCTTTAGCAGGCGAGGAAACTCATCAGGCTCGGGAAGCTGCGCAAAGCTTCGGACCGCAGGGGTGGACGCCCACGGCAACTTCTCGCTGGTCCAGGTTTCCATGAAAGGCACATAGCCGCTGGCGTCATCCAGCATGGTCGCTCGCAGGTTGATCAAGTCATCTATCCCCTGGGGACGGGTGAATAACCAGCTCATGCAGTGCGGGCAAAAATAGTGGCGGGCTTCGCCATGGAGTCCACCGATCACGGGCTCGCCCTGGTTGAGCGCAAAACCGTCAGCAGGAACGAGGGCGCTCAGGGAGAACGCGCTGGAGGACATTTTCTGGCAGCCGGTGCAATGGCAAGCCATGGTAATAATCGGCTTCAAACTGACGGTAAAGCGTACCTGCCCGCAGCGACAGCCGCCTTCCCAAGAGATCGTATCGACGCTCATCACGCATTCCTTTTTATGATTCGGGTTGCGCGCAGGATAGCGTCTACGTCGGGGCCTTGAACAGGTCGCCGGAAGTCCGCGCCAGGCACATTTTGGGTCAGCGGCGAACGTCACGCCGCGCCAGCGGTCGAAAAAGCAAGAGTGCAGTGTTTATCAATGCCGCGCCCTGACCGCGTGCATCAACAGATTGCAGATGCCGCGTACCCTCAAAGAAGGAGACGCTTTCATGGTCACTCACTTCAAGGTCGCCGGGCATTTGGCTTGCGGCCATCACGGTAACAACCTCACGTCCAGCATCGAGCTGAACCGGGTTAAATGCCGCACCTGCCGCAACACCGAAGCCTACAAGGAAGCCCGCCGCATCCAACGCAACGCCGCTCGCCGTGTCGCGCGCAAATCCAGGGCCAACCCGGCCGCAAATGACTGGCGCAGCGCATGGACACAACGCTTGACGGATCTGCCAGGGCTACAACGCCTGCCGCGGGGTTTCCGCGGGCAGCCATTCGTGTAGATCATGGCGCAGGGGCACGACGATAGGCTGCCAGCAACACGCCCATCGTCATCAACAAGCCACCGGCGCCCCGATTGAAACGCTGCAAGTGCGCGGGCCGCAAGCGACTCAACAGGCGTGCCCCGCACACGGCATAAAATGTCATGGTGCTAACGTTCAGCACACACAGCACCAGCAATAGGCAGGCGTACTGCGGCAATTGGGGCTGAGCGCTGTCGACAAACTGCGGCAGGAAGGCCGACATGAACAACAGGGCCTTGGGATTGGAAATCGCCACCAGGAAACTGCGGGTGAAAATGATTGCCGAGCGAGCGCCCGGCTCATCGCCCTCGCCCACCACCGGCAACGCCGATTGCGGGGCGCGCAGCATCTGCCAGCCCAGCCAGATCAGATACGCCGACCCCATCCATTTCAGCGCTTGAAACAACCCTTCGCTGGCCGCCAGCAGCAACCCCAGCCCACACGCCACCGCCGTGACCAGCAGCGCATCGGCAAGCACCGCGCCCGCCATGCCCCAGATTGCCGCCCTCAAACCATGGCGCGACCCGTTCTGCAGCGCCAATAACACCGTCGGGCCAGGAATCGCGATAATTGCCGCGCTCATCATGACGAAGACAAACAACGTAGCCAGGGACATCGGGTTTTCCTATCAAAAAGGAGCTAACAGTGCGCGAATGATCCGCCAAAAATCTTCTCGTCGCCTAGTCCCGGATCAACTCGCACAAAAAAGCCCCGGGAGTGCCGAGGCTGATGATGGGTTTTACGGTGGTTCAATCGTTGCCTGACGCAGGCCTTGGACGCGCCTTGTACCCCGGCAGCGCCGCCGCATAAGCCAGCGCCTGCTCACGGGAGCCAAAGGACGCCAAACGGTCATCCCTGGTACACACCCGCCAGGGGCCACTATTGACCCGGACGATTTCATAGCCGTTAAGATGCATCTTGTTCAACATTGGAGCGCTCATAGTCACCTCCCTCAATCCAGAGATAATCCAGGCGTTGCCTGAACGACCATACACCTGGGTGAGGTGATGCAGCCTACCGAACGTCGCACCGGTTAACTTTTCTTAACGTCGCGCAGCTCACTCATGGAGATAGCAAGATGATCAGGATTAAAGAAGCGACTATCAACGATATTCCCCTACTGCGTGATATCGGCATCCAGACCTATACAGAGCACTTCTCGACGATTTGGAGTCCGGCGGGCATGCAGACGTTTCTGGACAAAGACTTCGCCATTCAGGCCCTGCGACAAACCCTTGGGTCACCTGACCGGCATGGCTGGTTTCTGGCCTTCGACGAGCACGACAGCGCCGTAGGTTTTGCCAAAGTGAACTGGGCCAAGGCGATGCCTGGCAGCGACGAGACCGGCGCCGAACTGCAAAAAATCTATTTTGTTCAATCCCAGGCCGGCAAGGGCTACGGCAAGCACCTTCTGCAGTTCATTTGGCAGCTTGCGCAAAACCGTCAGGAGCGACTGCTGTGGCTTGAAGTGCTCAAGACCAATATCAGCGCCCAGCGTTTCTATGAGCGCCGGGGCTTTGAGGTCCGGGCAGAGATTCCTTTCAGTACCGACATCGCCGCGATCCCGATGGTGCTCATGGCTTGCAGCCTCGCCCCGGCCTGAGCTGCCATCACTGGCGAATACAATCACGCCATCATCGGCGCGCGCAGAGCGTTGTGATCACAGCGCCTGAACCAGGAGATTTCACCCTATGAGCAAAACACCTTACGTCCCCCCCAAGGTCTGGCAGCACGACGTGCCGTCGGGAGGCCAGTTTGCCAACATCAATCGGCCAACGGCGGGAGCAACCCACGAAAAAGCACTGCCCATCGGCAAGCACCCGTTGCAGCTCTATTCCTTGGGCACACCCAATGGCGCGAAGGTAACGATATTGCTTGAGGAGTTGCTGTTACTGGGGCATGTCGACGCCGAGTACGACGCGTGGCTCATACGCATCAACGAAGGGGACCAGTTCTCCAGTGGCTTCGTCGAGATCAACCCCAACTCGAAAATCCCGGCGCTGCTGGACCGTAGCGTGGAACCTGCGATTCGGGTATTTGAATCCGGCTCAATCCTGCTTTACCTGGCGGAAAAATTCGGCCAATTCCTGCCCGCTGATCCAGCCGGGCGCACGCAAACGCTGAACTGGCTTTTCTGGCAAATGGGCGCAGCGCCCTACCTGGGCGGCGGGTTCGGGCATTTCTATGCCTACGCACCGGAGAAGCTCGAATATCCGATCAATCGGTTCACCATGGAGACGAAACGCCAGTTGGATGTTCTCGACCAGCGTCTCAGCGAGAGTCCATACATTGCCGGCGACAGCTACACCATCGCCGACATAGCAATCTGGCCTTGGTACGGCCTGCTGGTACGGGGTGGTCTGTATGGGGCCGGCGAATTTCTTTGCGTGGATCAATACACCCATGTGCAACGTTGGGCCGAGGAAATCGCCAATCGACCGGCCGTCATCCGTGGACAGCGAGTCAACCGGACCTGGGGCGAGGAAGCGAGCCAGGTAGCGGAACGACATCAAGCCAGCGATCTGGATTGAACGACGGTTAATCACTGCTGCCGCAGAGCTTGAACACCCTGCATCACTGCGGGTGAAGCACTGCGGCTGGCATATTCATAGGAGCGATCTGTGTGGTTCTTCATACAGAAATATCACCTATGGCATTTTTAAAAGTAAATGCCATTGGCACTTGTAGCTGTATTACCTATGGGAATACGATTCGACGCCGCCAGCCGACTATGTCGAGGTGATCAGAGGCATAACTGTCCACCTTGATTGGCTGAAAATGCAGGGGCTGTCGTACTTAAAAATTGAGAACCTCGCGATCATTGTAGGTGATGGCGACAGCATGAGCGCATGACCGGCGGCTCATTGCGAATGGTCTCAGACAACCCCGTATACCCAGCGACCTTGATCGAAGGCGACCTGCTTGAGCGGGTGCATATCCACGCTCGAGTATTGCTGGTCTGGAACACTCGAAAACTGTAGGAGTCCCCTATGCCCCTCACCAAAAAAAACCAAGACCTGCGCCGCGAACTCAAAGAGATAGGGTTTAGCCTTGAGCGATCTGCAAGCGAAGTGCTCAACCTCACCAAGGGTTGCCAGGGGGATGAGGTGATAGCCGCCCTGAAGCTGATTGCGAAACTCTACGAGGATGCCGATCGGCTTGCGACGTTTGCGGATGAGGTCAAGGTCGGACGTATAACAAGGACCAAGGTTGAATTGCCTGACTGAGTGGTGAGGCATGGAGCGCGTCGCCTGGCACTCGTGGGCCGTTCTGCCGCGCCTGTAGTTTGCGCAGAAGCTGAAGGCGAGATCAGAGCAGGCATTAACCCGCCCTGAAGGGCAAACCAGAAGGGTCAGTTGTCTCTATCGTCACGGTCCCTACCGCGATTGCGATTGCGATCATCCCGCTGATCATTGTCACGACGATCGTATCCACGGTCACTCCCGCGATCATCATTCCCTCGGTCGTATCCACGATCCTGATTATGGCCTCGATCGTACCTTTCTCCGTCGTCATGGTGATGCCCGCAGCCGCCAAGCAGAATAAAGCTTGATACCGCCAAGAAAATCATTACTGCACGCTTCATTTGTCATCCTTAAAGCAAGGGTCACAGCCAATACAATGGTTGTCACTGCCCGAGAATTTGATTCGGAGAGCGCTCACCCTAAGTAAGACCATGAGTCGGCTCAATGATTCGTATGTGAAATACAGCAAGCCACAAGGCTAAAAAGCCAAATCCAAAGCCAGAATGAAGACCGGCCCCTTCCCCCGCATCTAGAGGCCCTTCGCCCGGCCTCGGATGCACTGGCGGCCCAGGTCGCCAAGTACCTGGCCCGTGGCGGCCATATCGAAGAAGCGACGCCCATCGGCTATAAGCCCAAACCGATCACCTAAAGCAGTATCGCGCTTCGGTGGGTCGAGGTTAGAAGCTCATCTATTCCGAAGACATCGATTTCCTAGAGCGACTCGGCAAGCTATCAGATTGCTCTTGAGTGGCGCGATTCAACAAAGAAACGCTGTAATCGTAGGTCGATATCAACGGCGATGGCCCCTCCCTCCGAGCCATCTCAAGCCATTGCCTTGTTTGTTCAACGTCAAAGAATTCGCTCTTGAACTTCATCTTCGCAACAAGGTTCGCTGAGACCCTAAAGTGTCCACACCCGGTCGAGCATTTGACCTCTGACCAGCATCCTGCCATGTGAACAACTTTAGAGGCCGCCTGGCAAATTAAGCAGTGCATGTTCGATCTCCATTTCGATGACCTACCTACTGTAGCCGAACATCGGCCAAGGCTCCCCCCATGCCCACAGAAAACAAAATCGCCGCACCGCTACTGGTTGAGCGCTCGACGGTAACGAAGCTGGTTATCACCGGCGCTCCACCGCTCGCCCCGATCACAGTGCTCCTCGAGGACTTCGGTCGCTGCGACTGCCCGACCGAATCCAACCCGAACTACCAGACCGCCCAGGGCAAGATCACCATTAACCGCTGGGACAACAGCTGGAATGCTTACTGGGGCGCGTAGCGTTGCGGAGTTCGTCGCCGACTGCGACTGGCACTACATCCTGAATTGCTTGGATCGCGGGATCAGTTCCACCATGTTCAGTGGTGACTGGTCAGGAAAGCTGGTCATAAAATCCGATCAAGCAAACTCATCGTAATGGACAACGGGCAACCTATGACCAGCAGTATGTTACAGGGGAGGTTTGATGCTGCGAGGGAGGCTGCCGGCGTAAAAAAGGCAGACTTTCAGATGCGGGACCTGCGAGCAAAGGCTGGTACCGATAAGGCGGAATCAAGCGCAGATATTCTGCAAGCCAAAGATCAGCTCGGGCACACAACCGTGGTGATGACTGAGAACTACATCCGCAAGCGCATTGGCAAAAAAGTCACGACGACGAAGTGAATTGCGGAAAGGAGAAGAGTATTGCGGAAAAACAAAGAGTTTGCCTAGCAGTAAAACCCCGCAAGCCCTTGAATATTATGGTGCCGAAGCCGGAGTCTAATTGAAGCCAAAAACACCATGTTTTATTGAGTATTTTTGAATAACCATAAAACACATGTACTAATCGCTGTACTATTTTGATGCCGCTGGGCCGATCACCACAGTCCGAGTTTTGAGATTTTACCACCTACCCTGGCGTCCTGCCGACCGAACACAAACAATCAGCAAGCAGCTTGACGATTACTGGCCGATTTCGGCCAAAAGCGGGCAGTGGACAAGATGATGGCAAAGCAGCAGCGTCAGGCTCCCGGGTCGAATGTCCACTTCTGTGGTATTTTGGCCGAATACCGTGGCAACGGTGTACCGTCAATCCAGCGAGTCTGCTTCGAAGTCCGAATGTGCGCGTTACTTTCGATTCCCAGCGAGGTAACGCAATATGATCGACAATACGCAACCGCACTCCACTTCAGAGTCGTCGCATATTCTCACTCGGCGTCGTCTACTCCAGGCTGGAATGGCCGGGATTGCCATCAGCGTGCTGTCACCCTGGTCGTTATGGGCGGCACCGTCGGGTGTCTTGGTTAACGATGTGACGCTGCTCAATCCGATTTGGGTTAATCGCCTGTTCGCACCGCGTACCACCGACGAAATTCTACAGGCGCTCGCTATGTGGTCAGGCCCGGTCAGTATCGGTGGTGGCCGCTATAGCATGGGCGGACAGATTGCCACCGAAGACAGCCTGCACCTCGACATGCGCCAGTTCAATCAGGTAATCCGTTACTCGCCTGAGAACAGGGTCATACGCGTGCAAACAGGGATGCAGTGGCGCGACCTGCAGTCGGTCATCGACCCGCACGACCTCTCGATAAAAATCATGCAGAGCTATGCCAACTTCACCGTCGGCGGATCGCTATCGGTCAATGCTCATGGGCGTTATGTCGGCGCTGGCCCGGTAATCAACTCTGTGCGCTCTCTACAGCTGGTGCTCGCCAACGGTTCGGTAGTAGAAGCGTCCCGCACCGCAAATGCCGACTTGTTCCACGCTGCCATCGGTGGCTATGGTGCGCTGGGGGTGATCACTGAGGTCGAATTGGACCTTGCGTCCAACGTCGCGATGGAACGTCAGATACACCGCATGTCAGTTGCCGATTACCCGAATTTTTTCAATGACCAGGTCCGCGGGAACGAACAGGCTATCCTGCACAACGCCGATCTGGCCCCCCCTTACTTTGACCAGGCCACTTCCGTCACCTGGCGCGCCTCGGACAAAGAGCTGACAGTCGCAGACAGGCTGGTCGCGCCGGGGCAATCGTACAAATTCAACCAGACCGTCATGTGGAGTGTGGCCAAGCTTCCCGGCGGCCCGTTGATTCGCAAGGATGTGATCGATCCACTTCGTTACCTCAACCACCCGGTTGTACGGCGCAATTACGAGGCCAGTGCGGATGTCGCCTCGCTTGGGCCTATCGCAACCCGAAACAGTACCTACGCGTTGCAGGAGTATTTTGTGCCGGTAGCCCAGCTCAACGCATTCGTAAAGCAAATGGCCGCCATCCTGCAGGCGCACAACGTTGACGCCGTTAACATCTCCATCCGACACGCGCCGGGCGACCCCGACTCGTGTCTGTCTTGGGCACGCGAAGAAGTGTTTTCGTTCGTACTCTATTATTGGCAACACGTTTCCGTGGCGGACCGCGAGGAAGTCGGCGCGTGGACGCGCGAACTTATCGACGCCGCGCTGTCGCTTGGGGGTACCTATTATCTGCCCTACCAGCTGCATGCGACGCGGGAGCAGTTCTCACGTGCCTACCCCAACGCGCAACGCCTGTTCGCACTCAAGGCGCAAGTCGACCCCGGCAAGCGATTCCGGAACAAGCTCTGGGACAAGTACTACACGGGGTAGTGCAAGGCCCGTGGCAACGGAAAACTGAACCCAACTTGGGTGATGTCGCGTTGTCTATCTGCGTCCGTTATTTGGCAAGCCGTGAGGCAGCTTCGGGGTCGTTTTCAGCCGGTCGCGACAGGCAGAAAACGGCCAGAAGCAGACAGACAGTGATCGTTCTATAGCGTCGGCGCGTTGTATCAACCAGCAGAGCATCAACGCAGAGAGGAAAAATACTGTGTAGGCGGTTTACCCAAGGCTTTCTTGAACATCGTGATGAAGGCATTAACAGAGTCATATCCCAGAATGCCCGCCACACGCTGCACGGAGACCCCCTCCGCCAAATGACTCAGTGCGATCATCAAATGCAACTGTTGGCGCCAGCGTCCGAAGCTCAGCCCGGTCGTGCTTTCCACCAGTCTGGCCAGTGATCGTTCGCTGGTTGCAAGCCGAGTAGCCCACTCGCGCAAAGTGGTTCGGTCGCCGGGGTCTGCAAAGAGCGTATCTGCGATTTTTTTGATCTTAGGGTGGTCTGATATCGGCAAGTGCAGCTCTTTCAGCGGGGCATCGGAAAGCTGCTCAAGAAGTACTGCAACCAGCCGCGCTGTCTTGCCCTCGGACAGATAAGAAGGCTCCTGTTCAGCGAGATGCAGGATCAACTCCCGGACAAGGGGCGTGATGGCAACCGTACAGCACGCTTCAGGCATAGCTGTCGCGCCGGGCTCAACAAACAGAAAGCAGGTACGAGCGTTTTCGGTCACTCGGCAACTGTGAGGAGTACCGCCCGGGATCCATACCGCGTGCTGGGGAGGGACAAGCCAGAGTGCATTTTGTACCTCACAACTCACTGCACCGTGCAAAGACAGGATCAGTTGCCCCTTACGATGATCATGCGGGCTGACACCCGAATGATTGAGTTCGGGCGCAACCTTGAGGGCAATCGCTGCCTGAGCGAAAAGATCTGAATCGAAATCTTCCGGCGAGGAAACGACATTTTTTGAGCTTGGCATAATTTAGGTATCAGCTGTCTTGATATCTATATTAGATAATTTTGGGACTCTCTACAGTTGTTCTCTTTTCCGAGGACAGATAGAGAATATGTCAGACACAAAAAACAAGTGGCATGCCGTTGCGCTCGTGGCAGGAATTCTACTTATTGCCGTAAACCTGCGCGTTCCATTTACCGGTATAGCGCCCGTTTTACCGCTAATCCAGAATGATTTCGGCTTGAGCGCCTCAGCTGTGGGCCTGCTTACTTCACTGCCATTACTTGCCTTCGCTGCCTTCTCGCCACTCAGCTCATCCGTAGCCCGCAAGTTCGGAATGGAGCGCACGCTTTTCGGTGCACTGGTAGTCATTTCACTGGGCATCCTGCTCCGTTCCGCAGGCAGCGCATGGGCGTTATACGCCGGAACGATACTGATAGGCACCGGGATCGCCCTGGGAAACGTGCTGCTGCCGGGCCTGATCAAACGCGACTTCTCAACAAAAATGGTGTCCATGACCGGCGCTTACTCCATCACGATGGGCGCAGCGGGCGCTGTAGGGTCAGCCGTTATAATTCCCCTGACCCAAGCCTGGGGATGGCCGATTGCCCTGAGTTTGTTAGTCGCAGCCCCGCTGTTTGCGCTGGTGTTGTGGCTGCCGCAGTTGAAAAAACACGACCAGGTGAAACTGCCCGGCCCGAAACAATCCGCAACCGTGGCCGTCTGGCGCTCGCCACTGGCATGGCAGGTCACACTGTTCATGGGGCTGAACGCGATGCCCTTTTATGTTGCCGTAGGCTGGCTGCCTACCATTCTGATAGACCATGGCATATCCGCCACACAGGCAGGAACGGTACACGGGACGCTTCAACTGACCACGGCAATTCCCGGTTTGATTCTGGCGGCCACGCTTCGCCGTCTCAAAGACCAGAAACTGGCGGCCGTTACTACCAGCCTGTTAACTGCCTCATCCTTGATCGGGTTCATTTACGCGCCCAGCTATGCCATGTTGTGGGCCTCGCTTCTGGGTTTCGGCTCTGGCGCCAGCATGATGCTCGGCCTGACGTTCATCGGGTTGCGCACAAAAAATGCCGGCGACACCGCGGCCCTGTCAGGAATGGCGCAGTGCGTGGGCTACCTGATGGCAGCCGCAGGCCCCTTGTTGCTGGGCCAACTGCACGACTGGACCGGGGGCTGGACAGCACCGCTGTTGATCACATCTGCAATCGCCGTTGCCGGCGCACTCACCGGCATGCTGGCCGGGCGAAACGCTCAAGTCGAACCCGCTCATCGCTGAGCTGAATCGGTGTTTCTGAGTCAGGAGAAAGCAACCCTCTCCTGATCAGCAAACGGCCGAATCGCCGTCGCGAACAAGCTCGGCTATCCAGTCAGCAAATGCGCTCACGGCTGGCGAAAGAAAGCGCTGATGCGGGTATAGCAGGTGAGCGGGAACCGAGGCAGGCTGCCAGTCAGCAAGAACTTCGACCAACCGGCCTTCTCGCAGATGCTCGGAGACCACGTTCTCAGCGAGTTGCACCAGCCCGAAGCCTTCAAGGCACATTTTTATGTAGAGCCCAGTCTCGTTTACGGCCGCTGTACCTTTCACCAGGACTGAGATCTTTTCAGTGCCATTGGCAAAGTGCATTTCGCCCGCTCGCCTTGCGCGGCCCGAAAAGTAATGAATGGCCCGGTGGTGAGACAAATCTTGCGGAGTTTGCGGGGTACCGTTCTCTTTGAGATAGGCGGTAGATGCACAGGTCACCCAGCGAAACCGGCCGAGAGGGCGCGCAACGAGCGTTGAGTCATCAAGCTCTCCTGTGCGAATTACGCAATCTACGCCCTCCTGAACGAGGTCAACCTGCCGATCGTTGACTCCTATCATCAGGTAGATATCCGGGTAGCGCCTGTAAAAGTCTTGCAGGTTTGGCATGACGATAAAATGTGCAATGCCACCCGGCATATCGACACGCAAACGCCCTTGTGGCCGTTTTACGGAATCCGTCAGGCTGGTCTCTGTGTGTTCGATCAGCTCCAATATTTCCCGGCATTGCGCCAGATACTGAGCACCCTCAGGCGTAAGGCTAACCCGCCGCGTTGTTCTGTTCAGCAGGCGCACCTGTAGGTACTTTTCAAGATTCTTAACGGTGCTGGTAACCGTCGAGGCCGGCAAAGAGAGCGTATGCGCCGCCTGGATAAAGCTTCCTGCTTCCGCCACACGTACGAAAACCTGCATCGCTTGAATACGATCCATGATGGTTAGCAACCTCACAGCAGCGATCGGGAAGGCGTTATTATTCGCCAATATTGAATAATAAAAACAGTTTAACCATCTTTTTCCGACAGTATAGCGTTGCGTATATTTCTCCCAACGAAATTTGGAGAGGTGTACTGAAATGGCTGAATATAACCGCAGTATCGTGCAGGCCCCGGCCGCTCCGGCCGCTCGCACAGTTATCCGCGGCGCCACTGTTCTGAGCATGGACGGTGATATCGGCAATCTGGCGCGCGGCGATATCCTTATCGAAGGCAGCACCATCACGGCTATACGTGGAAACATCGAGGCCGGCGACGCTGCTGTGATTGAGGCATCCGGCATGATTGCCATGCCGGGCATGGTCGATACGCATCGTCACTCTTGGGAAGGGCAACTACGACGAATCAATCCGAATGCCGAAACCCTGGAAGACTACTGCAACGCAACACACTTCTCGTTTGCCAAATACTATCGCCCGGCTGACATGTATATCGGCAACCTGCTGACCGCATTGGGCTGCATCGATGCCGGCATCACGACCGTGGTCGATAACTCGCACAACAGCCGCTCCGGCGCGCACTCCGACGCAGCGGTCGAGGCACTGCTTGATGCAGGTATCCGCTCTGTACACGCCTCCGGTGCGCCGGTTTCTGGTGAATGGGACAAAGCCCACTGGCCAGGCAACCTGAAGCGCCTGCAGGAAAAGTATTTTAATAACGGGGACAACGAACTGGTTTCGCTGGCAGTGATGGCGCAGCTGGAACCTGAGTTGTGGTCTGAAGCCCGGCGACTGGGCCTGCCGATCATCACCGAGTTTTTTGGCGGAGCCATGGCCGCTGAGTTGGAGGGGTTGCATCGCGAAGGACTTCTGCGCCCCGATAACATCTTCAACCATTGCACCGCGCTGCCGGACGCAGGATGGAAAATCCTTCGCGAGGCTGGCGTGCGGGTCAACGTATGCCCGCGTTCAGATGCCCACTACGGCATTGAAGATGGAATGTTCGCCATGCAGTCGGCCCAGCGTCACGGCATCAGTCCGGGGCTGAGTGTGGATAACGAAACCTCCTACAGCGGCGACATGTTCATGGAGATGCGGGTGGCGTTCTACCTGCAGCGCGTCATGGGGATGCATCAGCAGCGCTGCTGTGGCGCAGAACATCATCCGGTGACCCTGCCCGCCCATGGCCTGCTCAAAGCCGCGACTGTCGACGGCGCCGCCTGTGCCGGATTACAGGACAAAATCGGCAGCCTGGCCCCCGGAAAACAGGCCGACCTGATCCTTATCAATGCGCAGGACATCAACCTTTACCCGTCAGGCAACGCATTCGGCACCGTGGTACACGCGGCCGAACGCAGCAATGTCGACACGGTCATGATTGGCGGGCGCATAGTCAAGCGGGACGGTAAGGTACTGGGCGTGGACAGCGAGCAGCTGCGTGCGGCGATCGACGAGTCCCGTGAGCATCTATTTGCTGCTGCTGGCTACCAGCCTGATATTTTTGCCGAGACATTTATGCCGCTTGAGTCGGCCCGGTAAGGAGGAGCGAGATGAACGCAGCCTACTACCTGCTGGCCATCGGCGCGGGGCTTGGCATAACCCTGCAGACCACGCTGAACGGTCAACTCGCTAAAGGTGTGGGTGGAGATTCCGTAGCAGCGGCGCTGTTCTCTTTTACTGCCGGTGCGGTATGCCTGGGCGTCTTTTCACTGATGCGGGGCGGGATAGTGACCTCACTGGCGGCTATACCTGCGCAGCCCTGGTGGAGCCTGTTGGGCGGCTTGCTGGGTGCCGGTGCGTTGCTTAGCTATGTGGTGCTTGCGCCAAAAATCGGTCTGTCAGCCCTACTTGGCCTCGCTATCGCCGGGCAGATTATTTCGTCACTGGCTATCGATCATTTTGGACTGTTCGGGGCAATTGAGAGGCCGGTGTCTCCCGTCAAGTTGGCGGGGGCGATGGTGATGCTCGCTGGCCTGGCCATCGCCCTTTTCGGTGACAGGTGGTCAGCGCTTCTCTCCAACTGACAGCCTTGCTTCCCCCCATCCTGTTTCGTAGGACGTAACGATGTTTAAAGCCATAACCGACATCACTAATCTTCTTGGCGAGTGCCCTGTCTGGGCTATTACAACCTGAGTACCGGTCTCTTCAGCAAAATTTCAGTCACTCCTGGAGTGGCAGGAACCCGGATCAATGATGGCCGCTGCGACCGTATGGGAAACTTCGTATTCAGCACTATGGACACCGGTGAGCCGGTGCAAACCATAGGCAGATTTCACCGGATCAATGCCGCGACGCTCGAGACAGAAACGCTGGACCTTCCCGAAGTGGCGATCCCGAACAGCATCTGTTTCAGCCCGGACGGTTCCACCATGTATTACGCGGACTCCCTGCAAGGATGCATTTTCTGCTGCGATTACCCATCGCTAGAAAACCAGCGTGTATTCACGACAGTCAACGGTCAGGGCGCTCCAGACGGTTCTTGTATTGATGCGCAGGGTTTTCTCTGGAATGCGGAATGGGGCGGTAGCAGAGTCGTGCGTTACGCGACTGACGGCAAAGTTTACAGCGTGATCGACTCCCCATGTATTCAGACCACTTGCCCGGTGTTAGCGGGACCTGGTTATGAAACGCTTTACTGCACCAGTGCACGGATAGGGCTGGATAAGCCGGCAGATTTCGATGGCACGCTGATAAAAGCCGAAGCGATTGTCGCTGCGGGACTTCCAGAAGAACGATTTACAGGGCTACTGAACTGAGTAGCTGGTTCTAGCCTGTCGCGTCGTTCTGAATGCCCCCAATTTGGTAGACGCGTCTGTGACCGCTTATGGCCGGTTAGCGACCGCTCTGGTTAGCCATCCTTGTCCTTCCACACGTGGAGGACATGTCATGAACATCATCGCTACCAGCAGCCGTCAGCCCTGGAACAAAGGAAAATTGGTCGGGCAGAAACCCCCGCTACGACTGAGAGATATCTGGGCCATCCGAGCAAGACTTCAAATTGCAGAAAAAACTCGGGATCTGGCTCTCTTCGATCTGGCCATCGACAGCAAGCTTCGCGTGCGCGACGTCGCCCACGGCGAGCACGTATCATCACGAGCCATGGTGATGCAGCAGAAAACGCAGCGGCCAGTGCAGTTCGAGATTACTGAACAAACACGGTCTGCTGTCGCAGCCTGGATACATCAGGCCAAGCTACGCAGCAAGGACTGCCTTTTCCCTAGCCGACTGCATACCTCAGACCATCTATCCACTCGGCAATACGCTCGTATAGTCAAAGGCTGGGTGAAAGCCGTTGACCTTGATCCAGCCATGTATGGCACTCATACGATGAGACGTACGAAGGCATCACTGATCTATCGCAGGACGAAGAACCTGCGGGCGGTTCAACTGCTGCTCGGCCATACACGAGGGGTAGCTAATGGCCAGAAGCGGACTGTCATGACAGATACAAACTCGCCAGCGCACCTTGCTGCGGCTCCTGATATTGCGCTGAGTGGGGGAGCCCGGGCGTATCGGAGCCATCTCCCACCCTTCTCTATGCCGCACCTGACGCAGGTCATATCGCAGATAATTTAGCACCTGCGACAGACTCACGCGACATCGTAAAGCCGATACCTTAAGGCCCGAATGAGTCGTCGCATAACTCAGGAATTAAGCGACAAATGTTGTTACAGCAGCTGGAAATTCTTACTCCGATCATGCGGTCTAGCAACGACTGATTTGAATCTTCCAGCGGCAGTTCGCAGTTAACCTACACGGCTAAAATGACAGGCATGAGTGACTGAAGGAAGTCTCTTGGGGCGGGCTTAACTCCCCATCCCCGTCCAGTCAAAGGGGTTGTTTTCAATCCGGTGTTTGGCGACGACTCTTTTGCAGCTGGTCATCATTTTTTCAAAGATCATGGCGGGGCTTTCTCCCGGAAAGGCTATGATCACCAGGTCGATCATTCCTTTTAAATCGTTAGGTGGATGGTTGTAGCCTGGCAGTTTCGTCAACGCCATCAGGTTTTGATAAATCAGGTCAGGCGATTCACCTCGATCTCTCATTGATGCAGTCTCAACGTACCATCTGTTAGCCAAGGCACAGCGTTGGAGGTCCTCTTCAGTGAGGAGAGAGTATCCTGGATACGGATCATTAGCCGCCACGTAAGGGCGTTGGGTGGGGGCGGGGGCGGGGGCTGTGCCGCCTATGTAATTGGCGCTCTCCACTTTGGCGTTAAGTAGATCGTTTGCGTTAATATTTATTAACCAGACTCTAATACGTTCGGCACCTCGCTGGTACCGAGCTGTGCAGCTTTGGGAGCAAGCCTCAAGCTCAGCGTTTGATGTAAACAGTTCTGTAAATCCGTCTTTAGCGTCACGCGGGGTTTCAAGGGGCAGTGGAACCCATCCATCATTTTTAAGTGACTCTCTCGCCTGCTCGTATTTCATTCCGTCATATTTTTCAATTTTTACTATGCCATCAGCGAAAGCTGAGCCTGAAAGGCAAGCGGCTAATCCAACTGTGAGCCAAATGTGCTTCATTTCAATTCCTTTTAGTTACAACATTCACAAGCCATAAAGAAAGCTCGGGAAATACCTTGCAGCTATCAATACGTCAGTAGCTTTGGTGAAAGCGGCGATGATCCGTGCGAGCCATCGCCGCTAGGTGAGCGAGGCAAAATTTACCAAAGTAGCCTTCTTGCTGCGAGATGCTTTGGTTTTTATTTAAAATAATGCGGTCGAAGATATAGGAAATTCCCCCGATGTGAGGGTAGTTGTCGCGTCTCCGGATTTTTAAATCCATTCCGGGGGCGGCAAGAGTATGGTCATGCCTTTCTATTCACCCGAACGAAAAGCGGCACTGCTTAAAATGTTGCTTCCTCCACTCAGCATTGGGGGCACATCCTCAAAAGCTGAGCGGATGGTCGTTTTATGCCCCCAGATATGCCCCCGTCAAGCGTGGGATGCCCTGGGATTACGTGGGAAAGCAGGGGCAATAAAAAATCCGTAAATCTTTGATTTCTCTAGGCTTTATGGCTTTTCTGGGTCTTCCTTGAAAGACAAATTGGTGGGCCGGGGGGATTTGAACCCCCGTCTCGCTGAGCATCGGCGCGGTTTGCCACCTCAACGCTGGCATAAGGCCGAGGCTGTCATTTCTCGCGCGCCTTGGTTCTGCTGGGGTTGGCTGTGGTATTATCATGCCATCATTCGTAATGGAGTACGACCATGGCGTACCTTGTTGTCATACTGACTGCATTTTTTTCTAAATCTTATTTCAATAGCAAGCTTTGTCGTGGGGAGTATGGTTTTTTCAAAACATATTTCCTATATGGCGGAGTAGGCGCTTTCGCGATTTTTTATACAGTAATTTTTATATTTGGGTCTCAAGCACTGGCTCGCGACGAAAGTAGTGGTGGCTATGCGTTACTTACCACGGGGCGCCTTGCTATGTTTTGTTTGGCTGTATATCTGTCAGGTATTGGGATTGCTGTTTATAAAATAAAAATGAGGAGCGTTTTTTCTCCGCTCATGAACTTGTATGTTGTTTTTATATTGTTAGCGTTTGCCCTGTTGCTGCCGACAGTCCTAGTTACAGCTCCTGTTATGTGTGCTTTATATGCTGGAGCGCTATTTGTTTTTTATAAGTTTTTCTGGAATGGCGTGTTCATAGAGAAAGCGTCAGTAAACACATAGCCATCACGCACATCTGTTGATGTCCGGAGAAGGGTTCCACAGGTTTTCAGCTTTATTGCCCGCAGTCGTATCTGCTGCTGGCATCCATCGACCGTAAACCCTGGCGATCATTGTCCAGTCACTATGTCCCATTTGCTTTGCCACCCACATGGGGTGTTCCCCCGCTGACAGCATCATCGACGCATAGGTGTGTCTGGTCTGGTACGGACGGCGGTACCGGACACCGGCTTTCTTCATTCCCGGATGCCACATGGTCTTGCGGATCGGCTGGTAACCAGACCAGCGCTCAAGTGTTCTTGGGTTCTGGAACACTTCATTGTCCTTCAGGAAGGTGTGCTCTTTCTGCGCCTTGAGCGCCTCCATTGCGGGGCGCAGCAACTTCACTGAACGCCTGCCGGCCGCCGTCTTGGTTACCTCGGCCTCGCCGCCCGCCGCCTGGGTCATTGCCCTGCTGATCATCACCTCTCCCCGCACCCAGTCCACATCCCCCCAGTCCAGGGCGACCAGCTCGCTCGTCCGAAGCCCAGTCCACAGGGCGAACTGCACCATGTTCCTGGCCTGGCCGATCAGCGCGTTCAAGATGGCCTGCTGCTCCTCTGGAGAGAATGGGTCGACGTCATCGTCCCGTGGCGGCGCCTCCTTGCGGGAGTAGGTCCAACCTGCGAGCGGGTTGGTATCCAGCAACTCCTCATCCACCGCATCGTTCAGCGCGGATCGGAGGCAGCTCTGAATATTGCTCAGGGTCTTGTTGCTGACCTGCAAGGGGTGTCGTGAGGAAGTGTCGTCGTTACAGTCCCGGGACTAAGGGGCTTTCACAGTTACAATGTGCCGTATGACAGCGGCGGATCGACGACGGATGACAACAGAGCGTCTGCAGGCATTCGTCAGGCGCGCAATGTGACAACAAATGGTCGATAGATGACGACCTACTCGCTGAGGGAAAGGGTGTGTTCAACGAATGTGCAACAGATGAAGACGACGGGCTGCGTCCTTGATTGCAGCATAGATCGATAGGCAGATATCGGCCAAAAGCAGACATTAACGTCGGAGATAACTGGCGGCTGATAAGCTGGCAAAATCGACCAATTAGACGTTCATGTCGATCAGTCCGCTAGTCCCTCTCATGCTCGGCCAGCCGGCATGAATGTCCCGCAAGTGGGGCAGTCAACGCCATCGCTCGCCATTTGCATAATCCCCTCGCCGCACGTCGGGCAAACCTGCCCCGCCATCTCGCATGGAGATCCGAGAATGAACTCGCCCCCCATAACCGGGAGCCACTTCTCGCAGCAACGCGGCTCGCGATGAAATGGCAACAGCCCCTAGCGCAGCGCATGCTCACAATTAGCGCGCCCTAGCTCCCCCCATACAAAATACCTGTACAGAAATAGCGCTACGCATTTTTACAGCGCTCGCAGGATTCTATCGGCCCAAAGATGGCCTTGGGCTGTATCGCCGCCAAAAAGTGGTCAGCCCGATAGCCAGACCTCTATTTCTCGCGCCTGCCAGAAACCGGAGGTTACTGACCGTTCATCGGGATTGCGTGATGTCATGACGACATCACACCAATATAGTTGTACAAGACTTGTACAAATATAAAAACCTGTACAAGTTTCAACTAGCCAGGAAATAACGCCGCTACTCGTTGCCGTCGAACAAAAGAATACCTGCGCAGGATGCGGACCAAGGGCGAATACATACCCTTGCAGGTGCCCCTAATTGCTCCTCCCATTTCGCAGGTACCTCATGCCATCGCACACTTCCGGGCTCTCTACACGGACCAGTCTCTATGCCGGCTACCTACCTTTCCAAGAGAGTTAAACATGAACGTCAGGAATATGAACCTTGCTCCACGGTCGACCTGCTTCTTCTCACTCATTATCCTGGTGGTATTTGCTCTGGGCATTGTCGCTTTGATGCAAATGGGCAAGCTTAGGGACTCGGAGCAGGTCGTCGAAAATAATTGGATGGTAAGCATCCGTGAAATCGGCAAGATGCAGGTAGCCATCTTTCGTCTGCGCCTTGAAAGCGTCCGCATCGTAACAATCGACGAGCAACAGCGCCAAACCCGCATCGCTGCGTTGAGCGGCTACCGCAGCACGGTGCAGAACACCATCAGCCATTACGCCCCCCTGATCAGCGGGCCGGCAGAGCGTGAGCTCTACCAGGCAGTGGCCGACGATATTCAGCAGTATTTCAAGCTGCTGGATGAGCTTGAGCCGTTGCTGCGAAGTGGTGATAACGCCGCAGCCATCGTTTTGATCAATACCCGTATCAGTACTATGACCAATGCCCTGCAAGACAAGCTGAACAAGCTCGCAGATTTTAACGATGACGGCGCCAAGCGTGCAGGTCTGGATGCTTCCGCGACGTACAGCAACGGTGTGACACTGGTAATCGGCCTGCTGGTCGCGACCGTCATATTGACCATCGTACTGTCTGCGATACTGACCCGCAGCATTACGGCGCCGATCAGCGAAGCTTTGGCCGTGGCCGAGCGCATCGCTGGCAGCGACCTGTCCCGGGAGGTAGTGATCAATGGCCGCGATGAAGCCAGCCGCCTGCTCGCCGCCTTGGCGAAGATGCAGAGCAACCTGCGCGAAACCATCGCCCGTATCGCCGATTCCTCCACCCAATTGGCATCCGCCTCTGAAGAAATGAGCGCGGTGACCGAAGAGGCCAGCCGTGGACTAGAGCGACAGAACGATGAGGTCAATCAGGCCGCCACCGCCGTGACCGAAATGAGCGCAGCGGTCGACGAGGTGGCACGCAATGCCGAAGCCGCCGCCCAATCTTCCCGCGAATCAACGGAATTCACCCGCTCGGGGATCGAGAACGTGGCCCAGACCCTCAAGGCCATCGAAGGTCTGGCCAGCAACGTGGCCAGCACTGGTGAACAGGTCAAGGCCTTGTCCGGCAGAGCACAGGACATCAGTAAGGTGGTCGAAGTGATTCGCGCGGTTGCCGATCAGACCAATCTGCTAGCGCTAAATGCGGCTATTGAAGCTGCCCGTGCGGGCGAGCAAGGTCGCGGTTTTGCGGTCGTTGCCGATGAAGTGCGTGCTCTGGCCCATCGCACCCAGCAGTCCACCCAGGAAATCGAACAGATGATCAGCGCGATCCAGGACGACTCGACCCAGGCGGTGAGAGCCATGAGCGTCAGCGCCCAGATAGCCAGCAGCTCAATCGCGGTGGCCCAGAATGCCGATCTGTCGCTCAAACAGATCGCCCAGGCCATAGCCCAGATCAACGAGCGCAACCTGCTGATCGCCACCGCCTCAGAAGAGCAGGCTCAGGTGGCCCGCGAGGCTGATCAGAACCTGACCACTATCCGTGAACTGTCAATCCAGAGCTCCGCAGGCGCCAGTCAGACCGCCAGCGCCTGCAGCGAGATGGCCAACCTAGCTATTGAACTCAATCACTTAGTGGCGCGCTTCAAGGTCTGACACGCGTCGTTGCCTTAGCCTGTGCAGTAGCCAGCGGCATCATCGTCGAAGATGATGCCGCTCGTGATTACATTTGGACAGTGTAGAAGCACCCGACCTCGATGGCGAGATTAGCAGGGCTCTCTTGTATTTATCTTCTCGCCCTGTAGCTGTTTTTAGCTTAGTACCATTGGAGCTGAAAGGCTGCATGGCCGATTTCTGCAGATGCTGACAGGCCGCTTCGGGTCGAAAGCCGACGTTACAGCGCCTGTATTACCGCAGGTGTCATTTTTGGTGGGCCCGTGCCAAGCGCCTTGGGAAGCGTTAGGTCTTGCTGCCGTTCTCGTAGGCGTGGTCATCGCGGTTCGTATCATCCTGACGTCAATCGATAACCCGCACGGCAAGGTAAGAAAAACCGTCCGGCGTAATCACGTGTTTCGCCGTCTATCGTCACAGCATCCTGAGGGAACACCGCAGACGTATGAAAAAGCGCGCCATGATGTTTGCGACAGTCGAGACAGTGACAAAGGCCGACTCGATATGGCCGTCCCGCCGCCTCAATTCGAACGTTGCCGCACAGGCAACCACCCGTGAATCGATCCATGCTGCTTCTCCTCTGAAATCAAGGTCAATACGCAGTTAACCCTCTGCGACAACAGGCCACCGCTCCCGGCAAATGTGAAAACTTTGTTAAGTATCTGTGCGCAGAGTCTTTTTTGAGCCGAAACAATCTGCCACACTAATGAGAATACTTATCAACACTATTACTATTTGCCATGGACGGCTTCGGGGAGAGTCAGATTCATGCCGGGGCATCAACTGCAAAGCCGTATGCGTTTTTCACCTGGCCTTCTAGCCATGGCCGTCTGCATCGCAAGCACTCAGGCAGCCATTGCCGCCGAAACCCAATCTGCCCAAGACCCATCCGGACAACCACCCGCCACGCTGGAACTGGGCGCCACCAATATCATCAGTGAACAGCTGGGTACCACTACCGAAGGCACCGGGTCCTACACCACCGGCGCCATGCAGACTGCAACCAAGTTGCCACTGACCATGCGCGAAACCCCACAGGCAGTGACGGTCATTACGCGCCAGCGCATGGATGACCAGGCCATGACCAGCGTCAACGATGTGGTCAAGAACACGCCCGGCCTGTTTCTCAGCCAGTCCAGCGGACCCGGCCGCCAGACTTACAGTTCTCGCGGCTTCGACATCGACAACATCATGTATGACGGCCTGCCAAGCGCCTATTCGGGCTGGACTATGGGCGTGCAGCCGAACCTGGCGATGTTCGACCGCGTGGAGGTGATTCGCGGCGCCACTGGCCTGGTCACCGGCGCTGGCAACCCTTCGGCGGCCATCAACATGGTGCGCAAGCGCCCCACTGCCGACCAACAGGTCACCCTGACCGGTGCCGCCGGTAGCTGGGATGATTACCGCGGCGAATTCGATGCTTCCAGCCCGCTGAACGATAGCGGCACCCTGCGCGGGCGAGTAGTGGGCTCCTATCGCGATGCCAACAGCTTTCGCGACAAGGAAGAAAGCGATCACGGCCTGTTCTACGGGATCGTGGAAGCCGACCTGAGCGACAGCACCACCGCGAGCCTGGGCTTCTCCCGCCAGGAAGACCAGACCAACTTCTTCTGGGGTGGCTTGCCCATCGGCACCGACGGCCACCACCTGAATCTGCCCCGCTCCACCTACCCCGGCACCGATTGGGAAAACAAGAAGCTGCGTGTCGACACCGTGTTCGGTGACGTGGAACATCGTTTCGACAACGATTGGAAACTGCACGTAGCAGGCTCCACCTCGACTCTGGACGGCCTGTTCTCGGGTACTTACCTGTCGCGCTACAACGGCCCGATGCAGACCACTGCCTACCAATCGAGGCAAGACGAAAAGCAAAGCGCTTTTGATACCTATGCCAGCGGCCCGGTCGAAGCCTTCGGTCGCACCCATGAAGTAGTGGTCGGCGCCAGTAAGCGCATCTACGACAACACCACCAAGGATTACAGCCCTTACGACACCGGATTGCCGATCGGCGCACCGAAACCGGACTTCGTGCGCGACGGTAAAAGCCACACCATCACCACCCAGGACGCTGTCTACCTGACGACCCGATTGAGCCTGGCCGACCCGCTCACACTGATACTCGGCGGCCGCCTGGACTGGTATGACTCCGACGACCGCGCAGGCGACAACGACTACAAGGTTACCCGCAACCTCACGCGCTACGCCGGCCTGATCTACAAGCTCGATGATCACCATTCCGTGTACGCCAGCTACACCGACATATTCACGCCGCAATCAAACCAGGACCTCTCCGGAAAAATGCTGGACCCGATCGTGGGGGAAAACTACGAAATCGGCATCAAGGGCGAGTACTTCAACGGTGCCCTCAACGCCAGCCTGGCGGTCTTCCAGACCGACCAGAAAAACCGTGCCACCGAAGCGGCTACCCAGCTTGGCTGCCCGGTGCTCACCTGCTACGAAGCGTCCGGCCTGATCCGCAGTCAAGGGATCGATATGGAGCTGCAAGGCGCGCTCACCGAGAACTGGCAAGTCGGTGCCGGCTACACCTACACCCGTGCCCACTTCATCAAGGACACCAACCCGGCCAACAACAAGCAGCGTTTCGACCCCGACACGCCTGAGCATCTGTTCAAGGTCTCGACCGTTTACCACCTCCAGGGCCCTCTGGAAAAACTCCGTATCGGTGGCAACGTCTATTGGCAGGGCCGCATGTACAACGACGTGGCCGTGGCCGATGGCACCTATCGCCTCGAACAAGGCAGCTACGCCGTCGCCGACCTGATGGCGGGTTATCAGGTCAACAAGCATCTGGACCTGCAACTGAACGCCAACAACATCTTCGACCGCGTCTATTACGCAGCGATTGGCACCAGCCCTACCTGGGGGTCTACCGAAACCTACGGCAACCCACGCAGCTATGGATTGACGGCGAAGTACAGCTTCTAAACGTGACTGGCACCGCTGCTACACACTCTGTAGCAGCGGTTCTGCGCAACAGTCGCTGGCCAAGTAACTTCTCAAGCCTGCGAATCTGAGTGCTCAATGCCGATTGTGCCGGAACTATCGGCCAGCAGACGGTTGTGGACTGCCGTTCCGCCGTTGCCACTCGTCAACAACATCGCCCATGGTCTTGGGGATGTCGTTGCCAATCCACGCCATGAACGCCCGGTCGAACTTGAACCCTGCGCCGCAGTGCTCAAGCATGAAGCGGCGCACGTTCTGGGTGTTTTTATAGTGTTTGGAGACTGCGGTATCGCGAGTGATAGAGCTGCTATGCCAGTCAAAATCCATCTTTTTTCCCCTGCAACGTCCTGAGTTGGGCAATCATAGCGCGCCGCAAGCCAGCGGATTAAACAAGGAGATAAAAACATGGACAGTCCGGATGAACCCGTATTGGCTCGCTATAGAAAGTACCTGAGGATCGAGGCGGCGCTGCTGATCGCCGGCATGCTGGGCGCATTCATCCTGAACGGCTATGCCCACCTGGAAAAGTACTACCTGGTACTGGACGTGCCCATTGACCGCTTGAACTTCAGCGCACAAAAACTGGCCGCTTATGGTGGCGCGGGGCTGAGTTCAGTCATCGCAGCCATCCTGTTCATGATTGCTCTGGTATTTGCCATGACGATGCTCATCGCCCTAAGCGAAAAGCCCGGCAGACAACCTCCACCGGCCAGAACCTTGCCCACATGGATCGACAACCGGCGTCGACGCGCCAGCGAATTGAGCACGCCTTTCAAGCTCCTTGGGGTGTGTATCGCCCTCGCCGCCGTGGCTTACTCCGCCTGGTACTTCACCGTCAGCGTCCCTCTGGAGTCGGGTAAAAAGGCAGCCCTCGAAACAGTAAAAGAATGCCAGGAACGCACGCTGACCTTCAGTAACCTGGACCGTTACACCGCCTGCCAGGTAGCGGAATCAGACGACATGTTCTACCTGCTCAAACGCGAGCCGGGAGACCCGTCGGGCCAGTCTTTCCACACGCTGCAAGTGCCCAAGGCCGGGCTAATCAAAAGCGAGGGGCAGACGCAGTTCGTGAAGGACACGCCTTAACCCCACGGCACGACGGCCTCAGCTATTTTGGCAGGCGTTGCCAGTGATCTGAAGCGCACTTGCATATCGGCGAACGCGAAATTCCGGGCAGTGAACAGAGTTTCCACGGGGCGTTTAGGTACCTATACTGCCAATCTATTATTCCTATCTGCGCTTCAACATCCACGAGACTGAACATGGACATTCACTCGATACTGACCTACTCCCTCGTCGCTGGCATTGCCATCGCCAGCCCTGGCCCGGCGACTCTAATGGCGCTCAATAACAGCCTCACTTACGGAGCCAAATCCACCTTGTGGTCTTCCCTGGGCAATGTCAGCGGACTGTTTTGCATATCAGCGGCGGCGATGTTGGGGCTGGGGGCACTGATCCTCAGTTCCGAGTGGATCTTCAGTGCCGTGAAGATCTTGGGTGCCGGCTATCTGTTTTACCTGGGGGCGAAGAATCTGTTGAAGACAAACCCGACGCTTTCAGATAACCCGCAAGTCCCGATGCGCGTCAGCAGCCCGTCACCCATGAAGTTGTTCAAGTCAGCCTTTTTAACCGCCGTCACCAACCCTAAAGCGGTGCTGTTCTTCACCGCGCTGTTCCCGCAATTCATTGACCGGCACTCGACCCTGGTGCCGCAGTTTCTGGTCTTGACCCTGATCTTCATGACGCTGTCGGCGCTGTCGTTGACCCTGTACGCTCTGCTCGCCTCCCAAACCAAAGGCCTGCTGGCCCGGCCGGGATTTTCGAAATGGGTTAATCGCGTGATCGGCTCCACCTTTATCTTTTTCGGGACGATGCTGTTGACGATGCGCCGGCAAACGGCCTAGTACGCCTGCACCAACCGCCGCACCTTTACCAGCGCCTCTCGCAATGCCGCCATGCCCACCGACCCCAGCGCCAGGCGCAGTGCATGGGGCACATGGGCCGAGATCGCAAACGGCTCGGCTGTCGACACCGAGATATTTTCGCGCATCAGCGCCATGGCGATCTGGTCGGCCCGCGCGTCTTCCGGCAGTGGCAGCCACAGGAAATACGAGGACGGATGACTGACGTAATGCAGGTCGCCCAATACTTCGGCGGCCAAGGCTTGCCGGGCCTGGGCGTCCTGGCGCTTATGAGTTTCAAGCTGGGCGACGGTGCCGTCGTCGATCCAGGCAGCAGCAATGGCCGTCATCACCCCTGGGGTATTCCAGACGGTGGCCATGAGGGTGCGTTCTAGGGCAGACACCCACTGCGCAGGCGTACTGACAAATCCGATCCGCAAACCGGTGGCCACGCTCTTGGACAGCCCTGAGACATACACCGTTCTTTCCGGTGCCAACTGCGCCAGTGGCGGCGGCGCATCCTCCACCAGAAACGCGTAGGCCGCGTCCTCGATGAGGATCAAATCATGCTCGCGAGCGATAGCCACCAGTTGCTGGCGCTGCTCCACTCCCATCACCCAACCCAGCGGATTATGCAGGGTCGGCATGCTGTACACGGCTCGCACTGAGCGGGTGCGACAGAGCTTTTCCAGGGCGATAAGATCGGGCCCCGTCGCAGTGACAGGTATGGCCACGGTTTCAAGGTGCAGTGTCTCGGCCAGCACCTTAAAGCCGGAGTAGGTCAACGCATCCACCGCCACCACATCACCGGGTTTGAGCAACGCCATCATCGCCACCGCCAAGCCATGTTGGGCACCGCTGACGATCAGTACCTGCTCGGCGGCAACCGTCAACCCTCGACTGCGCAGATGACGCGCCATCGCTGCCCGCTCATGCGGCCGGCCGCCATGGGGCTGGTAGCGCAACAGCGATTCCAGGTCGCCGGACAGCGCCAACTGACGCAACGCCGTGCGCAGCAGATCGGCCTGGCCGGGTACCGACGGATAGTTGAAGTTGAGGTCGATCATGCCCGCTGCCACGGCGACCTGGCCAATGCCCTGCCCCGGCGACAGCGATATCTCCCGCACAAAGGTGCCGCGCCCGGTTTCGCCGCTGACCAGGCCCATGGACTCAAGTTCGGTATACACCCGGCTCGCCGTGACCAAGGCCAATCCATGGCTGGCAGCCAACTGCCGGTGTGTCGGCAAGCGGGTGCCAGGCGCCAGGACCCCGCTGCGGATATCCCTGGCAAACGTATCGACCAACGACTTGTAACGAGCGCGAGGCATAGGCGATGTATCCATGACAATTTTTTGATTGTCTTAATCTTCGATCATAGGATGCGCTGAATGCAACCCACCTATCGAGCGCAACTCTCATGGAACGTACCTCTCACCTGAGCACCGCTGAACACAGCACCCGCGGCTGGATCAACGGCTTTATCGGCGTGCTGATCTTCAGCGGTTCGCTGCCGGCGACGCGGGTGGCGGTGCTGGAGTTCGATCCGGTGTTTCTGACCGTCGCCCGAGCGACCATCGCCGCCCTGCTTGGGCTGTGCCTGCTCTGGCGGTTCAAGGAAAAGCGCCCTGCGCGTAGCCAATTAATGCCACTGGTCATCGTCGCCCTGGGTGTGGTGATAGGTTTCCCGTTGCTGACAGCCCTGGCGTTGCAGTACGTGACCTCCGCCCATTCCATCGTTTTTATCGGCCTGCTGCCCCTGGCCACCGCCGTATTCGGCGTGCTGCGCGGCGGCGAACGGCCGCGACCGGTGTTCTGGCTATTCTCGATACTGGGCAGCCTGCTGGTGATGGGTTACGCCGTGTCCCAAGGGCTCAGCGCGGCACCCATCGGCGACCTGCTGATGCTGTTGGCGGTACTGGCCTGCGGGCTGGGTTATGCCGAAGGGGCGAAGCTGTCCAAAACCCTGGGCGGCTGGCAGGTGATTTGCTGGGCACTGGTACTGTCGCTGCCGGTGGTAGCGCCACTGACCGCCGTACTGGCACCCGACTCATTCTCGGGCATCAGCCTGCCGGCCTGGCTCAGCCTGGGTTATGTGTCGCTGTTCAGCATGCTGATTGGCTTTGTATTCTGGTATCGCGGGCTGGCCCAGGGTGGCATCGCTGCGGTGGGGCAGTTGCAGTTGCTGCAACCGTTCTTCGGGCTGGCGCTGGCGGCCACCTTGCTCCATGAGCAGGTCAGCCTGGGCATGCTGGGGGTGACGGTGGCGGTGATTATGTGCGTGGCCGGGGCGAAGAAATTTGCCCGCTAGCTCAGGTTGCTGGATTTATTCCAGTGCCTGGCATTAGGCTCGTCGGATGATGGGAGTCACATTCACCCACAAAAACAAGGAACCACGATGCACACCCCTTCCCTGCAAGACACCACCGCGCCGGACGGCGTCTGTTATGGCTGCGGCGCCAGCAACCCACACGGGCTGCACGTCAAGAGCCGTTGGGACGAAGACGGCGTCCACGTCATCGCCGAACACCAGCCCGACACCAAATACTGCGGCTGGCCAGACCTGGTCTACGGCGGGTTGATCGCCATGCTGGTGGACTGTCATTCCAACTGGACCGCCATGGCCTATCACTACCAGGCTGAAAATCGCACCCCAGGCAGCCTGCCGCGCATCGACTGCGTGACCGGCAACCTCGGCATCAAGTTCATCAAACCAACCCCCATGGGCGTGCCACTGACCTTGCGCGCCAAGGTCGAGGGCGAAGTCGGGCGCAAGAGCCGGGTGGTCTGCGAGGTGTATGCCGATGGCGTGCTGACGGCGATTGGTGACTCAATCTTCGTGCGGGTCGATACCGGACAGTTGGCAGCCGCGGCCCATGGTCGGCAAGCCTGATAGTGGTCTACATTCAACGCCATCTGCTGAACGGTCCCTGTGAAGAGGAATGCACCGATGACTCGTCTGACCGCCAAAGACTTTGCCCCTGAACTGCTGGAGCTCTACGACGGCTACGCCCACGGCAAGATCAACCGGCGAGAGTTTCTCGACCGTGCGGCGCTGTTCACCTTCGGCGGGTTGACCGCCTCGGCCCTGCTCGCCTCCCTGAGCCCCAATTACGCCCTGGCCGAGCAGGTTAAATTCACTGACCCGGACATCGTCGCTGACTACATCACCTACCCTTCACCCAAGGGCAATGGCGAGGTCCGCGGCTATCTGGTTCGCCCGGCCAAAACCACCGGTAAGCTTGCGGCTGTGGTGGTGGTGCATGAAAACCGTGGGCTTAACCCCTACATCGAAGACGTCGCCCGGCGCCTGGCCAAGGCCGGGTTTATCGCCCTGGCACCTGATGGCCTGACCTCGGTAGGCGGTTATCCCGGCAACGATGAAAAAGGTGTGGCGCTGCAACAAACCGTCGACCCGACCAAACTGATGAACGACTTCTTCGCCGCCATCGAATGGCTGATGAACCATGACGCCAGCACCGGCAAGGTTGGCATTACCGGCTTCTGTTATGGCGGCGGCGTGACCAATGCCGCGGCCGTGGCCTATCCGGAACTGGGGGCCGCGGTGTCGTTTTATGGCCGCCAGCCGCAGGCGAAGGATGTGCCCAACATCAAGGCGCCGATCATGTTGCACTTCGGCGAGTTGGACACGCGGATCAATGAGGGTTGGCCAGCCTATGAAACAGCCTTGAAAGCGGCCGGCACGAACTATGAAGCATTTATCTACAAGGGCGCCAACCATGGTTTTCATAACGACTCCACGCCCAGGTATGACGAAGCAGCCGCGAACCTGGCCTGGGAGCGGACCTTGGGGTGGTTTCGCAAGTATCTGGTTTAGGCACAGAACCTGTGGCAAGCGGGCTTATTGTGGCGCCTCCACCACCTCCTGCAACCATTCCTTGAACGCCAGCATCGCCGACGTCTCGGCCCGTGACTGCAAGCGCGTCAGCCAGTAACTGCCGGTGGTGATCCCCACGTCGAACGGCTGCTGGATCGCATCCGTGACCAGTTGCCTGGAAAACATCATCGCCGGAGCGAGGGCCACACCGACGCCTTGCAGCGCGGCCTCCATCATCGCCAATGAGGAATCGAAGACGACGCTACGAGGCACTAACGTGTCGGCAGGCAAGCCCGCCGCCTGGAACCACTGAGTCCATTCGTCGGCACGATAAGAACGCAGTAAGGTGTGTTTCAACAGGTCCGCGGGCGTGTGTAATTGCCGAGCGATCTGCGGCACGCACAACACCGTGAGCGGCGCCTCCAGCAACTCAACCGCGTCGGTACCGTGCCAGGCACCTGCACCGAAGCGGATCGCGTAGTCCAGGCCCTCGGCGGCAACATCGACGCGGTTGTTGTGGGTAGACAAGCGCAGGTCGATAAACGGGTAGCGTGCCTGAAAATCCCCCAGGCGCGGCAGCAGCCAGCCCACGGCGAAGGTACCCACCGCGCCCACCGTCAACACTTCGCGGTAATGCCCGCCTTCGAACTGGCCGAGGGTTTGGGCGATACGGTCGAAGGATTCGCGCAGCACCGGCAACAGGGTTTCGCCTTCTCGGGTGAGCATCAGGCCACGGGGTAGGCGCTTGAACAGAATGACATTGAGCTGCGCCTCCAGGCTTTTCACCTGATGGCTAACCGCCGCCTGAGTCACGCACAATTCAATGGCCGCGCGGGTAAAACTCAAATGCCGTGCCGAGGCTTCAAAGGCTCGCAGGGCATTGAGAGGTAGATGAGAACGAAGCATGACTTAACCCCAAATTTTTCTAATGGCTGCCGCTAGATATCATCATTTGTCGATCCGGGGAAAAGTGCCTAGATTTGCAGCGCCTGCGCAGGTAGCAGTATTCAAGATCAACCTCATGGAAGCGACTCAATCATGTACGAAAAGACTTTATTTCAAATGCGCAACGTCGCAATCTTCACCTTATTGCTCGGCGCAGGCAACTGCATGGCCGCCACCGATCTGCGCAAGGTGGTGGATGACACCATTGAACCGCTGATGCGGCAGCAGGCTATCCCTGGCCTGTCGGTGGCCATCGTGCAGAACGGTAAGGCTCAATACTTTAACTACGGCGTTGCGTCAAAAGACGGCCAGCAACCGGTGACCGAAAACACCCTGTTTGAAATCGGCTCGGTCAGCAAAACCTTCACCGCGACCCTGGCAGGGTACGCCCAGGCCACCGGCAAACTGAACCTGTCGGCTCCGGCCAGCCAGTACTTGCCAGCCTTGCGCGGTAGCAAATTTGACCACATCAGCGTCCTCAACCTGGGGACTTACACCGCTGGCGGCCTGCCGTTGCAGTTTCCTCGCGATGCCGACAACGCCGACCGGATGATCAGCTACTTCCAGCACTGGAAGCCCGATTTCGCCCCTGGCACCCACCGCCTGTACTCCAACCCCAGCCTGGGCCTGTTCGGTTATTTGGCAGCGCAAAGCCTGGGGCAGCCGTTCGACCGGCTGATGGAACAGACCCTGCTCCCGAAACTGGGCCTCAAGCACACCTACATCACGGTGCCCAAGGAGCAGATGAACCTGTACGCCCAAGGCTATGGCAAGGATGACAAGCCGGTGCGCGTCGGCCCTGGCGCGATGGACAGTGAAGCCTATGGCGTGAAAAGCAGCCCATCGGACCTGATCCACTACGTCGGTGTGAATATGCACCCGGCCAATCTGGAAAAACCGCTACAGCAGGCCATCGCCAACACCCACACGGGTTTCTATACCGTCGACGGCACCACCCAAGGCCTGGGCTGGGAGATGTACTCCTACCCGATCACACTGGACGCCTTGCTCGCCGGTAACTCGACAGCCATGATCCTGGAACCTCATAAGGTCAACTGGCTGACACCACCGCAGCCCCTTCGGGCAGACACGCTGGTCAACAAGACCGGTTCCACCAGCGGCTTCGGCGCCTACGTGGCTTATGTCCCAAGCAAAGGCATCGGCATCGTGATCCTGGCGAACAAGAACTACCCGAATGCGGAACGGGTGAAAGCGGCCCACGCTATCTTGAAAGCAATGGACCAATAGGCCCCGCCGAAGTCACGAACAAGTGTTGATGCCACAGACGCTCACTTAACAGTCTTTGACAGTTTCCCGACAAAGCTCTCAAAGACTGTTGGACACCCCTTCCCTAGCATTCAAGCATCCAAATTACCTGCTGGGTGCTTGCCATGTTTCGCACATTGCGCAGTCTTCCGCTGCTGGGTTGTCTGCTGGGCAGTATGGGTTGCCACGGACAACCACCGGCTGCGCCGCCTATCCCCAAGGGCGACTACCGAGCGATCATTCGTTACCTGCAAACCCGCATTCCCTGGGAGATGGCCCGCCATAACGTGCCGGGACTGTCCATTGCCCTGGTCAACGGCCAGGAGCTGATCTGGGCCCGTGGCTTCGGCTTTGCCGACAAAGCGCGGGGCGTTCCGGTGTCGCCGAACACGGCGTTCCGCGCCGGGCCACTGTCCAAGCTGATCACCGCTACCGCTGCGTTGCAATTGGTGGAGCAACAGCGGCTGGCCCTCGATGCGCCGATCCAGGACACCCTCAAGGAGTTCTACGTACGTTCGCGCTTTCATGCCGACCAGAGCGCCGCCGACCGCGACATCACTTTGCGCCGCTTGCTCAGCCATCAGTCCGGGCTGCCCAGCGAACACTTGCGGGACCTGCGCAGCAGCTTCGCCATGAGCCAGATGCCGATGCGCGTCTCGGGGGTCTGGTTGAGTACGCCACCGGGCACCCAGGTGGCCTATTCCAACCTGGGTTATGCGCTGGTGGGCGCGGCCATCGAGCGCAGTGCCGGTCAGGATTTCGAAAACCAGCTGCAACACAGTCTGCTCAAGCCCCTGGAGATGGAGCAATCGAGCTTTGTCGGCACTACCACGCAACAGGTGTACCGGGCCCAGGGCTATCAGGATGGCGCCATCAGCCCCGATGCCCAGGTGCGCGACCTCGCCGCCAGCGGCTTGTGGGCCAGCCCCAAGGACCTCAGTCATTACGTGCAGATGCTGTTCGCCCAAGGCACCTACAAAGACAAACGGCTGCTGAGCAGTGCATCAATCAACGAGATGCTCAGCCAGCAAAACACCGGCAACGCCCTGGATTTCGACTGCCAGATCGGTCTGGCCTGGTTTCTCGCGCCCTGTGGCGACGAACCGGTCAGCGCCGGGGTGCGAACCTTCCAGCACAGCGGCGCAAGCGACGACTTCGCCGCCCAGTTGACGATGCTGCCGGACCAGCAATTGGCGGTGATCGTCATGAGCAACGACAGCAACGCCGAAGACATGGTCGCCACCCTCACCACCCAAACCCTGCGCCTGATGCTCCAGGCCCAGAGTGGCGAGGCCATGTGCCCGGCTGATTGCCAGGCGCCCGCCGGCGGCCTTGATCATCGCCGCGTACCGGCCGCAGCCACGGCCAGCTCGTGCCCGTGGGCGAACGCATTGAACCGACGCCGCTGACCGGCGCCTGGGCCAACACCATCGGCACCTATCAGGTGCTCAGCACCCATGAACCCGACGCACCGCTCAGTGGCATCAGCGTGCGCCTGGAAGAAGGCTTTCTGGTGATTCGCGGCCAACTGCACGACCAGCCCTTGACCGACTACATCCTGCTGCCGGTGGACAACGCCCATGCCGTGCTCGCCGGTAACGGCTATGGCCTGAGCGCCTCCGGCTACCACTTCAAGCGCACCGACACACCCCACAACCCCTTGAACCTCTAACCCAAAACGAAGGCCATCATGCGTTCGAAAACGATCTACCTGTCCCTGACCTCACTGTGCCTGGCCACCGGCGCCCAGACCTCACTGGCCGAAGACTGGCAATACAGTCTCAAAGGTGGTGTCGCCAACCTGCCCCGCTACAGCGGCAGTAACGAACGCGTGACCACGCCGCTGCTGGGAGGTGAAATCGTCAGCCCCTGGGGGATTTTCCTCAGCACCGACAAGGGCCTGGGCTGGGGATATGAAGGGGAAAACGCCAGCTTCAGCGCCTACGTGGGCCCCAGTGCCGGGCGCAAGGATAAAAAGAAAAGCGGTCATGCCGGCTCTGACCGACTCAAGGGCATGGGCGAGATCAAGTCACGGGCGCAACTGGGCCTCAGCGCCAACTATACCCTGGGCTCGGTGATCCTCGGCGCGACCCTGGAACATGCGCTGGAGGGGGACGATAAAAAAGACGCCGGCAAAGCCTTTACCAGCCTGGAACTAAGCATCGGCACCAACCTGTATGACGGCGACTACGGCACCGTGGACGCCAGCCTCAACAGTCGGTTTGGTGACGGCAATTACGTGCAGACCTGGTACGGCGTCACCACCGGGCAAGCCGCACAAAGCCGCTTTCGCGCTTATGACGCCAAGGGCGGGTTGGTCAGCCGAGGCATGAACCTGAGTTGGAGCCTGCCCATCAACGACCACACCCAATTTTCCACCCTGCTGGATGTGCAGTATTTGTCCAATGACGCAGGCAAGAGCCCGATTGTCGAGCGTAGGTTGCAGACATCGGTAATGGGGGTGGTTGAGTACACTTTCTGACGGGGTAATCCCTGCAACAACCACAGGTATCTACGCATCTTCGAAAGAAGGAATGGGCGTAGATACCGTCTTGAGCCTCACCGGGCAAGAGCAAGTTTCGGGTCATAAGGCTGCACGATTCCCGCATTAGCTCGCAGGCGGCCTTAAAACCGCGTCAGCGCAATCACCCCCACCAACACCACTGGCCACCCCAACAACAGCCCCCGCCACAATCCCGGCGCATGCCGCAGTTCCATAAACCCGTCAGCAATCACCCAGGCCTTGGCCACCGCCAACACCAGCACCATCTCCCATAGCCCCGGCGCACCCAGCATCACAGTTCCCACACTGAGGACCACTAGCGCGGCCCAGCAAACAATCACCAGCTGAGAAACAGACATCGCCACCTCAACGAATCACATACACCAACGGAAACAGCACCACCCATACCAAATCCACCATGTGCCAATACAGCACGCCAGACTCGAACCCTGTCTGCCGCCCCGCCGGATAAGCCCTGCGCCAACAGCCCAGCGCCATCCAGCCCAACATCACCATCCCCAACAACACATGCAAAAAATGAAACCCAGTCAAAATCCAATACAGCGTGAAAAAAGTGCTGTATTCCAACCCAAGTCCAACAGAAACCAAGTGCCCGTACTCACCGAGCTTGATCCCCACATAAACACCGGCCACCAGCAAACCAAGGACCAACAACCCGCCAGCCAGGCGCGAGCGCCCCTGGCGAACCTGCTGCTGCGCCAACGCCGCCAACAACCCCGTCGTCAACAAACTCAAGGTCATCGCCAGCCCGGTAGAGGCATCCAACTGCCCTCGCCCCTCGGCAAACACCTCGGGCCGCAGCACCTGGGTCACGGCAAACGCCAGGATCAGAATGGCAAACACCGACAGCTCAGCGAGGATGAAAAACCACATCGCCAAATCCCCCGGCAGCCGCTGGACCGTGGCCTCAGGCGAAGTGGACATCAACCACATCCATCAGCGCGGCCACGGTCTGCGGATCATCACTCAAGGATTCCGCCAGGCAGGCCATGCAGGCCTCGCGGGGGTTCATCCCGGCGGCGATCAGGCGCGCAGTGAAAATCAGCAAGCGGGTGGACGCGACTTCTTCCAGATCATGTTGATCAAGGCGACGCAATGCCTGACCCAACTTGACCACCTGGGCAGCCAGCGCGGTATCCACGCCAGCCTCACGCGCCACAATCCGCTCCTCTTCCAACGTTGCCGGATAACCAAAGCGCATCGCCACAAACCGCTGCCGCGTACTGGGTTTCATGCCCTTGAGCAGGTTCTGGTAACCGGGGTTATAAGACACCACCAACATGAACGAGGGCGGTGCCTTGAGCACTTCGCCGGTGCGTTCCAGGAACAGCTCGCGGCGATCATCGGCCACCGGGTGCAGGACCACTGCGGTGTCCTGCCGAGCCTCTACCACCTCGTCGAGGTAGCAAATGCCGCCTTCGCGCACGGCGCGGGTCAGCGGGCCGTCCTGCCACCAGGTGCCCTGGGCACCAATCAGGTGGCGGCCGATCAGGTCGGCGGCGCTAAGGTCGTCGTGGCAAGCGACCGTGTACAGCGGCAGTTTCAGCCGGTGGGCCATATATTGGACAAAGCGGGTCTTGCCGCAGCCAGTGGGGCCCTTGATCAGCACCGGCATGCCGTGGCGCCAGGCGTGTTCGAACAGGACCTGTTCGTTGTTCAGCGGTTGGTAGAAGGGTTCAAGCGGTTCGGGGAGAGTCATCGCACACCTTGGATCGACGCGGGTTTGAGGGCCACGCTACGGGCGCCTGCGACAACCTGGCAAGCCGTACGCCAAGCAAACTTGATCGCCGTCAAGCGAGCAATCACCCCCCTCGTCATAGTCTCCTATGGCACTAAGAACCTGCGCTCTACCCTGCCGTCGCCGGGCATCGCAAAGGTCTTGCCTGAGGAGATATGGAATGCTGACTCGCAACAGAAAACCTTTCGCCCTGAGCCTAGCCAACCTGAGTTGCGCATTGGCCCTGGCCCTTTCGACGCACGCTTTCGCCGCGCAACCGGCGGCTGCCATGCCCATGGTCAAAAGCCCCGGCGCGCCGGATTTGAGCCAGGCCGAGTTCGACGCTTCAAAACAGATTTACTTTGAGCGCTGTGCCGGTTGCCATGGTGTGTTGCGCAAGGGCGCCACCGGCAAGCCACTGACTCCGGACATCACCCAGGCCAGGGGCCAGGCTTATCTGGAAGCGTTGATCGCCTACGGCTCCCCCGCCGGCATGCCGAACTGGGGCACCTCCAATGCGCTGACCAAGGCGCAGATCACCAGCATGGCCAGCTTCATCCAGCACACCGCGCCGACACCGCCGGAATGGGGCATGGCCGAAACCCTCAAGACCTGGAAAGTACTGGTCAAGCCCGAAGACCGCCCGAAGAAACAACTCAACACGCTGAACCTGGAAAACCTGTTCTCCGTGACCCTGCGCGACGACGGCAAAATCGCCCTGATCGATGGCGACAGCAAGAAAATCGTCAAGCTGATCAACACTGGCTACGCCGTGCACATCTCGCGGATATCCGCCTCGGGGCGCTACCTGCTGGTGATCGGCCGCGACGCCAAGATCGACATGATCGACCTGTGGCCCGCCGAGCCGACCAAGGTGGCCGAGATCAAAGTGGGCATCGAAGCGCGTTCGGTAGAGACCTCCAAGTTCAAGGGTTATGAAGACAAATACGCGATTGCCGGTTCCTACTGGCCGCCGCAGTTCACCATCATGGACGGCGAAACCCTGGAGCCCAAGCAGATCGTCTCCACCCGTGGCATGACCGTCGACAAGCAGGAATATCACCCCGAGCCTCGTGTAGCGGCGATCATCGCCTCCCATGAATGGCCGGAGTTTATTGTCAACATCAAGGAAACCGGCAAGGTGATGCTGGTCAATTACCAGGACATCAAGAACCTCACCATCACCACCATCGACGCCGCACCGTTCCTTCATGACGGCGGCTGGGACAGCACTCACCGCTACTTTATGACGGCGGCGAACAACTCCAACAAGGTTGCGGTGATCGACTCCAGGGAGCGCAAGCTCACCGCCCTGGTGGACGTCGGCAAGACCCCGCACCCCGGCCGTGGCGCCAACTTTATCCACCCGCAATACGGTCCAGTCTGGGCCACCAGCCACCTGGGTGACGGTGGCATCTCGGTGATCGGCACCGACCCGATCAAGCACGCCCAGTACGCCTGGAAACAGGTGGTCTCGCTCAAGGGCCAGGGCGGCGGCTCGCTGTTTATCAAGACCCATCCCAACTCGCGACACCTGTACGTCGACACCACCCTGAACCCGGACACCAAGCTCAGCCAGTCGGTCGCCGTGTTCAATATCGACAATCTGGACGCTGGCTACACCGTGCTGCCGATTGCCGAGTGGTCAGGGATCAAGCAAGGCGCAATGCGCGTGGTGCAACCGGAATACAACAAGGCCGGCGATGAAGTGTGGTTCTCGGTATGGAGCGGCCAGGAAGAGGAATCGGCGCTGGTAGTGATCGATGACAAGACCTTGAAGCTCAAGAACGTGATCAAGGACAAGCGCCTGATTACGCCGACTGGAAAATTCAATGTCTACAACACCCAATTCGACATTTATTGAGCTTCATCAACAAGAGGCAACCCAATGAAAAATATCCTGCTTGCTCTGTGTGCCCTCAGCGCTGCGCTGAGCCTGCCATCCGCATTCGCCCAGGATGGCGCGGCACTGTTCAAGAGCAAACCCTGCGCGGCCTGCCACACCATCGACGCCAAGATGGTGGGGCCAGCGCTCAAGGAAGTCGCTGCGAAGAACGCCGGCGTCAAGGACGCTGCCACCACCCTGGCCAGCCGCATCAAGAACGGCACCCAGGGCAACTGGGGCCCGATTCCAATGCCGGCCAATCCGGTGACGGATGACGAAGCCCTGATTTTGGCCCAGTGGGTATTGACCCTGAAATAAACACAAGGAGCACGCCATGAAAACATCGATGATCGGTTCGGCAATGGCGTTGCTCTTCCTCATTATTCCTGCGCCGGTGCATGGAGCGCCGGCGCCGTCACGCCAAGTCCAGCTGAAACACCTGCTGGCCCAGGACTGTGGCGCCTGCCACGGCCTGCACCTGACCGGTGGCCTGGGCCCAGCCCTGACTCGCCAGGCCTTGGCCGGGCAAACCCGCGACTCATTGATTGCCACCGTGACCTACGGTCGCCCTGCCCTTGCGATGCCCGGTTGGGCACCTCTGCTCAGCAGCAACGACATTGCCTGGCTGGTGGATCGCCTCCTGCAAGGAACCTCTGCACCATGATCCGTCCACTGCTTGTCTCAATGGCCGCAGGCCTGTTGTTGTCGGCCTGTGTGCAATCGCCGTTGCGCGGTTCCGGCGACCTGGGCTTGGTAGTGGAACGCGCCACGGGCAGCCTGCAAATTATTGAAAGCAGTGGGCTAACCACCCTGGCACACATCGACGGCCTGGGCGATCTGTCCCATGCCTCGGCGGTGTTCTCACGGGACCAGCGCTACGCCTATATCTTCGGGCGCGACGGCGGGCTGACCAAGGTTGATCTTCTGGGACAGCGCATCGATAAACGCATCATCCAGGGCGGCAACAGCATCGGCGGCGCCATCAGCCAGGACGGCCGCTTGATCGCCGTGTCCAATTACCAGCCAGGCGGGGTCAAGGTGTTCGATGCCGTGACCTTGCAGCAAGTGGCAGATATTCCGGCAACGCCCCTGGCCGATGGCAAGCGCTCGCGGGTGGTGGGCCTGGTGGATGCGCCGGGCCAGCGCTTTGTGTTCAGCCTGTTTGATACGGGCGAAATCTGGAGCGCCGACTTCAGCCAGGGCAACACCCCGGCCATCACCCGTTTCGAGGGCATCGGCCAGCAACCCTATGACGCACTGATCACCGCCGACGGCCGCTATTACATGGCCGGGCTGTTTGGCGAAGACGGCATGGCCCAGCTCGACCTGTGGCACCCGGAGCACGGGGTCAAGCGCGTGTTGGCCGACTACGGCCGAGACCAGGAAAAGCTGCCGGTCTACAAAATGCCCCACCTGGAAGGCTGGGCCGTGGCCGACAACCAGGCGTTCGTGCCCGCCGTGGGTCGTCATCAGGTGCTGGTGATGGATGCCCGCACCTGGCAACAGACTGCCGCGATCCCGGTGGCTGGCCAGCCGATTTTTGTCACCGCCCGCCCCGATGGCCGCCAACTGTGGGTCAACTTCGCCTACCCGGACAATGACCGAGTGCAAATACTCGACAGCGAAACCCACCAAATAGTCGCCGACCTGCGGCCCGGCCCCGGCGTGTTGCATATGGAATTCACCGGGCGCGGCGAGCAACTGTGGTTATCCGTGCGCGACGGCCAGCAGGTGCAGGTCTGGGACTCCTATCGTCTGACCTTGCTCAAGACCCTGCCAGCAGACAGTCCCAGTGGAATTTTCTTCAGCAGTCGCGCACAAAAAATGGGGTATTAAAGATGGAATTGGATGAACTCAGCAGTCGCCTGATCGACCGCTATCAACACAACATGCCGCTGTGCGCCGAACCCTACCGGGAGATGGCCCAGAGCCTGGATTGCAGCGAGGCCGAGGTCATGGCCTGCCTGCAACGCCTGAAACTGGCGGGAGCCCTGTCGCGCATCGGGCCAGTGTTCGATCACACCCGCGCTGGCGCCAGCACCCTGGCCGCCCTGGCGGTACCCGCCGAGCGCCTGGAACAGGTGGCAGCGCGAATCAGCCAGTACCCGGAGGTCAACCACAACTATGCCCGCGAGCATCACTACAACCTGTGGTTCGTACTGACCGGGCCTAACCGCCAGCACCTGGAACAGGTCCTCGACGAGCTGGAAAAAGACACCGGTCTTACTCCCCTCGATCTGCCCATGCTCAGCGCCTACCGTATCGACCTGGGATTTTCCCTGGGAGTCCACTCGTGATTACCCCGCTCAACCAAGAACAACAACTCGACCTGCGCCAATGCCTGGAGCGAGGTTTGCCCAGGGTTTCCCGGCCCTATCAGGACCTCGCTGAACGGATCGGTGCCAATCAGGATCAGGTGTTGCAGCAGGTACAGCAATGGCACGAGCAAGGCCTGTTTCGCCGGGTCGGCCTGGTGCTCAACCACCGCGCCTTGGGCTTTGTCGCCAACGCCATGCTGGTGCTTGACGTACCTGATGCGCTGATCGATGAAATCGGCCAACGCCTGGGCCGTGCAGCGGGTGTTGCCCTGTGTTACCAGCGTCCCAGACGCCTGCCCCACTGGCGCTACAACCTGTTCTGCATGGTCCACGGTCGGGAACGCGAAGCGGTTAAAGCGCACATCCAGGCCATGTTGAAAGAGCAATTGCTGGGCGACTTGCCCCATCAACTGCTGTTCACCACTCAAGCGTTCAAACAATGCGGCGGGCGTTTTGCACCACCCACGTCACAGGTATGAGCCCATGGATGACCTCGACCGGCTGTTAATCAATCGTCTGCAACTGGGGCTGCCGCTGGTGCGTCATCCCTGGCAAGTCGTGGCCGAGGAACTGCACAGCACACCGGACGAATTGCTCGACCGCGTCCACCTGTTGCTGGAAGACGGTGTGCTCACCCGCTTTGGGCCGATGTTCGACATCGAGCGTCTCGGCGGAGCCTTCACCCTCGCCGCGCTGGCGGTGCCAGAACCTCGCTTCGAGCAGGTGGCCGCCCAGCTCAATGAACTGCCGCAAGTGGCCCACAACTACCGCCGAGAGCACCCCTGGAACATGTGGTTCGTGCTGGCATGCAGCACGGCCAAGGACCTGGCCGAGACCTTGTCGCATATCGAAACCATCACCGGGCTGGAGGTCCTCAACCTGCCCAAGGAGCAAACCTATCATGTCGGTCTATATTTCCCGGTTTGACGAAACCCTGGCGCAACGCTTGATCCAATTGACCGAGACCGGCCTGCCGTTACTGGAAGATCCCTGGGCCTGGCTCGCCGAACAGTTGGACATCAGCGTCGAATCCACCCTCGACCTGCTCAAGCGCCTGCAAGGCGAAGGGGCGATCCGGCGAATCGCGGCGGTACCCAACCATTACCGCATCGGCTATCGCCATAACGGCATGACCGTCTGGGACGTGACCGATGAGCAGATGCCGCGCCTCGGTGAGTTGATCGGCGCCCAGCCCTTTGTCAGCCACTGCTATCGGCGGCCACGGCGCACCGATTGGCGCTACAACCTGTTCGCCATGGTTCACGGCCGCAGCCGCGAAGAAATCGACAGCTACCGAGAACACCTGCGTTTTTTGCTGGGGGATGCCTGTACCGCCGATGAGATGCTGGTGAGCAGCCGCATCCTGAAAAAGACCGGCCTGCGCCTGACGCCTGCGCCATGCTGAATCGCGTGCTTTAGAAGGAACACCTTATGCTGAGGATCAGTCATTACCTGCGCACCCTCGCCGGCCAATGCCCGCCGCCCCGCCTATCATCCCCTGGCAGCAACCGTGCCCCGGTGGTGATCTGGAACCTGCTGCGGCGCTGCAACCTGACCTGCAAGCATTGCTACGCCACCAGCGCCGACAGTGTGTTTCGCGATGAGCTGGACACGGCCGCCGCCCTCAAGGTGATCGACGATTTGCATGAAGCCGGGGTCAAGGTATTGATCCTCTCCGGCGGCGAGCCGCTACTGCGCGACGATCTGTTCCAACTCAGCGCCTACGCCCGCAAGAAGGGTTTTTTTGTCGCCCTGTCGAGCAACGGCACATTGATCGACGACCAGAATATCCAGCAAATCGCCGACGCCCACTTCGACTATGTGGGCATCAGCATTGACGGCCTGGAGGCGACCCACGATGCGTTCCGCCAGCTACAGGGCAGTTTCCAGCGCTCGATGCACGCCATCAACCTGTGCCGCCAGGTCGGTATCCGTGTTGGCCTGCGCACTACCCTGACCCAGGAAAACCATGCCCAGCTTCCGCAATTGCTGGCGCTGATGCGTGAATACGATGTGCAGAAGTTCTACCTGTCGCACCTCAACTACAGCGGGCGCGGTAAACGCAGCCGTCAGCTCGATGCCCACCGGCAAATGAGCCGCGATGCCATGGAGCTGATTTTCCAGCAGGCCTGGAGCGATATCCAAAACGGCGTGGACAGCGATTTCGTCAGCGGCAACAACGACGCCGATGCGGTGCTGTTGCTGCAATGGGTACACCGCCACCTGCCGGAACACTACCCGCAACTTGAACAGTTGTTGCACGCTTGGGGCGGCAACGCCTCAGGCAGCGGCATCGCCAATATCGACAACACCGGTGAGGTGCATCCCGACACCTACTGGTGGCAACACTCGGTGGGCAATGTGCGCACCACGCCGTTCCGCAGCCTGTGGCTGGATCAGCCTGACCCGTTGCTGCTGCGCCTGCGCGAACACCCACGGGTGGTGGGCGGCCGCTGCGCCGACTGCCGTTGGCTGGGCATCTGCAATGGCAACACCCGAACCCGCGCCTGGGCCGACGGCGACCTCTGGGGCCAGGACCCCGGTTGCCACCTCAGCGACACAGAAATCACCCGAACACTGCCCACTCTCATTCCTTGCTCGGCATGCTGAACCCCCGGCCGACTACCTGGCGAAACAGCCGGGGGCGGCAAACCTGATGATGAACCAAGGAAGTCTCATGCACTCATCTCCCCTTGTAATACCGAGCGTCCTGCACAGTTCCTTCAGCCCCGGCGAAGTGGCCCTGGTGGGGGCCGGGCCTGGCGACCCGCGCCTGCTGACCCTGCGGGCCTGGAGCCTGTTGATGCAGGCCGACGCCGTGGTGTTCGACCGGCTGATCAGTGCTGAACTGCTGACGCTGATCCCCCTGGCTTGCGCCCGTCATTACGTCGGCAAGGCCAGCGGATACCACTGCCTGCCCCAGGAACAGATTAACGAATTGATGGCGGATTTGGCTGACCAGGACCTGCGCGTGGTGCGGCTCAAGGGCGGCGACCCGTTTATCTTTGGCCGTGGCGCCGAGGAGCTGGAGTACTTGCTGCAACGGGGCATTTCCTGCCAAGTGGTGCCGGGCATCACCGCCGCCGCCGGCTGCAGCGCCTATGCTGGCATCCCGCTGACCCACCGCGACCTGGTCAATTCATGCCGGTTTGTCACCGGGCACCTGCAACGCAATGGGGCATTGAATCTGCCCTGGGACAGCCTGGCGGACGGCAGCCAGACCCTCGTTTTCTACATGGGGCTGTCGAACCTGGCGCTGATCTCGGACCGATTGATCGCCGCAGGTTTACCCCCTGACACCCCGGCGGCATTGATCAGCAATGGCGCTCGCGCCGATCAGCAGGTAAATCGCGGCAACTTGCGCCAACTGCCGGCCATGGCCATGGCGTGCGAACCCGGCGTGCCGACGCTGACGGTGATCGGTCATGTGGTGAATCTGTTTGCCGATGCGGCCCTGCAATACCCGGCCAGCCTTGCGCCTGGACAACCAGCCAAGTCCAGGGTGGCGGTATGAAACGCCTGCTGCTGGTGCCGCTTTTGTGGGTAAGTGGCGCCCATGGCGCACTGGATGCCGCCGCGGACTATCGAGAACACTGCGAAAGCTGCCATGGCATCAATCGCGTCGGCGGCACAGGCCCGGCCCTGTTCCCGGAAAGCCTGGGGCGGATCAAACCGGCCGAAATCCGCCAGGTGATCCAACAGGGTCGCCCCGCCAGCCAAATGGCGGCATTCGCCTCGGTGCTCGCACCTACGCAAATCGACGGGTTGGTGAGCTTCCTGCAACAACCCCCAGCCACGCCTGCCACCTGGAACGAACAGGACATCCGCAGCAGCCACGCCTTGCTGGCCGATCTGCGGCAACTGCCGAGCACCCCGCAACACCACGCCGACCCGCTGAACCTGTTTGTGGTGGTGGAATCTGGCGATCATCACATCGACATCCTCGACGGTGACCGCTTTGAAGTGCTGGACCGCTTCGCCTCGCACTTTGCCGTGCACGGCGGGCCGAAATTTTCTCCCGATGGCCGCTTTGTCTACTTTGCTTCCCGTGACGGCTGGATCAGCCTTTACGACCTGCACAACCTCAAGCTGATCGCCGAAATCCGTGCCGGGCTCAACACCCGCAACCTGGCGGTGAGCAAGGACGGCCGCTGGGTACTGGTGGGCAACTACCTGCCGGGCAATTTGGTGGTGCTGGATGCGCGCGACCTGTCGTTGGTCAAAACCTTGCCCACGAATTCACGGGTCAGTGCCGTCTACACCGCGCCGCCCCGCAACAGTTTTATCGTCGCCCTCAAGGACGTGAATGAAGTCTGGGAGCTGTCCTATACCGACGCCCAGCCCAGCTTCGAACCCCGGCGCATCCAGGCCCAGGACGTGCTCGACGACTTCTCGTTCTCCCCGGATTACCGCCAGTTGCTCGCGACATCGCGCAAGGCCGGCGGTGGTCAGGTGATCGATCTGGATTCAGGCAAAGTGGTCACCAACATTCCCCTGGCGGGCATGCCGCACCTGGGTTCAGGCACCTACTGGCAGCGCAATGGCCAATGGGTGTTTGCCACGCCCAATATCAGCAAGGGCCAGATTTCGGTACTGGACCTCAAGACCTGGAAGCTGATCAAGGAGATCCCCACCCTGGGGCCTGGCTTCTTCATGCGCAGCCATATCAATTCGCGCTATGTGTGGAGCGATGTGTTCTTCGGGCCGGACAATGACGCCATTCACTTGATCGACAAACAGACCCTGGAAATCGCCCACACCCTGCGGCCGATGCCCGGCAAGACTGCTGCCCACGTTGAGTTCACCCGTGATGGCCGGTATCTGTTGCTGAGCATTTGGGACACTGAGGGTGCGCTGATTGTCTATGACAGCCAGACGCTCAAGGAGATCAAGCGCATTCCCATGAACAAGCCGTCAGGCAAGTACAACGTGGGGAACAAGATTGAGTTTGCGCAGGGGACGTCGCACTGAAGGCGAGCCAGGGGGTATTGAGTACCTATCCGTTACCGCAGAAACGGATAGGTACTCAGGCCTTTGATCTGCGACAGCCTTCAAACCGTGCGAGAAAACTGGCCTTTCTGCTCCCCCCCCAAATACGCATCAAACGCCATCGCCACACTGCGTACCATCAACTGCCCCTGAGGCAGCAACTGCACCGCGTCATCGTGGATCTGCAACAAGCCATCCCCTACCTGCTCATCCAGCAGTGAAAGCGCCTGGGCAAAATACTCGGTAAACCGAATGTCATGCCCCGCCTCGACCCCGGCAAATTCAATACGCCCGTGGCACATCAAGCCATTGATCACCTCGCGGCGCAGCACATCATCGGCGTTCAACCGATAACCGCGTTGCACTGGCAACAAACCCGCGTCGATACGTGCGTAGTACTGGGACAGCTCCTTGACGCTCTGGCTGTAGCTGTCGCCAACTTTGCCAATGGCCGATACGCCCAGGCCAATCAGGTCGCAATCGGCATGGGTCGAGTAACCCTGGAAGTTGCGCTGCAGGGTGCCATTGGCCCGAGCCAACGCCAACTCATCCTCGGGCAAGGCGAAGTGGTCCATGCCGATGTAGACATAGCCGGCCTCCGTCAGGCGGCGAATGGTCAGTTCCAGCAGCTCCAGCTTGCGCTCCGGTGGTGGCATGTCTTCGGGGCGGATCATGCGCTGGGCGCGGATCTGCGTCGGCAAATGGGCGTAGCTGTACGCGGCCACGCGGTCGGGGCGCAGGGCGATAAGTTTGCTCAAGGTCACGTCGAAACTGGCCACGGTTTGCAGCGGCAGACCATAGATCAAATCGACGCTGATGGACTTGAACCGCGCCTCGCGGGCCGCTGCCACCAGTTGCAGGATCTGTTCCTCGCTTTGCACGCGATTGACCGCCGCCTGCACATCCGGGTCAAAGTCTTGCACACCGAAGCTCAAGCGATTGAAGCCCAACCGGCGTAGGTTTTTGATGCGTTCGACGCTGATGGTGCGCGGGTCCACCTCAATGGAAAATTCGTGCTGGTCGCTGTCATCCAGGTTGAAGCCCTCCCCCAGGCTGGCCATCAACTCAGCCAACTGCTCATCGTCCAGGTACGTCGGCGTGCCGCCCCCCAAATGCAACTGGGTCAGGGGCCGCGAACGGTCGAACAACGCAGCCTGCATCTGGATTTCCCGCTTAAGGTAAGTCAGGTACTCCACCGCACGATGGGTCTTGCGGGTGATGATCTTGTGGCAGCCGCAGTAGTAGCAAAGGCTCTGGCAAAACGGGATATGGATGTACACCGACAGCGCCTTGGGCGCCACGGCCTGGTTGCTGGTCTGCACCGCCTGGTGGTAGTCATCCAGGGCAAAGGCTGAGTGAAACTGTGGCGCCGTTGGGTACGAGGTGTAGCGCGGCCCCGGGCGGTCGTATTTCTGCACCAGGGCCCGATTGAACTCAAACGCAGTCATGGTCGATGGTCTCGTCATTGGAGCAAGGAGGGACAACGCTGCCGGTGCGACCAAACAGCGCGCAGAGCGCGTCCACCTGGCGGCGGCCGGCAGGCAACACACAGAGAAAGCGCTCGGACAAGTCGATCTGGCCATCGCGGTGCAACTGCTCCAGCAGCGGCCAGATCGTCGAAAAATAGCGGGGGAAAATCAGCCCGTAACGACGCTCGACTGCCTGGATGTCCAGCTCCAGGTCGCAGGTCAGGCGCTCCATGATGTGCTGGCGAATCTGATCGCCGGCCTCGCAGCGCCAGCCGCGGACGGTGGCTAATAGGCCGTTGTCCAACTGCTGCCGGTAGACCTGCGGATCGTCACTGTTCTGGGCATATAACGTATCGATCTGGCTGATCGCGCCCAGGCCAAAACCGATGTGATCGCAGTACCCATGGCGGGTGAAGCCCTGGCAATTGCGGCTCAGGCGCCCACGCTCCTGGGCCAGCGCCAGGTCATCGTCGGACCGCACGAACTGCCCAAGGCCGATGTAGTGATAACCCGCCGCTTCCAGGTGCCGGAAAGCGCTTTGGCGCATGGCGCTTTTATCCGCATCGCTCGACAGCGCTCGCGGTGCCTGTTGCTGATAGCGCCATGACGCCTGGGCGTAGTCGAACACCTGCAGGCGGTCTGGCTCCAGGGCGATCAGGCTCGAAAGCTTCGCCTCGAAACTGGCGATGGTTTGCCAGGCATGGCCGTAGCCCAGGTCGACGTTTACCGAGCGAAAACCGAAGGTGCGCGCCGCGTCAATCAGCGACTGGATCGGCGCCGGGTCCTGGTAGCCTGCCAGCGGAGTTTCGACGTCGTCACTGGCATCGGGCACGCCGATGCTGACGTGGTTGAAGCCCAGGTCGCGCAACACGCCCATGGTGGCCCAGTCGATTTGCTGGGGATCGAGGTCGATGCTGTAGTCACCCTGATCGTGGTCAAGAAAATGCAAACGGCTGCGCAGGTGCGCCATCAAGCGTTGCAGGTCGGCTATTGCCGGAGTGGCGCCACCCAGATGGAATTGATCCACTGGTTGACGGCTACCCAGGTGACAACCGATTAGGTGGATTTCCTGCTCCAGGTAACGCAGGTAGTCGTCGCAAGCGTGGGACGCCGGCCATTGCAGGTTCAGCGAGAGGGGTCGCTGCCGCTGGCGGCTGTCGCGCAAGGCACGCAACAGATCCAGGGAGCCGACGCCACTGTGAAACTTGCCAATGTCCACCTTGCCCTGATCCAGCACACCTGGGTCACGGCGCAAGCGCCACTCGCGGTGGGGATGAATGACGGTGAGCATGGCTGTCTCCGAGTCTGGCTACGGTAGGCCATTGTCCGGTGCGACCGGAGAGCGCACCTTGATATGCATCAAGACCGCAAGAATCTATGCATGAAACGGACCGACGGCTACCAGGTCACGTAGAACATGCCCTTGGCCAACAACACAATGGCGACCATATGGCAAAACAGGCTCAAGTGGACAAACCGCAAGTAAGCAGCAGTCACCTGCCCGCGCCGCATCAACAGCATGGTCAACAGGAAATGCATGAGCACGCTGGTGGCGAGGATCAGCTTGAGGGTCAGCAAGGCGCCGAATGAAGAACTCGAAGGCGAAGCCAGCACCGGCAGGTATCGCAACCAGACCATGCCGCCCCCAGCGCCGAACAGCACCAGCAACACCCACGGCATCAAGGCCCTGGCGCGACGGCCAATGCCTTGCTCCACCAGCAGCATGACCCGCACCGGCAGCTGTTTGTGCAGACCGCCGAGGATCAGCACTTCAAAAAACACCGTGCCGATAAAGATCAGTGCGGCGAACAGATGGGCCAACAGGAACAGGAAATAGAGCATCAAAACCTCGCAGGTGGACTGGCCCTTATGCCAACCACTGTGCCAGATACGTCGTGGCGCGCGCCTTGATACGGGTCAAGGACGGCCGCGTCCTGACAGCGCGTGCTCGTCCTATTGTGTTGGAGCGCTCGCCTCGTGCGACAGTCTGCCGCAGACTCACCCACCGCCCCGGCCTGTTAAGGTAACGCACCGCTCTGTGGCGTTAAGTCGCAGATGATCGAGCACGAGCCGCGGCGGCAGCCCTCCTGCCTTCCCCGCTCTCGCTCTTCAAGGCCTGATTGGCAAGCCCTGCGCAATCTTCAGGCGCTTCACAGGATGCACATTGCATGACCATGTTATTCACCCGCCGCAAAGTCCTCACCGGTATGAGCTTGCTGGGCCTGGGCCTACTCAGCGGCTGTGACACCAGCCCCAAGCTGAATTTCAAGTACGGCAAGGACCTGAGCGACAAGATCATGGGCCGTACCTTCAAGCTCAAGAACACCCAGGGCGAAACGGTCACTCTCAGTTCCTTCCGGGGCCTGATGCCGGTGGTGTTCTTCGGCTTCACCCAATGCCCGGCCGTGTGCCCGACCACCCTGGCGAGAATGGCCCAGGCCAAGAAGCTGATGGGGCGCGACGGCGAGATCATGCAGGTGATCTTTATCACCCTTGATCCGGAGCGCGACACGCCGCAAGTGCTCGACGCCTACGTCAAGGCCTTCGACCCCAGCTTCGAAGCGCTCTACGGCACCCCGGAAGAAGTCGCCGTGGCCGCCAGGGAGTTCGGGATCTTTTATGAAAAGATCCCCGCAGGCGACAGCTACACCCTGTCCCACACCGCCACCAGTTTTGTATTCGACACCCGGGGCAATCTGCGCCTGGGCTTGTCAGCATCGCTTAACGCCAAAGAGTGCGCAGAAGACCTGCTCACCGTCATGGAGGTCTGCTAATGACTGCCGTTCAACACCTCAAGCGCATCGCCCTCGGCCTTTCCCTGCTGGGCCTGGCAGCACACGCCAACGCCCAGGCCCAGGCCCAGGTCAGCGACGCCTGGGTGCGCGCCACGGTACCGGGGCAGCAATCGAGCGGTGCATTCATGACCGTCACCGCCGACAGCGACAGCAAGTTGCTGAGCGTGCAGTCGCCGGTGGCCAAGCTGGTGCAGATTCATGAAATGAGCATGAAGGACGACGTGATGCGCATGGGGCCGGTGGACTCCGTGGCCCTGCCGGCGGGCAAGCCAGTCAAGCTCGATCCGGACGGTTATCACGTGATGTTGATCAACCTGAAGGGCCAGATCAAGGAAGGCGACTGGGTGCCACTGACCCTGACCGTGGAAAATGCCAAGGGCGAAAAACAGTCGATTGAAGTCAAGGCTCCGGCCCGTGCGCTGGGCAGTTCCGACCACAGCATGATGCACTGAGCTGCCTGACCTCAATCCACCACAAACAACTTCGCACCGGTGGTGGTAAAAGAGCGATGCCCCTCCATGTCATTGCCCACCTGATAACTCATGCCGGCCGTCAGGGTGAACTGGCGGCCATCCTCCAATTCCGTGTGCAACTCGCCTTCCAGGCACAGCAGGATATGCCCTCGCCAGCACCAGTGATCGGCCAGATAGCCGGGGGTGTATTCGACCATCCGCACACGGGTCGAACCGAACTGACAGGTGCGCCACCAGGCGCTACCTGTTTCTCCGGGGTGAAGGACCGGTTCGATGGTCGACCAGTCGGTGGTGCCAAAGGGGATTGCCGTCAGATCCATGGTTGCCTCAGCGATAAAAGTGCCTCGGTGGACGGTATCCAGCCGATGGCACGCGGGGTAGACACAGATGGCCTGCATTTGTTTGATACAGGGCGTGCTTGTTATCCTCACGCGCTAACCCGCATGGACGCCCGCTTGTGAAAATCGATCCAGCCTTCATCCTCCACGAGACCGAGCACTGGCTCGTCAACCATCACCTGGGGTCGGCGTTGCCGGGTTATCCTCGTCAAAGAAGTGACTTCACCATAGGAATACACGCCAACTGCAACCCCGAAGGCGAATGATAGATAGCCTGTTCGCTACCCGTATAACCGCAGCGCCGATAGAAGTCCCCCGCATTCAGTGTCGCATCCAGAATGACCTTCTTGAGCCCCAGCTCCCGCGCCAGGGACTCAAGGTGATCGAGGATCTTTTTGCCAATCCCCCGCCCGATAAAACCGGGCAGCACAAACAACGCACCGACTTCGTCGTTATCCAGATCCAGCATGCCCGTGGCTACCGCCTCACCCTCGATACAGCCCAGGTAAAAGTGCTTGTCCATCAGCGCGCCGTAACCGTCCTCAGCCGAGCCTCTGGTCCAGGCCAGCATCTGCTCTTCGGTGTAGGCTCCGATGCATTGGCTGCGTATGGCCTGAAGGCGAATATCGAACGCCACCTGGCCATCGTTTGGGGTGGCTCGTCTGATCTCTAACATTTCAATCTCCGTTGACTATCAATCCTGGCGCGCACATTCATGCGTTTTCGTTACCCCGCTGGGTGAACGAATAGCGGTCAATGTCCGTCCTCAACTGCCAGCCCTGGCCTTGCCAATAGCGGGCGGCGCTGTCGTTGGTCTTGAACACGTCAAGATGGCATTTGTGGATGCCCTGCTGCGCAAGACTTGAAAGGCAGCGCGCCACCAGCGCGCTGGCGAGGCCTTGGCGACGGTAGTCGGGTAGCACCAGCAGATGCTGAAGATAGCCGCGACGACCGTCGTGCCCACACATGACACAGGCACAGAGCATGCCGTCGACTTCGGCGATGAAGCTCATGCCGGGGTTGCGCTCCAGGTACCTGGCGGTGGACTCGCGAGAGTCGGCGTCACGCAGGGAAATGCCGGGGGTGTTCTGCATGAGGTCGAGGACGGCGTCGTAATCGTCCAGGGTCATGACGCGGATGATGGGCATGAAGTTGGGCCTGGGTTGTTGGTTGACCGGGTTTGATACGCCTGCGTCGAGCGTATCAAGTAATCTATGTTCTTCGCACCCAATCAACCCCTTTAGCATTCAGGAATCGCAATGCCCACCCTCAGTTTTCGCAACGCCACCCCAACAGACGCCACTCGCTGTTACCACATCGAAATCTCGGCCTACGAAGGTGATGAAGCTGCTACCCAGGAGAAGATTGCCACGCGGATTGCTCTGTACCCGGAAGGCTTTCTGATCCTGGAGGTCGATGGAGTTGTGGTGGGTTTTATCAACTGTGGATGCGCCCACGACGTGGTCATGTCGGATGAGTCGTTCAAGGAGTTGGTGGGGCACTCGGCGGATGCGCCGAACGTGGTGATCATGTCGGTGGTGGTTGACCCGGCTCACCAGGGCCAAGGCTATTCACGCAAGCTGATGGAGGTTTTTGTCCAGCGCATGAAGGCGATGGACAAGAAGACGATTCATCTGATGTGTAAAGAGCGCCATGTCGAGTTGTATAAGCGAATGGGTTATCGCTATGTTCAGCCCTCGGCTTCTGACCATGGCGGCATGGTTTGGCATGAGATGGTGATGGATATTAAGTAACCGAGAATTGACTGCGATGAAACAGCAGCTTATTGAAATTGGCGACCGCCACCCTTTTATCAATATTTGAAGGTTCGACGATGCTCATTGTTTTCAGCGGCCTCCCCGGCACCGGGAAAACCTCCATTGCCAGAGACCTTGCCGGCCAGACAAACGCCGTGTACCTGCGCATCGATACCATCGAACAGGCCATCCGTGATGCCGGGGTTCTCGCGCGGGATGTGGGCACCAGCGGTTACCGGGTTGCCCACGGGCTGGCGGCGAGCAATCTTGGTTTGGGTCACCGGGTGGTCGTTGACTGCGTCAATCCGGTCAGCGAAAGCCGGGAGGCGTGGCGTGAGGTCGCCATTCGCGCGGGAGTTGCGTTGGTCAATATTGAGGTGATCTGCTCGGACAGGCAGGAACACCAGCGACGGGTGGAGACACGCGCGAGTGATATTCCCGGCCTGACCCCGCCCACCTGGCAGTCGGTGTTGGCTCATGAGTATGAGCCGTGGGATAACACTGCGCTGACCATCGATACCGCGCTGAAGTCTGCAGCGCAGGCAGTGGCAGAGATCACCGAGAACTTTTTAACCCCGCGGGGCAAGGTTTGATCTGCTGAAAAGCCCGCAGCCATCAAGCGGTTCGTCCGCTCCTAAAGCGGGCTCTTCATGGCTTTTATCAACGCTGGATCGCGCCCATAAATATCCGGCGCGTAGAGCAGCGCGCCCTGGCTGTCCACTTGTACCGTCCAATAGCCCAACAGCACCGGCACCGGCGTGGTGAGCCGGAATTCGTGGGTCACGCCGGTGGCCAGCAGTTCCTCGGTCCGCGCACGCTCGGCCGGGCTCACCAGCAGGTCGCGCAGCAACAACGGTTGCTCAACCCTCACACACCCCGAACTGAACGCTCGCGGACCTTTGGTGAACAGCGGCTGGCTGGGGGTATCGTGCAGGTACACCGAGTACGGATTCGCAAAGCGCAAGACGATCTTGCCCAAGGGGTTTCGCGGCCCGGCGTCCTGACGCAGGAGGATATTGCCGGGGCGATCCCAATCGATGGTGCTGGTGTCCAGCGGGTGGCCCTCGCTGTCCAGCACCTGCATGTTCTGCTGCTGCAGATAGGCCGGGTCCAGGCGAATGGCGGGCAGTTTGTCTTCGCGCATGATGGTTGGCGGCACGGTCCAGGTCGGGTTCAAGGTGAGCCGGGTGATACGAGACTTGAGCAACGGTGTCTGGCGTTCCGCACGGCCCACTTGCAGACGGGTCTGCCACACCGGCACACCGCCCTGATAGACGCTCAGTTGCGCAGCCGCGACGTTGACCAGTACGCCCTCGGGCTCCAAATCCTGGGCCAGCCAGCGAAAGCGTTCGAGGTTGATGCGCAGTTGTTCGCGGCGTACCGCCGGGCTGATGTTCAGTTCCGTGACAGTGCCCGGCCCGATAACGCCATCGGCCTGCAAGGAATGGCTCAACTGGAAGCTTTTCACGGCATTGACCAGGTCTTCGCTGTATTGCTTCCCGGAACCGGTCGGCTGACCTGCCAGATACCCTTCGCTGAACAGCCGCCGCGCCAGTTCGGGAACCCTTGGATCATCCTTGCCTGGGCGCAACAACGGACCGCTGGCGATTGCATCCCACTGCGGCAACGGTTGTTGGCGCTGCGCGGCGTAGGCCGTGCGCAGGGTGCGGTACAACTCAGCGCTGGGCCGGGCCTGATCAAACGCTTGGGCGATGTCCTGCTGCCCGGCCATGGCCAGGACTTCGATACTTGGGTCCTGCGTCGGCGGCTGTGCATGCCAAAGGGGCTCGAAATGAGCTTGCTGCAAGCGGCCATAATGCAGATCGTGCAAGGCTTGCAGATATTTCCAGCTAATCTCGATATCAGTACACAAGACATTGCTGGTCGCCGTATCCAGGGGCAGACGATAGTGAGCCGGGTCCAGGCCATCATCGGCCAACAGTTGCAACTGCGCCTGCAATGCCAACCGGCGCTCGCTGGCAGTCCACAGGGAAGCATTGCCCTGCTGTTGGTAAAACGCCTGCAACCGCGTCTGGTCGGCTGCATCGATCGGCCCGGCCAAACCAGGGCAAACACTGGACAATTGCCCGAGCACCAACTGCACCGGGGCGGGCGATTCCACCAGCAGGTCTTCGGCTGTCGCGACCAATGGTGCAACGAGCAGGCAAATGCTCAAGTAATATGCGTGTTTTTTGAACAATGACGTTGCTCCATTCCATGGCGGAGATGTTTTGTAGATGCTGACTTTTTGCTGCCGACTCGCCCTGACTGCCGTCACCCTGGCCGCGCTGTGCAATGCTGCCCTCGCAGACAGCGCCAAGCCTCATACCTTGTATAACAGCCTGGCGCGCACGGCTCCAGAACTCAATCCCCAAGTGCTTAAAAGCGCCCTGAGCGCGATGCAGTGCGCAGTCAACAATGGCATTGAACGTTCCGAACGCCTGGCGGTGATCGACTATTCGCAGCCCTCGACCGCCCGTCGCCTGTGGATCTTCGACCTGCGTAAAAAGACCCTGGTACTGCGCGACCTCGTGGCCCACGGGCAAAAATCCGGGGAAAATTTCGCCACGCAGTTCTCCAACCGGGAAGGCAGCTATCAGTCCAGCCTGGGGCTGTTCCGCACACAGGAAAGCTATCAGGGCGCCCATGGCTACTCACTGCGCATGGATGGCCTGGAGCCGGGGTTCAATGATCTGGCCCGCGATCGGGCCATTGTAATTCACGCCGCCGATTACGTAAGCCCGCTCTGGAGCAAGCGCGAAGGCCGCATCGGCCGCAGCCAGGGTTGCCCGGCCGTGCGCCCGCAAGTGGCGCGCCAGGTGGTGGATAAACTCAAGGATGGTCAGTTCATGTTTTCCTGGTACCCCGACCAGCGCTGGTTGAAGTCCTCGGCCTACCTCAATTGCAAGCCACGCCAGATAGCCAGTGCCGGTTGAGGTAGTATCCGTCAGGCCAAGCCTGACAAAAGAGAGAACCTCAAATGCTTTTGCACCAGTCAACGTGGATCGAGATTGGCCAATTTCTTGAACGCAGCCGCACTGTCGTGATTCCCATCGGCTCCAACGAGCAGCACGGCCCTACTGGCCTGCTGGGGACCGACTGGATGTGCCCGGAAATCATTGCCCATCACGCCCAGGAAAACGCCGACATCCTGATCGGCCCGACGTTTAATATCGGCATGGCCCAGCATCACCTCGGGTTTCCAGGGACCATTTCGCTGCGCCCTTCCACCTTTATCGCCGCCATTGGCGATTGGGTGCGCTCATTGGCCGGACATGGCTTTGAGAAAATCCTCTTTCTCAATGGCCACGGCGGCAATATTGCCTCGATTGAGGCCGCGTTCTCCGAACTTTACGCCGAAGCCAGCTTCGCCCGCCGCCCGGCCGGGTTCGCCCTGAAGCTGGTTAATTGGTGGGACCTGGAAGGCGTCAGCGCACTGGCTCACCAGCAGTTCCCCACCGGCCACGGCAGCCACGCCACGCCTTCGGAGATCGCGGTCACGCAATGGGCCTACCCGGAGTCGATCAAGTCGACGGCCTACTCGCCACAAATCGCAGGCTCAGGACCTATCCGCGAAGCCCTGGACTTCCGTGCACGCTTCCCGGACGGGCGCATGGGCTCAGACCCGGGTTTGGCGACACCGGAAAAAGGCGGTGAATTGGTCGCATTGGCGGCCAAGGGGCTGGTGCAGGCAGTGGATGTGTTCAGTCGGGAGCAGGCTCCGAACTAAGGCTTCGATTAACCGGCCGTCACCAAGGCTTTGAGCGAGGCGTCGAACTGTTTCAACGCTGTCAGTTGCACATCACGCTGCTGATCGATTTGCATGGCGATTTCCGGCGCGGCCTTGTCATGCACCCAAACTGAAGGCATTTGCTGCTCGACCGAACCTTCAGCCTTGGCGATGTATTGCAAATTGGCGTCGTAGAACCGGGCAACGAAACGTGCCTGGACCTGGCTGTTGTGCGGGGTCAGCAGTTGATTGTAGGTGTCGAGCATCACCACCACATCCGGGTGAGCCTGCACCAGCGCATCGAGGTTGTCGTAGGCCGTCACCGACAGGAACGTGCTCTGCAGCGAATTCATCAGCCAGTCGATCGCCAGCTCCGGGTCGGAGCTGTTGATGAAGGCCTGGCGAACTCGTCCATCCAGCGCATCTTTGGCACCGTTCACTGCCATGGCGTGATAGCGTTCAAGATAGTGCAGGTTGTCGACGGTATTTTCGCTGTAGAGCACACCTACCGACTGCCCGTGTTGCAGGGAAACCACGCTGCCGGCAATGGGCAATAGATGGCAGGACCGAGCGTCATCGGCAAAGGCCACGTTGGCAGCCAACGCATGGCCCAGCATCAGGGCCATCAAAACCAGTTGGGCAAAATTCCTCATCGCGCAGTTCCTTGGGCGGCATCTTCGATGGTGCGATTTTCCGCCTTTCCCGCAAAAACAGAACTAGCAATCCTTGATGGTGACTATTATCTAAACCAATACTGTCGCGCAGGCTGCGCACCACACAAAACTTATAAGGATCAATCCATGAAGCCCTACCAGAGAACCTTTGACCGCATCCGCGAAGCAGTGCTGCCGGAGTATCGCGAACGGGTTGCCGACTACCTGCTCGAGTATGAAACCGTGCTGCAGGACGCGGCGGCTGATCCTGATAAAACCAGCGCAGCCGCCCAGCAACTTCGCGGCTACTTGCGCGGCCTGAACACAACCCGGGTGCTCGGCATGGCGGACTGGGAAGATCTGGATCGCCGGGTTGAGCAGTTGGTGGAAATCGCTACAGCGCAGGCCGCGGCAGATTGACCCACTCCTGCACTGACGGCCGTCGCCATTGACGCCGGGCATACTCAACCAACGGGGCGGGTACGCTGTCGCCATTGAGGATCAGCCGGTTGAGCATCACAGCCAGGTCCACATCGGCAATTGACCACTGGCCGCACAGATACTCGCGGCCGTCGGCCAGCAACGCTTGTGCGGCGACGATCAGTTTGCCGGCTGCCGACTGTGCCGCTGGCGACAAGTGCGATGACTGGACGCCATAAAACACCACTAACGTTGATCGCTCCTGGCGAATCGGCAGCAGGTCACTGCGCAACCAGGCCTGGACCTGCCGCGCCCGCGCCCGCTGTTCTGCTCCCTGCGGATACACCGGTGATTGCGGAAAAATCTCTTCCAGATATTCAGTGATCGCCGAAGATTCGGACAAGGCAAAGTCGCCTTCCACCAGAGTCGGCACTCGCTGGGTCAATGAAAGACCTGTGTAATCCTCAGACTGGTTTTCCAACGCGTCGAGGTCAACGGTGCTCAATTCAAACTCAAGGCCCTTCTCGCGAAGAGTCACGAAGGCCGACATAGCGTAGGGGCTGGTGAGCTGAGCGTCGACATACAGGCGCAGCGGGCGATTGTTCATGGCGTGATCTCCATAGGTGAAGGGGCACGCTACGAGATACATCGCAATAAATAAAATGCTGGATTTTTATGGGGACATTCCTGCTGGGAATACCACGCCCTACCCCGTGATGACGCGTCGAAACCGGCCTGTACGGCCGTCACACAAGATGCGTTTTGCCCACTGGCATTTTAATGGCCTTTGGCTATTCTTCGCCGAGGCGCCCCGCCAGTAAATACTTGTCAAGGAGGATCAAATGCGAGCATTGCGACCCAATGTCAATCTACTGGTGACCGCTACCCTAGTCACGCTCGGTGGCTGTGCAATTACCAACCAGGGCGCCGTGGACTATCGCTACAACCGCCCTGGCGCCACGGACGGAGCGTTAAGCGCGCGGAACATCTATGCCATCGACGCCACCCATATCCTCAAAGCAGGCGACCCGATCGCCATCACCCTCAAGCAGGTCTTCATCAAGCACCTGACCGAGTGGAAAAGCCCGTTGCGCATGGCCCGTCTTGAGCCCGCCACCGGTGATGTCGCCATCGTCGCCAGCACCTGTGAGAGCCCCTGCGACAGGAAACTCGGGCCAGAGGGCATCCGAAGCTCGAAAGTCATCTACTACTCAAATGATGTGCGGGAGAATCAATACCTGAACCTCTCCAACCTCAATAACGTTTACGGCCCGATTACCTACAATGGCAATCCGTTCAAACTGGATATCCATATCATTGAACTGGATGAGGGTGGCGCCCAGGTGCGGCAAATGCTGGGCAGCCTGGCAAGCCTGGGTAAAACCTTCTATCCACCCGCTCACCCTGCGGCAAACGTGCTTTCCGCCCTTGCCGATACATTTATCAAAGATGATCAAGATGACAACGCCTTCACTTATTCATTTGATCTGGTCGGGGTGAAAAACCGCGTAGACCCGATGAACCCGAAAACGGGCTACCTGGAGACCGGTGATTACGTGCTGATACGCACCGAAGACCGCACCGCGCCGCCGCCTTGGGACACACTGGTGTTCAATACCTCTACCGGCCGGCTAATGAGAAAAACGGGGTCCTGCCTAACGCTGAGCGCGCCCCATGACGGCTGCGAATACCGGGACAACTCCTATGTGGTGCTGGAGGTGCGCAAGGCCGAGGGTGCAGTGGTCAATGACTCCCAGCAGTTGGTTTTTTCCGCCTTGAAAACCCAACTGGACGCCGATGCTGGCAGCCGGGAGATCACCGCCGAGAAGATTGGCGCCATTAAAGCCAGCCTGGAAAGTGCCGAAGCCAAGAGCGATACGAGAAGTTATGTGGCGAACATCAAGGACAGCGCCGCACACACTGCGCAGAGAAGAACGGCTGCGCTGAACTTTGTATCAGCCTGGTTTGATCAAACGATCACCGTCACCCCGGCGGACAAGGTCGCGGTGATCAAGCAATCCAACGAGTTGTTTGGTCAATGCACAAACCTTACGTCCGCTCAGGCCGTGCAGTACCAGGACGAGGTGGCGAAGCGAACCTTGACTGACAAGGCGACCTTTCTTGAGGCGCTGATAGACTGTCCGAAGCACGCTTATTGAGCTGGGACCCTGTGCAGTCGCCTCTACCCAGCAAACCCTCCCGCCTCCAGGAAAGCCCGCTCCTCGTCGGTGGACACCCTTCCCATGACGTCATTGCGGTGCGGAAAGCGGCCGAATCGATCGATGATGTCGGCGTGCTCTTTGGCCCACTTGTAGGTATTGGCATCAAGATCCTTGTTCAGGGCGAGGGACAGTTGCTGATCCTCCATACACTCCGAATGCTCAAAGGGTAAATAGCAAAACGCCCGTAATGACGGCTCGATCAACCTGTCCATTCCAGCCTCTACCATTCGGCGAGCGTAGGCGCGCGCCAGCGGATCGGTGGCGAACATATGGGCAGTGCCCCGGAACGTGTTGCGCGGGTATTGGTCGAGCAGCAGGAGTAACGCCAAAGCCCCTTGTGGCGTTGCCAGCCAGTGCTCCAGTTCGCCCCTGGCGGCTTGAAAGTGGGCCGCCTGGAATTTGTCGCGAAACGCGTTATCGAACGCCTCATCCTTTTTGAACCAGCGCTTGGGCCCCGCCTGTTTCCAAAAGGGAATGACCGCCTGCGACGCGCCCACGGTCGCCATTTCGGCAGGGGCCGCCAGATTGGATGACGCCACGCTCATGGCGCGATCCAGGCCCGCCTTCACGCTAGCCTCCAGCCCGCCCGCCTGCATCCCTTCGATGCCCGCCGCGCTGACGCCACGGTAGCCGATCAAGGTGTTGAGCAACGCGTCGAACCCGCGTTGCTCTCCAATCAACTGACTGGCATCGACCACCACGCCGTGCACCGCACGCCCTGCGACAGATGCAGGCAAGCCATATTCAATGGCGCAGTTGTACAACGCGCGGGCCAGCAATGCCGGATAGGAAGGCCCCGTCCCGGCCAGGCCGGTGAGGTAATTGAGGTCCTGCTCGCTGGTTATTTCGTCAGCCTCGCCACAGGTTTCGAAGAGTTGTTGGACGTAAGTCTTGCCGGCCCCGTCGACCTCGGCATTGGCCAGCCAAGGGGTGTACGACTTGCGAATTTCCAGGGCCGCGTTGGGCATTGCCCGTACCACTCTTCGAGCGCCAGTGAGCGCCTCGATGTCCCGCAGCGAGACGCCGGCCACCAGGGAGATCAACAACCGTTCGCCCACGTTGATATGCACGCCACCCAGATCCTGCGGCCGCACCGAAAGGATCACCACGTCACTGCGCAGTACCAGGCGTTGATTGTCGTCGGTAACCTGGACGCCATCGAGCACGCCTTTGGGCTCGCTGAGTTGGCCCGCGCGGCTGGACAAGGTCAGCGACTCAGCCCCCACAAAGCCGGTGTCTACCAGGGCCGTGGCGATTGCCCGGCCCAACCAGCCGGTGCCACCGATGATGCCTATTGAACCATTCATGATGCCCTCCATGGGTGCCAGGGTCGTTAAAGGCTATGCGCCCTACCCTAACACCTGGAAACATCATCAGCCCGCGCGCGTGCCTAGAAATCCACCGTCGCTGACAGCTTCACCGTACGCGGCTCGCCCTGAGTCAGGCACAAGGGTTTGAAGGACAGCATTCGCGAACGAGATGTTATAAGATAACCACAAACTCCCTGCCCGACCTTGCGATCCTCCCTCATGACTGATGCTGTTTCCCCTGCCCGATTGGGCCAACGCCTGCTGTCCATCGACGCCCTCAGGGGCTTGGTGATCCTGTTCATGCTGCTGGATCACGTGCGCGAAACCTTCCTGCTGCACCGGCAAGTGGTCGACCCGATGAACATCGACACCACCGAGCCTGCGCTGTTTATCAGCCGCACCCTCGCCCACCTGTGTGCACCGGTGTTTGTCTTGCTGACGGGGCTTTCGGCCTACCTGTACGGCACCAGGCACCAGGGGCGTAGCGATGTCTCAGCGTTTCTGTTCAAGCGCGGGCTGTTTCTGGTGGTGCTGGAGTTCACCTTGGTGAACTTCGCCTGGACCTTCCAGTTGCCGCCCAGCGTGATTTACATGCAGGTGATCTGGGCCATCGGCGTCAGCATGATCGCGCTGGCCGTGCTGGTCTGGCTGCCACGGCCACTGCTGTTTGCGGTGGCTGCGGCGATCATTGCCGGGCATAACCTGTTGGACAGTGTGCATTTCGCCCCAGGCTCGGCGATGCACATTCCATGGGCGATTTTGCATGATCGCGGCTGGATCGAATTCACCGACGGCCTGCGCTTGCGCACCTCGTATCCGGTGTTGCCGTGGATTGGCGTGATTGCCCTGGGTTATTGCCTCGGTCCGTGGTTTGCCGGATCGATGTCCACTGCCGTGCGCCAACGTTATCTACTGCTGGCGGGGGCTGGCGCGCTGATTGGCTTCGTTGCGTTGCGCCTGCTCAACGGGTATGGCGAGGCTCAATGGCTGACCTATGACAGTGATGTGCAAACCTTGATGAGCTTTTTCAACATCACCAAGTACCCGCCTTCGCTGCTGTTTCTCGCCTTGACCCTGGGTGTCGGGTTGTTATTGCTACTGGGTTTCGAGCGTGCGCAACAGCGTCCGTGGATTGGCGTACTTGCTGTGTTTGGCGCTGCGCCGATGTTCTTCTACCTGCTGCACTTGTATGTACTGAAAGCGCTCTATCTGATCGGTGTGGGGCTTTTTGGCTTGAACCAGGGCAGTTACTTCGGTTTCGACAGCGTTGGCGCGATGTGGCTGACGGCGTTTTTGCTGACGGCGGCGCTGTACCTGCCGGTGCGCTGGTTTGCCGGGCTGAAGGCGCGGCGGCGCGATGTTGCCTGGCTCAAGTACTTGTAAGCCAGGCAAGCCCGGTCCTGCAGATCAGGGGTTACGCCAGCTCGCTACGCAGTTGCCGCGCCGCACTGACCATATGGATCAACGCCGCTTCGGTTTCTGGCCAGCCGCGCGTCTTCAGCCCGCAATCGGGGTTGACCCACAGGCGTTCGGCAGGAATCCGCTTGGCGGCCTTGCGCAACAGATTGGCCATTTCCGAGACATCCGGCACACGTGGCGAGTGAATATCGTAGACACCCGGCCCGATGTCGTTCGGATAAGCGAAGGCTTCGAACGCATCCAGCAGCTCCATGTCCGAGCGCGAGGTTTCGATGGTAATCACGTCGGCATCCATCGCCGCGATGGACTCGATCACATCGTTGAACTCGCTGTAGCACATGTGGGTGTGGATCTGCGTTTCGTCACGCACACCCGAGGCGCACAGACGGAACACTTCAGTGGCCCAATCCAGATAGTGCTGCCACTGCGCCTGGCGCAACGGCAAGCCCTCACGGAACGCCGCTTCGTCGATCTGCACGATTTTGATTCCCGCGGCTTCCAGGTCCACCACTTCGTCACGAATGGCCAGGGCCAGTTGCCGAGCCTGCACTTCGCGGCTCACGTCTTCGCGGGGGAAGGACCACATCAGCATGGTCACCGGGCCGGTGAGCATGCCCTTCATCACTTTATCGGTGAGGCCTTGGGCATAGCGAATCCATTCCACGGTCATGGCTTGGGGGCGACTCAGGTCACCAAAAATCACCGCCGGTTTCACGCAGCGCGAACCGTAGCTCTGCACCCAGCCAAAGCGGGTGAATACATAGCCGTCCAGTTGCTCGGCAAAGTACTCGACCATGTCGTTACGTTCGGCTTCACCGTGCACCAACACGTCCAGGCCCAGATGCTCCTGGACTTGCACCGCATGGCGAATCTCACTGTGCATGGCTTCGGTGTATTCAGCTTCGCTCAGCTTGCCTTGCTTGAACGCCTGGCGCGCCAGGCGAATCGACGTGGTTTGCGGGAACGAACCAATGGTGGTGGTCGGGAACAACGGCAGGTTCAGGCCGGCACGTTGCTTCTCTATACGGGTGGCAAACAGCGAATGGCGCTGGCTGTCCTTGGCGGTAATCGCGGCAACCCGAGCTTGCACAGCCGGTTTGTGGATGCGCGGCGAAGCAGCACGGCTGGCCTGTACGGCACGGCTTTGCGCCAAGGCTGCCAGTACCGTTGCGGTTTCAGGCTCGTTGACAGCCTGGGCGAGAACGGCGACTTCTTCGCACTTCTGCACGGCGAAGGCTAGCCAGCTTTTCAGTTCAGCGTCGAGCTTGTCTTCGCGGCCCAGGTCCACCGGGCTATGGAGCAACGAGCAGGACGGCGCGACCCACAGGCGATCACCCAGGCGCTCGGCAGCGTGCTGCAGGGTTGCCAGGGCGTTTTCCAGGTCGCAACGCCAAACGTTACGGCCATTGACCAGGCCCAGGGACAACACTTTATAGGCCGGCAGGCGATCCAGGATGGTCGGGTACTGCTCAGGAGCGCGCACCAGGTCAATGTGCAGGCCGTCCACAGGCAAGTTTGCCGCCAGGCCGAGGTTCTCTTCCAGGCCACCAAAATAGGTAGCGACCAGTTTCTTCAGCGGCTCGCGCTGGATCTGGTTGTAGGCACGCTCAAAGGCGTTTTTCCAGTCCTGTGGCAGGTCGAGCACCAGGATCGGCTCGTCGATCTGCACCCATTCAACGCCCTGGGCTGCCAAGCGCTGGAAGATCTGGCCGTACAACGGCAGCAGGCGATCCAACAGGTCAAGCTTGTCAAAGTCGCCGCCCTTGGCTTTGCCCAACCACAGGTACGTCAGCGGGCCGATCACCACCGGTTTGACGGTGTGGCCCAATTCGCGGGCTTCTTCGACTTCTTCGAACAGCTGATCCCAACCCAGCTGAAATTGCTGGTCAGCACTGAATTCCGGGACCAGATAGTGGTAGTTGGTGTCGAACCACTTGGTCATTTCCTGGGCGTGAGCACCGCCGCAGCAACTATCGCTGACGCCACGGGCCATGCTGAACAGGGTTTGCAGGGTGGCCTGACCATCAGTTGGACGGAACCGCTCGGGAATCACACCGAACATCAGCGAGTGGGTCAGCACCTGGTCGTACCAGGCGAAATCACCGGCGGGCAGCAACTCGATACCGGCCTTCTTCTGCAAGTCCCAGTGGGTCTTGCGCAGTTCACGGCCAACGGCGCGCAGGCCAGCTTCGTCAAGCTCGCCCTTCCAAAACGCTTCCTGCGCTTTTTTCAGTTCACGATCGCGTCCAATGCGCGGAAATCCAAGGGAATGGGCAAAAGCCATGACATACAACTCCAATGTGTTCGATGGGAGCTATTGTCGACTTCGCCTGATGGTGAGACAAACTCATTTTATTAAGGATGATCACAAGTTCTACTCATGATAATACCAGAGCACTGTGAACCCAATCACACAGCAACAAAGATCAATTGCCAGGCCATCTTCGGGCACGAGCCAGCAAAATCCGCTGACTAACCTTTCGATCCGGACCAAGTGCGGGCACAATGCGTGTCCTTTTTTGGCTGGCCCTGCCGGAGGCTCTGAAAATGATCAAAACGCCGTATTACCTCATCGATAAACAGAAGCTTCTGGTCAACATGCAGAAGATCGCTTACGTGCGCGAACAGTCCGGGGCCAAGGCCTTGCTGGCGCTCAAGTGCTTCGCCACCTGGTCGGTGTTCGACCTGATGGAGGAGTACATGGACGGCACCACGTCGTCGTCGCTGTACGAGCTCAAGCTCGGTCGCCAGAAGTTCGAAGGTGAATCTCACGCCTACAGCGTGGCCTGGGCCGACGATGAAATCGAGGAGATGCTGGCTAACTGCGACAAGATTATCTTCAACTCCATCAGCCAGTTGCAACGCTTCGCCGAGCGCACCGAAGGCAAAACCCGCGGCCTGCGAGTCAACCCGCAAGTGAGCAGCTCCGATTACCTGCTGGCCGATCCGGCGCGCCCGTTCAGCCGCCTCGGCGAGTGGGACCCGGTGAAGATCGAGGGCGTGATTGAGCAGATTTCCGGCTTCATGTTCCACAACAACTGCGAGAACGGCGACTTCAACCTGTTCGACCAGATGCTCAACACCATCGAAGAACGCTTCGGCGCGCTGCTGCACAAGGTCAACTGGGTTAGCCTCGGCGGCGGCATCCACTTCACCGGTGAAGGCTATGCGCTGGACGCCTTCTGCCAGCGTCTCAAGTCCTTCTCGCAGAAGTACGACGTGCAGGTCTACCTGGAACCGGGCGAAGCGGCGATCACCAACAGCGCTTCGCTGGAAGTCACCGTGCTCGACACCCTGTACAACGGCAAGCACCTGGCCGTGGTAGACAGCTCCATCGAAGCCCACCTGCTTGACCTGCTGATCTATCGCCTCAACGCCAAGCTGGCGCCGAGCGAAGGCGACCACACCTACATGGTGTGCGGCAAGTCGTGCCTGGCCGGAGACATCTTCGGCGAATATCAATTTGATCGTCCGCTGACCATCGGCGATCGACTGTCGTTCATCGACACGGCAGGCTACACCATGGTCAAGAAAAACTGGTTCAACGGCCTGAAAATGCCGTCCATCGTAGTGAAACAACTCGACGGTACAGTCGAGGTGGTTCGTGAATTTGGTTACGACGACTACCTGTCTAGCCTCTCGTAAGCTGACGAATAAAGGAGAGATAAAAAAATTGAAAAAGAACGTTCTTATCATTGGTGCAGGAGGTGTCGCCAAGGTGGTGGCCCACAAGTGCGCGCAGCACAACGATGAACTCGGTCGTATTGCTATCGCGTCGCGCAACATCTCCAAATGCCAGGCCATCATCGACAGCGTCAAGGCCAAGGGCAGCCTCAAAGTGCCCGCCGACATCCAGGCCTTTGCGCTGAACGCCCTGGACGTCGAAGCGACCAAGGCGCTGATCCGCGAAACCCAATCGCAGATCGTCATCAACGTCGGCTCCGCGTTCCTCAACATGTCGGTGCTGCGTGCCTGCATCGATACCGGCGTGGCCTACCTGGACACCGCCATTCACGAAGAACCGGGCAAGGTCTGCGAGACACCACCGTGGTACGGCAACTACGAGTGGAATCACCTCGAAGAATGTAAAGCGAAGAACATCACCGCGATCCTCGGTGTGGGCTTCGATCCGGGCGTCGTCAACGCTTATGCAGCGCTGGCGCAACAACAGTATTTCGACCGCATTGATTCGATCGACATTCTCGACGTCAATGCCGGCTCCCATGGCAAATATTTCGCCACCAATTTCGATCCGGAAATCAACTTCCGCGAATTCACCGGGCAGGTGTGGAGCTGGCAGAACAGCCAGTGGACCAGCAACACCATGTTCGAAGTCAAGCGTACCGACGACCTGCCCGTGGTCGGCGAACAGAACCTGTACCTGACCGGCCACGATGAAGTGCACTCGCTGTCGAAAAACCTCGACGTGCCCAACGTGCGTTTCTGGATGAGCTTCGGCGAACACTACATCAACGTGTTCACCGTGCTGAAAAACCTCGGCCTGCTCTCCGAGAAACCGGTCACCACCGCCGAAGGCCTGGAAGTGGTGCCACTGAAACTGGTCAAGGCCGTACTGCCTGACCCGTCCTCCCTGGCACCGGGCTACACCGGCAAGACCTGCATCGGCGACCTGATCAAAGGCACCAGGAACGGTCAGCCGCGCGAGCTGTTCATCTACAACGTGGCCTGCCATGAAGAAGCCTTTGCCGAGACCGACAGCCAAGGCATCTCCTACACCGCAGGCGTACCACCTGTGGCTGCCGCGCTGCTGGTTGCGCGTGGCGAGTGGGACGTGAAACACATGGCCAACGTTGAAGAACTGCCAGCTGGGCCGTTCCTCAAGGCGCTGGATATGATGGGGTTGCCGACTCGGATTAAAGACGAGAATGGTGATCGCGCGTGGGATGCTATCGCCTGATAGCTGCCACATGACAAAGTGCGCCCGAATGGGCGCATTTTGCTATCGGCGTAAAAAACTCTTCGCTCGGTGATAACTGGAGCAGCTATTCGCCGTTCGGGTTTACCGGGGGGTATTACTACAGTCGGGTGCAGTATGCGTTCTAGCAACTGAAGGCTATCTCCCGGGGTATGTGAACCTGAACGGTTTACTTGATCCGGTAATGGAAGGTATTGCGCACCGCCGGCACCGACACGGCTTTGCCATCAACCACTCGCGGGTGGTAGCGAAAGATATTGGCCGCCGCCAGTGACGGGCGGATAAACAGCGGATGGCAGCCATCCAGCACCTTGGGGTTCTCCACCTTGCCTTGTGGGTTGACGGTGTATTCCACCGAGCAATCGCCTTCGATGTTTTTGTCCAGGGCACGCTCGGGGTAATCGGGAGCTTCCTTGCTCAGGGGCAGGTATTGGCGGCTGTCGGCAACAGCTTGGGCCGCGGCTTGCTGGCGGGCATGGTCAGCGGCTAGGCGCGCTTGTTGCTGGGCCTGTTCCTGGGCCACGCGCTGCTGTTCAAGTTCGTGGTTGCGCTGCTCGGTTTCCTGCTGTTGGCGTTGCTGTTCGAGCTTTTTATCCGCGACCCGCTTGTGCGCCAGGGCGGCCTTTTCGAGCTTTTGCGCCTGGACTTGCGGATCGACAACGGGTTTTACCGGCACCGAAACAACCGGCTCCACGGGTGCTGGCTCAACGGCCACAGGCATTTGGGGCAGCACCGGCGCCGGAGCCGGCGCCAGCATCACCAACTGGGTATGCATCACCGAAGGCGGCTCAACCGAGGGTTTCTCGGGCGACCACCCCAGCATCAGCAACGCCAGCACGACGACGTGCAACGCCACGGCCAAGCCTGCCGCCAGGCTGTTTTTCCACAAGCCAGCAAACTCGCGCGGCGCCACTGTCAGACAAGGACTGTGCATAATCATCGCCGTCATTGCGGGGCCTCGGTCACCAGCCCCAGGTTGCTCACCCCGCCTTTGTGCAACACCGCCATGGCCGCCACCACGCGACCGTAACCGGCGTCTTCATCAGCGCGGATATAGACCTGGGTGTCGCGCCGCTGCGCGACGATCTGCGCCACCTTGGCGCCCATGTCGTCGAGGGTCACTGCGCTGTCGGTCTGATGCTTGGTGTCGAGTTCGCCCCCAAGGTTCCAGTAGTAGCCGCCGTCGGCCTTCACCGACAGAGTAAGGATCTGCTGACGGGTGTCGGTGGCCAGTGCCTCGGCGGCGACCTTGGGCAACTCGATCTTCACGCCCTGGGTCAGCATCGGCGCGGTGACCATAAAGATCACCAGCAGCACCAGCATCACATCGATGTAGGGCACTACGTTCATTTCCGCCTTGGGCCCGTGCTTGCGTTGCGGCCTGACTAACATCGCGATGCTCCTGTTCAGGCGGCCGCAGCCAGGTTCATTGGAGTGCCGCGCAAGGTGCGATGCAGGCGCACCTGCAATTCATTGCCAAAGGCGTAGTAGCGGGTCAGTAAGGTCTGGCTGCGGGCAGCAAAGCGGTTATAGGCGATTACTGCCGGAATCGCCGCAAATAGGCCAATGGCCGTGGCAATCAGCGCTTCAGCGATGCCTGGAGCCACTGTCGACAGCGTCGCCTGTTGCACCTGGGACAGGCCAAGGAAGGAATTCATGATGCCCCACACGGTACCGAACAGGCCGATATAAGGGCTGACTGAACCCACCGTGGCGAGAAATTGCAGGCCCTTCTCAAGCTCCACTTCCTGCTCGCTGATCGCCACTTGCAGCGCCCGCTCCACCCCTTCGAGCACTCCATCGTCATGGGCCTGCAGATGCTGGAACTCCTGAACCCCGGCGATAAAGATCGGCGCGACGCCGCCGTCTGTGTCTTTCAACGTATCCCGGTACAACGGCAGCACATCCGACGCACCGCGAAAGCGCTGCACAAACTGGTTCATCTGGCGCTCCATCCGGCGCAAGACGCTGGCGCGCTGGATGATCAGGTACCAACTGAGCAGCGATGCCAGAAGCAACGTGAGCATGACGGCCTTGACCAGCAGGCTGGCGTCACTGATCAGGCCCCAGATAGTCATGTGTTCCAGAGTGGCGTGCATGGTGAACTCCTTGAGCAGCTATTCGATAAAAAACGTGTGACCGGTTGATGACACGATCAAGGCAATTTCAACGCTTTGGTGACCTGGTCCCAGGGCACGAACTTGAAGTTCTGGGTCTGCTCGGGCATGCGCTTGCGTCCGTCCTGCACCACCAGCATGCCCTGGCTCCAGGGCCCGCCGAGATTAATCGCAGTGACATCCAGACCGTCTGTTTCCGAAGCGCCATCAATACCGGCTAGCGCATTCAGGCCGACGCGAAATGCACCGTGAGAGGCAAACGGTGGTTCGGCATCCAGCACCAGATAGCTGTCATTGCCTTGGCTTGAAATCACCAGGTAGTCGCGTTTAGCGCTCTGATACAGCGCCAACCCTTCGACATCTGCCTGCAATTGCGCGCCGACCTTGATCACACTGGTCAACTGCGCCGGCTGATCGGCGCGAGCATCCACCGCCCATACGCCAACATCTTCTTCGCCGATGAACAAACGCTGGCGCTGATCGTCGGCTACGCAGCCTTCGGGCTGGCTGTCGACCTTGAACTGGCGCACCAACTCACCCTGCACCCGGCCATCCGGCGCGCTCAGGCGGTATTGCAGGAAGGTACCGTCCTTGTCGTTGGCGATTGCATAAATCTCGCCGCTGGCCGGTTGGAACAGGCAAATGCCGTAGATGGCCTTGAGCGGCGTGGCAATCTCACCGGCGACCCGCAACTCACCACTGCTGCGGTCGATACTGAACAGGCTGAGGCTGTTGTGATCGCGATTGCTCGCCACTGCCAGGTCGACGGTTTGTTGACCAAGCTTGAAACTGGAGCGCACGTCGACGTTGTTCAGGCGACCCACCGCAAGCTCCTGCAACAGCTTGCCGTCGAGGTCATAGGCCAGCAGGCCCTGTTTCTTATTGGTACCCAGCACGCGGCTTTTGGACGGTTGCTCCGGGTGAATCCAGATCGCCGGGTCATCGGCGGCATCACCTTGACGCCCCACGGGTTCGCTCTGGCGGATCGCTGCGACTTCGGGCAACACCGGCGCCAACGGTACGGGTTTGGCTTGCCAATTGATTTCGCCCTGGTACAAGCGACCGTTGTCATCGTCACGCAGCAGCACATGCAGGCCGTTGGCCGTCGGCTGCAGAGCGAGGTTTTCCGGTTCTTTCAAGCCAGGCAACGGCAACGACCCTTGGGCAACCCAGCGTTCGCCTTGCTGCTGGTACAGATGTAATTGTGCAGCTTTTGGATCGAGTGCGATGACACCACCGGGCACCAGCGCCATGGCGCCTGCTTCCTGTCGAGCGTTGTCGATAATGGCAACTGGCATGCGGGTTACATCGGCTTCCGGATGCGCCGGGTAAGCCCACCAACCGACATTTTTTTCATTGACCAGTAGTTGCTGGGCGCCGTCATCCACTTGGCAGAACTGTGCCGACGGCGGCAACGGCAAACCCCGCACGCGCTGCGGTTGTGGCATCAGCGTCGCGCCATTGCCCACCAGCCATTGCTCGCCCTTGCCCTCCTCGCCTACCAGGAACAGGAACAGGTTGGCCACCGAATCGCGATACAGGCACAGGCCGTTGACCGGAAAATCTCGGGTTGGCAGGTACACCGGCGCGCCCCAACGACGGCCGGCCGGGTCGAGACTGACCAGCAGCGCTTGCTGGCGATCATTGTCCAGGCTCGCCACCAGCACCTGTTGGCCAGCCGTGCGGCTGTCGAGGCTGGTGAAGGAGCCTTTCAGGTGTGCCAGTTCACTGCCTTTGGCATCAAGTAAAAGCAAACCATCGCGTTCGCTGGCGGCCAGGCGTTCCGGGCTGTTTGGCAAGAACCCCAGGGACTGGACGTCGAGCGCTGGCTCCCAGGGGGTCAGGGTCAAGTCGCCAGCCAGGGCGTGGCAGCAGGTCAAGCTGATCAGTGCAGTCAGCAGGTAATGCTTGGAAATTTTCATGAACGGGCAAAATCCTTGTTAAGCAAACGCTGCCCCCTTGAAGGAGCGAACTTGCTCCGGGCGGCGTTCCGACGATGGTCATGAACGATGGCGCGGGCTGTCTGGATGCCTGCGGTGTGGCAACGTTTTTCGCGAGCAAGCTCGCTCCTACAAGGGGAAACCTTAGAAATGGGTAAAGGTCAGGCCCAGCTTGTAAGTCGGGCCGTACTCTTCGTACTGGCCGTTGTAGCTGCGGTGGCCGGTGTAGACGAAGTACGATTCATCGGTGAGGTTCTGCGCCGCGAAGCTAACCTGCAGGTTTTTGGTCAGGGAGTAGCGGGCGCTGAAATCGACAAAGGTCTGGGCATCGACATGCAGGTCGTGGGCCTTGTCGTTGATCGACGCCAATTCGTAGAGGTAATCCGACTTGTAGTTGGCCGACAGGCGCAGGCTCAGCTTGTCGTCTTCCCAGCCGAGCATCAGGTTGCCCACTGTGTCCGACTGATTGGGCAGGTTGATACTGCGCTTGCGGTTGCTGCCACTGGCGGTGTCGAAGCCTTCGATATCGGCACTGGAGCGGCTGAAGGTGCTATTGGCGCCGATCAGCAGGCCATTCCACGGCGCTGGCAGCCAGTCGAATTTCTGCGAGTAGGCCAGTTCCAGTCCATAGAGCTTGGCGCTGTCGCCGTTGGCAAAGGTATGGGCCTCGGCAAAGTTGGTCCAGGCGCCGGTGCCCGCCAGGTCGGTGTTGTAGACGAAGTTCTTGATGTCCTTGTAGAACACGAACGCCGAAACGGTGCCGGCGCGGCCCATGTAGTGCTCGATGCCAAGGTCCAGGTTGCTAGACTCCAGAGGCTTGAGGTCCGGGTTGCCGAAGGTAGCCTCGTCATCATCGATGACAAAACCCGGCGCCAGTTGGCCAAAGGTTGGGCGTACCACCGCCTTGGTCCAGGCCGCGCGCACCTGGGTATTTTTATCCAGTTGGTAACGAGCATGCAGGCCCGGTAACCAGTGGTGATAGCGGCGTTTGGTCTCGGTGTCGCTGAACTGGCCGTCGGTGGCGCCAGTGCCCTTGGCTTCGAACTCGGTACCCTCGTAGCGCAGGCCGGCGATAAAGCGCCAGTCGTCGATATCAATGGTGTTCATCAGGTAACCGGCGCTGATGTCTTCACTGATGGTGAAGTCGTTGACCCGCGATTCGGTGGCGTCATAGAAGTCTGCCGGGTTGAGTCCTCCGATTAACTGTTTGATACCGCTGCCACTGATGCCTGGACCGAAACGGCCGAGGCGATAATCGACATTGCCCTTCTGGAGCTGGGTCAGGTTGAGTTGTTCGTCAGTGAAGCCAAGGTCGTCGAAGTCTTCATAGACCCAGGCTTCCAGGTCGTTGTCCTTGTTGCGGCGGCTGACCTTGCCACCGAACTTGACCTGGGACGCGTAGCCGCTCAGGTCATAGTCGCGGGCCAGGTCCAGGCGCAGGTTTTTCTCGGTGTCGGTGGTGTTCTGCTTTTCCCAGTCGACCTTGTCCAAAGTAAAGTTGTTGGGGTTGTAGAAGCCCTCGCCGATGATCGGCCGTGGCTTGTCCTTGTCATAGAAACCGCTGTCGGAAAAGTCGCCGCCGTCGAACAAGGCGCTGGCGATATGACCTGGGCTGTCTTCGCTGGACTGGCTGTAACCGGCCTGGCCGCTAAGGGTCCAGAGGCCGAACATGCGTTCGCCACCGAACACGTAAGACTGGATTTCCTGGGTTTCCTCGCGTTGCTTGAGCTTGCGCTTGGCCTCGGCGTCACCCAGTTCACCGGCCGCCAGCGGGTCGGCGAATTCAATGCTGGTGGAGTTACGGGTCTCGCTGTCCTTGTAGCGACTGTAGAGGGTGCGCAGGTAGTAGCTGCTCAGGTCGTCGGGCTTGTAATCGAAGTTCAGGCCACCGCCCGCGCGTTCGCGGCTGATGTCGTAGTCACGCTGTTCGAACTCTTTGAGTTTGGCGCCTTGTTCAAAGTCCCAGGCGCCACCCGTCTCGACGTTGTCCGAACCGAAATCGCGCTTCTGCCAGCTGAGGGCTGCGGCCACGCCGAAGTTGTCGATGCCGTCGCTGAGGCTGAAACGATCGCTGGCGGCGCTGGAGAATTTCGGGCTGGTCTGACGGGTGTTCTTGTCATAGCTGGCTTCCGTGCTGCCGGTATAGAACAGGCCCTTGTGGTCGAAGGCCGAGAGGCTTTGCACATCGATGGTGCCGCCCAGGGAATTGGCGTCCATGTCCGGGGTCAGCGTCTTGATCACCGACAACGATTGCACCAGCTCCGAAGGCAGCACATCCAGGGCCACGGCGCGGCGCGCGCTTTCCGGGGACGGCACCAGGGTGCCGTTGATGGTCACGCTGTTGAGGTCCGGGCCCAGGCCACGCACGCTGACAAAACGCCCTTCGCCCTGGTCACGCTCGACGCTGATCCCTGGCAGGCGCTGCACCGCTTCGGCGACGTTTTCATCCGGCAACTGGGCCACGCCGTCGGCATGCACCACGCTCTTGATGTTGTCGGAAGAACGCTGCTCCTTGAGCGCCTGATCGATGCTGGCTGCCTGGCCGACCACATCAACGTGTTCGGTGTTGGCCACGATGTCGGCAGCGTTGAGCCGTTCACTGGCAATCGCCAGGGCCAGAGCAGTGAGCGTAAAACTGACGAGCCCGGTGCGCTTGTACATGAAGTCCTCCCCAAGAGTCCCGTTACGCCAGGCAAAGGGCCCGGCAACTGGGAGGGCAAGCTAGGGCTGGGGGATGACGATTCTGTGACAGCCAACGGCGGCGCGCGGTGTAAAATCGGGATTTGGAGATGTTTGTGGGTGAAAATGAGCTGAAGTGACCTCGATTTAATGTAAGCGTACACATCGTACAGCCAGGCTATTTCTCGTAGCAGCTGGCGGGTGCGACTCGGTGCTGGTGTCTGGCTTGATGGCTGCGGTGCGGCCAACGTAGCCTCGCTGGGGCTCGACAACTGCTACAACGCCAGTTCCAAATAACGATGGTTATCGCAGGTAATCCGGTGCCCATATTTGATCGGTCTTTGCCATTTATCCCATGAGCTGATTCGACCTACCCCAACGTCACCCAACTGTCACATCCATCTGCTGTGCTGGCGTCCATCGCTTGACCGCCCAAGGACCCCGGCCCATGTTTTACGTACTCAAACCCCACCGCTGGAAACTGTCCCTGCTGCTGATCGCCGCTAACCTGGGCCTGCTGCTGCACCTGGCCTGCGGGGAGTTGAAAAGCGTCAGCGAGTGGGTCTGGCTGGACATCATCGGTGAAGGCGGTTCGGCCCTGCTGGCCCTGCTATGGCTGGGGTTGGTGCTGAAAAGTCGCCCGGCCGGGCGGGTCACCAATTACCTGGCATTGGGCCTTGGTTGCATCTTCTTTTCCTGGTGGATCGACAGCCTCGACGAGTTCATTCGCCTGCCCGACAGCATCACCTGGGATCACTGGTTGGAGTCGGGGCCGATGCCGGTGGGCATGGTCCTGCTGACGCTGGGCATCTACCACTGGCACCGCGAACAACTGGCGATCAGTGCGCAGATGGAGAAACGCGAGCGGCTGTTTCGCGAGCACCGGCTGTTCGACAAACTCACGCCACTGGGGGGCGCCGATTACCTCAAGCGACAATTGGCCGACAGCCTTGAGCAAAGCCAGGGCCAGCAACAGCCGCTGTCGTTGGTGGCCCTGGACCTGGACAACTTCGCCGCCATCAACCAGGCCTATGGGCATGCCGAGGGCGACGCGGTGCTGCAAGCCCTCAGCCATTTGCTGCTACTCAACCTGCGCCGCCAGGACTTGCTGTGCCGTTTGGCCGGTGACCGCTTCGTGGTGCTGCTGCCCAACACTGGCGAGCGTCAGGCCCAAGGGCTGGCCCTGGAACTGCAACAGGCGGTTCGCGGCCTGGCCCACAAAACCCGACAGCACGGCGAACGCCTGCAACTGTCGGCCAGCATTGCCGTGGTCATGGCCCTGGAGGAGTCGCCGCAGGACTTGCTCAAGCGCCTGAACATCGCGCTCGCCAGAACCAAGCAGCGCCTGGCGAAAAGCGCCTGAGGCCCAACCATGACCCTGAAAACCAGGTGGTACGAAGCCGATAGCCGCTTCATTGCCGGGCACTATCAACCGGCGACCCTGATCGATCTGGCGCTGTCCCGGGATATCGACAGCCATCGCCTGTTGCGGGGTACCGGGCTGTTTCACGACGACATCCTGGCAGGCGACACACGCCTGAGCCCCCAGCAGTTTTTTGCCCTGATCGGCAACAGCAGGCGCCTGCTGGATGCCGATGACAGTAGCTTCCTGTTCGGCCAACGGCTGTTACCCGGACATTACGGCGCGGCCAGCCATGCCCTGGGCCACGCGCAAAACTTGCATCAGGCCCTCGACACACTGGTGCAGCAGCAGGTGCTGCTCAGCCCGCTGGTAACGCCGCAATTGGTGCTCGATGAGCACCACGCCTACGTGTACTGGCTGGACAGTTGCGGGGCCGGCGAGCACTGGCGTTTTTTGCTGGAAGCCAGCATGACGTCACTGATCGCCATGAGCCAATGGCTCAGCGGCCGACGCCTGCCGTGGGAGTGCAGTTTCAGCCATGCCGAGCCGCGTTACGTCGAGCAGTATTGGGTACATTTGGGGGAGCAGACGCGCTTCCAGCGTCCGCTGGATATGATGCGCATCGAGCGGGAGTTTCTGACCCAAGCCTGGCCCGGTGCGTCAGCCACTGCCGGTCAGGTCGCCCGCCAGCAAGCCCGGGAACAGATTGAACAATTGGGGTTTGAAGCCAGCTTTCTCGACTGTCTCTACGACTACCTGCACACCCACGTGCGCCAGCCGCCGAGCCTGGAACAGGCGGCCCAGGCCTTCGCAATGAGCCCGGCCACACTCAAACGCAAGCTGCATAAACACGACACCGGTTTTCAGCAACAGGTGGACCGAGTACGCAAGTCCGTGGCGCTGCACCTTTATCAGGTCAAAGGCCTGAGCAACGATGAAGTGGCGGCGTATTTGAACTTCAACGATGCAGCTAACTTTCGTCGCTCGTTCAAGCGCTGGACCGGCAGCACGCCCAACCTGATCAAACAGTTGTTCAGCAGCCGCTAGCCAGCTGTTCCCGTAAAAACTCGATCAACGCTTGCACCGGCCGCGAGCGTTGGCGATGCTGAGGGTATACCGCCGACAAGGTCAGGGGTTCGGGTGCGAAATCGTCCAACACCGTTTGCAGACGACCGTCCTGCAAGGCCTCGTCAACAATGAAAGTCGGCAGGTAGGTGATGCCTAACCCGGCGATGGCGGCTTCGCGCAGTAACTCGCCATTGTTGCCACGCAGGCGCCCGTTGACGTTGAGTGCCTGTGGCTTGCCCTTGGCCTGGAAGCGCCATTGCACCTGGCGGCCGTGGCCGTAGGGCAGGCATTGGTGGCCGGTCAGGTCTTCGGGGTTGAGGGGCGTGCCGCGCAGGGCCAGATAGTCGGGGCTGGCGCAGTAAACACGCTGGACGCTGGCGATGCGGCGGGCAATCAGGGTCGAGTCTTCCAGGGTGCCAATGCGCAGCACCAAGTCGTAGCCTTCACTGATCACATCCACCGGCCGGTCGCTCAAATCCACTTCCACCGACACGTGGGGATGACGCTGCAAAAACAGCGGCAACAGGCTGCTCAGATGGGCCATGGCAAATGACAACGGCGCACTCAGGCGCAAGGTGCCACGAGGTTCGCTGTTCTGCCCGGCGATGCCCTGCTCCACTTGCTCGACTTCACTGAGCAGGCGCAATGCGGATTCGTAGTAACTCTGGCCCAGGGGCGTGACATCCAGGCGGCGGGTGGAGCGATTGAGCAAGCGCACACCCAGGCGCTCTTCGAGCTGAATCAGGCGGCGGCTGACGAATTGTTTGGATAAGCCCAATTGCTCGGCGGCGGCGGTGAAACTGCCGGAGTCCATGACCTGGCAAAAGATGCGCATGTCTTCGAAGGGGTTCATTGGCGCTTCTCGGTGAATAGTGTGGCGCGGGGCCAGCCCGCTCGCCACAACAAGCTCGCCCCTACAAAGGGGCGGCAGGGCTTACTTGTTGGCCGTCAACACCGAGTAGCTGTTCATCAAGTTACGGTAGTTGGGAATGCGCGGCGACAGCAGGTTGGCCAGGCCTTCCATATCGTTGCGCCAGTCCACTTGCAGCTCGCAGGCCACCGAGAACCAGTTCACCAGTTGTGCACCGGCCGCCGCCATGCGCGCCCAGGCCGCCTGTTGCACGGTTTCGTTGAAGGTGCCCGAGGCATCGGTGACCACAAATACTTCAAAGCCTTCAGCCAGCGCCGACAGGGTCGGGAAGGTCACGCACACGTCGGTTACCACACCGGCGATGATCAGTTGCTTGCGGCCAGTGGCTTTCACCGCCTTGACGAAGTCTTCGTTGTCCCAGGCATTGATCTGGCCGGGACGCGGGATGTACGGCGCATCCGGGAACAGCTCTTTCAACTCGGGCACCATCGGGCCGTTGGGGCCGTTTTCGAAGCTGGTGGTGAGGATGGTTGGCAGCTTGAAGAACTTGGCCACGTCGGCCAGGGCCAGGACGTTGTTCTTGAATTCGTTGGGGGAGAAATCCTGCACCAGGGAGATCAGGCCGGTCTGGTGATCCACCAACAGGACCACGGCGTCGTCTTTGTTCAAGCGTTTGTAAGTCATGGGTAGCTCCTTTTGGGTTGTTCATTTAGAAAGCAAAACACGAGCAGCCAAACGCCCCCCAGAACCCCTGGAAGTCGCTGACTGGCACTTTTGAAAGCCGTGCCCGTTCATGGCTGTGGGAGTGCACCGCACACGGGCCGCTGCATTGGTGGACCTGGGCCGGCAACGATGAGGTCGGTCGCCAATGGCCCGGGACCTTGACCACCGGCGACCAGTCCGGCAACACCGGTACGCTGGGCGGTGCGACGTCTTCAAAATCGCCGGCGCCGTAGACCACCTTGCCGCCGACCACAGTCAGTACCGACTCGATCCACTTGATGGCTTCTTCGTCGACACTGAAAAAGTCCGCCGACAACGCAGCCACATCCGCCAATTGCCCGACCTTGATCTGGCCCTTTTTGCCTTGCTCGGACGAGAACCAGGCGCTGCCGTGGGTAAACAGTTCCAGGGCGGTGAGGCGCGGCAGGCCTTCGGCGTTCAGCTCCAGGCCACCGACAGTGCGACCGCTGACCATCCAGTACAGCGAGGTCCAGGGGTTGTAGCTCGACACCCGCGTGGCGTCTGTACCGGCGCCTACCGGCACGCCTTCGGCGAGCATGCGCTTGATCGGCGGCGTCGCCTCGGCAGCCTTGGCACCGTAACGTTCGACAAAGTACTCGCCCTGAAATGCCATGCGGTCCTGGATCGCAATACCACCGCCCAACGCCCGTACACGCTCGATGTTTTTCGCAGTGATGGTTTCGGCGTGGTCGAAGAACCACGGCAGGCCATTGAACGGGATGTCCCGATTGACCTTTTCGAACACGTCGAGCATCCGCGAGATCGACTCGTCGTAGGTCGCATGCAGGCGGAACGGCCAGCGCTGCTCCACCAGATGGCGCACCACCGGTTCCAGTTCCTGCTCCATGGTCAGCGGCAGGTCCGGGCGTGGCTCGAGGAAGTCTTCGAAGTCTGCCGCCGAGAACACCAGCATCTCGCCGGCACCGTTGTGGCGCAGATAGTCGTCGCCCTGGTGCAGGGCGACGCTGGCGGTCCAGTGCTTGAAGTCGCTGAGTTCTTCCTTGGGCTTTTGGGTGAACAGGTTGTAGGCGATGCGCACCGTCAACTGTTCATCCCTGGCCAACTGCTCGATCACCGCGTAGTCATCGGGGTAGTTCTGGAAACCACCACCGGCATCGATGGCACTGGTCAGGCCGAGGCGGTTGAGTTCACGCATGAACTGGCGGGTGGAGTTGACCTGGTATTCCAGGGGCAGTTTCGGCCCCTTGGCCAAGGTCGAATAAAGAATCATCGCGTTGGGCCGCGCCACCAGCATGCCCGTGGGGTTGCCGTTGCTGTCGCGGACAATCTCGCCGCCGGGCGGGTTCGGCGTGTCCTTGGTGTAGCCGGCCACGCGCAGGGCGGCGCGGTTGAGCAAGGCGCGGTCGTACAGGTGGAGCACGAATACGGGGGTGTCGGGGGCGGCCTGGTTGAGTTCTTCCAGGGTGGGCATGCGTTTTTCGGCGAACTGGAATTCGTTCCAGCCGCCCACCACCCGCACCCATTGCGGCGTGGGCGTGCGGTCGGCCTGGTCCTTGAGCATGCGCAGGGCATCGGCCAGGGACGGCACGCCTTCCCAGCGCAGTTCAAGGTTGTAATTCAGGCCACCACGGATCAGGTGCAGGTGCGAGTCGTTGAGACCGGGGATGACGGTGCGGCCCTTGAGGTCGATGACTTGCGTGCCACTGCCACGCAGGGCCATGGCCTCGCCGTCAGTGCCCACGGCGACAAAGCGCCCCTGGCTGATGGCGACCGCCGTGGCCCGCGGGCTTTCACGGTCCACGGTATGGAATTGGCCATTGAACAGAATCAGGTCGGCGTTCATAGGGTTTCCTTTACAGAGGCTTCAAGCCAGGGGGCGAACAGGCGGGTCGCCGCTGGCATCAACAAATAGACCACCAGCAGGACGATGGTCAGGGTGACCAGGAAAGTGGCGACCAGGTAGTTGGATAAAAACGGATGCAGGTGCAGCACCGGCCCCCAAAGCAACGGGATCACCAAGGTCAGCGGCAGGATCACCAATAGCGTGACCACCGCTTGCTTCCAGCGCGGCGGCTTGGCAGCGCTGTCGGACAGGGGCGAGAACCAGAATTCATTGACTGCGCCAACTTCGGTCTGGTCGCCGTCGGCCAGCATCGGCGTGGCTTCGTTGATCAGCTCCTGGCGTTGCGGGGAGCCCAGCCAGAGTTCCAGGTCAGCGCTGGAGCGGTAGCGCAGTACACAGGTGAACAGCGCCAGGCCGCCCTGTTTGCCACGTACCACATCAACACCGAGGTGGCCGGGGCGCTCACCGGCGATGCGCACGATGCGCCGCAACCAGGCTTCATAGTCGGCCTCGCGACCTGGCTTGACGCGGTGCTTGACCACCAGGGTCACGACTTCGTCCGACACAGGTGTCGCTTGCAATGCTGGGTCCATTGGCCCCTCCCCTGGATGCTTGAACGATGCGCCAGTGTGCAATGGTTTCATGACGAAAAATTGTATGTATGTGCTGTGCACGGAAGATCGCTGCTGCGGTCTACACTGGGCTTTCACTCACCGGAACAGGTGTTTAAGCAAGATCCCATCGACCACGGATACTGACTCATGGCCCGACCAGAGCAATGCGTTTCACCCAAGGACGGTAACCCTCTGCCGGTGAGCGCAACCGCAGTGACCGGAGCGCTGTGCGCCCGCCGCGAGCGCATGGTCAAGCAATTGATCCTCGCCAATCTCACGCAAAACCTGGACCTGACGGAACTGGCCCGTGCCTGTGCGCTGTCCAGAAGTCATTTCTCCCGCGCCTTCAAGTGCGCCACGGGCTTGGCGCCTCGTGAATGGATTCGCCAACAGCGCATCAAGCGGGCCAAGGTGCTGATTGCCGCTTCGGGCTTGAACCTGACGCAAATCAGCCAGGAATGTGGCTTCTGCGACCAGGCGCACTTTTGTCACATATTCAGCCGCAGCGAAGGGATCAAGCCGATGGCATGGCGTAATCGTCAGCTTGGATACAGGCACCACCTCAGGATAGTGCAGATTTCCTATGTGCTCGGACCCGCTGGCGAGGGGCATAAACTGTCAACTTGAAAGAGACAGTTATTCAATTTTCAGCTTATTAATGAATCCATTCATAACCATTAATCTTCTTCTCAACGCAGGAGCCCTGCAATTTCGCAGCCTCGCTCCTCTTGAGGAGAAGACCCCATGCTGACCCTTCGCAACGCTCACGAACGCGGCGCCGCCAACCACGGTTGGTTGAAGTCGTTCCACACCTTTTCGTTCGCCAACTACTGGAACCCCAAGGAGCAGGGCTTTTCCGACCTGCTGGTGATCAACGACGATCGGGTAGCCGCAGGCAAGGGTTTCGGCCAGCACCCGCACCGGGACATGGAGATTTTCTCCTATGTGCTCGAAGGAGCCCTGGAACACAAGGACACCCTGGGCACCGGTTCGGTAATACGCCCTGGCGATGTGCAGTTGATGAGCGCCGGCAGCGGCGTGGCCCACAGTGAGTTCAACCACAGCCAGACCCGCGGTGTGCACTTTCTGCAAATCTGGATCGTGCCGAACGTGGGGGGTGCTGAGCCGCGCTATCAGCAGGAGCATTTCAGCGAGGCGCAGAAACGTGGGCGCCTGCAGTTGATCATCTCCCCCGACGGCGCCGAGGGTTCGCTCAACGTACGCCAGGATGCGCGGGTCTATGCTGGGCTGTTCGACGGCAATGAAGCCACCACCCTGGCCCTGGCACCGGAGCGTTACGTCTACGTCCATGTGGCGCGGGGCAGCGTTGAGGTCAACGGCCAGCGGTTGCAGGAAGGCGACGGTGCACGCGTTCGTAATGAGCGGGAAATCCACCTGAGCCACGGCGAAAACGCCGAGGTGCTGGTGTTTGACCTGCGCCCCAACGAACTGCCCGAAATGCCGTGATGGTGCCGCCGATGGCCCTAGAAATAGGGCCATCGCTGGCGTTGAACGTCTGATGCAGAACCGTGTATGAACGGATACGTACTCAGTAAACCCAACCCAGCGTCAAACGCGAAACCGCGCCACGGTCAGGTGCAAATTCCCGGCCATCTGCGCCAGCTCCTGCCCCGCCGTATCCGTATGCCGAGCCCCCAACAACACCTGCTCCGACAAATTACGAATCCCCACCAGGTTGCGATCCACCTCCCGCGCCACCAACGCCTGCTCCTCCGTCGCGCTGGCGATCATCAGGTTGCGTTCATTGATCTGGGAAATGGAGCGGGTGATTTCTTCCAGCGCCTCACCCGAACGTTGCGCCACGCCCAACGTCGTTTGCACCAACTGGCTACTGTCCTGCATCGCCGTCACCGCCTGTTCGGTATCCAGGCGGATATTGCCAATCATCTGCTCAATCTCCTGGGTCGAGGCCTGGGTGCGATGGGCCAACGCCCGCACCTCATCCGCCACTACCGCAAACCCGCGCCCGGCATCACCGGCCCGGGCCGCTTCGATCGCCGCGTTGAGGGCCAGCAGATTGGTCTGGTCGGCAATGCTGCGGATCACTTCCAGCACACCACTGATGTCCTGCACGCGCCCGGCCAGTTGCTGGATACGCACCGAAGTATCGGTCACACCCTCGGCCAATGTGTTGATCGAGGCCACGGTTTCCTGGACCTGATCACGGCCACGCTGGGCCGTTTGCGCCGAGAGCCGCGAAGCCTCGCTGGTACTCACTGCATTGCGCGCCACTTCATCCACGGCAGCAGTCATCTCGTTGACCGCCGTGGCCGCCTGTTCGATCTCCATCCCCTGCAACTGCAAGCTGCTGCTGGTCTGGCTGCTGACCGCGCTCAGTTCCTCGGACGAACTGGCAACATGGTCCACCGAAACGGCGATCTGCCGGACCATTTCGTTGAGGCTCTGCTGCATTTGATGCATGTTCATCATCACGCTGCCCTCCAGGCTCGCGCCGAGCGCAACCTCGGTGGTCAAATCGCCCTGGGCGATCTGGCTCAAGACTCGCGCCGCCTCATCGGGCTCACCACCCAAGGGGCGGGTAACGCTGCGGGTGACAATCACTGCCGCCGCTGCTACCAGGGCCAAGCACAACAGGAATAGCCCGAGCATGTTGCGTCGCGCCTCGCTGTACAAGGACTGCGCGGCCTGTTCACGCTCGGCGAAGATCCGCCCTTGCAGGGCCATCAAGGCATCCAGGTTCTTGAACACCTCCTGCTCCGCCGGCATCACCTTTTGCTTGAGCTGCATCAGCCCCTCTTCCCGTGCCCCCTGGCGGATCAGCGCTTGCACCTGAGTGAAGGCCGCCACGTAGGTTTCACGATGGGTTTTCAAGGCGGCAAAGGCGGCCTTGCCTTCCGGCGCATAGAACAGCGGCTCCAGGGTGGTGAACGCGTCAGTGATGCGCTGTCGGGTGGTGGCGATAGCTTGCTGGGCCTGCTGATTTTCCTGGTCGATCAGCAAGTCACGGGTACTGCGGCCGTTATCGCGCACACCCGTGGCGATGACCATCAACGGGGCGATTTTCGGCCAGTCCTGCTGGACGATCAGCACCGATTGCTCCTTGAGGGTGGCCAGGTTGTCGAGTGCGTAAAAAACCATGCCGGCGAGTGCCAGCGGAGCAATGGCAAAACCGACGGCGATGCGTCGGGCTGTGGTTAGTCGAGTCATGTCATAAGCTCCCTGATGAATACCTGCCCAAGGGGCGGCACCTTTGAAAATCCTGTGGGAGATCAATCACCACGCTTGAAGGGGGTCCGCGAACGGGATCAGCCCCGTAAAACAAATGCCGGAAACAGCTCGCGCATTTTTTCCCATAATTCAGGTAGCAAGGCCTGTGCCGAAACGCTCGGCAATTGCTCATCGAGCATTCTGGCGGTACGCACCAGTTGCACGGCGAAGCGCTTGACGCCACGTTCCTGTAAACGCTGGGCCAACAGCAGCAAACGCTGCGGATCGATCAGGTGCCAATGCACCGTGGTGCGGCATTCGTAGTCCACGCCGCTGTTGAGCAACATGTCCAGGCTGCGCCAGTTGGCGGCGCCGCTGCCCTTGACCTGGGTGATCAGCTGGCAATCCTCGGCCAGGGCCTTGACGTCGAAACCCACCCAATCAGCATGGACCAACGCATTGGCAAACCCGGCAGGCTTGATCCCGGCACTGTGCAGGCCAATACGGAAGCCCATCTCGCGCACTTCATCCATCGCTCCCGGCAGGCCTTCCTGCAAGGTTGGCTCGCCGCCGCTGAACACCACGGCGTCCAGCAGGTCCTGGCGCCGTTGCAGAAACAACAATACTCGGCGCCAATCCACCTCTGCGCTGCCGCGTGGGGGAATCAGGTCCGGGTTATGGCAATAGCGACAGCGCCAGGCACAGCCCTGGCAGAACAGCACGCAAGCGAGCATGCCGGGGTAGTCGAGGGTGGTCAGGGGCACAAGGCCCCCGACCCGTAGGGCTCGACTCATTTGCGCCCGGCCGCAGCCGCGCTTTCCGTGAAGTGCGCACGCTCACGGTGTTCGGACTGTTTGCCAGGGTTGAAGGCCGAGACAGGACGGTGATAACCCATGACCCGGGTCCAGACTTCACAACGTTGACGTTCTAGAACGGGCGATGCCTTGGTGGTACTCATGGTGGTATTACTCCTTGGGGGGGATGGGAAACCGATAGTCAATGCACCGCGCCCTGGTGCTGCTCGCGCAGCAGCAAGACTTCGTCGCACTTGGGACAGAATTCATGTTCGCCATCGAGGTAACCGTGGACCGGGCAGATCGAGAAGGTCGGCGTCACCGTCAGGTACGGCAGGCGGAATCGCCCCAGAGCCTTGCGCACCAGTTGTTTGCAGGCCTGCGTGGAGGAAATCCGCTCGGCCATGTACAGGTGCAACACGGTGCCGCCAGTGTATTTACATTGCAGTTCGTCCTGCAGCTCCAGGGCTTCGAAGGGGTCTTCGGTATAGCCGACCGGTAACTGCGAGGAGTTGGTGTAGTAAGGCGCATCGAGGCTGCCGGCCTGGAGAATGTCCGGGTAGCGCTTGAGGTCTTCCTTGGCAAATCGGTAAGTGGTGCCTTCGGCCGGCGTGGCTTCGAGGTTGTAGAGGTGGCCGGTCTCTTCCTGGAAGCGCAGCAGCGTGGCCCGCACATGGTCCAGCAGTTTCAGGGCAAACTGGCGGCCCTGCTCGGTGTGCGTGCCCTGCTCGTCGCCGCTGAAATTGCGCAACATCTCGTGTATGCCATTGAGGCCGATGGTGGAGAAGTGATTGCGCAAGGTGCCCAGGTAACGCTTTGTGTAAGGATAGAGCCCGGCGTCCATGTGACGCTGGATCACCTTGCGCTTGACCTCAAGGCTCTCCATCGCCCATTCCATCAGGGTGTCGAGGCGTTGCAACAGGCCGCTGGTATCGCCCTTGAACAGATACCCCAGGCGTGCGCAGTTGATGGTCACCACCCCCAGCGAGCCGGTCTGCTCCGCCGAACCGAACAGGCCACCGCCGCGCTTGAGCAGCTCGCGCACGTCCAGTTGCAGGCGGCAGCACATGGAGCGCACCTGATTGGGTTGCATATCGGAATTGAGGAAGTTCTGGAAATACGGCAGACCGTAACGGGCAGTCATCTCGAACAGCAGGTCAGCATTTTCGCTGTCCCAGGGGAAATCGTGGGTGATGTTGTAGGTGGGAATCGGGAAGGTAAACACCCGGCCTTTCACATCGCCCTCCTGCATCACTTCAATGTAGGCGCGGTTGATCAGCTCCATCTCGACCTGCAGGTCGCCATAGGCAAAAGGCATTTCTTCGCCGCCGATGATCGGGATCTGTTCACGCAAGTCCTCCGGGCACACCCAGTCGAAGGTCAGGTTGGTAAACGGTGTCTGGGTGCCCCAGCGCGACGGCACGTTGAGGTTGTAGATGAACTCCTGCAACGCCTGGCGGATCTCGGGGAAGCTCAGTTGATCCTTGCGCACGTAAGGCGCCAGGTAGGTGTCGAAGGAGCTGAACGCCTGGGCGCCGGCCCACTCGTTTTGCAGGGTGCCAAGGAAGTTGACCATCTGCCCCAGGGCGCTGCTCAAGTGCTTGGGGGGACCTGCTTCAACCCGACCAGGGACGCCATTGAGGCCTTCATGCAACAAGGTGCGCAGGGACCAGCCGGCGCAATAACCGGCGAGCATGTCCAGGTCATGGATATGCAAGTCCGCCTCGCGGTGGGCACGGCCGATGGCTTCGCTGTAGACCTCGTCCAGCCAATAATTGGCAGTGACCTTGCCCGACACATTGAGCACCAGCCCACCGAGGGAATAGCCCTGATTGGCATTGGCCTGGACTCGCCAGTCGTCGCGGTCCAGGTACTCGTTCATCGAGGTTGCGACTTCCACCAGGGTCTTGCGATCCCGGCGCAGGCGGCCGTGCTGTTCGCGATAGACGATGTAGGCGCGCATGGAGAAGAAGTAACCGGCGTCCATCAATACCCGTTCGACGCTGTCCTGGACCTGTTCGACATCCAGGCGAGTAACCCCCCGCAGCCGGGCCAGTACGGAGCCGAGCAACAGGTCGACCTCAGCCTCGCTGTACTCGCCGGTGGCGTTGCCGGCGGCAATCAGCGCCTGACGGATTTTATCGGCATCAAAGGCAACCAGGCTGCCATCGCGTTTGTGCAACCGGTTACTGACCAAGGGGCTCAGCGTGCTATGCATTGGGAGACTCCAGACACTACATATAGGTGTTTTAAATCTTTAAGACACAACATGCAGTAATGGTACGGAGAAAAGCACAAGCTGCAATTGACCAGCGTCAAGTTTTCAAAAGCGCATTGGATGATTGTTCTCATCCGCCACTCATGTTCATGAACCGCAAAACCTGCACCTCACCCTCCCCCGTAAAATCATGGCGCAACGGCTTGCCCTTCAACGCCTTCTGCAGCGCCTCAACCAGCGGCCGATCATCCAGCGGGTACCTGCGCACCAACGCGCGAAAATCCACCGAATTGTCCTGCCCCAAACACAGCAGCAACTGCCCTTCCACCGTCATCCGCACCCGATTGCAGCTGGCGCAGAAGTTATGGGAGTTGGGCGAGATAAAGCCGATACGCGTCTGCGGATGCCGGGCCAAACGCACATAGCGCGCCGGGCCGCCGCTGTTTTCGGTGCTGTCCAGAAGCTCATGACGGGTGGCGATCAGCGCCCGCACTTGATCGCTGGCGCAAAAGGTTTCACCCCTTGAGCGCCCCACATCCCCCAGCGGCATCTCTTCGATAAAACTGATGTCGATGCCCTGGTCGATGGCGTACTGGACCAGCGCCGGGACTTCATCGAAGTTGCGCCCTTTCATTACCACGCAGTTGAGCTTGACCCGCTCAAACCCCGCATCCCGCGCGGCCTCAATACCATCGAGCACTTGCCGCAGATTGCCGTTGCGGGTGATCGCACGAAACCGCTCCTCATCCAGGCTATCGAGGCTGATGTTCATGCGCTTGACGCCGGCCTCCACCAACGGCCGGGCCAGGCGCCCCAGTTGCGAGCCGTTGCTGGTCATCACCAGTTCCCGCAGGCCGGGCAAGGCGGCGATGTTGCGGCACAGCTCGACAATGCCTGGTCGAATCAGCGGTTCGCCACCGGTCAGGCGGATCTTGCGTACTCCCTGGCCGACGAACAGCGCCGCCAGCCGATGCAATTCCTCAAGGGTCAACACCTGCTGGCGCGGCAGGAACGTCATGTTTTTCGCCATGCAATACACACAGCGAAAATCACAACGGTCGGTCACCGACAACCGCAGGTAATCAATGGGGCGGCCCACACCATCCACCAGGCTCATGTCACTGTACCAACGGAGAGTCGGCGCCCTGCAAGGCGATACCGCGTACATCCGCCGCACCAATCAGGGTTTGCAGGTATTGCACCAACGCCTTCTGCCACACCCCTTGCTGCAGTTGGGTGCGAATAGCGACCGCCACCGCTTCGTAAGGCAACGGCTGGCCTTCGATGCGCTGGTCGACGCTGATGACGTGCCAGCCATAGCGACTTTCCAGCGGTTTGCTGGCGATGCCCGGCGCCAGGGTGAACAACTGGCGCTCCAGTTCCGGCACAGTCTGGCCCTTGCTGACTTGGCCCAACGAACCACCCTGGGCTTTTGATGGGCAGGCCGAATATTTAAGAGCCAGTTCAGCAAAGCTGCCGGGGGCTGCTTCCAGGCTCAGCAACAACACCTCGGCCTGGGAGTGCGCCAAATGGCGTGCCTCGGCGTCGTCCGGCGCGCATTCCAGCAGGATATGCCGCACCGCCAACAACGGCGCGCTATGAAAGCGCCCGCGATTGCTCTCGAAGTAGTGCAGGCAGGTGGCCTCGTCGCAATCGGGCACCTTGACCTCCTGCTCCAGCAACATACGGGTAGCTGCTTCCTCTTCATTCTCGCCGGCACCCACGTCCAGCAGCAGTCCCAGTTCGCGAATCCGCTGCTGCAACAGCTCGCGGATCACCAGGGCCCGGGCGGCAAGGAACACCGCCTCTTCACGGCTTTGCGCTGGGTGATATTGCAGTTCCTGAGCCATCGCCTCCGGGGTGACGGGCACCCCGTTGACGCTGACGATTGGCCACTCCTGTTCACTGCTGGCGATCAACTCTACCGCCTGGGGCTCAACCTCCAGGGGTGCCTGAACCTCGATTACCGGCTCCTTGGCCGACGATCCGCAACCGCCGCCGCCACCATTGCCACCACATCCGCATCCAGTAGTCATGACGATATCCTCAATACTTCTGCCGAACGATTTGATAACGACGACCCAGGTACCAGATCGGCGCGCTGACCATATGCACCAGACGGGTAAACGGGAACAGTACAAACAGCGTCAAGCCCAACGCCACGTGGGCCTTGTAGATCAGGCTCACCGGGGCAATTGCCGCTGCTGCTTCCACCGGCCGCAGCAACACCACGTTCTGCGCCCAGTCAGCGAGCATCACCATTACCGAACCGTCCATGTGGCCGGTGGAGGCAACGATGGTCAGCAAACCAAGAAGCAACTGCGCCAGCAGCACCAGCAAAATCATGATGTCCGACGGGCTCGATGTCGCACGAACACGCGGGTCACCCAGGCGGCGCTTGACCAGCATCAGCAAGCCCACCAGGCACAGCAGGCCAAAGAAGCCACCGGAGACCATCGCCAGTAACTGCTTGTTCTCGGTACTGATCACATGGTGGTAGATCGATGCCGGCGTCAGCAGCCCGACAAAGTGTCCGGCCAGCACAAACAGCACGCCGATATGGAAGAAGTTGCTCGCCACGCGCATGCCACGGTTGTTGAGCATTTGGCTGGAGCCGGCCTTCCAGGTGTACTGGGACAGGTCAAAGCGCGCCCAACTGCCCAACAGGCAGATCGCCAGGGCGACGTAGGGGTAAACTCCAAATACCAGCAAATTCCACTTAGACATTACCCACCTCCTTGGCTGGCGCGGCGGCCAGCCCTTCGTGCTGAAAATCCACCCAGTGCAGTGGCACTGCGCTTTCCTCGCGAGCCTTGCCCTGTGCGCTGGGCATCGAGCTGCAACGGTCCTGCTGCTCGGCCTGCATAAAGTCCACGGCCTCCTCTTCCCAGATCTTGTCCAGGGCTTCGAGGGAGTCGTCCCGAGGCTCGGCCGCTACTTGCGCCCGCAACTCGGCAACAGCCTGGTGCGGTTCGGCGCCAGCAATCTGCAGCAGCGCGCGAAAGCAAGCGGCATAGCCGCTCTCGCGTTCGTCCAGGCGCGCCGCCAGCAACGCCAGCAAGTGCGCCACATCTGCCAGGCCCTCGCGGGCCTCGATGTCTTCGCGGGTGGACAAAAACTCCAGGTACAGCGGGATGTAGTCCGGCAGTTCCTTGACGCCGATGGCGAATCCCGCTTCCTCGTACTGGGCCATCATGTCGACCATGGCCTGGCCCCGGTCGCGGGACTCGCCATGGACGTGTTCGAACAACAGCAGTGACAGCGAACGGCCACGGCCAAATAGCGCGCCGTAGTGTTCCTGGCCGTCCATCAAGTCATTGCCGCAGATCAGTTCCAGCAGATCAAACAGCGCGCCGCGCTGCTTGGGGCTGATTTCCCGCGACTCGATGATCGCCCGCTCCAGTTCGTCACGGCCGGCCACCAGGGTCTCGGTGGGATAGTCCAGCAGCAACGAAATCACTTTCAGGATGCGCATATTCAATCCTCCCAAATCTGTACGGTTTTCAGCACGTCGCGGCGGTTGGCCTTCTTGGCGCCGAACATGTTGGTATCGGAACTGCCGCTGCAACCGCTGCCAAAGCTGAAGCCACAACCGGAACGCTCGGCGAAGGCATCGCTCATGGCATCTTCACGGTGGGCACTTGGCACCACAAAACGGTCTTCGTAGTTGGCAATCGCCAGGTAGCGGTACATCTCTTCCACTTGGTCCACGCTCAGGCCGACGTCTTCCAGCACTTGCAGGTCCTGTACCCCGTCCACTTGCTGGGAGCGTTTGTAGGCACGCATCGCCAGCAGGCGTTTCAAGGCACGCTTGACCGGTTTTTCATCACCCGCCGTCAGCATATTGGCCAGGTAACGCAGAGGGATGCGCAGGCTGTCGACATCCGGGATCACCCCGTTCATGCCCACGGTGCCGGCAGCCGCAGCGTTCTGGATCGGCGACAATGGCGGCACGTACCAAACCATCGGCAAGGTGCGGTATTCCGGGTGCAGCGGCAGTGCCAGTTTCCAGTCCACGGCCATTTTGTAGACCGGCGAACGCTGGGCCGAGTCGATCACCGACTGTGGCACGCCATCGGCCAGAGCCTGGCGAATCACCGCGGGGTCGTTAGGGTCGAGGAAAATTTCCAGCTGCTTCTCGTACAGGTCATGTTCATTGGCGGTGCTCGCCACTTCGCTGATGCGGTCGGCGTCATACAGCAACACGCCGAGGTAGCGAATACGACCGACGCAGGTTTCTGCACACACGGTGGGCATGCCGGCTTCGATACGCGGGTAGCAGAAGATGCACTTCTCGGACTTGCCGCTTTTCCAGTTGAAGTAGATCTTTTTGTACGGGCAGCCGCTGATGCACATGCGCCAGCCCCGGCATTTTTCCTGGTCGATCAGGACGATGCCGTCTTCTTCACGCTTGTAGATCGCACCGCTCGGGCAGGATGCCGCGCACGCCGGGTTAAGGCAGTGCTCGCACAGGCGCGGCAGGTACATCATGAAAGTGTTTTCATACTCCCCGTAGATGTCGGCTTGGATCTGGTCGAAGTTCTTGTCCTTGCGGCGCTTGGCGAACTCAGTACCGAGGATTTCCTCCCAGTTTGGGCCCCACTCGATTTTTTCCATGCGCTTGCCGGACACCAGCGAACGCGGGCGCGCGGTCGGCTGGTGCTCGCCCAAAGGCGCGGTATGCAGGTGCTGATAGTCGAAGTCGAACGGCTCGTAGTAGTCGTCCAGGCTCGGCAGGTCGGGGTTGGCGAAGATATTCGCCAGCACCCGGAACTTGCCGCCGATGCGTGGGTTGATCGAGCCATTGGCGTTGCGCACCCAGCCACCCTTCCACTTGTCCTGGTTCTCCCATTCTTTCGGGTAGCCAATGCCGGGCTTGGATTCAACGTTGTTGAACCAGGCGTATTCCATGCCTTCGCGGCTGGTCCAGACGTTTTTGCAGGTGATCGAGCAGGTGTGGCAGCCAATGCATTTGTCCAGGTTCAGGACCATGCCGATTTGTGAGCGAATCTTCATCTCAGTTCTCCTCGATATCGGTCGGCAATGGACGCGGCAGGTCATCGCCGCTGGAACCGTCGAGCCAATCGACTTTGGACATCTTGCGCACCACGACAAACTCATCGCGGTTGCAACCGACCGTGCCGTAATAGTTGAAACCGTAGGCCTGCTGGGCATAGCCGCCGATCATGTGGGTCGGCTTGAGCACTACGCGGGTCACCGAGTTGTGGTGGCCGCCGCGGGTCTTGGTGGTTTCCGAACCGGGCACGTTCACAATCCGTTCCTGGGCGTGGTACATCATCACCATGCCTTCCTTGACTCGCTGGCTAACTACCGCCCGTGCGGTCAGGGCACCGTTGACGTTGAAGCACTCGATCCAGTCGTTGTCCTCGATCCCGGCACGCTTGGCGTCGATTTCCGAGAGCCAGACAATCGGCCCGCCACGGCTCAAGGTGAGCATCAGCAGGTTGTCGCTGTAGGTGCTGTGGATGCCCCATTTCTGGTGCGGCGTAATCCAGTTCAGGACGATTTCAGTCTCGCCGTTGCTGCGCTTGCCCTTCACGCCTTCGATGGTGCGGGTGTTGACCGGTGGCCGGTAGCTCATCAGCTGCTCGCCGAAAGCCTGCATCCACGGGTGATCCTGGTAGAACTGCTGGCGGCCAGTGATGGTGCGCCATGGAATCCCTTCGTGAACGTTGGTGTAGCCGGCGTTGTAGCTGACGTGTTCGTCTTCCAGACCCGACCAGGTAGGGCTGGAAATAATCTTGCGCGGCTGCGCCTGAATATCGCGGAAGCGGATGGCTTCATGGGCCTTGGAAATCGCCAGGTGGCTGTGGTCGATGCCGGTGAATTCCGACAGCGCCGCCCAGGCTTTCAAGGCGACCTTGCCGTTGGTTTCCGGGGCCAGGGACAGGATCACTTCAGCGGCGTCGATGGCCGTGTCGATTTTTGGCCGACCGTGGCTGATACCAGCGTCATTTTCGTGGTGGTTCAGCTCACCCAGGAACTCGACCTCTTCATCGGTGTTCCAGTTGATGCCCTTGCCGCCGTTGCCGAGTTTTTCCAGCATCGGGCCGAGCGACGAGAACTGCTTATAGATGTTCGGGTAGTCCCGTTCCACTACGGCCATGTTCGGCGCGTTCTTGCCCGGTTGCGGGGCCACACCGGCACTTTTCCAGTCAGTGCCGCCAAACGGCTGGGCCAGTTCGCCAACGCTGTCATGCATCAACGGCACGGTGACCAAGTCTTGCTCGACACCCAGGTGCCCGACCGACATGGCCGAGAAGGCCTTGGCGATACCTTTGTAGATTTCCCAGTCAGAACGCGATTCCCACGCCGGGTCGATGGCAGCCGACAACGGGTGAATGAACGGGTGCATGTCCGAGGTGTTCATGTCGTCTTTTTCGTACCAGGTTGCGGTCGGCAACACGATGTCGGAATAGACGCAGGTGGAGGACATGCGGAAGTCCAGCGTGGTCACCAGGTCAAGCTTGCCGATGGCGCCGTCTTCGACCCATTCAGCTTCAGTAGGCTTGCACTCGCTGCTATGGCCGATGTCTTCGTTCATCACCCCGTTCTTGGTGCCCAGCAGGTACTTGAGCATGTACTCGTGGCCCTTGCCCGAGGAGCCCAGCAGGTTGGAGCGCCAGATAAACATGTTGCGCGGGAAGTTCACCGGGCTGTCCGGCTGTTCGCAGGCAAAGCGCAGGGTACCGTCCTGCCAGGACTTGACAACGTAGTCTTTCGGGTCCATGCCAGCGGCAGCAGCGTCGCGGCAGATATGCAGCGGGTTGGTGTTAAGTTGCGGTGCGCTGGGCAACCAGCCGGCGCGTTCGGCGCGGATGTTGTAATCGAGCGCGTGTTCCGGGAACTGGGATTTGTCGGCCAATGGCGAGAGCACATCGTGCATGCTCATCTTCTCGTGGCGCCACTGGGAGCTGTGGCCGTAGAAGAAGCTGGTGCCGTTCATCTGACGTGGCGGACGGTTCCAGTCCAAGCCGAAGGCCAGTGGCAACCAGCCGCATTGTGGACGCAGTTTTTCCTGGCCCACGTAGTGCGCCCAACCGCCGCCAGTCTGGCCGACGCAACCGCAGAGCATGAGCATATTGATCAGCCCGCGGTAGTTCATGTCCATGTGGTACCAGTGGTTCATCGCCGCGCCGACGATGATCATCGAGCGCCCCTTGGTCTTGTCGGCGTTGTCGGCAAACTCACGGGCAATCTGGATGGCTTTCTCACGGCTGACGCCGGTGATCTGCTCCTGCCAGGCCGGAGTACCCGGTACGCTGGCGTCATCGTAGTCCTTGGCCACGTTGGCGCCGCCCAGGCCACGGTCGATGGCCAGGTTGGCCGCCGACAAGTCGAACACGGTGGCGACTTTGGCGACGCTGCCGTCAGCCAGGGTCACGCTGTGCACAGGCACGCGGCGAAATTGCACGGCATCACCGGCCACGTGTTGGAAGTATTCCTGTGCTTCACCAGCAAAATACGGGAAGGCTACTTCGGCGACGTCATCACCGATCAGGCTCAGTTTGAGGTCGATCTCACGACCTTCGCCGCCTTCCTTGGGCAGAATGTTCCACTTGCCCTTCTCGCCCCAGCGATAGCCGATGGAGCCTTGCGGGGAGACCAGTTCGCCGCTTTCATCGAGGGCGATGGTTTTCCATTCCGGGTTGTTTTCCTGGCCCAGGTTGCCAGTCAGGTCCGAAGCGCGCAGGAAGCGATCCGGTTGGAAACCGGCGCCCGGTGCAAAACCGGTCATGGGCTTGAGCATCACCAGCACCGGCAAGTCAGTAAAGCGCTTGGCGTATTCGGTGAAATAGGCGCTCGGCTTGTCCAGGTGAAATTCTTTGAAGATCACATGGTTGAAGGCCTGGGCCAGCGCGGCGTCGGTGCCCTGCTTGGGGTTGAGCCACAGGTCGGTGAGCTTGGCCACTTCCGAATAGTCGGGGGTGATGGCGACGGTCTTGGTGCCCTTGTAGCGCACCTCGGTAAAGAAGTGGGCGTCCGGGGTACGGGTCTGCGGGACGTTGGAACCCCAGGCGATGATGTAGTTGGAGTTGTACCAGTCGGCCGATTCCGGCACGTCGGTCTGCTCGCCCCACACCATCGGCGAGGCCGGTGGCAGGTCGCAGTACCAGTCGTAGAAGCTCAGGCACACGCCGCCGATCAGCGACAGGTAACGTGAACCTGCGGCGTAGCTAACCATCGACATGGCCGGGATCGGCGAGAAGCCGACAATGCGGTCCGGGCCGTATTGCTTGATGGTGTAGACATTGGAGGCGGCGATGATCTCGTTGACTTCCTCCCAGTTGGAACGGATGAAGCCACCCATGCCGCGCTTGCTCTTGTAGGAGTCGGCCTTGACCTTGTCCTCGACGATACTGGCCCAGGCCTCAACGGGCGCCAGGGTCAGACGTGCTTCACGCCACAGCTTGAGCAATGGCTTACGAATTTTCGGGTACTTGAGTCGGTTGGCGCTGTAGATGTACCAGCTGTAGCTGGCACCACGAGGGCAGCCACGGGGCTCATGGTTGGGCAGGTCATTACGGGTACGCGGGTAGTCGGTCTGCTGGGTTTCCCAGGTAATCAGGCCGTTCTTCACGTAGATCTTCCACGAGCACGAGCCGGTGCAGTTCACACCGTGGGTGGAACGCACGATCTTGTCGTACTGCCAGCGGGAACGATAAACGTTTTCCCAGTCGCGAGACTCCTTGCGGGTCTCGCCGTGACCGTCGGAGAACTCGTTTTGCTTACGGTTGAAGAACCGCAGTTGATCCAGTAAGTGACTCATGATGCTTTCCTCTCAGGCTTGCTGCGGGGTCTACGCCCCGCCCACGCAAAGGGTGAATTGGGGTCGGCTAGCAGGGGGTCTCGGCGCCTTTGCGGGCGTACCACCACCAGGTCACAACGATGCAACTCAGGTAGAAGCCGACAAACATGTAGAAGGCCATCGCCGGGCTGCCGGTGTAAGCCATGGACGAGCCGAAGGTCTTGGGAATAAAGAACGCCCCAAAGGCGCCCATGGCCGAGCTGAAACCGAGCACTGCGGCCGATTCCTTGCTGGCGTTTTTCAGGGCTTGCTCGCGCTGTTCAGCGGGTTGGCCGGCGCTGGCTTTTTCATGCTGGGTGCGGAAGATCACCGGGATCATGCGGAAGGTCGAACCGTTGCCGACACCGGTGGTTATAAACAGCAGCATGAACATGCCGAGGAAGCCGTAGAAGTTGCCGCCCTCGCCGTTCTGCGGCAGGAAGTGCAGCACGCCGAACACCATCACGATCATCAGCACGAAGTTCCACAAGGTCACTCGTGCACCGCCCAGCTTGTCTGCCAGCCAGCCGCCCAGCGGCCGTACCAGGGCGCCAACCAATGGGCCGAGGAAGGCGAATTTCAAAGCAATCACATCAGGGAATGAGGTTTTGATCAGCAGCGGAAAGGCCGCGGAGAAGCCGATGAACGAACCGAAGGTCGCCAGGTACAACCAGCACATCAGCCAGTTGTGCTTGCGCTTGAAGATCACCGCCTGGTCGCTGAACGAAGCGCGAGCGCTGGACAGGTCGTTCATGCCGAACCAGGCGAACACAGTGACGACGATAATGAACGGCACCCAGATAAACCCGGCGTTCTGCAGCCACAGCTGGCTACCGTCTTCCAGGATTTGCGGTTGGCCGCCCATCAGGCCGAACACACCGAAAGTGATCACCAGCGGCACGCAAAACTGCATCACCGACACACCCAGGTTGCCCAGGCCGGCATTCAAACCCAGGGCCGTACCTTGCTGGGACTTGGGGTAGAAGAAGCTGATGTTGGACATGCTGGAGGCGAAGTTGCCGCCACCAAAGCCGCACAACAAGGCGATCAGCACAAACACGCTGTAAGACGTGTTGGGGTCCTGCACCGCAAAACCCATCCACAACGATGGCAGCAGCAGCGATGCGGTGCTCAGGGCGGTCCAGCGACGCCCGCCGAAAATCGGCACCATGAACGAGTAGAACACCCGCAACGTCGCGCCGGACAAGCCCGGTAATGCCGCCAGCCAGAACAACTGGTCAGTGGTGAAGCTGAAACCGATGGCGTTCAGGCGCACGATCACCGTGCTCCAGACCATCCACACGGCGAAGGCCAACAGCAGCGCAGGAATGGAGATCCACAGGTTACGGGTGGCCGTCTGTTTTCCGCTGCGGCCCCAGAACGCCGGGTCTTCAGGGCGCCAGTCGTGGATCACCGGACCCGATTCGGGCTTTTGCAAAAGGGTCATGTTCATTCTCCTTGGAGAGGCTGGGCCGCAGGCGCTTTACCGAGCAGCGGCTGCTTGCGAATTTCGCTGAAGTACATCCAGGTCAGGGACACCCAGACCACGCCGTACATCAACATGAAGCAGGAAGAGCGCACGCCGGTGAGGTCCACCAGGGCGCCAAACATGATCGGCAGCACAAACCCGCCGAGGCCGCCGGCCAGGCCGACAATGCCCGATACCGCGCCCATGTTTTGCGGGTAGTCGTTGGCGATGTACTTGAATACCGAGGCCTTGCCAAAGGCGAAGGCGATGCCCATCACGAACAGCAGCACGGTGAACACCGTGGCGTTAAGGCCGATATGGAAATCCAGCGGGCCGTTGACGGTCTGCACTTGCAGTTGGGTTTGCGGGTACGACAGCAGGAACAGGCAGACCCAACTCACCCACAACACCCACCAGGTCACGCTTTGCGCGCCCCAGCGGTCGGACATCCAGCCGCCTACTGCCCGCAGCACACCGCCCGGCAAGGAGAAACAGGCCGCCAGCAGTGCAGCACTTTGCAGGTTGAAGCCGTATTCCTGGACGTAGTACTTGGTCATCCACAACGCCAGGGCCACATAGCCGCCAAAGACAATCGAGTAGTACTGGCAGTAGCGCCACACGGCCGGGTCCTTGAGGCACAGCAACTGCTCGCGCAAGGTGGCGCCACCGGCACTGCGGTGGGTCTTATTCTCGGCAGTGAAGAACCAGAACAGCAGCGCGGTGATAAACAGGATCGCGCTGAACACCTTGGGCACCAGGTGCCAGGTGCCAAAGGCAATCAAGGCAGGCGCAAGAAACTTGGTCACTGCCGCACCGGCGTTACCGGCGCCAAATACGCCCATGGCGAAGCCCTGGTTCTCCTTGTCGAACCACTTGGCAACGTAGGCGATGCCCACCGAGAACGAACCACCGGCCAGGCCGACAAACAGCCCCAGCACCAGGAACTGCCAATAGGCCGTCGCGTAGGTGATCAGGTACAGCGGCAGCACGCAGGTCATCATCAATACGAAGAAGACGATGCGCCCGCCGAAGCGGTCGGTCAGCAGGCCCAGGGGCAGGCGCACCAGGGAACCCGTCAAGACAGGGGTGGCAGCCAGCAGGCCGAACTGGGTTTCGTTGAGTTGCAGCAGTTCCTTGATTGGCACGCCGAGCACGGCGAACATCATCCAGACCATAAAGCACACGGTGAAGGCCAGCGTGCTCATACCCAGCACTAGACCTTGTTTTACGCGCGGTTGAGTCACGGTTTGCGCTCCAGAAAGTTATTCCATGAGCGCAGGTTAGGGGCGAGACCCCCGCAGAACTTGACCCAGATCAACGAACGCCTGAGGGGTATTGGCCTATGCTGGGGCCATCTACCTCTAAGGAGGTATATCCAATAACAAGAGAAAGTCTTTATTTATCAATGGATTGATCTCTTGTGCCGGTGTTTTCCCGTGGGAGGGTTTGCCGGCAACTCTTTAGAGGTAGTGCGCCAGGGATTGCGGTTTTTCATCCACCATCCCCGTTTCAGGTGCCGCCATGCTGCTTCTTTCTACCCTGCGATTACGCCGTGATGTTTAACTGGCTGCGCAGCTCCCTGCCCGCTCGCGCCGGCCTGGCAGTGATCTTGATTGCAGTCCTGGCCTTGGCCAGTTCCCTGAGCGCCGGGCTGATCGCCTGGTTCAGCCAGGGCGATGGCGCCGCGATCAATACCGCCGGCTCCGTGCGCATGGAGACCTACCACCTGAGCTGGAAACTCTCCGATCGCGCCAGCGATGAAGAAATAAAAACGATCACCCAAAGCCTGCAACAGCGCCTGGACAGCCAGTCCCTCAAGGCGGTGCTGGAAGGCGGCCCTAACAGTTCCCTGCAACAGAGCTACCGGCAGATCCAGCAACACTGGAACCTTGAGTTGCGCCCGGCGCTGGAGCGCGGTGACGGGGTGTTTTTCCGCGAGCGAGCCCCGGCTTTCGTCGAACAGCTCAACCAGTTCGTCAGCCTGTTGCAGCAGCAAAGCGAACATAAACAAAGCTGGCAGCAACTGATCCAGGGCCTGGCGTTGTTCAGCACCCTGATCATCCTGCTGCTGGGCCTTTATGAGTTGCAGTACGGCGTGGTTACGCCCTTGCAGGAGTTGGTCGACGCTACCCGGCGCTTTCGCGACGGTGACTACAAGACCCGGGTCAACCACCGCTCCCAGGATGAACTGGGCCAGCTTGCCCTGAGCTTCAACACCCTGGCCGAAACCATCGAAGAGTCCCATCGCACCCTGGAAAGCCAGGTCCAGCAGAAAACCCTCAATTTGCAACAGGCCAACGCGGCCCTCGAATTGCTCTACCAAAGCAGCCGCAGCCTGGCCACGCGCCAGGCCAATGCCGAAGGCCTCGACGAGTTGATCCGCCGCTTCCAGAAACGCCTGCCGGGCCTGCGTCTGTCGCTGTGCCTGAAAGGCCATTTCCTTGCACCGGCCCAGCAGATGCTCGCCCTGCATGGCGAGAACAGCCGCAACATCTGCGCCATCGGCGATTGCGCCACCTGCGAGCGGCATCACGTCGCCCCGCCGCAAGTGTTCAGCATCAGCAACCAGGGCGCGGAACTGGGGGAACTCAAGGCACACTTTGTCGACGGCCATCCGCCCCAAGGCTGGGAGAATGAACTGATCCAGGCCCTGGCCAACCTGATCGGCACCTCGCTGTCCCTCAAGCGTCAGCGCGAACAGGATCACCGCCTGTTGCTGCTGGACGAACGCACCATCATCGCTCGGGAACTGCACGATTCCCTGGCCCAGGCCCTGTCGTATATGAAGCTGCAAGTCAGCCGCATGCAAACCTTGCTGCGCCGGGGCGAACCGGTGGAAACCCTGGAAACCGTCACCGGCGAATTGCGCGAAGGCCTGAGCAACGCCTACCGCCAGTTGCGGGAATTGCTCACCACCTTCCGCCTGCAAATCCACGATGCCGGGCTGGTGGAGGAACTCAAGGACACCGCCGAAGAATTCTCCCGCCGGGGCGAATTCCAGGTGCACCTGCACGTCGATGCCCTGGCCTTCCAACTCTCCGCCAGCGAGCAGATTCACCTGCTGCAAATCACCCGTGAAGCCCTGTCCAACTGCCTGCGCCACGCCCATGCGCAAAACGCCTGGCTGCAACTGCGCCAGAGCGGCGAAACCGTGACCCTGAGTATCGAAGACGATGGTCGTGGCTTCAGCGGCGCCGTGGACCAGCGTGAACACCACGGCCTGACCATCATGGACGAGCGCGCCCGCAGCCTGCACGGCCAGCTCGATATCTCTTCCCGCGAGCCTCAGGGTACGCGGGTGCAATTGCTGTTCCGCCCGGAATTTCTCGGGCAGTCCCTACAAGGTAGCTTTTCATGAACACTCCCCTGCGCCACCACATCCTGCTGGTAGACGACCACCCGATGATGCGCCACGGCATGCGCCAGATGCTGGAGCTGGAAGATGACCTGCAGGTAGTCGGCGAAGCCGGCAACGGCGAAGAAGCCCTGGGACTGATCGAGTCGCTGCAACCGGACCTGGTGCTGCTGGACAACAACATGCCGCAAATGAACGGCCTGGAAACCCTGCGCCGCCTGCGGGCCATGAACTATGCCGGCAAGGTACTGCTGTTTACCGTGTCCGATGCCGAAGACGACATCCGCGACGCCCTGCGCCTGGATGCCAACGGTTACTTGCTAAAGGACATGGAGCCGGAACTTCTGATCCAGTACATCCGAGACGCCCTCCACGGCGCCCTGGTAATCAGCCCCGGCCTGACCCGCGTCCTCGCCCAGGCCTTGCGTTCACCGCAGCCCCATGCGGCGGTGGAACTGACGGAACGTGAACGCCAGGTATTGAAGACCATTGCCGGCGGGTACAGCAACAAAGTGATCGGGCACAAACTGGGGATTACCGAAGGAACGGTGAAGGTGCATGTGAAGAATTTGCTGCACAAACTGGGGTTGCGCTCGCGGGTAGAGGCGGCAGTGTGGGCGATGGAGCATCTGCGTCAGGCTGGATAAATTCGGCCTGAACAAAAGTCACCAAGACAGTTGCTGCTACGCGTTGTAGTTGTACGTCTAACCCTGCCTCTTTGGAGGTAGCCCGGTAGAGGCATAGGCCCCGCCAGTGTCACGGCCTACCATGGGCGAGACCGGAGGTATGCCATGCTGACCCACCCATCCATCGTTTTAACCCTGCGCCGCCATCACCTGTTCAGTCAGTTGCCAGAAAAAGTCTTCCAGGACGTCTGCACCCTGGCCAACCTCAAACGCCTGCCCACCCACGTCACGCTGATGCACCAGGGCGATCCCGCCGAGCGGTTTTTCCTGCTGGTGAGCGGCCAGATCAAATTGCATCGGGTCACCGGTGAAGGCCAGGAACACCTGGTGGAAGTCATCCGCCCCGGCCAGACCTTTGCCGAAGCCTTGCTGTTCAGCCAGGCCAAGGCCTACCCGGTGAGCGCCACGGCCCTCAAGGACAGTCTGCTGGTGACCATCGAAGGCCATCACTACCGCAAGGCCCTCGAGGTCCAGCCAAAAATTTGCCTGGCGATCCTGGGCACCCTGAGCATCCACCTGCATCAACGACTCAAGGACATCGACACCCTGACCCTGACGAATGCCAGCCGGCGGGTGATCAACTTTCTGCTTCAGGAACGCGATACGGTCAGCGGCGATGTGGTGTTGCAGGTGCCCAAGCGGTTGGTGGCGTCGAAACTGGGAATCCAGCCGGAGACGTTTTCCAGGATTCTGCATCGGCTGGTGGATGGCGGGATGATCGAGGTGCAGCGGCGCACGATTCGGATTTTGTGTGAGGAGCAGTTGATGGGGTATCAGGCGGGCTGAGGTTGGGTTGGGTACATATCCGTTGCTGCGGTAACGGCGGCTTAGGGTTACGCCCTTACGGCGTGTCACTTTTGAAAAGAGCCCAAAAGTAACCAAAAGGCTCTTGCCCCACCACTTGGTGCCTCGCTGTGGCTCGGCATGCCTTCACTCCGGCATTGCTCCGTGGGCCGCCGCGATGGCCCATCCCTGGCCCAGCGCGGCTAAACCGGCGTCCTGCCGGTTTACCCACGGATCAATGCCTGCGTTCAGCCATCGTGGTTTAACGGGGCGCCTAAGATCAAAAGCAAAAGCACGGCGGCCTGGTAGCCGGCCTGAGTGGTGAGAAGCAAGAGCGGATCTACTGCCCACTGTAGGAGCGAGCTTGCTCGCGATGGTCGTTAACGATGACGCTGGCATCCTGAATCACCGCGGTGCCCTCAGGTTCTTCGCGAGCAAGCTCGCTCCTACAGAGAAGCGGATCGACCCCAGCGCTGGCTTTGCTCTGCTTTTGATCTCGCTCTTGATCTGCCTGCCCATAAAACCAGAGGCCGAACGCAGGTATTGCGCAGTGGGTAAACCAGCAAGGATGCCGGTTTAGCCGCGCTGGGCCAGGGATGGCCCATCGCGGCGACCCACGGAGCAATGCCTTTGTTCGGGTACGCCGAGCCACAGCGAGGTGCCGATAGGTAGGGCAGGAGCGCTATAGCTATAGCCATCGACATCGACATCGACATCGACACAACGTCCGCTCAATGGCTCATATGGGACATCCCCACCGGCTGCTGCAACAACGCCAAATCAATATCACCAAACCGCAACACCCGTCCGCCAGTATCCGCCGCTACTTTCTGCGCCGCGGCCTCATCAGCAAACGAGGCCAATACCACGCCCATGGCGCCCTTGAGCCCGGTGCCGAGTACATAAAACGCAATTTTGGCATCGATCAAGTGAGCGTCATCAGGGGTATCCCAGTGACTTTTGCCCATGTCATGCACGTACAGCTTGGCGTTCTGATGATGATTTTCAGGCTGCATCCACCAGCCGACCATTTCCGCCGTAGAACAGAATTTCTTCACCCCACCCTGCTCTACCACTTCGCCCTTGGGGCCGGGGAAATCGCTGATCACCATGCCACACACGTGGCACTCATCACTGCGATGAAAACCCACCACCCCCTCGCTGGCGGTGGCTTTTACCGGCTTGTCACAGCCCGCCAGCATCAGGCCCATCACCACGGCCAATAGCGTCGAATAAAACCTCTTCATGCTCAATTGCTCCATCAGTAAAAACCTCATGCCGCGCGCCGACGAAACAGCCCATAGGCCAGGGCCAGCGGTACTGCAACCCATGCCACCAGGCACAACCAAAGCGCGGCAACCGGTACCGCCAGGTCACCGCCCAAGGCCATCACGCCGACGGACGCCGGGCCAGACTCAAAGCCCGACAGATTGATCAGCCGGTAAACATCTGCCGGATTGAGCAGCAGCAACCAGGGCAGCAGCGTCGGGCTGAACTGGCCCTCGCTCAGTACCAGCAGTGCCAGCAACGCCAAGTCGAATACCAGAACGAAGAAGAACCACACCCCGAGCGCCAGCCCGGCCGCAGTGGATTTCTCCGCCGAGACGCTGCTGAGCACATAGGCCATGCCGAGAAACCCCCAGCCGAGCAAGGTCGAGGTCAGCATGAAGCGGCCAAAGGCCCACAGCAGCAGGCTGAATTCGACGTCATCCACCAGCACGGCAATGGCCAGCATCGCGCAGCCAAAACCAATCAACGTGGCCAGCGCCAGAATCAAGCCGTGGCCGACAAACTTGCCCAGCAGGATATGCCCGCGTCCCAGGGGATAGGTCAGCAACAGCAACAAGGTGCCGCTTTCGTCCTCACCGACAATCGCGTCATAGGCCAGCAACAACGCAATCAACGGCATCAGGAAGGTCGCCAGGCTGGCCAGGCTGGCAATGGTCGCCGGAATCGAAGTAAAACCCAGCTGCCCTGACGCCGCAGCCCCCAGCCAGGCGATGCCGATGGCGAGTACGGCAAACAACACACTGATGGCCAACAACCAGCGATTGCGCAGGCCGTCGCAGAACTCCTTGCGGGCCATGTTCCAGATCGGGTTCATAGGGCACGCTCCATGGCGCTGTTCATGTAGTGGCGGTAGATGTCTTCCAGGGACGGCGGATGGATTTCCACGTCGCAGGGGCTGTCCTGCTCCAGCAACTGACGCAACAGCTCGACTTTGTTGCCGTTGAACACCTCCACTTGCAGGCCTTGCACGCCCCAGCGTTGGGTGACATGGCCCGCCTCACTCCAGCGTTTTTGCAACAGCGCCCCATATTGCAGGCCGCTGCTGCGAATCAGCGTCGGCAGCCCCGCCTCTTCGCGCAACGTCGCCAGGGTGCCGAGGGCCAGCAGGCGGCCCTGGGTCAGGATCGCAGCGCGGTTGATATGGGCTTCGACACCTGGCAGTACGTGGGAGCACAGGATGATGCTGGTGCCTTGCTCCCGCAGGCGGTCGAGCAGGCAATACAGGTCCTGGGTGGCGATCGGATCGAGGCCCACGGTGGGCTCGTCCAGCAGTAACAACCGCGGTTTGCCGAGCAACGCCTGAGCCAGCCCCAGGCGCTGGCGCATACCTTTTGAGTAGGTCTTGACCCGTCGCCGAGCCGCCCCCGTGAGGCCGACGTCTTCCAGCAAGGTAGTGACCTGGGCCATGGCGGCGCCCTTGAGCCGGGCAAAATGCTGCAAGGTTTCCAGGCCACTGAGCTGCGGATAAAACGTCACGTTCTCCGGCAAATAACCCAACAACTGCCGCACATGGGGGTCGCTGGGCTGGCGACCGAATACCCGCACCTGGCCGACACTGGCCTGCAACAGGCCCAATATCAACTTCATGCTGGTGGTCTTGCCGGCGCCGTTATGGCCGAACAGCCCAAGCACTTCACCGGGCGCCAGGCTCAGGTTCAAGTCATGCAATACGGTGGTGTCCCCGTAGCGCTGGCTGACGCCTTCGATCTCGACGACATTCATCATGCGGGCTCCTTGAGCAGGGAAAGCGTGGGGTCTTTCATCAGCGGATGACTGTCCATCACCCCCGGCGACTTCATCACCGGAAACGCCCGTTGCACCCAGCGCAGCAGTTCGATGCCGGGGCTGTTCATCAACAGCCGCACCTGGGGGTAAAGCCACAGCAGGCGGTCGACGTTGTCGTTGGGTTCATAGGCAACATCCCCCAGGCCATCGTTGTTGCGATCCCAGCCCAGGTAGTCGCTCCAGTAGTTGCCGCGGCCTTCCACCGACCACTCTTGCAAACGAGTGGCGACGTATTTGACCTGGCGCTGGTTGCCGACAAAGGCGTTGTCGGCAATGCGGTTGTCTTCCGAGCCCGCGGTGAGGTGAATGCCCACAGCGCTGCGTTCGAAGTGGTTGTGCTCAATGCTGTTGAACAGCGAGTTGTAGATAAACAATGCCTTGCCCTCGGCACCGGTGATCATGGTGTCGCCGGTGGAGCCGTCACGCACCTCGCTGACGAAGTTGTCCCGCAGGGTCGAATAGGTGATGTAGTTCATCAGGATGCCGTAGTTCTCATCCTGCTCGGAGCGATTGCCGATCACTGTCAGTTTGCGGCTCTGCATCAAGGCGTAGCCAGTGCGGGTGCGGCGGGTGATATTGCCCAGCACCTGGTTGTCGTTGGCAAACATGTAGTGAATGCCGTAGCGCAGGTCTTCCAGGGTGTTGCCTTGCAGCAGGTTGCCGTTGGAGGTATCGATGTAGATGCCATCGCGAGCGTCACGGACCTGGTTGCCGATGACCTTCGCGCCATGTACCGCGTACAGGTGTATGCCGTTGCCACGGTCCTGGGAGCGTATCGTCGGGTCACCCTGGATCTGGTTGTCGATCAGGCTGACATCGGCGGTGCCATCGACCCAAATGCCGAAGCCCGGGCCTTGCAGGTGGTTGTTCTTGATCAGGGCGCCATGGGCCTTGGGTTGGATGAACACGGCGGCGTTCATGGCGGTGAGGTCGTGGCCCCAGTCAAGGAAGGTGCAGCCTTGAACGGTGACGTCAGGGGCGTTGATGAGCAAACCGTTGCCCTGGCCTTGGCCCTGGAAGGTGGCGCCGGGTTCGCAGGTGAGTTGCATGGGTTGATCGATGCTGAAAGAGCCCTGGTATTGACCGGCCGGCAGGCGCCAGTGTTGCGCGCCGTCGGCTTGCAGGGGCAAGTCGGTGATGGGGAGTACCAAGGCTTGGGCGCTGGTGCATAACACCAGCAATACAAGCCCAATGAACAGGGTCCGTGATCGAGCCACAGTATTTTCCTTGTGATCGAAGTCCGGTCTATGAAACAAAGCAGCTGTCGAGCTTTAGCGAGGCTGCGTCAGGTGCGACTCGGGGCCGGGGACTGACTTGATGGCAGCGGTGCGGCCAACGTAGCCTCGCTAAAGCTCGACAACTGCTACGTTAGCCGCCTAAGCCGTCAGGCCCGTTCGACCAACATCCGCCCGACCATTTCCATATGCAGTGCATGGCAGAACCAGCTGCAGTAGTACCAATGCAGGCCGGGCTTATCAGCGATAAAGGTGATCGACGACGTCTGCTGCGGGCTGATTTCCATGCTCACGCCGTGGTTGGTCATGACAAAGCCATGGGTCACGTCTTCGATCTGGTCGATGTTGGTGATGGTCACGGTGACTTCATCGCCGTGCTTGACGGTGAACTCCGTCAGGCCGTAGGTCGGAGCCATGGAGGTCATGTACACCCGTACTTTCTTGCCGTCGCGGATGACCTTGTTGTCGGTCTCCAGCTTGATACCGTCCTTGGCCGCGATGGCCACGGTTTCGGCGAAGAACGGGTCGTTACGCTCCCAGATTTTCTTGGTCTTGATCTGGTCACGGCGGGCCATGACGCAGTCGTGGGGTTCGGCAAAGGCCGGGCCGTCGTGGACCAGCTTCATCTCGTCGCCGGAAATGTCGATCAACTGGTCGTTTTCCGGGTGCAGTGGCCCGGTTGGCAGGAAGCGGTCCTTGGAGAACTTGCTGAGCACCACCAGCCATTGGCCGTCGGCATCGCGGGTTTCCGTCAGCGAGGCGTGGTTGTGGCCCGGTTGGTATTGCACATCGAGTTTCTGCTTGATGTAGTTGACCTTCTCACCACCGTAGGCGCGGATGGCTTCGGCGATGTTCCACTTGACCACCTGGCTGTCGATAAACAGCGTGGTGTAGGCAAAACCCCGCCCGTCGTAGGTGGTGTGCAACGGGCCCAGGCCCAGTTCCGGCTCGCCGACCACCACGCCACGCGGGTCCTTGATCTTGTCACTGAACAGGTCGTCGAGCTTGTCGATGGCGATGATGGTGCACGTCGGCGACAGCTTGCCGTTGGCGATAAAGTATTTGCCGTCCGGCGAAGTGTTGCAGCCGTGGGGGTTCTTCGGTACCGGGATGTAGCGGGTAAACTCGCTGTCTTTGCCGTCGTCGCCCTTGCGCCCGTCGACCACCGGCACCTTGACGCCATCGAGGTTGATGAACTTGCCAGCCTTGATCGCCGCTTCGATGCGCGGGATGTTGAACACCACCACCCAGTCGCGCTCGTTGCGCATCATGCCGCCCAGGTCGGAGGCTTTCTCCGAGTTGTAGCAGGTGGCGGCCGCGTACTTGCCGGTGTAGTCGGCGTCGGCGTTGTCGAGGTTGCCGTCGACGATGACCTGGAAGGCCATCTCCATTTTCTCGGCATCGATGACGTTGAACATGGTGAAACTGTTCTTGTCCTGCAAATCGAAGGAGTGGCCGTCGTTAGGGTGCGGAATGATGAACTCGGCATTGCAGAACACGTACTTGGTGTACGGCACCTTTTGCAGGCGCAGGCCATGAATGGCCTGGGCGTTGGGCACGGTGAGAATCTTGTCGCACTTCATGATGTCCAGGCGAATCCGTGCGACCCGGGTGTTGGCCTTGTCATTGATGAACAGGTATTTGCCGTCGTACTTGCCGTCGGTGGTAGACAGGTGCGGGTGGTGGCAATCGCCGTTCTGGTACTTGGCGCCCTCCCCCAGGATGCGCTTGCTTTCGTTGGTCAGGCCCCAGCCGGTGGCGGAATCGACGTTGAATACCGGGATGCGCATCAGCTCGCGCATCGACGGAATGCCCATTACGCGCACTTCGCCCTGATGGCCACCGCTCCAGAATCCGTAGTACTGGTCCAACTCCCCTGGCCCAACGTGGATTTTCGACTTGGCTTCCTTGGCCGCTGCGGCGAAGGACTCACGAGTAAACACTGTGCCTCCAAGGGCCGTAGCACCCGCCAGTACCGCGCCGGTGATGGCACCAGTGCCTAGAAAACCACGCCGGCTCAGGCCTTCGGGTTCCGGGGCTTGCCCTGGTTTTTTCGATTCTGTGTCGTTCATGGGATGCTCCTTGAGAGAATAAAAACAATCACTGAGATTCGGACGTAGGCACCTGCACCACCGGTATCAACTGCGCGCCGACGGCGGCGGCCTTATTGCGTTTCTTGCGCTTATTGATCAGTGGCGGGCATTTGTTGTCGTTGTGCCAGGTCATCTGGCAATCGAGGCAGTAGTGGCATTCATTGGCGTTGATATGGCCGTCGGGGTGGATCGCCTGGATCTCACATTCCTTGGCGCACAGTTGGCAGGGATCGCCACACTCCTTGCGTCGTTTCAACCAGTCGAACAGGCGAAATTTGCTCGGAATCGCCAGCGCCGCGCCCAGTGGGCAGAGGTAGCGGCAATAGACCTTGCGGGTGAAGATGTTGATGACCAGCAGCGCCACGGCGTAGAGCACAAACCACCACTGGCGGTCGAACTTGAGGGTGATGGCGGTCTTGAAGGGTTCCACTTCGGCAAACATCTCGGCGCTGGACATCGACTCCAGGGAAATGCCAAACAGCAGCAACAGGATCAGGTACTTGATCGCCCACAACCGTTCATGGACAGCAAAGGGCAACTCGTATTGGCGAATCTTCAGCTTGCGGGCGGCTTCGTTGATCAGCTCCTGCAAGGCGCCGAACGGGCACAGCCAGCCGCAGAAAACGCCACGGCCCCACAGCAGGATGCTGGCGGCGGTGAACACCCACAGCATGAAAATCAACGGATCGGTGAGGAACAGCTCCCAGCGAAACTGCTGGAACAGCGCATGGACGAAGGTCAGTACGTTAACCACCGATAACTGCCCCAGGGCGTACCAGCCGATAAACACCACGGTGAATACCAGGTAGCCTCGGCGCACCCAGTGCAGCAAGCGGGGCCGGCGCGCCAGGCTGTCCTGCAGAAACAGGATCACCGTGAGCAGCACCAGCGCAGCACCGAGCACCAGAATCTGGAACTGCTTCTGGTACCAGATGGTCAGCCACATCGGCCGGTTGGCTTCCTCGATGGCGGCCTGCTCGGCGGCCGTGGGCAGTGGCCGTTCCAGGTACTGCTCGGGCATCTGGTAAGGCAATTCGAAACTGCTGAACGTGCCGCTGACCGGGCCAGTCTGACGTCGCACCAACAGCTCCAGGGTCCAGGGCGAACCGGGATCGAAACCGGCTTGGGGCCGCACGGTAAACACCGACATTTCGTCGAACTCAGGTATGCCCTGGGCGAACACGTCGTAGACCCGCTGGTGGTCCATGTCGCGGAAGCTGATGACATTGCCAAACTGGCGCAATTGCACCCGATCGAAAATTCCGCCGCGCACATACCCCGAACCCTTGAAGGAAAACAGCCCGCGCCCCAGCACGGCGATGGCTTGCTCGCCGGGCTTGAGGCCTTGCATCAGCACGCGGTATTGATCATCCCCCAGCAGGTTGCGGCCGATGCTCGGTGGGTTGATGTCAGCGACATACAGGTCAATAAACGTCTCATCGATCTGATCGACGCTGGCAACTTCGACACCTTCGGCTTCGGTGCCCTTGAACGCGGCGTCCACCTGGCCACGAGTCAGGTTGAGGCTGCGGATGGCGCCATTGCCGGTCAGTTGCTGCCAGGTGGCGGGTTCATAATTGTCGGTGCGTATGAGGGCGACTTTTTGCGCTGTGCTGGCCTTGTCTTCGATCAGTTTGAGAGAGACGGCTACCTCATGGGCGGCACGCATGATCACTTCGTTAACCACCATGGCCGTCACCGTTGCACCGGCGATGGCATCTACCGTCACCGCCTTCACATCACTGGAGCGACCCACCACCACGCGCTGGTTGACCTTGATGCCGGAGTAATGGGCGGTGAAGTCGTGGAGTCTGGCTTCGGGAATGCCGATCAGCAGGATCGGTTCGTGGTGTTCCAGCACAAAGGCATCGCGGATCGTGCCTGTCGGGTCGAGGATGACTTGGGTGTTGATGGGTTTGCCGGAATAGGCCGGGATATCCACCACGTCCAGGCTTTGGAACACGTAGCCGATGATCTTGCCGGCTGCTGATAACGTGCGGACGTTGAACTTGCCTTCGGGGGTGGAGACGGTGTCGACCTGGGGGAAGATTTTTTCGATGCGTTGTTGTTCGATGTCGCCGTAGGGTTTGGCCTGGACGGGTTCCAAGGCCGTGAAGAACAGCACCAGGAAAACCAGCCAAATGACCGAACTTGAAGCCACTTTTGCGAATAACGAGGGTTGGAGGCTGCTCATGAATTCACTGCCTTCAACGGCCGGAATGTGAGACCGATGGTAGGTGGCAGGCGGTCAGATGGCCCTTGATTGAAATCAAGTTAGGCCGCGACCTGGGGATTGGCGGTGCGGCATTTTGGCGCATAGCGGCTTGGTAGCCGACTGCCAATCAGCCCCCTTTAGGAGCGATCTTGCTCGCGAAGGTCGTGAACGCTAACGCGGGTTTGCGGGTTAACCGCGGCGCTCTCGAGTTTTTCGCGAGCAAGCTCGTTCCTACAGTAGTGGGGTTAACTGATCGGCTTTAGCCCAACTACCGGTGTTTTTCAAGGTAGCTACAAAGCCGCCAACCCCTTCCCCGCCCGCTCCAGATTGCGCCACAGCCAGGGTGGCAATACATCGGGGTCCAGGCTGTCGATAAGGTTCTTGAGCCCCAACCCCAACTCCGTATCCCCCTCGATCACCAACCGCCGCCGGAAAAACAGCGTATCCGGATCCTCCTGCCGACTGGCCAGCAACAAAAACTCCCGCCAGTTGCCACTGATCGTGACCTGGGCCTCGGCCCGTTCGGCAATACGCAATCCGTCGTGCCCCAGGGTCAGGTACCAGCACAACCCCAGGTCAGGGATGCGCAGGCACATCCAGCGCCCGCGCAACAGCTCAAAACCACCGTCACGCAACGGCTCCGCCAGGCAACGATTAAGGCCCTGCTGCAACGCCAACCGCTGCACCGCAAACGGTACCTTGCGCATCAGCGGCAATATCCGGTCGGCGCCTTTGAGCAGCCATTGTTTGCGACTCAACACAGGCCTGCCTCCTCAACCCGCAACATCCCGGCCTGGCCATGCCAATAGCCATTGCAACCTTCGACAAACAGCGGCGGCGTAGCGCCCTGACGTACCTGATCAAACGCCTCGACGATACCCGCCGTGCCCTGGGCCCTGGGGCTCAAACGCAGCATGTCGGCACCACAACTCACCAGCCCCGGATAGTCCGCCAGCAGGTTGGTCACCTCTGCCGACATGGTTTGAATGCCATTGAGGGTAAACAGCGCCTGCCCTTCCTGGCTGGTCAACGCCATGCCGTCCGGGTAATTGATGCAGCAGAACAGGCAGTCATCCTTGGGCCGGTTTTCCGCACGTGCAGTGAAGCAGCGCGCCGAATAGGCCAGGGGCAAATGCCCGTAGGCGAAGATTTCCACTTCAGGCAGCGGGCGCCCCAGTTCGCTGACTTGTGCCAACACGTCGCTGATCAAGGCGCGGGAGCATTCCACTGGCGGCACCCAACGCACCATGCCTGCATCCAGCAATTGCACCAGCGCATGGCCGTTATACAAATTGAGCGCCGGGCCGCCCACAAAGGGCAGCTTGCGGTCGGCAAGAAATTGCACTGCGCCCATGTCGTTGGCTTCCACCAACAACTGGCCGTTGTCGCACAGGCGACGCAGACTCGACAGTTCCGAAGCCGCCTCAATCAACGTCAGGCTCGACAGCACGATTTGCGCCGAGCCTGCGGCCTCTAGCTCGCGCCCCAGGCCCAGCCATTGATCCAGGTTGAATGCCCGGCGCTTGGAGCACACGGTTTCCCCCAGGTAGATCACGTCCAGAGGCAGCTCAGCCATCTCGCTGTAGAACTGCCCCAGCTGTTGCTTATCCCAATAAAACAGCACCGGTCCCAGGCTGAGTTTCATGTATGTGCCCTCATTGCCACGATCGATGGTAAGCGCCCAGGGTGGTCTGGCTGCCTTCGGAGAGACCCGCCAGCGCCTGGCGCCACTGGTCCTTGACCACAAACTTGGCGGGCGCGATTCGGTGGGCGTCCAGCGCGGCGCGCCAGACTCGGGTGACTTGTTCGACGTAGGCCGGGCTGCGTTGTCGGCCTTCGATTTTTATCGCTTGGACGCCGATGGCGGTGAGTTCCGGCAACAGGTCCAGGGTGTCGAGGCTGGTGGGCTCTTCCAAGGCGTGGAAACGCTTGCCGCCCACCATGAAGCGGCCCTTGCACAGGGTCGGATAACCGGCGGGTTCATCCGGCGTGTAGCGGTCGATCAGCACTTCACTGAGGCGCGCCGTCAGGCCCTCGGCATCGTTGCTCCAGCGCACGGCCTTGGCCGGCGAGCACACGCCACACAGGTTTGGTGACTCACCGGTGATGTACGAAGACAAGTGGCAACGCCCCTCGGCCATGATACACAGGCTGCCAAAACCGAACACTTCAATGGGCACCGAGCTGCTGGCAGCCACTTGCTTGACCTGGGCCAGGGACAACACCCGAGGCAGCACCGCGCGTCGAATACCGTAGCGCTCGGCGTAGAACTGCAACGCGGCGGCATGGGTTGCCGACCCCTGGACCGACAGGTGCAAGGCCATCTGCGGATGCCGTTTGCTGGCGTAGTTGAGCACCCCTGGGTCGCCGGCAATCAGCGCGTCGACGCCATGGTCAGCCGCCCGGTCCACCGCCCGCTGCCATCGCTCCCAGCCCTTGGGTTGCGGGTAGGTATTGACCGCGACATACAGCTTGCGCTGGTGCTCACGGATATGGGCGACGGCACCGTCGAACTGTTTGTCGTCCATGTTCAGACCGGCGAAATGCCGAGCGTTGGTGTCGTCGCGAAAACCGACATACACCGCATCGGCACCTTGGCGCACCGCCGCTTTAAGCGCAGGCAGATTCCCTGCCGGGCAGACCAGTTGCATGGTGACTCCTCATCGAAAAAAGCATCGTATAGCCCATGTAGGAACAAGCTCGCGCCTACATCATCAATTCGGCGAAGGGCATGAATCGCACCAGCGCCCCCTTGTCGATCAACTGCTCGCGCTCCACCACCGCCAGGCCATCGGCCCAGCAAGCGGCGCTCAACATGGCCGAGCTTTGCCTTGGATGCAGCGTCACCCGTGCCTGACCATCGGTACCCGGGCTCAACCGTGCGCGCAGGTATTGCCGGCGCTTGTTGCGTTGGGTCCACTCGAAATCGGCTGGCAACAGCACCGGCAGCGGCGTGACGTCAGTCACCCCTTGGGCCCGCAGCAGAAACGGACGCACCACCACCAGCGCGGTGATCAGCGCTGCCGACGGATTGCCTGGCAAACCGATCCACGGTTTGCCGGCGACGTCACCAAAAGCCAGGGGTTTGCCGGGCTGGATTGCCAGGCGCCAGAAGTCCACGCGGCCCAATTCCTTGATCGCCTGTTTCAGATGGTCTTCCTCACCCACCGAAACGCCGCCAGAGGTCAGCAGCAGGTCGCATTCCGATGAGGCCAGGCTCAGGGCGTCGCGGCTGGCGGCCAGTTCGTCGGCCATGACGCCGTAGTCATGCACCTCCACGCCCCAGCCCTTCAACAACGCCGCCAGACAATACCTATTGCTGTTGTAAATCTGCCCCGGCGCCAGGTGATCGCCGGGGTCGCGCAGTTCGTCGCCGCTGCTCAGCAGGCACACCCGCAAGGGTCGGTAGACCTTGATATGGCCCAATCCAGCCGCTGCCAGCAGGCCCAATTCCTGTGCCCGCAGACGCTTGCCGGTCGCCAACAGCAACTGGCCCTGATGCACTTCTTCGCCCTGTTTGCGCACATGCTCACCGGCACGCATCGGCGGGCACCAGATGCGCTGGCCGTAGACTCGGCAGCGCTCTTGAGGGACCACGGTGTCGGCGCCGGCCGGCAATGGCGCGCCGGTAAAAATGCGCATGGCTTGCCCGCTGGACAATCCCGTAGCCGCTTCCGTTCCGGCGGCAATGCGCCCGGCCAGGCGTAGGTAGCCGCCCTCGGACGGCAGATCAGCCGCGCACAAGGCGTAACCGTCCATGGCGCTGTTGTCCCAGGCCGGTAGGTTCAGCGGGGAAAAAATATCGCAGGCCAATACCCGGCCCAACGCCTGGTCCAGCTTTATTTGTTGAGTCGAAGGCGCCAGCGGCGCCAGGGCCAACAACCGTTCGATGGCGTCGTCCACCGGGGTCAACTCACCGCTTTCACACACGGATGTGCTCATGGTCGCGCCTCACAGGGTTCAAGCTGCTGCTGCGCCTGGATTTTGAGGTGCGGGGCGAAATTGCACGGCCCGGTGCGGCTGTCCAATTGCCCCGAGAGGATTTTGTCCCATGCCGTGCGGCAAGCACCCGGCGAACCCGGTATGCAGCACACCAACACGCCATTGCTCATACCCGCCAGGGCGCGGGACTGCAGGGTCGACATGCCGATCTCCGCCAGGGAAACCTGACGGAACAGTTCACCAAAACCGTCGACGTGCTTGTCCAGCAGCGGCAGTACCGCTTGCGGGGTGTTGTCTCGGGCAGTGAAACCGGTGCCGCCGGTGGTGAGGATCACCTGCACCTGCGGGTCGGCGATCCATTGCGAGATACGCGCGCGAATCTGGTAGATATCGTCCACCACCAAGGCCCGCTCGATCAGTTCGTGACCTGCTCCTTGCAGCCGATCGCACAGGGTCTGCCCGGAGGTGTCGGTGTCAAAGGTGCGGGTATCGCTGATGGTGAGTACCGCAATGTTCAGTGAAGCAAAGTCGCGTTGGGTCAAATGTGCCATGGTCAAAATCTCGGGATAAATGAGCAATGGGCCCAGCCTGCACTGCATCCGCATGCGGGCCTATTCCTCCAAGGAGGTACCTCCGCTGGGTTCAGGGTGCCAATCGCGTGCGCTGCCATGCGCCTTGTTCCAGGCGATAGTCGAGGCGGTCGTGGAGGCGGTCGGCGCGTCCTTGCCAGAATTCCACGCGCTCGGGGTGCAGGCACCAGCCACCCCACGCCTCGGGACGCGGCGGCTGGTGCCCGGCAAAGCGTTGGGTCACTTCTCGCAGACGGCTTTCCAGCTCGGTGCGATGGGCCAGGGGCTGGCTTTGCGGTGAGGCCCAGGCGCCGAGCTGACTGGCCATAGGTCGAGCGTGGAAGTATTCATCGGACAGCTCCGGCGCCAGACGCGAGATCGTGCCTTCGATGCGCACCTGGCGCTCCAGGCCGGGCCAGAAGAAAGTCATGGCGGCGCTGGGGTTGCTCGCCAGATCAAAGCCCTTGCCACTCAGGTAATTGCCGAAGAAGGTAAAACCCTGGTCACTGAAGCCCTTGAGCAAGATGATTCGGCAATGGGCGCGGCCTTCGCTGTCCACCGTGGCCAGGGCCATGCTGTTGGCTTCCACCGGGGCTGCTTCAGTTGTGCGTGCCTGCTCCAGCCACTGGCCAAAAAAGGCGATGGGATCGTCCTGCGCCAACTCGTCCCGCAAGCCATACAGGGTGTAGTTGCGGCGCATTTGTGCGAGGGAAAGGGGCATGGGGCAAACCTCCAGAAAGTTCACCGCAGTCTGATCAGCCCACGTGTGCAACACCTTGACCGCGATCAACTGCGCGCTGCGTCATGGGGTCGCAGGAAGCTACTTGAGCCCCAGGCGCCGGGCCAGTTTGTGCAGGTTACTTGAGTCCAGCCCCAACAACCGCGCAGCACTGGCCCAGTTATCGCCGGACAGGCCCAGGGCCTGGCGGATTTTCTGGCGCTGGCATTCGTCCACCGCCTCTCCCAGGGATTGAAAGGCTTGCGGCGGCGCCTGCTGAACCAGGGCCTGAGGCGCGACAGCACTGCTATCGAGGTCCAGCAGGCCGGCTTCCAGGGTCATGATCTCGCTGCGATTGCCACCACGGCTCAGTTGTTTGAGGGCGGCACGGCTGATCACATGCTCCAGCTCGCGCACATTGCCCGGCCAGCCATAACCGAGCAGCGCCTGTTCGGCTGCAGGCGACAGGCGCAGCCCGCGCAGGCCAAGCCGGGCACGATTGAGTTCGAGGAAATGCCCGGCCAGCAGCAGCACGTCGTGGCCGCGCTCACGCAGCGGCGGAATCGGTACCGGGTACACCGAAAGCCGGTGATACAGGTCGGCGCGAAACAGTCCGCTGCGGATACTGTCCGGCAGATGGCGGTTGGTGGCGGCAATGATGCGCACGTCCACATGCAACGGTTTATCAGCCCCCAGGCGCTGGATCTCGCCATTTTGCAAGGTACGCAAAAGCTTGGCCTGGACACTGAGGGGTAACTCGCCGACCTCATCAAGAAACAACGTGCCGCCATTGGCCGCATCAAAACGCCCGGCGCGGTCGCTGGTGGCGCCAGAAAAGGCGCCTTTGACGTGACCGAACAGCTCACTCTCGGCCAATGATTCCGGCAGTGCCGCGCAATTGACCTGGATCAGCGGCTTGTGGCTGCGCCGCGACAGCCGATGCAGGCGGCGGGCGAACAGTTCCTTGCCCACTCCGGTTTCCCCCAGCAACAGCACCGGCAAGTCGGAGTCGGCGAGCACATCCAGTTCGTTGAGCAACTGGTGCAGGACCGGGCTTTGCCCGAGGATTTCGCCGTCTTCGACGTTGGGCAAGCCCTCGCCGAGGTCGCTGCGAGACAGGCGCAGGCTGCGATTTTCCTGCTCCAGGCGCGTGACCCGCACCGCCGCTTCGATCTGCAGGGTGCAGCGCTTGAGCTGGTCGCGGGCACTGGCGTCGAACGTGCCGGCGTGCAGCGCATCGAGGGTGATCGCGCCCCAGGGCCGGCCTTCGACAAACAGGCTTACGCCCATGCAGTCATGCACCGGCAGCGGCTCGCCGACCAGGGTGTCCAGCAGGCCGTCGTAAGGGTCAGGCAGGCGGCTGTCGGGCTCGAACCAAGTGGGCTCGCGGGACGCCATGATCGCCGCCAACCGTGGATGCTGGGCAATCACAAAACGCCGGCCAAGGGCTTCATGGACCAGGCCGACGGTGGCCACCGGGCGCAGGCTGTCGTCGCCATCCAGGCGCAGCAGGCCGACGGCGCCGCTGTTGAAGTATTCACGCAGGGTCTGCACCAGCCGTTGCAGGCGCACGGCATTGGGCAGTTCGACAATCAGGTCGGCCGACAGACTTTCACGCAGCATGGTCATAATTACCCTTGTATGGTCGGTTCTACCCTGCAGCATCAGGGTGATCCTGACCACCACAAATAACTAAGCGTTAATTTTCAATAGGTTGGAGGTGGCACAGAGGATGCAATAACGGACTCATTCGTCCACATTTATGAGGAAGCCTGATGAACCCGACCACCTTGCCCCAGGAACAATTGATAGAGCATCTGCTGGAGCGTTATCACACCCGCCACCGCGAGCAACTGCCGGAGCTGATCCGCCTGGCCTGCCGCGTCGAACAGGTCCACGGTGAGCACAGCCATTGCCCCAACGGTTTGGCCGACCTGCTGCGCGACATCCGTCAGGAACTAGAGGGCCATATGCTCAAGGAGGAACAGGTGCTGTTCCCGATGCTGAACATGGGCATGGGGGCCCACGCCGCGCCGCCGATTCAGGTGATGCGTTATGAGCATGAGCAACATGGCCAGGCCCTGGAGCAACTGCTGGCACTGACCGACCAGATCAAGCCGCCGGCCGGTGCCTGCAATACCTGGCGCACCTTGTACCAAGGGCTGGAGGTGTTTCACTGCGACCTGCTGGAGCATATTCATCTGGAAAATGATGTGTTGTTTGTTCGGGCGTTGAATCCAAGCATATGAGCCACCTGTGGCGAGCGGGCTCGCCACAATATGCCCGCGCTCAGCGCATCATCATCTTCGCCAGGATAACGATCAGCAGCATATGCCCCAGGATACTGCGGCGTATCCACATCGCCCGCGCCGGGCTTAGATGATCGCGCCCCAGCCAGTAAGCCAGCAGCAGGTAATGCCCGATGATGCTCACCGCCAGCACAATCTTGAGGCTCAACAGCGCCGCAAAATGACTGGCCCACGGCAAGCTCAACACCCCGCGGTATTGCCACGCCATTGCAATCCCGGCGCCGTATAACAGCACCACAACCCCGTGCAGCACCCGCCGCGAACGCCGGGCAATGGCCTGGTCCGAAGTCAGTTGCGCCGACCAGGCCAGTTCCTTGCGGGCGCTGTGCCAGATAAACACTTCGAAAAACAGCGTGCCAATAAAGGCAATCGCCGCCAGCAGATGCAAAATCAGTAACCCCGAATACAGCATTGTCGATCTCCTAGCCCGGATGGCCATCAACCCGCGTGCGCCACAGCATCGGGCCGTAGCGCCATACATAGATGCCAAGCCCTGCGGTCCAGCACAGGCCGGCCAGCCACAGCGCAGCGTAGGGCCAGAACAGCACCAGCACGACCCGGCTCAGACACGCAACGTTGAGCAGCACAAACGCCAGGGTCATGCCCGAGGGCGGCGCGAGGGCGCGGCCGGTGTGGCCCAGGCTGACCCGGGCGATCATCGCCAGAATCAAGCCACCCATCGCGCCAATCGTCAGTGCATGCACCGCCAGGCTCGGATTGAGCGGCACACCCACATGCCACAGCGCCATGCCCAAACACGCCACTGCCAGCCAGGCATAGGCCAGGTGCAATGACCAGAGCAGCGGCACACGCCACAGGCCCCGGTCATGCCAGCGCACCAAGCGCAGCAAGTGGCCCAGACCCAGCAGCGCGAACAAGATGCCAACCCAGGCACTGGCAACCGACGCCAGCCCGACGGCATACAGCAGCGCTACCAGGGCTGAGCCGATCAACAACAGATGATCGAGCCAGGGCCAGGGTTTTACCGCGTCGGTACGACCCAGGCCACGCTTGGTGAAAAACGGAATTACCCGCCCGCCGATCAAGCCCATCATCGCCGCCACCAGCCACAAGCCGGTCAACACCGACTGGCGCTGCCAGCCTTCATCGCCGCGCAGCAAGCCATACAGGGACAGGCCGTCGGCCAGGGTCAGCAGCAGCAATACCAACACAATCGGGTAGTTGCGCTGTTGCCGAACCTGCCACAGGGTCCAGCCCATCAACCCGGCGACCGCCAGGGGAAACGTCAATTCCAGCACCGCCAGCAGCGGCCACGGCAGGTTGAACAGCCAGGCCAGTCGTGCGGCCAGCCATATCGCCGCCAGCAGGCCCAGGGGCGTGCCGCTCAGGCCGGGACGACCGGTCCAGGTCTGAACGGCGGTCAGCAGGAAGCCGGCGATGATCGCCATGGCGAAGCCGAACAACAGTTCGTGACGGTGCCAGGCCAGCCAGCCACCCGCCGGCTGCCAGGCGCCGGTAGTGCCGGCCAGGGCCAGCAGCCACAACGGGATTGCCAGCAACGCCAACAGGCAGCCACCAAGGAAAAATGGCCGAAAGGCCAGACGAAATAACGGGGTAATCGACATTGCCTTGCGCCGATCCAGCACTTGCATACAACCACTCCTCAATTCGTTGCCGGCCCGATCATCCGGTATTGCCCGCGCATGGCCCTTGTCGCAGGTCAAGCTGGGTCAAGAGCGGTGGGATTAACCTTGGGGCCGTTGCCTGATGAGGTAGCAAGGGCTGGGCCACCCTGATCGGTATCGCTCCTGCTACGCCCGTTCAGGTTCGGGCTACGCCGAAGAGGGTAAAAATGACCATTTCGGGGTTAAAACAACCATAAACACCAAGGTCATTTTTACCCTTTTGCCGCTGCAGCCCTGAAATTACAAGGCTCCCCCCCCCTGGCCCGCCTCTTGCTCTACCCGGTTATCCCGTTAATACCTTGCCTCTCGGAGTTTCCATGAAAAAAGTCATCCAGCCCCTGGCCTGGTTCGTGATCCTCGGTTCAATGATGGCGGCGGCCAGTGGCCTGTCGTTGTTGCTCGTATGATCCCGTCCCTGTCGTGCCCCAAGGATGCGCCCATGGTTCTGCACCGCGTCCATCACCAGATCCTGCGCAGCCATCACCTATTCGAGCCGTTGAACGAGGAACAGATGGATGAGTTGATGTCCACCAGTCACTTGCTGAGCATAGACAAGGGCGAGCCGCTGTTTCGCCAGGGTGAACCAGCCGACTCGTTCTACTTCGTGATTGCCGGCGCGGTGAAGATCTACCGCTTGACCCCGGATGGCCAGGAGAAGGTCTTCGAAGTGATTGGCGAACGGCATACTTTCGCCGAGGCAATGATGCTGATGGACACCCCCAACTACGTGGCCTGCGCCGAAGCGGTGTGCCCCACGCAGTTGTATCGCCTGTCCAACGCCACCTACATGCGCCTGCTGCACAGCAACAGCCGCCTGACCTTCGCCCTGCTGGGCAAGCTGTGCGTGCGCCTGCACCAGCGGGTCAACGAGATCGAAACCCTGTCGCTAAAGAACGCCACCCACCGGGTGGTGCGCTACCTGCTCACGCAACTGGTGCGCCTGCACAGCATCGACAGCAGTTTCGAATTGCCCATGGCCAAGCAGTTAATCGCCGGGCACCTGTCGATCCAGCCGGAAACCTTCTCGCGGATCATTCGCCGGCTGATTGATGAAAAGATCATCACCCAGGACGGTCGGCAGATTGCCATTCTCGATCGCCCACGCCTGGAGCAATTTGAGTGAACGCAGTGCGCGTCTGTCTGTATTGCCAACATCCCAATGCGGTTGACGGTGAGCAGTGCGAGCATTGTTCCATGGCCCTGCCCGCCTCCAAGGCCAGCATCCAGGCCCGTAAACTCAAACGCTTCCAATGGTTTTGCCTGGGCCTGACGCTGTTTTGCATCGTCATGTTCTTTTGGCTGCCTCGGGACTTCTACTGACGCTCGGTCAACTGTCGATAGAGCTGAGGCAAGCGCAACGGCAACTGTTCCGGCTGACGGATCAGGGTGTAGCCGTGGGCGCCGAACATGTACGGCAAGTAATCCCCAGCCTGTTTGTCGATGGTGATGCAGAACGGGGTCAAGCCCTGACGCCGCGCCTCCACCACCGCCTGACGGGTGTCCTCGACGCCGTAACGCCCCTCATACAAATCCAGATCATTGGGCTTGCCATCGGTGAGTATCAGCAGCAGTTTGCGCCGCTGCTTGCAGCCACCCAGTAGTTGCGTGGCCTGGCGAATCGCCGCGCCCATGCGGGTGTAGTAGCCCGGTTTCAGCCCCTGGATACTGCCGCGCGTGCGGTCGTCGTAAGGCTGCTGGAATGACTTGAGTTGCTGCAGGCGCACTTGGTGCCGACGCAGGGAAGAAAAGCCATACAGGGCAAACGCATCCCCCAGGCCGGACAGGCTCTCACCAAACAGCAACAGGCTGTCGCGGATCACGTCGATGACCTTTTGCTCATCGTTCAAATGGGCGTCGGTGGACATCGACACGTCCGCCAGCAGCAGGCACGCCAAGTCGCGCCGGGTATGGCGCTGCTCCATGAACAGGCCACGGTCGGCACAGGGGCCGTGTTGACGCTCCACATGAAAATCCAGCCATGCCTGCAGGTCCAGTTCCGAGCCCTGGGGTTGTTGGCGCAGCCATTGGCGGTCGGTGCGCAGTTGTTGAAACTGGCGGCGCAAACGCTGGGCCTGGGGCAGCAAGCGCGCCGGCAATGGCTGTGGCTCACTATCCCTGGGCTGCATCAGTTGCAGGTTGACGAAGCCTTCCTGCAAGCGTTGCTGGCGGTAATCCCACTCGGGCAGCTTGATGCCTTCGCCCAAGGGAATGTCATCGACGTCGGCGGGCGGCAGATCCAGGTGCAGCTTCAAGCCGCCGCTCTTGCGCACGCGCTGGCGGGACAGGCTGAGCTGATCCAGGTCTTCGGCGACCCGTGCCGCATCCGGGTCCTGGCTGTCGTCGGACCAGCGATCGAGGTCGACGTGTTCGGTCCAACTGAACAGGTTTTCCAGGCGCACCACCAGCAGGCCACCGTCGCGGGTATTGTCGTCGACGCGGGTGGCGCGTTTGGGTGCGCCCTGCTGTTCGCCGGGGCTGGTGGCCAGGTCGTCGCCGTCATCCTCAAGGTCACCGGCCTGGGGGCTGTTGAGGTGCAAGGGTGGGTACAGCCACAAGGGCAATGGCCAGGCGGCCCGCTCACTGCGTGGCAGATCGCGGATGCTGCCGGGTTCACGCAGGGCTTTGCGCAGCGACTTTTCCAGGGCAGCTTCGCCGGGGTTGAGGCTGGCCGGATCGGGGCGCAGTTGAATGTGCGCGTCCACCAGCCGATGGTAGCTGGGGAGCATGGCCGGGTAGCGTTGCAGCAGCAGCCAGGTCCAGCGTTGATTGTCGCGCGCCCAATGGGTCATGGGGCCCGATTGCGCTGCCAGCAACGCCAGCCAGCGGTACAACTCGCGGTTCAGCGATGCATCGGGGAACACCGCCAGGCTCGCTGGCAGGCGCAGGCGACTACCGTCGCAGGACGCCAGCGGCGCTTGCTTGCAGGTACCGGCAATGCGCATCAACAGGTTGCGGCGCAGTAACAGATCACGCTCGCTGGCGGCTTCCAGGGAAATCCCGCTGGCGCCGCCCAGGGCGCGGAACAACAGGGCCAGGCTGCGTTGACGGTCGGCCAGATCAACCCGCGCTTCGGGGAAATCGGCACTGGCGTGCCGGGTGATAAAGCGGTGCCAGACACTGCCGACCCACTCTTCCAACTCAAGGGTAAAGGCCATGTGACGTGCTCCAGACGTAAAACGGCCCGCTGTATCAGCCGGACCGCCCTCTTGGGGATTAACGTTCAGCGATCAATAGACAATCGGCTCCGGTGCGCCCGCCACCTTGACCCGGCCCCGCTGACGGAAGCTGTACAGGTAGCAGAGCAGCCCCAGCAGGAACACCACGCCACTGGCCAGTCGCGCCCAGAACAACAGAGTCAGATGATCCATCGTGGCCATGAACGGCAAGGCCACACCGTCTACCTGCCAGCGCTGCAACCAGACCTGCACTGCACCGGCGGCGGTGAGGAACAGGGTGATCATCACCATGGACAAAACCATCATCCAGAAGCCCCAGATTTCGATAGTCTGGGAGCGCTGGTCCGGCGCTTCACCCAGGCCACGCAAGCGAGGCATGGCGTAGCTGATCAGCGTCATGACGATCATTGCGTAAGCGCCGAAGAACGCCAGGTGCCCGTGGGCCGCTGTCAATTGCGTGCCGTGGGTGTAGAAGTTGACCGGTGCCAGGGTGTGCAGGAAACCCCAGACCCCTGCGCCGAAAAACGCCGTGACGGTAGTGCCCTTGGCCCACAACGTGGCCGCACGATTGGGGTGCTGGCGCCGACGCTGTTTGACCATGGTGAAGGCAAACATCACCATCGCCAGGAACGGCAGCGGTTCAAGCGCGGAGAAGATCGAACCAACCCACAGCCACACCTCGGGTGCGCCGATCCAGAAGAAGTGGTGACCGGTGCCAATGATCCCGGTGATCAGAGCCATGGCGATAATTACGTACAGCCATTTCTCCACCACTTCACGGTCGACACCGGTGACCTTGATCAGCACGAAGGCCAGCATCGAGCCCATGATCAGCTCCCATACGCCTTCCACCCAAAGATGCACCACCCACCACCAGTAGAACTTGTCACGTGCCAGGTTGCCGGGGTTGTAGAAGGAGAACAGGAAGAACACCGCCAGACCGATCAGGCCGGTCATCATCACCATGCTGATGGTGGTCTTGCGGCCCTTGAGCAGGGTCATGCCGATGTTGTAGAGAAAGCCCAGGCAGACGACAACGATGCCCATCTTGGTAATCGTCGGCTGCTCCAGGAATTCACGGCCCATGGTCGGCAGCAGTTCGTTGTGGGTCAGCTTGGCCAGGGCCGCATAGGGCACCAGCAAGTAACCGAGGATGGTTAACACGCCAGCGGCGGCAAACACCCAGAACAGGATAATCGCCAGTTTCGGACTGTGCAGTTCGCGGTCAGCCTCCTCGGGAATCAAGTAGTAGGCTGCGCCCATAAAGCCAAACAGCAGCCAGACGATCAGCAGGTTGGTGTGGACCATCCGCGCCACGTTGAAGGGAATCAACGGGAACAGAAAGTCGCCCACCACGTATTGCAGGCCCATGATCAAACCGAACAGCACCTGGCCGAGGAACAGGATCAGCGCGAAGACGAAGTAGGGTTTGGCCACAGCCTGGGATTGGAATTTCAGATATGGATTGGCGATGCGCATTCCTCAGCCCTCCTTGTTTGGCGGCCAGCCATTGGTGTTGATCTTCGAGCTCCATTTAAGGAACTCGGCCATATCGTCCACCTCCTGCTCGCTTAAATTGAATTGCGGCATGGCGCGCCGCCCGGGTACGCCCAACGGTTGCATTTTCATCCAGGCGTGCAGGAAGGGTTTGAACGCTTCGTCACCACCCCGGCGGTTGAACACATTGCCCAGCTCCGGCGCAAAGTAAGCACCCTCGCCCAGCAGGGTGTGGCAGCCGACGCAGTTATTGCGCTCCCAGACACCCTTGCCGCGTACGACTGACTCGGTGAGCTGGTCCTGGTTGCTGCGGGCGGGAAAGGTTTGTTCGGTGTGGTAGGTCAGTGCCAGGAATATCAGGAAGAAGAACACGCTTCCTCCGAAGTAAATATTCCTGGCCATGCCCTTGGTGAAGGTCTCTGACATGGTCGCTTCCTCATTGCTTGGCAGGGACCATGATAGAAAGTGAGGGGGTAAAAGCTGCTTGATGGCGATCAAGAAATGCCGATGGTTTTGGTCGGGTATCGGTGGGCTGCGGCATCCTGGAAGTGATTCCGGGGCGTATCTCCATCGAGGTCGACGCCCGCCTATCCTTCGACGAAGAGGCGCTGTGGACCAAGGCCAACCAGTTGATCGCCCTTTACGACCAGGCTGGCGTGAGCCGGGACCGCGTCCTGATCAAGCTAGCCTCTACTTGGGAAGGCATCCGCACCGCCGAGCGCCTGGAAAAAGCCGGCATCCAGACCGTGGTCATGGGCGCCAGCTTCCGCACCTTGAGCCAAATCGAACAGTTGGCCGGTTACGACCGACTGACCATCAGCCCTGACCTGCTGCAAAAACTCGATGAAGATCAGGGGCCACTGGAGCGTTTATTGGTTCCGGGAAATGCCGGGGAAGCTCGCCTGCACCTCAACAAAGCGCAATTTCGCTGGGCGTCCAATGAAGATGCGATGGCCACGGAGAAGTTGGCGGAAGGGATTCGGCAATTCGCGCGCGATCAGGAAAAGCTGGAGAGTGTTCTGGCTGCGTTATGACGGGCGCTGGTAGGCCGATTATCGGCTGCCGATCTGCTGATCCCGGTGGCATAAAAGAAAGAAAAGAAAGGGGACGCCCATTAGCCGGTCTCAAGTCAAGGTTAAAAGCCACCTCGCCCTGCAGTTTTTAACTGCAGGCTTTTCCTCTTCTCTAGCCTGTTTGGTTGAACCCGTCGTTGTACGGGCGCGACGCAGCAATCCCCAGACCCGACGGTAGCCATAGCTGGGCAGTTCGCTGACCTGTTGCTGGATTTCAACCACCAGATCAGCATCGTCCACAGGCCTGCTTCGCCGTACTTTGGTCATAAACATAACCGTTTGCCTATCCCTTATCGTAAGGGGGAAACGGTGTCCTGTCTTTCATGGGGCTCGAGAAGCTGTCCCACGAGATCGCGCTGCTTAAGCGCTTCAGGTTTGCCAAGCGCAGCGAGCAGCTAAGTCCGGATCAACCCAGCTTGCTCAACGACTTGATCGACACCGATATCGCCGCTATCGAAGCCGAACTTGAGGCGCTGCAACCAGCGCCTGTCGAAGGCAAAGTACGCCAGCAGCCCAAGCGCAGACCGTTGCCACCACAATTTCCTCGCACACTGATCTATCACGAACCAGAAAACAGCCATTGCCTGTGCGGCTGTACTCTCAAGCACATAGGTGAAGACACATGCTACTCGATCCCAGTGACTCGCCCGCCCTTCAATGACCCACACTCGCCCTTGGTTATTTTATTATTTAAGCTTTCTGATCAACGTCGCCACCATTAATTCCAGGGTTCGCGTTGAAGCATCAACGCCTTCGCTCAAGGCCGTTATGACTGGCTTCGCATCAAGAATATAACCCGCCAAAAAGAGCGCATCGATTGACTCAAGTGCATGAATGACCACTGACTCCTCTTTCGCTTCAAGCAACCTTAAGAGTACGTGCAAAGCTCGTTCATCACTCACATCACTGAGGGATTCGGCACACCGGCCCAGCCACACATCAGGCTTCACGCCAAGGGCAGACTCAAGTTCACGCCAGTCCGAGTCAGCGAACTCAGAGACCTGAGCGCAAGCAATATCAACGCCAACATCCGACCAGTAGTCTTGAGAACCGATCGAATCCAGAAAAACCTCATATTCTTTAAACATCGCTCACCTATCAGAATTTTGTCGGATCCGTACAGCCTCTGCCGCAAGGATAGCCAGCGGTCACACGATCACCGACTTTAATAACCTCGACTTTAACCCCATTGACTGTCGTTTGATGCAATGACGCCCCATCAGGTCGAGTGGCGAGAGCCGGCCCGTTTCCGGTGGCTCGCACCGCGCTCATAGTCTGCGCATCCGTCCACGACGAAGGAAACAAGGTGTTGTTTTTGATCTTGGAAATAAGGGGACAGATTTATTTTTATGCATCACGCCGTGGCCTACCCTGCCCCCGATGCTCTATTCGGATTCCTGCTATACGCTCAACCTCATCAATGAAACGAGTAGTCCCGGTAAGTTGCCCACGCTGTAGAGCCTGACGAATTGTCTTTAGCTCTTCACTTGAAACAGCCTGACTCATAAATGCCTTGTAACTTTCGTGACGCTCCAGCGTTGTGCCCCCTAACAAATCAAAACAGGCATCAATATCCAACCAATCACTATCAGGTGAACCGCCAACGCGGGCGTTATAACTCGACCATGGGTAATCCGCTGCATCTGCCACCATGCAAGCACGTACAGGATTCAGTTCGATGTACCGACAACACGCCAGTAGGTAAGTCTCAGATTGCACCACACTTGACCTGTAGCGGCTTTCCCATAACGTACCTGTTCGCCCCTCTAGCCTGTTCCGATAACGGGTGGCACGAGCCGCAAGCGCCTTCATTAACTGCCCCAACCCAGCCACCGACTCGCTTGGCGCGACTAACAGATGAACATGATTGGTCATCAGGCAATAGGCGTATACTTTTACTCCAAATGCATCCTTGAGTTCTCGAAGATCTCCTACATAGCGCTGGTAGTCTTCCGGCGCTGCAAACACCGTCTGGCGGTTGTGACCACGTTGCACAACGTGGTGGGGGTAGTTTGGCAGAACAACACGTCCCATCCTGGGCATAAGCAACCTCCTTTCTTAGGAGCTTACAGCTTAGCAAATGGGTGAAAAATAAATCTGTCCCCTTTTCTTCCGCTGGTATAGAAATCAGGGACCGCCTTAGCGCCTTTTGCACCTACTTATACAGCTGGAATTGATCAGAGGATAATGCCAACTGTGCAACTGTTCGCCCCTGCTCGTCACAAAACTCTATTTCATACCCCTCAACTGGCTGACTATAGATCTCAATAATCGCCCCCTTCATACCCGCCCGCAACCCCTCCTCCGGAATATCCTCGATTAACACAACCACATCAAAAAGCGAATAACCCACCTTATACTCCTTACTTGACATAGAGGGTCGTCATCCTAGGCGTGGCAGAACCCGGATCATATATCCAGCCTGTACGGACAGTTGCCGTATTACCGTTTGGCCCAGTTATTGGCATATCTATAGTTATACGCTGACCAAATTTATCAGAAGCGCCTAACTTCGCAGGATACAGCATCGCACCCTCCTGTACTTTTGTTATTAAACTGGCAGCATTCGTTTGATTGTAGCCCAAGGCCGACTCAAAGACCTTTGCTTTGTTACCGCCAACAGGGTGCGCTGTGTTCAATGCATAAGATGTCACTTTGCTCGGATCAATAACCGCTTTTTCTGCATTTACCAACCGGCCAGATGCTTGGGTCTGAATGACAGCCTCTGCGTGAGTGTAATTTTTCCAGTTACCTGTCGGGCCTGCTAGAGGAGTCCGCGGCACGGTAGCAGCTACCTCGCCGGTTGCTTTTGCACCATAGGGCACCGTTTGGGGAACATTGACCGTACCGCCAGCGCCGTCAGTTGCACTCGTCTTACCGCGAGTCAGCAAAATCGAATCACCGGCCCCTGCCAACTTGCTGGCCCCCTTGAATAGGGCGATTTCCAATGCAGCTTTGGCCGCCGCAGTCCCATAATCACGCATAGGGTTAACATCGCCGGGGTAGGTATCCATACTGAACGAGTCGAGTACCTTGCTCCCCTGCGTGTATTGATAAGGCGTTAGAAGCGCACCCGTCGCCTGCATACCATCGTGGAAGGAAAGCGCGCCGCCCAAGCCAGAAAGTGCAGGTGCTGCACAACCCACGACGGTCACGCAGGCAGGCGCCATCAGGATTGCTCCGCCGAATCCGCCAGCAGCCCCCATTGCCCCAAGGACAGCTCGCCCCGCATTTCCAGAGCGGGTAAGTGCCTCGTCATTCCTCAACAGCTTGTCGTTTGCTTTATCCCACCTGCCGTACTCATCAAAAGCACCCGTTGCCAACAGTTGTTTCTGAGCATCTTTAAAGGCGCCGCCATCCAACTCAAGATCGCGGATGTATTTGTAGTTTGGATCTTCAGTCGGAACGGAAGCGCTGCAGTGCACCAAGGCACATGCCGCAGCCTTCAATTGATAAGCGTTGTTCGGGTCGTCTTTCTGCAACGCCTCAAGCGCGATCGTTTCCTTCTGGTGCAGTTGACGGTTGTACTGATCCGCCATTTGCGAAATCCAAGACGCTTTATTGACATCACCTCCGGCCAGCCCTGCCGCAGTCAAACCGACAACTTGTGCGAACGCTTGTCTCAACTCCGGTTGCTTATCAAACGTATCGTTCAGGACCTGCGCCATTGCCTGGCTTGCCCCCGCCGCGATAGCCCCAGTCTTGAAGTCACCGCCCGTGGCGCTGGCAACCGCACCACCAAACAAGGCGTGCATGGTGACTCGGGCTGAACCTCCCTCCGCCCACATCGCCATGCCAGTGGTATCACCGACGTTCTTTGCGGCCTGCCAATGCTCCTGGGCATAGCTGCCCACGTAGTTGAAGGCCGTCGCAGCCACCACATTCCCGGCCTGTGAAACCAAGCCACCGGTAACGTTCTTACTCAGACTTCCGCCACCAACCACGGTCTGGATGGTGCCAGCAGCCACACCTTGAGCTGCCGCGTGAACCGCAAAGCCTCCAATACCCTCCAGCGTTTTGAGATCAAAACCTTTGGTGAGGTTATTGAAAGGCTTGGTAGTGCCTCCCAAGTTCGGATCGATGACACCCGTTGTGAAACCGGCAGCAAGGCCAGAAATCAGCGCACTTTTCAGGTTGTCACTGCTGAATGTGTCTTTGAAAGCAGCCCCGAGATTGCCTTTGTTGTTGATGACGCTAACGGCCCCGGTGCCCGCCATGGAGGTCAGCATTCCGGTTGCGATCACGTTACCCCAACCCGCAGCCGATGCAGCTGTAGCCACGGTAGCGGCGGTGGTTGCGGTAGCTGCAGCCCCGGTGGTAGCAGCTGCGCCAGCAGCCATCACAGAGCCAGGCGTTGCTCCGGCGAGAGTAGCAACACCCGCGCTCGCGGTCCCTGCGGTCAACACGGTCACAATAATAATGATAGCCAGCATCGCCCCCTGCCCAAGGCTGGAGTTGCTGTACTTATAGGAGTCGTGCGTCTCCTTGATCAGCTTCCAATCAACATCGCCGCGCTTCTCAGCCTCCTTCAACCACGCCATTTGCGGATCAGCCTTCACCATCGCATCAATGGCCTGGCTGACGGTCTGTTGATTGACCTGTTTGACATCGATATGCAGACCATCAACGGCCTTGATCGCGATTTCACCCTTGGCAACCATTTGGGTCTGCCTGAGGGTCTCGTCGGTGTTGCCTTTGCCGCTCATGCTGTTCCAGGCAAGGCTGCTTTTGCTCTTGGCGTGGCTCTCCTGATCGAGATCTTTGACGCCCTCGAAGGTCACGCCACCACCGCTGGCGATGGTCAGGTCATTGCCACTGTCCAACTTGGCAGCCTGGTATTTCTGGTCGCCCTGACTCTGAATCGTGAGGTCGCCACCGGTTTTGATTTCACTGCCAATGTTGGTGACTTTAGTCACTTCGTCACGCTGGGTTTTCTTAGAGCCCCAACTCCCCTTCTTCTTCATGTCATACAGCGAGTAATCACTGTCCTCCGCTGACAACAAGCCCAGGCTGCCACCCGCCACTAGGTACGCCTCATCCCCTGCGCTGATGCGGCTGGCACTCATCGCCAGATCCTTACCGGCACTGAGTGATACGTCCCCACCGGCACTCAGCGTGGTCGACACCTGACTGACATGATCTTCCTGACGCTTTTCCTTTTTAGATTTACTCGAGAAGTGTTCCTCATCCGCTGCGGACGCCAGAAGCATATCGCCGCCAGCGCTCATATTGATGTCCCGCTTCGCATCGATCTGGCTGGCGATAGCCGTGATATCTCGGCCCGCTTTGACGTTGATATCGCGACCTGCGTCTACGCTGGAACCGTGTTGCGTGGCATTGCTCAATTGCAGACGCTTGCCCATATCGGTGGCATTGCGCTCTTCGGCAGACACCAGGCTGGCATCCCGTCCAGCCACAATTGTCGTGTCACGACCGCTGTGCAAAACGCCACCGATGCTGGCAACGTCTTTGCCGGCGCTGATATCCAGGTCATTGGCCGCCTCAACTCGAGCAGCACTGTCAACGTAGTCGCGATGCTGCGAATACCCCGCCCCTTTGTCGTCCCACCCGGTCACGCTGCGTTCGTTGATCACATCCCCATTGATCGCGGTCATCGTCACATCGCGTCCGGCGATGATGCCGCCGGCTTTGTTGACGATATTGTTGCCGGCCAGCAAGTCCAGACGATTGCCCGCCTCGATCAGCCCGCTGTTGGTCAGGTCGTTGGCCGCCTTCGCCGACAGGTTGTTGGTGGCGCGCAGGGTGCCGGCGTTGACCAGGTTTTCGCCGGCGATCAGGTTCAGGTCGTTACCGGCGATCAAGGCACCATTCGAAGCCAGGCGGTTGTCGGCCTGGGCCAGGTACAGGACGGGCACCAGGACCTTTTCACCGTTCACTTCGTGTTGTTCCAGCCACACGATGTCATGCGTCAGGGCAGCGACCTGTTGCGAGGTGAGGCTCACGCCCACCGACAGGTTGAGTTGCTGTTTGCTGCTGATCGCGTTGTCCATCAGGTACTTGAACAGCTTTTCGTCGGTGTTCTGGCCGTCGATAAAGCGTTGACCAGTACGCGCTTGCACTGCCTGCTGAACCAGGCGCTGTTCGTAGAGGCCATCGCCCAGGCGCTTCCAGCTCTCGTCGGGGTTGTAGCCCAGGCCTTGCAGCATGTAGTCCGAGCTCATGAATTGCTTGAGGTCGGTGAGTACCGGGTTGGTTTCGATCAGGTACTTGTGCGGCTGCGAGGCCGCACGGCTGTCAGGCAGGCCTTGGACCCGGCTGAAGGTTTGGCTGGTCAACGGGGTGGGTTGCCCGACGGCAGTCTGTGGCGCGATGGCAACCACGTTGGTGCCACGGTCACTCAGGTCGGGGCGAGCGCCGCCGGATTCATTGGAAGCGGTGTGCACAACTCGGGCGTCGCGATCGGCAGCAGTCATACCGGGCAGGTCGATTGCGCCGACCGCAGGCCGGGAACCATCAGCCGGGTTGCGGGCATCAATGCCTTCTACGCGGGTGATGTCGGCGCCGCTGGTACGGCCAGGTTGTAAGGTCTGCACGTCAGCGCTGCCGACTGCGTCAATCTTGATGGCGCTGGCGACGGCGTCGATTGCGTTGGCTTCGCGGGCGGCCAAGGCGATTTGATGCGTACTGGCGGTGACTTGGGCAGCGCCCTCGACTTGGATCGTACGCCCCTGGTTTTCAGGCAGCGCTTGTTCACGCTTGGCCGGGTCAATACTTGCGCTGCCCAGTGTCCAATTTTGAGCCTCGCCCTGATTGCCGATCGCCTGCCCGCTGGTGCCGCCCTGCCCACTCAAGCGGAACAGGCCGTTCTGCCCGCTTGGCAAACCGAAGCCCGGCAGGGTCAACGGGTTGACTTGCTGTTGGGCAAGGTCGGGCGGTAATTGTGCGTTCAGCACCACAACTTGGGTTTTGTTGGCGCCCACACCGGTATCCAGCGAGCGGCCACCTACGCCAAGCGTGGTTTTAAGCACAGTGATGTTGCTGATGTTTTTACTGGCGGTGAGTTGAGCATTGCCGCCGGCCTGGATAATTGCCGGGGCCACCACTTGCGTGCCGCCGCGCACGGCTATGGGCGCATTGATGCCCGCGAAGATCGACGGGCTGAACCTTGCCATCAATGCAGCGAAAGCCACCTCATCCACAGGCGTGCCTTGAGGGTGCGCTTGGCTGTAGGCCTGAACCGCCGCAACCATTTGGTTGTACTGGCCCTTGGGGATTTTTGTCGAGCCCCAGAAGTTCTGATTCTGAGTACCGGAGCCCCCGGTGGCGGCCAGGTTCAGGATGTTCTCGCCGGTAATCGACAGGTCATTGGCCGCCGACACCACGCTGTAGCGGTTGGTGAAGTTCTGGCCGCTGATCACCATGTTGCGCCCTGCGCTGAGAGTGGCCGAAGGTGAGTCGGCTTCGACCACGCTCTCAACCGTGCGGCTCACGGTAAGGTTAGGTCGTCTGTCGCTCCAGCCGCCGCTGCAATGTTGCGTACAACGAATGCTCACGCCCGCCGACGTCAACCGCTGGTTGAGCTGGAATTTCTCGCGTTCGTTGACCACCTCATTGGCCGAGAGCCTGAGGTCGCCCATGCTTTCGATGCTGGCGGAAACGTTCCTGACGCTTTGTGCGGATGTCCCATTGGCAACACCGGCCACCGTCAGGTTGCCCAGGCTGTAGATGTCCGAATAATTGTTGGTAAGGCTGCCCAGGTTGAACGTCGAGTCTTGGCCGCTGAACACCAAGCTGCGCGCATTGAGGTCGCCCGCAACGTGGTCGTTGAGCAAGCTTTGGGCAGTCACGTCAAGATTCTGTGAGGCCCCAAGCGTCCCAGTGTTGACCACGCTGCCGGCGTCAATGCGCAGGCCACTACCGGAGGTCAGGCGCCCTCGGTTAGTCAACTGGCCGCCGACTGTCACGTGAGTCGCTCCCGCGACTGCCAGGCTGCCGGACTCTTTGAGGATCATTTGCGAAGCGGTCAGGTCCAGCGTACCGAGGCCGCTGATTCGACCGTTGCCTTCATAACCGCCGCCCAACTGCACCGCCACGCTGCCGTCACTGGCAATCAAGCCATCGTTGTTCCAGTTACCGCCGCTGCCGACAAGGCTTTGCGACGCCAGCAATTGCCCGCCTGCGGTCTGGTTCAGGGTGTTGACGTTCACCGTCAAACGGCCCGCCTGGATCACACTGCTGTTGGTCCAGCTGTCCGCAGTCAGGGTCAAGCCGCCGCGCGTCACCACGTTGCCGCCGGCACGGGTGAGGTTGGCGGTGGCGATATCAAACGTCCCAGCGCCGCCGTGCAGCACACTGCCGTCCTGGTTCTGCAGGCTCCCGGTCAGCGTGAAGTCGCTGTTGGAGGTCTCCAGCCGGCCATTGCGGTTGTCGATCTGCCCACCCACCTGAACCGTGGTTTTGCCGCTGCTGCCAAGCGCACGCAGTTGGCCGCCGACGTTGTCGACGTCACTGGCCAGCAGGTTTAGCGTGGTGTCGCTTTCGATGATCCCCGCCTGGTTGCGTAACGCACCGTTGAGCCCCAGGTCGATCACGCCGGCGCCAATCTGGCCGTTACTGTTGTCCAGCGTTTGCCCGCCGACGCGCACCAAGCCCTTGGCGTACATGCCGCCGTTGGCATTGGCGAAGTAGTTGGCGTTGACCACGGCGTCGCCGGTCTGCGCAGCGATGCGCCCGTTCTGGTTGTCGATGCGGTTGGCGAGCAGGTTCAGGCCCTGGGCGCTGACCAGTTTGCCGCCCTGGTTATCGACGTCGCCGCTGACGGTCAAGCCCAGGCCGGTCTGGCCTTGCACCTTGCCCTTGGCGTTGTTCAGGCCAGCAGCGTTCAGTTGCACGTCAGCGTTCTGGCTGTAGATCAAACCGTCGGTTTGGTTTTGCACGGCGCCGGTGCTGGTGATTGCCACCCGTTCTTTACCGGCGAGGGTGCCGCGTTCGCTGTTGTCCAGGCCGCCGGTGAGCAGGGTCAGCAGGCTTTGGCTGATGATCTGGCCGTCGGCGTTGTTGTAGACCTGGTTGGCCCGCTTCAGCAGCAACGGCCCGGCGCTAGCCAGTTTGCCGCCGCTGTTGTTGAGGTTGCCGAGCAGGTCGAGGGTCATCCCACCGTTGCTGATCAGGCTGCCACCGTTGTTGGTGAGGTCGATGCCGGTGAAGGAGAACCCTTGTTGCACGTTGATCGTGCCCTGGTTGGCCAGGGTGCCCGCTTGCACATCCAACTCGGCACCGCTTTCGATCAAACCACCGTCGCCGCTGACCAGTGCGTCGGTCACCGCCAGTTTTTGCCCGGTACCGCTGGAAAGCACGCCGTTGCCGCGATTATCCAGGCTGGCCGCGCTGACGTCCAAACGCCCGTGGCTGACGAGTGCACCGTCGGTGTTGTTTTGCAGCGCGCCGGACAGGCGCACATCAATCGCGCCGCTGCGGCTGGAAAGTGTGCCGTGGTCGCGGTTGTCGAGGGTGCCGCCGCTGACGTTCAGGCCTTCCCAGCCGCTCAGCAAGCCCTTCGTGGTATTGACCAACGTGCCCGCGTTGACGCTCAGCGCCTGGCTGCTGATCAGCTTGCCGCCGGTGTTGTCCAGGCTTCGCGCCGTCACAGAGAAGCTTTGCTGGCTGGAAATTTCGCCGCCCTGGTTGTTGAGGTCACGCAGGTTTTTCAGGGTCAGCGGGCCGTTGGCAAGCAGTAGGCCGTTGCGGTTATCCAGGTGGCCGTTGTTGAGATCGAGGGTCACGCCTTGCTCGCCGACGATACGACCGCCCGCCGAAGCCAGAGCACTGACGCCGACAGCCATCGCACCTTTGGCCGAGACTTCGCCGCCGTTGCCGGTGTTGAGGCTGGCAGCAGTGAGGTTCAGGCTCCCCAGGCTATTGATCAGGCCCTGGTCTTGGTTATTCAACTGGCCGTCGCTGCTCAGTAGCAGGTCGCCGCGGCTGCTCACAGTACCGCCACGGTTGTCCAAAGCCGCCGTGCGGGCATCGAGGCCGGCAGCGCCGATCATGCCTTTGAGGTTGGTCAACGCCTGATTGATCCGCAGTGTCAGGCCGTGGTTACTCAGCAGTTTACCGTTGCTGTTATCCAGGTTTTGCGCAGCCAGGGTGAAGGCTTGGCCGCTGGAGATTTCGCCATTCTGGTTGGTGACCGTGTTGAGGTTGTTAAGTAGCAACGGGCCCTTGGCATTGAGGAAGCCGCCGGTGTTGTTCAACTCGCCGTTGTTCAGGTCCAGGCTCAAGCCGGCGTTGCTGAACAGCTTGCCACCTTGCTGGTCCAGCCCGGTGACGCTGGCGGTCATACCCTTCTCGCCGCCGATGCTGCCGCCGTTGTTCAACTGCCCGGTGGTCAACGCTAACGTATCGCTGCTGTTGAGGTGGCCACCCTGGTTGTTCATCGTACCGGTGGTGACCAGAACCGGGCCCTTGCCGCTGATGGCGCCTTGATGGTTGCCCAGACTTGCGCTGTGCAGCGTCAGGCTGCCGTCGGTGACCAACTTGCCGTCTTGGTTATCCAGGTTGCCGGTAACGGCGACGTTCAAATCTTGGCCGCTGGAAAGGCTGCCCTTGTTGTTAATGAGGCTACGCGCCTTGACGCTCAGCGCGTCTTCACTGCTGAGCACGCCTTCGCTGTTGTCGAAGTCGCCCGCCAGTTCCACCATCAGCGGTTGTTCGCTGAGCAGCTTCCCGCCGTTGTTGTCCAACGAGGTGCCGGTCAGGGTCAGGCGCTGGCCGTTCAATTCACCAAGAGTGCGGTTGATCACCTGGTCCACCGCCAGGCTCAGGCCGCCGCCCGCAAACACCACGCCCTTGTCGCTGTTGTTCAACTGCTGGCCGGTGACGCTGACGTCGGCGTTGCCAGTCAGCTCACCGGCACGGTTGTCGATCGTACCCACGTCGAGTTTCAGCGCTTTTGTCGCGCCTACCAGACCGCTGCGGTTATCCAGACTTGCACCGCGCAGGTGCAGGCCTTCGGTGCTGATCAGCTTGCCGTTCTGGTTGTCGAGGTGGTCGGTGTTAACGCTAACCTGAGCCTTGCCGGCAATCTCGCCACCACGGTTATCCAGGGCTGCGCCGGTCAGGAGCAAGGCACCGTCGGCAATCACGCTGCCGCGCTGGTTATCCATCCGTTCGGTAGCGCTGATCGTGACATCGCCCCGGCCACTGAGCAGGCCGTCGGTGTTGTTCAAGCGGGTGCTGCGGGCGTCAAGGCCAACGGCGTTAATATGGCCTTTGACGTTGGCCAGCACTTGGTCAACGCGCAAGGTCAGCCCTTGGTTGCTGATGAGTTTGCCGTTGCTGTTGTCGAGGTTTTTTGCCGCCAGCGTGAAAGCGTTCTGGCTGGAGATTTCGCCGTGCTGGTTGTCGATGCTGGCGAGGTTGTTCAGCACCAGGATCGGTGCGTTGATCACGCCAGCGTTGACCAGCTCGCCGTCGTGCAGGTCGAGGTTCAGTTGCGTGGTGCTCAACAGCTCGGCGCCGCCCAACTGCGTGAGGCCGGTGAGGTTGGCGTTCAAGCTGCCAACGCTGCGGATATGCCCGCTGTTGGTGACGTGGGTGGCCGTGAGATCGAGGCTGTCGGCACTGGTGACCTGACCGTCAACGCCGTTGTTAAACACGCCGGTCGCGAGGGTTGCGCCGCCCTGGCTTTTGATCAGACCGTTAGTGTTATCCAGGCTGGCACTGGTCAGCTTGAGGTTTTGTGCACTCTCGACGGTGCCGCCCTGGTTAATCAAATCCGTGGCGCTGGCGATCGTCAGCGGGCCGGCGCCGGAGAGGCTGCCACCGGTGTTATCGATGCGCTGGGCAGCCAGGTCTATCGACCCTTCGCTGCTGAGTTTGCCGCGCGTATTGTCCAGCCCTGCCGACAATTGCAGCGCCAGGGAACGCTTGGCGCCGAAGGTGCCTTCGGTGTTATCCAAACGGCTGCCGGTAAAGCGGGCGTCCTGGGCGAAGACCAATCCCTTGGCCTGGTTGATCACCTCGCCCATTGCCAGTTCCAGCGCAGTCCCGGCCAGCAACTTGCCGCCGCTGTTGTCGAGGCGCTGGCCGCTGAAGTCGATGTTTTGCTGGCTGGAGATTTCCCCGGCGCGGTTGTCGGCGTTGTTGACCTTGAGTTTCAACGCTTTTGTCGCGCCGAGAACGCCGCCGTTGCGGTTATCCAGGGTGTCGGCGTTGAGGGTCAGGTTGCCCTGGGCGACCAGCTGGCCGCCCTGCTGGTTCAGGATACCGACGGTAGCGTCCAGATCAGCCTGGCTGGCAATGCGGCCCTTGGCATTTTCGACGCTGTCGACAGTGAGGTGCACCGGGCCGACGGCGCTGGCCAAGCCGCTTTGGTTGCTCAGCGACTGGCCGGTGAGTGCCAGCGCCTGCTTACTGTTGAGCACGCCCTGACGGTTATCCAACTGGCCGACGTACAGGTTCAGGTCCTGATTGGCACGCACCGCGCCGCCACGGTTATCCAGGCTGGCGCTGCGCAGGGTCAGCAGGTTTTGCCCAGACAAGCGGCCTGCACGGTTGTCCACGCTACCGGCCTGGATATCCACGACGCCTTTGGCCTTCACACTGGCCTTGGCTTGGTTGTCCAACAGGCCATCGACCTTCACGGTCAGGCCGCCATCGCTCACCACGCTGCCGGATTGACTGTTATCCAGGCTGGCCGAAGTGACATTCAAACGCTGGCCGCTGCCTAAGGTTCCGCCTTGGTTGAACAGGGCACCGGTGGTGGTCAGGTCGAGGCTAATATCACCCATTACGTGGCCGTCGTTGCGGTTATTCAACGTCATCGCGTTGACCACGCTCGCGCCGGTGCTGGAGACTTCACCGTCGTCATTGAGCAGGTCGCCACCGAGGCTCAGCGTCAGGTCCTTGGAGCTGCTGAACACGCCGCTGCTGTTATCCAGGCGTGCCGCCTGGGCGCTGAGCCCGGCGGCAGAAATCTGGCCTTTGATGTTGATCAGTGCCTGGTCGAGCTTGAGGGTCAACGCTTGGTCACTGAGCACCTTGCCGTCGCTGTTATCCAGGCTTTGTGCGGCCAGGGTGAACGCGTGCTCGCTGGATATCTCGCCGTTCTGGTTGGCGACCGTGGACAGGCTTTTAAGCAGCAATTGGCCCGGCGCATGGATCAGGCCACCGGCGTTATTGAGGTGGCCATTGTTCATGTCCAGGCTCAGGTCGCTGAGGCTGTAGAGCTTGCCGCCACCGCGCTGATCAAGACCGGTGATGCTCGCGGTAAGCGCCTTGTTACTGGCGATATTGCCGTCGAGCCGGTTATCCACCTGCCCTGCGGTCAAGTCCAGGCGATCGGCACTGGTGAGGCGCCCGCTGTTCTGGTTGTTCAACGCGCCGGTGGTGACCTTCACGGCACCGTCGCCGATCAGCTTGCCACCTCGGTTGTCGAGGCTGGCGCTGTTGAGGGTCAGCGCCATGGCACTGAGCAATTCACCGTTGCGGTTGCTGACGGCGCCCGTGGCGTTCAATCGCTGCGCCGCGCCGCTGCTGATGCGGCCGCCGTCGTTGTTCAGTGTGGTGGCTTGCAGCGTGAGGTTGCCATCACTGCGCACGGTGCCTTGTTGGTTGTTCAGCTGTTCAAGGGTCAGCTGCATGGCGCCGTTGGCCAGCAGGTGCCCGCCGTTGCTGTTGTCGAACTGTTTGCCGCTGAAGGACAGGTCGGTGAGGCTGGAAACCTCACCCCCGCGGTTGTCCAGGTTGTCGACGCTCATTGCCAGCGACTTACGCGCATTGAGCAAGCCGCCTTCGCGGTTATCCAGCAGCGTGCCGTTGACCTGCATCGCCCCCGCCGACGCGACGCTGCCGCCACGGTTATCCAACTGGCCGATGCTCAGATTCAGCTGTTGGCCGCTGACGAAACGACCGCCACGGTTGATCGCGATGCCGGTATGGGTGACGGTGAGCAACGTGTCCCCTTGAAGCAGACCATGGCTGTTATCCAGCGTCAGGCTGCTCAAGGTGGTGGTCGCGCCGATGATTTCGCCTTGGCGATTGTCCAGCGCGGTATCGACGGACACCTTCAGGTCATCGCGTACTTTCAGCGTGCCTTCGGCGTTGATCAGGCTGTTGGCCTGAAGGTCCAGCCCAGTCGCGGCAACCAAGCCTTTGGTGTTATCCAGGGCCTTGGCGATGCGCACCAGCAACCCTTGCTCGCTGAGCAATTTGCCGCTGCGGTTGTCGAGGCTGTCAGCGTTGAAATCCAACGCTTGTGCACTGGAGATTTCCCCGCCTCTGTTATCGACGCTGTTGAGGTTGTTCAGCAGCACAGCCGGCGCGTGGATCAAGCCGCCCTGATTGTTCAAGTGGCCGTGGTTCAGGTCCAGGCTGACGCCCGCTTGGCTGTAGAGGTTGCCCTGGGCGCTGTTGTCGAGGCTGGCGGCGCTGACTTGCAGCAGGCCGCCCGCGGTGAAAAGACCCGTCTGGTTCAACAGTTGCGCGCTGATCCGCGCGGTCAGGCGGCCGTCACTGGTCAGCTTGCCGCTGCTGTTGTCCAGGCTGCCGGCGGCGATATCAAACCCTTGCCCGGCGAACAGCGTGCCTTGGCGGTTATCAATCAGGCCAAGGCTGTTGAGGGTGAGCGTAGTGTCGCCTTGCAGCAGGCCCTGGCGGTTGTCCAAAGACGCGCTGTTGACCGATGCGGTACGCGCCAACACCTTGCCGTTACGGTTATCCAGCGCCGCATCGACCTGCGCGAGCAGCCCGTCACCGGCGCTGAGTGTGCCGCTTCTGTTGTCCAGGCTGCCAGCACGTACATCCAAGGCTTTGGCCGAGACCAGGCCTTGAGTGTTGTCGAGCGCTTGGGCGATGCGTACGGTCAGTGCCTGTTCACTGAGGAGCTTGGCGTTGCGGTTGTTCAAGGTGTCGGCGGCCAGGGTAAATGCCTGGCTGCTGGAGATTTCACCGCCTTGGTTATCGACGCTGTTGAGGTTGCTCAGCAACAAGCGCCCCGGGGCATTAATCACGCCGCCCTGGTTATTCAGGTGGCCGCGATTGAGGTCAAGGCTGACATCGCTCTGGCCGAAGAGCCGACCATCATCGTGCTGATCAAGGCTTTCGACGCTGGCATTGAGCGTCTGCCCGCCGCTGATGCGCCCGCCCGCGCTGTTGTCCACGTGGCCGGCTTTCAAGTCCAGGCGGATATCGCCGCGCAAGGTACCGTGCTGGTTATTAACCGGGCCCGTGGCATTCAGGCTCAACGTCTGCCCGGCCGACACCAGCCCCGCCACGTTATCCAACGCTGCCAATTGCAGCGTGACTTGCGCCTGGCTAGACAGCTCGCCACTGCGGTTGATCAGTTGCCCGATACCGGCCGTAAGGTTGCCGGTACTGGTGACCAGACCGCCCTGGCTGTTGAGCAGTTGATCGGCTTTTATGCCAAGGCTGCCCGCGCTGAGGATTCGGCCTTGGTTCTGGTTATCCAGGCGTGTGGCGGCGAGTCGCGCGTCGCGTTGGGCGCTCAACGTGCCGCGCTGGTTGGCCAGTTCGCCAGTGTTGACGGTGAGGTCGCGGCTGGCAATGACGGTCTTACCCGTGTTGTCGATGGCCTGCGCGTTCAGGCGCACATCGCCTCGGGTGTTGCGACTGGTGTCGGCGTTGACGCCAGCTTCGATGATTCCGTTGTTGGTTAGCCGGCCACCGGCGTCCAGCGTGATGCTGTCTTTGGCGGCGAGGGTTTGTTGGTTGGTCAAGGCACCTTGGGTTTTCACCGATAAATCAGTACCGGCGTAGACCGCGCCTTTAGCTTCGACACTCTGAGCTTTCACGTTAACGGCTGTGGCTGCCGAGGTCTGACCCATGACCACATGGCCTGCGGCATCAATCTGGATATCACCGCCGGCAACCATGTCACCCGACAGCCGCACACCCACACCGGTTTCGGTACCGACCAGCTTGACCGCGCCTACATACATACCGCCCAACGCCGACGAGTCGATCGCCAGGTCCGGCGCCTGGCTGCCATCCGCCGCGCGCGCCGTGGCGTTCAAGGTGCGTGCGTCCACGTCATTGCGACCGGCGACGATGGTGAGTTTCTTCGCCTGAATCTGCGCGTTGATTTTTGCGGCGCGGGTGATGATTTCGAACTGATCGACATTGCTGGCGTTCAAGCCGGCACCGTCGATGGACACATTGCCCTGGTCGACCTGATAACGATTGATCTGGCCGTTGTCGATGATCGCCTTGCCGGTGGTCAGGGTCACTTTCGGCGTATTGATAAAGCCGCAGCCATTGCAACTGATGCCATAGGGGTTGGCCACGATCACATGGGCCGACTGCCCCGCCACTTCGGTGTAGCCGCGCAACTGGCTGGGGCTGCCGCCGTTGACTTCGTTGAGGATGATATTGGCCGCCTGGCCCCGCAGGTTGGGGTTACCGACGATGATCCCGCCCAGTTGGGTATCCTGGGTCCGCCCTGTGGCGTTGTTGAGGATCAGGCCCGGCGCCGCGACGTTGTAGTCCTTGAACTGGTTATGGGACAAGCCGTTGGCATTGGGCGCCGCAATGTTGACGATGGGCACGCCGTTGCCCGCCTGGCTGAGGCTGGTGCCCGGTGCACTGACCACGATGCCAGCGGCCTGGGCCCACAGCGGTTGCCAGAACATGGCATTGGCCAGGATCAGCGCCAAACCGCGCTTGGGCAAACCCCAGAAGCGCTCGCGCGACTGCAAGGCAGCCGATGGTTGGCGGACCAGAAAAGCAAACTGTCGAGCATCCATGGCGTAGTCTCGTTGCAGCAGTAGCGGCAATTAGAGGAAGAAATCCATCCGGAAATAGATCGGGCTTTCGCGGTCGGTGATGGCGTTGGGGCGTTCCAGGGAATGGGCAAAGGTCACGCTGGCGTTGACGTGCTTGCCCCGGGCGAACAGTTCCAGAGAGTTGCTGGAGACGCGGCCGTGTTGTTCGAAGTTGTAGCGATCGCCACGAATCACGCCCTGGTCGTAGCCGATGCTGGCGCCGTATTCGGCCAGCACCGGTTGCAGCCACGGCAGGGTCACCGGGCGGTTCCAACGCAAGTCGTTGCGCCAGTAACCGCCGCTGTCGCCGGTCAGCGACTGATCTTTATATCCGCGAATCGACGACAGGCCGCCCAGGCTCAGGCGTTGCGGACTGAACAGAGGGTCTTCGCTGCGCTGGCCGGTCATCAGGCTACTGAAGCTCAGTGACTCGCCCCACAACTTGAACGGCTGCAGATAGCTCAGGGTGGCGGTGTATTTGCGGTAACTGACGTCGGGCTGACCGGGTTTGAGGTCGTGATTGCTTTGCGCATCGAAGGCACCAATACCGTTCTGCATCCCCAGGTCGAGGTTGACGAACGCGCTGCCGATCCGCCGGCCATGGTTGATGCCGAACTGCGCTTCGCTCAAGCGGTTGCTGCTCAGGGCCAGCTTGCTGTCTTCGATGTAGTTGTTGGTGCGCAGGTAGGCCAGGCCTGTATTGAGAGAGGTCTTGCTCACCGCGTCGCGATGGATGACCCGCTCTACCCGAAGTTGATGGTTCTGGGTGTCACCGGTCTGCTTGAAATTGAAACCATTGGCCTGGGCCTGGGAGCGGTAGGCGCTCTGGCTGTAGCTGTAGCTGACGTTCCACCAGCCCCAGGGCAGGTTGTAATAGAACATCTCGTTGTGGGACGTGCGGAGGTGATCGCTGACTGCATCGTGACCGCCGCGCAGCATCAACTGGTCTGCCAGGCCCAACGGGTTGTCCCAATCCAGGGTGGTGCCCCATTGCTGTTCGCCGGTGGCTTTCTGGCCTTCGTTATTGCGCGAGAGACTGGCGCGCCAAGGCTTTTGCGCAGCGTTCTTGACCAGCACCGTGCTGCCACCGACGGCGGTGCCGGGGGTCAATTCCATTTGTGCCTGGTTGGAGGGCAAGCGGTTGAGCTGGTCCACCATCTGCTCGATGTCCCGCAGGTTGAGCAGCTCACCGGTGGTACCGGGAAAGGCCATGACCAATTCACGTCGTGACAAGCCGCTGCCGGCGTCGCTGCTGATACCTTCCAGGCGGCCTTCAACCACCTGGATATCCAGATGCTGGCGGGACAAGTCCTGCTGGGGTAAATAGGCACGACTGGTGACGAGGCCCTTGGCCAAGTAGTGGTCGGTGATGACTTTGAGCAAGGCATTGAGCTGCTGCACGCCCAGGCATTGGCCGACATAGGGGCGAATCAGGCGCTCGCGCTCACTCGTGGAGAGGCTGTCCGCGCCCTTCACTTCAATGCTGTTGATCGGGAAGCAACGGGTGTCTTCAGCCGCCGGTGGAGCCCCCGGGACCGTGTCCTTGCCGGGCAGGTTGCGCAACTCGTCCAGGCGCTTGCGCTGTTCTTCGAGGAGACGATCCTGACGATCACGAATCAAGTCCTGCACGCCAGGGGTGGCGGCAAGCACGGGGGAAAAAGCGTTCAAGCCCAGGACAACAAGGCAAAAACACAACCTCATGAAGAGGCGGCGGGAGAACATGATTCAATCCTTCGAGATATCACGGTGCCATCATTGGGCCGCGATACTAAAAGGATAAAAAACTGGCGTCAACTTAATAGCATCACGTCTACGCTATTAGAGTTGACTCTCCAGACTCTAGCGATCCACTCGGATCAGATCAGGTTCTACCCACGAGCCATACCCTGGCCAAACCGGTAGATCACCAGGCAGTAAAACCCCAGCGCCACTGCCGCCAGCAATCCCCCCACCGCGCCGATATAGGCGAAGCCAAACTGCACGCCCACCCAACTCCCCAGCAATGCCCCGCCGCCGATGCCGATGTTGTAGATCCCGGAAAACATCGCCATCGCCACATCGGTGGCATCCGGCGCCAGCACCAGAACCTTGGATTGCAGCGCCAGGCCGAAAGCCATGATCGCCATGCCCCAGAACACACTCAGCGTCACCAGGTACGAGACCTCGCCGCTCAACGGCAGCAACAAGGCCAGGCACAAGGCGAGCACGGTCACGGCCGCGATAAGAAAACGGTAGGGATTGAGGCGGTGCACCAGGCTGAACAGCAGCGAGCCAATGATGCCCGCGCCGCCGAATACCAGCAGGATTAGCGTCACTGAATTGCCACTCAGGCCAGCGACGCCTTCGACGAAGGGTTCGATGTAGCTGTAGGCGGTGAACTGGGCGGTCACCACCAGGGCCGTCAGCACATAGAGCGCCACCAGCGCCGGGCGCTTGAACAGCATCGGCAGGCTGCGCAGGGAACCCGAGTTCTGGCTGGGCAGCAGTGGCAAGGTTCGCGCCAGCCAGAACACCAGGGCGGCAGCGAACGCGGCGATCACCAGGAAGGTGGTGCGCCACCCCATGGCTTCGCCCAGCAAGCGTCCCAGCGGAATACCCAGCACCATCGCCAATGACGTGCCAGTTGCCAGCAGCCCCAACGCCTGGACCTGCTTGCCCTCCGGCGCCAGGCGCACCGCAAGGGACGCGGTAATGGACCAGAACAACGCATGGGACAGCGCAATGCCGATGCGACTGACCATCAGCAGGCCAAAGCTGGTGGCCACGCTGGAAAGGATATGGCTGACGATAAACATGCCGAACAGCACGATCAACAGCTTGCGCCGCTCGACGTTGCGGGTCAGCAACATCACCGGCAGCGAAGTCAGGGACACCACCCAGGCATAAATGGTGAGCATCAAGCCAACGCGCGCGGTGGGCAGGTCGAAGCTGGCGCCGATGGCACTGAGCAGGCCGACTGGGACGAATTCGGTGGTATTGAAGACAAAGGCCGCCAGCGCGAGGGCGATGACCGGTTGCCAGTTGGCTTGAGGTGTTGTTGAAGAAAGGCTCATTTACAGGTCGTCGTACTCGTTGCGCGCATATCTTGCCGGCCCGATGCCAGCCCTTGAGCAGCGCGCAAAAATAGTAACACGATGGTTCAGGGGTCCACTTGCCCCATTAACTCCGCGATTGTCTCCGGCCGCTTGGCATAACGCTGGGCCAGGGCCGCGCAGACCATCAACTGGATCTGATGAAACAGCATCAACGGCAGGATCAGCACGCCTATGGTGCTGCCGGCGAACAGCACCTGGGCCATCGGCACGCCAGTGGCCAGGCTTTTCTTCGAGCCGCAGAACAGGATAGTAATGCGGTCTTCCTGATTAAAGCCGAACGCCTTGCCCAGCACCGTGGACGCTACCAGCACCAGCGCCAGCAACACACAGCAAGCGACGACCAGGCCACCCAGTTCCCACAGCGGAATCTGGTGCCAGATACCTTCGTTGACCGCTTCGCTGAATGCGCCATAGACCACCAGCAGGATCGAACCCTGGTCGACGAACTTCAACCAGGCTTTATTACGCGCCACCCAGGCGCCGATCCAGCGGCGGGCGATTTGCCCGGCTACAAAGGGCAGCAACAACTGCACACTGATCTTGAGGATGGCATCGACGGTGGAACTGCCTTCGCCGTGGACATTGAGCAACAACGCCACCAGCAACGGCGTAAGAAAGATGCCGAACAGGCTGGACGCCGCCGCACTGCAAATCGCCGCCGGGATATTGCCCCGGGCCAGGGACGTGAAGGCAATCGCCGACTGCACGGTGGCCGGCAACGCACACAGGTAGAGCATGCCCATGTACAAGTCTTTGCCGATCATTGGCGACAGCAGCGGCTTGAGTGCCAGGCCCAACAGCGGGAACAGCACGAACGTCAGGCTGAACACCAGCAGGTGCAGGCGCCAGTGGCCGGCCCCGGCGACGATGGCCTGTTGCGACAGCTTGGCGCCGTGGAGGAAAAACAACAGAGCGATGGCCCCGTTGGTCAGCCAGCCGAAGGCCACGCCAGCCTGGCCGCTGACGGGCAGCAGCGAGGCGAGGATCACCGTGCCTATCAGCGTCAGGGTGAAGTTGTCAGGCAAAAAGCGTGGGCGGGTCATAAGCAGGATCTTCCAGGGGTTGCCAAGAGCATCGAAGCGACTCTAACGTAACGGCTTGTTACCGACTAACGCCAATGAGCCAGTAAATGCCGCCTAAAGGACATGAAAAAACCGTCCGCCGCAGCGTGCCTGGGCTTTCCAGCCTGCCACGGCCGGTGTATGGCCGCACCGAATCCCTGCCCAACCGCGCCCTGACCCACCGCCATAGTCATCCGTGGGTGCAGTTGTCCTACGCGATTTGCGGGGTGCTGGAGATCCAGACCAGCGCCGGGCGCTTTGTCGCGCCGCCGCAACGGGCGGTGTGGATACCGGCCGGGATGCCGCACCGGGTGTTCAGTTCGCCCCATACCGAGATGCGCAGCCTGTACCTCGATTGCAGCGTCACCGCCTGGGCGGCCGAGCGTTGCCAGGTGCTGGCGGTGAGCAGTTTGTTGCGCGAATTGATCCGCAGCTTCAGCGAGTTGCCGGTGGAGTATGCCGAGGATGGTCCGCACGGGCGGCTGGCCCAGGTGGTGCTGGACCAGTTGGCCGCTGCGCCCCAGGTGGACTTGATGTTGCCATTGCCCCTTGACGGTCGTCTGCGGCAGATCTACCGCAGCTTGAATCTGCACCCGGAACAGCAGACCACTCTGGGGCAGTGGAGCCAGAAGCTGGGAGTCAGCGAGAAAACCCTGAGTCGATTGTTTTTGAGAGATACCGGTTTGACGTTTCGGGCGTGGCGCCAGCGGTTACGGCTGCTGAGCGCCCTGCCCGCGCTGGAACAGGGTGAGCGGGTGACCGATGTGGCACTGGCGTGTGGGTACGAGTCGACTTCGGCGTTTATTGCGGCTTTCCGCCAGCAGTTTGATGCGACGCCGGGAGAGTTCTTCCGCTAATGACCAGGCATGGGCTCAACTGCCCTCGCCGCCAGGGCCAAGGTGGAACGTTTGAGTGTCATGAGGAATCTGCCGCGACATGAAGAATGGCAGCGAGCGTAGCGGTGATTGCTAGGGTCTGTTCCCGTTTCACATGGGTAGCCAGAGGAAGGCACAAGCCATAGCCAACACGCTTTCGTAATTTCTCTTGAATTTGTCGAAACGCGATGCGACTGCTCGATAGTGCTTCAGCCGGGCAAAGGCGTTTCCTACCAGGTGCCGGTTGCGGTAAAGCCCTTTATCCAGATCCGCATTGCCTTTCACGGAGTTGCGTTTCCTCGGAATCACTGCTTTGGCACCTTGTTGTTCAACCTGTTCACATACGGCCTCACTGTCATAACCTTTGTCCGCAATGATCGTTTCTGCAGTGGGAACCTTGGCAATCAACGCAGGCGCCTGTGTGCAGTCGTTGATCTGGCCCCCAGTGATTTCAAATACGACTGGTAGCCCGCAGGCATCTACAGCCAAGTGGATCTTGCTGGTGTTGCCTGCTCGGCTTTTCCCTATTGCCTCATCCTTGGCACTGGCAGCACCTGCACTGTGCTGGTGGGCCTTGGCATAGCTGCCATCGATGAAAACCCATTCCATGTCCGGTTCAGTCACCAGCGCCTGAAAAACCTTGAGCCACTTACCTGACGCAGACCAGGCATTGAAACGCTTGTAGACTTTGCTCCTGCTTCCGAATGCCTCGGGCAAGTCTCGCCAGGGGCATCCTGTGCGCATGCGATACAGCATGCCTTCGACGGTCATCCGTAGATCACGCTTGTTGTAGATGGCCTTGTGCAGCAGAATTTCCCGCAGCTTCGACCAGTGCTCATCACTGAGCAGTAATCGGGGCATTGCAAGCTCGTATTGGCGTTGTGTGAGAGCTACAACGATACGAGTTTGTTCTTATACATCAATGATTTAGATCGAATCTGGAACACCCCCTAGGCATTGACCACAGGTCATCCTAAGCAGGGGTTTCTGGTCAAACCCTACTTCGCGTCTCCCAGCATCTGTGCAAACTCGCGCATCGTCTCCGTGAATGTACTTGCATCGATGACCTCTAGACGGCGGGCGCGCAATTTGGAGATATATTGAAATTGCAAGGGATCGCTCTCGACGCCCCCCATCGACCACTTCTCAAAGATCCGATTGTTCGCCGGCGAAATATAAAGAATCCGTGCACCACTGTGCCTGGGATCATCTAGAATCTTCACATATTGCCGGAGCACATCCTGTTCCTGCCCTTCTAAAACTTGCATGAACAGTCCTCCACCGTGGATCAGGATGCCAGTGATACTGCTGGCCGGATTATTTTGGCGCGAGGACAGCAGGATGTCCTGTACTTGTTCATTCGATATTGTGGGGGCGGCATGGCTGATATAGAGAAGTCGAATCATTGCGTTACCTCTGTCGGTGGGCAAAGTGTTTGGCTGCACGGAGAGCCTTCAAGGGGGCGATAGAGAAAACGGAAAAAATCGTACGCTAAGCATGCGACCTGTCAGGTTGAAGCCATAGAGGTTGGCTGCGAGCTTACCTGACGCAGACCAGGCATTGAAACGCTTGTAGACTTTGCTCCAGCTTCCGAATGCCTCGGGCAAGTCTCGCCTGGGGCATCCTGTGCGCATGCGATACAGCATGCCTTCGACGGTCATCCGTAGATCACGCTTGTTGTAGATGACCTTGTGCAGCAGAACTTCCCTCAGCTTCGACCAGTGCTCATCACTGAGCAGTAATCGGGGCATTGCAAGCTCGTATTGGTGTTGTGTGAGAGCTACAACGATACGAGCTTGTGCCTATATATCAATGATTTAGATCGAAACGGGAACACCCCCCAAGTCCAGAAAAGAATATCTGAATCTATTTTTATTCATAAAAGGCAGGGCTTGCGGGTAATGCCGATAAGTTAAGGAGATGGCGCGCCTAACATTACCTTGTGGCGAGCGGGCTTGCCCGCGCTGGAGTGCGAAGCACTCCCTGGCCGGTCGCTGTGATCTTCAGAAATACCGCAGTGATTGGTTTTAGGGCCGCTGCGCGGCCCAACGCGGGCAAGCCCACTCGCCACAGGTTATGAGTTGCCCGTTTTATCTCTTAACTTACCGGCATTAGGGCTTACGGGTCGTCCCTTGGCAAAAAACACCCGCACACTCCATCCGGCTGGTATTGTGCCGCGCTCCTAAAAAACCAGCCGTAGACCTGTAAGGAAATGGACGTTGAGCACTGACGAAAAAATGACCGGGGACCTGTTCGAAGTCGATAAGCGCCTGGCGCTCAAGCCCGTCGTGGACTTCAATACCTATCTGCTCGCCGCCTTTGGCGATGGCCCCTGCACGTGCGTGCGCTGCGTGGCCAGCGCGGGCGACGAGACCGGTTATGAATTCCAGCACACCTTCAATCTGCAAGGCCAACAGGCCAACCGCCGCTTCGCCTCCACCGCTGGCAGCGATGTCCTGTTAATGCTGAAAAAAGCCTGGCTGTCCTATACCAAGACCGAGCTGCCCGGCAGCGGCAACCTGGCGCTGGACACGGTGAAGGACTTTGTCGAGCCGCAGTTGCACAAACGCTTGCTGGCGCTGTTTTTGGCCAGTGGGTTGGTCAAGGATGTGGACGGGGAGTTGCGGATTCAGGCGCAGGCGATGGCCTGACCGGGCTACTTCACCCGGACCTGATACCAGAACAAGGAGTTCCCGATGGCCGATCCGAGCAAGAAGATGGGCTCGGGCATTATCATGTTGCCGGCCAGCATGGCGCAGTTGGGCGCGGTGTCGATGCTCTCGTGGGTAATCACCGCGGTCGGCTCCATGGCCATCGCCTATTGCTTTACCCAATGCGGGATTTTCTGTACCCGCACCGGCGGCATGTCGGCCTACTCCGCATACGCCCAGGTCATCCGAAACGAGGCCCCACCCCACTCCGAATCCAGCACCTCGACCTGCCCTCCGTGCCACTGACAAACTCGCCGCACCAGCGCCAAGCCCAAACCAAAGCCACCGGTGCGACGATCACGACTGGCATCCAGGCGCAGGAAGGGTTCGAAAATCTTCGCGCGGCCTTCCATCGGAACGCCGGGGCCATCGTCATTGACCCGCACTTCATAGCCCGCGCCAAACTTGACCAACGACACCTCGACCCGCCGATCGGCATACCGAATGGCGTTGCGCAACAGGTTGATCACCGCCCTCGCCATAAAGCGCGGCTCGATGCGGATATAGTCGACTTCACAGGTGCGCAACAACAACTGCACCCCCGCCGCCTCTGCTTCAAGGGCCACGCTGCCAATCACACTGTCGAGCCAACTGTGGGCCTCAATGCTTTCCCGGGTGATCTGCGTCGCGCCCCGCTCCAGGCTGGCGTAGGTCAACAGCTCCGAGACCATCTCTTCCAGCTCGCCTAGGTCGGCGTACATGTCGTTGATCAACGCGCGGCTCTGCCTTGGATCGGCTTCCTGCTTGAGCTGGTCGAGCTCAAAGGACAAGCGCGCAATCGGTGTACGCAGCTCGTGGGAGACAGCGTTGGTCAACTCGCGCTGGTTGGCGATCAGGCTTTCAATGCGCTCGGCCATCTGGTTGAAGTGCCCGGCCAGCTCACGCACGGTGGAACGGCGTGGCAACAGGATTCGCGAACCCAAGTCGTTGTCACCAAAACGCTGGGCAGCCAGGCGAATATGCTCCAGGTCGCGCCAATGGGGCCGGACCCAAAAATACAGGACCACCGCCAGGCACAGGCCAAGCAACGAATAGGCCCACAAGTACAGCCACCTTGGCTCTTCTGGCAGCTTGATATTGAGCAGTTGCCGGCCAGCATCGATATCGGCCACGAATTCCATGAAATCGCCGCGCACCACCAACTGGCCGTCAGCCAGCAATTTTTGCTCGCGCTCGGTCAGCCCTGCGGCATCACGCTGCATTAACGCCAGGCGTAAGCCGTAATGGGGTTGCAGTTCAGCCAGGCGGGCATCGCGGGCCTCTCCGAGCAGTGGTCGCAATTGCTCCACCAAGGCATAGGCCGGGCCGCGCATGGCTTCGCGGTTATATGTTTCGTTGGCTTCGGGCAGTAATTCATCGAAGGTGAAATTCACCAGCCAGATCGCCCCGGCCAGCCCCAGGGCCAGGATCACATACAGACGCAGAAACAGCCGTAGCATCTAGATCTCCCAGGCAAACGGGTTGAAAAGATAGCCCTTGCCCCAGATGGTCTTGATGCATACCGGCTCCCTGGGGTTGTCGTTGAGCTTGCCGCGCAGCTTGCTGATATAGACGTCGACGCTGCGGTTGAGCCCATCAAAGGCAATCCCGCGCATGCGGTTGAGGATGTCGTCCCTGGAGAGGATTTTCCCGGCGGCGCTGGCCAGCAGCCATAGCAGTTCGAATTCCATGGTAGTCAGGTCGATCTTCTCACCGCCCAGGCTCACCCCACGGCAACTACGATCAATGGCCAGTTGGCCAAACGCCAGGGCGCCGCGCACCGTCGGCTCCGGCACCTGGCGCCGCTGCAGGGCGCGCAGGCGTGCCAGCAGCACGGGCGGCTTGATGGGTTTGATCACGTAGTCGTCGGCGCCGGATTCAAGGCCAAGGATATGGTCCAGGTCGTCCTCCTTGGCAGTGAGGATCACGATGGGAGTGTCGGCCACATTGCGAATCTCGCGGCATACATGCAGGCCGCTTTGGCCCGGCAGCATCAGGTCGAGCACGACGATCTTGGGCTTGAACTCAAGGAAGGCTGCCAATGCCTCGTCGCCACGGTGCACCGCCAGCACCTCGAAACCATGCTGGGAGAGGAAATGCGCGATCAGCCCTGCCAGCTTCTGATCATCCTCAACGAGCAAGACCTTGCCAAGACCCAGATTTTCCATAAATTCCCAGTATGCGAACGCAGATTGAAGGTGCGTATTATAGGTGGCAATGATTGCCAACAAGAGCACGTTGCCATCATTGAGCAGCGGTTTTCGAAGAAGCTTCATGCTTTTAAGAGTTTTTAACAAATAGCCCGCAATCTTTAACGGGACATTTTTTGTCAGAGCGTGGCTGGCAACTTACAGGGAGTTTTATGCGCAAGGATTACTTGGCGTTCTTCATTTCGCTGTTCCTGTCGCGGCTGGCAGATCAGATTTTGCTGTTCATCGTGCCGCTGATTGTGTTCCAGACCACCAACAGTGTGTCCTGGGCCGGGCTGGCGTTCTTTGTCGAATCGCTGCCGCGCTATTTGTCATTCCCGGTGTGCGGCGCATTGTGCGACAGGTTTTCCCCGGTGCGCATCCTGCATATCAGCCAGGTCTACCGCGCCGCGGCCTGTGTGGTGGCAGTGGTGTTGTACGGGATGTTCGACGGCATCTACTGGATCGTCGGCCTCTCGGCTCTGTGCGGGGTGTTGACCACCCAAGGCATCATGGCCCGTGAGGTGCTGATGCCGCATATCTTCAAGCAGTACACCTACGCCAAGACCCTCTCCTACTCGCAAATTGCCGACCAGAGCGGCCTGGTACTGGGCCCGCTGGTGGCCGCGCTGATGCTGCAAGTTTGGGCCTGGCACTGGGTGGTGCTGGGGATTGCCGGGGTGTTCCTGCTGGCCGACCTGGCGATGCTGATCTGGCAGCGCAGCACCACCGTGAACCTGGAAACCTTCGAGCAACACAACGATATCTGGCTGCAACCGCTGCGCATCGCCTTCGGTCATATCCGCAACCTGACGGAACTGAAAAAAATCATCGCCCTGGCCGTTGGCGTCAACCTGATCATCGGCGTGACCCTGGCGACCTCAGCGGCCATGGTGATCGGTCAATATGCAGCCGGCAAGGATACCTACGCCGGCTTGCAGGCAGCAGGTGCTGTGGTGACGATAGCCATTCTGTTTTTTCTGGCCCGGGCGACCTTGCCGTTGAAAGTCCTCGGGAGCCTGTCATATACGATGATTGCCGTGGGGGCGCTGATCACCGCGCTGAGCCCGAATATCTGGGCTTACACCGCAGGGTTTCTGCTGATCACCGGTTTCGACAAGATGTTCAACGTGTACATCCGCAGCATCCGCCAACGGGTGATCCCCGCTCGGGACTTTGGCAAGACAGTGGGAGTCTTGACCTTGCTCAACAATCTGTCCCAGCCTTTGGCCGGGTTATTGATCGCGCTGCTGGCGGCGCCGCTGGGCACGCAGACGGTGATCCTGCTGCTGGCCGGGATCACCGTCTTGATAGGTGGGTTGGTTTACGCAGTTTCAGGCAGGCACACCGCTGTGAAACCGGAACTCGATGTCCGGTGACTCGATCAACTCCTGCTCGGCAGCCCGTACCCGGTCGATGACCTGGGCAATGTCCTTGGCATCGCCGTACTGATAAGCCAGCTTCAGATAACCCTGAAAGTGCCGGGCCTCGCTTTTCAGCAATCCGAAGTAGAACTTGCCGAGTTCTTCGTCCAAATGCGGCACCAGCGCTTCGAAACGCTCGCAACTGCGGGCCTCGATAAAGGCGCCGACCACCAGGGTATCCACCAGTTTCACCGGCTCATGGTTACGCACCACCTTGCGCAGGCCCGAGGCATAACGCCCGGCGGACAGCTGGCGCAGCTCGATCTTGCGCTTTTTCATCAGGCGCATGACTTGCTCGTGGTGCACCAGTTCTTCCCGGGCCAGGCGCGACATGAGGCTGATCAGGTCAACGTGGGAGTGATACTTGGCGATCAGGCTCAAGGCGGTGCTGGCAGCCTTGAACTCGCAATTCTTGTGGTCGATCAGCAGGGTTTCCTGATCTGCCAGCGCGGCCTGAACCCAGCCGTCTGGCGTGCGGCAGCCGAGAAACTCATGAATTTGCGGCAGGTTCATCGGGTCACTTCCGGCACAACGGCAAGGGTCAGGAACATTTGGCTCACAAGTAAGGGTTCACAGCGAAAGGCGCCGATTATACCGACCGCGCCGCAGACCACCAGTCACGGGGCTTGATGTACATCAACATGACGCCTGGCGAGCAGCAACTATAGTTGTTGCAAGCCTCGGCCCTTACTCACTGCTTCCCTTCCCTGGAGATCCCGATCATGCAAGCCATTCGCAGCATTTTGGTGGTTATCGAGCCCGAGCATTCGGAAAGCCTGGCACTCAAGCGCGCCAAGCTGATCGCCGGGGTGACCGACGCGCATCTGCATTTGCTGGTGTGCGACAAGAAACATGAGCATTCAGCGCTGTTGAGCCTGCTCAAGTCCGGCCTTCAGGAGGATGGCTACAGCGTCACCACCGAACAGGCGTGGAATGAAAGCCTGCACGAAACCATCATCAATGTGCAGCAGGCCGAAGGCTGTGGCCTGGTGATCAAGCAGCATTTTCCCGACAGCCCGCTGAAAAAAGCCTTGCTGACCCCCGCGGACTGGAAGCTGCTGCGCTACTGCCCAGCCCCGGTATTACTGGTCAAGCACAACCGGCCATGGACCGGCGAAGTCATTCTGGCGGCGATTGACGTCGGCAACATCGACGGCGAGCACAAGACCCTGCACGCCGCCATCATCGATCACGGCTTCGATATCGCCAGCCTGGCCAAGGCCCAACTGCATGTGATCAGCGCCCATCCCTCGCCCATGCTGTCGGCGGCCGACCCGGTGTTCCAGCTCAAGGAAACCATCGAGGCTCGCTATCGCGAGCAGTGCAAGGCGTTTCAAGCGGAATTCGATATTGATAACCACCGTCTGCATATCGAAGAAGGCCCGGCCGATGTGCTGATCCCCCATATGGCCCACAAACTGCAGGCGGCGGTGACGATCATTGGCACCGTGGCTCGCACCGGGATTTCCGGGGCGCTGATCGGCAATACGGCGGAAGTGGTGCTGGATGCGCTGGAAAGTGATGTGCTGGTGCTCAAGCCGGTGGACATCATGGACCATCTGGAAGAGGTTATTTGCCAGCATTGATGCTCAGGCGCCAAAGGCATCCTTCAAGAACCCCGGCGCGATATAGCGCTGGTAGTGGGCTTCGGAGAGGATGAAGAACTCCCGATCAATGGCATCGCGCAGCTGCGGCAGGTTCCACTCGCGAAACTCCGGCAGCAGCACCATGCCATAGGCCTCCAGATGGGTGATCACCCGTGCGCCACGGGCGATCAACTGGTAGGCCCAGCAATATTCGGACTGATGGGGCACAAAGCGGATTTTTCGCTGTTCCAGCTGCCAGCGCAGCTTTTTCGGGTCGAACACCTCAAGTTTTCCCGCCATCACCTGCACCAGCAGTTGCTCAAGCCTGAGCCACACTGCGCGCTTTTCTTCCTCGTTGTAACCATTCCACTGGATCACCTCGTGGTGAAAGCGCTTGCAGCCCCGGCACACGAGATCGCCGTAAACCGTGGAGCACAGGCCTACGCAGGGGGTCTTGATGGTTTGGTTGGACATGGGCAGCAACACGCAAATCAGCGAAACAGTGGGCCATATTAGCCCTTTGTCTAACCTTCATCACCCTGCAAACTTGCCGTGGCAACTTACCTTTAGAAATTTTTTGCCGTAGAATTAGCCAGCCTTTTAAGGCACCAATAGTCCGTTGGAAGCTGTTTTCAAAGCGTCACGAGCACAGTCGTTCCTAAAGAACGGTGTTGGCGATGGTTATTTACCCGGTAAATAGCCGCCGCCAACCCTCATCAGCTCCGTTCTGCAGGCGTAAAACTTTGAAAGCAGCTTCTGTGAGGAATGCCGGCAGCGCTGGCTTTGCGGCCCAAAAGGCCTGCGAGCGCATGCGTGCCACGCATTTCTGGATGAGCGTCCCGGACACCCATTTGGGACCACTGATGAGGGTAATAACTGTGCTTGAAGCCTACCGCAAACATATCGAAGAGCGTGCAGCCCTGGGTATTGTTCCCCAGCCGCTTAACGCCGAACAAACTGCAGGCCTGGTCGAGCTGCTGAAAAATCCCCCGGCTGGCGAAGAAGCTTTCCTCGTTGACCTGATCACCAACCGCATTCCACCAGGCGTTGACGAAGCTGCCTACGTCAAGGCCGGTTTCCTGTCTGCCCTGGCCAAGGGCGAAGTCACTTCTCCCTTGATCGACAAAAAACGCGCTGTTGAACTGCTTGGCACCATGCAAGGCGGCTACAACATCGTGACCCTGGTCGATCTGCTGGACGACGCGACCCTGGCACCGGTGGCAGCCAAGCAACTCAAGCACACCCTGCTGATGTTCGATGCGTTCCACGACGTCGCCGAAAAAGCCAAGAACGGCAACCAGCACGCCAAAGACGTGATCCAGTCCTGGGCCGACGGCGAGTGGTTCCAGAACCGTGAGACCCTGGCCGACAAGATCAGCCTGCGGGTCTTCAAGGTCACCGGCGAAACCAACACCGATGACCTGTCCCCTGCCCCGGATGCCTGGTCCCGTCCTGACATCCCGCTGCACGCCCTGGCCATGCTGAAAATGGCCCGTGAAGGCATCGTACCGGACGTGCAAGGCACCACCGGCCCGATGAAACAGATCGAAGAAATGCGCAGCCAAGGCTTCCCGATCGCCTACGTCGGTGACGTGGTCGGTACCGGTTCGTCCCGCAAATCAGCGACCAACTCGGTACTGTGGTTCTTCGGCGACGACGTTCCCTACGTGCCGAACAAGCGCGCAGGCGGCTTCTGCTTCGGCAGCAAGATCGCTCCAATCTTCTACAACACCATGGAAGATGCCGGCGCACTGCCAATCGAATTCGACGTTACCAACATGAACATGGGCGACGTGATCGACCTGTACCCGCATGCTGGCAAAGTCTGCAAACACGGCACCGATGAAGTCCTGACCACCTTCGAAATGAAGACTCCGGTACTGTTGGACGAAGTTCGTGCCGGCGGTCGTATCCCGCTGATCATCGGCCGTGGCCTGACCGAGAAGGCACGTACCGAGCTGGGTCTGCCACCTTCGACGCTGTTCAAACTGCCGGAAACTCCGGCTGAAAGCGACAAGGGCTACACCCTGGCGCAGAAAATGGTCGGCAAGGCTTGCGGCGTGGCTGGCGTTCGTCCAGGCACCTACTGCGAACCGAAGATGACCACCGTCGGCTCCCAGGACACCACCGGTCCAATGACCCGTGATGAACTCAAAGACCTGGCGTGCCTGGGCTTCTCCACCGATCTGGTAATGCAGTCGTTCTGCCACACCGCGGCTTATCCAAAGCCGATCGACGTGACCACCCACCACACCCTGCCTGACTTCATCATGACCCGTGGCGGCGTGTCCCTGCGTCCGGGCGACGGCATCATCCACAGCTGGCTGAACCGCATGCTGCTGCCGGACACCGTCGGCACCGGTGGTGACTCCCACACCCGTTTCCCGATGGGCATCTCGTTCCCGGCCGGTTCCGGCCTGGTAGCGTTCGCAGCAGCCACTGGTGTTATGCCACTGGACATGCCGGAATCGATCCTGGTGCGCTTCAAAGGCGAAATGCAACCGGGCATCACCCTGCGTGACCTGGTTCACTCCATTCCTTACTACGCGATCCAGGCTGGCCTGTTGACCGTAGAAAAGAAAGGCAAGAAAAACGCCTTCTCCGGCCGCATCCTGGAAATCGAAGGCCTGGACAACCTGAGCATCGAACAGGCTTTCGAGCTGTCCGACGCCTCGGCCGAACGTTCGGCTGCCGGTTGCACCATCAAGCTGTCGAAAGAGTCGATCACCGAATACCTGAACTCCAACATCACCCTGCTGCGCTGGATGATCGGCGAAGGCTACGGCGATGCGCGCACCCTGGAACGTCGCGCCCAAGCGATGGAAGCCTGGGTTGCCAACCCTGAGTTGATGGTTGCCGATGCCGACGCCGAATACGCCGAAATCATCGAAATCGACCTGGCCGACATCAAGGAGCCTGTGCTCTGCGCGCCAAACGATCCGGATGACGCCCGTCTGCTGTCCAGCGTTGCTGGCGAGAAGATCGACGAAGTGTTCATCGGTTCGTGCATGACCAACATTGGTCACTTCCGCGCTGCCGGCAAACTGCTGGAAAAGGTCAAGGGTCAGCTGCCAACCCGTCTGTGGCTGTCGCCGCCGACCAAGATGGACGCTCACCAACTGACCGAAGAAGGCTACTACGGCATCTACGGCAAGGCCGGCGCGCGCATGGAAATGCCGGGCTGCTCGCTGTGCATGGGTAACCAGGCACGGGTTGAACCGAACGCCACCGTAGTGTCGACGTCGACCCGTAACTTCCCGAACCGTCTGGGTGACGGCGCGAACGTCTACCTGGCTTCGGCTGAGCTGGCGTCCGTTGCATCCATCCTGGGTCGCCTGCCGACCGTCGAGGAGTACATGGCCTATGCGAAGGAAATCAACACCATGGCCAGCGATGTCTATCGCTACCTGAGTTTTGACCAGATCGCCGAGTTCCGTGAAGCTGCAGCGAACGCCAATATCCCGGTCGTTCAAGCCTAAGGCTTACACGTTGTAGCTATACCCAGTAAAAAAAACGCCGCGTATCGCAAGATGCGCGGCGTTTTTTTATGCCTGGGCGTTGGCGGCAAGGGCCTGCTGCACCGCCCCATCCACACTCAAGCCGCTGAGCAGCACCCCAGACGCCAGGGCTTCGGGCAACCCCTGCAGCACCATGCGCGCATCATGCCGCACGCGAGCCAGTACCAGACGCCTGCCTTCCACCCGCACCCGAACAAAAAACGCCTCCAGCGCCTCGATACTGGTGCCATCCAGGTCCGGCGACTCTTCCAGGCTGAGCACCACCGTGTGTACCGGCAACGGCGCGTGACGCATCAAGCGCAACGCGGCACCGAGGATGCGTTCGGCATTGGCGAAAAACAGCGCTTCGCCGGGACGCACGATCAGTACGCCCGTTATCTCCTTAGCGTCTGGATGGTGCGCAAGGTCGACAAAATCGTGGCCGACGCCCATTCGACCGAGCACCTGAACATCCGCCGCCGACATCTGGCGCAACATCAGCACCACGCTGATCGCCACCGCCACCAACAAACCGTCCAGCACCCCCAATACCAACACCGCCGACACGGCACAGATCACCAATACCCGGTCGCGGCGCCAGATGAAATAGCGGCCCAAGGGTTGCAGGCTCAGGCCACGAGCGAGGGCATGGATGACGATGGCCGCCAGCACCGGCTCCGGGGTCAACGCCACCAGCGGCAACACCGTCAGCACAATCAGCAACACCACCAATGCCGCGATCCCACCCGCCAGGCGCGAACATGCACCAGCAGCCTCATTGGCCGCCGTCGCGGAAAACCCCGCCCCCACCGGCATGCCGTGAAACAACCCGGACACCAGGTTGGCGGCACCCAGCGCCAGCAAATCACGGTTGGACGACACCCGGTCGCCATGCTTGAGGGCAAACGATCTGATCGAGCCATAAGACTCGGCATACAGGATCATCACCATGGCAAACGCCAACTCCCCCAGCCGCAGCCAGTCGGAGAACGGCAACACCGGCAGGTGGACGATTTCCAGGCGCAGGTCGATCGCCCCGATCAGGGCTACGCCGTGGGCTTGCAAGTCGAGCCATTGCCCGGCGGCGATACCCAGCACCACCACCAGCAAGCCTCCCGGCAAACGACGCGACCGTGCAAACACGCAGAGCAATGCCAGGGCGCTTGCGGCCACCGCTGCTGCCGGCCAGTTCCAGTGGGGCAACTGTTCGAACAACTGTGGCAGGAAGCGAATCAGGTTGTTGTCTGTCAGGTGTACGCCAACCACGCCGGCCAGTTGCTTGAGGATGATCGTCAACGCCAGGCCGAAGGCAAAGCCGCGCAACACCGGCTTGGCGATAAACGAGGTCACGCCACCGAGCTTGAGCAGCCCAGCCAACAGGAAAAACAGCCCGGTGATCAGCACCAGGCCTACCGCCAACGTCAGGCGCAGTGCCGGGTCATCACCGGCCAGGCTTGCCGTGGCCGCCGCCAGCACCGCAGCCGAGGACGATGTAGCCGACACAATGGCAAAACGGCTGGTACCCAACAATCCATAACACAGCAGCCCGGCGAACAAGGCGATGACCCCAGCCTGGGGCGGCAAGGCGGCAATACTCGAATAGGCCACGGCCTCAGGCAGCAGCAAGCCGGCGATTGATAGCCCGGCGAGCAGGTCTTGCAGGCGGTTGCGCAGCAAAGGTGCGGCGGCACGAGCCATCATCGTTGATCTCCAGATCAAATAGCCCGTCAAGATGGCCCCGGGCAAGCTTACTCCCACCTGCAAACAGGGTGTTGATATCCATCAACCTGCTGTAAGACCCACGCTGCGCGCAAAAAAAAGCCGATTCGCGTCAAGCACGAATCGGCCATTGTCACTTCACGACGTGTATCAGGCGATAAACGAATAGACCAGCGCAGTGATCGCCACCAGGCCTACCGCCGTGACAAACACATTCGACGCCTGCCCACGGTACTTGGCCATGGCCGGCACCTTGTGGATGGCATACATCGGCATCAGGAACAGGATCGACGCAATGATCGGCCCGCCCAACGTCTCAATCATCCCCAGGATGCTCGGGTTCAGCGTGGCAACGATCCAGCACACCACCAGCATGAAGGCCGCGGTCATACGGTCCAGCGCCTTGGGCGACGGACGACGGCCACTCTTGACGACCAGGCCCTTGAGGCCCTCGCTGGCGCCGATGTAGTGGCCCAGGAACGACTTGGTAATCGCCACGAACGCAATCAACGGCGCGGCGAAAGCGATGGTCGGGTTGCTGAAGTGGTTGGCCAGGTACGACAGAATCGACAGGTTCTGCGCCTTTGCCTCGGCCAGTTGCGCCGGTGTCAGGGTCAGTACGCAGCTGAACACGAAGAACAGCACCATCGCCACCATCAGCAGGTGGGCGCGGGAGAGTATCTGCGAGCTGCGCTCTTCGGCGTGGTCGCCGTAACGGCGCTTCTGGTCAACCGCGAAGGCCGAGATGATCGGGGAATGGTTGAACGAGAACACCATCACCGGAATCGCCAGCCACAGGGTGTGCAGCAACGCCGACGGCTCGGGCAGCGTGCTGGCGGTGCTGAGGATGCCACCATTCCAGTGGGGAATCAGGAACACCGCGAGAAACAGCAAGGCTACGATAAATGGATAAACCATCAGGCTCATGGCCTTGACGATCACCTGCTCGCCGCAGCGCACTACGGCCAGCAGGCCAAGGATCAGCACAAACGACAGAATCACCCGTGGCGGCGGCGCGATGTGCAATTGGTGTTCAAGGAAACTGCCAACGGTGTTGGTCAGGGCAACGCTGTAGATCAGCAGGATCGGAAAGATCGCCAAGAAATACAGCAAGGTGATCAACGCACCGGCCTTGATCCCGAAATGCTCTTCGACCACTTCAGTGATATCAGAACCCTCTCGGCCCGAGAGCACAAAGCGCGTCAGCCCTCGGTGGGCATAGAAGGTCATCGGGAAGGCCAGGACCGCCAGGATCAGCAGCGGCCAGAAGCCGCCGAGGCCGGCATTGATAGGCAAAAACAAGGTCCCGGCGCCGATGGCCGTGCCGAACAAGCCGAGCATCCAGGTGGTGTCCTGGTGGCCCCAGCTTGCGAGGGTTGCAGGTGTCGTTGCGTAGCGTTCGTCGACGCTATTGGCCTGATCATTCATCCGGTCGGATCTCCCCATTGACACAGTCGGGACGAGTCAGAAAAACCTGACAGGCAGCGCCCGACCATAATAGGGGCGCGATTGTCCGGGATTCTCCTGAATAAGCAAAGGCTTAGCTTAGGAGTCGTTGTGCGGCGCAGAGGGTTTGAGCAAGGTTTGTATAAGGCTACAGCCTTGATAAACCGGGCTGCTAGCCAGGTAAAAACGATTTGGTATAACAACCCTGGATCTCAAAAAATCCGACTAACGCGCTGACACTCGCGAGTCGCTCCCAGTAATGGACGGGGCATTTGTGCGGCGAGTAAAAGCCACTGACATTCAATTTTAAGGTGGCACTATTAACGGCCCCCTCCTGAAGCGAGGGGTCTGTCTTACAAAAAATCCCGCATAATCAGTCTCTCAAGCCCTCAGGAAGAGCCCTCACATGCCCATCACTGTTCTGGTCCTGGTTGAAACCATCAACGACTACCTGTCGATCATCGAAAGTAATGATCTCCATGTGATCCTCGCGCCCACACCTGCTGAACGTAGCCAGGCAATCAAGACCCATGGCGAGCAGATCCAGGCCGTCCTGACCCGTGGCCCGCTGGGTTTGTATGCCGAGGAAATCGCCGCACTGCCGTTGCTGGAGATCATCTGTGTGATCGGCGCCGGCTACGAGCATGTGGACCTGCAGGCCGCGAGCAATCGCGGGATCGTTGTGACCAACGGTGCCGGAGTAAACGCACCATCGGTGGCGGACCATGCCATGGCACTGCTGCTGTCGCTGGTTCGGGATATTCCCCGGGCGGACGCGGCGGTGCGCCGCAGCGAGTGGCCCAAGGTCGTGCGCCCTTCCCTGGCTAGCAAAAAACTGGGCATCCTTGGCCTGGGCGCGGTGGGCATGGCCATCGCCAAGCGCGCGGCCCTGGGTTTCGATATGGACATCAGCTACCACAGCCGCCAGCCCCGCACTGATGTGGACTACACCTACTGCTCGACTCCCGTGGAACTGGCGCGCAGCGTGGACTTCCTGATCATCGCCACCCCAGGTGGCGCAGGCACCCGCCATCTGGTCGACCGCCAGGTCCTGGATGCCCTTGGCCCCAACGGTTTTCTGGTAAACATTGCCCGCGCCAGTGTGATCGTTACTGCCGACCTGATCACCGCCCTTGAGCAACGCCGCATCGGTGGTGCTGCACTGGATGTGTTCGACGACGAGCCCAGCGTGCCCGACGCCCTCAAACTGCTGAGCAACACGGTGCTGACGCCCCATGTGGCGGGCCTGTCGCCGGAAGCGGCCCACGACACCGTGCAGCGCGTGGCAGACAACCTGTTGGAATACTTCGCCGGCCGGCCGGTGCTGACCCCAGTGGAGTTACCGCCGCGCCACTGACGCCGTGGGCGCACTGCACACTGCCTATCAGGAACACTGATCATCGGCCAACACGCTAACCTATTAAGCCGCCCCGGCCTTGTGGCTGAGCGGCTGCGCGCATTAGATTAGCCAATAGTCCAAGGCCTCAAGAATAAGCAGAAGGGATAAGCATGGCGCTCAATGACCAATCCACCCAGATTCGCCCAGGCGAAGAACTTGATGCCAGCCTGATCGATCCCTACCTCAAGGCCCATATTGCGGACTTGAGCGGCACACCGAAGATCAGCCAGTTCCCGGGGGGCGCTTCCAACCTGACCTACCTGCTGGAATACCCGAACCAGGAATTCGTACTGCGCCGCCCGCCGTTTGGCCACAAGGCCAAGTCCGCCCATGATATGGGCCGCGAATTTCGCATTCTCAATCAACTCAAGGACGGCTTCCCGTACTGCCCCAAGGCCTACGTGCACTGCACCGATGAATCAGTGATCGGCGCCGAGTTCTATGTGATGGAGCGGGTCAACGGCATCATCCTGCGTTCGGACCTGCCGCCGGAGCTGGGCCTGGACGCGGCGGCTACCGGCGCCCTGTGCAAAAGCTTTATCGACAAGTTCGTCGAGTTGCATCAGGTGGATTACACCGCCTGCGGCCTGGCGGACCTGGGCAAGCCCGAAGGTTACGTCCAGCGGCAGATTCGCGGCTGGAGCGACCGCTACGAAAAAGCCCTGACCCCCGACGCCCCCAGCTGGGAAGCCGTGCGCGCCTGGCTCAACGACAAGATGCCGGCCGACCACCCGACGTCGAGCATCGTGCACAACGACTACCGCTTCGACAACGTGATCCTCGACCCGCACAACCCGATGCAGATCATCGGCGTGCTGGACTGGGAGCTGACCACCCTCGGCGATCCGCTGATGGATTTGGGCAACACCCTCGCCTACTGGATCGAGGCCGCGGACCCTGCGCCCGTGCAATTGATGCGCCGCCAGCCAAGCAACGCCCCCGGCATGCTCACCCGCCGCCAGTTCGTCGACTACTACGCCGAGCGTTCGGGAATCCAGATCGACAATTACGACTTCTACTACACCTACGGCCTGTTCCGCCTGGCCGGCATCGTGCAGCAGATCTACTACCGCTTCTTCCATGGCCAGACCCAGGACAAACGCTTTGCGCAGTTCATTCACATGAACAAGCTGCTGGAGCAGATGAGCCTGAACGTCATCGGCAAATCCGCACTCTGATAGTCCGAGCTCTGCCCCCACAAGGAACAACCATGTCCAAGACCCAATTGTTCGACCTCGACGGCAAGATCGCTTTTGTCTCCGGCGCCAGCCGCGGTATCGGTGAGGCCATCGCCAAGCTGCTGGCCCAGCAAGGCGCCCACGTTATTGTTTCCAGCCGCAAGCTCGAAGGCTGCCAGCACGTGGCCGACGCAATCATCGAAGCAGGCGGCAGGGCTACAGCCATTGCCTGCCATATCGGCGAGATGGAGCAGATCACCCAGGTCTTCGCCAACATTCGCGAGCAGTTCGGACGCCTGGACATCCTGGTCAACAACGCGGCCACCAACCCGCAGTTCTGCAACGTGCTGGACACCGACCTGGGCGCGTTCCAGAAAACCGTCGACGTGAACATTCGCGGCTACTTTTTCATGTCGGTGGAAGCCGGCAAGCTGATGCGCGAGAACGGCGGCGGCAGCATCATCAACGTGGCGTCGATCAACGGTATTTCCCCAGGGCATTTCCAGGGCATCTACTCGGTGACCAAAGCTGCGGTGATCAACATGACCAAGGTCTTCGCCAAGGAGTGCGCGCAGTTCGGTATTCGCTGCAACGCCCTGTTGCCGGGGCTGACCGACACCAAGTTTGCCTCGGCACTGGTGCAAAACGATTCGATCCTGAAAGTGGCCCTGCAACAGATTCCGCTCAAGCGTGTCGCGGCGCCGAGCGAAATGGCCGGGGCGGTGTTGTACCTGGCCAGTGATGCGTCGAGCTACACCACCGGGGTATCGCTGAATGTGGATGGTGGTTTCCTGTCCTGACTCGGCGAGGTGCTCACACCCCTGGCGCATTAAGGACGCTTGAACTGCCGGCGACGCTCTTCGATCTGCTGCCGGCAGAGGCACCCTTCCAGATGATCATTGACCATGCCCATCGCCTGCATGAAGGCATACATCGTGGTCGGCCCCACAAAGGTCCAACCGCGCTTCTTCAAGGCCTTGGACAAACGTAGGGACGCAGCCGATGTCGGGTTAGCCGTCCAGTACGCCAGGTCGACCGTCGCCGGACGCTCATCGGCGCCGGGCTCGAATGACCATAACCAGCTCGCCAGTGACCCGGTTTCATCCACCAATTCACAGGCACGCCGGGCATTGTTAATGGTCGAGACGATTTTGGCGCGGTTGCGCACGATGCCCGGATCAGCCATCAGCCGCTCGATATCCTCTTCGGTGTACCGCGCCACCCTTTGATAATCAAAACCCTCGAACGCTCGCCGAAAGTGCTCGCGCTTGCGCAGGATAGTGATCCACGCCATGCCCGCCTGGAACCCTTCCAGGCAGATCTTCTCGTACAACGCACGATCATCGGCAACCGGCACGCCCCACTCGTGGTCATGGTAATGCGGGTATTCAGGAGCCGCCGTGCGCCATGTGCAGCGGGTCAGCCCCGTGTCGTCCGTTGTCAGTCCCGGGTTGTCCATAGGTCACCTTGCTTGCCAGACGGCGGATGATAAGCGAAAAAATTTCCAGCGCGCGAAAATAGGCCCTCAATGCAAAAAGCCCCGTATCGCAAGATACGGGGCTTTCTGTTTACCGCTCGATCAGCCTGTTACAGCACCGACTGACCGCTCAACGCCAGGTCCAACAACTCACGGTTAGCCACCGCGTACATGGCGTAGTCCGTGCCAACCGCAGCACGAATCTCCACCATCATTGCGCGCCAGCGCTCGACCATGCTCGCGTTCTGCTCAAGCCACAGGGCCACGCGGGCTTCCATGTCTTCTGGCGCATCGGCCATTTGCAGAACCTTGATGGTGATCGCCCGTTGCTGCCAGTCCACGTCGTCGCGGAAGGCTTCGCGGGCCTGGGCCTGCCAGTTGTTACCCACCGGCAGATCGCTGATCTGCTGCAGGTACCATGGCAAGTCCAGGGCACTGCCGACGGCGAAGTAGGCCTTGGCCACATCTGCAGCGCTCTGGCCGGTGACGTCAGCGGCTTCGATGATCGGCAGCAAGGTGTACAGGTGCGTGGTGCCTGCAACCATGCGCGCCAACAACTCCGGCACACCGGCTTCGACGTACTTCTGATAGCGGTTCTGCCAGCCTTCGCGGGTCGGGCCTTCCAGCAGTTCGTCGAGCTTGAGGCCCAACGCCGCCAGATGCGGACCGAAGTGCGCGACGTCACGAGCCGCATCCTGCTCGTTGCGACGGCTGCGCAGGAACCAGCGTGTGGCACGACGGCCCAGGCGCATCAGCTCGTCCATCAGCGCCAGTTGCACTTCAGCGGAAACCTGGTGATCCAGGGCTTCAATCTGACGGAACCAGTGCGGGAGATGGAAGATGTCACGCACGATCACATAAGCGCCCGCCACGTTCGCCGGGCTCATGCCGGTGGACTCTTTGAGCCTTTGAACGAAGGTGATGCCCATGTGGTTGACCAGGTCATTGGCGATCTGGGTGCTGACGATCTCGCGCTTGAGACGATGGCGACGCATGGCTTCGGAGAATTTGGCCACCAGGGTCGGCGGGAACGCAGTCTCCATGTCACGGGTCAGGTAGTCATCATCCGGTACCTGGGATTTGAGCAGTGCCTCCTTGAGGTCGATCTTGCTGTAGGAGATCAACACCGACAGCTCCGGACGGGTCAGGCCCTTACCGACGGCAGCGCGCTCGATGAGCTGGTCTTCCGAAGGCAGGTACTCAATGGCGCGATCCAGCTTGCCCCGGCCTTCGAGGTCGCTCATCAGGCGCTTGTACTCGGCAATACGGTCGAAGGCTCGACGCGCCGCCAGGGACAGGGCCTGGGTCTGCTTGTAGTTGTTGCCCAACACCAGGCTGCCGACTTCGTCGGTCATGCTCGCCAGCAACTGGTTACGTTGCTTGTCGGTCATGTCGCCAGCCTGCACCACTTCGTTGAGCAGGATCTTGATGTTTACTTCGTGGTCGGAGCAATCCACGCCACCGGCGTTGTCGATGAAGTCGGTGTTGGAACCGCCGCCATTGAGGCCAAATTCCACACGACCCAGTTGGGTCATGCCCAGGTTACCGCCCTCGCCCACTACCTTGCAGCGCAACTCGTTGCCGTTGACGCGCAGGGCGTCGTTGGCCTTGTCGCCGACGTCAGCGTGGCTTTCGGTGCTGGCCTTGACGTAAGTACCGATGCCGCCGTTCCACAACAGGTCCACCGGCGCCTTGAGCAAGGCGTTCAGCAGTTCGGTCGGGGTCAGCTTGTCGGCCTTGATGTCGAAGCGTTCTTTCATCTGCGCCGAGATAGCGATGCTTTTCGCGCTGCGCGAGAAGATACCGCCGCCTTCGGACATGATGCTGGTGTCGTAGTCGGTCCAGGCCGAGCGCGGCAGGTCGAACAGGCGCTGACGCTCAACGAAACTGTTAGCCGGGGTCGGGTTTGGATCGATAAAGATGTGCAGGTGGTTGAAGGCCGCGACCAGTTGCAGCTTGTCGGACATCAACAGGCCGTTACCGAACACGTCGCCGGCCATATCGCCGACGCCGACCACGGTGATGCTGTCTTCCTGAACGTTGATGTCACGCTCGCGGAAGTGACGCTGCACACCGACCCACGCGCCCTTGGCGGTGATGCCCATTTTCTTGTGGTCGTAACCGGCCGAACCACCGGAAGCGAACGCATCGCCGAGCCAGAAGCCGTAGTCGATGGCAATGCCGTTGGCGATGTCGGAGAAGGTCGCGGTGCCTTTGTCGGCGGCCACTACCAGGTATGGGTCATCGCCGTCGTGGCGGACCACGTTCAACGGTGGCACCAGGGCGCCGTCTTTCAGGTTGTCAGTAATGTCCAACAGGCCGGAAATGAAGATGCGGTAGCAGGCGATGCCCTCGGCCGCGATCTCGTCCCGACCGCCGCCCAATGGCAGGCGACGGGGCAGGAAGCCGCCCTTGGCGCCCACCGGCACGATCACCGAGTTTTTCACTTGCTGGGCTTTTACCAGGCCCAGCACTTCGGTACGGAAGTCTTCTTCACGGTCCGACCAGCGCAGGCCACCGCGCGCGACGTTGCCAAAGCGCAGGTGCACGCCTTCGACACGAGGCGAGTAAACGAAGATTTCAAACTTCGGCACGGGCTTGGGCAGCTCAGGAATCGCATGCGGGTTGAACTTGAAGCTGAAGTACGACTTGTTCTGACCGTTAGCATCAGTCTGGTAGAAGTTGGTACGCAAGGTGGCCTTGATCAGGTCCAGGTAGCGACGCAGGATGCGGTCTTCGTTGAGCACCTGAACATCGTCCAGGGCCGCCAGAATCGCTTGTTCCAGACGTTGCTGCTTGTCTTCCAGGTCGTCGCTGGTGAGTTTGCGCGCCAGGTAGAAGCGGGTTTTGAACAACCGGGTCAGCTCGCGAGCGATATCGGTGTGGTTGTTCAGGGTGCTGGCGATGTAACCCAGGTCAAAGCCCAGGCGAATCTGCTTCAGGTAACGGGCATAGGCACGCAGCAGCGCGACATCGCGCCATGGCAGGCCGGCGGTCAGCACCAGGCGGTTGAACGCATCGTTCTCGGCATCGCCGTTGACGATGTGCACAAACGCGTCCTGCAGGGTGTCGTTGAGTTGCTGGATGTCGAGGTTCAGGCCTTCGGCGGCGGTGAACGCGAAATCATGAATCCAGAACTCACGACCGTTGGCGTGGCGCAGGCGGTACGGGAATTCACCCAGCACGCGCAGGCCGAGGTTTTCCAGGATCGGCAGCACGTCGGACAACGCCAGCGGCGTGTCTGCGTGATAGAGCTTGCAGTGCAGCTCTTGCTGGCCCGTCACGTGGCCCAGCGGCTGATAGAAGCTCATCACCAGCGGCTTGGCTTCGGTCAGGTTAAGCAAATGCTGCATATCGACCACAGCCGAGTGCGCGGCAAAGCGTTCACGGTAGCCCGCGGGGAAGCCTTTGGGGAAGTCTGTCAGCACGTTTGTGCCGTGGGCTTCGCCAAAGCTTTCAACCACCAGGCTGGCGTAGTCGTCCTGCCAGCTGCGGCAGGCCTGCACCACTTCTTTTTCCAGCAGCAGCGGGTCGATGTCCAGGCGGTTTTTTGGATCAACCCGCAGGATCAGTTGTACACGGGCCAGAACGGACTCGGAGAAGAAGGTCCAGAACTCGCAGTCCGAGGCTTTCAGGCGATCCATCAGCACTTGCTGGATCTTCTGGCGCACTTCGGTGGAATAGATGTCGCGCGGCACGTAGGCCAGGCAGTAGCAGAAGCGACCGTAGGGGTCTTTGCGCAGGAACACGCGGATCTTGTTACGCTCCTGGATCTGCACAATCGACATCACGGTGCTGAACAGCTCGTCTACCGGGGTCTGGAACAGGTCATCGCGGGGCAGTACTTCGACCACTTGGGTCAGTTCCTTGCCCAAATGCGCCTTGGCCTGGAAGCCGGAACGACGTTCGATTTCCGCGACCTTGCGACGGATATACGGGATCACCCGCACGCTTTCGCCGTACACCGAAGAGGTGTAGAGGCCCATGAAGCGGCATTCCTTGATGACCTTGCCGTCGGCGTCGATCTGGCGGATCGACACGTAGTCCGGATAGGCCGGGCGGTGTACGCGGCTTGGGTGTGCTGCCTTGGCGAACGACAGGACGGCCGGTTCACGCAGGTAATTGACGGCGTAGTCTTCGATGCGCAGGTCGTCGGCGGTGAGGCCGGAGCGCAGCAATTTGGTCAGACCGAGGAAGGAGTCGGCGTCATATTCGATATGACCGCCATCTGCCTCGTCACGTACCACAAACTCTTCATAGCCCAGGAAGGTGAAGTGGTTGCCCACCAGCCATTCGAGGAAGCTCTTGATCTCGGCTTTTTCTTCGCCTTCGATGGCGAAGGCGCTGGAGTCGATACCGGCCAGCAGTTCCTGGACCTTGTCCTTCATCGGTTCAAAATCGGCGACGGCGACGCGCACTTCGCCCAGCACCTGCTCAAGTTCCTTGCTCAGGATACTCAGCTCGGCAGCGTTGGCGCAGCGGTCGATTTCCAGGTACATCAACGATTCTTGCAGGACATCGTCGCCCTGGGTGCCCTTGGGCAGGATTTCCAACAACTCGCCCTTCTTGCCACGACGCACGCTGAGCACGGTGGTTTGCAGGGTGTGGATGCTGTAGCCACGGCGGTTCAGTTCGGTGCGCACCGAGTCCACCAGAAATGGCAGGTCGTGGTGCAGCACTTCGACCGCGGTGTGGGTCGATTGCCAGCCGTGACGTTCGTAATCGGGGTTGTAGACTCGCACTTGCGGTTGGGTGTGATCAAAGCGCTCAAGCAGGCGCCAGGCAGACAGGGTGCAACCGGCCAGGTCGGACATGCGACGCTGGGTCAGCTCATCCAGGGAAATAATGCCGAAAAATTGTTCAGCGAACAGCGCCACTTGTGGCAGTGCCTGTTCACTGATGTGCTGGGCCAGTGCCGCTTGCAGTTGGTGCTGGAAGTCGGCTTTGCTGGCTGCGGTGAAGAACGCCATCTGTGGTACTCCGCTTGGGCTTGTTATTAATGGAAGCGTCGCGTGTTGTCCCCTTGCGGGGAGACCGTCAGCTCTGTTCGGGGTCTACCATAACGAATTCAGAGTGACAGGTGGGTGAAGCTGGACAAGACAGTGAGGTCACATTCAACTGTCTATCCACGAATATAAAATGAGCCGCTTTCCAGGCGACGGTACGACGGGCAGGTCGGAGTCCTGGCAGGCGCTCATCCGTTGCGCAGCTTAACGAGTGTAGGAAGACCGCTGCTTGCGACGCTGCGACATATTCGGTCATCGGCACGCAGCTGGCGAGTTGCGACTTGGGCAACCTGGTACTTTCCAGACAAATCCTGGCCCGCCGAGTACCGGAAATGACTGATACAGCCCGCCAGGTCATGCCACAACTACTGACACAGAATGAAGCACAAAATTCGCCGCAATGGCACAATTGCCCTGCTGCACCCTCCCCCAGACAGGATTTGACATGCAACTGACCACCGCCCACCTGATCGTCAACCCGTGCGATGACGAAGAAGACAACATGGCCATGCTCTGCTGCCACGGCGACAAGGGCGAGATGTTCATGCTGACCCGTTATCCGGATGAGGACGAGGTGGAGGTCACCTGGGATTACGAGCCGTCAACCCTGGACGGGCTGAAAATCACCCTGAGCGCCACGCGGTTGCTGGTGGAGATTGCGGCGGCGGATGCGGATGCATTGGGCGGCAGTGATCATCTGGAGATCACCCACGGCACCGATGCCTCGGACTTGGCTGAAGTGGAAGAAACCTTGCAGAACATTCTCAAGGGTACCGGGACCTATATCCGAATCTAGCCGCCAAAACCGCTCAATGTGGCGAGGGCGCTTGCTCCCTCGCCACAAAGGTCCGTGCCAGCCTGCAAAAACCTCGGATATTTCCCACAATTCCCAAAAATACCCCCCGCGCAGTTAGTCGCCGCACCCTCTGATGCATTAAAGTAAGGCCCCCAAGCCCCGGTGTTTTTCCAAGCACCCAGGCTCACCTTTCCAGGAACCGTCAACGATGGAACATCGTGAAGCGCTGCTCGCGCTGCGAACCTTTCTTTCTACGCAGATTCTCGGCCAGGAAAAACTCATCGAGCGCCTGCTCATTGCCCTGCTCGCCGACGGCCATATGCTGGTTGAGGGCGCACCGGGCCTGGCCAAGACCAAGGCCATCAAAGAGCTTGCCGAAGGGATCGAAGCGCAGTTCCATCGCATCCAGTTCACCCCCGACCTGCTGCCCGCCGACATCACCGGCACCGAGATCTATCGTCCGGAAACCGGCAGTTTCGTGTTCCAGCAAGGGCCGATCTTCCACAACCTGGTGCTGGCGGACGAAATCAACCGTGCCCCGGCCAAGGTTCAATCGGCGTTGCTCGAAGCCATGGCTGAGCGTCAGGTCAGTGTCGGGCGCAGTACTTATGAGCTGTCGCCGCTGTTTCTGGTAATGGCCACGCAAAACCCCATCGAGCAGGAAGGCACCTATCCCCTGCCCGAAGCCCAACTCGACCGCTTCCTGATGCACGTCAAGATCGGCTTCCCCGATGCCGCCGTCGAACGGCGCATCCTGCAGCAGGCCCGCGGCGAAGCCCTCAACGGTGAAACCAAGCCTGAGCGCCGGGTCAGCCAGCAAGCAATCTTCGCTGCGCGCAAGGAAATCCTTGGCCTGTACATGGCCGACGCTGTGGAGGAATACCTGGTGCAACTGGTGATGGCCACCCGAACCCCAGCCAAGTTCGACCCGGAAATGGCCGAGTGGATTGCCTATGGCGCCAGCCCCCGGGGCTCGATTGCCCTCGACCGCTGCGCTCGGGCCCACGCCTGGCTGGCCGGTCGCGACTTTGTCAGCCCCGAAGATATCCAGGCAGTGCTCTTCGACGTGCTGCGCCACCGGATCATTCTGTCGTTCGAGGCCGAAGCGGCTGGCATTGACCAGGACCGTGTGGTGCAACGCATTCTCGACGTCGTTGCCGTCGCTTGACCCCCATGAGCCCTGGCGATGGTACCCGTGTCACCCTGAGCGAATTGATCGAGATGCGTCATCGCGTGCGGGAAGTGCAACTGTTTTCCACACCGAGCCAGCGCAGCCCGTTGATCGGCTTGCACCACTCGAAACTGCGGGGTCGCGGTGTCGACTTCGATCAGGTGCGGGTCTACCAGGCCGGGGACGATGTGCGCACCATTGACTGGCGCGTCACCGCCCGTACCCAGGAACCCCACACCAAGCTGTTCCACGAAGAGCGGGAGCGGCCGATCTTTATCATGGTGGAACAAAGCTGCCGGTTGTTCTTCGGCTCGGGGCTGATGTTCAAGTCGGTGCTGGCGGCCCAGGCGGCGAGCCTGATCGGCTGGGCTGCACTGGGGCATAACGACCGCGTTGGCGGGCTGGTGTTCGGCGACAACGAGCATTACGAAATCAAGCCGCGGCGCAGCAAGCAAAGCCTGCTGCAACTGCTCAACCGTCTGGTACGGGTCAACCAGAGCCTGAACACCGAAAGCCAGCCGGACCACGACGCCCTCGGCATGGCCTTGCGCCGTGGCCGGGAAGTTTTGCGCCCCGGCAGCCTGGTAATCGTAATCTGCGACGAACGCGCCCTCACCGAAGGCGCCGAGCAACAGCTTAGCCTGCTGTCGCGGCACTGCGACCTGCTGCTGCTACCGGTCTCCGACCCGCTGGACCATGCCCTGCCCGCCGCCGGGCTGCTGCGGTTTGCCGAACGCGGCGCACAGTTGGAAATCGACACCCTGAATTTCGACCTGCGCCAGGCCTACAAGGCCCAGGCCGAAGCACGTAGCGCGCGCTGGGAGTTGCTGGCGCAAAAGCTGCGGATATTGCTCATGCCTTTGAGCACCCAGAGCGAAATGATCGAGCAGTTGCGCGAATACCTTAACCCGCAACGTCCGGGCAAAAAGCAATGAACGGCCTTGAACAGCTGCAACCGCTGATCGCCCCGCCGCCCATCGGCTTCTGGCCGCCAGCGCCGGGCTGGTGGCTGTTGCTGCTGCTCATCCCGCTCGCTGCCTGGGGCCTGTGGACGCTGCGCCGCTTTCTGCCAACCAAGCGCCCGCTGGCCCGTGCCGAACAGCCCCTCGACCCGCTGCGCATCGCCGCCCTGGCGGAACTGGCGCTGATGCCCAAACCCTACGACGGCGCCCCGGCCGGAGCCTGGCTGCAGCAACTCAACGGCCTGCTCAAGCGCCTGTGTCGCAACGACTACCCCTATAGCCAGAGCCATACCCTCAACGGTCGCAAATGGCTGGCGTTCCTCGACAACCGTTGCCCGGCCGCCGGGCTTACACGCTGGATGGTACTGGTGGAAGGCGCCTACAAGCCCGAATGCAAACTCGACGACAAGGCCATCGCCGGCCTGACCCAGGCCGTCGACACCTGGATTCGCAAACATGTTTGAGTTCGCCTGGCCGTGGATCTTCACCCTGTTGCCATTGCCTTGGTTGCTGCGAGTCATCCTGCCAACGGCCGACAGCGGCGAGCCCGCCCTGAAAGTCAGTTTCCTCGGCGACCTGGAAAGCCTGGCACGCCGCCGTGCCCGAGTGAATCTGCCAGGCTGGCGCCAGCAAGCGCCGTTCGTGGTCCTGTGGCTGCTGCTATTGACGGCCGCCGCACGCCCGGAATGGCTCGGCGAACCCTTGCCGATAGCCGCCAGCGGTCGCGACTTGCTTGTGGCGGTGGACGTGTCCGGCTCAATGGACTTCCCCGATATGCAGTGGCAGGACGAAGACGTCAGCCGCCTGAGCCTGGTCAAGCACTTGCTCGGAGACTTCCTTGAAGGCCGCGAAGGCGACCGCGTCGGCCTGATCCTGTTCGGCAGCCAGGCTTACCTGCAAGCGCCGCTGACCTTTGACCGACGTACCGTGCGCACCTGGCTGGATGAGGCCCGCATTGGTATCGCCGGGAAAAACACTGCCATCGGTGATGCTATTGGCCTGGCCCTCAAACGCCTGCGCCAGCGGCCGGCACAAAGCCGGGTGCTGATCCTGATAACCGACGGCGCCAACAACGGTGGCCAAATCGACCCACTGACCGCTGCCCACCTGGCCGCCGAAGAAGCCGTGAAGATCTACCCCATCGGTATTGGCGCCGATCCCGAACAAACCGGCACCCTGGGCATGCTCGGCCTCAACCCGAGCCTGGACCTCGACGAGCCGGCCCTCAAGGCCATTGCCGAGGTCACTGGTGGCCGCTACTTCCGGGCCCGCGACAGCGAGGAACTGCAAGCGATCAAGGAAACCCTCGACCAGCTTGAGCCAGTGACTCAGCAACCCACCCAGGCCCGCCCGGCCCAGGCGCTCTACAGCGGCCCACTGGCCCTGGCGCTGATCCTCAGCATGCTGCTGGTCATCCACGAACGCTGGCCGGACAACGCTCTGCAACGCCTTTTCAACCGACTTTTACAAAAAATATCCAGCAAGGGTCACTTTCTGCAACAGCACCCTGAATGGCGTCAGCGCCTCAAACGCCTGCGTTTGCGGAGGCGTCGATGATCGCTTTGTGGCCGCACTGGTTCCATCCCTGGTGGCTGTTGCTGCTGCCGGTGCTCGGCTGGTTACTGTGGCAGTTATGGCATCGACAAAAACGCGCCGGGCGCTGGCAGATGATTCTGCCGCCGGCCTTTCACGCCGCGTTGCTCAGTGGCGGTAATGGCCGGGAAAGTAAATCACCGTGGCTGTTGCTGGGTCTGGCCTGGCTGCTGGCGGTGCTGGCCTTGCTCGGCCCCAGTTGGCAGCGTGTGGAACTGACCAGCCAAAAACCCGCCGACCCGCTGGTGGTGTTGCTGGAGCTGACTCCGGAAATGCTCGCCACCGACAGCCCACCCAATCGCCTGGAACAGGCGCGGCGCAAGTTGTTCGACCTGCTTCAGGCCCGCAGCGATGCGCAGACCGCCATCGTCGTCTATGCCGGCAGCGCCCACACCCTGGTGCCGCTGTCGGATGACCTGGCCACCAGCCACAACCTGCTGGAAGCCCTGCGGCCCTCGATCATGCCCGAGGCCGGCCACCGCGCCGACCTGGCCGTGGAAAAAGCCTTGAGCCTGCTTAAGCACGGCGGACTGGGCCAGGGGCGCTTGCTGCTGATTGGCTCGTCGCTGTCCAAACAGGAACGCCAGGGCATTCGCCTACTGCTGCAAGGCAGTCAGGCGCCGAGTCTGTCGATCCTCGGCATCGGCAGCCGTGAAGGCACCCCGGTGACTCAAGAGAGCGGCGAGTTCCTCAAGGACGATCAGGGCGCAATCCTGATACCACGCCTCGACAGTCCGACCCTCAAGGCCTTCGCCAGCGAAATGGGCGGTCGCTACCGGCAAGCGCGCCTGGACGACAAGGACCTGCGCAACCTCGGCCTGCTCGACGGCCCGCAAGCCTTGCGCAACGACGGCCAGCTACTGCAACTGGACACCTGGGCCGACCAGGGTTACTGGCTACTCCTTCCGCTATTGCTGCTCGCCGCCTGCGCTGGCCGTCGTGGCTGGCTGTTCTTCCTGCCCTTGCTGTTGCTGGGCGCGCCACAACCAAGCTACGCCTTCGACTTCCAGGACCTGTGGCTGCGCCCGGACCAACAGGGCCAGTACCTGCTCAAGAAAAAACGCCCCAGCGAGGCCGCCGAACACTTCGAAAACCCGCAATGGCAAGGCGTGGCGCTGTACGAAGCCGGTGACTATGCCAGCGCCGCCAAGCGTTTTACCGAAGGCAGCGACGCCTATTCCCATTACAATCGCGGCAATGCCCTAGCCAGGAGCGGTGAGCTGGAAGCGGCCCTGGACGCCTATGAACAAGCTCTGGAAGCCCGACCGGACTTACAGCCGGCGCTGAAGAACAAGGTCCTGATCGAAAAACTGCTACAGGAAGAACCAGAGCCCGAACCCGACAAGCCCTCCAAGAACGAGGATGACGAAACCACCCAACCCGGCCAGACTGCGCAACCGGGCACCAGTGGCCAGAGCGCATCCGGTGGCGAACAATCCACACCCGGCAGCGGCCAGGCCGGCAGTAGCGAAACGCCGCCCGGCGATACGCCGCCTGCCGGCGGCAACGAAGTGCCGGGCAGCGAACTGGGTGATGAACAAACCACCACCCCACCCTTGCGCCCCAGCGGCAACCCGCTTGACGGCGAGCACCGCCAGGCCCTGGAACAATGGCTGCGGCAGATCCCGGACAACCCCGGCGAGCTGCTGCGACGTAAATTCTGGTACGAACAGCAACAACATCAGGACAAGACTCGATGAGCCGCTGCACCGCCCTTCTCCTCTCACTCACACTGTGGGCCTGCCAGGTCCAGGCTTCGGACCTGGTCGCCAGTGTCGACCGCAGCCGCCTGAACTCTGGGGAGACGGTGGAGCTGACCGTGGAATCCAACGACGTCACCCTGTTCGGCAAGCCGGACCTTTCGCCCCTGGAGCTGCTGTTCGAAGTACGCGGCACCCGTCAGGTCAACCAGCTCACCACCTTGAGCACCGACAATCATGCGACCACCCGCTGGATCATCACCCTGTTGCCCAAGGTCAACGGCACCGTAGTGATTCCATCGTTGCAGCTGGGTGAGGTCAAGACCCAGCCGATCACCCTGCAAGTCATCGAAACTGCCAGCCAGAACACCAAGACCCAACTGGCGCCGATCTTCATTGACGCCAGCCTCGACCAGGGCACGGTGTACGTCCAGGCCCAGGCCCTGCTGACCTTGCGCATCTACCATTCGGTGTCGCTGTACGACGACAGCAGCCTGACCCCGTTGCAGATTCCCGATGCCCGTACGGAGCAACTCGGAGAGTCGCGTACCTACGAAAAAGTCATCAATGGCATTCGCCATGGGGTGATCGAAATGCGCTATGCCATCTACCCGCAGCACAGCGGCGAGTTGCTGATTCCGGCGCAGATATTCAGTGCAACCCTGGTGGAGCCACGTCCCACCCAGGACGCCAGGCCCCAGGGGCCGAAACCCGGCAAGCTGATGCATGTCAGCTCAGCCGAAATCCCCCTGAAGGTCAAGGCCAAGCCCGCCCTGTACCCCGCCGATGCACCCTGGTTGCCGGCCAGCAGTTTGAGCCTGAGTGAAAGCTGGAACCCGGAGCCGGACCACACCCAGGTCGGTGATTCCCTGACACGCAGCCTGACCCTCAAGGCCGAAGGCCTGTCCAGCTCGCAACTGCCGCCGCTGCCGGTCACCGAGATCAACGGTTTGCGCCGCTACCCGGACCAACCGGTGCTGAGCAACCAGAACAGCGAGCGTGGCGTGATCGGCAGCCGTGAAGACCGTGAAGCCCTGGTGCCCAACCGGGTCGGCGCTCTGGAGCTGCCAGCAGTGGAAGTGGTGTGGTGGAACACCCACGAAGACCACCTGGAGCGCACCAGCCTGCCGGCTCGCACCGTGCAGGTGGCGAACAACCCGAGCCTGGTGGTGGACACCCCGGCCACCCCGACGGTAATCACCGCGCCAGACAATGAGTCACTGTGGATCTGGCAACTGACCAGCCTGATCCTGGCCTGCACCACCCTGCTGGGCTTCGGCCTGTGGTGGCGTGCCCGCTGGCAGCCGGCGATTCTGCGTGCCGCGCAAACCGGCCCGAGCCCGCGCACCCTGCTGGACGATCTCAAGCGTGCCAGCCAGGCCAACGACCCTCAGGCTACTCGTCAGGCTTTGGATGCCTGGGCCCGGCAACAGCCGGAAACCCTGGCGGACATGGCGGCGCGGTTTGTGCCGTTGTCTGATGCTTTGGATGGCTTGAACGGCGCGCTCTACAGTGAGACTGGCCAGCATTGGCAGGGTGAGGAGTTGTGGCGGGCGGTGAAGGCAATTCCAATGGCGGAGCGGGCACAGGACCCAGTGACGGACAACACCAGCTTGCCGCCGTTGTATCCCAAGTAGTGCCTGGCTTTAGAACCAGATGCCGCCTGGGTGCAAGCGTGCAGGCATTTACGGGTAAACTCCCCTCCTTTTCATCTTCTTCACGGAGTTCGCCTTGCGTCTGTTCCACACCTCCGACTGGCACCTTGGCCAAAACCTCCACGGCCAGGAGCGCGACTTCGAACACGCCTGTTTCCTCGACTGGCTGCTGGAGCAACTGGGCCAGCACCGCCCCGATGTGCTGCTGATCGCCGGCGATATCTTTGACACGGTCAACCCGCCGCTCAAAGCCCAGGAGCGTCTGTATGACTTCATCATCAGCGCCCACGAGCAAAACCCCGCGCTGACCATCGTGATGATCGCCGGTAACCATGATTCCGGCTCGCGCATAGAACTGCCCGCGCCGTTGATGCGCCGCCTGCGTACCCATGCCCTAGGCCGGGTGCTGTGGCTGGATGATGGGCAACTGGATGTGGAGCGACTGCTGATTCCCTTGCCCGATAAAAACGGTGATGTCGCCGGATGGTGCCTGGCCCTGCCCTTCCTGCGCCCGGCGGAAGTCACCGGCGCTCACTTGGGTGACGATTACCTGCGCGGCATTGGCCAGGTCCATGAATGGCTGATCGCCGCAGCCAACGCCAAGCGCCAGCCGGGCCAGGCGCTGGTCGCCATCAGCCATGCGCACATGGCCGGTGGCTCGGTCTCGGAAGACTCCGAACGCAGCCTGATCATCGGCAATGCCGAAGCACTACCGGCCAGTCTGTTCGATGCCAGCGTCAGCTATGTCGCCCTCGGTCATTTGCACAAGCCCCAGCGGGTCAATGGCGAGGAGCGCATTCGTTATTGCGGCTCGCCGATTCCGCTGTCGTTTTCCGAAATCGGCTACCAGCACCAGATTCTCGATGTGCAACTGGACGGCGAGACGCTGGTCAGCGTCGAATCCCGCCTGATTCCCCGGGCAGTCAACCTGCAACGCCTGGAAGCCGCGCCCTTGGCCGACATCCTCAAGCAACTGGCGGGCTTGCCCGACATCGATCTGCTGGCCGAAACCCAACGCCAGCCCTGGCTGGAAGTGCGGGTACGCCTCGACGAGCCCCAGCCCGACCTGCGCCAGCAAGTGGAAAACGCCCTGCAAGGCAAGGCCGTGCGCCTGGTGCGTATCGCCGCCGAATACGCAGGCTCAGGCAATCGCGAAGACAGTCATGAGGATCGCCTGATCGAACTGGACCAACTCACGCCCCAGGAGTTGTTCAGCCGCGCCTGGCTGGAAAGCTACGGCAATGAAGTAGACGAACAGACCTTGAAGGATTTCGCCGTGCTGCTCCAGGAAGTGCAACAGGCGGGTGAACAGCCATGAAGATCCTCGCCATTCGCCTGAAAAACCTTGCCTCCCTGGCCGGCCCCTTTGAAATCGACTTCACTGCCGAGCCCCTGGCCAGTGCCGGGTTGTTCGCCATTACCGGGCCTACCGGCGCCGGTAAAAGCACCTTGCTCGACGCCTTGTGCCTGGCGCTGTTTGGCGCGGTGCCAAGGCTGGGAGATACCGGACAGGCGAAAATGCCCGATGCCGACACGGATATTTCCATCGGCGATCCGCGCACGCTGATTCGTCGCGGTACTGGTGGCGGGTATGCCGAAGTGGATTTTGTCGGCGTCAGCGGCCGGCGCTACCGCGCGCGCTGGGAAGCCAACCGCGCCCGTGACAAGGCCAGCGGCAAACTGCAAAACAGCCGGCAAAGCCTGATCGACCTGGACAGCGAGCAACTACTGGCCAGTCAGAAAACTGAATACAAAACCCAGCTGGAACTGGCCCTGGGCTTGAACTTCGAGCAGTTCACCCGCGCCGTGCTGCTGGCGCAAAGTGAGTTCAGCGCCTTCCTCAAGGCCAATGACAACGAACGCAGCGAGCTGTTGGAAAAGCTCACCGACACCGCGCTTTACACCCAACTGGGCCGGCGCGCCTTCGACAAGGCCAAGGACGCCAAGGACGCCCACAAGCTGCTGCTGGACCAGGCCACCGGTGTCACGCCGCTGCCTGCCGAAGCTCGCGGCGAACTGGATCAACGCTTCAACGAAGCCCAGCAGCAACTCAAGACCCAACAGGCCCAGCTCAAGCAGCTTGAGCTGCAACACACCTGGCTCAAGGAGTTGCGCGAATGGCAGGAACGCCAACAACACGCCGTTGAGCAACTGCAACAGGCCGAACAGGACTGGCTGGGGCAAAACCAGCAACGCCTGGACTTGAGTCGCCTAGAACAACTCGCGCCGCAGCGTCACCACTTCGCCCGGCAAACTGAGCTGACCACCCAACTCAACCCACTGGCGCTACAGATTGCGCAGCACCTTGAACAACAGAGCACTCTGCACACCCGCCAGGATCAGTTGCAACAGCAGCAAGCCGCTGCGCAAGCGGCGTTAACCCAAGCGCTGAAACAGCAAAGCGACGCCGTGCCACTGCTGCGCCAGGCCTTCGACGAACAGAGCACCCTCGCCCGACTGACCAACGACTTAAGCCAAAGCGAGGCGCACAAGCAGCATACCGAAGCCGCCTTCACCCAGGGCCAGGCCACGGTAAACAGCCTGCTCGACCAGCAAAAAAAGGTCGTCACACGCCTGCAACAGCTCGCGGCACAGTTGGAGCGCAGCGCCACCCTCGCCTCCCTGGGCAACGCCTGGACTGCCTACCGCGACAGCCTGCAAAAGCTCATGCTGACCGGCAATCGCCTCAACAAAGGCCAGGCTGAACTGCCGCAACTGGAACAACGCGCAACCACGCTCGCCGACAAACTGGCGGAACAACGCAACACCCTGGACCTGCTGTACCACGAAGCCGGCGCCGAGCCCCACGCCGTGGCCGAGCAGATTCAGTTGCTGGGCAGCCTGTTGCAGGACAACCGCAAGCAACAGCGGGCCTTCGAGGATTTGGCGCGGCTTTGGGACAGCCATCAAAGGCTGGAAAAGCGTGCAGACGACCTGAATGCTAACCAACTGGCAGCCAAGCAGCAGCGCGAAGAATTCAACCGGGTAGGCATCCAGGCCAAGGCTGATCTTGCCGTCGCGGAGCAAACCCTTACCGTCATCCTGCAGCTGTTGGAGCGCCAGCGCTTGGCTCGGGATGTCAACGTTCAGACATTGCGTGAACAATTGGAGTCTGATCAACCCTGCCCGGTCTGTGGCAGCGTCGATCATCCCTATCACTCATCTGACGCCTTGCTCAGCAGTCTTGAACGCCACGACGAAGATGAAGTGAGCAACGCCCGTCAATCGGTTGATGTACTCAAAGAAAAAGTAGACGCGTTGCGCACAGAGCTGGGAGAACTGATCGCCCGGCAAAAGGAGCTTTTACGCCAGCAACAGGATGTCGCGACAGAACAGCAAGCCTTGGCCCCCAGCATTGAAGCCCATCCGCTCTCGGCATCACTGCTCAATCAGGACGCCACCAAACGCGATGCCTGGCTGAGCCAGCAGTTAAGCCAACTCAGCCAAAGCATCACCCAGGACGAACAGCGCCAGGGCGCCCTGCTCAACCTGCAACAAAACGCCGGGCGTATGCAGCAACAACTGCAAGCCGCCCAGGACGCCAGCCAGCAGGCCCGCCAACAGCTAGTGGACCAGCAACGGGAACTGGCCAATGACCGCGAACGCCTGGACGAAGAACTCAATGCCTTCGCCAGCCTACTCCCGGCCGAAACCCTTGAAGGCCTGCGCAGCGAGCCTGCGGCCACGTTCATGCAGCTTGATCAGCAGATCAGCCAACGCCTGGAACAACTGGACCACCAGCGCGAAGAACTCGCCGAACAGCAACAGCGTCAACAGACCCTGGAAAAGGAACAGGTCCAACAGACGCACCGTCAGCAACAGTTGGACGTGGCTCAACAGCAATTGGTCGACCTCAGCGCCCAGCAGCAAATCGCCCAGGAAAAACTCACTCAACTGCTGGGCGAACATACCCGCGCCGAGCACTGGCAACAGCATCTGGACCAGGCCGTCGAACACGCGCGGCGCAGCGACAGCCAGGCCAATCAGCAACTGCAAGACACCGCCAGCCAACTGATCCAACTGGCCGCCGATCTCAAGGCCCAGCGGGAACGCCAACAGGCGTTGGAGGCCGAGCAGCAGGCACTGAGCGCAAGGGTCGCCGACTGGCGCGCCCTGCACCCGGAACTGAATGACGACGGTTTGGCGCAGTTATTGAAGGTGGATGATCAACAGTTCACGCAACTGCGCCAGCAGCTGCAACAGAGCGAAAAAGCCGTCGAACAGGCCAAGGTGTTGCTGCAAGAGCGCGAACAACGACTCAAGGATCACCAGGCCCTGCATAACGGCAACCTTGATGTAGCCCAGCTCGACAGCGCCCTGAACGAACTCAACAGCCAGCTCTCCACGGGCGAAAAACATTGCGCCGAACTGCGCGCCCAGCAAGCCGAAGACCAGCGCCGCCAGGACGCCAACCAGGCCCTGGCGCTTACGACAGCCAAAGCCTATGACGAATGGCAGCGCTGGGCTCGGCTTGAGACGCTGATAGGTTCGGCGACCGGCGACAAGTTCCGCAAGATCGCCCAGGCCTATAACCTCGACCTGCTGGTACACCACGCCAACGTGCAACTGCGCCAACTGGTGCGCCGCTACCGCCTCAAGCGCGGCGGCAGCATGCTCGGCCTGCTGGTGCTGGACACGGAAATGGGCGACGAAACCCGCTCGGTGCATTCGCTGTCCGGGGGCGAGACATTCCTGGTGTCGTTGGCCCTGGCGTTGGGGCTGGCGTCGATGGCGTCCAGCACCTTGAAAATCGAATCGCTGTTTATTGACGAGGGCTTCGGCAGCCTTGATCCCGAGTCGCTGCAATTGGCGATGGATGCCCTGGATGGCTTGCAGGCCCAGGGGCGCAAGGTGGCGGTAATTTCCCATGTGCAGGAAATGCATGAGCGAATTCCGGTGCAAATCCAGGTCAAGCGTCAGGGCAATGGCTTGAGCACCCTGGAGGTCAAGTGATCGGGGCTGCGCTGTATTCGTTTCGCCGCTGCCCCTATGCCATGCGCGCGCGGATGGCATTGCGTTACTCGGGGCTGGCGGTGCGGATTGTCGAGGTCAGCCTCAAGGCCAAACCAGCCGAGATGCTGGCGCTGTCGCCCAAGGGCACGGTGCCGGTCTTGTGCATCGACGGCCGAGTGATTGATGAAAGCCTGGCGATCATGGGGTGGGCCCTCGCGCATAATGACCCTGATGATTGGTTGCTCAAGGACAATCCGGTGGCACGGGCGCTTATGGCTGAGCTGATTGAAGAGAATGACCAGGGGTTCAAGGTTCACTTGAATCGCTACAAATACTCCGAGCGCTACCCGGATCAGCCAATGGAGCACTACCGGGCCGAAGGTGAAGTGTTTTTGTTGAAGCTGGAGGCCTTGCTGGCCGGGCGGGAATACTTGCTGGCCGCGCACTTGAGCCTGGCGGATGTGGCACTGGCGCCGTTTGTGCGGCAGTTCGCGCATGTGGATCGGGAGTGGTTTGCCCAGGCGCCCTATCCGCGGTTGCAAGCTTGGTTACAGCGGTTTCTTGAGTCACCGTTGTTCATCGCCGTAATGGCAAAGCCCCTGTAGGAGCGAGCTTGCTCGCGAAGAACTCAAGGACGCCGCGTTGATTCAGACTGCACGCGTTATCGTTGACGACCTTCGCGAGCAAGCTCGCTCCTACAGGAGTCAGGAAAAGCACTCAGTTCTGGATTTTGTGGTCCAGCGCTGCGTAGAAGTTGGCACTTTGTTGCAGGTATTTTTGGGTGTAGGTATTGGTGCTGGATTTTTTGCCGCTGATTTCAACACTGGCGCTAGCAGGCAGGGCCACGCTTGCGGAGATAGCAGAAGCGGCAATGATCGAGAAGAGATTGAAGTTCATGTCGGTAACCCTTGTGTTCGGTTGGCTTGGTGACCTGTGAAGGCCTTGAAGCAAACTTACGCCCGGGGGCTTACGCGCAGAAATTCTTTGAAACAGTAGCTGTTATCACTGACATTAATAGAAGGTGGCAGGCCCCGCATGGCGAGGCCTGTGGCTTATTGTCGCACCAGGAACTTGATGTCGCTGGGGGCGTTGATCGGCAGTTTCTGCACGGTTTTACCCAACAGGCCGGTCTTGGCATCACGCTCGACCACCACGATTTCATTACTTTTCTGGTTGGCGATCAGCAAGAACTTGCCGCTGGGGTCCAGGGCGAACTCCCGGGGATGATCGCCTTCCACCGAGTGTCGCTGGATTTCCTTCAACTGCGCAGTGGCCAGGTCGATGGCAAATACCAGCATCTGGTTGGCGGTGCCACGGTTGCTCACGTAAAGGAACTTGCCGTCGTTTGAAGTGTGCAACGCTGCACCGGCCTTGTCCGAGATCGGTTGCCCGGCAGCAAAGTCGACCAATTGCTTCTGGGTCAGCTTGCCATCCTTGTAGTCGAACACGGCCACTTGCGCGCTCATCTCGGTGGTCAGCCAGGCGTGCTTGCCGTCTGCGGAGAACAGCAGGTGACGCGGGCCGCTGCCCGGTGGCAGTTGCACAAACGCAGGGTCGGCCGGGGTCAGCGGCAGTTCATGGTTGGCCTTGGGATCGTAGTGGTAGGCAAAAATCTTGTCCGCACCCAGGTCCTGAACAAACACGTACTTGCCATCCGGCGAGGACACCACCGAATGCACATGGTTGGACGCCTGGCGCTCAGGATTGACCCGGCTGGCCGGGTGCGCGCTCAGTTGAACAGGTGGCGACAGCTTGCCGTCTGCGTCCACCGGCAGGATGGCGAGGCTGCCACCCGGATCTTCCAGTACCGAATAGTTGGCGACAAACAGGAAACGGCCATCCGCTGCAAGGCTGGAATGGGTCGGCTCGTTGCCCAGGCTCTGCACCTGATTAATCAGGGTCAACGAATGGTTTTTCGGATCAATGCTGTAGCTACTGACACGACCGACCAGATCTTTCTGGCCGGGGCCGTTTTCATTGACCACAAACAGGCGCTTCTGGTCCTGGGACAAGGTCAGCCAGGACGGGTTAGCCGCCTTGGCGGCCAGCACCGGTTTGCCGTTGAGCTGGCCGGTGCGGCTGTCGAACTGCAGGCGGTAGATCCCTTCGCTGGTGCCTGCGGTGTAGGTGCCCACCAGCAACTCGAAGGTGTCGACCGGCGCGGCCTGCACCGACATCGCGCCAACACTGCCGGCCATCAGCAAGGGCCAGAATTTACGCATCATCATCCGCTTCATCCTCGTCGTTATTATTGCCGGTGAATGCGCTCAGGCAGACCAGGCGGTGCTCGCCTGTATCACCCGTGATGGTCCAGCTTTGCAAGGTCTGATCAAAGGTCGCGGCGTTGATCTGCTCCAGGCTGAAATTCCAGCGCTTGTTAACCCGACCGTCCATGCACTCGATCAGCAAGCGCTGGTCATCCAATGTGAAGTCAAAGGCGTGCAGGCCGTCGATTTCCAGCATGTCGCTGGTTAAAAGGGTTTTCAGCAAGGTGGCAGTGTCGGCAGTCATAACCATCAATCATCAAGAGGAAAGACCTCATGATAGGTCAAATTGTTGCATCGACCTAAGATGGCGCAATGCAAAACGCCGTGGCACAGGCCACGGCGTTTTGGGTGACCGCAAAGTATCAGTGGGCAAACAACGAATTGCCCTTCTGCCCCGCCAGCTTCTCCGGCTTGATCAGGAACCGCGCCAGCGCCGGCAACAGCCACAGCGCGCCGAACATGTTCCACAGCAGCATGAAGGTCAACATCAGGCCCATGTCAGCCTGGAACTTGATGGCCGAGAAAATCCAGGTTGCCACGCCAATCGCCAGGCACAGGCCGGTGAACAGCACGGCTTTACCGGTGGACTTGAGGGTCTGGTAATAGGCTTCCTGCAACGGTAACCCAGCCCGCAAGAAACTTTCCAGGCGGCTGTAGATGTAGATGCCGTAGTCCACGCCAATCCCCACGCCCAGGGCCACCACCGGCAGGGTTGCAACCTTGACGCCGATGCCCATGAACGCCATCAGCGCGTTGCCCAGCACCGAGGTCAATACCAGCGGCAGGACGATGCACAGGGTCGCCGCCCAGGAACGGAAGGTAATCATGCACATGGTTGCCACGCACAGGTAGACCAGGATCAGGATGGTCAGCTCGGATTCTTTGATCACCTCGTTGGTGGCCGCCTCGATCCCGGCGTTACCGGCGGCGAGGATGAATTCCAGGCCGTCCTTGTTGTTCTCCTTGGCGAAGTCCTGCACCGCATGCACCGCGCGGTCGAGGGTTTCGGCCTTGTGGTCGTTGAGGAACACCAGCACGGGCGCAAGCGAGCACGTGTTGTTGTACAGGCCATCGGCGCGGGCAATGGAATTGTTCAGCACGTCGGGGTTACGCGACAGGGTTTCCCATTTCAGGTTGCCCTCGTTCATGCCCTTGATCATCTGCTTGGATACGGTCACCAGGGAGATCGCCGACTGCACGCCCTCGGTGTTCTGCATCTTCCACATCAACTGGTCGATGGGCGCCATGGCCTCATAGCGCGAACAGCCCTCAGCCTTGGTCTTGACCATTACCACCAGCACGTCGGAGCTGGTGGAGTAGTTGCTGATGATGAAGTTGTTGTCCTTGTTGTAGCGCGAATCCGGACGCAGTTCCGGTGCGCCCTGGTCGAGATCGCCGATTTTCAGGTTCTGGCTGTACCAGAGGCCGCCACCAAAGGCGATCAGCGCCAGGAAGATCGACACCGGGGCCACTTTGGGGCTGGCGAATTTCGACAGCAGGCGCCAGAAAGCATGCTCGCGGATCGCGTCCTTCTTGCTGCGCTCGATGGCGCGTTTGCTGATGCCGACGTAGGAAATCGCTACCGGCAGCAAGATCAAGTTAGTGAATACGATTACCGCCACACCGACCGACGCGCCAATGGCCAGTTCGCGAATCACCCCGATATCAATGATCAGTAAGGTGATAAAGCCCACCGCATCGGCAAGGATCGCGATCATCCCCGGCAGGAACAGTTGACGGAACGTACGGCGGGCGGCGGTCAGGGCGTTGTCGGCATCGCTCGATTGCTGGGCGATACCGTTGATCTTCTGTACACCGTGGGAAATACCGATGGCGAAAATCAGGAACGGCACCAGCATCGAGTAGGGATCAAGCCCAAAACCCAGGGCATGCATCAGCCCCAGTTGCCAGACCACCGCCACCAACGTGGTGATCAATACCGCGATGGTGCTGCGGATACACCAGGTGAACCAGTACAACAGCACCAGGGTGATGACGAAGGCGATGCCGAAGAACAGCACCACCATGATCAGGCCATCGATCAGGTCGCCGACTTTCTTGGCGAAGCCGACGATATGGATTTGGACGTTGGGGTTCTGTTCCTGGAACTTGGTGCGGATCTTGTCTTCAAGCTCGTGGGAAAACTTCTGGTAGTCCAGAGCCAGCAGCTTGCCCTGATCAGCCGGGTCCGGGTAGGACTCCATCAACGGGATATCGACGATGCTCGACTTGAAATCGTTGGACACCAGGCGCCCGACCTGGCCGGACTTGAGCACGTTATTGCGCAACTGGTCGAGGCTTTGGGGGGAGCCGTTGTAGCTTTGCGGGATCACTTCGCCACCGGCAAAACCCTCTTCGGTCACTTCGGTCCAGCGTACGCTGGGGCTCCACAGGGACTTGAGGCCGGAGCGGTCGACGCCGGAGATGTAGAACACCTCGTCGTTGATCTGACGCAGGGTCTCCATGTACTCCTTGGAGAAGATGTCGCCGTCCTTGGCCTCCACCGAGATCCGTACCGTGTTGCCCAGGTTCGCCAGGTCGTTACGGTGCTCCATCATCTTCTCGATGAAGGGGTGCTTGAGGGGGATCATTTTTTCGAAGCTGGTGGATGGCCGGATTAGCGTCGCCTGCCAGAACAGGAAGATGCTGACCAGCAGGCAGATGACGATCACTGCCGGGCGGTTGTTGAAAATCAGGCGCTCCAGAAACGTCGCCTTATCGTTGTGATGACTGCTCATGTAGATCCCCGCCTTCTTATTATTTTGCCTGGGCTTGCTGGGTCAGCTCAGCGCCGGTTGCCGTGGCCGCGCGAACGCCGCCCTGCCCCACCAGAATCAAGTTGCCATTACCCGCCGCCGTAACCGCCGATAACGAAATGCGGTCCGGGCGATTGAATACGCTGAAGGTCAGGCCATCGTCGTGGCTCACCACTACGCTGCCACCGTTGCCGACCACCACCAATGAGCCATCGTCCAGCAGGGTCGCGCCTGACAAGCCGAACTCCAGGGCGCCACGGGCGGCCTTCAACTCCACCGGCTCCCAGGTGCTGCCAAAATCCGTGGACCGAAACAGGTTGCCGCGCAAGCCGTAGGCCAGCAGGGTCTGCGGCTGCGCGGTGCCGATCACACCAAACAGCGAGCCCTCATAGGGGCCTTCGAGTTTTTCCCAGGTTTGCCCGTCGTCGCTGGAGCGGAACATGCTGCCCTGCTCGCCGACGATAAACAGGCCGGCGTCTTTGACAAACGCGATGGCGTTGAGGTGGTACTGGTCTTCGTTGTCCAGGCGGTCACTGACGTCGTGCCAGTCCTTGCCGCCATCGGTGGTCTCGATCAGCGCGCCATAGGCGCCCACGGCAAAACCATGATTGGCGTCGTTGAACCAGACATCCAGCAACGGTGCTTCACGGGTCAGGTCTTCAAATTGTTGGGTCCAGGTCGCACCGGCGTCAGTCGTGGCGAGGATCTTGGCGTCATGACCGACTGCCCAGCCGTGCTGGTCATCGGCAAAAAATACCGCGGTGAGCAGTTGGCGGGTCGGCACCTTGGCCTGGGTCCAGGTGGCACCCTTGTCGTCGGAATAGAGAATGTGCCCGCGATCACCCACCGCCACCAGGCGCTTGCCTGCGTGGGCGACGTCAATCATCAGGCCTTTGGCGGCCTTGGCCGATTCAATGGCAAACACCGCCGGGGCGGCGGTGTCGGTTGCAGCCTGGGCGACGGTCGACAACGCGACTGCCCCCAGCAGCGAGAGCGCTGTGGCCAGCAACGCGACCTTTCGCGACGCTCGCGGGCGGCAAAAAACCTCACCCATGACAGGCTCACTCATAGACCTTTCTCCCATTTATTATTGTTAGGTCGTATCGCCTTCCGGGGCTTCCTGGGCCAGGACATCGTCCTGAAACCTGCAATCTAGAGCCACTTGAGGAAGCAGGGGTCATCCTAGCGGGCTTTCGAATCGTCTGACAATCGGCGCTACGTTATGTTTTGTTAACTAGAGGCCTTTTGCCTGCGAGCTGAATATAGCTGCATTCGTAACAATGATGCGCCCCCCCTCGCCACAGAGAATATTTTCGCAGCAGAAAATGAATTTTTTATTCCACATGTTGATATTTGTGAATATTTATTCCATTAATGACATCCCTGAAAACAATAATCCAAAAGGACCACGGCCATGCACGAACTCGGAATAGGCCTGATCGGCACAGGCTTTATGGGCCGTGCCCACGCGTTGGCGTTCAACAACGCTCGCGCGGTATTTGACTTGCCGGTCACCCTCAGGCTTGCGGCCCTGGCCGATGCCGACACCGACCGCGCCCAGCGTTGCGCCACGGCCTGGGGATTTGCCCAGGCACACGGCGACTGGCAGCAGTTGATCAATGATCCAAAAGTGGACGTGGTCGCCATCACTACCCCCAATCACCTGCACTACCCCATGGCCATGGCTGCCCTGGCGGCGGGCAAGGCTGTGTATTGCGAAAAACCCCTGGCGGTCAGCCTGGAACAAGCCGATGCCATGCGTCGTGCCGCCAACCAGGCCGCAGTGGTAACGCGGGTGGGCTACAACTATCAGCACAACCCGATGATCGCCCTGGCGCGGCAGATGATCGACAACGGCGAGTTGGGGGAGATCATCAGCTTCCAGGGCGAATTTTGCGAAGACTTCATGGCCGACCCGGCGTCGCCTTGGTCATGGCGCTGCGAAGTGGAACATGCCGGTGGCGCCCTGGCGGACCTGGGCAGTCATTTGCTGGCGATGGCGCGGTACTTGGTGGGCGATGTACAAAGCGTCTGTGCCGACACCCAGACCGTGCATGCTCGGCGTCCAGCCAGTGCCGGTAGCGCAGACCTGCGCCAGATTGCGGTAGACGATCAGGTCCACGCCCTGCTGCGCTTTGCCAATGGCGCTCGTGGGACGATCAGCAGCAGTTGGCTCAAGCACGGCTACAAGAACCACTTGAGTTTCGAGATCAGCGGCACCCGAGGGACGCTGGCGTTTGATCAAGAGCGGTTGAATGAACTGCAGCTGTTTCGTGTCGGCCAAGAAGGTTTCCAGCGTTTATTGGCCGGCCCTTCCCTGCCCGGCTATGCGGCGTTCAGCCCGGCGGCGGGGCATCAGCTGGGGTACAACGAGCTCAAGACGCTGGAAGTGCATGAGTTGATTATGGCGCTGGCAGGCCAAGGTGCTGCCGGCACTGACTTTGACGCAGCGTGGCAAGTGGAGCGGCTGGCGACGGCGATTCGGTTGGCGGCGCGGGAAGAACGCTGGGTGAAAATAAGCGAAGTCTGACACCCTCGCAGCTGTCGAGCCCTGAAACCGAGTTGCCCCTGACCCCGGCAGTAGCACAGGGAACAACGCTTGGGCCGTTGCGTTCAACCACGGAAGAACGCTACACGTCCTGACATCGCGAGCGAAAGAGGGACACCGGGGTCAATAAACGAAATAGCCTTTGCGCGGGCACGGTCCAGAGGCGGCCGATCCCTGCGACGCTTGTCGATTGCCTTCACTTAGCTCATCCTTTGACACATCTGTTGCCTGAAGGGCGACGATTTTTTCGAATGGAATCGAGCCCACTGATGCTGCGAATTACCGCTTTGCCTGCCGCCATGATTGGAGCCCTGCTCTGCCTGACCGGCAACCTCGCCGGCGCCGCCAGCAGCCCGACATTCCCTGATGCAGCGGCCAGCGATCCGGCCACACTCAAGTGGATGGTCGGCGCACCACCGCCGCCGGACCGGACCCTGCGTTTTGAAGACGGCAGCTGTTTTCGCTTCCCGGCAAGGATATCCAGCGAGGCGGCGACAAACAGGCGTTTGCCCAGGCAGGTTATGGGCAGTTGAAAGGCTGGAGTTATCACTCCATGTGGTGGGTGAGCCACAACCCGAATGGCGCCTTCATGGCACGGGGCGTCCATGGCCAGAGCATTTAAATTGATCCCAAGGCCGAGATGGTCATTGTCCGCTACGCCTCCCACCCCATCGCCGGCAATGCCGCCAACGATGGCGTGACCTTGCCTGCCTTTGAAGGGATGGCGCGCTTCTTGATGGCGCAGCCCCGATATTGAGAGCATATAATGGCTTTTTGGAACCAAATCCCACCCGATCAGGTCATGAGCTTCACAGCCCCATAAACCAACAGGCCGCCGTCGAAATGAATCGAGTCGGCGACCAGCCATAGATTTTCGGGAGGGGGCATGCCAGCCTCCCCTGCGCCCTCAAGGAGATGTATTAAACATGCAAGGCAGGCTTTCAAATCGTGCACGACCGCTGTGTCTCACTGCAGTGCTATGGTTGTGTGGGGTAGCATTACTGTTTTTGATCAAGGCCGTTATCGAATCGGTAGACGGGCCCATCGGCGAAACCTGGATTGACTTGACCCTGGTGCTGGCTGCCTATCTGTTTTTCTTTTTACTCGCCCCCCTGCAAAACTGGATTTCGCACCGGTCACGCAAACGAGAAAGACACAAAAACCGCTCACATCAAACCTCGGAATAAGGTTTAACAACCTGTTCACCCTGGAGTAGATCCTTGTCCCAACCTGGCGAAAACCACCAGCGTGCCCTGGATATTTTTTTGGACGCGCGACCCGAACTACGCGCCGAACTGGACACCTTGAATCCGTTGGCCGCCCAGGCCAAGAAGGAAACAATGGCGCAGTACCGCGCCGAGCGCTTGCATGAGGCATTTGAAGCAGAGGCAGAACGCCAGGGCCTGTTTTCCTGGGAACTGACGCTGCAACTGGTCGCACACTCACCCCAGGAGTTCGAGGCCCAGCGCCTGGAAGTCCACAGGGAAGTCGCCCAGATGGCAGGCATGAGCTGGGATGAATACTGTCAACTCCACGGGCTTGCTGGTTGACAGGCTCAGCTGGCATGGCTGTTGAACCAGCGACGAATCCGGGAGGGATCGCGGCGCATGACCTCTCGCAACTCGGCAACCGTCATGGTTCTTTGGTGTGGGTCAACCGCCAACGCCGCACGCAATGCCGGCCAACAGTACCGGGGGAGTTGCCTGGGTGCAGGCAATCGCTCGCTGGAGCACTGAGTCAGCACGCCTTGAAAAGGCCGCAGCCCCTGCGCCAGCTCATAGAGTAAGCACGCCACCGCGTAGAGGTCGGCACTCGCTGAAAGGGGGGCGCCGTCCAGCAACTCCGGCGCGGCATAGGCCGGCGTCCAGGCATTGAAACGACTGAGACTCAAGCCAGGCAAACCTGCCGACACCTGCGCGGCGGCCTGGCCGAGACCAAAATCAAACAGTCGCAGCCCCTCCTCCCCGACCATGACATTGCCCGGCTTCACATCGCCATGTAACACGCCTTGCTGGTGGGTGTAACGCAGCGCATCCAGCAACTCCAGAGCGATGGGCTGCAGTTCACACCATGGCAATCCGCTCGGACGCTCAACCAGTAACCGATCCAGCGTCATGCCTTTCATCAGCTCCATGGTGAAGAACGCTATTTGGCAACCAGCATCCACTTCGAACGAAAAAGCCCGGATCACCCGCTCATGCCGCAAGCAACGGGTCAGGGCAAACTCGCTGTAGAGCAGCAAGTGAGCATCCGTCGAGCGGGACAATGTTTCGCCCAGTACCTTGAGCGCCACGTGAGAACTCGTTTCTCCAAATTGCTCGTGGAGCAGATCCCGGGCGCGATAGACAACGCCCATGCCGCCAACGCCCAATACCCGCTCGATACGATATCGCCCTGCCAGCAAGGAAGGTAGGCCGTCCGCACCTGTCGGGTTCAGTACCGTGCCGGCCGCAGGTTTGGCAAAGGCAAGGCGTGTCAACGGTGCCTCGGCATCTGGCGTGCCGAGCACCTCCTGCGATTTTTCAATCATGGCTGAATGACCACGGCCGTCACGTTATCCCTGGCGTTACCGCGCATCACACCTTCGAACAACCGATCCAACACCAACGTTGGCGTTGCCAGGCTCAAGGCACAGCCCAGCTCGGCATGATTGAGTTCCTGGTACAACCCGTCACTGCACAGCAGAAAAACATCACCCGGCCTGGTTTTGAGCTCCAGCACGCCAAGGATCAATGGCTCGCCCGCGCCGATTGCCTGGGTCAGGGCATTGGCGTTCGGGTGGACTCGGGCCTGCTCAGGACTAAAGTGCTGCTCATCGATCAACTGCTCCAACAGAGAGTGGTCCCGAGACAGCTGGTACAACACCTGCTTCCTCCACAGGTAGCAGCGACTGTCACCAGCCCAGATGCAGGCGACGCGGTCGCCCTCAAGCAACAACGCCACCACCGTGCTGCCCATGATGAGATCAGCACCGTGGTCGGTCACCGTCAACTCCTGGCTCAACCGCCGGTTCAGCCATTGCAGGCAACGCCGAATGCCCTTGAGACGCTCGTCGAAACTGCCGCGCCCAGGCAGCGTGGCCAGGCTGCTGACCACCCATTGGCTGGCAACATCCCCCGCCAGATGGCCGCCCATTCCATCCGCCACCGCCCAGCAACCCAGTTGCGGACAATCGAGAAAGGCATCCTCGTTGCGCGGCCTGATTTTTCCACAGTCCGTACGCCCGGCGCTGCGCCAGCGCATCCCTATATGGTTCACAACTGCTCCGGTATACGAAAGGTGCGCCATGCACTGATATCAAACGGGTTGGGCATACGCTGGCTGGTCAGCAGGTAATTGGCACGCAGCCCCCCAAGGTCAGCCTTGAGTACCTGTGCATCCCGTCCGTTAAAGGGTTCGTCTTGCATCAGGTCGAACAGACGAAACAACGACCATGGGCCGGTGTTTTTTTCGATGCCCAGTGCCCGCTCTGCGCCTCGCTCCAGCACCAGGCTGCTGCGTCCGTCTTCAGCTTCGCTCGGCCACTGGAAAACCATCGGTAAGATCGGACCATGGCGATACTCCATCTGCTGCCCACCGAACCGCAAGATTGCACGGCTCACCGTTGGGTCAAGGCTGTACGGTGCAAGGGTAAAACGTACCTGGGGCTCGCCCAGGTCATCGGCAAAAAAACTCTTGCGAATCACCTGCACCTTTACCAGTTGATCCAGCAGCGCCCGAGACATCGGCAAACTGCGGCCGTCCAGATTGCGCAGCTTATAGTGGCCGCCATCGCCACTGACAAAGGGCCGAAGATAGTCGTCGAAGAACCGTACCATCACCCCCTGCGCCTTGAAGAACTCACGAAAGTCGTTGAGGGCAACGTCGCTGCTGGCGTGGGCGTTAAACGGATAACGGTGTTTGATTGCCTTGGCGTAAAACCCGTACACCTCACTTTGGTAGCGCTGATTCAGGTGACGATAAGCATCGTCGAGCACGCGGCGCCAACTGTCATCGGCCAAACCATCAAGCCAGCCGTTCAGTGGCGCCGGCAAACGTACCGTCACGTTACGCAAGTTACCCAGGGCATCCTGTTGTCCCTGCATGCGTCGCTTGACCATCTGGAATGCCGCCTGCTCCGACTGACCCTCCCGGTTCAGCGTGGCCATCTGCAGGTGCAACTCGTTGAGCGATTGCAGCGCCTGGTTCAACTGCGTCCCCGGATTCTGCTGATCGTCGAGCAGTTGGTGCAGGGATTCGAAGCGACGTTTCAGCGCCCGTCGAGCGGTGTCGGGCAACCCGTCCTGAACACTGCCCAATGCCGCCTGGGCAATCAACCCAGGCGCGCCTGCCTGTCCAGGCAGGCTACTGGCGAAGTTACCCAGAGGGTCTTCAGGCATCGGAAAACGAGTGTTTTCCCGAACCTGTTGCAACAGCTGCAACAACGGTGAGTGGGCTGAGGTCAGGCTCGCCAACTGCTCGGCACCTTGTTTGGCGGTGTCGGTATCTCGCAGACGAATCCGGCCAAGTGCCTCGCTCCAGGCTTGGGCGTATTCGCTGAAATAACGCTGTTCCAGTTCGACCATCAATCGCCGCAAGCCCATGGCACTGAGTTCAGTGCCCTCCCCCAATACCCAGTTATCCCGCACGATGGTGCCCACCATCCGCGCGCCCTGCACCGTGAAATACCGAAGGTAACCCTGCTGCGTGAAAAAACCGGGGATTGGCTGGTCGATCCCGGAAAACACCCGTTCCTGGGGGTCCAGATGCTGGCTCAAGCGATAGGGTTCAAGACTGCCGGCCTGCTCACGCAGCACTCGATACACCACGCTGGCCAATGACTCGCCCCGCAGCACCTGACGCGCCTGGGCTACCAACTCGTCATTGAGCGGCGCCACGAAGGGCTGTTCGAGCAATCGCACCATATGCCGATTCAAGCGATGCTGTACCGACGTATCGTCGGCATAACGCACCGACCATTGGTCCGCCAGCCGATCTGCCAACCAATCCGAATCACGACGCTCGCGCAGATTGAGCATCAGGTACGCCCGCAGGCTGTGCAACAGCAACTCACGATCCTGCAAGCTGGTGCGCACCTGCTCTTCAAGTATCTCGCGGACCTGTGACAGGAGTAGATGTTGCAGCGCCTGTTGGTACGCCTCCTCCAGTACTGGACGACTGCTGTCGCCTTGATACAAACCAACCTGCTCTAGCCACCTCGCCTGCCCTTGGCGCGGGAAAACCTGAGTGGCGGCCAGGCGACTGTCTAACAAGGGCAGTATCGCCAGGACGTCATCCGCCGGCGCCTGTAACGGTTGCCGAGCCAGATCACGCAGCTGCTCCAGTTGCTGGTGATTGACAGAATAGCTCTGCATCCACAGCAAGCCCGCCCCACCGAAGACCATCAGCGCAGCAAGGGCCAGCATGCGCTGGCGTCTCCGGATTCGACCCAGCTCAAGGCTGTCGAGGCCGACCAGGTCAGTCTCGGAAAAAACTACCCGGCGGAACAAGCCCTGGATGAAGCGCGAGCGTTCTGCGGCCGTTTCAGGACGGTCACCGGCGCTGGTCAAGTAAAAGCCCTGCAATGAGTTGGCACACTGATAGCGATGAACGGAAAAAGCCAACTCGATGTACAGGCACAGGCGCTCGCCCATCCGAGCCACCTGTTGAGGAAAATCAAGCATCCGGCCACGGCGTTCGGCATTACGCTCTTGGTGCAGACGCTGGATTAGCTCACCGCTCAAACGTTGGAGCAACGCTTCGAACCTCTGGCGCACCTGGGCGATATCGCTCCCTCCCTTGCCGGGGACAAACCGCTCACCCAGTACAGCATCGCCACCCTCGCCCTCCAGCCTATCGAAAAACTCGATAAACCCCGGCAATCGGTCAGCCTGAGTCAGCACCAGATAGACCGGCAGTTCGACATGCAAAGCCTGCTGAATATCCTGCAAACGGCTATTGACCTGACGCGCCAAAATGCCCAGTTCGTGTTCGCTGCCATTGAGCAGTGTGTCCACTGACAGGGTCACCAATACCCCATTGAGTGGACTAGCGCGTCGGCGAGTTTTCAACAGGTTGAGCAAGGTCGACCAGCCACCGCCGTCGACCGCAGTGTCAGCCTGAGTCAGGTAACGCGCCGGGACGTCGACCAATACGCCTTCGTCGGCAAAATACCAATCACAATGGCGTGTTCCGCCAGCATCGCGCGAGGGCGCGAGATTGATCCGGTCGTGGGGCAACTGCAGTCCGCTGTTGTGCAGTAAGAGGGTCTTGCCACTGCCCGCATTTCCTATCAACAGGTACCAGGGCAAGTCGTTGCGCCAGCGCTCACTGCGTGAGCCATACCGTGGGGAAGTCTTGAGGGTGTGCAACGCCTCCTTGAAACAACCTCGCAGGCTTTTTTGCTCGTGCTCGACAAGACGCTTGTCCTGTCGCCGTTGCTCTCCTCCTTGTCGGGCGTCAAGTCGTTCCTGCCGAGCAAGGTTTCGCCAATTGGCGAAAACCATCGCCAAGCCCCACACCAGGAACAGGACGCTGATGGTCAGCAAACGAGAGGCCGATCCTTGCCAGAACCGGTAGTCGTCAACGGCCAGCAGCGGTCCGAAATACCACACCATCAACGCTACCAAGAGCACCACCAGCAGGCTCCAGAGCCAGGTCGTCGCCAGGATGACCGTAGCCCTCATGAAGAATTGTTTCATTCATCGCTCCCTGCGTTACCTGTACGCCCCAGTAATGCCGCTGGCGAGAGTTGATAAGGTTGCAACACGCTCTCGCGCTGCTCACTGAGCACCCAGGCAAACCCCGAATACATCATCACCAGGCAGGCCGTGACAAACACCACACCCCAAACTGGAGAAATCATGCGCACCACCTGGTGGCGTTTTTCGCGGTGTGGTTGCAGAGGACCGGTATCCCGGGGCGCATCACCGCGCACATGCCTGATCTGTCGATACAAGGCATCCCGGACACCGTCCAGCTGGAGCAAACCGCGCTCCATGACACGAAACTTGCCCTCAAACCCAAGGGCCAGGCACAAGTACATCAACTCCAGCATTGCCAAGTGCTTGACCGGGTCTCTGGAGAGTCGCTCAAGCAGCTGGAAAAACTTCTCGCCGCCGAACGTCTCGTTATGAAAGCTGCTCAACAAGCTCACTTTCGACCAATCGCTTTGGCTGCCCCACGACGTGGTCACCACCGCTTCGTCGACCACACTGCACAGCACGTAGCGCGCCGCCATGACTTGGCTGCTCTCGGCACCATCATGCTGGGCCCGTGCTTCGAAAAGCGTGACAGCAGTCGCCAGCCGATCATTAAGGGCATGGAGGTTTTCCTGGGTCGCGCTGCACTTGAGCCGGACCACCTCGGACAGTAACTCCCAGGCTGCCGTCACCAGGATATTGAGCCCAAGGTCGAAGTTCTGCGCCCCCTGCAAACGAGCGGTGTAGATCATTCGGTCTTCCAGTTGCTCAAAACGTGGCGGTGATGCGAAGTCGGTTACCGGCCCCTGTGCCGGTCCATGCCCCTGGCGGTCAAGCAGAACAGTCTTCTCATCCTGTGAATGCTCCTTCTCCATCGTCATAGGTTCAGTTCCTGATAGCCCAGAATGTCAATTCAAGATCGGCAAATTCGCCGCTGACGTGAAAGGCAAACCCGCCCGAATGCTCCAACTGCGCCACATCGCGAGCACTGAGTTCGAGCATGAAATAGGTTTTGTTGGCATGGAATGGAATCTGCCGGGGGGCTACCGGCAACGGCTTGACCTTGATGCCAGCCAGGTGCAGGTTCACCAGTTCGCGAATCCGCTCCACGGGCCCGATCTTCAGGTGTGCCGGCAACCGGTGCCGCAGCTCTTCAGAGTCGCAGTGGGCACTGGCTGCCAAAATGAATGAGGACGAGCCCAGCACATTGAGATCACCGATCGGACACACCAACACTCCGTACTGACGCGGCTGCAACACCAGCTCAATGGCATGCTGCTCAAGCACCATGGACAGCACGGCCCGTATCGCATCCATCAAGCCACGGAAACTCGAACCCTGGTCGCTATGCTGGTAGCGCCCTTCAAGATGCGCACGCCGAGTGTCAGTGGAAAAGGTGCAGAGCTCGCCCAGTAGCGATAAAAAAGCCCGATACAGGGCTTCGGGGCTTACCTGGGTGAGCCCCAGATAGTGACGCAGGACCAATTCCGTACGGTTGATCAATTGCAACATCAAAAAATCACCCATCTGCGTCCCTGCGACCTTGCCACTGGCCCGAACGCGCTCGGCAATGGCATCGCCGCGGCTGGCCAGCAAACTGATCACTTCCTTGAGACAGGACAGCAGGTAACGCGACCCATGGAGGTGAATGAAGGTCGCCATAAAGTCCGTATCCAGACCGACCACGCCGCCTGCGGTGCAGTCCCGCACATGGGCAACCTTGAGCTTCACGTATGCCTGGTCGCCTTGCTCCTCCCCCAGCAGCAAGCGAAAGTTGGGAAGCCCGCAATTTATCTGGCAACGAGAGTCTTCGCCGGCGTTGGAGTCACCAACCTCTATCTCACACGAGGTGTAGCGCGCCAACACATCGGCCTGCTCCCCGCGACGGGTTTCCACATGGTTGCCCGTGACCAGCGGCAAGGCCAGATAGATCGCCTGCCCACCGCTGTTTGCCGGGACTTCCAGGACCAGGGGGTCGAGCGTACCGCTCACTTCAAACAGACTGCCGTCAGGCAGTATGCCGCTGGCTTGGCTGATCACCACCTTGCCCATATTGAGGTACTGCTGGTCGATTTCCAGGGTCAGGAACCCCCAGCAATGACTACCCAACAACTGGGTTCGGTGCTTGAGTTGCTGGTCGTAGTAACGATCGTTGTGCTGCAAGTGCTGAGGTCGCAGCAGCATGCCTTCCTGCCAAATGACTTTATGGATAGGCATGTCAGTCAACCTTGCCTGGGCGTGGCAGGGCAGATCGAATACCGGCCTGGTCCAGCACTAGTTCGGCGCGAGTCAGCGCCTGCCCGGTCACGGGCAGGACGTGGCGCCATTGTGCATGGGGCAGATCCCGATAAGCAGCCAGTACACCGACATAGCGGCTTGCAGGCTCGACACTGAGTTTAAGCACCACCTGCTCACCGGGTCGTAACTCCAACTCTTCGCTGTTCAGCAGGTCTTTCGGCAGGGTGTGTTCGGCACGACCATAAAGGCTGAAGAAGTCGGCATTCTCAAAGGCCACGGGGTGTCGAAGCGACATCAAGCGGACCACGATCGGCGACGGCCGGCCATGAAGATCCGGGTTGACCTGCTCGCTAGCCGTCAATGTCAGGTCCAGCTTGGTCAGCTTCGAGTAGGGGGAAACGCTGCTGCAACCGGGCAATAACCCCATCACGGCAAACAACAGAGAAACGGTGGCTCGTGACATGAACATCATCCTGGATAGGTGCTGTGAAGGGTTGAAATCAGACGGATCTGCTCCTCGTAGGTTTTTGCAAAGTCGTTGCCCAAGAGCCTCTCGCCCCAGCTGTCGTCCTCGATCAGCCGTTGGTAGTGGCGCTGGTAGGCTCGCCAATGCGCCCCGCTGGTGAGGAGTCGCGGCGGTTTGTCCTGACGCTCGAAGCAGCGGGTCAGATAGGCAGGTGCAAACAGTGCAAGAGCACCACGCGCCATAGCGCGACAGGCGGCCAGCAGAGCGACCTGATGCGCCTGAATATCCCGATAAGCCTGGGCGACTGCCAACTCGGCAGACAACTGACCAAGTTGGCCTACACCCAACAACACCTCCAGCGCGGCACCGGTATCAACACTGTCATTCAAGGGGTTCTGACTAGTGGACGGCGTGCAAGTGAGCGCAAAATTCAACTCATTTTTCAGCTCGCTGCAGGTGCGCAGGTTCTGTTGCACCCCCTCGACCGTCTGCCTGAGCAAACTCGCCGCCTTGATCGCCAGCGCCTCTCGCCCCTGCTCATCGAGATGGTCCAGCCCAATACCAAGCGCCTGGGAAACGCCAGCCCAAAACGCTTCATTACCCTTCGTCGTGACCACCGGTTGTGGATCTGGTGGAGCCTGAGGCGCAAGCTCCACCAACTCGGGCAGTATCAAATGTTGCCTATCCACCGTGCTGTCATCCGTCCAATTCCCGTACGCGCCGGCTGTCGTTCTCAGCGCAGCCCACTCATCAGAGGTTTCGTGGCTCAGTTGCTCGCGCTCGAATGCACGAACAGGGTCCAACTCAAGGAATGCGTCGTCAGGAATCAGGCTATCCGGGGTCACTTCCTGTGCGCTGGAGTTCGAGGAAGCGATCGACTCCACCAATTGCGCGCGAATATCAAACGGTCCCAACGCAAACACTGCGCCATGGGTAACAGGTCGCGCCTGTCCCTTGCGCAGGCGAGCACCGTTGCTCCCTACGCGAATGCCGTTGCTGCTGACGTCGGTCAGGAAGTACCGACCATCGCGATAGCTGACCAACGCGTGATGATTGGACAGCAGGCGGCTGGGATCGGGAATGATCCAGTCACAGCCGGCACCTCGGCCTATTACACCACCAGCGCCATTGAACGTTTTGCTCTGGGGCGACGCTGATGCGCCGTGCCCGGTATCGCAGACCTCAAATACCAATTGCATGTTTGTGCTCCTGGCTCACTGGCCGCGATGGAGGGCCTGCGGATCACCCAGCGGACGATAGTCGCCGTCGTCAAACACGTAATTTGCGTTACAACCGCCAAGAACGAACAACACAAGCACAACCGCTTGCCACCGATAAACAGGCATCAGGCATCTCCCATTGAGGTAAATCCGACCGACATGACCAAGCAGTGCCAGCCGGTAATCGCAGACATAGAGGGGCACGCCATTCACCGCTCTCCCCTGGCGTCGCCAAAAGGGATATTCAGACGTGCAAGGCGGTACAGCAGAGTGCGACGGGCCAGGCCCAGCTCTCGGGCGGCGCGGGTTCGATTACCACGATTCTTGCGCAGACAATCGATCAGCAAACCTCGTTCGACGCGCTCCAACCGCTGACGCAATGTCGCATCAACATCCAGCGCAGCCGATGCCTGCGGCAAGGAAAGGTGTTGGGGCAGAATCACCCTGTCGTCGCACAGCAAAACTGCACGTTCGACCAGGCATTTGAGCTCCCGTACATTGCCGGGAAAGGCGTGACTGGACAGTTGATCAAGGGCTGTGTTCGACCAGAGCACCGGGGGGCGCCCCTGGGTTGCACACGCCTTCTCGGCGAAATGGCGAGCCAATGCCAGAATGTCACCGTCCCTTTCTCGCAGCGCCGGTAACTCGATCGGGAACTGGGCCAGTCGGTAATAAAGATCTTCACGGAACATGCCCTGCGACACCATTGCGGACAGGTCGCGGTGGGTTGCCGCGATAATCCGCACATCGACTTTATGGGCACTGTTGGCCCCCAGCGGGCGTATTTCACCCTCCTGTAATACCCGCAACAACTTGGCCTGCAGCGACAGGGGCATGTCACCGATTTCATCCAGCAGCAGCGTGCCACCGTGGGCTGCGTCGAACAGGCCGGGACGATCCCGGTTGGCGCCGGTAAACGCACCTTTGCGGTAGCCAAACAGCTCGCTCTCCAGCAACCCCTCAGGAAAAGCGGCGCAGTTTTGCACCACGAACGCCTTGGCGCGACGGGCGCCTGCCGTGTGAATGGCCCGCGCAACCACTTCCTTTCCGGTCCCGGTCTCGCCCCGTAAAAGCACGGTGCAGGTGCTGTCCAGCACCTTGCCGATCAACCGGCACGCCTCATCCATCGCAGCACTGTTACCGATCAAGCCAAAACCAGCGGGACCGGGTAAGTTTCCGGACGCCACCAGGGCGTCCGGTACCGCGTACACACGACGCAAAACCGTCAGCTGGCTCAGAGCGAAGGCCCCCAAACGCTCTAACGACGCGGCGTATCCCTGCAAATCCACAGGTCGCTCAGTGGCACACAGCAAAAGACCCGATACGTTGTGCTGTCGATTGATCAGGGGCACACACAGCAACGACTGCCAAGGCGCGGAACCTGCGGGTAAAAAGCCGGCGTCATACAGGCTGTCTTGCAGATCGCATATGCTCAGCGCGCGATTGTGGGCCAAGGTGAACTGCAGCAGTTGCTGGCCCTGGTAGTCCCTCTCTGCGCTCACGGCGTCAGTGAGCGAAAATCTCTCTTGCCAGTGCTGGGCAACCAGCACCAGGCGCTCATCAGCCTCACCTGTCAGGTACAGCTGACTGAGCTGGCACTGGCTCAATTGCGCCGCAGCGTCAACGAGATTGCCTGGCAAGGTTGACTCGTCGCTGTCAATACCCAGCCGCAAGAACCACTGCAGCAGAGCGTCGGCGTACTCCAGAGGATGTGGTAACCGGGTAAACAGGTTGTCGATCATCATGCGAACTCGCAGATCACGTGACCGCGACCATCCAATGTCCCGTGCGCCTGTTGCAGTTGCTCGCCGCAGGCCATTGCCTCAAGAAGACGGTCGACCACCAACGGCAGCAGGTTCACTTCGATCCATTGATCGATGAACCGCGCACCGCCGTCGGTATGAGTGCAACGCTCGGCCAGGTGATCCACCAGCTGCGGACAGTGGCTGAACACGAGGTTGCGTCGAAGCAAGCGTTGTCCCAGGCCCTGAAGCTTTTTTTCCACCAATTGGTGAAGCACGACACCGCTCACCGGGAAATACGGAACCACCCGCATTCTGGCCAGCAGTGCCGGCTTGAAGTGGGCCTTGAGGACGGGAGCAAGCACTTCTTGCAGCATTTGCGCACTGGGTTGCTGCACGGCCGCACAGAGGCTGACGATATGTTCACAACCCAGGTTGGAAGTCATCAGGATCAGGGTGTTGCGAAAATCGATTTCACGCCCCTCGCCATCATTCGCCAGCCCTTTGTCGAAGATCTGATAAAACAGGTTCATGACATCAGGGTCGGCTTTCTCGACTTCATCAAGCAGCACGACCGAATATGGCTTTTGCCGCACGGCTTCGGTAAGGACTCCTCCCTCTCCATAACCGATATAGCCTGGAGGCGCACCGATCAGCCGGGAAAGGGAGTGTTTCTCCTGGTATTCCGACATGTTGATCGTGGTAATAAATCGCTCGCCGCCATACAAAAGGTCTGCCAGCGCCAGCGCTGTTTCAGTCTTGCCCACACCACTGGGGCCTACCAGCAGAAACACACCCACCGGTGCATCGGCCCGGTTCAATCCAGCGGCAACCGCGCGCATGGATCGATCCAGAACCTGTACGGCGTGCTCCTGCCCCAGGATGCGGGCCCGTAGGTCTGTGGCGAAATCGAGCACTTTTGTGCTGTGCTCACTGGCCAGCTGCGTCACCGGGATACCTGTCCAGGCACTGATCACTTCAGCGACCAGTCGCGGGCAAACTTCGAAACTGACCAACCGGTGTTGGCGCTGGGCCGCCAGCAGGGAGGCGTGTGCCTGGCTCAGTTGATGCTCAAGCTCATCGGCCCCCTGCTCTCGGCAATCCAGGGTTTGCCGTGCCGTCGTCAGTTGCTGGCGCAGAGAAAGCACGCGTTCGGCCAATTCTCGCTGGAAGACCCAATGCTGTTGCAATTGCTCATGTTCGGCAGCGCTTTTTTCCAGCCGCTGCGCCAACCCCTGCAAGGCAGCCGGATCAATCGATAACCCCGCATCCCTGTCTCGATGCAGGGCCTGCTGCTGACGCGAACATTGCGCCAGCTCGGCAGCGAGGCGCTGCAACTCCTGGGGTTCGGTCACCAGGCTGATGCGCACACGGGCACAAGCGGTATCCAGGACGTCCACTGCCTTGTCGGGCAACTGCCGGCCGGTGAGGTAGCGGGCAGATAGTTGCGCAGCCGCCACGACGGCATCATCGCGCAAGTAGACGCCGTGACTGGCTTCATACACAGGGGCCAGGCCACGCAGGATTGTTACCGCATCGTTGATGCCGGGTTGGAGTACCTGCACCGGCTGAAAGCGTCGGGCCAGCGCCGGGTCCTTTTCGAAGTACTTCTTGTACTCCGTCCAGGTTGTGGCGGCGATAGTGCGCAGCTCGCCACGAGCCAGTGCCGGCTTGAGCAGATTCGCGGCGTCGGAACTACCGGGCTGACTACCGGCACCAATGAGGGTATGGGCCTCGTCAATAAACAGAATGATAGGTTGCGACGAAGCGTTTACCTCATCAATAACCCCCTTGAGGCGCCGCTCAAACTCGCCCTTGATACTGGCACCGGCTTGCAGCAGCCCCAAGTCCAGGGTCAATAGGCGGACGTCCTTGAGTACCGGTGGCACTTGCGCGTTAACTATTCGCCAGGCCAGGCCCTCGACGAGGGCGGTTTTTCCAACACCGGCCTCTCCCACTATGATCGGGTTGTTCTTGCGCCGACGAGCGAGGATATCGATCAGTTGCCGGATCTCTGCGTCCCTGCAGAGCACCGGGTCCACCCCGCCTTCGCGGGCCTGTCGGGTCAGGTCATGGGTAAAACGCTGCAGCATTGATTCATCGTGTGCAGGAGCTCCCGAGCGGGAAACCTCGTTTTTGTCACTCAAGGCAAAATCGCGCAGGCGCTCGGCATCGAGCTTGCTCAGCAGGGCCTGATAGCGGCTGCCTGCGTGCTGCAGGGGATTGCGCAGCAATGCAAGTATCAAGGCGGCCTGTCCGACTTGGCTTTGCCCCAACTCCAGATGGGCAAGCACAAGCGCTTGCTGCAGCCATTGCACCAACGGCGCTGCGAACACGGGATTGCGAGAAGCGTCCTGGCCCACTTTCGGTTGGAGTGCCGCTTCCAACTCACCCCTATCAACACCTGCATCCAGTAACCCTCGCACCAGCACACCTTCGGGATGCTCCAGCAACGCCAGCAGCAAATCCTCCACAAGGACCACACTGGCGCCGCGAGTCACACATCGTTCGGCCGCACGTTCAAGGTCGCGGCGGGTTTGCGCCGTCAATGCCCGGACAAGTTGTTGCAAATCCACATTCATCATAATCAATGGTCCCTAACGAATATTGCTGCCCAGAGTGACCATGCCATCTGCCCGCTCATGCCCTATCCAACTCGTCCACCCCAGCCGGCAGACATTGCGTTCACCAATGTGCAGTGGCCGCACCTGCCCCTCGCGCAAGACCAGCCGCAGGTCGTACTCCAGAGGATCGCGAGCCGCGAGCCGCACAAGCGAACACAAGGGCTGGTAGTCCTCGCCAGTGGGTAGAAATTGGTGAAATCGCTGCCAGTCCAGCCCCTGGAGATGCACCCTGAATTTGCCACTGCAATCAGCTATCCGGCGCCCCAGGACCGTGTCCTGTCCCAGCAGGCTATTGGCACGGCCTAATTGGTTGCGCTGCTGATGGGCAATCACCACCTTGCGTTCAACGCATTGCTCAATGAGCAAGCGGCTGTGTTTGAAGTAGTAACGCAACACCGTCTCGATCAGTGCGCCAGAGTGAGCACGCAAGCCCAGCAGCCCGAGATAGGGCAACAGGCGCTTGCAATCCAATTGAGCAGCGTCACGCATCGCGATCCCGCCCAACCCGATCAATGCGAACATCTGGCCGGAAAACGAATCGCTGGCGCCGGGACGAAAGCGTGCCCGATAGCGGTATTTGCGCCAGATCGGCAGCATCAGCCGATGCAGGCGATGGTGAAACACGTCGAGAAAGTCGCGGGTGGGATTGCCGCCAGCCTGCTCGCCCGATGCCTGCTCGCCATAGAACGCCGGCAAGGGTGAATTCGCGCCAAATAGCCCGAGGACATTGAGGCGTAAACGCGCCCGCAACTGGCCTCCCTCAAGGAAGAACTCCACACGATCAATATCGCTGCCAGGAAAACCCAGGCCTGGATTGGCCTGGAACTCCAGGAGGTCGTAAAGCGCCTCCTCGCTCAGCGATGGATGGGCATCACGCAAACGTTCGATTACCCGCAACACCGCCTGGAACAGCGAGTACTCACGGATAGTTCTGGACAGTTCAGTTAAAGCAGGACCATCTGGCCCATCCGGGGTGGCCATAGATACACGTCTCCTTGTGTGCTGAGGACTCGCAACTCGTGATACGAATTGAGGCTGGCATAGAGGGCGAAAAACTCGTTGAGCACCGAGGCGAAGACAAATACGTCGCCTTCCCCCAGGTAATTTTCAGGGGCAATGGTCAAGTCGATTCGCAATCCGCGAAATGGCAAGCCTCGGCGCAATCTGTCTACCGGTTGATGGCCTATTGCGCGCAGCCCGGTCAGTTTGCTTTTGCTGATTTTCTCGGCCTGACGATCGTGATAACGCGGTAAATCGTAGGTTTCCAGGATCACTTTCAACGCATTGATATCGGTCAGCGACAGGTAGTTGAGCGACATGTTGCTGATCAACTTCCAGAGAAATCCGCTGTCCAGGGGAGGCGCGAAACTGGGGGTTGCCTGGGTGATATTGCGAAAGGACAGAAATTCGGGCGTCCGCTCGCACGCCTGGTTGATATCCCCCACCTGTAATTGCCGTGGCAGGTTGTGGTTGGTGCAGGTCAGCTCGATAGACAGGGTTTCCTGGTCCTGGGGACGGTGAATACTGAAGCCAAGGTAGGTGTCGAGACCTGCATGCTGCAGTGACGGACGCTGGCGAATGCTGTAGCTCCCAAGGCCCGCCGAGGCCTGGGCGCCCAAGTCGTGATCGAAGGACTCGAACGGTACATATTCATGGTATCCCAGGCCTCCAGGACGCCACCCTGTCACCTTGTCTACAGAGAAAACCCCACAGTTGCCTGGTTCGTACTCTGCTCCCAGCAGCAAGTACTCGTCCTGCTTGCCGTCCAGTCGAATCGGTACCCCATCGTGTTTGAACAGGTTGACTATGGGTGTGCAGTACAACTTCACGTTGTCCAGGGTGGGCCGCAATTGCTCGGCGCGACCTTGGCGAATGTTGAAGCGCAACTCCAGGCCACGTACCTGCTTGAGCACTTCCTCTGGCAACGTGCCCAGGACGTCTAGCCCACCGACATCGACAAACAGATACTTGTCGGGAAAAGCGAAATACTCCTGCAAGTGGCGATAACCAGAAAAGGCATTCAGCGGATAAGGGATCAGCGCCTCCTCTTCTGAAAAGCCCACAGGCCTGACCTGAGTACCAGGCAGGTGCAATGACAGCGCCTGCCCACCGCTACCGATCAGCGGCTGGCGATCACCATCAAGAAGCAGCAACTCGATGCCCTCCAGATGGCGCAACATATTCAGGTACAACATCTGGCTGAGGTACCGTTCCCCCGCGAAGTGCAGCCGCAACTGATCAACGTCCAGTTCACTGAAATTACCCTCTGCACTCATCTCCAGATGCAGGCTCAGCAATGCCCCCTCACCCTGGACCGAATACTCCAGCGCGTACAATTGCAGCGGGAGGACATCGGTCGCATAACACGTGCGAAAACGGCAACGCTCGCCGTTGACCACAACACTTTCTACAGGCGTGTCTCGCGCAACCCTGATAGCCGGACCAGTACGTTTGAGCGGTTCAAATTGCAGCATGCTGAAGGCAGGTAATGGCCGCATGTAGTTGGGCCAGAGCAAGTGCATCAGCGAGTGACTCACCTCAGGCAACTCGTCGTCGAGCCTCTGGCGTAAGCGTCCGGTCAGAAACGCAAAACCTTCAAGCAGTCGCTCCACATCCGGATCCTGGCCAGCATCCCCAAGAAACGGTGCGAGTGCCGGGTTGCGCTCGGAGAAACGCAGCCCTAACTGCCGCAAGGCACTGAGCTCGCTCTGGTAGTAATGGTTAAAGGACACCAGGCATGACCTCGACCCGTCCGCTACCGTTCAGGCTTGCGCAAAAGACCACCGCCTGCGCGACACCGTCGATATTCAGCGCACCTTCGATATCAAAAGCCAGGGCAAGGGGGTCCCGGTCACGGGGCAATGCCGTGACACGCACATTGCTCAGACGCGGTTCATAGGCCTCGATGAAGCGTTCGATGAGAAAACGTGCCTGGCTCAATGATTCGTGAAGGCTCAGGCGCATGTCATTGAGATCCGGCAGGCCATAATCGGGCAGCGTCTGGACACTGCCCGCACGGATGCTGAGCATTTTTCCCAAGTGGGCCGATACGGACGCCACGATACAGGCCTGGCGATTGTGGCCATCCAATGGAAGCGCATCACCTTCCAGGCGCTCGAAAAGGCTGTAGCCGTGGCTCATCTGCTGGCTCCGGCTCATTCTTTATCGAGCTTGCCAACCAGGGACAGGGTGAAGTCCGCCCCCATGTACTTGAAATGAGGACGCACACTCAGATTGACGCGATACCAGCCAGGCTCACCCTCGACATCACTGACGACAATGCGCGCCGCACGCAGCGGGCGTCGTCCACGAACTTCGGCATTGGGGTTTTCCTGATCGGCAACGTACTGGCGAATCCACTTGTTGAGCTCCAGTTCCAGGTCGGTGCGCTCCTTCCAGGAGCCAAGCTGCTCGCGCTGCAGGACCTTCAGGTAATGAGCCAGGCGGTTGACAATCATCATGTACGGCAGTTGGGTGCCAAGCCTGTAGTTCAACTCGGCGACCTTGCCCTCGGCACTGATCCCGAAGGACTTGGGTTTCTGCACCGAACTGGCAGAAAAGAAAGCGGCATTGTCGCTGCCCTTGCGCATGGTCAGGGCAATGAACCCCTCCTCTGCCAGCTCGTATTCACGACGATCGCAAATCAGCACCTCTGTGGGAATCTTGGTTTCGATTTCTCCCATGCTGTGAAAATGATGCAACGGCAAGTCCTCCACTGCACCGCCACTTTGCGGGCCGATAATGTTCGGGCACCAGCGGAACCGGGCGAAGCTGTCGGTCAAGCGAGTCGCAAAGGCATAGGCCGTATTGCCCCACAGATAGTGCTCGTGGCTGTTGACCACGTTCTCCGTGTAAGCAAAGGTTTTGACCGGACAATCCGTAGGGTCGTAAGGCGTGCGCAACAGGAAACGCGGTACGGTCAAGCCGATATAACGGGCATCTTCGCTCTGTCGTAAACTTTGCCATTTGGAAAACTGTGGGCCCTCGAAATGATCTTTCAGGTCCTTCAGGTCAGGCAGGCCGGCAAAGCTCTCAAGGCCGAAAAAACCAGGCCCCGCCGCAGCAATGAACGGCGCATGGGCCATGCAGGCGACACTGGAAACGTACTGCATCAGCTTGACGTCGGGAGCACTGGGGGACAGGAAGTAGTTGGCGATGATCGCGCCCACCGGCTGGCCGCCAAACTGACCGTATTCGGCACTGTAGGTATGTTTATAGAGTCCGGATTGGGTGACCTCCGGCGAGTCCTCGAAATCGTCCAGCAGGTCCTGGCTGGAGACGTTCAGCAGTTCAATCTTGATGTTTTCACGGAAATTGGTGCGGTCAACCAACAGCTTCAAGCCACGCCAGGCAGCCTCCATGGCCTGAAACGCGGGATGATGGAGGATTTCATCCATTTGCCGGCTGAGCTTTGCGTCAATCTCGGCAATCATCTGGTCGACCATCTGTTTTTTGACCGGCTCGCCGCTGTTCTGCGGCTTGATCAGTTCCTCGATAAATGCCGAGACGCCACGCCTGGCAATACCGTAGGCCTCATCGTCGGTGCTCAGACGGGTCTGGGCAATGATGCCGTCGAGAATGCTGTATTCGTCGCTTGGGGGCGTGTGTTGCGGGATATGGCGGGTGGTCATGGTATCAGTGTCCTTTTACTGAGGAGGTCATATGGCAGGGCTTGTCAGCCCTAATTCAGCCAGCACTCGGGCGCGGGACTGGTCATCGGCCAAGGCGTTTTCAATCGCCTTTCGAAAGCTCGGCGTGTTGCCCAGAGGCCCCTTGAGCGCCACCAATGCATCACGCAACTCCATCAGTTTTTTCAGTTCGGGAATCTGCTCAACCAGGTTGGCCGGATTGAAGTCCTTCATCGAGTTGATCCTGACCTGGATCGCCAGCTCTTCGATTTCTCCAGACTCCTGGAGTCGATTGGGGACACTCATGAGCAGGCTCAGGGCTTGCTTGGCCAACACCTCATCCAGCGTGTTCTTGTCGATACCGATAGGCTTGCGGTCTTCCACCTTGCGCAGGTCCTCTCGCTGGGTGAAATCGCCCAGTACCAGCAGCTTCAACGGCAGCTCGATCTCCTCCTGGGCGCCACCCACGGCGGGTTTGAAGGTGATATTGATTCGTTCCTTGGGGGCTACCGAACCTTCTTTGGCCATGATGCTTCTCCGTTTCTGGTGGCTCGAAAGCCTATTGAAGTACCGCTTCAAGATCGAAGTGGCACAGCTTGCGATGGATGTCTTCCTTGCGCTCTCGCAGGGCATGGCCTTGTGGCAACAGGTCGCAACAGGCGTACAGCAGTTGCAGTACCTCAAGGGTCAGGTCGGGTTCCCAGTGCTGCAAGCCTGAGTGCTGCAACTCCTGCTCAAGGTGTTCGAGCTGGATTTTTGCCAGGTCATGCTTGCCCGCCTGGACACACAACCTGGCCAGGCCCAGTCGCCAATAAAACCTGGCACGCTCGCCCTGCGCAGCCTGTATGCCTTGCTTGAATACCTGGACCGCCGCTTTGAGCCCGTCCTTGCGCAGAATGGGCATGACGTCCTGTAATGCTTCATCCCAAGGCGCAGGGTGGGCACCGACTACAGCCTTGGGTGGCATCAGTGCTTGCAGGTGGCGGACGACCTGAGTGTTGATCCAGCTGCGTGTGGCAGCATCGGCGAACGGAGCTCCATCGTAAAAACGCAGCTGTATGAGCCCTGGCAGACGTTGTAACAGCAGGGCGAAGTGCATTTCCGTCTCGATCATGGCCATGTCGGCCTGCAATGCCTGGAGGCACTCCCAGGCCATGCGCAACCCGTCAAACCAGAAAGGTGCGCAGGCCAGGCTGGCCTCAAGTTCCAGCAGCAGGTCAGCATAATGGCCTTGGGCAAGACGCTCCTGGTAACGCTTGAGCTTGTCCGCCGCCGGCCCTCGCAAGGGGGTTTTCTGCTCGTTGTCGCAGCCCGGGAGGCTGTTGACCGTCAGCCAGGCCAATGTTCGGTTCAGGCGCAAGGCGCGCAGGTCAGTGGCGCTCTGCCGCAGCCACCAGGCGCACAAGGGGCGCGCCTCTTCCTGCACCGTGCGCAGGAGTTTGTGGGCGTCTTTTTCATTGTCCACAACTGAGTCGGGCACCAGCAGTTGAGTTGCCGCCTGTTTGACCTGGGCGATCACACCACTCACGCCACTCGGCAGGGGATTGCTCTCGGTGGCCTGTTGCAGCATGTCTGACAGTTGCCTGCAGATTGGCAGTAACAGGGGAGCATCATCTCCAAGGTGCTCGGCCCATAGCTCATCAAGGCGCGCCAGATGTTCGACCATGCACAGGAACAATGGCCGCTGATCCTTGAGCGACAGGGTTTGTACAAACACCTGTTCAAGACGCGAAACCAGCCAGGCAAACGCGGCACTGCGGGTACGCGCCTTGCGTGGATACACATCGGCCCAATGATATTCACAGAGGTAGCGCAACACCCCGAGTCCGGCGAGCAGGCCGGGAAAGGATTCGCGCTGATGCAATGCCCAGGTCAGCCAGACAGCGACCCGCAAATCCTTGGACTCATGACGCAACAAGTCTTCGCTTTTTTCCATGACCTGCTGCCAGTCAGGCTGGCTGTTGCCGTGGATCGAGTGTGCCTTGCCCACCTCGCTCTCCAGCGCCTCGTACGCGCTCGAAAAACGCACATCTTCGCCTGCGAAACTCGCTTTCGAGTTTGGCGACTGAGCAAGTTCCAGATAACAAGCGGACAGTTTGTTTGAATAAACCATTATGGACTGTACTTTGCTGATCAATGCACAATAAAGCGTTAGTGGCATTTTAACTGCCGACTTGAACACCCTTTAAATTGCGCTTTCACGCAACGAAGAGTGCGCACCTTATCCAGAGCAAAAACATTGAGCAAGCAGCAGAAGTACAGTTAAGGAGATTCCTACAAAACTAAAGAAAACCCTCCATAAAAGTAAAACAACCGAATAGGTGATCGCTTTTGATTACTTAATCATCACATTTGTCTCGCCATGAAGGCCTATTGATATTGGCCCACCGACCCATCCACCAACCCGACTGGAAATATATGCGCAAATATTTGCGCAGATAAATTCAAGCAAACACTCCACCCACCCCCTGCCACGCCGACATATAAGCCCATACAAGCTGAGCAACTAACTGCGCACTACTGCGCAACCAAATCCAACTTAAAACAAAAAAACACTCTAACGAAAACCCTCTCACCCGAACAAAGCACCGCGCGCGCCTTATTCTATTGGCTCCAGAACTTTCCGGCACGATCCTTGTTATTGAACACTGCCCAACCGGCAAAGTCGCTATTTGGCGCGACCTCTCTATCAGGCAAGGAAACCAATCATGCCAACACCCGCATATCTGTCCATTACCGGCACCAAGCAAGGTTTGATTACGGCAGGCACTTTCACCCAGGACTCAGTAGGCAACATCTACCAGGAAGGCCATGAAGACCAAATCCTGGTCGAAGCCTTCCAGCATCAAGTGATCATTCCCCGTGATCCGCAGTCCGGCCAGCCTACAGGGCAGCGGGTGCACAAGCCGCTGATGATCAGCAAGGTGTTCGATAAATCCTCCCCCCTGCTGTTCAGCGCACTGACCTCGGGGGAGATGGTCAAATGCCGCCTTGAGTGGTACCGCACCTCTGCCGCGGGTACCCAGGAACACTACTTCACCATTGAGTTGGAAGACGCGATTATCGTCGACATCCAGTCGCGGATGCCGAACTGCCAGGACCCGAACAATGCCCACTTCACTCACTTGGAAGATGTGCACTTCACCTACCGTAAAATCGTCTGGACCCACGAAGTCTCCGGAACTTCAGGTTCAGATGACTGGCGCAGCCCGGCAGCAGGCTAAGCCCTGGTAAAGATGAGACGGCATCGCCACGCGCGATGCCATTTCATACCCCAGTTTCACACCATCGCCAGCGGATGCTTGCGCTTTGGTGCACCGAACACACGGTCAATAGCCTCCAGGTCATGCTCGTCGAGAATCAGTTTCGCCGCAGCGGCATTGAGCCGCACGTGCTCAGGCTGCACGGCCTTGGGGATGGCGATTACGCCTTGCTGGCGCAACACCCACGCCAGGGAAACCTGGGCAGGCGTTGCCTCGTGACGATGGGCGATCTGCTTGAGGGTCGGGCTGGACAGCAACTCGCCTCCCTGGGCGATGGGGCAGTACGCCATCAACGGCAGGTTGTGTTGCTGCCACCAAGGCAACAGGTCGAACTCAATGCCACGTTCTTCGATGTTGTACAGCACCTGATTGGCGGCGCAGGCCGGGGATGCCAGTTCCTGAAGATCAGCCAAGTCGAAATTGGACACGCCCCAACGGCCAATCTTGCCGGTTTCACGCAGGCGCTCGAATGCGTCTACCGTTTCTTCAAGGGGGTATTGCCCACGCCAATGCAGCAGATATAGATCGATATGGTCGGTGCCCAGGCGCTGAAGGCTGGCATCGCAGGCACGAGGAATGCCTTTGCGGCTGGCATTGTGGGGGTAGACCTTGCTGACCAGGAACACCTGGTCTCGCCGCCCGCGAATCGCCTCACCGACCACTTCTTCAGCGCCGCCCTCGCCGTACATCTCGGCGGTATCGATCAGGGTCATGCCCTCGTCAATACCCAACTGCAGCGCAGCCACTTCTGCGCCCCGCTGTGCGGGATCTTCACCCATACGCCACGTCCCTTGGCCGATAACAGGGACAGGAGTGCCAGCCAGATCAATGGTGCGCATGAAAACCTCCAAATGAGTTCGCGATGTAACAGTGTGGCACTGCATCGGCAAAAGGGTTCAAAGGAGTTCCCGGGGCAAGCCCCGTATGAGAACGACTACATCGTCCTGCCTTGCCCCCCTACACTGCGGGAGCGCGCAAGCCTGCCCGCCTTAATCGCTGTCATAGCGGATAAAGTGCTTCGTCAAACTGCGCCAATCTCGCAAACACCAACGGCTGGTCATTTGCCAACCCTTCAAGCCGCTGCTGATAAGCGCTCAAAAACTCCCCTCGCGCCTCAGCACTGATATACGGCACATGCCAGGCCACAAATGGCTCCAACACCTCAAACCCGACATACGCCAGCGTGCCGCGCAAAATCGGCCGCAGCATATCCTCCAGCGGCCCATGAATCGCCCCCTCGCCAAACATGTGTTCGCGCCCGCCCAGGGTCACGGTCACCAGGGCTTTCTTGCCGCTGAGCCCGCCCTGATCATAGAAACGCTTGCCGCCGTAACACACGCCCGACACCAGCACCCGGTCGATCCAGCCCTTGAGCATCGCCGGTGCGGAAAACCAGAAGATTGGGAAGTTAAGTATCAGCAGATCCGCCCACAACAATTTGTCCAGTTCCTGGCGGATATCCGCCGCAATGGACTGGTTCTTGACCCCCTGCCGTTGCTCCAGGGCATACACCAGGTAATCGGGATTTTCCCGGAAAGTGAAGTCCTCGGCACTGGCTACCGGGTTCCAGTTCATGGCGTACAAATCGCTGACCTTTACCTCATGCCCCTGGGCTTGCAGCGTATTTATAGCCTGGTCGCGCAAGGCGGCGGTAAAGGATTGCGGCTCGGGATGGGCGTGAACAATCAACACATTCATACAAGCTCCTCAAGAAGTAATCGCGGCTCGTTTGGCCAGCAAGTGATCAAGCCAGTCAGGGTCCATTTCCGGTTCCGATGAAAACAACAGGCCGGTGTAGTCCTGATACGGCGCAGTGAAAATCGCGCTGCGACTGCCCTGGTCCACCACTCGCCCGCGCTGCATCACCACCACTTCATCGGCAATGGCCCGCACGGTGGCCACATCGTGGGTGATAAACAGGTAGGCCACGCCCAACTGCTGCTGGATGCGGTTGAGCAGTTTCAGCACACCTTCAGCCACCAGTTGGTCCAGGGCCGAGGTCACCTCGTCGCAGATGATCAGTTGCGGGTCGGCCGCCAAGGCGCGGGCGATGCAGACTCGCTGCTTCTGGCCGCCAGACAGTTCACGGGGCTGGCGCTCCATGAAAATCGCAGGGTCCAACTCGATCATCTCCAGCAACTCGGCCACACGGGCCCGCATGGCGCGGCCCTTGAGGCCGAGGTAGAAGGTCAGCGGCCGACCGATAATGTCGACGATGCGTTGGCGCGGATTCAGTGCAGTGTCGGGAATCTGGTAGATCATCTGAATCCGTCGCAACTGCTCCTTGCTGCGCCGACGCAAGTCCGCCGGCAGCGCTTGGCCGTCATACAGCACGTGCCCGGACGTGGGCGGCAACAGGCCAGTAATCAGCCGCGCCGTAGAGCTTTTGCCGCTGCCGGACTCACCGATTACCGCCAGGGTCTGGCCGCGATACAGGCGCATCGACACATCGTGCAACACCGGTTGATGGCCGTAGCTGGCACAGGCCTGGCGCACTTCCAGCAGCGGCGTCTGCTGCACCGGGCACGGCTTGGGTTCGGTGCGAAAACTGCGCACCGCCCACAGGGATTTGGTGTAGTCCTGCTGGGGATCACTGAGCATGGTGCGGGTCGTCGCCTCCTCCACCAGCTTGCCATGGCGCAGCACCATGATGCGGTCGGCCATCTGCGCGACTACCGCCAGGTCGTGGCTGATATAAATGGCAGCGCTGCCAAAGGTTTTCACCGCGTCACGAATGGCCGACAGCACTTCGATCTGGGTGGTGACATCAAGCGCAGTGGTGGGTTCGTCGAAGATTATCAGGTCCGGGTGGCAGGCCATGGCCATCGCTGTCATCACCCGTTGCAGTTGCCCGCCGGAGACCTGGTGCGGGTAGCGTTGGCCGATCTGTTCCGGGTTAGGCAGGCGCAGCACGCGATACAACTCCACCGCCTCGCGCTCGGCCTGGGCGCAGCTTATGCCGCCATTGATCACAGCAGTTTCCACATGCTGGTCAATCAAGCGATGCGCAGGATTGAACGAGGCTGCAGCGCTTTGCGCGACATAGGCGATGCGCAACCCTCGCAGCTTGCGCAGGGCTTCGGGCTTGGCCTGCAACAACGCAATGCCATCGAAACACACTGAGCCGCCAGTGATGCGGCAGCCATCGCGGGCATAACCCATGGCGGCCAGGCCGAGGGTGGACTTGCCGGCACCGGACTCGCCGATCAGCCCCAGTACCTCACCGCGCTGCAAGGTCAGGTCGATACCCTTGATCAGCGGGTGCCAGGCATCTTCGTAGTGGCCTTCGATGTGCAGGTCGCGGATTTCCAGCAGTGGCTTTTCGTTGACGCTCATGCTCAACACTCCTTGAGGCCGCTGGATTTATGCAGCATCCAGTCAACGACGAAGTTCACGCTGACGGTGATCAACGCTACCGCCAGGGCCGGCAGCAACGGGCTGATATCGCCGAAGGTGATCAGCACAGCGTTGTCACGGACCATGCTGCCCCAATCGGCGGTGGGCGGTTGAATGCCCAGGCCGAGGAAGGACAGCGCGCTGATAAACAAAAACACGAAGCAGAAACGCAGGCCAAACTCGGCAATCAAAGGCGCGGCAGCGTTGGGCAGCACCTCGCGAGTCACCAGCCACCACAGCCCTTCCCCGCGCAGCCGGGCAGCTTCGACGAAATCCTGGACCACTACGGTCATCGCCACGGCGCGAGAAAGACGAAACACCCGCGTCGAATCCAGCAGCGCGATCACCAGCACCAGCGAAGTGGCATTGGTGCCAACCACGCTAAGGATCAGCAAGGCAAAAATCAGTTGCGGGATTGCCATCAGGATATCCACCACCCGCGATAAACCCTGGTCGATCCAACCGCCCCTGATCGCCGCGATCAAGCCGCTCAGGCCGCCCAGCAGAAACGCCAGAACGGTGGTCAGAAAGGCGATCCCCAAGGTGTTGCGCGCGCCGTACACCAGGCGACTGAACATGTCGCGACCCAGGTTATCGGTGCCCAGCCAGAACTGACCGCTCCAGGGCGCAAAACCCTCGCCCACCACCTGGGTTTCGCCATAGGGCGCAAGCATCGGCGCAAACAGCGCCACCAGCACGTAGAGCAGGATGACCAGCAGGCCGAACTTCGCGCTCAACGGTGCCTTGGCCAGTTGTTTGATCAGGCTCATGGTCTACCCCTTCGGATGCATCAGGCGTGGGTTACTGGCGATGGACAGCACGTCGGCGCTGGTGTTGAGCAAGATGTAGGTGGCGGCAAAAATCAGGCTGCAGGCCTGCACCACCGGGATGTCGCGCTTGGCCACCGAGTCCACCAACAACTGGCCCAGGCCCGGATAGACGAACACCACTTCGACCACCACCACGCCTACCACCAGGTAAGCGAGGTTCAGCGCCACCACGTTGACGATAGGCGCCAGGGCATTGGGCAAGGCGTGGCGCCAGATAATCCGCGACCGACTGATGCCCTTGAGCCGGGCCATTTCGATGTAGGGGCTGGCCAGCAGGTTGATCAAGGAGGCGCGGGTCATGCGCATCATCTGCGCGATCACCACCAGGCTCAGGGTTGCGACCGGCAGCACTGAGCGTTCGAGGATGGTGCCGAAGGACGCATCCGGCGCCAGGTTGGACAGGCTGGGGAACCAGCCGAGTTTGACCGAGAACACCAGGATCAGCAGGTAGGCGACGAAGAACTCCGGAAACGACACGGCACTCAGGGCCGAAGTGTTGAGCAAACGGTCGAACCAGCTGTTGCGGTACAACGCGGCAAGCATGCCCAGCACCAGCGCCAAGGGCACCGACACCAGCGCGGCCAGTACCGCCAGGCGCAAGGTGTTGCCCAAGCGGGCGCCGATCAGTTCGGCGATGGGCCTTTGGTTGGCCAGGGACGCGCCGAGATCTCCTTGCAGCAGGCGCAGCAGCCATTGCACGAAGCGGCTCAGCGGCGGCAAGTCCAGGCCCAATTGCGTACGGAACGCAGCGACGGTTTCCGGGGTGGCGGACTGGCCGAGCATGGCCTGGGCGATGTCGCCGGGGAGCAGGCCGACGGCGAGGAAGATGATCACCGACACGGCGAACAGCGACAGCAGGCCGAGGGCCAGGCGTTGGAACACAAGTTTTAGCAGACTATTCATCGCAGGGTGCCTTGAAAGGGATAGAGCTTCTGTGGCGAGAGGGCTTGCCCCCTACAAAAAATCAGGCTTGCCACCACCGCTCAATCACCCGCAAGCCATCCAACTCCCCATAAGGCGCGGTCAACGGGCCATGGCTGACCCGGTTCGAACGGGCCGCCACGGAGCTGGCAAACAGCGGCACAATCGCCCCGCCGTCGTCCCGGCACAGGGCCTGCATTTCGTTGTACATCTCCTGGCGTAGCGGCGCGTTCATCTCACCGCGCGCAGCGTTGAGCAACTGGTTGAAACGGGCGTTATCCCAATGGGTTTCGTTCCACGCCGCGCCCTTGGCGTAGCCGATGCTGAACATGCGGTCGGCGGTCAGGCTGCTGTACCAGAACGAGGTGGTGAACGGCTGCTTCATCCAGACGTTGGAGAAAAAACCGTCCGTGGGTTCGCGTACCACGTCGATATCAATGCCGGCCTGGCGCGCCTGCTCCTTGAACAGCACCGAGGCGTCCACCGCACCGGTGTAGGCGGCGTCGGACGCTTGCAGGCGTACCTTGAGGGTCTCGACGCCGGCCTTGCGCAGGTAGAAGCGAGATTTGTCCGGATCGTAGCTGCGCTGCTCCAAAGCACTGTTGATAAAGCGGCTGCCGGGCTGGATCGGATGGTCGTTGCCCACCAGGCCATAGCCGTGCAACACCGAGGCCAGCAGGGTTTCGCGGTTGATCGCATACTTCATGGCCATGCGAATGTCGTTGTTCTTGAACTCATTGCTGTCGCACAGCATCGGGAAGGTGTAGTGCTGGGCGCCCTTGGTTTCTTCGATGATCAGCTTGGGATTGCGCTTGAGCAGGGCCACGGTTTTCAGGTCGACCTTGTTGATCACATCCACTTGCCCGGTGACCAACGCGTTGACCCGAGCCGCACCGTCGGCAATGGCGATCAGCTCGGCACTGGCGAAGTGCGCCCTGCCCGGTTTCCAATAGTCGGGGCTGCGTTCCAGGTCCATGCGCACGCCGGGGTCGAAGGTCTTCAGGCGATAGCCGCCGGTGCCAATCCCGGCCTGCCAGTCGGCGGTACCCTCCTTGGCGGGCATGATCACCAAGTGGTAATCGGCGACCACATAGGCGAAGTCGGCATTGCCCGAATGCAACTCGAACACCACGGCGTCCAGGCCCTTGGCGCTAACACTGGCGACATCGCCCAGCACGGTCTTGGCCGCCGATGTGGACTTGTCCCCCAGGTGATGGTTGATCGAGGCCACCACGTCCTCGGCAGTCAGGGGCTTGCCGTCGTGGAAGGTCACGCCCTGGCGCAGCTTGAAGGTCCAGATACGCGCATCGGGCGTGGACTCAAACTGCTCCGCCAGTTCGGGAATGGCGGTGCCGTCGACGGCAATTTCAGTGAGGGTGTTGTACACCGCCGAGAAGCCGACGAAGGTGAAGGTATCGCTCCAGGAACCAGGGTCACGCGAATCGGTGGTGCTGCCGCCGGCCAGCCCCAGGCGCAGCACGCCACCGGGCTTGGGAGTGGATTCCTCGGCGAAAGCGTGCAGCGGCAAGCCCATGGAAAACGCTGCCGCCACGGCACCGGCTACGGCGCTGTGTTTGAGGAAGTCGCGTCGATGCATCGCTTGAGTCATTTTGTTGTTGTTATCGCTCATGGTCTTGCTCCTCTAATAGAGTTCAACAGGCGCAGGCATGCTTTAACTCGATCAATGTCACGCCGTTACGCTTGAAGCCGTTACGCAAATCCGTCTGCAGCTCATCCAGGTTCTGGGGTTGATTCACCGTGCAGCCAAACGCTCGCGCCAGGGCGGAAAAATCCGGGTTGCGCGGCAGGACGCCAATGGGTTCGATATCCAGGCCCAGCATGTCGTCGCGAATCTGCCCCAGGGCGTCGTTGTTCCACAGCAACACCACCAGCGGGCTGTCCAATTCCTCCACCGCCGTCGCCAGTTCCTGAGCGGTATAGAGGAAGCCGCCGTCGCCCACCAGTACCAGCCCGGGCCTTTGCGGCGCGCCAAACTTGGCGCCGATTCCCGCCGGCAAGCCGTAGCCCAGGGTGCCGTAGCCGGTGGGATGCAGCCAACTGCGCGGCGCGTTGCTGGGAAAGGTGTAATTGCCGGTGTAGGCCAGTTGGGTCATGTCGCTGCTGATAAAAGCATTGGTCGGCAGCTCGGCTGCAACACGGTCGAGAATGGCCTGGTGGATCGACTGCAAGGGGCCATGCCCGGATATAACCGCCAGGCGTAGCGCCACGACAGCCTTGATCGCTGTATCGGCGTTGCGCGGTGCGCACGGCAAGCGCTCCAGCAGCGCCAATGCCGTGTGCCGAGCATCGCCGTGCAGGGCCACGGCGCAGGGATAAAAGTCGTTGAATTTGCGCGAATCGATGTCCACCCGCAGCAGCTCGGCGTTGAGCGGCAAACGCTCGCGCCAGTAGTCGGTGTCAGCCATTTCGGTGCCGATGGCGAGCACCACATCAGCCTCGCTGATCAGTTGCCAACCGGGTTCGACACACAGGGTCGAACCGGCGTTCAACGGATCGCCCACAGGCAACAATCCCTTGCCGGCGACGCTCGTGAAAAACGGCGCCGCCAGTTGTGTGCTCAAGCGTTGCAAGGCGTCGCCAGCCAACAATGCACCGCCACCGGCGATGATAATCGGCCGCTTGGCCGCCGACAGCTTCGCTGCGGCTTGATCAAGGATTTCAGCCGACGGCACACAACGTCCCGGACGGCGTACCACCTCATTGCTCCAATCACGCTTGATGGGCGCCGACAACACATCCAGCGGCACCGAAATATGCACCGGACGTGGCCGTTCACTGTCGAACACCGCGTAGGCACGGGCGATCAGTTCAGGCAGGTCCTCGGTGTTCAAGGCCACCGCCGAGAACGCGGTGATAGGCGCGGTCATGGCGCGCTGGTCCTGGGTTTCATGCAGGCAGCCCCAGCCCTTGCCCAGGCTGGCGGTGTGGTTGACGCTGGAAATCACCAGCATCGGGATCGAGTCGGCATAGGCCTGGCCGATGGCGGTGGCGGCGTTGGTTACGCCGGGCCCGGTGATGATGAAGCACACCCCCGGCTTGCCGCTGACCCGCGCATAACCGTCCGCCATAAAACCCGCGCCCTGTTCGTGGCGGGTCAGGACATGGCGAATGCCGCTGCCAGGTAAGCCGCGATACAGCTCCAGGGTGTGCACGCCGGGAATGCCGAACACGGTGTCGACGCCGTAGTTGGCCAACAATCGCACCAGGGCCTGGCCGCCCGTCAAGGTTGTGCCTTGCATCATTATCTCCTTCAAGCCTGGCCGAGGCGGATCAGTGCGTCGACCGCCGTGGCGCCCTGGGCATTGACCAGCAATGGGTTCACATCCAGCTCCAGCAACTGCCCGGCGTTGGCGCAGGCGTAATCGGCGACGGCGCGGATCGCTGCCACCAGGGCGTCCATGTCCGCCACCTCACGACCGCGAAAACCTTGCAGCAACGTAGCGCTGCGCAGGCTCAACAGCGCGTTGCGGATCGCATCGTCAGTGGTCGGCAACAACAGGCTGCGGCTGTCCTTGAGCAATTCCACCAGAATCCCACCGGCACCGATCACCAGCGCCAGGCCGAAGTCGTTTTCGCGCTTGATGCCGACAATCAGCTCGGCCAACGGTGGTAGGACCATGGTTTCCAGCAGCAGTTGATCGAACGCCACATGCGGCGCGTAGGCGCCGATTTGCACACGCATATGCGCCAGGGCAGCAGTCAAGGCCAGGCCATCCTGCAGGTTCAACACCACGGCGCCGGCCTCGGTTTTATGGGGCAACTGCGCACTGACCGCCTTGAGTACCAGCGGGTAGCCGAGCACCTTGGCGTCGGCGATGGCGCGTTCGGGAGTGCTCAAGACACTGGCCGGCGTGGGTAGCCCAAAAGCCCGCAAGGCTTGCTTGGAATCCCATTCATTCAGCACTTGCCCCTGATGGTTCAAGGCTTGGGGGCACAACAGCTCCAGGGTCGATTCGCCCCGCGCCAGCAGGACTTGGCGATTGCTCTGGTAATGGGCGATCCGGCCCCAGGCGGCGAGCGCGTCCTCCACGCCTTGCAGCGCGGCAACACCTTGAGCATGCAAGCGCTCACGGGCATGGGCGGGCAATAACTCGGGGAAGGCCGAAGTGACAAAACCGGTCTTGCCATGGCGAACCAGGGCCGCACAAAACAACTCCAGCAGCAGGTCGCATTCCTTGCGCTCGCCGGTAAATGGCGCCGGGTAATCGAGCACCAGCATCGCTGCATCGGCCTCGGTGCGCAGCGCGGTGTCGAGCATCGCGTTGAGCGCGTCGCTGTTGCCCCAGATCGCCGTGGTGAAATCCAGCGGATTGACCAGGTTGGCATAGCTGGGCAGCACCTGCGCCAAATCGACACGCTGGCCCTCATCGAGCTTGGGCAGTGCGAGGTGATTGCGTTCGGCGTAGTCGGCAATCAACCCCGCGTCACCACCGGAACAGGCCAGCGCGATCAGGCTATTGCCCGCCGGCAGGTTGCCACAGGCCGCCGCTTTCAGGGTCTCGACAAAACTCACCGGCCCGCTGACCCGAATCACCCCAAGACGGGCAAACAGGCTGTCGTACAGCACATCGGAGCCAGACAACGAGCTGGTGTGACTCAAGGCCAGTTCGGCACCGATCTGCGACACGCCGGTTTTCAGGGCGATGATCGGGATGCCTTTTTCCAAGGCCTTATGAGCGGCACGGGCGAATCCCGGCACATTTTTCAAGCCTTCCAAATGCAAGCCGATGGCAGTGACGCGCGGCTCATCCAGCAGCACGTCCATCAGTTCGGCAACGCCCAATTGCGCCTGATTACCCACCGAGGCCATATAGGCCACTGGCAGCGAGCGGTCGCTCATGGACAGGTTGTAGGCGAAGTTGCCGCTCTGGGTCAGCACCGCCACGCCACGCTCTACCGGCTTGCCGCCATGGGCCACCGGCCACAGCGCCGAGCTGTGCAGGTAATCGAGCAATCCGTAGCAGTTGGGGCCGAGCAGAGCCATGTCGCCGGCCGCCTTGAGCAGTTGTTGCTGCAAGGCCTGGCCATCGGCGCCAGCTTCGGCAAAGCCTGAGGCGTAGCAGATGGCGCCGCCGGTGCCCATGGCGGCCAACTCGCCGACGCAGGTCAGGGTGAGTTCGCGGTTGGTGGCGATAAACACCGCGTCCGGGCCGCACGGCAAGTCGGCGACGCGGCGCACACAGGGAATACCGTCGAGGCTGTCATGCTGGGGATTGACCAGCCACATCTGCCCTGCAAAGCCGCCTTCAGCGCAGCGCTTGAGGGCTCGGGCCATGCTGCGCCCGCCGACGAAGGCCAGGTGACGAGGCGCCAGCAGACGCTTGAGGTTGTCGCGAATTGTCTGGGACATGAGCGTTCTCCGACCCGATCAGCGCAACAGGGGCCGCAACAGTTCGCGGGCGATGATATGACGCTGGATTTCCGAGGTACCTTCCCAGATCCGTTCAATCCGTGCGTTGCGCCAGATGCGCTCCACCGGGCCTTCATCCATCAGGCCCATGCCACCAAAAATCTGCACGGCTTCGTCGGCAACCTTGCCCAGCGTTTCGCTGGCAAACAGCTTGGCCATGCCGGCTTCGCCGTCGGTCATACTGCCCTGGTCCATTTTCCAGGCGGTATGCAGGGTCAACAGTTCAGCTGCGCGGATCTGCGTGGCCATGTCGGCAAGCTTGAACGACACGCCCTGATAAGTCCCGATGGGCTGGCCGAACTGCTTGCGGTCCGCCGCCCACTGCAGCGAGAGGTCCAGCGCGCGCTGGGCCTGGCCGACGCAGTTGGCGGCCACCATCACTCTGCCTGCGGTCAGCCAGGCATTGGCCACGTCCCAGCCCTTGCCCACCTCGCCCAGCACTTTGGAGGCCGGCACGCGGCAGTCATCGAAGAACATTTCGTAGGTGTGATAGCCACGGTTGCTCACACACTTGGGGCCTCGGCGGATGGTCATGCCGGGGGTGTCGCGGTCCACCAAAAATGAAGTGACTGCGTTGCGCTGTCGGCCGTTGTGTTCGTAGGTGTCGGTGACGGCAAAGACAATGGCGAAATCGGCGTGCCCGGCGTGGCTGATGAAATGCTTGCTGCCGTTGATCACAAAGTCATCGCCCCTTTGCACGGCGCGGGTCTTGATCGCATTGGCGTCGGACCCGGCGCCCGGCTCGGTGAGGGCGAAACAGTCGATCTTCTTGCCTTGAATACAGGGCAGCAAATAGTCGTCAATTTGCTTGCCAGTACAAGCCATAAGGATCTTCGACGGCCGGGCGACAAACACATGCAGTGCCCAGGAGACCTTGGACAATTCCCGTTCGATCAGCGCCTGGGACAGGTAATCCAGGCCGCCGCCACCCACTTCTTCGGGCATGTTGAAGGCGTAGAAGCCCGCCGCGATGGCCTTGTCGCGGATCTGCGCGGCCAACTGCGGCGAGACCTCGTCGGCGCGGTCCACCGCTTCCTCAAAGGGCAACAACTCCTTGGCAACAAAACTGCGTACCGCGTCCACCAACATGTCTTGTTCTTGGCTTAGTTGGAAATTCATGGCGCTACCTGTCGATAGAGAGAGGACAGCTACAAGCCCCAAGCTTGAAGCTTGAAGCGTTGAAACTCAGTTACCGTTGAATCGCGGCGGGCGCTTTTGCGTCGCCGCGCGCAAGGCTTCGGCGCCGTCCGCGCTGCGTCCACACAACAATCCGGCGGCCAGTTCAGCCTCCAGTTGCTCGGGCAGGTTGCGTGCGGCACCTTCGCGGATCAGGGTCTTGGTCTGGGCAAATGCGAAGGTCGGGCCGTTGGCCAGGCATGCAGCCAGCTCAGTGACGTGAGTGTGCAATTGCTCATCGGCGCAGACTTCCCCCACCAATCCGGCAGCCAGCGCACGATCGGCACTCCACAGCTCGTCGAGGAACAACAGGCGCTTGGCCTGTTCGCTGCCGATCAGTCGTGGCAAGTGCCAGCTGGCGCCGGCGTCGGGGGAGTAAGCCATGCTGGTATAGCCGGCCTTGAACCGTGCCGACTGCGCGGCAACCCGCAGGTCGCAACACAGGGTCAGGTCCATGCCGGCGCCGACGGCGGTGCCGTTGATGGCTGCGATGGTGGGTTTGTCGAGGGTGTGCAGACGGGTCATCAGGGCGTGGGCGGTTTCGGTCCAGCCGTAGCTTTCGAGGGCACCACGAGCTTGGGCTTCGGCCCACTCAGCGAGGTCGGCACCGGCGCAGAAGCTGCGACCGCTGCCGGTCAGTACCACCACGCGCACGGTAGGGTCGCTGTTGAAACCATCGAGCAAAACATGCAGGTGCTTGAGGGTCGGGATATCCAGGGCATTGCGCTGGGCGCCGCGATTGAGGGTAAGCCAGGCGACGCCTGCTTCGACCTGGATGAGCACTGACGAGTCGATAGTCATGGGTTCCTCGAATTATTTTAATTGGCTTGAGGGGTGCGACATGGGGCGATACTAAACGAGTGTTCAGCAAGGAGGCAATCGGCAAAATGCTCTGTCGTTGAATTTTTTTGAGGAGGCTACCGGCCTGAACATTGCGTCCAGGCGGCGAAGGAGTTCTTAGGCTTTGAGTTGAAACCGCTGACGACCGCCAGCCTGCAGGCCGTCGACCCAGGCTTCGCAAATCTGGATGCCCTGCTCAGGGGTAAATGTGCCGGGATTGAGTCCCGACTCCAGCCACAATCCGTCGAGTAACGCGCTGAGGGCAATGGCTGCCAGGTCCGCATCGAAGCGCTCCCAGCCATGCTCTTGGGCCATGTCCGCCAAGGCCGAGCGCATGATGGTGCGGTACTCGCCGTAAGAATGTTCGTGGGCCAGATTGATGGCCGGTGCGGTCTTGACCGCCCCCCAGAACGCCAGCCAGGCATCCAGCAGTTGCGGATCGAGCAATTGCGGGGAAAAGGAGCCGCGAAAAAACGCCGACAACCGCTCCCGCGGGCTGGGCGCTGCCTTGGCCATGGCATCGCGCAACAGGTTCATGACCTGACCGGTGATGGAGCGATAGGCCTCGGCCACCAGTTCGTCCTTGCCAGAGTAGTGATGGCTGATCAGCCCTACCGATACCCCAGCCTCGGCGCTGATCTTGCGGATCGATGCGCCCTGGAAACCGTGGCGCTTGAGGCAGACCAGCGTCGCCTGGACCAGATTGGCCTTACGCAACTCCGGTTCCATACGAGAGAAACGGGATTCCTGGGTCATGTAGCGGTTCCCTTCGGTTAAATCAGTGGGTGGCACGTTCTGCGGCTGAACGACTGTACAGCAACCACCCACGGGGATTAAACCGCCTCAGGCACGCAAACCCGGCGATACCCGATCCAGCAGGCGCAATAACGCGGCCCAGGCCAATTGCATGGCATCCGGATCGCTCAGTTCACCCCCCTCCAACGGCCGACCTGGATCGTTAAACTGCCGTTCGGTGTACGCGCACACCTCGGCCGACGGCAACACCAGCTTGCCGCAGGCCTGGGCGGCGATCTGGATATCACAAGCCTTTTCCAGGTAATACATACGCAGGAAGGCCTGGCTGACGGTTTCCCCCACCGTCAGCAAACCGTGGTTGCGCAGCATCAGCACCGGCTTGTCCCCCAGGTCGCGAACCAGTCGCTGCTGCTCATCAAGGTCCAGGGCCACGCCTTCGTAATCGTGGTAGGCGACCTTGCCGTAGAACTCCATGGAGATCTGGTTGACCGGCAGCAGTCCGCATTCCAGCGCTGCCACCGCACAACCGGCCCGCGTGTGGGTGTGTAACACGCATTGGGCGTCTTCGCGGGCGCCATGAATGGCGCTGTGGATCACGAAACCTGCCGGGTTGACGGCATACGGCGACGGCTCCACCGCCCGGCCATCAAGGCCGATTTTCACCAGACTGGACGCGGTGATCTCCTCGAACATCAGCCCGTAGGGATTGATCAGGAAGTGATGTTCGGGGCCAGGAATGCGCACTGAAATATGGGTGAAGATCAGGTCGCTCATTCGGAAATGGGCGATCAGCCGATAACAGGCGGCGAGTTCTTCGCGCAGTTGTTGTTCGGTCGGGTGGCAGGCACGGTTGGTCATTTTTGTTCTCCATGCGGGTGGGTGGCGTGGCCGAAGCTAATCCAGCCACCAGTAAAAAAACAAGTTGATTTTTTACTGGCGCTCACCTCCTATAGAAAAATAACAACAACAGCGCCTGGAGTATCCGCACCATGTCGCCCCATGCTTTTCCCCACCTGTTTGAACCCCTTGCACTTCGGGGTAAACGGCTTAAAAACCGCATCATGTCCAGCGGACATGACACCTCGATGCCCACCGATAATCGGGTTAACGAACAGTTGATCGCTTATCACCGGGCGCGGGCCGAGGGCGGTGTCGGGCTGATTGTATTGCAGGTCGCTGGCGTGCATGACAGCGCCCGCTACACCGCTCATGTGCTGATGGCCACTGACGACAGCTGCATCGACGGCTACCGGCAATTGGCCGAGACCTGCCATGCCGAGGGTACTGTGGTGCTGTCGCAGATTTTCCATCCGGGTAGGGAAATCATGGAGTCGGCCGATGGGTTGCTGGCGGTGGCGTACTCGGCGTCCAGTGTGCCCAATGAACGCTTTCGAGTGATGCCCAGGGCCCTTGATCAACGGATGATTGACGACATTGTCGCCGGTTATGGCGCTGCGGCCAGACGTCTGCACCAGGCTGGAATAGACGGGGTCGAGGTGGTTGCCAGCCATGGTTATTTGCCGGCGCAATTTATCAACCCACGGGTCAACCGGCGCTCCGATGGCTACAATGGCGACCTCGACCAGCGCCTGCGTTTCTTGCGGGAAATCATCGCGGCTGTTCGCGCGGCGACTGACGAGCAGTTCATCATAGGCCTGCGTATTTCAGCCGACGAACGTGACCCCGAAGGCCTGAGGGAAGACGAATCCCTGGCAGCCGTGCAGTTACTGCAATCACAGTTGGATTACGTACACATCGTCGCCGGCACCTCGGCCTCTCTCGGCGGTGCCATCCATATCGTACCGCCCATGGCGATTGCCGCGGCGTATCTGGCCAAGGAAGCGGCGACGTTCAAGGCCAGCCTGTCGATTCCGCTGTTTGTCACCGGGCGGATCAATCAGCCCCAGGAAGCCGAGCTGATATTGGCGCGGGGGCAAGCCGATGTGTGTGGCATGACTCGCGCATTGATCTGCGACCCGCAAATGCCCAACAAGACCGACGCGGGCCGTGCCGAGGATGTACGGGCCTGCATCGCCTGTAATCAGGCGTGTATCGGGCGCTTTCACAAGGGGTTGCCCATTTCCTGCATCCAGCATCCGGAGAGTGGGCGTGAATTGCAGTTTGGCCAGATTCGGGCGGCCACGGCGCGCAGACGCATCCTCGTGGCCGGTGGCGGCCCGGCGGGGATGAAGGCGGCCGCCGTGGCGGCGCAGCGCGGTCATGAGGTCACGTTGTATGAAGCCAGTGGGCAACTGGGCGGGCAAGTACTGCTGGCGCAATTGCTGCCACGGCGCAGCGAGTTCGGCGGCGCCAGCACCAATCTTCAGCGGGAGATGGCATTGGCCGGGGTGCGCGTGGTGCGCAACACTCGGGTCGATCGGGCGCTGGTGGAGCGCGAGCAGCCAGACATCGTGATCATCGCCACTGGCGCCGAACCTTACTGGCCGGCCTTCGAACGCGGCGGTGAGTTGCAGGTGGTGGATGCCTGGCAAGTGTTGCGTGATGAAGTCCAGCTCGGTCGTTCGGTGGTGGTGGTCGACTGGCGTTGCGACTGGATCGGCCCTGGCATTGCCGAGCGCCTGGTGCGCGCCGGTCATCAGGTGCAACTGGCGGTCAACGGTACCCATTGCGGGGAAAACCTGCCGCTGTACGTGCGCGATCAGTTGGCCGGCGAGCTGCATCGGCTGGGCATCCCGATCATCCCCTACGCCCGTCTGTACGGCTGCGATGACACCACCGTGTACCTGCAACACACCGCCAGCGCCGAGCCGATGTTGCTGGAAAACATCGACTCGCTGGTGTTGTGCCAGGGGCATCAGCCAGTGGACACTCTTGGCGCACAATTGGAAGGCCTGGTGGACTTCAAGCGCATTGGCGACTGCCTTGCGCCGCGTACCGCCGAAGAGGCCATTTTTGAAGGGTTGAAGGTGGCGTGGGAAATTTGAATGCGTAAGGACGAACCTCAGCAACTGTTCCTGGGCACGCGTATCCGTGGACTGCGAAAGGCTCGCGGCCTGACCCTCACGGTATTGGCGCAGATGAGCAAACTGACCGCCGGCTACATCAGCCAACTGGAACGCAACCTCGCCTACCCCTCGATCCCGGCGCTGTTCAACATCGCTCGCAGCCTGGGGGTAACCATCCAGTGGTTCTTCGCCAGCGAAACCGCCACAGCCCCGCAAGACCAGGGCTACGTGGTGCGTAAAGGCACGCGGCAGAGCATTCACTATGAAGACGGCATTGTTGACCAACTGCTGACGCCCCAGCCCAACCGCCAGTTGGAGATGCTGCACTCGCGCTTCCCGCCCGGTACCTACAGCCAGCAAAGCTACAGCCATGAAGGTGAAGAGGCAGGTTACGTATTGAACGGGAGGTTTGAGTTGTGGGTAGGCGAGCGCCATTTTCAGCTCGACGAGGGCGACAGTTTCAGCTTTCCAAGCAGCGAACCCCATCGCTACGGTAACCCTGGCAAGGTAGATGCAGTAGTGATCTGGGTGATCACGCCACCGACGTTTTGAGCCGCACCTGCCTGGTACTGTCGTTCGTACTGACCACTTTTATCCTATGCTTGCCCAAACAGGGCCGGCACTACGCCAACCCTCCTCCCTCCCCCCGAAACGCGCTGGGACTCAGCCCCGTCCACCGCTTGAACGCTCGTCGAAAACTGCGTACGTCGCTGTAGCCCACCTCTTCGGTAATACGCTCGATGGACAACCCCGGATTGCCCAGCAGGCCCATGGTGCGCGCGCGACGCACCTGCTCCAGCAACGCCTCAAAGGTCAGCCCATGTTCGGTCAAGCGCCGACGCAGGGTGCGGCCACTCATGTTCAAGTCACTGGCGACCTTTTCCAGCTGGCTGCCCTGCAGGTCACGAGAAATCGCCCGTTCCACCGCCTGGATCAAATCCATCTTTTGATGCAGCTGGGCGCTTTCCAGCTCCAGCAGCTCCAGGGCCTGGCGTAACGCCAGAGCATGATGATTGGGCAGGCGCACGTCCAGCCAATGGCTGGCCAGGACCATACGGTTGTGCAGACGGCCAAAGCGTACATCCGCACCAAACAGCCGCGGGTACTCGGCGGCATACAGTGGCACCGCGTGCATGAACTCCACCCGTAGCGGCATAAACTCAGCCCCCACCAGCGCCCTGCCATAGACCATGATGCTGGCAAAGAACTCTTCAGCGGCAAACACCTGTACCTCGGCGTAGGGCAACAGGCATTCAACGTCGATAAACACCTCATTCACCCCTTCATCGATGCGCGAGGTGGCGATGCCGCCGGAGGTGTGCTGGTGCCGCTCGCCGACGGCAAAGGCATCGCGCAGGGTCTTGCACAGGGAAATCACATGCCCCAACAGGCCCAGGGTGCCCAACACATTCTGATTGCCGACACACAGCCCCAGGCCCTGATCCGGCAACGCCTTCAACGCCCGCTGGATCATCGCCGCCGCCTGGCGATAGGAAATGCGCTGGGCCGGGTCATCCAGGTCGCCCAGGGTAAAGCCCAGGCCACGGCACAGGTGCTCGGCACTGGCACCCTTTTGCGCGACGACGTGCCCCAGGGTTTGCAGGAGGAACGGCGAGACCAGGGCCAGTTCATAGTGCGGATCAACAGCTTTCCTTTGCATGAATCTTCGATTCCCGACTGAGTACTCGGTTCTTGTTTTAGAAACATCCTGACAATCATAGGCGCTTGCCAGGATCGCCGCACTCTGCGTGAAAGCTGTCCGCCAAAGTCCCCCTATCTGGCCGCCAATACCCTGCCCCGCCGGGCGCCAAGGGCTTATTTCTATGGGCAAGGCCCATGAAGGTCTGCTCCCCCAACAATAATAACGAGCCCAGACATGAACCCGACCCGTGCGTTTCACCCTCTGCACCTTGCCCTGATGGCACTTATCAGCTTCCCGGCCCTGGCCACGGAAGGCGGCGTGGACAACATCGGTACCGGCACCGATGGCTTTTACATCCTGCCGCTGGACGTCAACAACCTGCCAGACCACATGTTCGCCTTCAACCTCTACTACAACCACTACGAAGCCAAAAAACTCAATATCAGCTCCCTCGGCGGCAAGGTGCCTGACGTCAAGATCAAGTCCGACGCAATCATCCCGCGCCTGGACTACCTCAGCCCGCTGCGGGTATTCGGCGGCCGGCTCGGTGTCTACATCGCGCAGCCTTACCTAAAGCAACAAGTGGCGCTGTTCGGCATGTCCGACCAGCGCGAAAGCATGGGTGACACCACACTGGCGCCGATCATTCTGTGGGACATGGGCAAAAACCTGACCCTCGCCGCCGCCGTGGAGATCACCCTACCCACCGGCGAATACGACGCCACGCGCCTGGCCAACACCAGCAACAACTTCTACACCTACAAACCGCTGTTTTCCGCGACCTGGCTGCCCAACGAGCGCACCGAACTGTCGATCAAGACCACCTACAGCTTCAACAAGGAAAACCACGACACCGATTACCGCTCGGGGCAGATTTTCCACTTTGATTATTCGGCCAGCTATAAAGTGACCGACAACCTGAGCCTGGGCATCAACGGCTACTACCTGAAGCAGACCACCGACGATAAGCAGTACGGGCGCACGGTGACCAATATCTTTGGCGAGGACGTCGATGACGGCGTTCGGGGCCAGGTGTTTGCCATTGGCCCAGCGGTGTATTTCACCTTTCTCAAGTACGCCAGTGCCGAGGTGCGCTGGGCCAAGGAGTTTGATGTGGAGAACCGGCCGGAAGGTGACATGTTGTGGGCCAAGCTGACGATTCCATTTGCGCTTTGACTGGGTACGGTCAATGTGGGCTTGCCTGCGATGCAGGCAACTCGGCCTGTCAGTTACACCAAGGTGATGCCATTGCAGCAGTACGGTGATCCGACAAGCCAACCCCACCGTTGACCGAGGCGCTCAGGTGTAGACCGGCCAGCTTTCGATGATCTTTCCGCCCCTCACCGCCAGCAAATCGCCAAACTGCAGCAACACACACTCAGTCTGGGTCGGCCGCAGAAACACGTGGTCCTCCACCGCCAACCCCACCGCTGGCGAGCCGTTGACCATTTCCTGATTGGAGCTGCGGCCATACAGCTCGTTACTTTGCAGCCCCGAGGGAGACTCGAACTCGGCCATCCAGTTGCCGCCATAGATAAAGAACGTGCCGCGCTGGTTGCTGTCCCACCAGGAGAACAGCCTCGACTTGTCATCCAGCGCCGGGATGTTCACCGCGCCGGTACTTTTCAGCACGGGCGTGGCGATGTAGGCCGCAGGGACGTGCTCGCTCAAGGACGACAAGTCGTAATGAGTCGGCTTGAGCAACGCGGTGCCCACCGAGACTTCGCTGCTCAGGCGTTCCTGTTCGTGGATGCGATAACTCGGGCTGCCGGCGGTATTAAGGGTCAGGCAGTCACGCCACAAGGGCGCAAAGTGCTGGCGGGTGTAGTCGACATAGCCGTTGTAACGTTGCATGACCTTGTCGAACAGCGCCTGGGGCGAGCCGAGAATCCCCGGCACACCCATGCCGACAAATGGGTCGTAGCCCATGAAACCGGCAAACTCCAACTGCTGCGGATGGGCGCTGATCAGTCCCAACATCTGCCCCAGCACGGCATCATCACTGATCCCGCCACGATGCAGGCCAACATCCAGTTCGATATTGACCCGCAGCCTCGTACCCAACCCCTGGGCCAGCGCCAGGTATTGCTGCAACCGCTCAGGGGTGTCCAGCAACCACTGCAATTGCCGGGACGGCTCGAACGGGCCTTTGTGAGTTTGATAAAATAACTGCGCCGAGCGCACCGGCAACGGCTTGCCCATCAGGATATCGGCATCAGGAAATACCAGGGCATCGTGATTGAGAAACGGCTGATGAAACGACATCAACCGCTGGGTGCCGACACGCTTGGCAATGTAGGCCAGCAAACCCGGCGACGGCAGGGATTTCTCCACCAGGCGCAAGTGTTTGCCACCCCGCTGAACCGACTGCATGACCACATCGATATTGTGATCCAGGCTGTCCAGGTCAATCAGCATCACCGGGCGCATCGGCCCATGGGCCTTGAGTTCCTGGTTCAGCGTGCGGAAATACTCGCTGTACGGGCCGCCGCGATCAGTCGGGCGCAACAACGCTGCACCACCCACCAGCAAGGCGCCTGCGCCGACGCTACCGAGCATGAAGTTTCTACGGTTCATCAGGCCACTCCCAGAATAGATGACAGGTGCGCATTGAGGAATTTTCCGCCAGGGTCCAGTGCCTGTCGTACACGGGTGAACTCCTCCCAGCGTGGGTACAGAGCCTGCAGGTTGCGAGCGTTAAGGGTGTGCAACTTGCCCCAGTGAGGCCTGCCGGCGTACTTCCAGAAGATCGGTTCCACCGCCGCAAAAAAGTTGTGATGGTCCATGGTGTAGTGCTGGTGCACGGAGATCGAACAACTGTCGCGCCCTTCAAACATGCTCAAGGGAATATCGTCGGCCTTGACGTAGCGGTACTCGATGGGAAACCAGGTGCGCAGGTCCTTGTCGCTGATCAGTTTGAGGATTTCCCGCAGGCAGGCAGGGCCATGTTCAGCAGGCACCGAATATTCCATCTCGTTGAAACGCACATTGCGCACGTTGGCATAGACCTCATACGACTCGGCCACCCGGTCCTGGAAACTGGCGAAATAGCGCAGGCTGTTGAGCAGGGTGCGTCGGGCGTCGGGGAAGTCGCTGCCGTATTTGTCGAGCTTTTCGATGATTGACACAAACGCGTTGCCGCCCGCCTCGGCCGGATCAATCGGCGGGGTTTCGGGGTCGGTGGTTTCGTTGAGGGCGATGGACAAGGCGTAATCGGAGTGGGTCACCACCAGCATTTCCCAATGCTGGTTTTCCCGGGTGTTTTTCTCCACATCCTCCAGCAGATCGCAGGTTTTGGCGATCCATTGCCGCTCTCGCAGACGATACGGTGCGCGGTTTTGCAGGCGCACTTTGGTTGCCACGCCGAGAGCGCCAAGGGACACCCTGGCGGCATTGAACACCTCGGCATGTCGATTGGCATCGCAGTCCAGCACCTCGCCTTGGGCGGTCACCAGTTGCAGGCCGGTGATATGGCCGCTATAGGAGGTAAAACCGATGCCTGTACCGTGGGTCGAGGTGGCGATGGCGCCAGCCAGCGTCTGGTAGTCGATATCCGCCATGTTCGGCAAGGCCTGGCCGATTTCTTTCAGCGCCGGGCCCATGCGCGACATCGGCGTGCCGGCGCCGAAGATGGCTTGCAGGCTGCCGGCATCGTGATCAAGCAAACCGTTGAAAAAGCTCAGGGACAGCAGCGTGCCGTCGGTGGGCACCAGGGCGCTGAACGAGTGGCCCGAGCCCACCGGCCGCACCTTGCCCGGCGCTTGGCGAATCACCTGCACCAACTCGTCCAGGTCCTTGGGCGCCAGGCGCGCCAGCGGCAGGCAACTTTGCGCGCCAGACCAGTTACGCCAGGGAATCAGCCGCGGTGCACGGGCCAGTTGCGCTAGCGCCGGGTTGCTGCTCAACGCCATGAAAGCGCCCGTCAGCGCCGCGCGCTGCAACAGTTGACGCCGTGATAGGTCCATCACCATGCCGCTTACCTCGTTGTTGTTATTGTTGTTGGCCGGACATGAAACTGATCAGCGCCAGGAACTGCTCCTCGGAACACTGCATGCACAGGCCCATGGGCGGCATACCGTTGTAGCCGTTGATCGTGTGGTCCAGCAGCGTGTCGGCCCCCTGGGCGATGCGCGGGCGCCAGGCAAGGTCGTCGCCGGTCAGCGGTGCGCCGGATGCCGGGTTGGCGTGGCACAGCTTGCAACTGGTGTCGTAGACCCGGGCCAGGGCTGATTCGGTCGGCATGGCACTGGCCGCCGTGGCGCGTTCAGGAGGATGTTTCGATTCGTCGCCGCAGGCCGTCAGCAGGCCGATAAAGGCCAGCAGTAGACTGATACGACAGGGGTTTATTACCCGCATGTCCGCCCTCTCTCTTATGGTGTGGAAAGTCAGATCCACACTAAGGCAGGGGCAGCACCGCGTTGAGGGTATTGGGGGACATAAAGGGGGACTTTAGCGGCCAGGCTTGGCTGGTGCCCAGCAGCTCAAGTTGCCGTCAGCAACCGCGTAAGGGTTGTGTGAAGTTGCGGGTGCTCGGGCAGGCGAATGCCGAAGCTGTCCTGGAGCAGCGTCAGCAGTTCGTCCGCGTCCTGGATCGAGCGTTTTTCGCTGTCGCGGTCCAGGTAATGAATCGCGTAGGTGCCATTGTTCAACGTACGGCGCAGACCCGGAGCAATCAACGCCACTTTCAACTGGCCTATAAACGGTGAGTCGGGGTGGGTGCAGACGTACCAGTTGCCGACCTCATAGTCGATGTGCGACTGCTGCTGCAGGTCGAATACATAGAGCCCGCGCCACTCCCCGGCGACCTGGGCCCACAGGGTGTAGCTGTCCTGTTCCAAGGTCAGGCGGTAGGGTTCATGTGCGGTGGCCTGGGGCGCTTCGCTGTCCAATTGCAACGGGCTGGTAGGCACCATGCCACCAAAACCGACGTCACTGATATAACGCACGCCGTCCACAGTCACCAGGCTCAAGCGGTGAGTCCGGGCGGTGAGCGCATCGGGTGGGCCACCTATCACCACCCTCCCGGTAATGCCACGGGCGTCAAACCCCAGCTCCTGCAACAACGTCAGAAACATTTGGTTCAGTTCGTAGCAATAGCCACCGCGCCCATCCAACAGGACTTTCTGCTCGACGCGGGCTAAATCAATGGGCACTGGCACACGCAACAGGGTCGACAGGGTTTCAAAGGCGAAGGTGCTGACATGGCGCAACTGCAACTGCGCCAGGGTTTGCAGGGTCGGTGCCGGCGGCGTGTCATAACCCAGGCGTTGCAGGTACAGACGACTGTGAGTCAGGCGAGGCGAATCCTGGGACATGGCGCAATCCTTGAGCGCGAGGCGAAGGCATCACTAATACCCTGAACCGGGCCGCTTGCCAATTGTGATCGGTATCAACACCCGCTAGGTAAAGCCCCGCTCTGTGGCGGGGCCGTGTTCAGGTTTTCAGATCGCCAAGAGGGTCGTAGCCCGGCGTCTTGGCGGGCTTTTCTTTTTCGTCCAACGGCGCAATCGCTGGGCCCACCGGGTCAACCTGAGGGTCGGCCAGATCCGGCGAATCGGGGTCGAAACCCAACTCGTCAGCGCCGCTGGAATGTTCCGATGAGTGCGGGCCATCGGGGGTTTTCGAATTACGGGTCATAATCACCTCCTCCACGCGCCGGGTTACAGCGGGCGCGCCTTGTCATGCAGGTTATCCAGGTCCTCGTCGACCCGTTCCTCATCCTTCTCACGCCTGGCCGGGTCATTGGGCCGGTAGGCGTCGTTATCACGCTCCACTTCTCCAGGAAGAATCGGCTCGTCGGGATTTTGCGTACCGGGTTGCTGCTGATACCGGGTCATGGTCCACCTCGCTTGAAGTCCGTTGCACACAGACTTTAGAGAAACCGCTGCACGCCATCGTTCAACCTGATTTCCCTCCTGCCCGTTGAAGCGTGAGAAGATGCCGCGCTGTGGCATACCCCTACTTCCCTTATGGAGACTGCACCCCGGATGTTTGAGATCAAACCCTGCGATCCGCAAACCTATCGCCAGCAGACCCGCCGCAGCACGCTGATCGTCGCCGTGATGTTCGTCTTCCTGGCGATGCTGCTGTCGACCCTGGCCGTGATGCTGTTTGGCGAACCCGGTGGCGACAACTTTCGCTTCAATATCGGCGGGGTCGTGGCCGGGGTGTTGCTGACAGTGGCGCTGGTGCGCGGCCCGTTCTGGTCACAGGCCTGGCTGGCGCCGGCATTATATGGCTGGCAGCTCAAGCGCAGCCTGATGCGCGTGACCAACGTCATGCACAAGGTCACCGAACAGGTGCAGGCCAATGACCCGGCGGCGATCAAGCTACTGCGCTTCTACCATTTGGGGCTGACACAGATGCATGCACTGGACGCCAACTCCAGCGCCCAGGCGCAGTTGGTGGGGGAAATGGACGCGCACAAGGCGAAGATGCAGGCGCTGGGGATCGAGACCGAGCAAACACGCCTGGACCCGGCGTGGCTGGCAGCGGTAAAAAGCGCTTAAGGTTTGCATTCAGACCATCAGATTTGAACCAGCCTGTGAGCGCCAGCAGGACACCGCATCACCGCCGCCCTCGGATCAACCCCCAGCACCAAGTCGCCCCAACGCAGCCTCGCTAAAGCTTGACCATGCACAGAGCCTCTACGGGAATACTGCGTTCAGGTCCAAATGCCCATCCTTGAGCGGCGGGCACCAGTAGTAACCGCCGGTCAACGGTTTGCTGATGCGGTACAAGCCATCGACGATGCCGTCTTCCAGGCCGCTCATGCGGCGTAACTGCGCTTCAAAGGCATCGAAGGAATGACCGAATGCCAAAAACATCAAGCCGGCCTGGCCGTTCTCTGCCCAAGGCATGGAGCGGCGTACCACAAAGGCTTCGGGGGTAAAGCTTTCCTGCGCGGTGCGTTTGACGTGGGCAGTCTCGGGCGCGTCTTCCAATTCTTCGTTGTCGCCATGGCGCCGGCCAATGATGTGATCGCGCTCCTGGGCCGGCAACGCGGCGAAGCCATCCAGGTCGTGCTGCCATTGCTGAATCGCAGCAAAGCTGCCGCCGCCATTGGCCACAGCCGCTTCGACGGCGGCGTCATCATGGGGGTTCTCGGTGCCGTCTTCGTAATCGGTCAGGTCAAAACCGGTCTTGTAGCGAAAGCCTTCAGTCATCTGCACCAGGCGAAACGCCGGCGCCAGGGCTTTTTCAAAGGCCCGACTGCGCATCAGCAATTCGCCGCGATCAACGCCATGCAGCCAGCACCACAGGGCCTGTTGGGTCGACGGGTTTTCAGCGCCTGGGCCGCTGACATGAGGGAACGCTCGTAGCCCTTCAACCTGGGCACCGAGGGCTTTTACCAGCGGCTCACCGAAACCCACCACTACCGTCGCGTCAGCCAATTGCACCAGCGCATCGAGCGCAGCGGGCACGGCGTCAATGGACTCCACGGCAAAAAACAGATGGCGTGCCTGCAAAGGCACCGGTGCGGCAAGAATGCCCGGCTGGTAGTGACTCATATGAACTCCTTCAAGAAAGCCGCGCAGTTTACCCCTCGCGGCGCAACTATGCGCAGGACAAAGCCTCAAAACCTTGCAACTCAGCCCTTTGATGGGTGAATCTCTAACCACGCTGTGCAACCACTCCTGGGGTAGCGATATGTCCACCGATAACCTGCTCGCCAATCTGTTTCCCACCGCCGCCGACATTCCCGAGCAATTCAGGCTTCAGGCACCCATTGAACAGCGTGATTACCTGGTGGACGGCCAGTTGCGGGTATGGGACGGCCCCCTGGCCCAGGTACGCAGCCCGGTGCAGTTGCATGGACCCGATGGCGACACGCCGGTGATCATCGGCAGCACCCCGATGCTGGACGCCGAAACGGCGCTGACCGCACTCGACGCCGCCGTGCGCGCCTATGATCGCGGCCAGGGCAGTTGGCCGACCATGCGCGTGGTAGAACGCATCCAGCACGTCGAAGCCTTTTTGCACCGTATGCGTGAACAGCGCGATGCGGTGGTGAAATTACTGATGTGGGAAATCGGCAAAAACCTCAAGGACTCGCAGAAAGAGTTCGACCGCACCTGCGACTACATCACCGACACCATCAACGCCCTCAAGGAACTCGATCGCCGCTCCAGCCGTTTCGAGCTGGAGCAGGACACCCTCGGGCAGATTCGCCGGGTGCCGATGGGCGTGGCGCTGTGCATGGGGCCTTACAACTACCCGTTGAACGAAACCTTCACCACGCTGATCCCGGCGCTGATCATGGGCAACACCGTAGTGTTCAAGCCGGCCAAGCTCGGCGTGCTACTGATCCGGCCGTTGCTGGAGGCGTTTCGCGACAGCTTCCCGGCCGGGGTGATCAACGTGATCTACGGCAGCGGCCGAGAAACCGTCAGCGCGCTGATGGCCAGCGGCAAGATCGACATCTTCGCCTTTATCGGTACCAACAAGGCCGCCAGCGACTTGAAGAAGCTGCACCCGCGCCCTCACCGCCTGCGCGCGGCGCTGGGCCTGGATGCGAAGAATCCCGGCATCGTCTTGCCCCAGGTCGACCTGGATAACGCCGTTAGCGAAACGCTCACCGGCTCGCTGTCCTTCAACGGCCAGCGCTGCACGGCACTGAAAATCCTCTTTGTGCATGAGGACGTGGTTGAGAGTTTTATCGCGAAATTCAATCAGAAGCTGCTGAGCCTCAAGCCCGGCATGCCTTGGGAAGACGGCGTGTCGCTGACCCCATTACCAGAGCCGGGCAAGGTCGATTACCTGCATGCGCTGGTAGCCGATGCCCAGGCCAAAGGCGCCCATGTGGTCAATGCCAATGGTGGCGCCAGTCGCGGTTCATTTTTCTACCCGGCGGTGCTGTACCCGGTGAACACCGCGATGCGTGTCTACCACGAAGAACAGTTCGGCCCGGTGGTGCCCATCGTGCCCTACCGTGATCTGGATACGGTGATCGACTACGTGCTGGAATCGGACTTCGGTCAGCAACTGAGTATCTTCGGCACCGACCCGACTGAGGTGGGCCGACTGGTGGACACCTTCGCCAACCAGGTGGGCCGGATCAATATCAACGCCCAGTGTCAGCGCGGGCCGGACACCTTCCCGTTCAACGGCCGCAAGAACTCAGCCGAAGGCACGCTATCGGTGCATGATGCGTTGCGGGTGTTTTCGATCCGTACCCTGGTTGCGACCAAGTTCCAGGACAGCAACAAGGAATTGGTCAGCGACATCCTGCATAATCGCGCGTCGAGCTTTTTGACTACTGATTATATTTTCTGAAACCACACCACTATTGTAGGAGCGAGCTTGCTCGCGAAGGACTCAAGGACATCGCGCGTATCCAGACAACACGCGTTATCGTTGAAGATCCTCGCGAGCAAGCTTGCTCCTACAGTGATTTCGAGACGCCCACAAAACCGATGAAGCTCTTTTCCTCCGTCCGTCTACCCAACTTCGTCCGCCGCCTGCTGCGTCCCCTGCTGGATCCCTACCGCCGCTACCGCCACGCCAGGCTGATCCATTCGGTACGGGTGTCACTGGGGCTTTTGGCTTCGATCCTGTTAACCACCGGCCTCAACCTGCCCCATGGCGAATGGGCCTCGGTGACCATGCTGGTGGTAATCGGCGGCTTGCAGCACCACGGCAACATCGGCAAGAAAGCCGTCGAGCGAGCCTATGGCACGCTGATCGGCGCCAGCGTCGGTTTGTTGCTGGTAGCGCAACAGGCGTATCTGGGCCAGCCGCTGCTGACCTATCTGCTGATGTCAGTGGTCTGCGGTTTCTTCTCTTATCACGCCATCGGCAAGGGCGGCTACACCGCTCTGCTGTCCGGGATCACCGTGTTCATCGTCGCCGGCCATGGTGATAATCCGCTGGCTGATGGGCTATGGCGCACGGTCGACATTCTGATCGGCATCTCCCTGGCCCTGGCGTTTTCCTTCGCCCTGCCGCTGTATGCCGTTTATTCGTGGCGCTACAACCTGGCCAGTGCCTTGCGCGATTGCGCAGCGATCTACAGCCGGATCATCAGCGGCCAGTCGGTTACTGACGATGATCATCTCAAGCTGCTTAACCGCTTGAATGCGGCGATGGTGAAACTGCGCTCACTGATGCCGTCGGTGTCCAAGGAAGTGCGGATCTCCATGACGAAGCTGGACGCTATTCAACGCCATCTACGGATGTGCATCAGCACCCTGGAGATCCTCGGCAACACCCGGCCGGACCCTCGGGATGAACAGGCCATGGCCCGGATGCAAATAGCCCTCAAGGCTGAGCATCGGCAGATTAGGGTGCAATTGATCGGCATGGCGCGGGCCTTGCAATCCGGAGCGACGGAGCGGTTGGAGCGGGCCAGTTCGGTTCCCGATCCCGACACAGCATTGGAGACACCCATACACAGTGCGCTGGATGGGTATCGGTTATTGACGGTGCAGTTGGCTGCGAATGTGGATGGGATGCGGGGGCTATTGGCGAAGAGTTCTAGGCAGTGGAAGATTTGAGGGCACAGGCGCTGTAAAAAAACGGGACAGCCTACGGTTAAATAGGGTGTCCCGTGAATAGCCTGCAAAGGCTGTTATCTGAGCCCTACCCCCAGGAGTCGGTTACCCACCCACTGTTTGAAGGTCCCTTCTGCCCCCGTATTGATGTTCCGCCCGTACCAGTAATCGAAAAACAGAAAATTATGGGACCACGTGCTGGACCAATAAAGCCCATTGCCCATTGGCCAACGATTGCCATAAGCGGCGCTTATCTCACGCAGTTCATTAAGAGAGGCCAGCCGCACGCCTTGGCTTCTGGCCCTGTTGTCGATGTCGGTCTTGGTGCCCCCTCCCAAGCCATAACACAGCACGACGCCGCCGACATAAACGACATAGCTCCTCGTTTGCGCCGGTACAGAAGAGTCACGCACGGTAATCGTCGCCGATCCGTTGCCTCTTACCGTGACATACCCCGTGGAGTCCACGAATGCCACGCTGGAGTTGTTCGAGGAGTAGTTGTAACCCGGAGTGCCGCCCGATGCCGTACGTCGAATCGAGTTGCCGGAGTTAAACGCTGGCAAGTTAGCCTGGTTCCCCGGTATCAGATAAGTACGCCCATTGAGGGACACCGCACTCGAGTCAAAGACCAAGGGGCTGGTGAGCCGCACGGTGTAGACCGTACTGGGGAAAATGATCGCACGGGACTCGTCCTCACTCCCGTCATATGTCACTTTCAGCGAGACGGTGACGCTACCATTGTTAGACACACCCAATAACCAGGAGCGGAGCAAGGGGATGTTCGCCAAACCGTTGGCTTGCTGAATGGCAGTTATAGGGTGCCCCTCCAGCAAAACCTGGGTCACAAGGCCTGGGCTGGTCACTCTCAACCAGACACGTTGCCCTGTTACGCTCAAGCGCCACTTTTGCGCGGAAACAATGGCATCTCTGGTCAGGGCAGGCGGGTTGAGCAAACCACCATTGGACGTGTTATTGATCAGCGCCATGGACAAGCTGCCTGACGCGATGGTACCCACGATGACCGTCTGCTCTCCGGAAGGCGCAGTTCCTCCTCTGCCCAACTCCACCGTGTACTGCAGGCGGATAGTGCTATTTACGCTGGTGCCAAGAATGTCATTACCAATATTAAAGGTCACAGTCCCCCCATCAAGCCCGTCCTGGGTACTGATGACAGGCATGGAGCCGTCGGCATAGATCCAGTGCAAGGTTATTCTGTCGGTTCCTCCCACGTTCATGTTCGGGTAACTCACCAGAACCTGGCATTTGTTCTCGACCACGAGCGGGTTAATCGACACCTGCGGCCCGGTGGCAGGCGTGGAGTCCTTGATTTGGGGATGCGGGTAGGTGTTTTTCTCCATTTGAATCATGTGATGCCGAACGTCAAACAACACCGCATTATTGAGGTCGCCGCTGTGGTCGAATGTGACCCAGAAACTGATGGTCAATTCAGACCATTCCTCCAGGTTGCGCAACGCCAGCACTGGAGTCTCGCTGGTGATACCGTTGATCACCTCGCTATCGTCAACGTCGCGGCCCCGATACACGTAGTTGTCGTATGCAAGCCCGGTGTTGCGAGTACCTTGATAACGCAACCACATGCGCTGGCCCAGGTGCGCGTACATCCAGGCCGACACGCGGGTTTCATCGAAGTCTTCGAGCAATGGAATTTCCAGCACCGCGTTGTCGCCAATACTGTCGATCAATGGGCCAGGAAGGTTGTGCAATGTCAGCAAGCGTAGGGTCAGCACGGGCGACGGGGTCGGATAACCGTTGCGGATCACCTGAAAGGAAACATGGATATCACGGCCATCGGGGTGGATGTTAAAGCCAATTGCCTCGGTCGGGATCGTGAAGTCGATATGGCCGCCGACCTGGTTCTCCTTGACCTCATAATGAGTGCCTATACCAGGAAGTCCTTTCCAGCAAACCTGGACTTGGTCGCCAGCCTTGATGTGTTCGTACTTGACCCGCACCGTCGCACCGCCCGGCCAAGTGAGCGCGGGGTCAAGCTCATCAGGTTCGGTGGTGGCTTGCAGTACCTCAGGCAAAAACAGCTCGCCCAATGCGGTCCCGACGGTCACACGCAGCTCATCGGAGTATTGAGTAACTCCGAAGCGATCAATCAGGTAACTGACCGTGAGCGTGCCGTCCAGGTTGTCAAGAAACAGTTGCCTCGGGATATCCAAAACCAGCGGATTTTGGTTCAGGGACAAGATGTATTCAAACTGCTGCTCGCCACTGAGCGAGCCTGTGTATTTGACGATGACCCGATCCCCCCCTTTGAAATCCGTACGCAACTCAAGGGTGCCCACACTGCCAATGGTGGCGGGATCAACATTGCCGTTAATCGCATCAAGGATAATCGGCGCCGGCAAGTCCCGAGGTGGACGGCCGATTTGCACCCACAATCGTTCTGACTCTCGTGCACCGATGGCACCCGTGACGACATAATGCACATTGGTGTCACGCAAGCCCTCGAAACGCATGTAATCGGCATTCGGAAAATCTCGGGTTCGTATATGTTTACCTGCGAGCCGCGAAGACGAAACCCGCTCTATGGAGTTGTCCTGGCGATACCCCTGGATGGTGACCTCCAGGTTATCGCCAGGACTGCCTGGCGGCTGGTAATCAGGCATCTGCGCAGTAATGCGCACAAGGTCCGGCTCAATGAATGGACCATGGGCCTCTCTGACCGAGGGCCGAGGCAATGCATAACGAATACCGGCGATCGTAATCGTGGTATTTCTTGAGGGCAGGTCATCCTCGCCGACCCTTTGCCGAACATAAGAGACCGTCATGGTGCTCTGAATGAGGGACCTGACCAGCTCGTTCCTGATCGGGAATTCGTAATACTGAGGAATTCTATCGACCCGCTGCAACATGGATTCACTGACGAACGCTCCATCAACGGTCGTGCCGTGCACCGTGAGCAAAATGAAGTCCCCCACCCTGAAGTGAGGACTGTTGCGCGCAACGTTCACCTCGGCATGCGCAGGCTCTCTGCCAAGTGCATCGGCGTCCAGTACCATTGTGTCCTCGTCAGCCTCGACGACATACGGCTCTTCAAGCAGCTCCAGATCCAGGTCCACTTCTACAGGTACTGGCTTGCACCAGGGCTGCAGTTCACCCGAGCGATTACGCACCTCGTCATACAGGTAGAACTGCACGACAAAATGGCCGCTGCCCGCCAGTGCGATAAAATCGGGATCAATCACGAACTCCAGGTCAAGGTCCACCTGGTCGGGGGTAATCGGCGGGACGTCATAACGATGTTCTCCCCAATAGAACATCACCAGGTCGTTAACTCGCATGTTCTCCCATTTCTTGATCGTTGCCTTGACACCCCTTGCAGCGACGACAGCGTCAATGAAGGTATCCGATAGAGTCAAAACCAGGTTGGAGTGCCAATTTTCATGGGGCCGTTCGTCAGCACCGCCTGGCCGCGTATCCTTGATAAACACGACTTGAAGTGGCGAAGTGCTGAGTTGAGTACTGCCGACCCTTTCAACCTCACCGTATACATCCGGTATAAAGCCCAACGGCACCGTGGTTCGAGGGATATTCAAGAAAAATCGCTGGTTGGCAACGTCTCCAGGCTTCACCGTATCCTCGGCCATGACAATGCCGTTCATCCATATCCGATACGTGTCCTCAACATTGATACTTTCCCAACGCTCGAAGACGTAATCCAGCCCTTCTTCGAGATGGCGAATGCCCACGCCGTATGCCGCGCCATCTACAGGTGTGACCTGTTGGGGCGATGTGTAGGGGGAGTCCAAATCTTCAATCATGGTAAAGCCTGCACGAGTATCCGATTTCTTCACCGTGGCAGGTTTCTTTGTTGTGGGAGTCGGTCTTAGAGCGGCGGGCTTTATCGGCATGATTGCTCTCCAAATTAAACAGCGTGTAGACAGAACACGCGCCAAGAGAAATCAAACACCCGCCCCATGGGCACGTCTACCTGTCAGAATTGACAGTCGCGACGAATGGTAGACCACGATGACGTAACCAGAGAAAGTTGCTTTCAACATAAACGCCACACACTCACGCTTTCTCTTACATAATTTTCACGCTTTATTCACATCCACGGCCGTACTGTGAAGCCTCATCCGTTACAAATGCTTCACATCAAGCCCGCCGCCCCAGCGGGCTTTTTTTTGCCTGGGTTTTACTTGGATAGAGTGGGGAGTGGTAGCGGGGTTTGATGAAGTGCACGACTGGTTACCGCTTGGCCGGCTCCGGGCGGAGCCGGCGGTCCATCAGCGAGCGGCTTTGCTGACGTCGGGAGCCGCCCCCTGCTCGCGGATCGCCCGCTGGGTATCAAGCACCCGCGCCAGGGCCATTTCGGCCTCGGGGCTTTGCTGCGGCACGCGAATGGCCGCCGAGACCAGAGTGATCAGCTTGGCCATGACTTCAGCATCGGTGGCCGGACGGCCCAGGCTCATGGAGTTCATCAGCAAGCGCAGTTCGGTCCCGGCCATCACCCCGGAGATCGCCTTGAGGGCAAATTGCAGGCGCACCCCCAATTCGTTACGCGGCAGTTCCGGCAGTGCCAGGGCGAATGCTTCAAAGAAGCGCTGGAACACCGGCTGATAGTGCACCTTGAGGTATTCCTGGATAAACGGCGAAGTGTCGCTGTAGACCCGGCCCAGGAAACGAATAAAGGAGCGCCCTTCACCGCTGGCCGGATCGCTGCGCTCCAGGCCCATGGCCGGGGCGAACAGCACGCCGAGCAGGGTGTCGCAATCGAGCGGGCCATCAGATTCGGCTTCGCACTTGTCGAGCAATTGCAAACGTTGTTCGTTGAGCGGTTCTAGGCGCTGCATCAGCAGCGTCTTCATGAGGGAGTCTTTGTCCCCGAAGTGGTAATTCACCGCAGCGAGATTGACCTGGGCCTTCTCGGTAATCTGCCGCAACAAAACGGCGTCATAGCCGTATTTGATGAAAAGAGCCTCTGTCGCATCCAGCAATCGAGTCTTGGTAACGTTTGGAGCGCTGAGTTTCTTCGCGACCATAGGGGTTCCACATGGGAAGGGATGTTTTAAAACAAAATTTGATTTTTTATACCGGGGCCGCTGATTGAAAGCAAGTAGTGACACTGCACCCTATTACCCAAAGGCCCTATCAGCCACCGTCTTGCGGGTGATCCGAGGTGTTTCACAACACCCGGCGGCGCCTCATGCTCCCATTTTCGACAGGTTAAACCGCTCTATCTCTACGGCTAGCGAAGCGAGTAGATCAAGGTGACGGTGACCACAGGACAATCCACTTCCAAGGGAATTGAAGTGTTTGGCTCAAACCGGGGGTTGTAAAAGTGGGCGCCCCCATCCCCGCCGCCCCTACGCGAGGTTAGCCGGAGCGCCTTGAGCCAGCCGGGTCGCCAACGCCTTGGCCTGGCTCGCCACATCGGTCACCGCCGTGCTCTCCCACCACATGCCCCTAAGCGGCGGCCCCATGGCAAACAGGCGTTGGCTAACCTGACCGAGGGCATCAAGCACGGCGCCTGACGTATCCGCGGTAATCCCCAGCGCCAATGGCCCCGGTTGAATCAACCCACGCGCCAGCAGTTGCCGAGGCAACGGCCGAGCCACGCGGCGCCAGTCGTATTCGATACCGCTGGAGTTGATCAGCGCAGCACCGCTGACCTGCATCGTTTCCTGCTCACCGCGACGGCGCAGGCGGATGGTCACTTCACCCGCCTGGGACGGTTCCAGCCCCTTGAACGAGGCTGCCTGGATGCGCAACCGCCCTTCCCCATGCAGGCGCGCCACCAGTTCGGCGCTCAAGGGTGGCGAGCGGTGGTGATGGCTTTCCCACCAGGGCCGTACATGACGCACGAACTGGCGCTTCTGGCGCTCGCTGGCCTGGCTCCACAGGCGGCCGATATGGGCACGCACGGTATCCAGCGGCGCTTGCCAATCGATGCCTTGCTCCAGCGCCGCTTGGCACTGGCGGCGCACTTCACGCAGGAGTTGCCGAGGGCTGCGAAGGCGATGGTCTTCGCCAAGGAAGTCCACCCAGCTCGGCGGTTGCCGGCGCACATGGGGCAGCAAACCATGGCGAGAAAACACCTCGATCGGCCCTCGATGCCCGGCCTGTTCCAAAGACACCACGGCGTCGACCATCGTCAGGCCGGAGCCGATAATAAGCACCGTCGATTGTGGGTCCAGTTGGGTCATGGCCTGCACGTCCCACGGGTCGACGGCTGCCGCATTCAAGCCGCAGGAGGAGGTCTGCGGCGTACGGGCAGCAGGGAACATGCCGGTGGCCAAAACAGCAAAGGCGCCGCGCAGTTGCTGGCCATCGCTCAAAGTCAGCAGCGTTGAATTTTCATCCACCTGAAGGTCAATTACCTCGGCGCGAATATGTTCCACGGTTGATTGCGAAAGCGCCTGGGCTTCAGCCAATCGTTGCTGAGCATACAACCCAAAAATCCCCCGAGGCGGGAACAGCTCGCTGACGGGCACATGTTGCTGGTCCGACTCCGGCCAACCGCCCGCCGCGATGTACTCGGTCAGCCATTGGGTCAAATCATCGGCGTTGTCCGGGTCGACGCTCATGCGCGCCGCGTTGCCGTTCAAGGTATGCCCCAGCTCCACGGCGCTGTAGGCCTCGCCGCGTCCCAGCTCACTGCGCGGCTCGATGATCAGTATCTGCCGTCTGCCCGGCAGGCGCAGCAGTTGCGCGGCCAGCAAGGTGCCGCTCAGGCCACCGCCAATCACCAGCACATCGGCGTTGCGGATGGCGCTCGTCGCCTGTCCGAGTTCGGTTTCAGTCATCAAATGCGCCCTTACTGTCTGCCCAGGTAGATGTCATGCAAATCGCCCCGCGCCAGCAGCTCACTGGCGCTGCCGCTGAGAACCACCCGCCCGGTATCGAGCACGTAGCCTTGAGAGGCATAGTTCAGCGCGACGTTGATATTCTGCTCGGCGATCAAAAAACTCATCTGAGCAGGGTGTGGAAGCTGGGCCGACTCCAGGCTCCAGGCTCCAGGGAGATACCAGAGCAATTGCAGGAGTCGTGCCTGAATTTAATTATCAATAAAATCAGTATGCTACATAACAAAAATAGAAATTTACGTAGCCTCAAACCAGCAAAGTGTCCAACCACTGTTGCCTCATGAACAGTTAGATCACCACATTGCGCACAAACCGCGCCGCCACTTCACCGTCATTGCGATAGCTGTGGGGCTGGTGGCTGGCGAACATGTAGAACTCTCCGGCGCTGATCTGATGTGCTTCCTCACCCAACATCAGGGTCAGACACCCCTCGAAGACAAACAGTTGCTCGCTCCAGCCTTCCAGGTCGGGATCGGGGCAATAGAGATCACCGGGTTCCAGGCGCCACTCCCACAGTTCGACTTCACGCCGGGCGGTGGCCTTGGCCAGCAACACGGCTTTGCTGCCGTCGATTTCCCCCGCCCACGCCAGTTCATTGATGCGGCTATGATCACGGGCGTCTGGGGCCTGGATCAGGTCGCTGAAGGCCACGTCCAAGGCTTCGGCGACGCGGTCCAGAGTGGACAGACTGACGTTCTTTTCGCCGGCCTCGATGGCCACCAGCATCCGGCGACTGACGCCGGACTTTTCGGACAGCGCCGTCTGACTCAACTCGGCGGCATGCCGCAGGCGACGAACGTTCTGGCTGACGTGCTGCAGGACCGAGGCTCGTTGCGGATTTTCTTTGTGCACTATATTGCTCACTCGGTGGGGTTGCGCAGTATACTGCCCAGCTGCGGCGCATTGTGCGTTCCGCGCCCTTCCTGTGCAAGACCAGAGCCGCCATGACCTCCTCGACCTCCTCCCCGCGCGTTTCCCGTTTCAGCAAAGCCGAATGCGTGCTGGTGCTGATCACCATGTTTTGGGGCGGCACCTTTATCCTAGTGCAACATGCCATGACGGTGAGCGGCCCGATGTTTTTTGTCGGCCTGCGCTTTGCGGCGGCTACTGTGGCGGTGGGCCTGTTCTCGCTGCGCAGCCTGCGGGGCTTGACCCTATTTGAACTGAAGGCCGGGGCCTTTATCGGTGTGGCGATCATGTTTGGCTATGGTTTGCAGACCATTGGCCTGCAGACGATTCTGAGCAGTCAGTCGGCGTTTATCACCGCGCTGTATGTGCCTTTCGTGCCACTGTTGCAATGGCTGGTATTGGGTCGCCGTCCGGGGTTGATGCCGAGTATTGGCATTATGCTGGCGTTCGCCGGGCTGATGCTGTTGACCGGCCCTGCGGGCGCGTCGCTGAATTTCAGCCCTGGTGAAATCGCCACCTTGATCGGGGCCATTGCGATTGCTGCCGAGATCATCCTGATCAGCGCCTATGCAGGCCAGGTGGATGTGCGCCGGGTCACGGTGGTGCAACTGGCCACCGCGTCGGTGTTGTCGTTCCTGATGGTGGTGCCCATGGGCGAAGCGCTGCCGGGGTTTTCCTGGTTGTTGCTGTTTAGCGCTGTGGGCCTGGGGCTGACCAGCGCAGTGATTCAACTGGCAATGAACTGGGCGCAAAAAAGCGTTTCGCCGACCCGGGCGACGTTGATCTATGCCGGTGAGCCGGTGTGGGCTGGCGTGGTGGGGCGGATTGCCGGCGAGCGGTTCCCGCCGATTGCCATGCTGGGGGCGGTGTTGATTGTGGCGGCGGTGATTGTCAGTGAAATGAAGAGGGGCAGCCAGAAAAACGCCGCTTCGGAAAAAGAGTTGGAGCAGGAACGCCAGGGTTGATGTCTTGAGTTGCAAGCTGCAAGCTCCAAGAAATACGCATACGGCTCTACGCTTGCGGCTTGTAGCTGCCTTCTGCCCTCTTGTAGGATCCTGCCACAGGTTGCCGTTTGGTGATCCCGAATCCGGCACGTATGATGCATCCCAAACTCCCGCAGATTAGAAGCCTATGTCCCTGATAGTTCTACTGCTTCTGCCTTTTATCGGCAGCTGTCTAGCGGCCTTGCTGCCGCACAACGCACGTAACACTGAGTCCCTGCTGGCCGGCCTTGTTGCCCTGGCCGCAACCGTACAAGTCGCCCTGCTCTACCCCCAGATCGCCGACGGAGGCGTGATTCGCGAAGAGTTCTTCTGGCTGCCCAGCCTGGGACTGAACTTCGTGCTGCGCATGGACGGCTTTGCCTGGTTATTCTCGATGCTGGTGCTGGGCATCGGCGCCCTGGTTTCGCTGTACGCCCGCTATTACATGTCGCCGGACGACCCGGTGCCGCGTTTCTTCGCCTTCTTCCTGGCGTTTATGGGCGCCATGTTGGGCCTGGTGATTTCGGGCAACCTGATTCAGATCGTGTTTTTCTGGGAACTGACCAGCCTGTTCTCGTTCCTGTTGATCGGCTATTGGCATCACCGTTCTGATGCGCGCCGTGGTGCCTATATGGCGCTGATGGTGACCGGTGCGGGTGGTTTGTGCCTGCTGGCGGGGGTAATGCTGCTCGGCCATGTCGTCGGCAGCTACGACCTGGACCTGGTGCTGGCTGCCGGTGACCAGATTCGAGCCCATGCCCTGTACCCGATCCTGCTGGCTCTGATCCTGATCGGCGCCCTGAGTAAAAGCGCGCAATTCCCCTTCCACTTCTGGCTGCCCCACGCCATGGCCGCGCCGACACCGGTCTCGGCCTACCTGCACTCGGCGACGATGGTGAAGGCCGGTGTGTTCCTGCTGGCCCGCCTGTGGCCTTCGTTGTCCGGCAGCGAAGAATGGTTCTGGATCGTCGGCGGCGCTGGCGCCATTACCCTCTTGCTAGGCGCCTATTGCGCAATGTTCCAGAACGACCTCAAAGGCCTGCTGGCCTACTCCACCATCAGCCACCTTGGCCTGATCACGCTCTTGCTGGGTCTCAACAGCCCGCTGGCAGCCGTCGCAGCAGTGTTCCATATTCTCAACCACGCCACCTTCAAGGCGTCGCTGTTCATGGCTGCGGGCATCATTGACCACGAAAGCGGCACCCGTGATATCCGCAAACTCAGCGGCCTGATCCGCCTGATCCCGTTTACCGCCACGCTGGCCATGGTCGCCAGCGCCTCCATGGCCGGCGTGCCGCTGCTCAATGGTTTCCTGTCCAAGGAAATGTTCTTCGCCGAAACCGTGTTCATCTCTTCCACCGCCTGGGTAGAGATCGCCCTGCCGGTGATCGCCACCATCGCCGGCACCTTCAGCGTTGCCTATGCCCTGCGTTTCACGGTGGATGTGTTCTTCGGGCCAACCGCCACCAACTTGCCCCACACCCCGCACGAACCGCCCCGTTGGATGCGCGCACCTGTGGAACTGCTGGTATTCACCTGCCTACTGGTGGGGATTTTCCCGGCCCAGGTGGTCGGTTCGATCCTCGCAGCGGCAGCACTTCCCGTGGTCGGCGGCGTGCTGCCTGAATACAGCCTGGCCATCTGGCACGGCTGGAACGCGCCAATGATCATGAGCCTGGTGGCCATGTCCGGCGGCATTGTGCTCTACCTGCTGCTGCGCAAACAGCTCAAGCAAGGGCGCTTCAAGTACCCGCCGATCATCAGCTATTTCAACGGCAAGCGCATGTTCGAGCGCAGCCTGGTGGTGATGATGCGCGGCGCGCGCAAGATCGAAAAACGCCTAAGCACCAAGCGTTTGCAGCCCCAATTGTTCCTGCTGGTGCTGGCCGCGGTGATCGCCGGATTGATCCCAATGCTCAACAGCGGCATCAGTTGGGGCGACCGGCCGAAGATCCCTGGTTCCATCGTCTTCGTCACCCTGTGGTTGCTGGCGATCGCCTGCGCTCTGGGCGCCGCCTGGCAAGCCAAGTACCACCGGCTGGCAGCCCTGACCATGGTCAGCGTCTGCGGCCTGATGACCTGCGTTACCTTCGTCTGGTTCTCGGCACCGGACCTGGCACTGACCCAACTGGTAGTGGAAGTGGTGACCACCGTGCTGATTTTGCTGGGCCTGCGCTGGCTGCCCCGGCGGATCGAAGAGGTCTCGCCGCTGCCCAGTTCCCTACGCAAGGCGCGCATCCGCCGCCTGCGGGACTTGCTGCTGTCCACCGTGGTCGGCGGTGGCATGGCTCTGTTGTCCTACGCGATGCTGACGCGCCAGACCCCTAACGATATTTCCTCGTTCTACCTCAGTCGCGCCCTGCCAGAAGGCGGCGGCACCAATGTGGTGAATGTGATGCTGGTGGACTTCCGAAGCTTCGACACCCTCGGGGAAATCACTGTGCTGGCGGCCGTGGCGCTGACGGTATACGCCCTGCTGCGCCGCTTCCGCCCACCGAAAGAAAGCATGCAATTGCCCGCGCAACAGCGCCAGCTGGCTCCGGACGTGGCGACCGATCTGGTCAACCCGCGCCAGGCCAGCGACACCGCCCTGGGCTTTATGATGGTGCCGGCGGTGCTGGTGCGCCTGCTGCTGCCGATTGCGGTGGTGGTGTCGTTCTACCTGTTCATGCGTGGCCACAACCAGCCGGGCGGCGGGTTTGTCGCCGGCCTGGTGATGTCGGTGGCATTTATCCTGCAATACATGGTGGCCGGTACCCAGTGGGTCGAGGCGCAGATGAGCCTGCGGCCGTTGCGCTGGATGGGCGTTGGCCTGCTGTCGGCGACCCTGACCGGGCTTGGCGCGCTGGCGTTCGGCTATCCGTTCCTGACCACCCACACCCTGCACTTGAGCCTGCCGGTGCTGGGCGATATCCATATCGCCAGCGCGCTGTTCTTCGACGTTGGCGTGTACGCGGTAGTGGTCGGCTCGACGCTGTTGATGCTCACCGCCCTGGGTCACCAATCGGTACGTGCCCATAAACCCAGCAGCCAGGCGAAAGCCACTGCGACGCCAGGAGGAGCCGCCTGATGGAAGAAGTCATCGCAATTGCCATTGGGGTCTTGGCGGCCTCAGGCGTCTGGCTGATCCTGCGGCCACGGACCTTCCAGGTAGTGATGGGCCTTTGCCTGTTGTCCTACGGGGTCAACCTGTTCATTTTCAGCATGGGCAGCCTGTTTATCGGCAAGGAGCCGACCATCAAGGACGGCGTACCCCAAGACCTGCTCAACTACACCGACCCCCTGCCCCAGGCACTGGTGCTGACGGCGATTGTGATCAGCTTCGCCATGACCGCGCTGTTCCTGGTGGTCTTGCTGGCATCCAGGGGCCTGACTGGCACTGACCATGTGGACGGTCGGGAGCCTAAGGAATGAGCTGGATGAACCAATTGATCATCGCGCCGATCCTGCTGCCGTTGCTGACGGCAGCGCTGATGCTGATGCTCGGCGAGAAACACCGCCCCCTCAAGGCACGAATCAATCTGTTCTCCAGCATGATCGGCCTCGGCGTCTCGGTGCTGTTGCTGTACTGGACCCAGCAGGACGGCACTAGCTCTATCGGTGTGTACCTGCCGGGCAACTGGCAGGTGCCGTTCGGCATCGCGCTGGTGGTGGATCGGCTGTCGGCGCTGATGCTGGTGCTCACCGGGATCATCGGCGTTAGCGCCCTGCTGTTCGCCATGGCCCGCTGGGATCGTGCAGGCACCAGCTTTCACGCGTTGTTCCAGATCCAGTTGATGGGCCTGTACGGTGCGTTTCTCACCGCCGACCTGTTCAACCTGTTCGTGTTCTTCGAGGTACTGCTGGCGGCGTCCTACGGCCTGATGCTCCACGGCTCCGGCCGGGCGCGGGTATCGTCGGGGCTGCATTACATCGCGATCAACCTGTTGGCGTCGTCGCTGTTCCTCATCGGTGCGGCGATGATCTATGGCGTCACCGGCACCCTGAACATGGCTGACCTGGCGCTGAAAATCCCTCTGGTGCCCGAAGCCGATCGCGGCCTGCTGCATGCCGGCGCGGCGATCCTGGCCACGGCGTTCCTGGCCAAGGCCGGAATGTGGCCGCTGAACTTCTGGCTGGCACCGGCCTACTCCGCGGCCAGCGCGCCGGTGGCGGCAATGTTTGCAATCATGACCAAGGTCGGCGTGTACACCGTGCTGCGCCTGTGGACCCTGCTGTTCTCGGGCCAGGCCGGCGCTTCGGCGTACTTTGGCGGCGACTGGCTGATCTACGGCGGCATGGCAACCATCATCTGCGCAGCCCTGGCAATGATCGCCGCGCAACGCCTGGAACGCATGGCCAGCCTGAGCATCCTGGTCTCGGCGGGCATCCTGTTGTCGGCGATAGGTTTTGCCCAACCGGCGCTGACCGCGGGCGCACTGTTCTATCTGGTCAGCTCGACGCTGGCATTGAGCGCGCTATTCCTGTTGGCGGAGCTGATCGAACGTTCTCGCTCCGCCAACGACCTGCCCCTGGACGATGAGATCGAAGCGTTGCCTCGGGCAGTCGAGTCCCTGCATCCGCCACGAGGCACCAACCTGGACGATGAACAAAAAGCTGTGGTCGGCCAGGTGATCCCCTGGACTGTGGCTTTCCTCGGTCTGAGCTTTATTGCCTGCGCCCTGCTGATCATCGGCATGCCGCCGCTGTCGGGGTTCATCGGCAAACTCAGCCTGCTTAGCGCACTGATAAACCCACTGGGCCTGGGCAATGCCCTGGAAGAGCCGATCCGCCCGGCCGCCTGGGGCTTGGTCACGCTGTTGATCTTCTCGGGGCTGGCCTCGCTGATCGCCTTCGCCCGGCTCGGCATCCAGCGCTTCTGGACCCCGGAAGAACGACCGTCACCGCTGCTGCGGCGCTTCGAGTGCGTGCCAATCTTCGTCCTGCTGGCCCTGTCCATCGGGCTGACCTTCAAGGCCGAAACGCTGATGCGTTATACCCAGGACACTGCCGCCAGCCTGAACAACCCAGAGCATTACGTCATGGCCGTCATGGCCACCCGCCCGGTTCCGAGCCCAGAAGCCCGTGCCGCCGCGCTGGAGGTGCAGCCATGAAGCGTCTGTTTCCTGCCCCGTGGCTGTCCTTGTCGCTGTGGTTATTATGGTTAGTGCTGAACCTGTCCATCAGCCCCGGCAACCTCCTGCTGGGGGCGATCCTGGGCTTTTGCGCACCACTGATGATGGCGCCGTTGCGGCCGCTGCCGATCCGCATTCGCCGCCCTGGGGTGATCATCCGCTTGTTCTTCCTGGTGGGTCGCGATGTCGTGGTGTCCAACCTGCTGGTGGCCTGGGGCGTATTGACCTGCGGTTCGCGCCCTCCCCGGTCGAGCTTCATCAAAATCCCCCTCGACCTGCGGGACGCCAACGGCCTGGCGGCGCTATCGATGATCACCACGGTGGTCCCCGGCACCATCTGGTCGGAACTGGCCCTGGACCGCAGCATTCTGCTGCTGCACGTGTTTGATCTGGATGACGAAGCGCAGTTTATCGAGCACTTCAAGCACGCCTACGAGCGGCCCTTGATGGAGATCTTCGAATGAGTGCCCTGCTCTCCAATGCGATCCTGCTCAGCCTGTTCCTGTTTTCCCTGGCGATGGTCCTGACCCTGGTGCGCCTGTTCAAGGGCCCTTCGGCCCAGGACCGAGTGTTGGCGCTGGATTATCTGTACATCCTGGCGATGCTGATGATGCTGGTGCTGGGCATTCGCTATGCCAGTGACACTTACTTCGAGGCGGCGCTGCTGATTGCACTGTTTGGCTTTGTGGGTTCGTTTGCCCTGGCGAAATTCCTGCTGCGTGGCGAGGTGATTGAATGATCAATGTGGGCGCGCTGCCGCTGTGGGTCGAGGTCCTGGTGGCGATCTTATTGGTACTCAGTAGTCTGTTTGCGCTAATTGGTGCGATTGGGCTGGTGCGAATGAAAGATTTTTTCCAGCGCATGCACCCGCCGGCGCTGGCTTCAACGCTGGGGGCCTGGTGTGTGGCGCTGGCCTCGATCATTTACTTTTCGGCGCTCAAGTCCGAGCCGGTGCTTCATGGCTGGTTGATTCCGGTTTTACTATCGATCACGGTGCCGGTGACGACGCTGTTGCTGGCGCGTACAGCGTTGTTTCGCAAGCGGATGGCGGGCGATGATGTGCCGGCCGAGGTGAGTAGTCGCAGTTCTGAGAATGGGGGGTAATGGGCGTTTTTTTTGGTTTTACTGGGTATATATCCGTTATTTTGGTCAGGGCGGATTAGGGTTACGCCCTTACGGCGTGTCACTTTCGAAAAGCGCTCTTGCCCCACCACTTGGTGCCTCGCTTAGGCTCGGCATGCCTTCTCTCCGGCATTGCTCCGTGGGCCGCCGCGAAGGGCCATCGTGGTTAACGGGGCGCCTTAGATCAAAATCAAAAGCACGGCGGCCTGGTAGCCGACCTCAGTGGTGAAAAGCAAGAGCGGATCTACTGTAGGAGCTAGCTTGCTCGCGATGGTCGTTAACGATAACGCGGGCTTCCTGGCTGTCAGCCCCCTAATTCCAAGCTACAACCAACAGCCCCACCCCCAACACCAAACACAGCGGCGAATAAAAAAACGTATCCAGGCGAGCAAACCGCGACCCGCCCACCGTCTTGAAAAAACCTACTAACTCCGAATCGCCAATCGCCCGGGCAAACATGATCACGGCAACGCCACTGATCCCCCATTGCAAGGCCTTATGGCTGATCGGATCAAAATACAGCCCCGCCCGTAAACACACCAACACCGCAATCAACACCAGACCAGCGGCCACCAACAACGCCCCCAGTGCAGTGAGTTTGAAGGCCGGACGCGGTCCGCTGGAGAACTCTGCGGGCAGCTGCGGTATAACCGCCGCACTCCCCAGCTTGCCACCGGCCGCCCAGTACACATGCACCATACTGATAAAGGTAAAAATCCCGACAACCCACCGCGCAACGAAAAAGCTCATGGCTGGATATCCCCTAAAAAGTTCGAAACAGGATAGTCCTCCTGAGATTTTTTGTGGGTATTTCGTCGGCAGCTGGTGATAAAGTGCCGCCCCATGAAACTCGCCCGTACCGACCGTTCACTCATTGCCTGGATGCTCTATTGCTGCGTCCTGTTCAATGTGTTCGCCTGCAGCATCGGCCACGGGCAAATGGTCGGCATGCAGCTAAATGGCATTGGCGGCCAGTTCTGTACGGTAGACCCGCGCACCCAGGCGCCTGCGCCTGCAAGCTCCACCGATGAATCCCTGCCGACCCTATCCAAGGCTTTTGGCTGCCCGGTGTGCTCCAGCGGCGGCATGGGCCCGGCGCTCAATTCAAGCCTCAATGTCGCAGTCATGCCGCAGCCTCAGGCCCCACCGGCCGGGGTTGTTGCCAGCGTAGACAGCCCTTCCCGCTTTACCTGGCCTGCGGCTAATCCGCGCGCCCCGCCCGCCTTCGTCTGATTCTTCGCTTTTTGATCTGCACAGAACATGACCTCCCACCGGAGAGCGTGTCCTTGTGCGTTGCTTTCAAGCCAAGCTTTTCAGGATTTACCGATGAAACATTTACCTCTGTTGGCGAGCCTGTTCGGCTGCCTGCCTGTCAGCGCCTGGGCCATTGAACTGGCGTCCACCACCATTGATGGCGAACAAGCCGCCGAACCGGGCCTGGCCCTGGATCAATCCAGCGGCATGGCTTCGCGCCTGGGATTGAGCGTGCGGGAAACCCCGGCCTCCATCAGCATTGCCAACCGCAACGATATCGAGCGCCGAGGCGCCAAGACCTTCCAGGACGCCGCCAATTCCCTGCCAGGGGTCAATGCCAGCGCACCCCCGGGGTTTGGCGGGTTTATCTCCTATCGGGGCTTCACCAGCAGCCAGATCACCCAGATGTTCAATGGCATCAACGTCGCCAGCGGCCTGGCGCGACCGGTGGACGTGTGGATTTACGACCGGGTGGAACTGGTGGGGGGCCCCTCCTCGCTGATCAACGGTGCCGGCTCCGTGGGCGGGTCGCTGAACTACGTGACCAAACTGGCCACCCGCGAAGAACAGGTCGCCGAGGGCCGGATCAGCTATGGCAGCTATGACACCACTGGCCTGGCCCTGGGCCTCAATCACGCCCTCACCGAACCCGGCGCCGAAGTGCAGCACTACGCGCGCCTGGATGTAAGTCGCAACACCAGCCACACCTACATCGACCGCCAGCAGCGCGACGCCTGGAGCGTGGCGTTTTCCCTGCTCAGCGACCTGACGCCCAACCTGTCCCACACCCTGGCCCTGGAATACCAGGACGAACACGAAGACAGCCCCTACTGGGGCACGCCGGTACTCAATCCCAAGGCCGGCGAGTTGAAGATCGACAAACACAACCGCTTCAACAACTACAACGTGGCGGACGGTCGCTACGAGCAACGGACAATCTGGGCGCGGTCGATCATCGACTACCGGATCAACGACAGCACCAGCCTGCGTAACACCCTTTATCACCTGGATAGCCAGCGCGATTACCGCAACCTGGAGACGTACCAGTACAACGCCGATAACAGCGCGGTAAACCGCTCCACGGCATATCAGGTGCGCCATCAGGGCAAACAGGACGGCAACCAGTTCGAGCTGCGCCATGAAGATACGTTCTTCGGCCTGGCGACCACCTGGTCCAGCGGTTTCGAGTACAAGGTCAACAGCACCACCAACAGCCCGCTGAACGTGTCGGGCAAGAGCAGCGTGGACCCGAACAACTACGATCCAGGGCACTTCTACGACATTCCCGGCACCCGGCCCGGCTTTATCAAGGACAAGACCACCGAAGTGACCACCAAGGCGCTGTTCGTGGAAAACCGCCTGGGGCTGACTGACAAGTTGTCACTGCTGACTGGCCTGCGCTACGACGCCATTGACCTGGATGTCACCAATCACCGGGTGGCGACGACGATCAACCCGCGGCACTTCAAGCGCAGCTGGGAACCCGTGACCGGCCGCATCGGCCTGACCTACCAGTTCATTCCATCGGCCAATGTCTACGTGCAATACAGCACCGCCGCCGAACAGCCGTCGACCACCACCCAGGTGTTCGACGTGTCCACCGGCAAGCAATGGGAAGTGGGCAGCAAGTTCGACTACCTCGACGGCCGGGGCTCCGCCACTGTTGCCGCCTACAAGATCGAGCGCAAGGACTTCGCCGTGACTGATCCGCAGGACTCGACCAACAGCATTCCGGTCGGCGCGCAGTCGTCCAAGGGTATCGAATTGGCCAGTTCCTTGCGGATTACTCCCAAGCTGTTGGCCGAGGGCAACTTCGCCTGGGTCGATGCCGAGTACGACGACTTCAATGAAAAAATCGCCAGCGGCGCAGTAGTGTCGCGCAAGGGCAATACGCCAACCAACGTGCCGAAGCGGGTGGGCAATGTGTGGCTGACCTATGACTTTGCGCCGAATTGGCAAGGGGGGGTGGATGCGCGGTATGTGGCGTCGGTGTATGCCGACAATGCCAATACGATGACGGTGCCGGCGTATACCTTGTTCGGGACGTTTTTGACTTACAAAGTGGACCAGCACACCTCTGTGACTGGCCGGGTACGTAACCTGACCAATGAGGTGTATGCCCAGTTTGCCCATGTGTCGCCGGTGTATTACTTGGGGTCACCGAGGACATTTGAGGTGGCGGTGCAAACGCGATTTTAAAAAATAGAGATCGTTCCCACGCTGTGGGGACGATCATTAGATGTCACTTCAGACTGGCCTCGACCCTCTGCGCCACATCCTCGGTCAACCAGGCTTTCCAGACCTCTGGGTGCGACTTGAGGAACGCCTGCGCCACTTCACGGGGCGGCGTGTGCCTCTCGCTCATCTCGGCCAGCGCCTTGTTCAGTGGTTCAATCGGAAAGTCGACCTTGGCGAAAAACTCGCAGATCTGCGGATACTGCTGTTGGAACGGCGTCGACACACCAATGCTCAACTTGGATGCCAGAGAGCGAGTCGGTTTCGGATTGGGGTTATCGGCATCGGTCAGGGTCTTCCAGGCCTCGGCGTCAAACGGTGGCTCTTCCAGTTGGACCAGCTTGAAGCGCCCAATCAGCGGCGTGGGTGACCAGTAGTAAAACAGGATCGGCTTGCCGCGACGGATCGACGAGGCAATCTCGGCATCCAGCGCCGCGCCCGAACCACTGCGAAAGTTCACATAACTATCGTCCAGCCCATAGGCCTTGAGTTTCTGTTTGTTGACCACTTCCGAGGTCCAGCCGATGGGGCTATTGAGAAAACGGCCCTTGGTCGGTGCTTCCGGGTCCTTGAACACGTCCTTGTAGCGCGCCAGGTCCGTTACGCTGCGCAACTGCGGCGCCAGGGGTTTGATGCCCTTGGCCGGGTCACCCTTGATCACGTATTCCGGCACCCACCAGCCTTCGGTGGCACCTTTGACGGTGTCGCCCAGGCCGGCCACCTTGCCTTCAGCCTCGGCCTTGACCCACACAGGGCTGCGTCCTGCCCACTCTTCACCGATCACCTGGATATCGTTTTTCGCCAGGGCGGTTTCCAGGGTAATCGTGGTGCCAGGCAAAGTATCGGTGGGCAAGTCATAGCCCTTTTCGACGATAAATCGCAGCACCTCAGTGATCAAGCTGCCACTTTCCCAGTTCAGGTCAGCAAAATGGATCGGCGCCTGGGCGGCCGACACCGGCAGCGACGCCACCGACAGGCTAAGAGTCGTCAGGGAAGCCGCCAACAGCGCTCGAATTGCTTTCATGCCTTTGCACCTCGTGTTTTACACAGCAATAGCGGATGGCTTTGCTGTAACACCGCGAAGCCTCTGAATACTTAAGTCAACACAACTGTAGTAGAGGTTTCAATGAACAAGGCAGGTCGCCTGCTTTTACGGCAGATTATGCAAATGCTGCAACTCTCGGCGCACCATGCTGGCGTACTCGGCGGGACGTAGTTCGTACAACTGGCTGGCCACCCAGTTCAACCAGGCTCCCTGCAAATCACCCTTGCGGGCAAACAACTCGGCCGCCTTGGCCTGGGCGTCCGACAAGTGCTGCTGGTGAAATTGCGCCCGGTCCAGGCTCATTACTCGCTGGCCTTGAAGGTCACGAGCTCACCCTTGCGCCATTTGGCGGCCTTGCCGGTCACGGCTTTCAGGGTTTTGGTCAAGCCTTCCTGCAGCTGTTCGTTGGCAGCGAAGACCAGCATCACGCTGTGGCCTTCCTTGAACACAATGCCCTGGCCTTCAGCCGAGGAAACAAAGGCATAGTCGCCCAACCCATACACAGTCAACTTGATATCGCGGAACTTGAGTTCGAACTTGCCACCTTCACGGCTCGGCAATACAGCTGCACGAAAATGATCACCCACCTTGAGTTCCAGTCGTTGTTTGTCGTCTACCACCATCGCGGCCTCTGTATCGACTTCAGCGATGTAAATGCCTTCAGGCGTTTGTTCAGTGATGTAGACAAAACGGGATTGAAACTGTTTGACCAACTTTGCGCGCAAATCACCCAACACGAACAATGCGTGCATATCCAGATTACTGACTGCCAAGGAAACGCCCCCACATCAAAAAAGGTGCTACCTGCCCAAGCGGGCAGCACGAAAAAGCGGCCAATACGGCACGGTCATGAAATATGTAACACAGAAAAAGCTGAAGAAAACTCCCACCACGGCGCCGTAAGACCCGTCAGACGTGCCCGACGGACCTTAAGCGAAAGTCGTCAGGCGTTGCAGGAAATCATAAGTTCAACCTCCAGAGAATACTGGACGATCAACTTCAGAGAATAACCCATTTGAAAATGTAGTTTTCCGACAGCCAAAACGAAAGAAAATACCTTGGTCTGGAACCAGGCGTCGGATGCTGACGGCAATACTAAAACAGCAACACGGGTCAAAACCACCTGAAAGAACTGCCAGCGGGTCAACAGCACCGATCGACAGGAGCTGACCATGCAACTGCTTCAACACCGCTCTGCCCTTTCGCACGCGGGCTCAGCGTTTATCGATGACGGTGCATTCTACAGCCTGTACGCCGATGGCGGGTGCCTGCATTCAGCCATGTATCGGGTAGTGCCCGCAGGAAGAAACTTTTTCCACATCCTGGAAGTGCCCAGGGTTGTCGTTTCGTCACATCAATGACTTTACTGCGCCACCAGCCAACAACAACTGCCATACTGGCCCGTCCAATGAAGTTTGCCCCATGCCGCATGGGTTCATCAGCGCAATTACCTCCAAGGGAAGGCTATACGTGACGGAATTTGATATAGGCGAATTTTTCATCCATGGCGAAGCCAGGGAAGTAGACGGCGAATTTCAAGCCGTGATTGTCATGCGGGCAAAGGCACCACTGACCACGATCACTGCTCACCAGGTGGAAAAGGATCGCTGGTTCAAAACCGTAGACTCTGCCGCAGCGGCCGCCAAGGATGCCGCCCAGGCACTTAAAAACGCTGTCGACTCAGGGGCGCTGACCTCGTAACTGGCCGGGCGCAATAATCAGATCGAACTCTCCAGCGCGCAAAACCTCCCATGCATACCGATGACTTCGCCCATGGAGAACGATATGGAAGCGCCAACACATACCCTTGAAAACCTGTTTGAACAGTTGGGGCTGGATGCTTCCCCGAAGATGATCGATAGCTTTATCGGCCAGCATCACTTGCCTGAAGACGTGAAGTTGATCGACGCACCGTTCTGGTCACCACAGCAGGCTCAATTTTTAAAAGAAGAACTGCGTGAAGATGCCGACTGGGCTATCGCCGTGGATGAACTAAACCAGCGCCTCCATCAGTCGTAGCAGGCTGGGTTCAATGCAGGCGGTCTGATTGTTCCGCCCTCAGCAGCGCCTGCCAGGCAGCACGGCATTCTTCGGCTTCATCGCGACTGGCGAAGGCCGTGCCGCGCTGTTCACCGTTGAGCAGCACCACCCAACAGGCCTTGCGTCCCAGCGCGCGCAACGTTGGCGGCACACCACTGCCGATCATCACGGCGACATCGACTTTGCTTTGCATTAAGGTTCTCCGCACAGTTAGTTAGCAAGCTAACAATACTGCTCATGCTACGGTTTTCCTCCCGCGGGAAAAAGCCACCTGCGGAATAGCTTCATTACATGGCCGGTAACAATCACCTTCAGTTAACGTCCTTCAGGCTTGTACCCCAATCGTAAACCACCCCAATGCCGGCCCTTGACCATGATCGGCACCGAGAGGTCGTGCATCAACTCGCCGGTATCGCGCGTGTAAGTCTGCAACAACACTGCCTGCTGATGACTGCCACAGCGAATCCCGGTGCGGTCTTCGAACTTGCGCTTGGTGCGGTTGTGCACCGCATCTACCTGGGCATCACCCGTCAACGCCTGTGAAAAAGCCTTGTTGTGGGTCGGCACATAGCCTTGAGGCGTGCAAGCGATGGCAAATACCAGGCCTTCATGACGGGGTAGCAACGCTTCCTGGATGCTCGGCAAAACCTGGTCGGTATAGCCGTCGAAACGGCTGTGATACTTGCCGGGGCTGGTATTGGGAATCAGCGTATAGCTGCGGTTGAACAGGTCATCGAGGCTGACGCGGTTTTGCAGGACATCGGCCTCAAACTGCGCGGCGATCTGGCTGGCGCCCTCCCGAGCCAGGTCGTAGATGCGCTGGTGATAGTCGTCGAGGCCGACTTCAGCCAGGCGTTCGCTGATGGTTTCGGCCTGCCCTTCCATTTGCACAGCGGCCTGCGCCAGTTGTCGGGTTTGCTGGTCGCTGACGGTCAAATCGCTGCGCATCTGCTCCACCGCGTGGAACAAACTGTCGAGTTGCTCGCGGTTGGTGTCAGTGCCCTGGGCGATCTCGCTGACCTGGCCCTCCACATCCGCTGCCAGGGTGGCAATACTCTCCAGTTGCTGGCCAGCCTGCTCCACCTGCTCTACACCGGACTGCAAATCCGCCGACAGCTGGCGGATCTGCTCCACCACTTGGCTGGTGCGTTGCTGAATATCGGCGACCATCACTCCGACTTCATCGGTAGCGGTGGCCGTTCGACCGGCTAGCCCGCGCACCTCATCGGCCACCACCGCAAAACCCCGACCGTGCTCACCGGCCCGGGCCGCTTCAATAGCGGCATTCAAGGCCAACAGGTTGGTTTGGCTGGCGATGGACTGGATCACCAGCGTGACCCGCTGGATTTCTTCACTGCGCAGGCTCAACGCCTCGATCAACTGGCGGCTGTCATTGGCGCGCTGGCTGAGCTGATGCATACGGCTGATGGACTCGGCCAGCACCGTGCGGCCTTCGGTGCTGCGCTGGTGAGCCTGGCTGGCGGCGCCCAGGGCCTGGCGGCTGAGTTGGGAAGTGACCTGCTCGGTGCCGATCATGACTTCGGCGCTGCTGACAATCTGCTGGGCGGCGCTCAATTGCGACTGCAGCCTAGCGGCCAGTTGCTTGACCGAATAGGCCACACCAGCGGCCGACAGCGCGTTGTGGCTGGTGGTGTAGGACAGATCGCGAGTCAGTTCACCCATGGCGTCGCGGGCCACAGTCGGCGCGGCGCTGGGTGTTCGGCTTTTCAGACGGGGCAGCCAGATCAGCAGCAGGGCCACCGGCAGGCAGAGGTAAATCGACAGGTTGGCGAATGCCAGGCCAAGCAGCAACAGCACCAGGGCGACGCTTTGCAGCAGTGGTGTCACCCAACCGGGCAGGTGGCGAGCCACCGTTTGCGGCGGCACTGTTGCGCCTGTCAGAGATCCGTCCCCAGCCATGTTGTCACCCCACTGCTTGTCGTTATTGTGTCTGCATTAAACGCCACTATCCGGCCATTATCCATGGGCCTTTGGTGTTAGGGAGCGCAGCAGATCAATAGACGGGAGAGGGGCAGGGTCTATAGGCCAAACGGTTCTGTAATGAGCGGGCAAGCCCGCTCGCCACGCGCATCAAGCTTGACGCTGATGCTTGTCGATTTGCTCGTGGCGCTCTTGCGCTTCGATGCAGTACTTGGTGGTCGGGCTGATCAGCAGGCGCTTAAGGCCAATAGCCTCGCCGCTGTCGTCACACCAGCCAAAGGAGTCATCATTGATGCGACCCAGGGCCTGTTCCAGTTGCGGCAGCAGGCGCTGGTCGCGGTCGATGGCGTTGACCAGCCAGGTGCGCTCTTCTTCCACAGAAGCAGCGTCAGCCGGATCAGCCGGGGTGTCCAGGCTTTCAATGGCGATGCGGTTCTGCTCAATGCGCTCGTGGTGCTCGACTTTCATGGCTTGCAGCAACTTTTCAAAGAAAGCGTGCTGTTCGGCATTCATGTAGTCATCCGCCGGCATGGCCAGCAACTTTTCCTTTGTCATTGATTTCTCTATAAAAAATACGTGCATCAAGGCGAATAAGGGAGCGTTCCGGTCGACCCTTGCAGGTCTCGGAAAGGCGCCGTCCATTTCAAGCGCCTCCCGGCACTCAATTTACGAGGGGCGGCAGTCTAAGGCCGACTTGAGGGCTCAGCAACTGAAATGACAGGCAATTTGTCCGACACTTCCCCAAAAGGCACCAGGACGGGCTCGGCAGGCAGTTATCGGAGTGCGTTTATAGCAAGAAATTCAATGTTGTGGATCTGTATAGAAGACAAACGGTTAAAACAACTGTAGGAGCGAGCTTGCTCGCGAAGAACTCAAGGACACCGCGCTTATTCAGATTGCACGCGTCATCGTTGAGGTCCATCGTCGGAACGCCGCCCGGAGCAAGCTCGCTCCTACAAGGTGTTCAGCGCTTTAGTTTGCGCTTGTTGCGATACTGGTCGATCACCACCGCCACCACGATGATCAGGCCCTTGATGATGTCCTGGATGTAGGCATCCACCCCGACAAAGGTGAACCCGCTGGCCATCACCCCGAGGATTAGCGCGCCGATCACGGTGCCGGTAATGCGCCCTACCCCGCCCGCCAGGCTGGTGCCACCGATCACCGCAGCGGCAATCGCGTCCAGCTCATAAGACATGCCCATCCCGGCCTGCCCGGTGGCCGCCCGGGCCGATGCCACCACGCCCGCCAACCCGGCGAGCAAGCCGGCGATGCTGTAGACGATGATCAGGTGACGCTTGACGTTGATGCCCGACGTACGCGCCGCCTGCATGTTGCCGCCGATGGCGTAGGTGTATTTGCCGTACTTGGTGTAGCGCAGGGCAATGTGAAAAATCACCGCCACCACCAGAAAGATGATCACCGGCATCGCGCCATGGCCGATGGCGGTGTAGGAATCCGAGAGCATGCTCACCGGCTGGCCTTCGGTGTAATAACGGGCCAGGCCACGGGCCGAGACCATCATGCCCAGCGTCGCAATAAACGGCGGAATGCCGGTGATGGCAATGATGCTGCCGTTGATCGCCCCCGCCAGTAGCCCGACCCCCAACCCCACTACCACCGGAATCCACACCGGCAAGTCGGTCAGCGACGGAAACACCGCCCGGGAAAAATCGGACGTCTGCGCCAGGCTGGCGGCAATCATCGCCGACAACGCCAATACCGAGCCGGAAGACAGGTCAATACCGGTGGTGATGATCACCTGGGTCACGCCAATCGCCAGCAGCCCGATGATCGACACTTGCAGGATCATCAGCACCAGGCGCTGGGAGTTCATCAAGAAGCTCTGGTCACGGACGATCCAGCCGAACACTTCGAACACCAGGCCGATACCGATCAGCACCAGGAAGATGCTCAGTTCCGTGGGGAACCGCCGACGGCTCTTGACCGGCGCCGTGAGGGGTTTGTTTTCCGCCGGCTTTTTTTCCGAAGATTGGTTTTCCAGTATCGCGTTCATAACCACTCACCTTTTTTATTCCGTTGCGCCAGCCAACCGCAGGCTCGCGCGCTGTGTTCGTTAGTGGACCGCCGTCATACCGGAAGCCAGTTGCATGACTTTTTCCTGGGTCGCCTCAGCGCGGTCCAGGGTGCCCATCAGGTCGCCTTCATGCATAACCATCACCCGGTCGCTCATACCCAGCACTTCCGGCAGCTCCGAAGAAATCATGATCACTGCCATGCCTTCGCTGGCCAGGTAGGAAATCAGCCGGTAAATCTCGGCCTTGGCGCCAACGTCAATACCACGGGTGGGTTCGTCGAGAATCAGCAAGCGCGGGTTAGTCATCAGCCAGCGGGCCAGCAAGGCCTTCTGCTGGTTGCCACCGGAGAGAGTGTCAATGCACTGTTCAAGGGACGGGGTTTTCACCCGCAGCTTCGTACACATGTCTTCGCACAGCGCCCGCAGGGCTTTCTGCTGGATAAAACCGTTGCCCGAATAATGCGGTATCACGGCCATTTCCATGTTTTCCAGGACCGAGAGGCAGGGGAACAGGCCGCTGAGCTTGCGGTCCTCGGTCAACAGCGCAAAGCCTTTCTCGATGGCCATGTGCGGGTCGCTGATGCGCACCACCTGGCCGTCGAGCTGGATCTCGCCGCCGCTGCTGGGGGTGATGCCGAAAATGGTTTCTGCCACGTTGGTACGACCAGAACCCATCAGCCCGGCGATGCCGAGGATCTCGCCGGCATGCAGATCAAAAGACACGCCCTTGAACACACCGTCCAGACGCAGGTCGCGCACCGACAACAGCAAATCGCCAATGGGTTTCTCGCGCTCCGGGAACAGCTGGCTCAGCTCACGGCCCACCATCATCGAGATCAGGCTGTCGCCGTTCATGCTGTCGGCCCGCTGCAGGCCGATATAGGCGCCATCGCGAAACACTGCCACTTCATCGGCAATGGCAAACACTTCGTTCATTTTATGGGTGATGTAGATGATGCCTTTGCCCTGGGACTTGAGGTCGGCAATGATCGAAAACAAATGGGCGACTTCCTTGTCAGTAATCGCCGAGGTGGGTTCGTCCATGATCAGGATGTCGGAGTCGTAGGACACCGCCTTGGCAATCTCCACCATCTGCCGCTCGGCAATGCTCAGGTTGCCGACCTGCTCCTCCGGGTCCAGGTTGATGCGCAGGCGCTCCAGCAACTGCGCGGTGCAGCGGTGCATTTCCCGGTGATTGACCATGCGCAGGCTGTTGAGCTGTTCGCGGCCGATCCAGATGTTCTCGGCGATGCTCATGTGGGGCATCAGGTTGAGTTCCTGGTGGATCATCGCGACCCCCGACTGCAATGCCGCCAGCGGGGTGTCGAAAACGATCGGTTTGCCCCGCAGGCGGATTTCACCGGAGTCCGGCTGGTAGATGCCCGCGATGATCTTCATCAGCGTCGACTTGCCCGCGCCGTTCTCGCCCATCAGCGCCAGCACCGAGCCCGGACGCACCCGCAGTTGCACATCGTCCAGGGCTACGACACCGGGAAAACCTTTGCTGATATTGACGATTTCCAGCAGGTAGGGTTCTTCCAGCGCCGTTGGCTGGATACCGGTCAGCGGGGCCTGCGAAGCAGTCGCTTGAGCGAACATATCGGGTACTCCATCAGCAGGGCTGCCGTGGCGCCCTGCCGGCTTATTGTTGTTATTAAGTGAAGGACTATTTGAAATCTTTAACGTTGTCCGGGGTGATCAATTTGAACGGCACCAAGAGGTTCTGCTCGACCGGCTCGTTCTTGGCCATTTTGACCGCCGCCTCCACCGAACCGACAGCCTGGCCGTGGGCATCCTGGAACACCGAGACCGCCATATCACCCTTGGTGATCGCGTTCAAACCGTCCGGCGTACCGTCGACACCGCCGATCAGCACACTGCCTTTCTCGACACCAGCTGTTCTCAGGGCCATGGCAGCACCGATGGCCATCTCGTCATTATTGGAAACCACCGCGTCGAATTTACGGCCTTGGGTCACCCAGTCGTTCACCAGCGTCATGCCCTTGTCCCGTAGCCAGATCCCGGTCTGTTCCTGTTCGACCTTGATGTCCGGGTATTTGGCCAACACTTCTTTTACACCTTTGGTGCGGTTGGTCGTGGCGTTATTCGCCAAGTCCCCCAGCAGAATCACGATGTTGCCCTTGCCGCCCATCTTCTCGGCCAGGTATTGCATTTGCAGGCGGCCAGCCTCTACGTCATCGGAAGCCACGGTGACCACACCCTTGGGCAGGTCCTTCTGGTCAGGACGGCGGTTGACATAAATCAGCGGAATACCGGCGGCGACCGCCGCTTTGGTGATTCTTGCGGTGGACGCCGTGTCTACCGGGTTGACCACAATGGCGTCGACCTTCTGGCTGATAAAGTTTTCGACCTGGCTGAGCTGCTTGACCACATCGGCGCGGGCGTCTTCGAACTGCAGTTGCACGCCTTCACCCTTGGGATAGGATTTGGCTTGCTTGTCCATGTCCTCACGCAGGTAGGTCAGCCAGGTGTCGTCGAACTGCGACATGCTCACACCGACCTTGATGTCGGCGGCCGTGGCCACACCACTGGCAAGCATCATGGACAGGGCCAGCGAGGCAAAACGGATATTGGTCTTCATGAACGGTCTGTCTCCAATTTCTTGTTGGTTTTTTGGACGTTGCGTTTTTCAGAGCATTATTTTGGCGAAGGCAGCCGAACGATCGGCGCCCCCGGAATGCAGCACACCAGGGCACCCTTGCTTTCGACGCAAAGGACATTAAGGAAGGAAAAATACAGCGGCCGTGCGCGGGGCACATCGCGGGGCGGGAAGGCAGAGTGTAAAACTCGCAGTGCAGCGTTGAAGATTTTCATCTGACGGTACCTGGTTGTTTTTGTGTCTTGTTTTTGTTGAGTCGTCCTCCACCGCCTCAACGGCAGATCGGGACGTCACTATGAGCAACCTTGAAATGACTTTATTAGAAAATAATTTCCATATCAACAAGTTTTAGAATTTTATTCTATTTTTGTTCCATACCCTCGACAGCGGCCATTTCCACTACCTGTTGACGCTCGGCGCTGAGCCGTGCGGCGTCCAGCACGCGGGTGGTCTCCAAGGCATCACGGGCATCCACCGGCAATGGGCCCTGGCCTTGAACAGCGGTTTGCAGCTGGCGATAGAATTGGTTCCAGCAACCCTTTTCCGAGGGCACACGCTCACGCTCCGGACCTTGTTCGAACCAACCCCAGCGTCGGTGTTCTTCCGCGCCCCAGTGCTCACCCTCGGTTTTCGGGGTTTTGCCGGCCATCAACGCTTCTTCCTGACCATCCAGGCCTTCAACGGTGTAACAGCCTGCGCTGCCGTTAACCCGAAAACGCGGCGCCTGGCTGTTTTGCAGGGCGCTGCCCCACAGGTGCGAGATCACCCCGTTGGCGTGGGTCAGGGAAACAAAGAAGCCATGGTCGAGGCCGGGGTGTTCGACGCTGTAGTGCAATTGCGCGAAGACCCGATCTACCGGGCCAAACAATTGCATCGCCTGGTCCACCAGATGGCTGCCAAGGTCACGCAGGAACCCGCCGCCACTGGCATTGCCCACGGACGCGGGGTTGTAACGCTCCACTCGGGATTCAAAGCGGGTGATGGTGCCTAGGGCGCCGGCGTTGATCAGCTTGCGCAGGGTGAGGAAATCCGAGTCCCAGCGCCGATTCTGGTAGACGCTCAGCAACACGCCCTGACGCTCGGCAGCAGTAATCAAGGCCCCCGCCTGGGCGGCATTGCTGGCGAACGGTTTGTCGCTGACCACCGCCACGCCGTGTTCGATCGCTTCCAGTACCAGCGCTGAGCGACCTTTGAGCGTGGTGGAGATCACCAAGGCGTCGACACCGGCCTCAACGATCTGCTCGATGCTGTCGAAGGCCTTGACCTCAGGGTGTTCGGTCGCCAGTTGCTGGCGCCGCTCGGGTGAACGGGTGACGACACCGACAAAGGTTGCTCCCGGCAGGCTGGCAATCAGCGGTGCGTGAAAAAAACGGCCACCGTGGCCGTATCCGACTAGTCCGATTCGCATGGATCGATTCCTTTATGTAGGGGGCCAGGGCGATGTGCATGGATAGGTTCTCCTATGATCAGCCGTAAAAGTGTGGGCGCTCTGGCAGGCCGACTTTCACAATCTGCCCACTGTTTTGCGCCTCGATGCACGCATCCGCCGCCACCGCCGCCGCAAAACCATCCCACGCCGATGGCCCGCCCACTTGCCCAGCACGCACGCCGTCGATAAACGCCTGCAACTCAACGTCATAGGCCGCAATAAACCGGTCCTTCCAGTCCATCAGAATCGCATTGGACAGCTTGGCGCCGCTGCGCAGTTGCACTTGGGACGGTTCCGGCAGCCTGGCGATGCCGGTCTCCCCCACCACTTCGCACTGGATGTCGTAGCCGTACTGGCAGTTCACAAACACTTCCACGTCGATGCGCGTGCCCTTGGCGGTTTCCAGCAGGACGATCTGCGGGTCACGCAGATGCCCGTGAGCCTTGCTGGTCTTGCGCGGGAACACCACTTGCACCGACACATAATCATCGGCCAGCAACCAGCGCAACACGTCCAACTCGTGGATCAAGGTGTCGGTGATCGCCATGTCGGTCTTGTAGTTCTCGCCCACGGTAGGGTTGCGGTGAGCGCAGTGCAGCATCAACGGCTCGCCGATCTCGCCGCTGTCGATCACCGTTTTCAAGGCTTGATAGCCCTGGTCGTAGGGGCGCATGAAACCCACCTGCACCAGACGCTTGCCGTGGGCCACTTCGGCCTCGACAATCTTGCGGCAGCCTGCGGCCGTCACCGCCAGGGGTTTTTCGCAGAACACCGGCTTGCCGGCGGCGATGGCGGCCAGCACGAACTCTTCGTGGCTCGGCCCCCAGGAGGTGACCAGGATCGCTTCGACTTGCTCCGAGTTGATGAGCGCGTGGCCGTCGGGGTAGACCTCGGCGGTGAGTTTCAAATCGGCGACGACCTTGGCGGCCTGCTCAAGGTTGATGTCGGTGACGGCGACGACCTGGCTGTTGAGCAAGGTCTGGCTGCAACGACGGATATGATCCTGGCCGATGGCGCCAGTACCGATAACACCAAGTTTCAAAGACATGTAAGGACTCCTTTATCAGTACTGCCGGGCCTTGGCCAGGCGTTCATTGAGGGTTTTTGCCACCGCGTCGGTGCGCTCGCTGGTGGACACCTGCGCCACACCGACCCGCCACCACGACAGGTATTTGTGAATCATGGTTTTGGGCAGAACCTTGATATCAATCAGCGTCGACACCGTTTGCGTACGCGCATCGACCAACGCCGCCTGTAACTGCTCCACGGTGCTGACCTTGTAGGTTTTGCAGCCATAGGCCGCTGCGCTCATAGCGAAGTCCACCGGCACAAAACCACCGTCGAGCTTGCCGCTCTCGGGGTTGCGGAAGCGGAACTCGGTGCCGAAGCTGTCCATGCCGTGTTCCATTTGCAGGTTGTTGATGCAACCAAAAGTCATATTGTCCAGCAGCACCACATTGATCTTGCGCCGCTCCTGGATCGAGGTGACCAGCTCCGAGTGCAGCATCATGTAGGAGCCATCGCCCACCAATGCGTACACCTCACGCTCAGGCTCGGCCAGCTTGACGCCCAAGGCGGCGTTGACCTCATAACCCATGCACGAATAGCCGTACTCGACGTGATAGGTATTCACGCCCTTGCTGCGCCAGCTGCGCTGCAAATCACCGGGCAGGCTGCCAGCGGCGGCGACGATGATTGCGTCGTCGGCCAGAGTTTCATTGAGCACGCCCAGCACGCGGCTTTGAGTCAGGCAGGAGCCGGTCAGCTCGATAAACTCGCGCAGCACGGCCGGGTCCATGTGGTCGTTGATTTCCGGAACGAAGTTTTCGCTCTGGTATTGGGTCTGGTAGATGCGGTCAAGTTCGGCATTCAACTGCGCCTTGGCGTCCCGTGGTTGATCGCCCCAGCTGGAGCGGTAATCGCCCAAGGCTTCGGACAAAGCCTCCAGGCCCACCTTGGCATCCGCCAGCAGCTGCACACCGTCCAGTTTCAACGCATCGCAAGGGCTGATATTGAGGTTGAGAAACTGCACCTCGGGATGTTTGAACAATGACTTCGATGAGGTAGTGAAGTCGGTGTAGCGAGTGCCGATGCCGATGATCAGGTCGGCCTCAGGGGCCAGCAGATTCGCCGCCAGGCAACCGGTTTCGCCGATACCGCCGAGGTTCAGCGGGTGGGCTGAGACTACGGCGCTCTTGCCCGCCTGGGTTTCCGCGAAGGGAATGTCAAAGCGTTCGGCAAAGGCTTGCAATGCAACATTGGCACCAGAGTACTTGACCCCGCCACCGCAGATGATCAGCGGTTTACGCTTGCCCTTGAAAGCGGCAATCGCGTCGCCGAGCATGGCTTCGGTCGCCGGGCGGCGGTCGATACGATGCACGCGCTTTTGCAGGAAATAGTCGGGGTAGTCCCAGGCTTCAGCCTGCACATCTTGCGGCAAGGCCAGGGTCACGGCGCCAGTTTCGGCGGGGTCGGTAAGCACACGCATGGCGTGGATCGCCGCGCTCATCAACTGCTCGGGGCGGTTGATGCGGTCCCAGTATTTGCTGACGGCGCGGAAGGCGTCGTTGGTGCTGATGCTCAGGTCGTGGAACTGCTCGATCTGCTGCAGCACCGGGTCGGGCTGGCGGCTGGCGTAGACATCGCCAGGCAACAACAGCAACGGGATGCGGTTGGCCGTGGCGGTGGCCGCAGCGGTGAGCATATTGGCGGCGCCGGGGCCAACCGAAGAGGTGCAGGCGTAGATCTTGCGCCGCAGGTGCTGCTTGGCAAAACCGATGGCGGCATGGGCCATACCCTGCTCGTTGCGGCCCTGATGCACCACCAGGTCACCGCTGTCCTGCTCAAGTGCCTGGCCCAGGCCCAGCACATTGCCGTGGCCGAAAATCGTGAAGATACCGGCGACGAATTTGCTCTGCACGCCATCGACTTCGATGTACTGGTTATCGAGGAACTTTACCAAGGCCTGGGCCATGGTCAATCGTGTGGTAGTCATGCTGCCCCCTGCACAAAAAATAAACTGTAGAAGCGAGCTTGCTCGCGATGGTCGTTAGCGATAACGCGTGCTTTCTGAATCAACGCGTTACTCTCAGGTTCATCGCGAGCAAGCTCGCTCCTACAGGGGATCTGGGTCAGACCAGAGATTGTTTTAGGTGGGTCATGCTCGCCCCCAGCGCCTGCTTGATATCCGCCAGGCCGTGCACGCTCTCGGCAAACGGCTCAAACGACAGGTAGCCGCTATAGCCGGTGCGGAGCAAGGTGTCGATCTGCGCCGCGTTGCCGAGGATATCGCCCTCGCCTACCAGCACTCGATGGCCGTCACGAATGGTTGCCAACGGTGCCTTGGCATCTTCCACGCCGGAGATATGCACCAACCCGGTCAATTCCGGGAAGAACTCATGCTCGCTGGCCAGGTGATGGTGAAAGGTGTCATGCACCAGGCGAAACACATCCAGGCCGCCCATGGACTTGATCGCGTCCACCGCCGTATGTTTGCGCCGCAAGGAACACTCCTCGAAGCCTAAAGGCTCGATGAAGCCCAGAATCCCGTATTCGCGCAGGATCGGCGCCAGCTCGCTCAACGCCGTGCGCAAACCCGCCGCGCGCTGGGCTTCATTGCGCGAATCAGCGCGCTCGTTCAGTGGGCACATCACCAGGCCCTGTGCGCCGCATTCGCGGGCATAGGTCGCCAGCTTCACCGCCTGGGCGCGGCGCTCGTCATTCCATACATCGAAGGGGTACAGGGCGTTGATCGACAGCACGGTGATGCCATGCACCGCGCACAACTCACGCACGCGACTGGCAGGCGTGCCGTCTTCAATCTCGATGCCCGCAAGGTCGTTACGGATCTCGATGGCGTCGCATTTCAAGGTCACCGCCAGCTCGATAAACTCCGGCAGGGAAAGGTTGGGGGCGACCATGCGGTTCAGGGCGAAACGTAGAGGCGAGTTCATTGTTGTTGTGCTCCACACTCGATAAAAATTACTTGGCCGTCGGCATGCTGAATTCAGGACCCTTGGCGATGCTGTCAGGCCAACGCTGCATCACGCTTTTATAGCGGCTGTAGAAACGAATGCCTTCTTCGCCATAGGCGTGGTGGTCGCCAAACAGCGAGCGTTTCCAGCCACCAAACGAATGCCAGGCCATCGGCACCGGGATCGGCACATTGATGCCAACCATACCGACCTTGATGTTGCGGGCAAAGGCACGGGCGATGCCGCCGTCGCTGGTAAAGCAGGACACACCGTTACCGAACTCATGGGCATTGATCAACGCCACGGCGCTGGCAAAATCCGCCACTCGCACAATGCCCAGCACCGGGCCAAAAATCTCTTGCTGGTAAATACTCATCTCGGTCGTGACGTTATCGAACAAGGTCGCGCCGACAAAAAAGCCACCCTCCGCACCCGGCACCTTGAAGCCCCGGCCATCGACAATCAGCTTCGCGCCCTGGGCCACACCCTGGTCGATAAAGCCTTCCACTTTGGCCTTGTGCTCAGCGGTGAGCAACGGCCCCATTTCGCTGTCCTTATGCATACCGTTGCCGACCTTCAACTGGTCGATACGCGGCAGTAATTTGTCAATCAGCTTGTCACCGACATCGCCCACCACCACGGCAATGGAGATCGCCATGCAACGCTCGCCGGCCGAGCCGTACGCCGCGCCGATCAAGGCATCCGCGGCCTGGTCCAGGTCAGCGTCGGGCATCACGATCATATGGTTCTTCGCGCCACCCAAGGCCTGCACGCGCTTGCCGCGCTGGGTGGCCTGCTGGTGGATGTACTCGGCAATGGGCGTGGAGCCAACAAAGGAAATCGCCTCGATATCGGGGTGCTGCAACAGGCCGTCTACCGCGCTCTTGTCGCCCTGGACCACGTTGAATACGCCATCGGGCAAGCCGGCCTGGGTCAGCAATTGCGCCATCAACAAACTGGCGGACGGGTCACGCTCGGAGGGCTTGAGGATGAAACAGTTACCGGTGGCCAGGGCCAGCGGGATCATCCACAGCGGCACCATTACCGGGAAGTTGAACGGCGTGATGCCGGCGCACACACCCAAAGGCTGGCGCAGGTTCCAGTTGTCGATACCACCGCCAATGTTGTCGCTGAAATCGGTTTTCAACAGGTTCGGCGCGCCGCAGGCGTACTCGACAATCTCGATGCCACGGGTCACTTCGCCCTTGGCGTCGGAGAACACCTTGCCGTGTTCGCGGCTGATGATCTCGGCCAACTGGTCATGGTGCTGGTCGAGCAATTCCTTGAACTTGAACAGCACCCGCGAGCGGCGCAGGGACGATTGCTCGGACCAGGCCGGGAATGCCTTCAAGGCCGAGGCCACCGCTTCGTCGACAGTCTTCTGGCTGGCCAGCCCGACTCGCGCCTGCACCTCGCCGGTGGCCGGGTTGAAGACATTGCTGAAGCGATCGCTACCGCTGTCCTGCACCTGGCCATTGATGTAATGGCCGATCACCTGGGCGTTGCTCATTGTTGTTCTCCGTCGAAGTCGTTAAAGGTCCAGCAGCCAGCTGTGCTGCGGGTCGTTATGGAAGTGCCAGGCGCGCTTGGGCCCAGCCATCACGTTGAGGTAATACGACTCGTAGCCGTAGGGCACGCTGACCGGGTGGTAACCCTTGGGCACCACCACCAGGTCGCTGTTTTCCACGGCCATGGCCTGGTCGATGCTGCGGTCATCGGTGTAGACCCGCTGGAACACAAAGCCCTGTGGCGGGTTGATCTGGTGGTAATAGGTTTCTTCAAGAAAGCTCTGGTGCGGCAAGTCGTCGGTGTCGTGTTTGTGGGGCGGATAGCTCGACGAGTGACCGGACGGCGTGCGCACTTCCACCACCAGCAGGGAATGGGCCGGCTCGGTGTCTGGCAGGATGTCGCAGACGTAGCGCGTATTGGCTCCCTTGCCGCGCACGCTGCGCTTGCACTGTTCGGGGCGGATCAGCCGTGGAACGAGACCGGCAGCCGGGGAACCTGGGGCGGCGCAGACAGCGATTTGCACGTCGCTCAAGGCGCTCACCTGAGCGGTGCTGCCCGGCGGCAGGTAAGCGGCGAACGGTGACTTGTCTTCGAACACCGATTGGCGATCACCGAGGTTTTCCCAGTTGAAGCCTTCGCCCTGGATATTCACGCGACCGCTGAGCAGCACCAGGCACAGCTCTTTATCGCCAGCGCTGACCGGCAGGGTTTCGCCAAGGCTCAAGCGGTAGGCGGCAAAACCCACGTACTCCAGGCGGCCCGGCTCCAGCTCAACCATGGTCTGCCCACGTTGGTTGCTTTTGACTAACAGGCTCATTGCCCGGCACTCCCTTTCACAAGAGCGGCGCTCAGCAGTTCACACAGGGTGTCGTAGCCCTTTTTTGCGTAGGCGTAGCTGGGCGCCACCGCCGGGTCTTGCTCGGCTTCCACCACCAGCCAGCCGTGATAGTTGGCTGCCAGCAGTACGTCCAGCAGCGCGGCGAAGTCGATATCGCCGTCGCCCGGCACGGTAAAGGTGCCGTTGATGATGCAGTCGGGGAAGCTCCACATGTTGTTGCGGGCCAGTTGCACCACCGGTTTGCGCACGTCCTTGAAATGCACGTGGCAGACGCGATCGATGTGCTTTCGCAACACTTCGATGGGCTCGCCGCCGCCCATGTAGCAGTGACCCGAATCAAACAGCAGGCCGACTTCGGGGCCGGTGAGGCTCATCAGTTTGTCGATGTCTTCAGGGGATTCGACGTAGGCGCCCATATGGTGGTGGTACGCCAGGCGCACGCCCTGGGACAGGGTGAAACGCGCCAATTGCGTGAGTTTATCGGCGTATTCCTGCCAGGCCTGTTCGCTGTGAAAACGCGGGCGCTCGATCAGGCGGATCGGTGAACCCTGGATCGAGTCGGCGACTTCGCCGTAGACCAGCACTGTGGCGCCATTCTCGCGCAGCAGTTCGACGTGACTGCCGATGGCGTCAATTTCCTCAGCCACCGAACGCCGCGCCAGGCGGCTCGAATACCAGCCGGAGACCAGCGCCAGGTCATAAGGGCGTAATACATCGCCGACGCCCTTGGCGTCCTTGGGGAATTTGCCGTTGAGTTCGAAGCCTTCGTAGCCGATTTCCTTGCCTTCGCTCAACGCGGTGCTCAGGGGCGTTTCGCCACCCAGGGCCGGAAGGTCGTCGTTGCTCCAGGAGATCGGGTTGATGCCAATTCGGATAGCGGGCATGGCTGCACCTTTTATTGTTTTCAAATTAACCTGAGAACGGGCTCTTTGTAGGAGCGAGCTTGCTCACGAAAAACTCAAAGACGCCGCGTTTACTCAGGATGCCAGCGTCATCATTAACGACCATCGCGAGCAAGCTCGCGCCTACAGTTGAAATCAATTAACCGCGGGAACTACGCCAGGCATTGATCAACTGTTCGAACGTGCCCTGCACCTGCCGGATCAATGTCTCATCATCAATTTCCCCCACCATCCACGCCCGGCTCGGCTCCTGGAAGATCGTGCGGCCCACGGCAAAACCACGACAGGTTTGGCTCTGGCTGGCCTTTTGAAAGCCATCCGCCAGGCATTCGGCTGAGGCGTTCAACCCCAACAGCACCACGCCCCGGCAGTAGGGATCGCGCTCCTGAATCAGCTCGTCGAGTTTTTTCCAGTCCTCGGCAGACTGCGCCTCGATCTTCCACCAGGCCGGGTAGATGCCCAGGTTGTACAGGCGTTTGAGGCTGCGGTAGAGCACGTCGGGATGAACGGACGGGTGATCCTTGGGGGGGATGATTTCCAGCAACAGTTCATGGCCGCTGACTTGCGAGGCCTGGTACAGGCCCTTGAGTTGCGCTTCCTGCTCCAGGCGCAGCAGCGGTTCGTCGTCGGGATGAAACTGCACCAGGCACTTGATGATTTGCTCCTGGGGCCAGGCAATCAGATTGCTGCCAATGGAGCGCCCGTGTTCGAAAGCCAGCGGCCGCGAGCCCTGGACTTCCACCGGTCGCGCGACCCACCAGCCGCGACCGGTGGCGGCGTTAAGGGCGTCCTGGCCGAAGCGCTGGTCAGCCAGCAGGCCTACATCAGCGTCGATGCCTTGCTCGCGCAGTTTGCTTTCAACCCGCTCCACCGCCTTGATAAACAGTTGCTTGATGGCGCTGATGCGCGCTGGGTCCTGGCCGCCCTTCTGCGCCAGTTCCACCAATTGCCAGCGATGGTCGAAGGCGAACACGAACAGCTGCTTCCAGGCTTTGCGCGGCACGCTGACCTGATGCAGGCGTTGCAACACCGCGTCCTGATCGGGCCGGGTAATCGGCACTGGGCTGTTAAAGAGGTAGTCGAGTTCGGCGCGAGTCGGCATGGCCGGGGCGCAGGCATGGCGGGAGACCACCAGGCCGCCGCAGGCATTGGCCAACTGGCAGCAGCGCTCGTCGCTGGCGTCTTCAAGCCAGCCACTGAGGAAGCCCGACATGAATGCATCACCGGCGCCCAGCACGTTGAGCACTTCGACGCGTACGCCGGGGTAGATCGCACCGTCTTCCAGGCGCGCCGGAATGTCGCCGTGAATCACCGTGCAACCTTGCGGGCCGAGCTTGACCACCAGGGTTGCCGGCGTCAGGCGGCGCACGGTGCGCAACGCCGTCAGCAAGTCTTCGCTGCCGCCGGCAATCAGGAATTCTTCTTCGGTGCCGACGATCAGGTCAAAACGCGGGAGGATTTTTTGCACATGCTGGCTGACGTTCTGGTCGGCGACAAAGCGGGTTTCACCGTCAGCCTTGCCGGCCAGCCCCCAGAGGACCGGGCGATAGTCGATGTCCAGCACACGCTTGACGTTGTGTTTTTCGGCGTAGTCCAGGGCCTGGATACTGGCCTGGTACACGCCGTCAGTGGAGAAGTGAGTGCCGGTGATCAGCAGCGCTTTGCTGGTGGCAATGAAGGCCTCGCTGATGTCTTCGCCGCGCAGGGCCATGTCGGCGCAGTTCTCGCGGTAGAACACCAGCGGGAATGTTTCGCGGTCCTTGAGCCCCAGCAAGACCATGGCGGTCAAGCGTTGCGGATCAACCTTGATACCGCTGACATCGCAGCCTTCACGGGCCAGGGACTCCACCAGGAAGCGGCCCATGTGGTCGTCCCCCACCCGGCTCAACATCGCCGACTTGAGCCCCAACCGTGCGGTACCGAACGCAATATTGGCGGAGGAACCGCCCAGGTACTTGGCGAAGCTTGTGACGTCCTCCAACCGCGCGCCCACTTGTTGGGCGTAGAGGTCGACGCCCAGGCGTCCGAGGCAAATCAGATCCAATTGACGCCCACTGGCAAAACGAGTCTGGCCCATGCTGGCTCCTGTTATTTTTATCAGCCTGCGTCTGTCGTCGTGGCGGCGGCAAACGCTCTTGGTGGATGCAGACTAGAACGTCTGACGGCACCAATCAATAATTATTCTATAAATATTTTTTATGGAATATATTTTCCAATACGCCATCATAGAACTGATCCAGCAACAGTGCATCGTTTCAGCAACGGCCACACGCCATGATGCGGGGTATTTTTTTACGCCCACCCTGTAGACTTGCGACCATCGACCTATTGTCTGGGGCTGCCTCATTCCCCGTAAGCACAAGCCAGAAGGATTCCCTATGCCCCGCACCGATCAGCCGGCTAACCCAGAGAGCGCCCCAGAAGAAGCGCTTGCCAGCCCCCCGATCAATGCCGAGCGCCTGTTGCAGCTGATCACCGACGAATACGAGAGCTTGCCGCGCCAGCTCAAGCGCATTGCCAGCTACATGAGCCAGCAAAGCGACCGGATCATGGTCGACCGCATCAGCGACATCGCCCGGGAATGCGAAGTCCACCCTTCGGCCATCGTGCGGTTTTCCCAGCGCTTCGGTTTCAGTGGCTTCAGTGAGATGCAGGCGTTGTTCCGCGAGGCCTACACCCACAAGACCACCCCGGTACAGAACTACCAGCAGCGCATCCGCAGCATGATCGCCAACAAGTCGCAGAAAGCCAGCGGCGGCGACCTGGCTCGCGAATGTGTCAACGCCACGTTGTCGGGTATCGAACGCTTGGGCCTTGAACTCGATGATGTGGCCTTCGACAAGGCCGTGGACCTGGTGGTCAATGCCGACAATATCTATGTGGTCGGCGTGCGGCGCTCCTTTGCCGTCGCCGACTACCTGGTCTACAACCTGCAGCACACCAACAAGCGCATTCATCTGGTGTCCGGCCTAGGCGGCAGCTACCGCGAACAGATGCGCAGCGTGCGGGCCAATGACCTAGTGATTGCCATCAGCTTCACGCCCTATGGCAAGGAAACGCAGCATTGCCTGCGCATTGCCCAGCATCATCAGGCCAAGACCTTGATCATCACCGACAGTAACCTCTCACCCCTGGCCAAGCGGGCGAATGCGGTGTTGCTGGTCAATGAAGGGTCGTCGTTTGCGTTCAGGTCATTGAGTGCAACGTTATGCCTGTGCCAGGCGTTGTTTATTGCCGTGGCGTATCGGCTGGAGTTGAAGGTCGATGAGATTCATGAGCAGGTTGGGTTTGACGACTGACCCTGTCTGGCAGGACGGCTAACGGGCCATGGCGGGGTTCCTTGCTCGGAGTGGGAACAATCATCAGGAAAATCGTGTTGCTTTTACCAACATGAATTTTTATTTAGGAAGCCGGCTATCATTTCTTGGCAAAATGCCCGACTTCAGTGTGAATTGTTCACCAGGTACTCCTTATGACCCGTATTTTGACCATCGAAGACGACGCCGTAACGGCCCGCGAGATCGTCGCCGAGCTGAGTAGCCATGGACTGGAAGTAGACTGGGTAGACAACGGCCGCGAAGGCCTGGTCCGGGCCGTCAGCGGCGATTACGACCTGATCACCCTCGACCGCATGCTCCCCGAGCTGGACGGCCTGGCCATCGTCACCACCTTGCGTACCATCGGTGTGTCGACGCCGATCCTGATGATCAGCGCACTCTCCGATGTCGATGAGCGGGTGCGCGGCCTGCGGGCCGGTGGCGATGATTACCTGACCAAACCCTTCGCCTCCGACGAGATGGCCGCGCGGGTCGAAGTGCTGCTGCGCCGCAAGAACACCGTCAAGGAGTTCGAAACCGCCCTGCGGGTGGCAGACCTTGAGCTGAACCTGATCAGCCGCGAAGCCAGCCGTGCCGACCAGCCCCTGAGCCTGTTGCCCACCGAATACAAGCTGCTGGAATTTTTGATGCGCAACACTGGACAAATTCTCTCGCGGATGATGATTTTCGAGGAAGTCTGGGGTTATCACTTCGACCCTGGCACTAACCTGATCGACGTGCACATCGGCCGCCTGCGCAAGAAAATCGACTCGCCGGGCCTTACGCCGTTAATCCGCACGGTGCGAGGTTCGGGTTATGTCATTGCTGAACCCCTCTAAAGGCTGGCGCTCCTCCAGCAGCCGCTTGCTGGCGCTGTATAGCACGTTGTTCGTGGCCTGGAGCTGCATCCTCATGGGGGTGCTGTACTACGAAGTCTCCGGTTACCTGAGCAACCTCTCGCGCCATTCGTTGATGCAGCGCCAGCACCTGTTCCAGCGCTTTGAGGGCGAGCAACTGGTGGAAGCCCTGACCACCAGCATGACCTTCGACATGAAGGGCATCGACGCCTACGGCCTGTTCGATGAGCAATATAAGCCCCTGAGCGGCCCGATCCGGCAGATACCGACTGACTTGCCCCTGGACGGGCACATCCACGCCCTGGCCAATTGCATCGATTCCGACGACCCGAAACTGCCCCAGGACAGTTGCGACGCCGTGGCAACCCACACCCAGGATGGCCGCTGGCTGATCCTGGTGCGCGATAACGGCTCGCTGTTCGGCGTGACCCGGATCATTCTGCATGCCTTGCTGTGGGGCATTTCCCTGACCATCATTCCCGGCGCTGCCGGCTGGCACTTGTTGCGCCGGCGGCCGCTGCGGCGCATTCGCGCAATCCAGGCCAGCGCCGAGGCAATTGTCGCCGGCGACCTGACACATCGCCTGCCCCTGTCCAACCGCCGCGACGAACTGGACATGCTGGCCGCCATCGTAAACGCCATGCTCGACCGCATCGAAAAGCTGATGAACGAGGTCAAGGGTGTGTGCGACAACATCGCCCACGACCTGCGCACCCCGCTGACCCGACTGCGGGCGCAGTTATACCGGATCAAGCAACAAGCCGACGAAGGCTCGGCTCATGCCTTGCAACTGGACGAAGTGATCAGTGAAACCGACACGCTGATGGCACGTTTTCGTGGTTTGCTGCGCATTTCCGAACTGGAAGACCATCAGCGCCGTTCCGGCTTCCTGGTCCTCAACCCCCTGCCCTTACTGCAGGAACTCCACGATTTCTACCTGCCCCTGGCCGAAGAAGGCCAGATGGACTTGCTGCTGGAAACTCCCGAATCGCTGCCGTGGATCACGGGCGATCGGGCGCTGCTGTTCGAGGCCCTGGCCAACTTGTTGAGCAACTCGATCAAATTCACTCCGCCGGGCGGCGAAGTGATTTTGCGGGCGGTCAACGATGCCGGCAGCACGCGAATCGAAGTCCTCGACTCCGGCCCCGGCATCCCGGAGGCGGAACGAGCAGCGGTGTTCCAGCGTTTTTACCGAGTCGATGAAAGCAGTCAGCAAGGCGGGTTTGGCTTGGGCCTGTCGATTGTGGCGGCGATCATCAATCTGCATGGTTTCAAGCTGGAAGTGGGCACCAGCGAACGTGGCGGTGCGCGGTTGGTGCTGGAGTGTCGGCAGCAGTTGATGCCCGAGACCTGAAGAACAAGCCGGGCTTGCTCGCGAAGAACCTGAGGGCACCGCGGTGATTCAGGAAGCCAGCGTTATCGTTAACGACCATCGCGAGCAAGCTCGCTCCTACAGTGGACAGTGGGCAGTAGATCCGCTCTTGCTTCTCACCACTCAGGTCGGCTACCAGGCCGCCGTGCTTTTGATCTTGATCTTGATCTAAGGCGCCCCGTTAACCACGATGGCAATGCCGGAGTGAAGGCATGCCGAGCCACAGCGAGGCACCAAGTGGTGGGGCAAGAGCGCTTTGGTTACTTTGCCGCTTTTGCAAAGTGACACGCCGTAAGGGCGTAACCCTAATCCGCCCTGACCAAAATAACGGATATGCACCCAACCCAACCCAACCCAGTCGCACCACCGCCCCCCCATATTCTCAAGCCGGAAAGTTAGCCCGCAAGGCTTCAAGCCCACCGCTGTAAACACCGGCAAACAACTCCTCCACCGCCGCATCCGTCACCCCGACCACCGGGGTAAACACCCCGGACCAGGTCACTTTCGCGGTGCTGTCCGTCAGCGCCTCAACGCGCAAAGTCGCCAGGTACTCACCCACCGGAAACGGCGACTCGCTGATGGAGTAGCTGTAGGTGCGCGCTGCTTCATCAAAGGCCTGCAGACGTTCAACCACCACGCCACCATCGACGGTTTGCAGGTGGCGCACGCGGCCACCTTCACTCGGTTCGCTCTTGGCGATCAAGGGCAGCCAGTCGGGCAGCGAGTTGAAGCCGCCAACCAACTGCCAGACCTGCTCGGCCGACACCGGGATTTCAATTGCAGAGGATGCTTTGGCCACGACAGGACTCCAATCAATAAGTAGGGGGAAACTCAAATCACCATACACTCACAGCATCGGACCCAGGAGTATTTGATCGCCGCCGACCACCGGCAACTCATCGCTTGACCCTTTAGCTCAGCCAATTCCCACCATCGACGTTATACGTCTGCGCCACCACATACTCGCTGTCCTTCGACGCCAGGAAAATCGCCATCCCCGTCAAATCCTCAGCCGTGCCCATGCGCCCAAACGGCACCTCTTGCCCCACCAGTCGTTTCTTCTCGCCCAAAGGCCGACCCTCATGCCGGGCGAACATGGCATCGACCCCATCCCAATGCTCGCCATCCACCACACCCGGCGCGATGGCATTCACGTTGATCCCGTGCTTGATCAGGTTCAGCCCCGCCGATTGCGTCAGGCTGATTACCGCCGCCTTGGTGGCGCAGTACACCGCCACCAACGCCTCGCCCCGGCGCCCGGCCTGGCTGGCCATGTTGATGATCTTGCCGCCGTGGCCCTGGCTGATCATCTGTCGAGCGGCGGCCTGCAAGGTAAAAAGCGTACCGGCGACATTGATGGAAAACAGCCGGTCGAAGCTCTCGCGGGTGATGTCGGTGATCGGCGCCAAGTCGAACAGCGCAGCGTTGTTGATCAGGATGTCGAGTTTGCCGGTCTGTACCACTACGGCGGCAATCGCGGCATCTATGGAGACCTGGCGGGTCACGTCCATCTCTATCGCGTAAGCGTTGGGGCCCAGCTCTAACGCCGTAGCCTGGGCTCGCTGCAGGTTGATGTCAGCGATGGCGACAGTAGCGCCCTCATTAATATAGGCCTGGGCAAAGGATCGGCCGATACCGCGTGCGGAGCCGGTGACCAGGGCGCTTTTACCTTCCAGTCGTTTCATTGGGTGCTCATCCATATAAGGGCTATTTCGGATAACCGGCGCGTTTCATCTCGAGCTCGGTGGTGTGTTGACAGTGGCGATGGTCACCGTTTCTGCCGCATGGCTGGCCATCGCCACACACAGGCCGGTCACCAGCAAAAGCGTCTTCGGGATAGGGGTCATGGCGCTCTCCACCCGCGCCATTGGCGACGGGAGCTCTTGTTTTTGTTGTTGACCACTCGATTACAGCAGCTTGGAGAGACCCGAACAAACGAATGGTGGATGCACGACTGGTGCTTTTTTAACTGTCGTTTACAGGGTCAAAAAAGTATCAGTGGCAAGCAAAACACCAGGTAGCCGCCTGCCAGGAAAAGGGCGTACTTTGATCGTATTCCAAGAACCCATTAAGGGGCCAAGACATGCCAGACAGCCGCGCAGCCTTGTTCGAGCAGCGCCCCGCCGAACTTGAGGTCATTCTCCCCGAGGCAGAGCATGGCTTTCGCTGGTACGAACATGACTATCCCTACGCGCTGGCGCGCTGGAATCACCACCCTGAATTCGAAATCCATCTGATTCGCCAGGGTAGCGGCAAGCTGGTGGCGGGCGACTACATCGGCGCCTTTGGTGCAGGCCACGTGGCGCTGATCGGGCCGGACCTGCCCCATGACTGGATCGGCGACCTGGCCCCCGGCGAACACCTGCACGGGCGCGACGTGGTGCTGCAATTCGACGGTGCCACCCTGCTCACCCTGGGCAAGACGTTGCCGGAGCTGGGCGACCTGCAGCACATGTTCGACCTGGCCCGTCGTGGCCTGGAGTTCACCGGGGCCACCGCCCTCCAGGCCGCCGAACTGCTTGAACAGATCGGCCCGGCCCTGGGGCTCAAGCGCTTGATCCTGTTTCTGCAATTGCTCGACACCCTGATCAAAGCGCCGGCGCTGGAGGTACATGCCCTCGCCAGCACCTGCTACGCGCCAACCCTGGACGCCCGCAGCTCAGAGCGTATCAACAAGGCTTTCGACTATCTGATGAGCGAGTTGACCGGTGACGTGCGCCTGTCGGTGATCGCCCAGCGCCTGGACATGAGCGAACCGGGCTTCTCGCGGTTCTTCAAGCGCATCACCGGCCACGGTTTTATCGACCTGATGCGCAAGTTCAGGGTCCAGCGCGCCTGCCGGTTGCTGCTGCAAACCGAGATGTCCGTCGCCGACATCTGTTTTGAAGTGGGCTACGCCAACCTGTCCAACTTCAATCGGCATTTCCGCATCGAAATGGACCAGACGCCCAGCGAGTACCGCCGGGAGACGGCGATGTATCTGTTCAATCGCAACGGTGATCAGGCATTGCCGTTTACCAAGGCCCATTGAGCCAATGCCTGTTGCGCCAGTCGTGCAACTTGCAGGCTTACATCCGCCTGATCCCGCTCCTCATCCTCCAGGAACCAGGCTGCCGACAACCCGGCGTGGGCCACCACCCATTGCAGCAAGCGCTGGCGCGTAAGCCCGGCGGCCTGGGTGATGATGTCGACCTGCCGGTTGAAACGTACAGGATCGGTGCAGGTGGGCAGGTCAGGGTTGCAGATCAGATTGGCGTAGTCGTAACCCCGCTCGCCCATCACCCGCTTCGGGTCGATGGCGAGCCAACCCCGTGGGCCGAAGTCGAGGATGTTGTCGTGGTGCACATCGCCGTGCAGGACCACGATCTCTTGTTGCATAGCCAATAACGTGCGTGCAGTGACAGCACAATCGAGCAGCAGCCCACCTTCTTGCTCGGCGGCAGTCCATAACGACTGAAACCATCGCTCCAGAGACAGCAACCCTTCGGGCGCAGAGGATCTGGGTGCATGCAACCGGGCAACGGTGGCGCAGGCGATGCGGCTGGCCTCGTCGTCCCGGCCATTGAGGGCCATCTGCATCAATGACCCAGCACCTGTGGCGCGCTCCATCACCAGCGCATTGCCGTCATGGGCGAACACCCGTGCCGCACCCTCGCCCGCCCACCAACTCATCAGCAGGCCACCGAGTTTTTCTTCAGGCGTATGGGCGATTTTCAGCATCGCGGGCTCGCCTTGCCAGCGCACTGGCAGCAGGTGGCTGCCGGGGGTAATGATGGCGTCACCATCGGGGGTCAGTTTCCAGCGTTGTAGCCAGTGATCGAACATCTGCGGGCTCTCTGTTCATTGCCCGACAGGATGCCATAAACGCGAAGTCACGTTTCTGACCAAAAGGTCGGCTAATTCGACATTTTTCTATCCATTTCAAGCCATTGACCAAAGTTGGTACAGCCTATGCAAACGTTTGCGGATCGGACTTGACGACAAATTACCGGCACGTTCGCCCTTTCCCGGCCAGCCGGGTCTAAACCGCACACGAACAGGGATTTTCAATGCAATCGACGTCCAGACGCCCCGCGTCCGCCACAACCTTTGGTGTTTCTCTGCTACTGGCAGCCGTTACGGGAGTACTCAGCGGCCCCACTTTGGGGCAGGGAAAAGTCACCGATGATTCAGCACAAGGCGAAACCCTGAGCGCGGCGGCCGCCCCGAAGAAAGACAGCCCTTACCTCTCCGACTGGTTCAACCAAGACCTGACGATCATTGGCAGCAAAGACATCAGCTTCGGCCCCAAGCCTGCCGATGACATTTACCTGGAGTACGAGTACTTCGGCCGCAAGGGGCCGTTCGAGCTATACGGTTATATAGATGTGCCAAAGATCTTCGGTATTGGTAACAGCAATGACAAAGGCGTCTGGGACCATGGCTCGCCAGTGTTCATGGAACACGAACCGCGCATCTCCATCGATTACCTGGCCGGCCGCAGCCTGGCCGTCGGGCCCTTCAAGGAATGGTACGTGGCCTTCGACTGGGTCTACGACCACGGCAGCAACAAGGCCAACCGCGCCAACACGTTATATAGCGGCCTGGGTACCGACATCGACACCCACTCGCGGGTCAACCTGTCGGCCAACTTCTACGGGCGTTACCAGTGGGAAAACTACGGCGCCAGCAATGAATATTCCTGGGACGGCTACCGCGCCCAAATGAAATACATCGTGCCCATCGGCAGCTTCGACAACGGCGCTTCGCTGACCTATATCGGTTTCACCAACTACGATTTCGGCTCGGATTTGCACAAGGACAACCCGGCGCGCACTGCCAACTCCCTGGTTGCAACCAACGTGCTCTTGTATTCCTTCACGCACCTGCGCTTCACCCTGGTGGGCCGTTATTTTCATAACGGCGGCAACTGGCAGGACGGCAGCGAGCTGAATTTCGGTGACGGCAACTTCCGCGCCCGCTCCAACGGCTGGGGTTACTACGCCGGGGTCGGTTATCAGTTTTGAGCGGCAAGCTGGAAGCCGCTCATCATTCATTTCGTAGGGGGATTTTATGCACGCAGTGACTCGTCTTTCTGTAGCCGTTGGTTTGGCCTTTGGCACACTGATAGCCTCCAACACCTTCGCTGCACAGCCTGCACCGATCAAACCCAAAGTGATGCTGATCACCATGTTCGCCCCCGAGGCACAGCACTGGATTGATCGCCTGGAACTCAAGCAGGAAGTCCGCGTGCCAGGCCTGTCGGCCGAGTACCCGGCAATCCGCTGCAACACCCAGGACGTGTGCCTGCTGGTGACCGGCATGGGCCAAACCAACGCCGCCGTCTCCACCCTGGCCCTGGCGTTGTCACCCAAGTTCGACCTGCGCCAGAGCTACTTCCTGGTCGCCGGGATTGCCGGTATCAACCCGCACCACGGCACCATCGGCACCGCAGCCTGGGCCCACTACCTGGTGGAGTTCGGCACCCAGTGGGAAATCGATTCCCGGGATGCGCCCAAGGACTGGCCGACCGGTTATATCGGTATCAACACCAAAGGCCCGAATGAGAAACCGCCGCTGGACTACAAGACCGAAGTATTCGAGCTGAACCCGAAACTTCAGGCCAAGGCATTTGCCCTGTCGCAAAAGGTCGAACTCAGTGAAAGCAAGGAATCCACCGCGTGGCGCAAACACTACCCGTACGCTCCGGCCAACCAGCCGCCGCAGGTCACCCAGTGTGACACCCTGGCCGGTAATACCTGGTTTTCCGGCACACGCCTGAGCGAACGCGCCGAAGTCTGGACCCAGTTGCTTACCGACAATAAAGGCATTTACTGCACCACCCAGCAGGAAGACAACTCCACCTACGAAGCGCTGCTGCGGGCCAGTCGTGAAGGTCTGGTGGATATCCAGCGCCTGGCCGTGGTACGCGCAGGCTCCGATTTCGACCGACCGTATCCGGGTTACAGCGAAGTCGACAACCTGCTGAAGTACGCGGACCAGGGCGGGTTCGTGCCAGCGCTGGAGAACCTGTACCGCACCGGCAACCCATTGGTGCAGGCGATTCTGAAGAACTGGTCGGCGTGGGAGAAAGGTGTTCCCGAGGCGTAAATCCCTCTTGCTGTGGGAGCAACTGTCTTGATGACCTTTATTTGGGCATCGTTTCCATGACCAGACAAACTCCCACAGCCCCAGGCCATGCAGCTTTCTTTCTAAGAAAATAACCGCTGCCGACAATCCGAATGAATTTTTACCGCCCTGAGTGATCACTTAGAGACACAAGGAGGGTCAACAGGTCCATGAACAACGCAAATTTTTTCGTGATCGACTACACGCTGCATGGCACGCCCAAGTCTTTCATTATTCGCCTGGAAAAACTCGACACCGCAGAAGCCTGGCATTGGGCAAGCTGCGATGCCGGCATAGGCCGCATCGGCCGATTTGCCCGGGAACAGGTGAAAAAGACCAGCAAGCCCCAGGCCGAGAAGTTTGGCATCGCAAATGTGCAATGGCGCCGCTCGGACGCGCGCTCTTGAACCTGGCAGGGAGGCACCGCCTAGACTGGCGCTGGAACCGCAATAACCCTGTAGGGGCCGCTCGCCCCTACAAGCGTTTCACATTTAGCCATGCGCCGACTTGGCACACTCACACCCCGTAGACGAAGCGCACGGCTCACCATGGGCATGATGATCGGCACAGCCCTGGCAGCAATAACTCTTACCTTCTTTCATCACCGCCGTTTGCCCCACCAGGCAGTTGCAGTGAGGGCAGGCACAGGTTTTTTCTTGCATGATCAGACTCCTTCGTCATGGTCGTCCCGGTGCGGCGAACGCCGACACCTTAAGCAGTGACTGCCCGACACCACCGTTGGTTCAAAGCCGTTAATCGGCGCGGGTACTGCTGCGATACATGAACACCAGGGCCAGCGCCAGGCAGAGCATTGCCACAATCCGGCTGCCGGACAGTTCGATGGCCGGGTTGCCGAGCCAGCCGAAATTGTCGATCAGCATGCCCATGCCCAATTGCCCAACGATCACCGCCACAGTCGCCACCGCTGTGCCAATAATCGGTACAGCACCGACCATGACCATCATGTACACCACCCCAAACAACGCCCCCGTCAGTTGCCATTTCGGCACATCCAACAGGCTAACCGCGTGAGCCGGCTCAAAGAACAGAACCAGCAGGCCGGTGCTGATCGCCCCGACCACAAAGGTCAGTAGACTGCTGCGCAATACACCCACCGTCTGCCCCAGCCGACCATTGATCGCCGCCTGCACACTCAACACCGCACCTGCGGCCACCACCAATACCAACAACACAATCAGATTCATCGTCTTAACCCCGTGCAATCAAAACAAGTGCCGCCACAATCAACAGCAGCGCAATCCAGCGCTCACCGTTGACCCGTTTGCGCGTGGTGCCGAACCAGCCGAAGTGGTCGATCAACACACTCTTGCCCACTTGGCCGGAGAGAATCGCGATCATGGTCATGGCAATGCCGATATGCGGCGTGGCCAGGGTCAGCACCACCACGTACATCGGGCCCAGGAAGCCGCCGATCAACTGCCAGCGCGGCAGATCGGTGAGGGCCGGGCCTTTTTGCGGGCCACTGAACAGCAATAGTAAAAACAGAATCGCGGAGCCTACGCCGAAGATACTCAAGGTCGCCCACAAGTGCCCGACCTGCACGCCCAACGGCCCCAGCAAACCGGCTTCCACCGACAAGCCCATGCCGGCGAAAATCACCAGCGGCAATAACAGTAGCCGAAGAAAGGTTTTCGGCTTGGCTTGAGCCAGGCCCGCACCGTCAAGAGAGGAAGTTTGCATAGAACACCTGCGCAATTAGAGAGGAGCGATGGCGTGCATTATCCGGTGGCAGTGCCTTGCGATAAATGGGAGCATGCCGACAACACCTTTGCGCATTGCGCATAGCACGGAGTCATCATGCAGGGTTTGAGCGAGTTGAGTTTCAAGGCGCTTCGCCTGTTTGTCGCGGTACTGGACTACGGCAGTTTCTCCGAAGTCGCCCGCCGTGAGGGCTTGGCACCCTCCTCCATCTCCCGGCAAATTCAGTTGATGGAGCAGGCCCTGGGCCAACAACTGCTGTATCGCCACACTCGTGCCGTCAGCCCCACCGAGGCCGGGCGCTTGCTGGGCCATCACGCGCGCTTGGTGCTGGAGCAACTGGAAGAAGCCGGACAGGCCTTGCAGGAACAGGAAAGCGAGCCCAGCGGCCTGGTGCGGATCAACGCGCCGATGGTGTTCGGCCAGCGGCACCTCTCGCCATGGTTGGGTGAGCTGTGCCGGCGCTATCCCAAGCTGCAACTGGATATCCAGCAGACCGACACCTACGTAGACCCGCTGCAAGGCGGTACCGACCTGCTGTTTCGCATCGGCGTACTCAACGATTCCGGCATGCAGGCGCGCATTTTCGCCCCGCAGCGTTTCCGCATCGCCGCCAGCCCTGCCTATCTGGCGCAATACGGTACGCCACAACACCCCGATGAACTGGTGAACCACCAATGCCTGGCCTACAAAGGCGTCACCGGCCAGCAGCGCTGGTTCTTTCGCCGCGACCAGGGCGACTGGACGCCCTACAGCGTCAAGGGCCCGATCACCGGCAACCACGCCGATACCCTGACCCACGCCGCCGAGCAAGGCCTGGGCCTGGTGGTATTTCCGTCGTGGTTGATCGGCGAAGGCCTGCGTGCCGGGACCTTGCAGGCTGTGCTGACTGACTATGAAGTGGCCACGACCCTGGAGCCGCAACAGATTGCGGCGCTGTGGCCCGGAAGCCGCCGCCTGTCGGTGAAGGTTCGTACGGTAATCGACTACTTCGTCGAATGCTTCGGGCCGATACCGTACTGGGATCGCTGATTAGAACAGCCATTGCCCGATCAACCAGGCATTGGCGCCGCTGATCACCGCAAATAGGGTCCAGGCCAACAGCTTCGTGGGCAGGCGATTGACGAACGGCCCCATCAGCTGTTTGTCGCCAGTCATGCGAATCAACGGGTACAAGGCAAACGGCAACTGCAGGCTCAACACCACTTGACTGAGGATCAGCAACTTGCCGATGGCATCGTCCCCCATCAGCCACACCCCGAGGAATGCCGGGATCAGCGCCAGCCCACGGGTGATCAGGCGCCGCTGCCAGCAGGGAATCCGCAGGTTGAGGTAGCCCTCCATGATCACTTGCCCGGCGATGGTGCCGGTAAAGGTGGAGCTTTGCCCGGAGGCCAGTAAGGCAATGCCGAACAGAATACTGGCGAAGGCACCGCCCACCAGTGGGTCCAGCAGGTGGTAGGCATCCTGGATTTGCACGACCTCGAAGTGGCCGGTCTGGTGGAAGGCCGCCGCCGCCAGCACCAGGATCGCCGCGTTGACCAACAAGGCCAGGGCCAGGGAGCCAATGGTGTCGATACGCGCCAGCTTGACCGCGTCCTGGCGGCTGGCCAAATCCTTGCCGAACAACCGGGTTTGCACGATGGATGTGTGCAAATACAGGTTATGGGGCATCACCGTCGCCCCTAGAATGCCGATGGCCAGGTACAGCGGCGCGGCATCGCTGATGGCCGACAACGACGGCGTAAAGCCACGGAGCACGTCCGGCCAGTAGGGTTTGATCAGCACGAGTTCGATAAAGAAACACACGCCGATGGTGGCCACCAGTGCCAGCATGATTGCTTCCAGGCGGCGAAAACCACGGTTTTGCAGAGCCAGGATCAGCAGCGTATCGAAGGCAGTAATGACGATGCCGGTGGTCAGGGAAACCCCCAGCAGCAGGTGAAAAGCCAAGGCGCAGCCGAGAACTTCGGCGAGGTCGGTGGCGATGATCGAGATTTCCGCCAATACCCATTGCGTGCGCGCCGAGCGTTTGCTGTAGCGCTCACGGCACAGCTGCGCCAGGTCCTTGCCGGTGGCGATGCCCAACCGCGAACACAAACACTGCACCGCCATCCCGGCCAAACTGGCCAGCAACACCACGAACAACAGGTTGTAACCATAGCGTGAGCCGGCCTCGATGGCCGTCGCCCAGTTGCCCGGGTCCATGTAGCCGATGGAGATCAGCAAGCCGGGGCCGGCGAATTTCAGCAACCGTTTGAAAAATGAGGCACTGGGATCGACTGCAATGGAGCCGGCGACTTCCGGCGGGCAGAACGGAGCAGTAGCGATTTTCGGCAAGCTAAATTTCACGCGGGGTACCCGGTAAACACGCAGAACAAGGGCGCAGCTTATCAGTCAGACGAGACCGTACGCATCACCGTTTCCCTGGGCAGATCAAACGCCTCCACCACCTTAACCACCAGGTCCATCTCTTGATTCAGCGCCTCGCGCTCCAGGCGCTGACGAATCACCCCGAGCACCAGCACCGCCAGGGTGGTGATGGAATACGCCGGCCCGGAAAACGCCCGCACCCCACTCACCAACAACATCGCTGCCGCCAGCGCCTGCCCCACCACCGGAATTGCCGTAGCCGCGCCCCGGCGCAGGATAAAACCGGTCAACCCGGCCAGCGCTGTACCACTCAAGGCCGTGGTGGCCGAGCGCCCGACATCGAAGCGATTGAAAAAACCCTGTTCCTTTTGCGCAGCCGCCTTGAGTTCGGCCTCGAAGACCTTGCGGTCGGCCAGGCTGAGCTTGTCCTTATACTGCTCGATCAAGGTTTCGGCGACCCGCTCTTCAAGGGCCGTGAGGGCCACGCTGTCGAGGGGCTGGTCAAACTTGACCCCCACTCGCTGGACCACGTCCTGGGCCATTTCGCGATAGCTGACGCCATGGCCCCGCGCCAGGTTCATGAAGCTGTCGCCACCCATGCGCTGCAACTCCACGGCCAGTTTCAGCGGCTCGCGCACGCTGACATCGATGGACGCACTGTGTTTTTGCGCCATTAATTCGGCAAGAAACTTCAGTTCATCCGGCCGCGCCTGCACCAGCAGCGGGAACAGGTCGACATCCTCCTCGGCAAACCGCACCTCGCTACTACGCTGATCGGCGCGGATCATGCCACGGCGCTCCTGCAGCAGGTCGGTGTATTGCACCACTGTCTTCAATTGTGGCCAGTAGGCAGCGTGATCAAAGCTGGTCAAGTGCACGTTGGCCACCTTGTCCTTGAGGGCCGGGGTCAACGGGATCGCATAACGGCCGATGCACCGCTCGGCATCCGGCTTGAGCGCCAGCGCCCAGTCCTTGCTGGAGTGGCAGTTGATCACCCGGCCCTTCAGCGGCGCCGACACCTGGTCCCAGGGGCTGGAAGTGCAGATCGCCCCGCCCATCAACAAGAGGTTGTTCAACGGCAGTTCACGGGCCAGTTCGGGGCTTGCCAACAAACTCTTGACCAACAACCGCGCACCCAGCGAATGGCCAATCAGGTTGATTTTCTGCACCTGGATAGACTCGCCGTGCAGGTAGTTGGCCAATTCGGGCAGCAGGCTTTTGGCGACTTCATCAACCCGGGCTTCGACGCTTTTGTAGTGGTCGAGAAAATAGGCAATCGCCTTGCCCAGGCCAATGGTCGCCGCGCCCAGGGTGCCGCCGCCGAGCATGGAAGCGATGACGTCCTTGAACGGCGCAAACAGGTTTTCCAGGAAATGCCCCGCCGGCCAGAACAGCATCAGGTTGGTCGAGCCTTCGATGGTCGCCAGTTGCGCCTTGAAGTTGCCCAGCTGTTGCTGATTAAAGAAGGCCGAGTAACCGTGGACGTAGAGATTGAGCACATCACCTTGGGGCTCGCCGCACAGGACGAACGTGGGCTTGCGGGTGCGGTGCATTTCATCCCACTGGTGTTGCATGGGGCGGTAACTCCTGATGACGGTGGAGGGCGATAGTAGCAAAGGGTGGGTTGAGGCAATGTGAAAACCTCGGTGGGTTAAGGAACCCTCTGCCCATACACATGGGCAGGCATGCCATAAATCAGGGATTTTGTTCCGATATTCAGTTCTCTAGCATCCTCCACTGATGCTGAGAGACGCCGGTAACGCTGAACGACTCAACTGGCAAAGTTCTCGATCTTTACCTGACCGTCAGGAAAGGTCGCGACAATCTCCAACTCGCCACCCATGGCACGGATGTAGTTACGCAGGGTGCTGATGTACATGTCGGTGCGTCGTTCCATTTTGGAAACGGCCGCCTGGTTGATATTCAGTACCTTGGCCAGACTCTCCTCTGGCTCATCTGCCCCGGACCACTGTCGCCAGGGCGTGCTTCAGGATGCCAGCGATGTGTTTGCAGTGATAACAGAGCAGGATTGTCCCCAGCGAACACTGGCTAACCCATGTCTTTCTCTGCAAAAAATCAGATTTCAAAATGTAAAAAAGCGTTCTAATAGCGCTCTGTTGATTCGAAAAAGATCCTGGAGTAAGCAATGCCCCATGAAGGCAACCTGTTACAAGCGGCCGTGGTGTTCCTGTTCGCCGCGGTGCTCACCGTACCCTTGGCCAAGCGCCTGCAATTGGGCGCGGTACTGGGCTATCTGCTGGCCGGGGTGATCATCGGCCCGTCGGTACTGGGGCTCGTGGGCAACCCGCAAAGTGTCAGCCAGTTTTCCGAGTTAGGGGTAGTGTTGCTGCTGTTCATCATTGGCCTGGAGCTTTCGCCCAAACGCTTATGGGTGATGCGCAAGGCGGTGTTCGGCGTCGGCCTGGCCCAGGTGGTGATCACCGGGACGGTCATCGGCGTGCTAGCGCTGTGGGTGTTTGGCCAGTCGTGGAACAGCGCCATTGTACTGGGTCTGGGCCTGGCCTTGTCCTCCACTGCCTTCGGCCTGCAAAGCCTGGCCGAACGCAAGGAACTGAACCAACCCCATGGCCGCCTGGCGTTTGCCATTCTGCTGTTTCAGGACATCGCGGCGATCCCGCTGATCGCCATGGTGCCGCTTCTCGCTGGCAACAATCACACCACTACCGCCGCCCAGGACCTGAACCACGGCTTGCAGGTATTGGGCAGCATCGTCGTGGTGATCATTGGCGGTCGTTATCTGTTGCGACCGGTGTTTCGCATCGTCGCCAAGACCGGGCTGCGAGAAGTGTCCACCGCAACGGCCCTGCTGGTGGTGATCGGCACGGCATGGTTGATGGAGCTGGTGGGCGTGTCCATGGCCTTGGGCGCGTTCCTCGCAGGCCTCTTGCTGGCTGACTCGGAATACCGCCACGAACTGGAATCCCAGATCGAACCGTTCAAGGGGCTGTTGCTGGGGCTGTTTTTTATTAGCGTCGGCATGGGCGCCAATATCAGCCTATTGTTCAGCGCGCCGATCGTCGTACTGGGGCTGACCCTGCTGCTGATCGCCATCAAGCTGCCGCTGCTGTTTTGCATCGGCCAACTGGCGGGTGGTCTCAATCGCGAAAGTGCACTGCGCCTGGGCGTGGTGCTGGCCGCAGGCGGTGAGTTCGCCTTCGTGGTGTTCAAGATCGGCCGCGACCAGGGCCTGTTCGAACCGCGGCTCTACGACATCCTGGTGCTGACCATCACCCTGTCCATGGCCCTGACCCCGTTGCTGTTGCTGCTGTGCCCGATACTGTTCAAACCCAAGAGCAAAACCGTCAAAGTACCCGAGGAATACCGCGCCATCGAGAGCGATGCGCCACGGGTGGTGATCGCCGGCATGGGCCGCATGGGGCAGATCGTGGCGCGTATCCTGCGAGCACAAAACATTTCGTTTATCGCCCTCGACACCTCGGTGGAAACTATCGAGCTGACCCGCAGTTTTGGCGGCATGCCGGTGTTCTACGGCGACCCACAGCGCCCGGAAATCCTCCATGCGGCCAAGGTCGACCAGGCGGAGTTTTTCGTGATTGCCATGGATGATCCCGAGATCAACATCAAGACCGCCGAACTGGTGCGCAGTCTGTACCCGCACATGAAGATCATCGCCCGCGCGCGTAACCGCCAGCACGTCCATCGCCTGGTGGACCTGGACGCGTCACCAGTACGCGAGACGTTCTACTCCAGCCTGGAAATGAGTCGTCGTACCCTGGTGGGACTAGGCCTGAGCCAAACCCAGGCCGATGCGCGGATCAACCGCTTCAAGAACCACGACCTGCAACTGCTGGCCGTCCAGCATGCGGTGTACGACGACGCGGCCAAGGTCATGCAGTCAGCTCAGGAGTCCCGCGCGGAGCTGGCGCGGTTGTTTGAGATGGATCGGTTGGAGGAAGAGTCCGACAAGGCGTGAGGATGGACATGAACGACATTGCGAATTTCTGACAGAATACGGCGCAACTTCGTTCTTTCCTGGAGAGCTTCATGGCCACCCTCACCAAGACCGCAGCCTTCTTGGCGCTCGCGCTGACCGCAAGCTTGGGCGCCTGCCAAGTGTTCGCCGCCGACAAGCCAGCCGGCCAGACCATCTCCACCCTGGACGGCAAATTCACCTTCGGCCTGCCCAAGGCCTACACCGCCGATGCACTGCCGGCCGGCGATGAAGCCCACGGCACCGCGGGCGCCAGCGGCACGATGTACACCAACCAGGCGGGCAAAAGCGTGGTGATCGTGGCCGAGACCCTGCGTAATGACGGCATCACCATCAAGGACAACGACCCGCAATTTCTCGACGGCGCGGTGACTGGATTCGTCAAGGAGCAAAGCGCCACCCTGCCAGACTTCAAGAAACTGGGCGAAATAAAGCTGGTCCTCAAGGGCTTGGGCATGCGTCAGGTTGACAGCACGGCGACCATGGGGGGCGGCAAGACCCTGACCTCGACATTCTTCGCCGGCTCCGGCAATCACCTGCTGGTAATCCAGGCGATTTCCCGGGCCGATGATGCCAAGGGACATGGCGTGTTGGTGAAGCAGATTACGGGCGGCAAGTAAGCCGATTTCCACGGCTATTGCTTTGTTTAGGGCAGGCTCTTTTGGAGCCAGTTCTTCAGGTCCTGCACTTCGGCATTACTGATGGTATGGGTCATGCCCGGATAACCATGAAACTCCGGTTTCAGCCCCAGGCCCGACAACACCTCATTGGCCCGCGTGGCCGAGGCATACGGCAACGCTTGGTCCAACGTGCCATGGCCGATAAAAATCGCCAGCTTGCCCAGTTGCTCATCCGGCTTGAACTGAGTCTTGAGCTGAGCCTTGAGCACCGGCAACACGCTGCCACTCAACGCCGCGATCCCCCGCAGCATTTGCGGCTGCCGTAAGCCCACCTCGTACGACATGATCGCTCCCTGGCTGAACCCCACCAGGAATACTCGGTCGCTCTGGGTGTGATACTTGGCCGTGGCCTGGGCGACAAAGTCCTCGATCAGCCGTGCGCTGCTCTGCAAATCGACGGTCTCGCCATCGTAGTCGCCATTGCCGGGCGTCTTGCGAAACCAGCGATAGCCATCCTCATCCACCGTTCCCGGTGCTCGAACTGACAGGTAGCTCCAGGTCGACGGCAGTTCATCCCTGAGACCGAAAAGGTCCTGCTCATTGCTGCCAAACCCATGGAGAAAAATCACCAGGGGCTGGTTGCGTGAATCACTTTGAGTCTGCTCCAGGTACGACAGCGGCAAATCCGTGTGCAGGGCAGATTGGGCGTGGGCGACACCCGCACACAACGTCAGCGCCAAGACGATCAGTTTGAACATGGGGATCAACCTCAAGGCTTGCGCAGCAAATAAGTGTCCATGATCCAGCCGTTGGCCTGGCGCGCCGCCTTGCGCACACGCTCAATCTCATCGGCAACCTCAGCCACCTTGCCGCTGATGAGGATCTCGTCCGGCGTACCGAGGTAGGCGCCCCAATAGATATCCACGTCCTTGTCCGCCACGGTGCGGTAGGAGTCCTCTGCATCGAGCATCACCACCAACGTATCGGCGTCACTGACCTGCCCCGCCGCCAACCGGCGACCTGTGGTGATCTCGATGGACCGGCCGATGCGGTTCAGCGGCACTTTGTGCTGGGCCGCCAGGGCCTGGACGCTGGTGATGCCGGGGATGACTTCGAACTCGAATTCACAGCGGCCAGTGGCGAGGATTGCCTGGAGGATGCGGATGGTGCTGTCGTACAGCGCCGGGTCGCCCCACGCCAGGAATGCGCCCACTTCACCGTCGGCCATTTGTTCGTTGATCACCCGCTCAAAGGTCTGCTGCTTATCGCGATTCAGGTCCTGCACAGCGGTGGTGTAGTCGATTTCACCGCGCACTCGCTCGGGGCAATCAGCCTCGACAAAGCGGTAGTCGTGATCGGTGATATAGGTCTCGCAGATTTCCCGACGCAGGTCGATCAGCTTGTCCTTGCTCTGGCCCTTGTCCATCAGGAAAAACACGTCGGTGCGGTTGAGCGCCTTGACCGCCTGCATGGTGATGTAGTCGGGGTTGCCGGCGCCAATGCCGATGATCAGGATGCTCTTCATGGGAAAGTCTTCATGAGGTGTTCTCAATACGGGGCGGCGATTTTGCCATGTTCCGGCTACGAGGCGTGAGTTTCCAGGCGCAGGCGCCAGACACCGTTGAAACGCAGCTCGGTGGATGACAGCGGCTCCACGTCGATCAGATTGAACATCGCGACCGGACATTGCATGACGTGCAGCAAGGCAGCACGGATGATGAAGGGATGGGTCACCGCCACCACGTGTCCTGGATTAGCTTCGAGGGTTTGCATCCACTGCCCTACCCGCTTGCAGACCTGTTGCACCGATTCGCCACCATGAGGGGCGCTGGTGCTGTCGGTAAGCCAGGTCATCAACTCGTCGCGGTCGACCTCGTCGATATCCTGGCCCTGCCAACTGCCGAAATCACCATCGCGCAAGGCTTCATCGACCTTTGCGCCGTTGCCGAACAACGTTGCCGTTTGCCGGGTTCGGGCTTCAGGACCACAGAGCAGGCGCAGGTTTTTCTTGAAACGCCCGGCCAGCGATAACGGCACCTGCCGCCAATCCATCTCCAGAGACTGGTCGATAGGGAATTGACCGCGTTTCTGATACGGCGTCGTGGCGTGGCAAACAAGGGTCAAACGTGTGGCCTGCATCCCCTTCTCCTCTGGTGTGGGAATCACGTGTGCAGTCAATACTGCGCCAGCCCCTTGCCTGACAAGCCAATTGTTCGGAAATTTCCCCGCCAAGTTGACGAGCGGACTTGCGAATGTTCAGATGCTGCCCTGTTTCAGGTGCCTCATGCCGCCGTGCATGGGGTGAAACGGGAAACCGGTACGCTCATCCGAGCAAGTCCGGTGCTGCCCCCGCAACGGTATACGCGTGACCTCTTCGACACACCACTGTGGCCAAACCGCCATGGGAAGGTGAAGGGCTCCAGACGCGTGAGCCCGGAGACCGGCCTGGAGTATCTCCATGGACGCCGACCTGGCCAGCGCCCAGGCGTTGATCGAGCCTGGCAAACCGTTATCAGTGTTCTACCTGGACAGCGAAGTCAACGGCCTGGACAGCGAAAGCCGGCGCAGTTTCGTCACGACCCTGTTGGCCGCCGCCAGCCGCAAGCGCCAATTGCTGACCACAGACCCAGTGTTGTCGCGCCTGCGGGCGGTTCGGGAAAACCGCATGATCGATATCCCGTTTACCCACCTGGTACCCACGGTTGGCAGCGCCAATGTGGTGCTGGGACTGGCGCGGCAGTTCAGGGACATGCGCCAGGAGTTATCCCCAACTCTCTGAACGACTGAAAACCAGGTTCGCATACCAGTCAATGCTGATTGCAATAGGTCAATAGCGTGTGAAGCAGGTGGTCGATAGCCTCAGATACACCTTCAACCGCAGGCGCCAGTGCCTCACGATCCTGCTGTTCACAGGCCTTCTCCAATACCTCACAGCAGCGCGTCAATACCTGCGCGTTGACCATACGAGCACCGCCCTTGGCCCTGTGGGCCAGGTCATGCAACCTGGGGAAATCCTGCGTGCGCAGCAGTTGCGGCAGTAACCCGTGGTCCACCTGCAAACTGTCGAGCAATGGGGCCAGCAGCTCTTTAAGCGCCTGGGTGTCAGCGCCTGTCAACTTTACCAGGTGGCTCAAATCAATATTCGCTAGCGGCTCGGGCTCAAAGGGCTCGGCAATCGAGGGCATCCCGGTACGTGAAGCCAGCGCCGCGCGCAGGTCCTCAAGGCCGGAAGGTTTAAACAGGCAACCGTCCATTCCGGCCTGCAGGCACAGGTCCACTTCCTCAGGCTGAGCGTTGGCGGTAAAGCCCAATAACAAACAGGGGGCCAGGCCTTTGGCCTGCTCTTGCCTGCGAATATCCCGCGCCAACTCGTAGCCATTTTTAAACGGCATGTTGCAATCGGTGATGACGCCATCAAAGCACTCCTCTTGCCAGCGCTCAAGGCCCTGAATACCGTCCTCGGCGGTACTGATCCGATGCCCGAGAAAGCTCAGTTGTCGGGCGAGCAGCAAGCGGTTGGCGGGATAGTCGTCCACCACCAGAATATTCAATACATGGGCCGCAGATGTTTGCGGGGTAGCCGATACCGCCGGGGTGGGCGGTGAAACAGTAGCTGCCAACGATAACGTCACGTCGACCCGCGTGCCCTGCCCAACGACACTGCTCAGTTGTAGTTGACCGCCCATCATCTCGCACAGGCTGCGGCTGATCACCAGTCCCAGGCCAGAACCGCTGCGGGCCGCCTGCTCGGTGTTGCGGCCCTGAACAAAGGGGTTGAACAGCCGCGCCTGGTCGTCGGCGCTGATGCCAATCCCCGTGTCCTCCACCCATAACTTCAGACTCAAGTAACCGCTGGCAACGGCCGGCGCCCCCTGGGCACTGAGCCGAACCTGGCCGCTGCTGGTGAACTTGATGGCGTTGCTCAAGAGGTTGGATACCACCTGTTTGAAACGCTGCGGGTCAATCAGCACAGGACGATCAATCAGCGGATCTAGCTCCACCTGCAGCGACAAGCCTTTGGCCCGCGCCAGGCCCTCGAAAATCCGCGCCGTTGATTTCAGCAATTCATGCAAGTTCGAGGGCTCCAGGGTCAAGGACAGGTGCCCGGATTCGATGCGTGCAATGTCGAGAATATCGCCGATCAACTCCAACATGCCCCTCGACGCATCGGACGCCACTTCCAGGGCATCGCGGTCTACCCGGCCCTGTTCGGCGTTTTTCAGGGCCAGTTCGATCATGCCAATAACCGCATTCATGGGAGTGCGAATCTCGTGGCTCATGGTTGCCAGGAAGGTGGTCTTGGCCCGGTTGGCGGCATCGGCGCCTTCCATGGCCTCCTGCAATTGCCCCAGCAAACGCTGACGTTCGCTGACATCCACCCAGCCAGCAATCATGCCCACCACCTTTTCGTCACCGTCACGGTACGGCAGCATCCAGTGGTAAATGGTCAAGGTCGCGCCGCCTGGAGCCTTGAGTACACGGTCGTGTATCTGCGGCTCTCCCTGCTCCATCAGCCGCAGGTAGTCCTCATGATAGGACTGGGCCTGGGGCGGGTTGCCCGTATCGGTCTCAACTACCGTTTTGCCGATCACGTTTTCAAGCTTGAAGCCGAACACCTCAAGGTAAGCGCTGTTACAGGCCATCAGCCGCCCCAGGCGATCACGAACATAAATCGGATGCGGGGTGCCGTCGATCAGTACGCTCATAAAACGCATCTGATCACTCAGGGCTCGCTCGGCCTGGGCTCGCTTGCGAATCAGGCTGCGCAGGTAGATCACCCAGCCCAACGTCACCAGCAAGAGCAGTGCAGCCAGGGAAAAAACCTGGATGATCGTATTACGGTGCTGTGACCAGTAGCCGTCTTCGATGACTACTTCAGTGCGCCAGCGATTGGTAAACTCATCCATTTCCTGAGGCGTAATGCTCAATAGCGCCTTGTCAAGGATCGAGTACAGCTCCAGTTGGCTGCGGTTGACCCCAAAAGTGATACGGGCAGGCTGCGAGCCAACCGTGCTGGTCACGCGCAAACGGTCACGGTACTGACGGGCAATTACGTAGCGGGCGCTGATCAGCGAGTTGAGCGCCGCATCAGCCTCGCCGCTGGCCACCAGCTCCATGGCCTGCACGGGGCTCTGCACCTCCACGAACTTTATGCCGGGATAATCCTGGGTAATTCTTTCACGCAGGACATTGCCACCAATCATCGCAAGGCGCTTGCCCGGCATGTCCTCCAGTGTGAGCGGATTGCCTGTGCCGCTGCGACTGACCAGTACGAAGGGGTTGGTCAGGTACGGGCGGGTAAAACGTATCTTCTCTTCGCGCTCCATGCTGGGGGTGATAACCCCCATCATCTCGACAGCGCCAGCGTTGACCTGATCAACTTGCCAGGGAAGCGAGCCGCCGCGCACCACATCGAACTTCAGCCCGGTACGCAAGCTGACCTGGGCCAGGACCTCCGCACTCAAGCCCTGAAACTGGCCCTGTTCGTTGAAAAATGAAATCGGCACAAACTCGTCGAGCACCGCCACCTTTACCCGCGGATGCTTGTCCAGCCAGCGCTGTTCACTGGCACTCAGGCGCAGGCGGGCCTTGCCGATGAAACCGAGATTGCCAGCGCTCCAGCGGCGCAGGATCTCCATTTGCTCGCTGACCGGGATCACTTGCAGCGCCGCATTGACGATGCCTAGCAGTCGGGTGTTGTCGCGCGAGAATGCGAAAGCGAAAGGATTGACCTCCAGTGTAGAAAAGTCGGCCATGCGTACGTTATTGAGGTGGTTTTTAATGATCAGGTAATTGGTACTGATCGCATCCCCCAGGTAGACATCCGCCTGGCCGAACGCAACAGCGCCAATGGCTTCGAAGGTCGACGGGAAAAGTTGCAACCTAGCGTTGGGGTAAAACGCCTCTACCGCCGCCGGTTGCATGTAGTGATAGAGCATCGCCAAGCGCTTGCCCGCCAAGTCGGGGCTCAGGGCCTGGCTGTCATCCATGCGCGTCACTAGCGTCGGTTGGTCGTTGGCATACGAACGCGATAATACAAGCTGCGGGTCCGCCGCCTCATAACCGTTAGCCGATCCCAGAAAGTCCACCTCGCCGCGCTTGAGCGCCGCGATCACCTCATTGCGACTGTCGTAGCACCGAACCAGGACCGTGACGTTCAAGGCCTGGGCGATCAGCCCTGCGTAATCGGCAGTAATGCCCTCTAGGTCACCATTATTGTTAGTCAAATCAAACGGCGCATAATCAGGGCCGGAGACCCCCATCACCAACGTGCGCCGCTCTCGCAACCAACGCCAGTGCGACTCACCCAGGGTCACCGGCTGACCGTCAAAGTAGGAGTGCCCCAGTAAATGCAGGGACCGTGGTTCGCCAAAGGCCAAGCCCGCGGTGGATAACAGGCTCATCAACAAGAATGCTGTGAACCACCGGCCCAAGGAAACTGACATTTCAGATCAGATGGTTGCGCTGAGCGAACTTGGACAAGTGCACCACCGACGACATGCGCAGTTTCTCCTTCAATCGGGTTTTATAGGTACTGATGGTCTTGTGGCTCAACAGCATATCCTCAGCGATATCCTTGTTGCCCAGGCCAAGGGCCAGTTTCTGCAACACCGTCAACTCACGGTCCGACAATGCAGCCACCAGTTGTTGCTCGGTGGATTGCAAGTCATCCCGGCGCACAGAGCTTGTGGGCAGGCTGGGAAAGCAACTGTAGTTGGACATGACGGCCTTGATGGCTTTTTGCAGCTCATCCAACTCGCCGGTTTTTGCGACAAAGCCCATCGCACCAGCACGCATGCAGCGCGTTGAGAAAAACACTGCCAGGTAGGAGGTCAACACCAGGATTTTGCACGGCAGGCCCAGCGCCTTGATCCGGCTGATCACCTCCAGCCCACCCAGCTTGGGCATGGCCAAGTCGAGGATGACCAGGTCCGGCCGCTCCTCCCTGGCGATCTGCATGGCGTCAGCGCCATTGCCCGCCTCAAAAATCTTGTCGAAGCCTTCCTGCTTCAACAGATACTTAACGGTTGCACGAATGAACGGATGATCATCCACTATTAACGCTTTGCTCATGCGACTCCCCTGGGAAGACACCACCCTGATTGATTCCATTACCGACGACTCGATCATTTCATCAAGGTGCCAGTACCCTTGCACATCACGCGGGGCCTATCTACCTGTGAGAAATCACAGTTCCGACGAGCGGCGCTGTATAAACAGGAACAACTCAGATACGCCTGGCCCCGGTTCTTGAAAAGACAGCACCTTCAATTCCGACTAGGTGCAAGGGCGCAACATTAGCAATGAAGGGACGCTTCAACTGAAGGGCAAGTCCTAGTGGCTTGTAGGACTTCTCCTCACAAAAACATAGTCAACGTTGCTGACTCACCAGGTGGGAGGCAGGGCGCGTGGCCCCGAGACATGGTAAAAAACTGCTGTTGGGTGGGGTTGAGGGACGAAGGCTACTCGGTAGTGCTGGGGCTCCAGAACGCTTGAACTACCAGTGTCGACGTGGAAATGCGCGCTACCAGCGCATCCAGCTCATCCCCATCTACCGACGTCACCGCCAGGGTGGCTTCGATTTCCACCTCATCACTACCAAATGGCCGCACGTCGACATCACTGGCCGGGTAGTTACAGCGCGCCAGTTCCGCCTCCAGCAACGCCAGCACGGCCTTTTGCTGAGTACGCCGGGCGATCACGTAAAGGACGTTGGTGACCTCGGCAGACACCACATCCAGCGGCTGGCGGTTGATATTGTTGACGATCGGCCGCAACAAGGTATTGGCCGCCAGTACAAACAACGTGCCGAGCAACGCTTCAAGGATCAGGTCGGCACCGGCGCAAGCCCCCACGGCCGCCGAGGCCCACAGCGTGGCTGCGGTATTGAGCCCACGCACATTGCCTTCCTCGCGCATGATGACCCCAGCGCCAAGAAAGCCGATGCCGGACACCACGTAGGCGACCACCCGCACCGCGCCTTCGGCACCGCCCAGGCGGTTGGCCATGTCGACGAAAATTGCCGCCCCCACCGCCACCAGCACGTTGGTGCGCAGGCCCGCTGTGCGCTGGCGGTACTGACGCTCAAAACCGATCAGCCCGCCGAGGATGAACGCGGCGCTGAGACTGACCAGAGTATCGATCAAGGAATTGAGGTTAATGTTGTTGATGGCTTGCATCAGAAATCTCCATTTATTGCCAGCCAAACCGGCGGATGTAAAAGCCTTTCACCGCCAGGGTCAGCGCCATGTAGGCCAACAGAATCAGCGGCAGGAACACGGGCACGGCAGGCTTGGCCCGCCTGTCGCAAACGACAGGCGCGTCCGTAGTCCCGTGAGATGAGTCACGGACTGTTCAGCGTCGATGAGAGGGACGTCGGGGTGCAGGCCTGGAATGGCCGCTACCGGGATGCCGCTGCTCGCTTATTCGGCGAGACAACGGCATGGGATATGCGCGTTATCTTGCCGAGAATGTGCCGGTTACCGAGACCGGCCGACAACTGTCACTCGAACAAGTACCCACTGAGGGTCTCCGCTATTGATAAAAACGCGCGAAGCTTACGCCCCGTTTTCTGGAGGGTAAACCGTAGGAAAGTTTCCGTATGGGGAATAAGAAGATTCTTCAGGAAGGGTTCAGGTAGCACGTCTGCAGGAACCAGGCGCCCTCCTGGTTCCTACAGTTTTCGCTATCAGCTGGCCGTCGCGAGCAACAAATCCCGCATCGACCGCCCCTGCCCGCGACTACGATCATGCTCATACAACGAAGCCGCAATCTCATCCGCCCGAATCGGCAATATCGACAGCAACGTATCACTCAAGCCATGACTGGCCTGGCTAAACCCCTGCATATAGATCCCCGCCCTGCACCTTTCATCGGTCACCACCCGGTAATCGCGGCTGACCTCAAAGTCACCCATGTACGTCTCAAGCGGCGCCAGCAACTGGCGATGCATCTGCCGCTCATACCCGGTCGCCAACACCACCGCATCATAGTGATTCAGGCTGGTTTCCCCAGTCGCGTTATGACGCAACACCAACTCGACACCCAAAGGCCCAGCGCTGGTTTTTTCCACGGTGGTGAGGGTACGGAACGCATGGCGGGCAATGCCAGAGACTTTTTGGCGATAGAAAACCCCGTAGATCCGCTCGATCAAGTCCAGGTCCACCACTGAATAGTTGGTGTTGTGGTACTCATTGACCAGGCGCTCACGCTCGCTGCTGGCCTGCTGGAATACCAGATCGGTGAACTCCGGGGAAAACACCTCGTTGACGAACGGGCTGTCATCCGCCGGTTTCAACGCCGAGCCGCGCAGGATCATGTCGACCTGCACCGACGGGAAACTGTCATTGAGGTCGATAAAGGCCTCGGCCGCGCTCTGCCCGCCGCCGATGATCGCGATGCGCATCGGCTTGCCGTCGACACACGGCTGCTGGGCCATACGCGCCAGGTATTGGGAATGATGGAACACCCGCCCGTCATCCTTGAGCGACCTGAACGCCTCGGGAATTCGCGGTGTACCGCCGGCACTGACCACCACCGAGCGAGCGGTGCGAACCAGCTGTTCGCCCTGGGCATCACGGGAGATCACTCGCAGCGCTTCAACCTGCTGTTGGTGCAGGATCGGCTCGATGGCCAGCACTTCCTCGCCATAGCGGCTTTGTTCGCCAAACTGCCCGGCGACCCAGCGCAGGTAGTCGTTGTACTCCATGCGGCACGGGTAAAACGTGCCCAGGTTGATAAAGTCCACCAAGCGGCCGTGAGCCTTGAGGTAGTTGACGAAGGAATAGGGGCTGGTGGGATTGCGCAGGGTGACCAAGTCCTTGAGGAAGGATATCTGCAGTTCACTCTGGCTTACCAGGGTATTGCCGTGCCAGCGGTAGTCGGCCTGCTTGTCGAGAAACAGCACGTCCAGCTTGCCCTGGGCCTTCTCTCGCTCTTGCAGGGCGATGGCCAGCGCCAGGTTCGAAGGGCCAAAACCGATACCGATCAGGTCGTGAACCGCGGGCGATGCAATTGCCTGTGTCATTCCAGTGTCCTCTGGATAAGCCCCGGAGCAGTGGGGCGGGAAAACCTCAGAGACCTGTAGGCAGAACAACAGGTCGTGTGTTGATAGGAAACGAGGACAATGAAAAGAAATTTAACAGCGACGGTTCAGTGGCTGTCCCACTCGCGCATCCGTACCCGGCAATGCTTCATGGCGTTGACGATATGTTTTTCCACCACGCTGCGGGAAAGGTTGAGGCGTTCGGCGATTTGCAGATGGGACAAGCCCTCAAGCTTGCGCAAAAGGAAGCTGTCGCGGCACGGCGGGGACAACTCGGCCAAGGCGCTGCCGAGCATGTCCAGGCGCTGACGGTGGTCGAGGCTGACTTGTGGCGAGGGGCTGAAGAAGCGCTCTTCACTGTCCAGTACCTCCAAAGGTTCTACCTGGCGCAGGGCGTTGCGCCGATGGCCGTCGATCACCAGGTTCAGGGCGGTGCGATAAAGGAAGGCGCGGGGTTGCTCGATCGGTGTATCGCTGGCGCGCTCAAGCACCCGCACATAGGCGTCATGCACCACATCCTCGGCCACCTGACGGTTGCCCAGCTTGGCGTTGAGGAAACATATCAGCTCGCGATAGTAGCTTTCCAACATGACTCCCGACCGCATTGATGGCGGCTTATGACCCTTTAAGCGTGAAGACCACTGTCAATGCAATGCAGTGATGGCAGTTTGAACATGCGTAATTTATAGTAATTCTCATATAGATTTAAAGAAGACTTGCACTAACAGTCAAAATTGTTTCCCCAGAGCTGTAACCGCATATGTAAGCAACTAAATTTCAGGGCGAATTTCTCGTTTACCTGACAGCTTCCCGCGCTTGTCGCCCTCTCGACAGCACTCAAATCTACCCGTTTGAGCCGCGGCCCGATCTTCCCTGGCTGGAACCCGTGCATGAAACGTCCTCGACACACCCGTCGCGCCCTGCTTGCAGCACTTTGCCTGATCCCCGTTGCAGCCTTCGCGGCCTGGCAGCTCATCCCCCCAGGACGGGATAAATTTGCCACCCTGCAAGTGCAGCGGGGCGATATAGAAAGCAGCGTTACCGCGCTCGGCACCCTGCAACCGCGGCGTTACGTCGACGTGGGCTCACAGGCCTCCGGGCAGATCCGCAAGATCCATGTCGAAGCGGGCGACCAGGTCAAGGAAGGCGACCTGCTGGTGGAGATCGACCCTTCCACCCAGCAGGCCAAGCTCGACGCCACGCGTTTTTCCATCGCCAACCTGCAAGCCCAACTGCAGGAGCAACGTGCGCAGAACCAGTTGGCCCGGCAGAAATACCAGCGTCAGCAACGCCTGGCTGCCGGCGGCGCCACCCGTGACGAAGACGTACAAACGGCCCACGCCGAACTGGACGCCACACAGGCCCGCATCGACATGTTCAAGGCCCAGATCAGCCAGGCCCAGGCCAGCCTGCGGGTTGACCAGGCCGAACTGGGCTACACGCGCATCTATGCGCCCATCTCCGGCACCGTGGTCGCCCTCGACGCCCGTGAAGGCCAGACCCTCAACACCCAACAACAGACGCCGCTGATCCTGCGCATCGCCAATCTGTCGCCGATGACCGTTTGGGCGGAAGTCTCGGAAGCTGATATCGGCCACGTCAAACCCGGCATGCAGGCCTATTTCACCACCCTCAGCGGCGGCAATCGGCGCTGGACCAGCACCGTACGCCAGATCCTGCCGGTACCGCCCAAGCCCCTCAACGAAGCCAGCCAGGGCGGCGGTAGCCCCAGCAGTTCCGGCAAGAGCGGCAGCGGCCGCGTGGTGCTCTACACCGTGCTGCTGGACGTGGATAACGCCGACAACGCACTGATGGCAGAAATGACCGCCCAAGTGTTTTTTGTCGCCAACCAGGTCACCGGTGTACTGACGGCTCCGGTTGCAGCCTTGCAAGGCAGCAACCGCGCCGACACCCAGATTGCCAGGGTTGTGACCCAGGACGGCCGCATCGAAGACCGCGAAGTACGGGTCGGTATCAGTGACCGCCTGCGGGTCCAGGTCCTCGATGGCCTCAATGAAGGCGATCACCTGCTCATTGGCCCGGCCGACGGCAGCGGAGGTTGAATGTTGACCCCGCTGATCGAACTCAAGGACATTCGCAAATCCTACGGCGGCGGTGATACACCGCAAGTCGATGTGCTGCGGGGCATCGACCTGTCGATCCACGCGGGCGAATTCGTGGCGATCGTCGGTGCCTCCGGCTCCGGCAAGTCCACCCTAATGAACATTCTGGGCTGCCTCGACCGCCCGACGATGGGCGAGTACCTGTTCGCCGGGGAAAACGTTGCCCAGTTGGACAGCGACGAACTCGCCTGGCTGCGGCGCGAGGCCTTTGGTTTCGTGTTCCAGGGCTATCACCTGATCCCGTCCGGTTCGGCCCAGGAAAACGTCGAGATGCCAGCGATCTACGCCGGCACGCCCGCCGTCGAGCGCCACGCCCGCGCCGCCGCCCTGCTTACTCGCCTGGGGCTGGCCGGACGCACCGAAAACCGCCCCCACCAGCTTTCCGGCGGCCAGCAACAAAGGGTGTCGATTGCCCGTGCATTGATGAACGGCGGCCACATCATCCTCGCCGACGAACCCACCGGCGCCCTCGACAGCCACAGCGGTGCCGAGGTGATGAGCCTGCTGGACGAGCTGGCGAGCCAGGGCCATGTGGTGATCCTGATCACCCATGACCGGGAAGTGGCGGCGCGGGCCAAGCGCATCATCGAAATCCGCGACGGCCTGATCATCAGCGACACACCCAACACCGCCGGTAAAACACTCACCAACGCCAATCCAGGAGCCTTGCAAGCCGTGGAACTGCGCCAGCGGCTGGCCGACGGCGCCGAACACAACGGCGCCTGGAAGGCCGAACTGCTGGACGCCGTGCAGGCCGCCTGGCGAGTCATGTGGATCAACCGTTTCCGTACCGCGCTGACCCTGCTGGGGATCATCATCGGCGTCGCCTCGGTGGTGGTCATGCTCGCCGTGGGCGAAGGCAGCAAGCGCCAGGTGATGGCACAAATGGGCGCCTTTGGCTCCAATATCCTCTACGTCAGCGGGTCGGCGCCCAACCCGCGCACACCTCCTGGTGTGATCACCCTCAGCGATGTCGCCGCCATCGCCGCCCTGCCCCAGGTCAAGCGCATCATGCCGGTCAATGGCGCCGATGCTGGCATACGCTTCGGCAACGTCGACCACACCGCCTATGTCGGTGGCAACGACACCAATTTCCCGACGATCTTCAATTGGCCAGTGGTCGAAGGCAGTTACTTCACCGAAGCCGATGAGCGTGCTGGCGCCACCGTGGCAGTGATCGGCAAAAAGATTCGCGACAAGTTGTTCAAAGACATTCCCAACCCCATCGGCCAATACATCCTGATCGAAAACGTACCCTTCCAGGTGATCGGCGTGCTGGCGGAAAAAGGCGCCAGCTCCGGCGACAAGGACAGCGACAACCGCATTGCCATCCCCTACAACGCCGCCAGCATTCGCCTGTTCGGCAACTACAACCCCGAATACGTGGTGATCGCCGCCGCCGATGCGAGCAAGGTGCACGATGCCGAACAGGCCATCGACCAGTTGCTGCTGCGCCTGCACAACGGCAAGCACGACTATGAGCTGACCAACAACGCCGCGATGATCCAGGCCGAAGCCCGGACCCAGAACACCCTGTCGCTGATGCTCGGTTCCATCGCCGCGATCTCACTGCTGGTGGGCGGTATTGGCGTGATGAACATCATGCTGATGACCGTGCGCGAACGCACTCGGGAAATCGGCATCCGCATGGCCACCGGCGCACGTCAACGGGACATCCTGCGTCAGTTCCTGACCGAAGCGGTGATGCTCTCGGTGGTCGGCGGAGTCACCGGGATCGCCCTGGCGCTGCTGGTGGGCGGCGCGCTGATCCTCAGCAGCGTCGCAGTGGCCTTCTCGTTGTCGGCGGCTATCGGTGCCTTTGCCTGCGCCCTCGTCACCGGAGTCATCTTCGGCTTCATGCCCGCCCGAAAAGCTGCCCGGCTCGACCCCGTCACGGCCCTTACCAGTGAATGATCGCCCTATGAAAGCGCACCTGACCCTCCTCGCCGCCAGTCTGCTGCTGGCCGCCTGCGCCAGCCCCCCTCCGCGCCCGGACAGCGGCCTGCAAGCGCCACCCGCCTGGCAGATGGCAAGCAAAGCCGGCGCCCTGCAGGACAACCAGCAATGGTGGACGACCTTTGCCAGCCCGCAGCTCAACCACCTGATCGAGCAGGCCCGCAGTGGCAGTTACGACCTGGCCAGTGCGGTCGCCCGGGTACGCCAGGCCCAGGCCAGCGCCATCATCGCCGGCGCACCGTTGCTGCCTGAACTCAAGGGAGGGCTCAACGCCAACCGCCAGAAACTGCTGCGGGGCAACGGCTACAGCCAACTGGATGCTGACAGCGACAACAAGGCGGTGGACTATTTCGATGCGAGCCTGACCGCCACTTACGAAATCGATTTCTGGGGTGGCAAACAGGCGGCGCGGGACAGCGCCGAACAAGCGGTTCGCGCCAGTGAGTTCGACCAGGCGACCGTGGAACTTACCCTGCTCAGCGGCGTAGCCACGGCCTATATCCAACTGCTGTCCCTGGGCGAACAGCAGCGCATTGCCGAGCTGAACCTGGCCAATGCCCAAAGCGTCCTCAAGCTGGTACAGACTCGTCACGACGCAGGGTCGGCCACCCGCCTGGAACTGGCGCAACAGAAAAGCCTGGTGGCGGCCCAACAACGACAATTACCTGAAGTCCAGCAACGGGCCGAAGAAGCCCTGATCACCCTGGCCGCCCTGCTCGGCCAACCAGTACAGGCACTGCGCCTGAGCCCGCAGTCGTTCGATGAACTGCGCTTTGCGAACATCGCCGCCGGCATTCCCAGCAACCTGCTCAGCCGCCGCCCGGACATCGCCAGTGTCGAAGCGCAACTGGCCGCTGCCCAGGCCGACATCATCGTCGCGCGCGCAGCCATGCTGCCCAGCGTCACGTTGACCGCGAACCTGGGGTCTGGCGCCAACCAGGCTTCAGACATCCTGCGCAGCCCGTTCTACAACCTCACAGGCGGGCTGATCGCGCCAATCTTCAATAACGGACGCCTCAGTGCCGAGCGGGACAAGGCCACGGCACGTCAGGAAGAGCTACTGCAAACCTATCGCGGGGCGATCATCAATGGTTTTGCCGATGTGGAAAAAGCCCTGAGCAGTATTCGTCGCCTGGATGAACAACGTCAGTGGCAGCATGAGGAATTGACGCAGGCGCAAACCGCGTTCCAGATCGCCCAGAGTCGCTATGAGGCGGGGGCTGAAGACTTGCTTACCGTGTTGGAAACCCAGCGCACGCTGTATGCGGCGCAGGACCTGAATGTGCAACTGCGCCAGGCGCGGATTGGGGCGAGTATTGCGTTGTATAAGGCGCTGGGCGGGGGGTGGCGGGAGGGTTGAATGTGGAACATTGGCGGCCTGGTAGCCAACACCCCAGCCATCAAGGCACCCGTTCCTTAACCTTCAAATGCCGCGCATACCAAGGCCGTTTGGGCACCTTGCGAAACAAATCCTCAAGCTTATCCTCAGCCCCAAAGGTAATCCGCAACGCCAACTTCATAGTCTCCGGGTCCATCTCCACCGACTTGCCCATCTGCAACCCCGGCGTAGTACTGCAACCATGAGTCACCGGCCCCAGCCAGGGGTCCCCCACCTCGACCCAACGTCCCGGTGCAAACCACTGCACCCCGTTGAGCTCAAGACGACTCACCTCCCCCGGATGAAACCGTTCATGAGCCCGAAACCAATCCTCAAGCCGATCATCAATCCAGCCATGAAAATGCCAGAACACCGGATTTACATGGGAAGAAAACGGATCACCGAGAAAGTCGTTCTGCGCCGTATACCAACGCGCGGCAAAGTCCGCCGGATCACGGGCGAAAGGCACCGGCGCGCCATTGGATGGATCTCGCGGCACCGACGCCCAGCGCATGTGCAGCCAGTCATGCATACCCAACTCAACCTCTGAACCAAACTGCCCCAAGGTCAACCGGGCCAAATAACGCGGGTCGCGGTACTGCGACTCCCAGACTTGAAAGTTGCCGTGATAAGTCTCGGCCGCCTTGATGTCACTGACCCACTGCGTGTATTCGCTGTCATCGGCAGCCAGCCAGGTCGGCGGCAAGGCGAAACCGTCGTGGTTGTCGAAATACCGGGCAAATCCCCGGCGGTCACGCTCAAGGGCGGGCTGGGGCTCGGGGAAGCGCGGCCAGGATGGCAGGTCCTGCATCGAGCGCGCCGCGCCGAGCATGTGCCGGTGCATGAAGAAAAAGTCGATCCCCGAGCCGTTGCGATCCTTGCGCGGGCCACGGGCATCGCGCTCTTCGTCCCGCGGGCCGGGCTGCCAGCCGATCCCTCGCAACGCGTTGCGCTTGTCTTCGGACAGGTTGTGCCACTGGTCCCGCGAGGCGTGCCAGAGCTGATGAAACAGGCGGTGTTCGGGTGAAATCAGCCAGGCCAGCAACGTCGAGTTCAAGCCGATACGTTCCCGAGCCTCGGGAAACAGTTGCTTGGTGGCGATAAAACGACTGTCCCGCTCGGGCAAGGCCAGTGGCCGGTCCAGTGGAAGGATTTGCCCGCTGAGGGTGCCACTGCCGGCGTTGCCAAATTCAGCCCAGACCTCATCGAGGGTCATCTTGAATTCGTAGGTGGGCGAGCCATCTGGCGACTCCCGGTCAATCAGGCGCCAATACAGCAGGGCCGCATTGCCCGGCGCCAGATCACCCAATACCTGATAACGCGGCTCACCGTCAGAGCGCAGTTGCTCGGCGGTGTCCAGGTAACCGCGCAAGCCTCGACCCCGCGGGGCAATATCGAGAAACAACTCCAGGCCATTGACGGGCAGGCCTTTCAGGCCGGCGTCGCGCCCTTCCAAACGAAGGCTCCAGACGCCACGCAGGGTGTCGGCCAATTGCTGGCCGGCGGTGTCCGCCAGATCCACCGTGGCCTCCCCCGGAGTGATCGGGAACTCTTCACGCGTCAACTCGCGATGGGCATAAAAGGCTGCGGGCACTGCGGCGCCCGTCAGCGCCAGGCCTGCGATGAACCCTCGTCGAGAAATCGTCATTGTCCTACCTGTGTCAGCCCTGAAGCAGGCTTTATCCAAGCTAGAACGTTTGCATCGACGGGAAATTTACCAGCCCTGGTGCCTAATGCCGATCAGTTAAGCCAACTACTGTAGGAGCGAGGGGGACGCCTAGTTCTTGCTCGCGAAGAACCTGAGGGCACCGCATTCATCCAGGAAACCCGCGTCATCGTTAACGACCATCGCGAGCAAGCTCGCTCCTACAGGGGGGCTCGTTCGCTTAACTGATCGGCATTAGCCTTGGCGGCCCGCCTAAATTTCCAAGCCAACCGCTCGTTCTTCCCAGATAGCAAACGGCCCTTGTGCCTGCACCTCGACAGCGAACCGACTGAGATGGCAATGACAAAACCACGTTCGAAAAAGGCTCTATATATCGGCCTGCCGCTGGCCCTGGCCATTGGCGCCGGGGCAGGTTTTCTGGTCTGGGATTACTGGTTCAAGGGCAACGCCGGGTATCCGTTGGAAGTAATCAAGCAGGCGGATGAACTGCACGATCGGCTGCTGTCTTTCGACAGCCATATCACCGTGCCCCTGGACTTCGGTACCGCGGGCAATGAAGCCGACAAGGATGGCAGCGGCCAGTTTGACCTGGCCAAGGCCAACCGCGGGCGCCTCTCCGGGGCGGCACTGACCATCTTCGGCTGGCCGGAAATGTGGAACGGCCCCAACGCCCCGCACAAACCCACCGAAGGCTTTGTCGAAGAAGCGCGCCATCAGCAGGAGGTTCGCTACCAGATCATCTCCGGCATGGTCCGCGACTTCCCCAATCAGGTCGGTATTGCCTACACCCCGGATGACTTTCGGCGCCTGCATGGCGAAGGCAAGTTCGCGGTCTTTATCAGCATGCTCAACGCCTACCCGCTGGGCAATGACCTGAACCTGCTGGACCTGTGGACGGCGCGGGGCATGCGCATGTTCGGCTTCAGCTATATCGGCAACAACGCCTGGTCGGACTCATCGCGCCCACTGCCGTTTTTCAATGACTCGCCGGACGCTCTCGACGGGCTCTCGGACATCGGCAAACAGGCAGTTCATCGCCTCAATGACCTGGGGGTGATTATCGATGTTTCACAAATGTCGACCAAGGCCCTGGAACAGGTCGCACACCTGAGCCGCACACCGATGGTCGCCTCCCACTCGGCACCGCGCGCCGCCGTGGACATCCCGCGTAATCTCAGCGACAAGGAAATGCAACTGATCAAAAACAGTGGCGGCGTGGTCCAGGTGGTGGGTTTCCCGGCCTATCTGAGACCCCTCAGCCAGCCTACTCAGGACAAGCTCAACGCCCTGCGCGCCCGCTTTGATCTGCCACCACTGCCCAGCCTGGCCATGGCGTTGATGCCTGGCGACCCGATCATTGCGGCCTGGCCCGAACAGAAGTTCGGCCAATACGCCCAAGGGCTCTACGCCATTCTCGAAGAAGAACCCAAGGCCACCCTCAAGGACCTGGGCGACGCTATCGACTACACCGTGGGCAAAATCGGTATCGACCACGTCGGCATCGCCTCGGACTTCAACGAAGGCGGCGGCGTCAAGGGCTGGGAAAACGTCAGCGAGGTGCGCAATGTGACCGCCGAGTTGATCCAGCGCGGCTACTCCGAAGCGGACATCGCCAAGCTGTGGGGCGCCAACTTCCTGCGGGTCTGGGACCAGGTGCAGAAAGCCGCCAAGCCAGTGGCCAATCGTTGACGCCTGCCCTTTTTCAATTGATCGAGATCTCCCATGAACAGTGATATCCCAAGCCTCCATCGCCAACGTCTTAAACCACTGGCAGCCCTGGCCCTGACTGCGCTGTGCGGCGCGCTGCTGCCCGGTATCGCCCAGGCCGCCACCCCTGCACCGGGCAAGGTGTTCAAGGACTGCAAGGATTGCCCGGAAATGGTCGTGCTGCCGGCCGGCACCTTCACCATGGGCACGCCGGAAGATGAAGTCGGCCGCGAGCCCGATGAAGGACCGATGCACGAGGTGACCTTCGCCAAGCCCTTCGCCATGAGCCGGTTCCAGATCACCGCTGCCGAGTGGAACAGTTATGTGCGCCAGACCGGGGTCAAGATCGCCAATGGCGATGAGCGTCCCGGCCGCGGATGCATCGCCAGCAAGCCACGCTACCCTCAAGGCACGCGCCAGCCGGCGGTGTGCATGGACTTTGACGACGTGAAGAACTACGTCACCTGGCTGTCGAAAACCACCGGGCAACGCTACCACCTGGTCAGCGAGGCCCAGCGCGAATACGCCGCCCGCGCTGGCTCCACCGGGCCGTTTCCATTCCCGTTCGATGAAGGCAAGGAATACAGCATCGCCAAACATGCCAACACCTACGGCCCGGCAGATGGCTACAGCTACAGCGCACCCGTGGGCAGCTACCCGCCCAACGCATTCGGCATGTACGACATGCACGGCAACGTCTACGAGTGGGTAGCCGACTGCGAACATCCCAACTACATCGGCGCACCCACCGACGGCAGCGCCTGGGTAGAGCCGGGCTGCGAGTCCCTGCAGATTCGCGGCAATGACTGGGGCGAAGCACCGATCTTTTCTCGCTCCGGCAACCGCAACAACATCTACCCGCAAACCCGTGGCGACTGGATCGGTTTTCGCGTCGTGCGCGATCTCTGAAACGCCCCCGCAGGCTTTGGAAAAACCGGTCGCCACCAGTCGGCGGCCGGTTAAATTAAATCCCTGGCCAGACGTTCTACTGGGTATCTGCCTCGATCCCCAAGGAACTCACCTCTCATGACCCAGCCCAAGCGCGGTGCAATTCATGAATTGTTCACCCTTCTGAAACCCTTTCGACTGGTGGTTGCCCTGTCCATCGCGCTGGGCATGGTCGGCGGCCTGAGCGTGACGGTGCTGCTGGCAACGATCAACAACGCCCTGCACTCACAAACAGGCCTGACCCAAGGGGTCGTGGCACTGTTTGTCAGCCTGTGCGTACTGGCCTTGATCAGCGCGATCTGCTCGGACATCGGCACCAACTACGTCGGCCAGCACATCATCGCCAAGCTGCGCAAAGAGCTGGGCGAGAAAGTGCTGTCGGCGCCCATCGAACAGATCGAACGCTATCGCAGCCACCGGTTGATCCCGGTGCTGACCCACGACGTCGACACCATCAGCGACTTCGCCTTTGCCTTCGCACCGCTGGCCATTTCCCTGACGGTCACCCTCGGCTGCATGGGCTATCTGGCGATGTTGTCGTGGCCAATGTTCCTGCTGATGGTGGTGGCCATCGTCATCGGCACCGTGGTTCAGTACCTGGCACAAGGCGCGGGAATCAAGGGTTTCATGGCGGCGCGGGATGCCGAAGACGATCTGCAAAAGCACTACAACGCCATCGCCGAAGGCGCCAAGGAACTGCGCATCCACCGCCCACGTCGCCAGCGCATGTTTGTCTCGGGCATCCAGTCCACCGCCGACTTCATCTGCAAGACGCAGGTGCGCTCGATCAACACCTTTGTCATCGCCAAGACCTTCGGCTCGATGCTGTTCTTCGTGGTCATCGGCCTGGCCCTGGCCCTGCAAACTCTCTGGCCCAGCGCTGATAAAAGCGTGATGAGCGGTTTCGTGCTGGTGCTGCTGTACATGAAAGGCCCGCTGGAGCACCTGATCGGCACCCTGCCCATTGTCAGTCGTGCGCAGATTGCCTTTCGCCGCATCGCCGAGTTGTCCGAGCAGTTTTCCTCGCCGGAGCCGCACCTGCTGCTCAACGACCAGGGCGACAAGGCCAGCCCGGTGCATAGCCTGGAGCTGAACAACGTCAGTTATGCGTTCCCTGAAGTACCGGGCAGCGATCCATTCAGCCTGGGGCCGGTCAACCTGAGCATTCGTCAGGGCGATATCGTGTTCATCGTCGGTGAAAACGGTTGTGGCAAAACCACCCTGATCAAGTTGCTATTGGGGCTGTATGCGCCGCAGCAGGGGGAAATCCGTCTCAACGGCCAGGCCATCGACGCCGCGAACCGCGACGACTACCGCCAACTGTTCACCACGGTGTTTGCCGACTACTACCTGTTCGATGACGTGGTCCAGGGTGACCAGCAGATTCCCGAAGACGCCAACAAATACCTGGAACGCCTGGAGATCGCCCACAAGGTCAGCGTCAAGGACGGCAATTTCACCACCACCGACCTGTCCACCGGCCAGCGTAAACGCCTCGCCCTGGTCAACGCCTGGCTGGAAGAGCGCCCGGTGCTGGTGTTCGATGAATGGGCGGCGGACCAAGACCCGACCTTCCGGCGGATTTTCTATACCGAGTTGTTGCCGGACCTCAAGCGCCTGGGCAAGACCATCATCGTCATTTCCCACGATGACCGTTACTTCGACGTCGCGGACCAACTGGTAAGAATGGAATCCGGGCGCGTCATGGTCGAGGCAGAAGTGGCCTGACCCCAGCCCTGCGGATCGACCGAAGCCCCTGGAAACAAGTGTTCCAGGGGCTTTTTTATGTGCCGACTAAATTGCTGAAGGCCCGGTTCGTCTTTACAGCAGCACAGAAACATACCGGCGCCTTCACCCGCGGCTTTCAACATTTATCCCCTGCTTTGTTTTTTTTGGAGAACTTTCCATCCGGTTTTTCGTCCGCGATGCGTCTAATAATAATTCTTATTAACAAAAATTCTGACCACACTTCTCTGGAGCCCCTTCACGCGATGAACACCTCAATCCTGCGCCGTCCCGTCCTGGCGACCCAAGCCCGGAGCCCGATCTTCAAGCGGACCCTGCTGTCCAGCGCCGTACTGAGCATGGCCATGGCCACTACCCAGTCCCAGGCCGCTCCGGTGCCGTTGAATATCCCTGCACAACCGCTGTCCAGCGCCTTGCAGTCACTGGGTCAGCAAGCCAACGTGCAGATTCTGTACGGGCAGGACACGGTTATCGGGCTTCAATCCAGACCGGTGAATGGCACGCTGGAGCCAGCACAGGCACTGGAAACCCTGTTGCAGGGCAGCGGCATCAACTATTCGCAGACGGGTAATACCATTTCGCTGACCCCGGCCAGCACCGACGCAGCGCTGCAACTGAACGCCATCAGCATCTCCGGCAAAGCTCCCGGTTCGACCACCGAAGGCACCGGTTCCTACACCACGGACTCGTCCAGCAGTTCGACGCGGCTGAATATCCCCCTGAAGGAAACGCCACAGTCGATCACGGTCATTACCCAGCAACGAATCCAGGATCAGCACCTGACCAACCTCACCGATACCCTTGAAGCCGTCTCGGGCATCACCGTGGTGCGTGAAGGCCTGGGTGCCGACTCGGACGCCTACTACTCCCGCGGCTTCCAGATCAACAACTATGAAATCGACGGTGTGCCTACTTCCTCGCGCCTGGACAACTACACCCAGAACACCGCCATGTATGACCGCATTGAAGTGGTCCGTGGCTCTACCGGCTTGATCAGCGGCATGGGCGATCCGTCCGCGACCATCAACATGATCCGCAAACGCCCCACTTTTACCCCGCAACTGGTCATCGGCGGTGAAGCCGGCAGTTGGGATCGCTACGGCACCAGCGTCGACGTGTCTGGCCCGCTGACCGAAACCGGTAACATCCGCGGCCGCCTGGTCATGGACTACAAGACCCAGGGCGCCTGGGTCGACCGTTTCAAGCAGGACCGCAACCTGGTCTACGGCATCACCGAGTTCGACCTGAGCGAAAGCACCCTGCTCACCGCAGGCTTCAGCTACCTGACCGTACACACCAACCAGCCTCCGCGCAGCGGCTTCCCGCTGACCTACAGCAACGGTAACAAAACCGACCTCAAGCGCGCCTTCAACACCTCTGCCGACTGGTCCTACTACGATCACGAACAGACCACCTTCTTCACCTCCATCGAACAACAGTTCGATAACGGTTGGAGCGGCAAAGCCGAATACAGCCGCAACGAAAACAAGTACGACTCGGAGATCGTCTTCCTCGCCGGCAGCATCGACCAGAACACCGGCCTGGGTGGCTACGTGATGCCGAACAAGTTCAAGGGCAACCCTGTACAGAACGCCGTCGACGCGTACCTCACCGGTCCTTTCCAGTTGTTTGGTCGCGAACACGAGCTGATTACTGGCGTCACCCTGTCGCAGATCCGTAACGAAGATGCCCCGGACTACGGCGGCTGGATACGCCCCGGCAACTCTGCCGGCTACAACGGGACCATTGGCCCGATCAACGACTGGAACGGCAACGTCGCCAAGCCGGACTTCGTCAAGCAAGGCGAGCAGAACTTCAAGGAAAACCAGTACGCGGCCTACATGACCTCGCGCTTTCACCTCAACGACGATACCACCCTGATCGTCGGCGGCCGGGTGATCGACTGGAAGCAGGACGATGAAACCCGCTATTACTCCGGCGACGTCAGCCAGAACAAGCGCGCGGAAACCGGGGTCGTGATTCCCTACGCCGGCCTGGTGTATGACCTGAGCGAAATCTGGTCGGTGTATGCCAGCTACACCAAGATTTTCAACCCACAGTCCCTGGAGTCGGTCAGCGGCGCCTACCTGGACCCTCTGGAAGGCACTGGCTACGAAGCCGGGGTCAAGGCGGCCCTCAACGACGGCAAGCTCAATACCAGCCTCGCCTTGTTCAAGGTGGAGCAGGACAACCTGGGTGTCTACGACGGCACCAACTCGACGCCTTCCGGCTCGCAAGCCTACAAAGCCACCAAGGGCACGACCTCCCAGGGCGTGGAATGGGAGTTCAACGGCGAACTCGCCCAAGGTTGGCAAGCGGCGGGTGGCTATACCTATAGCGTCAGCACCGATCAGGATGACAAGCGGATTGCCACCCAGATCCCGCGTCACAGCCTCAAGGCATTCACCAGCTACCGCCTGACAGGGCCCCTGGACAAGGTCACAGTCGGTGGTGGTTTCAACTGGCAGAGCAAAGTGGGCTTTGACCTCAAAACCAATGAGCAGAAGCCTTACACCGTCGCCAACCTGATGGCGCGCTACGACATCTCGGAAAACCTGTCGGCCTCGGTAAACCTGAACAACGTGTTCGACCAAGAGTATTCCACTACCACCACCGGTGGCGTCTGGGGCGCTCCGCGTAACTTCATGACATCGTTCAAGTACACCTACTGATCCATCCTCGGGCCTCGTTCCTTGTGGAACGAGCGCCCATGAAAAAAGCGCATCAGCCTGGCTGATGCGCTTTTTTTGTTTGTGCTAAACGGCCGCCAAAAATCAAACCAAACCAAACACCCGGCGCAAAGCCCCTCCAATCTCCTGCTGAGCCTCTTCAGCCTCATCAATGATCGCGCCCATGCGCAAAAAGTCATGGGTCATGCCGGGGTAAACCGTTACGTTCACCGTCGTCCCCGCCTCACGCAAATGCGCCACGTACGCCAAACACTCGTCATGCAAGGGATCGCATTCGCCAAGGATCATCAAGGTCGGCGCCAGCCCCTCGGGCACCGCGCCCAACAGCGGCGAAAAACGAGGGTCCTGACGGTCAGCCAGCTCCCGCTGATACAACCCGTAGAACCACTCCAAAGTGTCCTTCTCCAGCAAATACCCGGAGGCATACCGCTTCAGGGAAGCAGTGCTGCGGCTGGCATCCGTCACCGGATAGATCAGCACCTGCAAACGCGGCTGAACCGGCGCACTATTACGGGCCAGTTGCGCCGCCAACACTGCCACCAGGCTGCCGCCCACGCTGTCGCCAGCCAGCGCCAATCGCTGCGTATCGATACCCAGCCCGGTGCCCTCTTCCACCAGCCAGTGCCAGGCATCTTCGGCGTCATCGGCCGCCGTGGGAAAACGCCACTGCGGCGCCAGTCGATACGCCACCGACAACACCGCGCAGCCGGCACTTTCGGCCAAGGCCCGGCACAACGAATCATGGGAGTTGAGGCTGCCCACCACATAGCCGCCGCCATGCAAGTACAACAACGCCGGGGCCGGCGCGGCAAGATCAAGGCGGCTGGCGCTGTACAGACGGGCCGGCAGTGGCTGGCCGTCGCGGCTCAGGATATCGAGGCTGTCCACCTGTTCCAGGTCGGCGGCGCCGGCGTCCATCATTTGCGACGACAGGTCAAATTGTTCGCGAGCCTGCTGCGGCGACAATTGATGCATGGCCAGGTTTTTCCCCGTGGCCCGGCCGCTGCCCACCAGTTCAAGAAAGGCAGCAATATCAGGATTCAATGACATACAAGGCACTCTGTAGTGCCGGGCAGACCTGAGGTCTCGCCCGGTGTGTATTCAGGGTTTCAAAGGACCGCGACCGGTTCCGCCAGGGCGTCCACCAGCCACGCCAACAATTGTTCGGAGCGCGGCACTTCAAAGTGACCACAATCGAGCAGATAACCGGCGGTGGGCTGTTCAAGCTGCCCGGCCAAGCGTATCGCCTCTTCACCGCGACCTGCCGTCCACCAACACTGGGGACGAACCTTAAGCGGCTCGCACGCCGCCAGTTGCAGCGAGCGCTGCTTGAGGTGTCGTGCCACGGTGAACACCTGGGCCAACTCGTCGGCGCCGAAGCCTGGGCGGGTCGCATCGCTACCCTCCCGGGCCAGGGCGTCGGCCAACAGCTGGCGCAGGTTTTGCGCAGTTTCAGGGCCAGACAGCTGCAGGTGTCGGGAAAGGTCGAAGCGAGTCACTTCGATGAACTCGCGCAGATCCGCCTGCCAGTCATCCACCGGCACCGATGGCTCGCCAGGCACATACGCATCCAGCAAGCCCAGCAGTTCCACTGTCTGGCCCTGGCGTTGCAACTCTGCGCTCATCAACGACGCCAGCGTGCCGCCCAAGGACCAGCCGATCAGGTGGTAAGGCCCCTCGGCTTGCTGCTGACGCAGATAACCGACGTAGTCGCGGGCCATGCTGTGCAGCGACTCGTCCTGCCAGAGCGGATCAAGCAGCATCCGCGACTGAATGGCGATCACCTGTCGCTGGCCGGACAGTGCCCGTGCCAGCGGCTCGTAATCGAACACCGTGCCAAAGCCCGCATGTACACAGAACAGCGGCGAGCGCCCGGCCACCGCAGGGCTGAGGGCCAGCAGCGGTGAACGTTGCACAGCGGCTGAGGCATCGGCGGTCAACTCGCCAATGGTCGGCTTCTGCATCAGGTCCCGCAGCTTGAGGCTGAACCCCTGGCTTTTCAGCACACGGGAGCGGGCCACCAGTTGCAGGCTGAGAATCGAGTCGCCGCCCAGTTCGAAGAAGTTGTCATCCAAGCCGACACGCTCCACCTTGAGCAAGGTCTGCCACAGTTGCGCCAGGGCCTTTTGCACCTCGGTCACCGGCGCGACGTAGCCGCCGGTGGCGAGATTGGCGGACGGCTCCGGCAACGCCTTGCGATCCAGCTTGCCGTTCGGTGTCAGTGGCAACTGCTCCAGGCGGATCAAGTGGGTCGGCACCATGTAGTCAGGAAGCGTCTGCTGCAACTGCTCCCGCAGGCGCTGGACGAGGCCTTGATCGACCGCGCTGTCGGCGGCAATCACATAACCCAGCAATTGCTTGCCACTACCGGCGTCACGGGCAATGACCACTGCTTCACGCACCTCGGCGCTGTCTTTGAGGCGTGCCTCGACTTCGCCCAGCTCGATACGGAAGCCACGGATCTTCACTTGCTGGTCAATACGCCCCAGGTAATCGGTCGTACCGTCTGCCCGCTGGCGAACTAGGTCGCCGGAACGGTACAGGCGTGCGCCGTCGAGGCTGTAAGGATCGGGAACAAAGCGCTCGGCGGTCATCGCCGGCCGGTTCAGATACCCTCGGGCCAGCCCCTCGCCACCCAGATACAACTCACCGGCAAGACCGCTCGGCAACAGGTTGAGGTCCATGTCCAGCACATGGGCGCTGCGATTGCCGATACGGCTGCCAATCGGCGCATAGGCGGCGCCGCAAACGTCCTGTGGCCCGGCTTTCCAGATCAACGGCGTCACCACCGTCTCCGTCGGGCCATAGCCATTGATGATGAACTGCGGGCGCAAGGCGCGCTGGGCCAGGTCGAAACTGGCCTGGGGCACCGCATCGCCACCGAAGCAGTAGATGCGCACCGGCGGCGGGTTGCCATCGCGCTCGGCCTGTTCGGCCAGCTGTTGCAGGTACACCGGCGGGAACGCCGCCACCGTCACGCCATGCTCATGCATGGCCGCGTAGGTCTGCTCCGGGGTCCACAAGCTGTCATCGCGAATCAACAGCCGGCCACCATGGGTCAAGGTGGTCAGCCAGCGCTCGTGAGCACCGTCGAAGGCGAACGACATAAAGTGCAACTCACAGTCATCCGGGCTCATCTCATAGCGCTCGCCGATGGCCTGGCAGTGCATGGCCAGCGGACCGTGACTGACCGCCACGCCCTTGGGCTGTCCGGTGGAACCGGAGGTGTAGATCACATACGCGAGATTTTCCCCGTGCACCGTCACCGCAGGCGCAGTGTCCGGCAAACCATCGAGCGTCAGTTGGTCGAGTTCCAGTACATGAACGTTGGTCGGAATCGGCAACTGCCCACGCAACAAGCTGTCGGTCAACAGCAGCGCAATCCCCGAGTCCTGCATCATGTAGGCCAGGCGTTCGCGTGGATAACTGGCATCCAGCGGCACATACGCGCCACCGGCCTTGAGCACCGCCAACAGCGCGACGATCATGGTTTCGCTGCGTGGCAAGGCCACGCCGACCCGTACATCCGGGCCCACGCCCTCGGCGATCAGGGCCTGGGCCAAACGGTTGGCGCGGGTTTCCAGCGCGGCAAATGACAGGCGCCGCTCGGCAAACAGCACCGCCGGGGCATCGCCCTGGGCCGCCGCCAACTGGCTGATCTGTTCATGCACCCAGCCCGACTCACGCACCGCTGCCGCAGCCTCCACCGCTGACGGTGTGGCAGGCAGGCCGATGGCGCCCAGACGTTGCCCGGCGTCGCTGGCCAGGCGCTGGATCAGCCCTTCCATATTGGCGCGAATGCCTTCCACCACGGCATCACTGAAGTGTTCCTGCAAGTACATGTATTCGATCACCAGACCGTCTTCGAGGGTGACCATCAAGTCCATCGGGAAGTCCGTCAAACCGGCACTGGCGCTGTCGCCGAACGCCAGGCTGTCGTCCTGCCATTGGCGCAGGGCCTGGTCGATTGGCTGGTTCTCGAAGACGATAATGCTGTCGAACAACGCCTGCCCGGCCTTGCCAGCCCAGCGCTGGATATCGGCCAGCGGGGTGTATTCGCGCTCGCGCATGTCCAGGTTGTAGGCCTGCAACTGGCGCAGCCAATCACCGACGCTGTGGTGCGGGGTGATTTCCTGGATCACGGGCAAGGTATTGATGAACAGCCCCAAAATTCGCTCGGAACCCGGCAGGCTGGCCGCCCGCCCTGACACCGTGGCACCGAATGCCACGCTGCGCTGACCACTGTAACGGCTCAGCAGCAGCAACCAGGCCGCCTGCACCAGGGTGTTCAACGTCACTTGCTGGCTTTGGGCAAAGCCCTTGAAGCCTTCGGTGGTGGCGCTGTCGAAACGGCTGTAAAGCGCCTTGTGGCCCTTACCCTGACGAACCGCCGCAACCGTATCGGCCAGGTAGGTCGGCTGATCCAGCACCGCCAACTGTTGGCGCCAGAACTGCTCGCCCGCCTGTGCATCCTGGCGTTGCAGCCAGCTGATGTAGTTTTCGTACGGCAATTCCGGCGCCAATGCCTGCCCGGAATACTCGGCCAGCACTTCACCGATCAACTGGGAGATGCTCCAGCCATCGATCAGGATGTGATGATAGGTCCAGATCAACTGATGGCGCTGGTCGTCCAGGCGCACCAGGATAATCCGTTGCAGCGGTGGCTGATTGAGGTCAAAACCCTGGACTCGTTCACTCGCAGCCAATGCCTGCACACGTCGCTCAGGCTCAACTTCGTCGCGCCAGTCGAGCTCGCGCAGCGGCACCTCCAGATGATCCATGACAAATTGCAGCGGCTGCTCAAGGTCTTGCCAGACGAAGCCGGTGCGCAGGATTGGATGGCGGGCGAACGCCACTTTCCAGGCCCGCTTGAAGCGCTCCACCTGCAAGCCCTTGACCGGCAGGCTCAGTTGGTTGACGTACAGCTCGGCATCCGGGGCATTGAGGCCCAGGAACAGCATGCCCTGCTGCATCGGCGACAGCGGGTAAAGGCTTTGCACCTGTGCCATCGGGATTGGCAACGCCTGCACCTGCTCGGGGCTGAGGCTGTGCAGTACCTGACTCGTAACGTGCGCGGGCTCGGCGCCGTCCAGACTCACCACCCGCAGGGCCAAAGCCCGAATATTCGGGTGCTGGAACAAATCCTTCGGGCTCAAGCCCAGACCCGCTTCCCGGGCACGGCTGACCACCTGGATCGACACAATCGAATCACCGCCCAAGGCGAAGAAGTTATCGGTGACACCCACCTGTTCCAGGCCCAGCACGGCTTGCCAGATAGCCACCAGCGCCTGCTCGGCAGCGGTACTCGGCGCTACATAGGCCTCCTGGACCTGATCCGGTGCCGGCAAGGCCTTGCGATCCAGCTTGCCATTGGCCGACAGCGGCAGATGCTCCAGCGCTACCCATTGGCTCGGCACCATGTAGTCAGGCAGGCAGGCGTGCAGATGCTCGGTGAGGATTTGACGCCAATCAGCGTCAACCGATGGTTCCAGTACCACGTAACCCACCAGTTGCTTGCCGTCGCGGGCCAGCACCACGGCTTCGCGCACCGCCTCGTGTTCCAGCAGGCGCGCTTCGATTTCACCCAGTTCGATACGCAAGCCGCGGATCTTCACTTGATGGTCGATACGCCCGACGTATTCGATCACGCCATCGGCGCGGTAGCGGGCCAGGTCGCCGCTGCGGTACAGGCGCTCACCGGCCACGAATGGGCTGGCGATAAAACGTTCGGCGGTCAGGCTTGGGCGGCGGTGGTAACCCCGCGCCAGGCCGATGCCGCCCAGATAAAGTTCACCCACGACACCGACTGGCAGCGGTTCAAGGCTGCTGTCCAGAATGTAGGTGGTCAGGTTGGCAATGGGTTGGCCGATGGGCACGCTGTCGCGGCCTTCGTCGGTGCAGGTCCAGTAGGTCACGTCGATGGCCGCTTCGGTCGGGCCGTACAGGTTGTACAGGCCGGCATTCGGCAGCTTGGCGAACACCTGTTGCTGGATATCCACCGCCAGCGCTTCACCACTGCAGACGATGCGCTTGAGGCTGGTGCAACTGTGGACGGATTCGTCCTGCAAGAAGGCCTGCAACATCGACGGCACAAAGTGCAAGGTGCTGATCTGCTCGCGCTTGATCAACTCAACCAGCTTGGTGGGGTCACGGTGATCACCCGGTGCGGCAACCACCAGTCGAGCACCGGTCATCAGCGGCCAGAAAAATTCCCACACCGAAACGTCGAAGCTGAACGGGGTTTTCTGCACCACGGTGTCGCTGGCATCCAGGCCATAGGCCTGTTGCATCCAGCACAGGCGGTTGGTCAGGGCGACGTGGCGGTTGCCCGCGCCTTTGGGTTTGCCGGTGGAGCCCGAGGTGTAGATCACGTAGGCGAGATTTTCGCCGGTCACGCTCACCGATGGATTGGTGGTGCTGTAGCCCGCCAGCCAATCACCCGATTGGTCCAGGGCCACGGTGTGCATCGCGTCAGTCAGGGGCAAACGTTGCAGCAACGCGGTTTGCGTCAGCAGCAAGTTCACGCTGCTGTCTTCAAACATGTAGCTCAGGCGATCCTGCGGGTAATCCGGGTCCAGCGGCACATAGGCACCGCCAGCCTTGAGAATCGCCACCAGCGCCAGCACCATTTCGGTAGAGCGCTCGGCCGCCACGCCCACCAGCACATCCGGGCCAACGCCCTGTTCGATCAGGTAGTGAGCGAGTTGGTTGGCGCGGTCGTTGAGCTGGCGATAGCTTAAGCGCTCTTCGCCAAAGGCCAAGGCCTGCGCATTCGGGGTTTTCTCGACCTGGGTTTCGATCAGCTGTTGCACCGTTTGCTGCAACGGGTATTCGGTGGCGGTGGTGTTCCAGCCCTCGATCAACCGTTGGCGCTCAGCCACCGGCAACAAGTCGATATCACCCAGCAACGTATCAGCCTCAAGACAACCCAGCAGGTGGATCATCCCCGTCGCAATCTGCTCGATAGCGCTTTCGCTGATACTGCCCAGATCAAAACTGAAATGCAGCGACAAGCGTTCGCCCATATTCACCAACACCGTCAACGGGTAGTTGGTCTGTTCATGGTTAGCCACCGTGCCAAAGCGCAGGCCACTGGTTGCGCCATGCTCCAAAGCCTCGGACACCGGGTAGTTCTCGAACACCAGAATGTTATCGAACAGCGCTTCACCGCCCTGCCCGGCCCAGCGCTGAATGTCGAACAGCGGCGTGTGCTCCTGCTCACGCAGGGCGAAGTTCTGTGCCTGCAATTGCTCCAGCCACTCACCCAGACGCTGCTCGGGCCGTGGGCTGGCGACCACAGGCAAGGTGTTGATAAACAGGCCGATCTGCTGCTCGACACCCGGCAATTCTGCCGGACGCCCAGACACCGTGGCACCGAACGCCACCGCGTCCTGACCGGTGTAGCGTTGCAACAGCAGCAGCCAGGCCCCTTGCACCAAGGTGTTGAGGGTGACTTTCTGCTGGCGGGCAAACTCGCCCAGGCGTTGGGTAAAGCTGCGGTCCAGTACACGGACCTGCTCGGCATGACCGCTGCCCAGGCTTTCGACGCCATGACTGACGCTGTGGGCCAGCCGCGTCGGCTCATTGAGCGGCGCCAATTGCTGCTTCCAGAACGCCTCACTCACCGCTCGATCCTGGCGTTGCAGCCAGGCGATGTAGTCGTGGTAGCGTCCGGCAAATGGCGCCACCGCCTCACCGGCATAGCGCTGCAACACCTCGCCGAACAACTGCGCGTTGCTCCAGCCGTCGAGCAGGATGTGATGGTTGCTGTAGATCAGGTGATAGCGGTCTTCGCCTGTGCGCACCAACGTCAGGCGCAACAGCCCCGGCTGCTGCAAATCGAAAGGCTGTTCGCGCTCGCCCAGGGCCAGGGCATCCAGGGCCTGGTCAAGATCGGTACGGGACTGCCAGTCGAGCACGCTCAACGGCACGCTCACGTGTTTGTGTACCACCTGCACCGGCCGCTCGAACGAGCCCTGCCAGAGGAAGCCGCTGCGCAGGATGTCATGCTCGTCCAGCGCCGCCTGCCAGGCCGCGCGGAAGGTCTCGACCTGCAAGCCGTCGACATCGACCCGCAACTGGTTGATGTAGGCGCCGCTCGCCTGCTCGTACAGGCTGTGGAACAGCATGCCGTGTTGCATCGGCGACAGTGGGTAAATGTCGGCAACCGCGCTGGCTGGCAACGGCAGGCTGTCCAACTGTTCCTGGCTCAAGCCAGCCAGGGGGAAGTCGGACGGCGTGACCGCACCGTGTACACCATCGCAGCAATGGGCGATCAGTGCGCTCAGTTCCTGGGCATAGTCGTCCGCCAGGGCCTGGATGGTTTGGCTGTCGAACATCTTCTGGCTGAAGGTCCAGCTCAGGCTCAATTCGCCGCCATAGACCTGGCTGTTGAGGGTCAGCCAATTGGCCAGGTTGGCGGCGGCGCTTTGCTCGGCGCCGGCCGACTCACTGGCAGGCACGAACAAGGCAGCGTCATCAAACTGGCTGTCGAACTGCCCCAGGTAGTTGAAGGTAATACGTGGCATCTCCAGGGCACTCAAGGCGGCCTTGCTCGCCTCATCCCCCAGGTAGCGCAGCGCACCAAAACCAATGCCTTTGTGCGGGATTGCCCGCAGTTGCTCCTTGATCGTCTTGATTGCTGCGCCAAGATCGTCCTGAGCGTGCAGGCGCACCGGGAACAGGCTGGTGAACCAACCCACGGTACGGGTCAGGTCGAGGTCGTCGAACAGATCCTCACGGCCATGACCTTCCAGGGCAATGCTGCTGGCCGACTGGCCGGTCCAGCGGCTGATCACCCGCGCCAGCGCGGTCAACAGCAGATCATTGACCTGGGTGCGGTAGGCCGCAGGGGCCTGTTGCAACAGCTGGCGCGTGAGGCTGGCATCCAGTTGCGTCTGGATCGTCACGGCGTGGCGATTTTCCAGGCTCGCGTCGCCATGGTCACAAGGCAACTCGCTGCCCGCTTGCAACTGGGCCTGCCAGAACGGCAACTCTTGTTGCACCACCTCGCTACGGGCATACGCCTGCAAGTGCTCGGCCCAGTGTTTGATAGCACTGCTCTTGGCCGGCAAGCGCACAGGCTGGCCCGTTTGCGCTTGCTGATAGGCCACTTGCAGGTCTTCCAACAGGATGCGCCAGGAAACGCCATCCACCACCAGGTGGTGGATGATCAACAGCAGACGCTGGCTGCCATCGGCCAAAGTCGCCAGCAGTGCGCGCAGCAACTGGCCGTCTTGCAGGTTCAAGCTGCGCTGGGCTTCAAGGCCAGACACAGCAAGGTCCTCTGCATGTTCAAGGCTGACTTGCCACACACGTTGCGGATGCGCTTGCACTTCGCCGAAGCGAGCCGTCCAGCCCGACGCCTGCTCGGTAAAGCGCAGGCGCAAAGCGTCATGGTGGGCACAAACCGCGTTCAAGGCCTGCTCCAGCGCCGAGCCATCAAGGGCCTGACGCGGCTTGAGCAGGACCGACTGGTTCCAGTGATGCTGTTCGGGAATCGCTTGCTCGAAGAACGTCTGTTGCATCGCCAGCAACAGGGTTTCACCGGTGACCGGCGACTGATCGATAACCAGCGCACTGACACCGGTTTTCGCCACCGTGGCCAGGCCCTGCACGGTCGGGTGCTGGAACAGGTCCTTGGGCGTGAAACGGATACCCGCCTGACGGGCACGGCTGACCACCTGGATGGAGACAATGGAGTCACCGCCCAAGGCGAAGAAGTTGTCGGTGACACCGACCTGCGCAAGACCCAGCACCGTTTGCCAGATGGCAACCAGCGTCGTCTCGACATCATTGACCGGCGCCACATAGGCCTGGGCCTGAACAGCCTCCGGCAGCGGCAGTAGATTGCGCGCCAGCTTGCCGTTGGGGCTCAGGGGCATCTGCTCCAGCAACAGGATCGACGCCGGCACCATGTACTCCGGCAACTCTTGCAGCAGGTAGGTCTTGAGCAGTGTCAGGTAATCGGTCTGGCACAAGTCAGCATCGACAGGCACCACGTAACCCACCAGACGCTTGCCGGCAGGACCGTCCTGCGCCAGCACCACGGCTTCGCGCACCGCCTCGTGTTCCAGCAGCCGCGCTTCGATTTCACCCAGCTCGATACGCAAGCCGCGGATCTTCACTTGATGGTCGATACGCCCGACGTATTCGATCACGCCATCGGCGCGGTAGCGGGCCAGGTCGCCGCTGCGGTACAGGCGCTCACCGGCCACAAACGGGCTGGCGATAAAACGTTCGGCGGTCAGGCTTGGGCGGCGGTGGTAACCCCGCGCCAGGCCGATGCCGCCCAGATAAAGTTCACCCACGACACCGACTGGCAGCGGTTCAAGGCTGCTGTCGAGGATGTAGGTGGTCAGGTTGGCAATGGGTTGGCCGATGGGCACGCTGTCGCGGCCTTCGTCGACACAGGTCCAATAGGTCACGTCGATGGCCGCTTCGGTCGGGCCGTACAGGTTGTACAGGCCGGTATTCGGCAGCTTGGCGAACACCTGTTGCTGGATATCCACCGCCAGCGCTTCACCGCTACACACGATGCGTTTGAGGCTGGTGCAACTGTGGACGGATTCGTCCTGCAGGAAGGACTGCAACATCGACGGCACAAAGTGCAAGGTGCTGATCTGCTCGCGATTGATCAACGCCACCAGCTTGGCGGGGTCGCGGTGATCACCCGGTGCGGCAACCACCAGTCGAGCACCGGTCATCAGCGGCCAGAAAAACTCCCACACCGACACGTCGAAGCTGAACGGGGTTTTCTGCACCACCGTGTCGCTGGCATCCAGGCCATAGGCCTGTTGCATCCAGCACAGGCGGTTGGTCAGGGCGACGTGGCGGTTGCCCGCGCCTTTGGGTTTGCCGGTGGAGCCCGAGGTGTAGATCACGTAGGCGAGATTTTCGCCGGTCACGCTCACTGATGGGTTGGTGGTGCTGTAACCCGCCAGCCAGTCGCCCGGTTGATCCAGGGCCACGGTGTGCATTGCGTCAGTCAGGGGCAAGCGTTGCAGCAACGCGGTTTGCGTCAGCAGCAGGTTCACGCCGCTGTCTTCAAACATGTAGCTCAGGCGATCCTGCGGGTAATCCGGGTCCAGCGGCACATAGGCACCGCCAGCCTTGAGGATTGCCACCAGCGCCAGCACCATTTCGGTAGAGCGCTCGGCTGCCACGCCCACCAGCACATCCGGGCCAACGCCCTGTTCGATCAGGTAGTGAGCGAGCTGGTTGGCGCGGTCGTTGAGCTGGCGATAGCTCAAGCGCTCTTCGCCAAAGGCCAAGGCCTGCGCATCCGGGGTTTTCTCGACCTGGGTTTCGATCAGCTGTTGCACCGTTTGCTGCAACGGGTATTCGGTGGCGGTGTTGTTCCAACTCGTAACCACAGCTTGACGCTGGGCAACCGGCAACAGGTCGATTTCGCCCAACGCCCGCTCGGCGGACTCGGCCAAGCGCGCCAGCAACGTTTCCAGGCAAGCCGCCAGCCCGACGATGGCCGCACCGTTGAATTTTGCCTCGATATAGCTGAACTGGAATGCCAACTGCTCGCCCACATTGACCATCAAGGTCAGCGGGTAGTTGGTGCGTTCATGGCTGTGAACGGCGCCGAAGCTCAGTTCATCGGGCTCGCCTTGTTGCAGCGCTTCGGACACCGGGTAGTTTTCAAACACCAGAATGTTATCGAACAGGGCTGCACCACCCTGCCCGGCCCAGCGCTGGATATCGAACAGCGGCGTGTGTTCATGCTCGCGCAACGCCAGGTTCTGCGCCTGCACCACTTGCAGCCATTGGGCGACGCTTTGTTCAGGCATCGGGATGGCGATCACCGGCAAGGTATTGATGAACAGGCCGATCTGTTGCTCCACGCCTTTGAGCTGTGCTGGGCGCCCGGACACTGTCGCACCGAAGGCCACGGCCGACTGGCCAATATGACGCTGCAACAGCAGCAGCCAGGCGGCCTGGACCAAGGTGTTGAGGGTCACCTTATTGGCCCGGGCAAAATCGCCCAGGTGCTGGGTCTGTTGACGATCCAGAGTCAAGAAATGATCGGCATAACCACTGGCCGAAACCGTGGCGTATTTGTCATGGGCCAGCGCTTCGGCCAGCCGGGTCGGCTCACTGAGCGGTGCCAGTTGCTCGCGCCAGAACTGCTGGCTGACACCACTGTCTTGGGCCTGCAACCAACCGATGTATTCACGATAGCGCCCAGGCTGGTTTGCCGGAGCTTGGCCGCTGTAACGTTGCAGGACCTCGCCCAGCAATTGCGAGCTGCTCCAGCCGTCCATCAACAGGTGATGGCTGGTGAAAATCAGGTGATGACGGGTGTCGCCGATCCGTACCAATTGCAGGTTGAGCAACGGTGCCTGGGCCAGTTCAAAGCCTTGCTGACGCTGCTGGTCGGCCAGTTGGTCGAGGGCGGCGGGCAGGTCCTTACGGTCTTGCCATTCATGCAAGGCATAGGGCAACTCGACGTGTTTGAACACCACTTGCACCGGCTGCGCCAGTTCGCCTTGCCAGACAAACCCTGAACGCAGACTGTCATGGGCATCCAGCGCCGCTTGCCAGGCTTGGCGGAAACGCTGGGGATCAAGGCCGCCGACATCCAGACGCATCTGGTTGATGTAGTCGGCACTGTCCTGTTCGTACAGCGTATGGAACAACATGCCTTGCTGCATCGGCGACAGCGGGTAGACGTCTTCGATGTTCGCCACGGCCATCGGCAGTGCATCCAGCTGTGCCTGGCTCAACCGCGCCAGCGGGAAGTCCGATGGGGTCACACCCAGGGCCTGGGTACAATGCTCGATCAACGCAGCGAGTTCCTGCTGCAAGTCATCGGCCAGGCGCTGAATGCTCGCGGTGTCAAACATCTGCGCGCTAAAGCGCCAATCCAGACTCAACTCGCCGGCATATACCTGACCGTTGAGGGTCAGCCAGTTGCCCAGCGGGGCATCAAGGCTGTGCTCGGCGCCGGCATTTTCCGCCGACGGCACAAACAATGCGCCATCCACTTCATCGAAGCTGCCGTCGAACTGGCCCAGGTAGTTGAAGGTGATGCGCGGGGTCGGCAAGCCGCGCAATACCTGCTGCGCATCCTCGTTGCCCAGGTAACGCAGGGCACCGAAGCCGATACCTTTCTGTGGAATGCTGCGCAGCTGTTCCTTGATCGCCTTGACCGAGTCGCCAAGGCCGGCGGCCGGCGCCAGGTTGACCGGGAACAGGCTGGTGAACCAGCCGACGGTACGCGTCAGGTCGATCTCGTCGAACAGCTCCTCGCGGCCATGGCCCTCCATCTGAATCAGCGTGGAGGCCTGCCCCGTCCAGCGGCAGATCACCCGCGCCAGGGCAGTCAGCAGCAGGTCGTTGACCTGAGTGCGATAGGCCGCCGGGGCCACCTGTAGCAATTGCCGGGTTTGGTTGCTGTCCAGTCGAGTGTGTACCGTCAGGACATGGCGGCTCTGCAACCCACCCTCGGGGTGATCACACGGCAAGTGTGCGGCTGCGCCCGCCAGATGCGCCTGCCAGAAGCGCAACTCGTCCTGCAATGCCGGGCTGCGAGCGTGGTCATGCAAACGCTCGGCCCAGGTCTTGAAGGCACTGGTCTTGGCCGGCAACTGCAAGGGTTGGCCAGCATCCAGTTGCCGATAAGCACTTTGCAGGTCTTCCAGGAGGATACGCCAGGACACGCCATCCACCACCAGGTGATGGATCGCCACCAACAAGCGCTGGGAGCCGTCTCCCAGGGTCGCCAGCACCGCACGGATCACCACGCCGCTTGCCAGGTCCAGAGAGCGCTGGGCTTGTTCGCCGAGGGTTTCCAGGGCCTGGGCGTCAGCCACCTGGGCCTGCCACAGCAGCGCCGTGGCGTGCAGTTGCGCAGGCGTCAGGTAACGGGCAGTCGCGTCTTCGCTAAACGCCATGCGCAGGGCGTCGTGGTGCGACACCAGTGCCTGCAAGGCTTGCTCCAGTCGTCCGGCATCCAGTGCCGTGACAGGCTTGAGCAGAACCGATTGGTTCCAGTGGGAACGCTCGGGGATCGCCAGTTCGAAGAACACCTGTTGCACCGGCAACAGCGGCGTTTCACCGCTCACTGGCCCCTGATCAATCTGCACCCGCTGGCTGTCGGTACGGGCCACGAGCGCCAGGCTTTGTACGGTTTGGTGTTGGAACAGGTCCTTGGGCGTGAAGTGAATCCCGGCCACGCGGGCACGGCTAACCACCTGAATGGAGATGATCGAGTCGCCGCCCAGTTCGAAAAAGTTGTCGTTCAGGCCCACTTGATCCAGGCGCAGGACTTCCTGCCAGATCACCGCGATCCGTTGCTCCAGCTCGCTTTGCGGCGCCTGATAGTCGACTTGCGAGGCACCTGCCTCGGGCTTGGGCAAGGCCTTGCGGTCGAGCTTGCCATTGGGTGTCAATGGCAAGGCGCTCAGCAGCAACAGATGGGCTGGCACCATGTAGCCCGGCAACACCCGTTTAAGCTGTGCCTTGATAGCCGCCGGCTGGCGATCGTCTTGCAACAGCGCCAAATCGCTCGGCACCACATAGGCCACCAGCTGTTGCCCGCTCAAGCCCGGCTGGGCCACGACCACCGCTTCACGCACGGCCGGGTTGTCTTGCAGGCGCGCTTCGATTTCCCCGAGCTCCACGCGAAAACCACGGATCTTCACCTGATGGTCGATACGCCCGATGTAATCGGTGGTGCCGTCTGCACGCTGGCGCACCAGGTCGCCGGAACGATAGAAACGCCCGCCCGGCGCGCCAAATGGGTCCGGCACAAAGCGTTCGGCGGTCATCGCCGGTCGGTTCAGGTAACCCCGTGCCAGGCCTTCGCCGCCCAGGTACAGCTCGCCGCAAAGGCCCTGGGACAAGGGGTTGAGTTGATCGTCCAGCACGTAGGTGCTGCGATCGCCGATGCGGCTGCCAATCGGCGCATAGGCGGCGCCGCATTGCAGTTCTGGGCCGGCTTTCCAGATCAGCGGGGTGACCACCGTCTCGGTCGGACCATAGCCGTTGATGATGTGTTGTGGGCGCAGCGCGCGCTTGGCCAACTCGAAACTGGCCTGGGGCACCGCATCGCCGCCAAAGCAGTAAATGCGTACCGGCGGCGGGTTACCGTCGCGCTCGGCGTGTTCGGCCAGTTGTTGCAGGTACACCGGCGGGAACGCCGCCACGGTGACACCGTATTGGTGCATGGCGACGTAGGTCTGCTCGGGGGTCCACAGGCTGTCGTCACGCAGCAGCAGGCTGCCGCCGTGGGTCAACGAGGTGAGCCAGCGTTCATGGGCGCCATCGAAGGCAAAGGACATGAAGTGCAGTTCGCAATCCGCCGGGGTCATGGCATAGCGTTCACCAATGGCCTGGCAGTGCATGGACAAAGGCCCATGGGCCACGCTGACGCCCTTGGGCTGACCGGTGGAGCCGGAGGTGTAGATCACGTAGGCCAGGTTGTCCGGATGCAGGTCTACCACCGGCGCCGTGGCGGGCCAGTGATTGAAGTCCATCAGGTCCAGTTCCAGGGCTTGCAGGCCGGCGACTTTCGGCAACTGGCCAATGAGGCTGGAGTCGGTCAGCAGCAGCGCCACGCCCGAATCCTGCATCAGGTACGCCAAGCGCTCCTGAGGATAAGTGGCATCCAGCGGCACATAGGCACCGCCGGCCTTGAGCACGGCGAGCAACGCCACCATCAGGTTTTCGCTGCGGGGCATGGCCACCGCCACCCGTACTTCCGGTCCCACACCTTCAGCCATCAGCGCATGGGCCAGGCGATTGGCGCGGCTATCCAGTTGCCCATAGCTGAGGGTTTGGCCGTCGACGATCAGCGCGACGCTGTCCGGCGCCTGCGCGGCAATGCGCTGGTGCACAAAAGGTTGCAGGGTGTAGGGCTGCGGCGTGTTGCTCGACCGCAAGTGGTCCCACTCGCTTGCCGTCAGCAGATCCAGAGCCCCGGTGGGCCGTTGCGCTGACTGGCTAAATTGTTCGAGCAGGTGCAGCAATTGTGCGTTGATCCGCGCAATCACTGGCGCCGAAAAGCTCTGCAGGGCGTAGCCGTAGTGCAGGGTCAGGGTCTCGTCGAGGTTGATACCCAGGGTCAGCGGGTAGCTGGTTTGTTCCAGGGTCAGCACGTCACCGAAGCGCGGGCCACTGGTTTGCGCTTGCTGCAACGCGTCCGACAAGGGGTAGTTTTCAAATACCAGGATGCTGTCGAACAGGGCTTCACCGCCCTGCCCGGCCCAACGCTGGATATCGAACAACGGCGTGTGTTCCTGCTCACGCAGGCTCAGGTTCAGCACCTGCACCGCTTGCAGCCATTGGCCCACGGTCTGCTGGGCCTCGCTGCCGGCGATCACTGGCAGGGTGTTGATGAACAGGCCGATTTGCTGCTCGATCCCTTGCAGCGCCGAAGGTCGACCGGACACCGTCGCCCCGAACGCCACCGTGGACTGGCCAGTGTAGCGCTGCAACAGCAGCAGCCAGGCACTTTGCACCAGGGTGTTGAGGGTGACTTTCTGTTCGCGGGCAAAGGTATTGAGACGCTGGGTGGCAGCTGCATCCAGCACATGGACCAACTCGCCATGCCCTTTGGCCCCGGCATCTCCACTGGCCAGGCTCTGGGCCAGGCGAGTCGGTGCGTCTAGGGCGGCCAGTTGCTCGGTCCAGAAGCTTTCGCTGGCCGCGCTGTCGCGCCCCTTGAGCCAGGCAATGTAGTCGCGGTAACGCCCTGCCGACTGGGCCACTTCCTGGCCGGCATAGCGTTGCAGCACTTCGCCGAACAGCTGCGCGTTGCTCCAGCCATCCAGCAAGATATGGTGGTTGGTAAAGATCAGGTGGTGGCGAGCGTCGCCGGTCTGGATCAGGCACAGGCGCAGCAACGGCGCGCGATCGAGCACAAACGCACGCTTGTGTTGCTCTTCTGCGGCGCCGTCGAGGGCCAGGGCCAGGTCATCGCGACCGCGCCAGTCGAAGGCGACGAAAGGCAGCTCGACCTGTCGTGCAATTACTTGCACCGGTTGTTCAAATACCCCCTGCCAGAGAAAGGCGCTGCGCAGGCTTTCATGGGCCGCCAGCGTGTCCTGCCAGGCGGCCTGGAAGCGCTCGCTGTCGAGCCCGTCGACATCGACCCGCAACTGGTTGATGTAGTCGACACCTTCCTGCTCGTACAGGCTGTGAAACAACATGCCCTGCTGCATTGGCGACAACGGATAGATGTCCTCGACGTCTCGCAGCGCAAAGGGCAGCACCTCCAGTTGCGCCTGGGACAGGCCGGCCAACGGGAAGTCCGAGGGGGTCACGCCGCGATGGGCCGGATCGCTGCAATGGCTGATCAGGGCCGTCAGCTCCTGCGCGTAAGCGTCGGCCAACTGTTGCACCGTGGTGTCCTTGAACATCTCGCGGCTGTAGACCCACTCCAGGCTCAGCTCGCCACCATAGACCTGGCCGTTAACGGTCAGCCAGTTGCCCAAGGGCGCATCGATACTTTGCTCGGCGCCCGACGACTCGCTGGCTGGGACAAACAAGGAGGTTTCATCGAACTGCCCGTCGAACTGCCCCAGGTAGTTGAAGGTAATACGTGGTGTTGGCAGCTGCGCCAGGGCGGCGCGCTCATCGGGCCCGCCCAGATAACGCAGCAAGCCATAGCCGAGGCCTTTTTCCGGTACGCCGCGTAGCTGTTCCTTGATGGTTTTCAGTGACTGTTCGAGGTCGGCCGCTGGCGTCAGGCGCACCGGGAACAGGCTGGTGAACCAGCCTACGGTACGGCTCAGGTCGATTTGCTCGAAAAGGTCTTCGCGGCCATGGCCTTCCAGCTGGATAACGCTGGAGGCGGCGCCGGTCCAGCGGCAAATCACTCGCGCCAGGGCAGTCAGTAACAAGTCGTTGACCTGGGTGCGATAGGCCTCGGGAGCGTCCTGCAGCAACTGCCGAGTCAGGATTGGGTCCAGGCGCGTCTGCACCGTGGCCCCATGGCGATTTTGCAGGCTGCCCTGAGGATTGTCGCAAGGCAAATCGATGAGATCGTTGCCCAGGGTCTGCTGCCAGTAGCCCAACTGCGCTTTCACGACATCGCTGCCGGCGTACTGCTCCAGGCGCTCGGCCCAGGCTTTGAAGGCGCTGCTCTTGGGCGCCAGCTTGACGCGACGGACCGATCCAAGCTGCTGATAGGCGCTCTGCAAGTCCTCCAACAGAATCCGCCAGGACACGCCATCGACCACCAAGTGGTGAATAGCCAGCAGCAAACGCTGACTGCCATCGGCCATCTGCACCAGCAGTGCCCGCAACAACGGGCCCTGTTGCAGATTCAGCGAACGCTGGGCCTCGTCGCAACGGGCGTGCAATTGCCCTTCATCGGCGGCTTCGGCTTGCCATAGCAACGGCTGGGTCTGTTCGACCCGAGCATGGCTGGCCTGGCCATCCGGGGTAAAGTTCAAGCGCAGGGCATCATGATGGACCACCAGCGCCTGCAAGGCCTGTTCAAGTCGCAGCGGGTCGATGGCCTGGGAAGACTTGAGCAACAGCGACTGGTTCCACTGCTGACGCTCAGGGATTTCGGTTTCAAAGAACTGCTGCTGGAACGGCAACAGTGGCGTGGCGCCGGTGACCGGTGCCTGATCGATGTGCAAGGTGCTGCCCAGTTGGGCGACACGGGCCAGGCTCTGCACGGTCTGGTACTGGAACAGGTCCTTGGGCGTCAGAATAATCCCCGCCTGGCGGGCGCGGCTGACCACCTGGATGGAGACGATGGAATCGCCGCCCAGGGCAAAGAAATTGTCGGTAATGCCCACCTGCTCGCGCTTGAGCACGTCCTGCCAGATCGTGGCGATGCGCTGCTCCAGTTCGGTGCCCGGCGCAACGTAGGCGGCCTGTTGCAGGCTGGCGTCCGGGGCAGGCAGTGCCTTGCGATCGAGCTTGCCATTGGGGCTCAGGGGCATCTGTTCGAGGAACAGCAGGTGCGCTGGCACCATGTACTCGGGCATGACCTGCCCCAGGTGCAGTTGCAGGCTGGTGCGCAGCGCTTGCTGGTCGTTATCGCTGGCGTGCAGAAAATCGGCCTGGGTTGGCACCACATAACCCACCAGTTGCTTGCCGTCGCGGGCCAGCACCACGGCTTCGCGCACCGCCTCGTGCTCCAGCAGCCGCGCTTCGATTTCACCCAACTCGATACGCAGGCCGCGGATCTTCACTTGATGGTCGATACGCCCGACGTATTCGATCACGCCATCGGCGCGATAACGGGCCAAGTCGCCGGTGCGATACAGGCGCTCACCGGTCACAAATGGGCTGGCGATAAAACGTTCGGCAGTCAGGCTTGGGCGGCGGTGGTAACCCCGTGCCAGGCCGATGCCGCCCAGGTAAAGCTCACCCACGACACCGACTGGCAGCGGTTCAAGGCTGCTGTCCAGAATATAGGTGGTCAGGTTGGCAATGGGTTGGCCGATGGGCACGCTGTCACGGCCTTCGTCGGTGCAGGTCCAGTAGGTCACGTCGATGGCCGCTTCGGTCGGGCCGTACAGGTTGTACAGGCCGGCATTCGGCAGCTTGGCGAACACCTGTTGCTGGATATCCACCGCCAGCGCTTCACCGCTACACACGATGCGTTTGAGGCTGGTGCAACTGTGGACGGATTCGTCCTGCAAGAAGGCCTGCAACATCGACGGCACAAAGTGCAGCGTGCTGATCTGCTCGCGATTGATCAACGCCACCAGCTTGGCGGGGTCACGGTGATCACGCGGTGCGGCAACCACCAGCCGAGCACCGGTCATCAGCGGCCAGAAGAATTCCCACACCGACACGTCGAAGCTGAACGGGGTTTTCTGCACCACCGTGTCGCTGGCATCCAGGCCATAGGCCTGCTGCATCCAGCACAGGCGGTTGGTCAGGGCGACGTGGCGGTTGCCCGCGCCTTTGGGTTTGCCGGTGGAGCCCGAGGTGTAGATCACGTAGGCGAGATTTTCGCCGGTCACGCTCACCGATGGGTTGGTGGTGCTGTAGCCCGCCAGCCAATCACCCGATTGGTCCAGGGCCACGGTGTGCATCGCGTCAGTCAGGGGCAAGCGTTGCAGCAACGCGGTTTGCGTCAGCAGCAGGTTCACGCCGCTGTCTTCAAACATGTAGCTCAGGCGATCCTGCGGGTAATCCGGGTCCAGCGGCACATAGGCACCGCCAGCCTTGAGGATTGCCACCAGCGCCAGCACCATTTCGGTAGAGCGCTCGGCCGCCACGCCCACCAGCACATCCGGGCCGACGCCCTGTTCGATCAGGTAGTGAGCGAGCTGGTTGGCGCGGTCGTTGAGCTGGCGATAGCTCAAGTGTTCTTCACCAAAGGCCAACGCTGGGGCATCCGGGGTTTTCTCGACCTGGGTTTCGATCAGCTGTTGCACCGTTTGCTGCAACGGGTATTCGGTGGCGGTGTTGTTCCAGCCCTCCACGAGAATCTGACGCTCACTGGCCGCCAGCATCGGTAGCGCATCAACTCGCTGCTGCGGCGCGGCCAGCATGGCGTCGAGTAGTGCCAGCCAATGAGCGGCCATGCGCTCGACGGTGGAGGCATCAAATAAGTCCGTGGCATAAATAAACGCCGCCGACAGCGCGCCGTTATGCTCGACAGTATTGAGGGAGAGGTCAAACTGCGCCGTGGGGCTCTCCCACTCCAGCCCTTCAATGCGCAACCCTGGCAATTGCACCGAGGCGGCCTGAGGGTCCTGCGCCTTATGGTTGAACATCACCTGGAACAACGGGTTGCGACTCAAGCTGCGTTCCGGCTGGAGAACGTCCACCAGTTGCTCAAAGGGCAAATCCTGGTGAGCCTGGGCATCCAGGGCGCTCTTGCGCACCTGTTGCAGCAAATGCCTGACAGTGGCGTGGCTATCCACTTCGGCGCGCAGCACCTGGGTATTGACCAGAAAGCCGATCAGGCGCTCGGTTTCACTGCGACTGCGATTGGCAATCGGCACGCCGACGCGAATATCGGACTGCCCGCTGTAGCGATGCAACAACAGCTGGAACGACGCCAGCAACACCATGAAGCCGGTGACGCTCTCTTGCTGGGTCAAGCGCTTGAGTGCTTCCAACCGTCGACCACCCAGCTCGATTCGCACACTGGCGCCGGCAAAGCTTTGCACCGCCGGGCGGGCGTGGTCGGTGGGTAACTCCAGCACCGGCTGCTCGCCGGCGAGTTGCGTCTGCCAATAGCCCAGTTGCCGCTCACGCTCACCCGCTTCCATCCAGTGCCGCTGCCACAACGCGTAATCGGCGTACTGCACCGGCAAGGGCGGCAAGCTGCCTTGGCGGCCCTGGCTGAAATCAGCGTAAAGCTGCACCAGTTCATCAGCCATGACTTGCAGAGAAGCGCCGTCACAAATGCTGTGATGCAGGGTCAGCACCAACACATGCTGGTCCGGCGCCAGGCGCAACAGGCGCGCGCGCATCAAGGGGCCGCTGGCGAGGTCGAAGGAGGCCCCGGTCTCCGCTTCAACCAGTGCCCGCAGGCCTGGCTCGCCGCTGGCAAGCCATTGGGCCTCATGGGCCTCGGCCAACAGTGGCCGGGCCACCGGGTCGCCGATGTGTTGCAGGACTTGATCGCGGTCCTGGATAAAGGTCGTGCGCAGGCTTTCATGGCAAGCCACCAGCGTCGCCAGGCTGTTGTGCAGGGCATCAAGATCCAGTGCGCCGATCAGGCGTAAAGCCTTGGACAGGTTGTAGGCTGCACTGTCGGGGTCCAATTGCCAGAGGAACCATTGGCGCTGCTGGGCGTAGGACAGCAGTAAAGGCTCGTCGGCATCGCGTTTGAAAATAGGCGCGACACCAAACAAATTAATGCCCTTTTGCTTGAGCAGGATGGCCAGCGCCTTCCTTTCTTTCGCAGAAAGCGCTGCTACCGACTCGATTAACTTTTGCACGCCATAGCCCTCAATTAAGAAATCAGTTTCTCAAGATCATTGGCTGATAGACGTTTGAGGGCCTCCAGAGATTTAGTCAGTTCGTCCTGTAACGGTTGCAAATCGCTTTGCAAGCCTTGCAACTGATCACAGAAGTCACGCAGGTTTTCGGTGGCAAACAGCACCTTTAGCGGCACCTCCAGGTTCAATTGCTCGCGAATGCGCATCGTCACCTGGGTGGCCAGCAACGAATGGCCGCCGAGGGCAAAGAAGTTATCATTGAGGCCCACCCGGGCGACCTCCAGTACCTCTTGCCAGATGCCGGCAACGCTCTGCGCCAGTTCGCTGTCCGGCGCCACATAGTCCGTTTGCGACAGGCTGGCGTCAGGCTCGGGTAACGCCTTGCGGTCGAGTTTTCCATTGGCTGTCAACGGCATCTGCTCCAGCAATACCAAATGCGCAGGCACCATGTACTCCGCAAGGTGTGCCTTGAGGCTCCGGCGCAGCTCACCACGCCAGACCGCCTGATCCTCCACTTGCACCGAGGGCACAAGGTAGCCGACCAAGTGCGTACCGCCCGCGCCCTCCCGAGCCAGGACCACCGCCTCGCGTACCGATGGCTGATCCAGCAAGCAGGCTTCGATTTCTCCCAGTTCGATACGGAAACCGCGAATCTTTACCTGCTGGTCGATCCGGCCCACATACTCGACCACCCCATCGGCGCGATACCGTGCCAGGTCGCCAGTGCGGTACAAGCGCCCACCTTCGTTGGAGAACAGGTCCGGAATAAAACGCGCGCCGGTCAGATCAGCCCGATTCAAATAGCCCCGCGCCAATCCTGCCCGCCCCACATAGAGTTCACCGATACAGCCCTTGGCCACCGGGTTGAGTTGTGCATCGAGCACGTACCAGGACAGGTCCGCAATCGCCACGCCGATCGGGCTGGACGCGCCATTGTCCAAATCCGCCAACGACAGCGGCCGGTAAGTGACGTGTACCGTGGTTTCGGTGATGCCATACATGTTGATCAGTTGCGGAGCGCAATCGCCGAATCGCGCGAACCAGGGCCGCAGGCTACTCACTTCCAGCGGCTCGCCGCCAAATACGATGTAGCGCAGCGAGAGATCGCGCGAAGACTCTTGCGCGCAGGCCACACCCATCAGTTGCTTGAACGCCGATGGTGTCTGGTTCAGCACCGTCACGCGCTCCTGGTAAAGCAGATCGAGGAAGGCGTGCGGCGAACGACTGACCTCTTGCGTCACGATCACCAGGCGGCCACCGTACAGCAGGGCGCCAAAGATCTCCCAGACCGAGAAGTCAAATGCGTACGAGTGGAACAGCGTCCAACAGTCATCGGGACCGAAGTTGAACCAGTCCTGGGTAGCCTGGAACAACCGCAGGACGTTTCGGTGCGGTAACAACGTGCCCTTGGGCCTACCGGTGGAGCCAGAGGTGTAGATCACATAGGCCAGGTTATCCGGCGCGACCACCACCTGCGGGTTGTGGTCGAAAACTCCGTGGTCGTCCTCGATCAACAGGCTGCGCACGCCTTGCGGGATCGGCAGGCTGGCAAGTAGTTGGCCTTGAGTCAGCAACAAGGTCAGGCCACTGTCCTGGATCATGTACTGCAATCGATCATCCGGGTAGGCCGGGTCCAGTGGCACATAGGCGCCGCCGGCCTTGAGGATCGCCAGCAAGCCGACGAGCATCTGGAACGAGCGCTCCACCGCGATGCCCACCAGCACTTCAGGCCCAACGCCCTCGGCGATCAAGACATGGGCCAGGCAGTTGGCCTGGCGATTGAGTTCGCCGTAACTGAGGTGCTGGTCGCCCAACACCAGCGCCACGGCATCAGGTGCCCTGGCCGCTTGCAGTTCGATCAAACGATGGATCGACTCGCCTTGCGGATAGTGGCCCGATACTCCATTCCACTGCTCCAGGGTCAATTGACGCTCATCGTCAGTCAACATGGGCAGCTCGGCAATGCGCGCTCCAGGCTGCACGACGATGCCCTGCAACAGAGTCCGCCAATGCTGCGCCAGGCGTTCGATGGTGCTGCGTTCAAACACGTCACTGGCATAGGTCAGCGAGGCGATCAAACCGGCTTCGCTTTCGGTGGTGTCCAGGACCAGGTCGAACTGCGCGGTTGCACTGTCCCAGGCCAGCCCCTCGATATGCAAATTGTCCAGTTGAGTGGGGTGAGCCGCGCGACTCTGATGGTTAAACAGCACCTGGAACAACGGGCTGTGGCTCAGGCTGCGCTGGGGTTGCAGGGCATCCACCAGTTGCTCGAACGGCAGGTCCTGGTAGGTCTGGGCGTCGAGCACCGACTGGCGAACCTGGCGTAGCAGGTCGCTAAACGAGTCCTGCCCGTCGACCTCGGCGCGCAGCACCTGGGTGTTGACGAAGAAACCTACCAGCCCTTCTGTTTCCATTCGATTGCGATTGGCTACTGGCACGCCGACGCGGATGTCCGCCTGACCGCTATAGCGGTGCAACAACATCTGGAACGACGCCAGCAACAGCATGAACAGCGTGACCTGTTCACGTTGCGCCAGGGCCTGCAAACCGTCGGCAAGCTGCGACGGCAAGGCGAAGTCCAGGCGCGCACCGCGAAAGCTCTGCTCGGCTGGACGCGGGAAATCGAACGGCAATTCCAGCACCGGCTGCTCACCGCCCAGTTTCTCGCGCCAGTACGCCAGTTGCCGGTCACGTTCGCCCTCGGCCATCCGCTGCTTTTGCCAGGCCGCATAATCGGCGTATTGCAGGGGCAGCGGGTTCAACCGGGCCTCGCGACCTTCACAGCCAGCCGCGTAAAACTGTACCAGTTCGTCGACGATGATCTGCATCGACCAGCCATCAGAAATGATGTGGTGCTGGGTGATCACCAGTACGTGATGATCGGCCTGGATCTCCAGCAATTTGACGCGCATCAGCGGCCCGTTGAACAGGTCGAATGGACGCTGGATTTCCTCTTCCACCCGCTGCTGGATCGCCCCGGCCGCCACGCGTTGCTGCTCGACAGCCTGCATGCGATGCGGCTGAATCACCTGCCAGGTTCGCTCGCCCTCCTCCACGAAGACGGTGCGCAGGGATTCATGTCGCTGCACCAGGGCCTGGAACGCTTGCTCCAATGCATGCACATTCAGCTCGCCGCGCAAATGCAACGCGGTCGGTACGTGGTAAGCGGCGCTGTCGGGGTCCAGTTGCCAGAGAAACCACTGGCGCTCCTGGGCCGATGACAACGCCAGCGGCCGACCGCGCTCCAGAGCCACCATCGGCAGGCTTTCCCGGGTTTGCAGGCCCTCGCAGGCCTCGGCAAATGCCTTCAAGGTGGGCTGTTCGAACAGAGTGCGCAGCGCCACTTCAAGTTGCAGGTCATGACGAACCCGGGAAATCACCTGGGTGGCCAGCAGGGAGTGGCCGCCACGCTCAAAGAAGTGATCGTCGAGGCCGACGCTGTCAACCTGCAACACCGCCTGCCAGATCGCCGCCAGTTGCGCCTGAAGAGAGTTTTGCGGGGCGACGTAGGCAACCTCGGACCGATTCAGATCAGGCGCGGGCAATGCCCGCCGGTCGAGCTTGCCGTTGTTGTTCAAGGGCAGCGCGCCGAGCAATAGCACATGGCCTGGCACCATGTAATCAGGCAACGACTGGCGCAAGGAGGCAATCAGTTGCTGGCGAAAGTGAGCCTCGTCGACTGAAGGGTCGCTGGCGACGACATACGCCACCAACTGCGCGCCACTCGGGCTGTGGTGGGCAATAACGGCGGCCTCGTGCACTTGTTCCAGGGTCTGCAGGCAGGCTTCGATTTCGCCCATTTCGATGCGCAAACCGCGAATCTTCACCTGATGGTCGATGCGCCCGGCGTATTCCAGGGCGTCATCGCCGTTGTAGCGGGCCAGGTCGCCACTGCGGTAAAGACGTGCGCCCGGCAATGGCGAGAACGGGTCCGGCAGGAAGCGCTCGGCGGTCAGTGCGGGACGGTCAAAATAGCACTGGGCCAGACCGGCCTCGGCACCGATGAACAGCTCGCCGACGCCACCGGTTGGCAACAACTGGCCGGCACTGTCGAGGACATACAGCGACCGGCCGTCGATGGCCCGCCCAATAGGAATACCAAACGCATCGCTGGTATCGTCCAGCCTGCATTGATGCACGCTGGACACCACCGTGGCCTCGGTCGGGCCATAGGTATTGAGCAGGCGCACCGCGCCCAGACCGGCTTCATGCCAGACCCGCAAGCCTTCCACGGACATGGCTTCGCCACCCACGTGAACCTGGCGCAGGTTGCCCAGGGAGCCGCCGAGTGCGCATTCCTTGGCCAGCAGATACCAGTAAGCAGCCGGCAAATCGGCCAGGGTCACGCCCTGGGCAACGATTTCCCGCGCCAGTTGCCCGGCGTCCAGCAGCTCATCGCCGCGCATGATCAGCGCCGCACCGGCGCACAACGGCGGGTAGCATTGCTCGACAAAGCCATCGAAGCTGAACGTGGCAAACTGCAGCACTCGGTCCTCGGGGCTCAGCACGCTGTAATCCTCAGCGCTCTGGCAGAACTGGCCGAGGGCCGCATGATCAATCGCCACGCCCTTGGGCAGGCCGGTGGAGCCGGAGGTGTAGATCACGTAGGCCAGGTCGGCAGCGACCGCGTGATTGGACGGATTGCTGGCGGGGTAGCTCGCCAGTTCGGCGCCTGTGGGGCTGAAATCCAGGCGCGTCAGTTGCTCGGGTAACGGCAGGTCTTCCAGCAGGCCGGTCTCACACAGCAGCAAGTCAAGGCGGCTGTCGGCGAGCATGTAGGCCAGACGCTCGGTGGGGTATTTCGGGTCCACCGGGACATAGGCGGCGCCACTCTTGAGTACGGCCAGCAAGCTGACAATCAAGTGCGGGCCACGCCGGCAGGCCAAGCCGACCCGCTGGCCGGGGCCGACGCCGTGCTCCTGCAGGCGATGGGCCAGGCGATTGGCCCGCTCATTGAGTTGGCCATAGCTCAGGGCTTGATCGCCTGCCTGCACAGCCAGGGCCGCGGGTGTGGCCAGGGCCTGGGCAGCGATGCGCTGATGAACCAGCGCGTGACTGCGCGGGGTCGATACTGGCGATTGGCTGAGCGCCAGCACAGCACGACGACCGGGCGCATCCAGCAGCTCCAGGGTGCCCAGGCAAGCCTGGGCATTGGCGACCAACTGCGCCAACAGGTGTTGCAGGTTGACGCTCAACTGACGCACGCCAGCCTCGCTGAAGCGCGCCGTGTCGTAGCTGAACGCCAGGCGCAGGCTGGCACCCAGCTCGATGCCCAGGGTCAACGGGTAATTGGTGCGTTCGTGATTGTGCAGTTCGCCAAAGGCCAAGCCGGCGGGCGCGCCTTGCTTGAGCGCCTCGGCCACCGGGAAGTTTTCGAACACCAGCAGGCTGTCGAACAGGGCCGAGCCTTGCTGACCGGCCCAGGCCTGAATGTCATACAGCGGCACGTGTTCATGGTCACGCAGGCTCAGGTTCAACGCTTGCAGTTCGCTCAACCAAGGCCCGACCCGCTCGGCCGGCCCAGGGCTGCTGATGATGGGCAAGGTGTTGATGAACAGGCCCAACTGCTGCTCGATGCCCGGCAACGGTGCCGAACGCCCGGCCACCGTGGCGCCAAAAGCCACACAGTCCTGGCCGGTATAGCGTTGCAGCAACAGGCTCCAGGCCCCTTGCAACAGGGTGTTGAGGGTGATTTTTTGTTGACGGGCGAAGTCGATCAACGCCTGGCTCAAGGCACTGTCGACACTCACCTGATGCTCCGCCATGCCCGTTGCGCCGACGGGAGGCCGCAGCGCATCGGCCAGCAAGGTGGGCGCTTGCAGCGGCGCCAGGGTGGCTTTCCAGAACGCCTCACCGGCCTGTGATGCTTGCTGTTGCAGCCAGCTCAGGTAATCGCGGAACTGCCCAAGGGGCGCCGGCAATAGATGGCCGGCGTAATGGCTGATGACTTCACCGAGCAGTTGGGCGTTGCTCCAGCCGTCCATCAGGATGTGATGACTGGTGTAGATCAAATGCCAGGTTTCATCGCCACCGCGCACTAGCATCAGGCGCAACAGCGGCGCGCTGCTCAGCTCAAAACCCAGTTCGCGTTCGGTGCTGGCCAGGGCATCCCGGTCGGCGTAGATATCGTCGATCACCTGCAACTGCAGGTCCACCTGGCGATGGATCACTTGATGCGCGCTGTCCAGGCCCAGCCAATGGAAGCTGCTACGCAGGATGTCATGGCGGTCGATCGCCGCTTGCCAGGCGCGACCGAAGGCCAGCACATCCAACCCTCGAATATCCAGGCGCAGTTGATTGATGTAAGCCTGCGCCTGAGGCTCATACAAGGTGTGGAACAACATGCCCTGCTGCATCGGCGACAACGGGTAGATATCGTCGATGGCCGGGCCTTCCACCGGCAGCCGATCCAGTTGCTGCTGAGTCAGGGTCGCCAGGGGGAAGTCCGACGGCGTGACCTGGCCCGGCGGCGCGGCGCAGCAGTGCTCGATCAGCGCCTTGAGTTCCCGAGTGTAGATATCGGCCAACTGCTGGATAGTCGAGGCGCTGAACATTTCGCGGCTGAACCCCCATTGCAGTGCCAGCTCGCCGCCATACACCTGGCCTTCCACTGTCAGCCAGTTGGCCAGCGGCGCTTCGGGGTCCTGAGCCTGACCGCTGCCCTGAGTGGCCGGAACAAAGAGTGCCGACTCATCGAACTGCCGGTCGAACTGCCCCAGGTAGTTGAAGGTGATACGCGGCGCCGGCAGTGCCGAAAGCGCTTCGCGGGCCGCAGGTTCGCCGAGGTAGCGCAACAGTCCGTGGCCCAGGCCTTTACCGGGCACGGCGCGCAGCTGTTCCTTGATCGATTTGATTGAAGTCGCCAGTTCAGCCGCCGGTTGCAGGCGCACCGGGAACACGCTGGTGAACCAGCCGACGGTGCGGGTCAGGTCCAGGCTATCGAACAGGTCTTCGCGGCCATGGCCTTCAAGCTGGATCAAGGCGGCGTCCTGGTCGCTCCAGCGGCAGACGGCGCGGGCCAATGCAGTCAGCAGCAAGTCGTTGACCTGGGTGCGATAGGCCGCCGGGGCGGTTTGCAGCAATTGACGGGTCAGCTCAGCGTCGAGGCGGGTTTCGATCTTTTGCCCCAGGCGGTTGTTCAGGCCGCCCTGTGGATTATCGCAAGGCAGGTCGGTGGTGCTCGACTGCCTAAGCCAGTACGGCAGCTGGTCGTTGAGGGTCTGCGCGTGGGCATGTAGATGCTGCGCCCAGTGCTGGTAGGCACTGGTCTTGGCCGGCAGTACCGACGGTTGTGCGGCTGAGTGCTGCTGATAAGCCTGCTGCAAATCCTCCAGCACGATGCGCCAGGACACGCCGTCCACCACCAGGTGATGAACCACCAGCAACAAACGCTGGCTGCCATCGGCCAGATTGATCAGCGCGGCGCGCAACAGCGGCCCCTGCCGCAGGTCGAGGCTGCGTTGCGCCTCGTCACACAGCGCGGCCAATTCATCGACGCTGTCGGCGCGGCATTGCCATAGCCCGGACTCGCTGACCGCTGTGGCGTGGGTTTGGCACCAGCCCTCGGCCTCACCGGCAAAGCGCAGGCGCAAGGCATCATGGTGGTTGATCAGTTGGATCAACGCCGCTTCCAGCGCCGGGACCACCAGCGGTTCACGAGGCGTCAGCAGCAACGACTGGTTCCAGTGATGACGGGCCGGGATGGCCTGCTGGAAAAAAACCTGCTGCACGGGCGTCAGGATTACTTCGCCGCTGACCGGGCCTTGATCGATCGCGTTGTGCTGATCAAAGGTCGCTACCCGCGCCAGGCTGCGCACGCTCTGGTACTGAAACAGGTCCCGTGGGCTCAGGCGAATCCCGGCCTGGCGAGCGCGGCTGACCATCTGGATGGAGATGATCGAGTCACCCCCCAGTTCGAAGAAGTTGTCTTCCAGGCCGACCTGCTCAACGCCCAGCACATCGCCCCAGATCGCCGCCAGGGCTTTTTCCAGATCGCTGCCGGGCGCAACAAAGGCCTGCTGCGGCGCCGCGTCCGGCAACGGTAGCGCCTTGCGGTCGAGCTTGCCGTTAGCGGTAACCGGCAGTTTCGCCAACGGCATCAGGTAGGTCGGCACCATGTATTCCGGAAGGTTGCCCAACAGCCAGGCCTTGAGGTCCTGTTGCCACGGCGTGGTCGGCTCCGCGGCATCCAGCACCAGATAAGCCACCAGCTGTTTACCGCCCTGCACCAGCACCACCGCTTCACGCACCAGAGGGTGCTGCATCAGGCGGGTCTCGATTTCTCCCAGCTCGATGCGCAGGCCCCGCAGCTTGACCTGATGATCCAGGCGCCCGAGGTATTCAATCACCCCGTCGGCACGCTGGCGCACCCGGTCGCCGGTGCGATACAGGCGCGCACCGGCAGTGAAAGGGCACGGCACGAAGCGCTCGGCGGTCAGCCCCGGACGGCGGTGATAACTGCGGGCCAGCCCGGTGCCTCCCAGGTACAACTCACCCGCTACACCGGCCGGAACCGGGTTCAGTTGCGCGTCCAGCACGTAGGTGCCGAGGTTGGCGATGGGCCGACCGATGGGCACGCTGTCGGCGCCTTCGTCGACACACGTCCAGTGCGTGACGTCGATGGCCGCTTCCGTCGGCCCATACAGGTTGTACAGCGCCGCGTTCGGCAGTTTGGCGAAGACTTGCAATTGCGCATCCAGCGCCAGAGCTTCACCGCTGCACACGATGCGCTTGAGGCTTGCACAAGCCTGGACGCCAGGCTCGTGAATAAACGCCTGGAGCATCGACGGCACAAAGTGCAAGGTGCTGATGTGCTGCTCGCGGATAGTTTCGATCAGGCGGGCCGGCTCGCGGTGTTCGCCAGGGGCGGCCACCACCAGGCGCGCGCCTGTCATCAACGGCCAGAAGAACTCCCAGACCGACACGTCGAAACTGAAGGGCGTTTTCTGCAACACCGCGTCGCTGCCGTCCAGGCCGTAGGCGTCCTGCATCCAGCACAGCCGGTTGACCAGCGCGCGATGGCTGTTGCCGGCACCCTTGGGTTTGCCGGTCGAGCCCGAGGTGTAGATCACATAGGCCAGGTTCAAGCCATGCACTATCACCGCGACGGGCTCGGTGCTGTAACCCTCAAGCCAGTCGGGCTGCGGGTCCAGCATGATGACCTTGACCTCGTTCGCAGGCAGCCTATGCAGCAGGCTGGTCTGGCTGAGCAAGAGGGCGATGCCACTGTCTTCGATCATGTAGGCCAGGCGGTCCAGCGGGTACTCCGGGTCCAGCGGGACGTACGCGCCGCCGGCCTTGAGGATCGCCAGCAGGCCGACCACCATTTCCACGGAGCGCTCGACACAAATACCCACCAGCACATCCGGACCAACCCCTTGCTGACGCAAGGCATGGGCCAACTGGTTGGCGCGAGCGTCGAGTTGGGCGTAGCTCAATACCGTCGCGCCGAACACCAGGGCCGGTGCTTGCGGGGTTCGTTGCACCTGATCTTCGATCAACTGATGAATGCCGCGCTCGGTCGGGTACTGCTCATCAGTCTGGTTCCAGCCATGGACCAGCACCAGCCGCTCATCGGCGGCCAGCATTGGCAACTCCCCGATACGCTGGTTGCCATCGACGACCATGGCCTGCAACAGACTGATCCAGTGCCGGGCCATGCGCTCGATGGAAGCAGAATCGAACAGGTCATTGGCGAAGGTCAGCGCGGCGTGCAGGGTGCCGGACTTTTCATAAGTGTCCAGGGTCAGGTCGAACTGGGTGGTGCGGCCTTGCCATTGCACCAGGGACAGTTCCAGCCCGGAAGCGGTGCTCACCGACGCGATGTCTGCCACCACAGGCTGGTGGTTGTACATGACCTGGAACAACGGCGTGTGGCTCAAGCTACGCTCGACTTTCAACGCTTCCACCAGGCGCTCGAACGGCAGCTCCTGATGGGCCTGGGCGCCCAAGGCGTGCTCCTTGATACCTTGCAACAACTCGCCGACGCGGGTTTGTCCGGTCAGCTCGGTGCGCAGTACCTGCGTGTTGACAAAGAAGCCGATCAACCCTTCGATCTCGGTGCGGTTGCGGTTGGCAATCGGCACGCCAATACGCAGGTCGCCCTGGCCGGTGTAGCGGTGCAGCAGCACATTAAAGGCGCCGAACAGCAGCATGAACAGCGTGACGTTGTGTTGCTGCGCGCAACTGCGCAGTTGCACGGCCAGCGCCGGATCAATCGCAAAATCATGACGCGTGCCCCGGTAGCTGGGCATGGCCGGACGCAGATGGTCGATGGGCAGTTCCAGCACCGGATGCTCATCGCCCAGACGCGCTTGCCAGTATTCCAGTTGGCGAGCCTGTTCGCCCGCCTCCAGCCAGCGGCGCTGCCATAGGGCATAGTCGCTGTACTGAATCGGCAAGGCCGGCAGTTGGGGCGCTTCATTACGTTCATGGGCGTCGTAGCAGCGGATGAACTCGTCGATCAATACATTCATCGACCAGCCATCGGAAACGATGTGGTGCAGGGTCAGCAGAAGCACGTGCTCCTGCTCGGCCAACTTGAGCAATTGCACCCGCAGCAGCGGGCCATTAGCCAAGTCGAAGGGCAAGAGTGATTGCCGGGTAGCGGCATCCGTCACCGCGTGTTCACGCGCGGCGGGCGCCAGAGAGCTGAAGTCCACCTGTTCGATGGCCAACGACGGCTGCACGGCAACCTGCAACAAGCGCTCATCGGCCTGGCGCTGGAACACCGTGCGCAAGGTTTCATGACGTGCCACCAGGCTGGCGAACGCTTGCTCCATGGCGGGCAGGCTCAACGCGCCCTTGAGCCGTACGGCCCCCGGCAGGTTATAGGCTCCACTGGAGGGATCCAATTGCCAGAGAAACCACATCCGCTGCTGCGCGTAGGACAGCGCCTGTCGGTCCTCGGCCTCCACGCCTGCCGGAATCGGAAACCGGGAAAAATCCACCCCTTCCTTGTGCAACGCCTGGAGGAACATCTGGCGTTTTTCCAGGGGCAACCCGATAAACCGGCGAGCAAGTTTCAAGGAGTCTTCAGCGTTCATTTCTTGGGATCCGGGGCAATAGGCAGGAAGCACAAAGGCACGTCGTCCCTATAAAACGAATCCGGGAGGGAAAAATTAGCGGCGGGATTTAGTCAGACGGGAGGCTGCGGGAGGTGTCATCAAGGGTTACATCAAACATCGGAAAGCCTGGCGAAGTCGTCCTATCATTGACGGACCTCATACTTTGCAACTAAATTTAGTTACACGCAGGGAGCGCCGTGTCAAAAAATGAAAAGCTGCTCGCCAAATTGCTCAATGAGCAAATGACGTTTACCTGGCCTGAACTCGTTACGCTGTTGCGTCGACTGGGCTACACACAAATCGAAGGGGCTGGTAGCCGGGTCAAGTTCGACAAGGGCGACCCGAGTGCAATGATTACCCTGCCCACACCTCACCCCGGTAACGAGTTGAAACATTACATCCGGCGCCAGATCATCGAACAATTGAAATCAGGAGACCTGATTCAGTGAACAACCAGTTGAAACACAAAGGCTATATCGGCTCCATCGAAGCCAGCGTCGAGGACAATTGCCTGTTCGGCAAGCTTCTGTTCATCAAGGCTCTGATCAGCTACGAGGGCCAGACCGTGGCCCAGTTGGAAACAGCCTTTTGCGAGGCTGTGGACGATTACCTCGACACTTGCCAGAAGCTCGGACAAACACCAGAAAAGCCCTGCAAGGGCTCGTTCAACGTTCGAGTCGGTCATGACCTCCATTTAGCCGCCGCCTTGGCGGCGACCCGTCAAAAAGTGACGCTCAACGACCTGACGCGACAAGCATTGAACGAGTTCCTGCAACAGCATGCGATGGGGTGACCCGCCACCCATCACCCCAGCCGCCGATACCCCAACACCGCTGAAACCAACACCACGCCTGCGGCAACCAGCGCCACCCAGAACCCACTGGGGGCGCCAAAGTGATCGATCATCCAGCCGGAACTGGCAGCACCGATGGCCACACCGATACTCAGGCCGGTGATCAGCCAGGTCATGCCTTCGGTCAAGCGGCTGGGCGGGACAATTTGCTCCACCAGGGCCATAGACACGATCAGGGTTGGGGCAAAGAACAGACCTGAGACAAATACCGCCACCGACAGGCCAGGAATGTTCACCACCAGCAACAACGGCAGCGTGGTCAGCGCCGTAGCCACGCCGCAGTACAGAAACTGCCTTGGCAACGGCGCTGCCAGTTTCAGGGTGCCAAAGGCCAGCCCCGCCAGGCACGAGCCGATGGCGTAGACCGACAACACAATACTCGCTGCAGCAGGTTGGCCCTGATGCTGGGCGAACGCGACGCTGACCACATCCACCACGCCGACAATGGTGCCCATGGCCATTAGCAGGATCATCAGGATCAGCACCGACGGCGACGCAATCAACCAACCCCCGTGATGGCCGTGGTGCTCATGTACCGGTGGCTCGGTCTGGCGTTGCAGGACGAAGACGGTGACCCCAACGGCCAGAAACAACAACGCCATCAACGGCCCTGCTTCGGGAAACAGCACCACGCTCAGCCCCACCGACAGGGGCGGCCCGAGAATGAAACACACCTCGTCCAGCACCGACTCCAGGGCAAAGGCGGTTTTCAGTTTTGGCTGGCCTCGATATAACTCGGTCCAGCGCGCCCGCACCATGGCCGACATGCTGGGCATGCCACCGGCCAGGGCAGCGAACAGGAACAAGGTCCAATTCGGCGCCTGCAAGCGGGTGCACAGCAACACCATCAACAGCGCGCCACCACCCAGGATTGCCGCCACCGGCAACACCCGGCTCTGGCCATAGCGGTCCACCAGCCGTGACACCTGGGGCGCGCAAAAGGCCGTGGCCAAGGCAAAGGTCGCCGCCACCGCGCCGGCCAATCCGTAACCGCCGTGAACTTGCGACAGCATGGTGATCAGCCCGATGCCCGTCATGGAAATCGGCATGCGAGCGAGCATGCCCGCCAATACAAAAGCCCTGGAACCTGGCGCCTTGAACAACTCGGCGTAAGGGTTTGCCATGGTGCGTAACCTCTACCTGAATGCCCTGAAATTTGCGTCGTGTGTTATCAGGGGGAAAATACATTTGAAACCCAAAGTTTGATAGCGATACACCGCCATCGGCGCATTCCTGCCAATCGGTGAACTTGTGCCAGGCGCCGCCAGTCAGCTAACTGAACGCTCTGGAAAAGGTTGGGTGCTGAATGCGTATCTCGTTGGATCAACAAGTGGCCCTGGTCACCGGCGCCAGTTCCGGGATCGGCGCCGGAGCTGCCAAGGCTCTGGCCGAGGCCGGGGCTGCGGTGGTGCTGAACTACAACGCTCAGGCGGCGCCGGCGCAAGCCTTGGCGGCGCAGATCAATGCCAGCGGTGGCCGGGCGATTGCCGTCGGCGCCGATGTCTCAAAAGAGGCCGACGTCGAACGACTGTTTGCGCAAACCCTCGACGCCTTCGGCCACCTGGACATTCTGGTGGCCAACTCCGGTATGCAGAAAGACGCCGCAGCCGTGGACATGACCCTCGACGACTGGAACAGCGTCATCGGCGTCAACCTCACCGGCCAGTTCCTCTGTGCCCGCGCAGCCTTGCGTATCTTCAATCGCCAGGGCATCCGCGAAGGTATCTCCCGGGCCGCCGGAAAAATCATCCACATGAGTTCGGTCCACCAGCTCATTCCCTGGGCCGGGCACGTCAACTACGCGGCGTCCAAGGGCGGTGTCGAGATGCTGATGCGCACCCTCGCCCAGGAAGTCAGCCCGCAGCGCATTCGCATCAACGGCATCGCGCCGGGGGCGATTCGCACAGCAATCAACCGCGCTGCCACCGAGGGCGATGCCGAGCAGCAACTGCTCAAGTTGATTCCCTACGGTCGGGTCGGCGATGTCGAAGACGTGGCCAACGCGGTGGTGTGGCTGGCCAGCGATGCCTCCGATTATGTGGTGGGCAGCACCTTGTTTATTGATGGCGGCATGAGCCTTTATCCGGAGTTTCGCGGCAATGGTTGATCTGAAGAACGAAGCACAAAGCGCCATTGATGCCCACGGCATCATCGGCGATATGCGCACTGCCGCCCTGGTCAACGACAAGGGCAGCATCGACTTTTTCTGCTGGCCGGAGTTCGACAGCCCGTCGATCTTCTGTTCGTTGCTGGACTCCCCCGCTGCCGGGATCTTCCAACTGACTCCGGACTTGCCCGACGCCCGCCGCGAGCAAATTTACCTGCCGGACACCAACGTCCTGCAAACCCGCTGGCTCAGCGATGAGGCGGTGGTGGAAATCACCGACCTGTTGACCATCAGCGAAGAAGTCGACGACCTGCCGTTGCTGGTTCGCCGGGTGCGGGTGGTCAGCGGCAAGGCGACGATTCACCTGCGCTGCGCTGTACGCCATGACTACGCCCGTGCGCCAACCCGCGCCACCGCCGACAATGACGACGTGTGCTTTGAGACCCCTGGTCAACCCGGCCTGCGCCTGGCCAGCAGCCACGCCCTGCAGATCGACGGCGACGCAGCCGTCGTCAGTTTCACCCTGGAACAGGAGCAAGGCGCCGAATTTGTCCTCGGCGGCATCGACGATCCCAGGATTGAAAGCACCAGCACCGACCTGTGCCTGGAGCGCACCTTGAAGTTCTGGCGCGACTGGATCGCCCAGTCCAACTATCGCGGACGCTGGCGGGAAATGGTCAACCGCTCGGCTTTGGCCTTGAAGCTGTTGACCTCGCGTAAACACGGCGCCATTGTCGCCGCCGCCACCTTCGGCCTGCCGGAAACCCCCGGCGGCGAGCGCAACTGGGACTACCGCTACACCTGGATCCGCGATGCGTCGTTCACCGTCTACGCCTTTATGCGCCTGGGCTTTGTCGAGGAAGCCAACAGCTACATGCGCTGGTTGAAGGGCCGGGTCAGCGACTGCTGCGGCGCGCCCATGAAGATCAACATCCTGTATGGCATCGACGGTCGCCAGGAGCTGCCCGAAACCGAGCTGAGCCACCTGCGCGGCCATGGCGGCGCGCAACCGGTACGTATCGGTAATGAGGCCTACGACCAGGTACAGCTGGATATTTTCGGCGAACTGATGGACGCGGTGTACCTGGTCAACAAATACGGCGAAGCCATCTCCCATGAAGGCTGGAAACACACCCTGGAAGTGGTGGGTCAGGTCTGCGAAACCTGGAACCACAAAGACGTCGGCATCTGGGAGATGCGCGGCGAACAGCATCATTTTTTGCATTCGCGGCTGATGTGCTGGGTGGCCCTGGACCGCGCCATTCGCCTGGCCTCCAAACGTTCGCTGCCGGCGCCGTTCGCCCGTTGGGACCAGACCCGCCAGGCGATTTATGAAGATATCTGGAGCAATTTCTGGAACGAAGAACGCGGGCATTTCGTGCAGCATATCGGCAGCACCCAGCTCGACGGTTCGATGCTGCTGATGCCGCTGGTGCGCTTCGTTGCCGCTACCGATCCGCGCTGGTTGTCGACCCTGGACGCGATCCAGAAAAACCTGGTGCGCGACGGCATGGTCTACCGCTACCGCAACGACGACAGCCAGATCGACGGCCTGCAAGGCACCGAAGGCGCGTTTGCCGCCTGTTCATTCTGGTACGTCGAATGTTTGGCCCGTGCAGGCCAAGTGGAAAAGGCGCACCTGGAGTTTGAGCAGTTGCTGCGCTACGCCAATCCGCTGGGTTTGTATGCCGAGGAGTTCGACAGCCAGGCACGACATCTGGGCAATACGCCACAAGCGTTGAGCCATTTGGCGTTGATCAGCGCGGCGACGTTTTTGGATCGCAAGCTGAGTGGCATGAAAACCGTCTGGCAGCCTTGAGGGGGACAAGCCCGCTCGCCACAGGTTGTTTTGCAATTATCAAAAGCTATGTATATATCGGTGCGACCGTTTTACTGCACCACCAGATATTCAAGGAAAGAATATGACCCAGCACATACGACGAAGCATAAACACAGGGAAGGTCTTATTTGACTGATGTCTATCCTCTCCATCCTCATCCACGTCCCCGACTGGCGCACCGCTACGCTTCCAGCGGCCACGTGGAGATGCCAGGTGCGTGATCCGTGGGGCAACTGCATCGGATTGCGCCAGCCTGGAGGTGCGACATGAGTGTTTTCCCGACCCTGTACACCGAACGCTTGCTGCTAAGGGAGTTGGTCGCCAGCGATGCCCCGGCGCTGTTTTCGATTTATCGCGATGCCGAGGCCATGCAGTGGTTTGGCGTTGATCCCATGACGGACCTGCTTCAGGCCCAGGCCTTGATCGAGACCTTTGCTCAGTGGCGCACCCAGGCCAATCCTGGTACACGCTGGGGGCTGGAATGCGACGGCCAATTGCTGGGCACCTGTGGTTTTTTCAAGTGGAATCGGGGCTGGAGCAGTTGTTCGCTGGCTTGTGAGCTGGCACCCAAGGCTCGGGGCCGAGGGTTGATGGGTGAAGCGCTGCGGGCCATGCTCGATTGGGGTTTTGCCGAAATGCAATTGCATCGCGTCGAAGCCCTGGTGCACCCGCAGAACCACGCGTCGCTGGCATTGCTTGGACGTCTGGGGTTCGGCAAGGAAGGTACGTTGCGCGAGGCGGGGTTCTGGGCCGGCCAGCGTCAGGACCTGCACATATTGGCGTTACTTGCCCATGATTATCCAACAGCATCCACGGTAGTTTCCGGCTAAAGTCCCTCAGTCTTCTGTCCCTCCGAACGGAGCACCGATGAACCACATCGCAGCGCTGCATTACGTCCGCACCCCGATGCTCGACATAGCCTATGAAGCCCATGGCCCGGCCGACGGCGAAGTGGCAATTCTGCTCCACGGTTTCCCCTACGACCCGCGCGGCTACGACGACATCGCACCGGCCCTCGCGGCACGGGGCTTGCGGGTGCTAGTGCCCTACCTGCGCGGCTATGGCCCCACTCGGTTTATCAGCGCGGACATAATGCGCTCCGGCCAGCAGGCGGCCCTGGCCAAGGATCTGCTGGATTTCATGGATGCCCTGTCCATCGAAAAAGCCGCCCTGGCGGGTTATGACTGGGGTGGGCGCGCCGCCTGCATCGTCGCGGCGCTGTGGCCCGAGCGGGTGCGCTGCCTGGTGACGGGCGATGGCTACAACATTCAGGACATTGCGGCGTCGATCAAACCCCGTGCAGCGATCACGGAACATCGCCTGTGGTATCAGTTTTACTTCCATACGCAACGGGGCGTCGATGGCCTGACCGCCAACCGTCGCGAGCTGTGTGAACTGCTGTGGTCGCTGTGGTCGCCGTCCTGGGCGGACGGGCCGAACCTGTACGGCCAGACGGCGCCATCGTTTGATAACCCTGACTTTGTCGAGGTGGTGATCCACTCCTATCGCCACCGCTTCATGTATGCCCCGGGCGACCCGACGCTGGAAGGGATAGAGCAGGCGCTGGTGCAGCCGCCGGCGATTTCGGTACCGAGTATTTCATTGTGCGGGGCCGACGACGGTGTGGGCCCGGCGCCTATGCTGGATGATGACCTGGGGCGTTTCAGCGGGTTTTATCGGCGGCGGGTGCTGCCGGGGGTGGGCCACAATATTCCCCAGGAAGCACCGCAGGCGACGCTTGAGGCGCTGATTGAGTTGCTTGAACGAACGGGGAATGACTGAGCCCGCGCTATCACTGGCTGACGGAAAACCGCTCGCGATAGGCCTGGGGCGTCACCGACAAGGCCCGCAAAAAACTGCGGCGCAGGGTTTCTTCGCTGCCAAAACCGCATTGCACGGCGATTCGCTTGATCGACGTGGCGCTGTCGGCCAGTTGCCGGCGGGCGGTTTCCACCCGCATCAACTCCACAGCCCGCGCCGGGGTCTGGCCGGTTTCGGCGCGATAATGACGCACAAAACTGCGCTCGCTCATACCCGCTTGAGCCGCCAGGGTCGGGATGCTCAAGTCCAGGCTCAGGTGTTCGGCCATCCAGGCGTGCAACTCGCTGAAACGGCTACTGCCCTTTTGCAGGGACACTTGTTGTAAGGACAGTGTCACGCTGAACTGCGATTGCCCGCCTGGGCGTTTGAGAAACACCACCAGGTGCCGCGCCACTTCCAGGGCCACGGCGCGCCCCAAGTCTTCCTCCACCAAAGCCAGGCACAAATCGATGCCGGCGGTAACCCCGGCGGAGGTCCACACCGAACCTTGCTGGATAAAAATCGGGTTGGCCTCGACCTGCAATTTTGGGTACTTGAGGGCCAATTCTGCACAGCGGGTCCAGTGGGTCGCCACCCGGCAGCCGTCCAGCAGGCCACTGGCGGCCAACAGGAAAGCGCCGGTGCACACCGAGGTCATCCGGCGCGATTGCCCGGCCTTTTGCCGAACCCAGTCCACCAACACCGGGTCCTCGGCGGCACCGTACACGCCCCAGCCACCAGCAATCACCAGCGTGTCACACGGCGCATCGGCCGCTGGCAGTGGCTCGGCTACCAGGGCCAGGCCGGCGGAGGTCATCACTGGTTCGGCCTGTGAGGCAATCACCGTCACCGCATAAGGCAACAGCAAACCCTGCTGCCGGGCCAGATCGTTGGCCGAGGCAAACACTTGCAGCGGCCCGGTGACGTCGAGCACTTGCACATTGGGGAACGCGAGCACATGGACAATTCTCGGCATGATTGGCGTGATTCGTGGGATTAATGGCGTATGCGCCAAAGACTAGGTAACTAGAGTGAAGCCGTCCATTCATTTATCGCGCCCCCTATAACACTTCCCCTCTATCAGGAGTTTCGCCATGACCTTGCAGATCGGCTTTGTGTTGTTCCCCGGCATCCAGCAACTGGACCTCACCGGGCCTTATGACGTGCTGGCATCGTTGCCGGATGTGCAGCTGCACCTGATTTGGAAAGACCTGGCACCGGTCACTTCCAGCACCGGGCTGGTGTTTACGCCGACCATGACCTACGACGAATGCCCGGTGCTGGATGTGATTTGCGTGCCGGGGGGTGCCGGTGTCGGCCCGTTGATGGAAGACCCGCAGACGCTGGGCTTCCTCAAGGTACAATCGCGAACCGCGCGCTATGTGACGTCAGTTTGCACCGGGTCGCTGGTGCTCGGGGCGGCGGGCTTGCTGCGGGGGCGGCGAGCGACTACGCACTGGGCTTACCACGACATGCTGACCACCTTGGGCGCGATTGCGGTGCAAGAGCGTGTGGTGCGTGACGGTAATCTGTTCACGGGCGGTGGGATCACCGCAGGAATTGATTTTGCGCTGACGCTGGCGGCGGAGCTGTATAGCGAGGCGGCCGCGCAGTTGGTTCAATTGCAGCTGGAATATGCGCCTGCGCCACCGTTCAATTCGGGCCGGCCGGACACAGCGCCCAAGCATGTGCTGGAAGAGGCCAACAAGCGCACGATTGAATCGCGCAAGACTCGCGGTGAAATCGTGGCGCGGGCGGCGGCGAGGTTAGGCTGAGGGTACGGGGCAAAAATATGCAGGCTTGCCTGCTCCCACACTCGACTTGTGTACATCCGCGCAGTCCTCATCTCGACGATTGCTCAATCCATCAGCCAGCGACTAAAATGCGAAATACTATCAATTAAGACTGCTGCGCCAGGTCGGCTCACGTCACCGGGTCAAGCCAGGCATTACCGGCTGGGCGCAGATCAACGGCTACCGTGGCGAAACCGACACCCTGTTCAAGATCCAGAAGCAGGTTGAATACGACCTGGAATACATCGCCAAGTGGTCAGTGTGGCTAGACCTGTCTATCGTTTTCATGACGATCCCGGCCGTTCTTTCCACCAAGGAAGTCTATTGATGAACACCCTCAACGGATTGATTCCGTGCATCATTTCCGGCGGCTCGGGCACGCGGTTGTGGCCTGTTTCCCGGCAGAACATGCCCAAGCCATTCATGCGCATGCGTGACGACCAAAGCCTGTTGCAGAAGACGTTCCTGCGGGCCAGTCATCTGCCAGGCGTGGAAAGTATCCTGACGGTGACCAACCGCGACCTGTTGTTCCGCACCCTCGACGACTATCGCGCCGTTAACACGGCGCACCTGGCCCTCGACCTGCTGCTGGAACCGTTCGGTCGCAACACCGCCGCCGCCATCGCCGTGGCCGCCCTGCATGTGCAGGAGCATTTCGGTGGCGAAGCGCAGTTGCTGGTGATGCCTGCCGACCATCTGATCCTTGATGAAAGTGCCTTCGCCGAGGCCGTGAGCCAGGCTCGCGAGCTGGCCGAAGCCGGCTATCTGGTGACCTTTGGCATCCAGCCCGACCGCCCGGAAACCGGCTTCGGCTATATAGAGCAGGGCGCTGCCCTGGGTGAAGGTTTCCGGGTCAAACGCTTCGTCGAAAAACCTGACCTGGCTACCGCCCAGGGTTATCTGGACGGCGGCAAGCACCTGTGGAACGCCGGGATGTTCTGCTTCAAGGCCGCCGCCCTGCTGGAAGAACTGGCCACCCACGCTCCGACGGTGCTGGATGCGGCCCAGTTGGCGCTGGAACACAGCCAGACCCTGCGCAACAACAGTTGCCGCCAGCGCGAACTGAACCCGGAAGGTTTCGGCACCGCGCCGGACATTTCCATCGACGTAGCGCTGATGGAGAAGTCCGCCCAGGTCGCCGTGGTGCCCTGCGACATCGGCTGGAGCGATATCGGCTCCTGGGAAGCCCTGCGCCAGCTCACACCGAGCGATGAAAACGGCAACCAGATCAACGGCGAGGCGATCCTGCACGACGTGCACAACTGCTACATCGACTCACCCAAGCGTGTACTCGGCGCGGTGGGTGTGCGCGACCTGATCATCGTCGACACCCCGGACGCGATCCTGATTGCCGACGCCAACCGCAGCCAGGACGTGCGCTACATCGTCGCCGAACTCAAGCGCCAGAACCATCCGGCGTTCAGCCTGCACCGCACCGTCACCCGGCCGTGGGGCACCTACACCGTGCTGGAGGAAAGTACCCGGTTCAAGATCAAGCGCATTGTGGTCAAGCCCAAGGCTTCGTTGTCCCTGCAAATGCACCATCACCGCAGCGAGCACTGGGTGGTGGTCAGTGGCGCGGCGATGATCACCAATGGCGACCGGGAAATCCTGCTCAACATGAACGAGTCCACCTACATCCCCGCCGGGCACAAACACCGCCTGACCAACCCAGGCGTCATCGACCTGGTGATGATCGAGGTGCAGAGCGGCGAGTACCTGGGGGAAGACGACATCGTGCGCTACGACGATATTTACGGTCGCGCACCGGTGGATGTGCCAAAGGAGCCGAAGCCCTAGCACCACAGCAAAAAGCCGTTGCTCAGGTGAGGAATTCTGGAGATCTCGTAGAAGGCATCCTGAAAGCACCACCCGATCCGGCATCACACTGGTCGGGTAGCGAACGGCTCAGTCATCCAACGGCTTAGGGGCTGCCGGTTTGGCACCAGCCTTGCCAGCGGCCGGGGCGGCGGGTTGCGGTTCAGCAGGCGCGGCCGCTTCTTTTTCAGCCATGGGCATCTTGTCGACGGCAGCGAAGAATTCCGCAAGATCGAGGGTATCCGGTGGAACAGTCTTTTCGACTTTCTTCTCGCCGTCCTTGCCTACCAGGATCACTTTAGTACCGGCGCCGGCACCGAGTTTGAGCGCACGAATCAGCGCGTTAGTGTCCTGGGCACCCAAGTCCTTGCCGTCGCGCTGGCCAGCGGTGCCAATGTTGGTGTAGTTCACGGTGTAGAGCACCATGCTGCGCTCGGTGAAGAGTTGCTTATTGGCAGGATCTTCAAGATCTTTCTTGAGTTTGACCTGTGTCGGGTCGATGGAGCTGGGCGCAATAACGATCAGCGGGCGGAACTTGCCTAGATCCTGTTCCAGCGGACCTCGGTTATCCGCAGCCAACAGCGGCCCCGTAAAAGCCATCAAGGTAGCCAGGGTCAGCGACCGGATGAGCATGCGCACCTCCTTCTAATTCCATGCAGGTTCTTGAGTTTCATGTCTGCGACAGTCAAATTCAAGGATGATTCCTACAAGCCTTCCAGAAAGCGTAGGTCAGGACGCCCGCGACGCAAGGGGTTACGTAGCTTCAGGGCTCATTGTTTCTTCTGATTACGCAGCTATGATTGCGCCGCCCAATCAGGCCAGTGCCGGGCGAACACCGGGGCCACCAACGGTTCGATATCTATCTGCGCCAAGGTCCAGGCAAACTCAGGCCGTGACTGTTGCAACGCATCACGCCCACCCGCCCAGCGCGATTTCGATGATGCACGAGCCGGTGCCTTGGGTTCCGTAGAGCGTGTACACGGGCTGAACCTCGTGAGGTGGTAGGCTAGAGTATCAATCGCTTAACGGAAGTCCATCATGCACAGCAAACGGGTCACTATCGAAGACTGGGACGGCGACGGCGCCATTCGCCTGCCGGATGAAACCTTGCAGGAACTGGGGCTGGATGTGGGCGATACGCTGTATATCGTCGAAACCTACGTGGGCACGCAAAAGGGTTTTGTGTTGTCGACCACGCCGAAGATCGCGGACCGGATGGATGAGTTGGTGGAAGAGCTGACCCACATAGCCTCCAGGCAAACCGTTTAGAACAAGCCCATTTGACCGCCGACCAACGTGCCGAAGTCATCATTCACAAACGGCAGAATCGCATCGGCGACAGGCTGCAATTGCCGGGTTACATAGTGGTCGTAGTCGATTGGCGCCTGACGTATTTCCAGGGGCTCGGGGCCGTTGACGGTGATCACGTAGCTGATCCAGCCACCATTCTGGTACTGACGCGGACGGCCCTGGCGGTCGTTGTATTCGTCTGCCAGGCGCGCGGCGCGCACATGGGGCGGGACGTTGCGTTCATAGTCGCCCAGCTGCCGACGCAGGCGTTTGCGGTAGATCAGCAGCTCATCAAGCTCACCACTGAGGGTGCGGCGCACATAGTCGCGCATATAATCCTGGTGGGGCTGGCGATGGAATATCCGCTGGTAAAGCTCCTGCTGGAATTGCCGCGCCAGGGGCGACCAGTCACTGCGCACGGTTTCCAGGCCTTTGTAGACCATTTCTTCGCTGCCATCGGCCCGCGTCACCAGGCCGGCGTAGCGCTTCTTGCTGCCCTCCTCCGCACCGCGAATGGTCGGCATCAGGAAACGGCTGAAGTGGGTTTCGTACTGCAACTCCAGGGCGCTTTGCAGACCGAACTCGCTCTGCAGGCGCTCGCGCCACCACTGGTTGACGCGTTGCACCAGGTCCAGGCCAATACGTGCGGCGTCCTCCTGGGAGTGGGCACTGCCCAGCCAGACGAAAGTGGAGTCGGTGTCACCGTAGATCACTTCATAGCCCTGGGCCTCAACCAGCTCACGGGTCTGACGCATGATCTGGTGGCCGCGCAGGGTGATGGACGACGCCAGCCGCGTGTCGAAGAACCGGCAGCCGCTGGAACCCAGCACGCCGTAGAAGGCGTTCATGATGATTTTCAGAGCCTGGGACAGCGGCGCGTTGTGTTCGCGCTTGGCCACTTCGCGGCCTTCCGATACACGGGCGACGATGGCTGGCAGGCAATGGCGGGTACGGGAAAAACGCGCACCGCGAAAGCCTTCCACCGATTCGCTGTCCTCGGGATAACGCAGACCTTCCACCAGCCCCACCGGGTCGATGAGGAAGGTGCGGATAATTGACGGATAGAGGCTTTTGTAATCGAGCACCAGCACCGATTCGTAGAGGCCGGGGCGCGAATCCATGACAAAGCCGCCGGGGCTGGCCTGGGGTGGTTTGTCGCCGAGGTTCGGCGCGACAAAGCCCTGGCGATGCATCAGCGGCATGTACAAGTGAGTAAAGGCCGCCACCGAGCCGCCGTTGCGGTCCGCCGGCAGACCGGTGACGCTGGCACGTTCCAGGAGAAATTTAAGCAACTCGGTCTTCTCGAAAATCCGCGTCACCAGTTCGCAGTCCTTGAGGTTGTAACGCGCCAGGGCGGGCTTGTCCTCGGCGAACATGCGGTTGATTTCGTCCATGCGCTGGTACGGCGTGGAAATCGACTTGCCTTCGCCCAGCAGGGTCTGCGCGACGTTTTCCAGGCTGAAGGATTCAAAGCTCCAGGTCGCCGAGCGCAGGGCTTCGATACCGTCGATGATCAACCGCCCGGCGGCGGCGGCGAAGTAGTGATTGCGACTGCCGTGTTCGCGCCAGCCCATGGCATCGCCGCCACGGCCCAGCAACAGCGGCACGTTCAGGCGTTGGGCATGTTCATGGAGGACCCGCAGGTCGAACTGCACCAGATTCCAGCCGATGATTGCATCGGGGTCGTGTTGCGCCAGCCATTGGTTCAGGCGTTCGAGCAACTGGGCGCGGCTGTCGCAATAGTCGAGCTTGAAGTCCACCGCGTCGGTTTTGTTGGGCGGGCCGAGCATATACACCTGGCGTTCACCGCAGCCTTCCAGGGCGATGGAGTACAGGTCGCCCTGGGCGGTGGTTTCGATGTCCAGGGAGACCAGCTTCAGTGGCGGGCGGTAGTCCGGCGCGGGCTTCATCTGCGCGTCCAGCAGTGTACCGCTACTGTCAGGCGTGCCGCCAAACCACACTGGCGCGGTGATAAAGCGCTCCATCATGTAGCGCTCGGGTGGGCGCACGTCGCCTTCGTAGACATCGACGCCAGCCTTGCGCAGGCGCTTTTCCAGGTCCATCAGTTGGCGATGCTGGCGAGTGTAGAGGCCCAGCACGGGGCGATGATGGAAGTCGCACAGCTCAAGGGGACGCAATTGGACATTGCGCTCCCCCCGCAGCAGCATTTCGGCGGGCTTGCGATGGGCGGCCGGGATAAACATCACCGAAGGCTGCACAGGTAAGCGGATCTGCCGGGGGCCCTGGTCGGTGGCCAGCCAAAAACTGACCTCCGTACCCGCCGGGGTATCGCGCCAATGCCGGGTCAGGACAAAACCCTGCTGTAAGTCCACCGTGCCGCACCTCAAGAATCGCTTTCAGGGGGTGATTCTACTCGGCATCCCATAAAACACGGCACGTTAACGGAAATTACCTACGGGCACTCACACCTTTGTCCCAATGCCTGTCAGTTAAGGAATGTGGACTGACAAACAAGGTAGAACTAGCGTGGGAGCGGCTTTACCTCCCGGTGGTTGGACAGCCGCTCGCCAACTGCGTAGTTTTCCAACACCGCCCACAAGGACCCCGGCATGGCCCCCGACCTCACTTCCATCGAACTGTTCCTCAAGACGGTCAAGCTGGGCAGCCTGTCCCGGGCGGCCGAGCAGTCGCATATCTCCCTTTCCGCCGCCAGCCGGCGCCTGTCGTTGCTGGAGCAGCACTTCAAGGTTGCCCTGCTGACCCGCACGTCCACCGGTGTATTGCCGACGGCAGCCGGGGACGTATTGGCCCAGCATGCGCAGTCGATCCTGCGGGCGGTGGATGTAATGCACGCCGACCTCGCCGATTACGCCAAGGGCGCCACCGGCCGAGTTTGCCTGTATGCCAACAGTTCGGCGATGAGTCAGGAACTGCCGCGCCAACTGACCCACTGGAACGCGCTGCATCCCGGCATCCGCGTGGATATCCGCGAGGAACGCAGCCGGGAGATTCTCCAGGCCGTGCGTGAAGGCGTGGCGGATGTCGGCATCGTCACCACCCGGCCCAGCGGTGAAGAGTTGCGCTTTGAACCCTACTGCCAGGATCGCCTGTGCCTGATCGTGCCCAGCGACCACCCGCTCAAAATGCGTCATGCACGCTTTGAGGATTTGCTCGGCTATGACTTTGTCGGCCTGGAAGACAACGCCGCCATCACGCCGCTGATCACCGAGGCTGCCGCTGCAATCGGTATGCCCCTGAGGTTGCGGGTGCAGGTGCGCAGCTTCGAAGCGGTGTGCCGCCTGATCGCCGCCGGCCAGGGTGTTGGCGTGCTGCCTCAGGGTGCGGTGCAGATCTTCCGCAAGGAGATGGCCTTGCGCTTTATCGAAATCGACGACAGCTGGGCCGACCGACAGATGTACCTCTGCATGCGCAAGGAACAGCCTTCGCTGACTAGCCTGGCGTTGTTCGACTACCTCAGCACCTGCAACCGCGCATAACCATCGGCCTTCGAATTTCGCGAAGGCCGATTCCACAATAAGCAATTCCCCAACTGCCACACCTGTGCCAAGAATGCCCCGCCAGAGTTGCCCTTACTTTTGAACAATAAGAAAAACAAAACAGGAGACACGGCGTGTCCAATTCCACGACCAGCCCCATCCACCGAATCGCCGTGATTCCCGGCGATGGCATCGGCCGCGAGGTGGTGCCCGAAGGCCTGCGGGTGCTGGAAGCCGTCAGCCAGCGCTTCGGCATTGGCTTTCACTTCGATCACTTTGCCTGGTGCAGCGAGCACTATCTGGCCCACGGCACCATGATGCCGGACGACTGGGCCGAGCAGATCGGCGGCCATGACGCGATTTTCTTCGGCGCCGTCGGCGCGCCGGACATCATTGCCGACCACACCGCCGTGTGGGAATCGCTGCTTAAGATCCGTCGCCAGTTCGACCAATACGTGAATATTCGCCCAGTGCGCCTGATGCCTGGCGTGCCCTGCCCCCTGGCCGGTCGAGTACCGGGAGATATCGACTTTATCGTGGTGCGGGAAAACACCGAGGGCGAATACTCCAGCGTCGGCGGACGGATGTGGGAAGGCACCTCGCGGGAGATCGCCGTGCAGGAGTCGATATTCTCCCGCGAAGGCGTAGACCGAGTGGTGGACTACGCCTTCAAGCTGGCACAGCAGCGACCAAGAAAAAACCTGGTGGCGGCGACCAAGTCCAACGGTATTTCCATCACCATGCCGTTCTGGGACGAGCGGGTGAACCTGATCGCCCAGCGCTACCCGGACGTCAAGACCGCCAAGTTTCACATCGATATCCTCTGCGCCCACTTCGTCCAGCACCCTGATTGGTTTGACGTGGTGGTGGCGTCCAATCTGTTTGGCGACATCCTTTCCGACCTGGGCCCGGCCTGTACCGGCACCATCGGCATTGCGCCGTCGGCCAACCTCAACCCGGAGCGGCGCTTTCCTTCATTGTTTGAGCCCGTACATGGTTCGGCGCCGGACATTGCCGGGCTTGGCATCGCGAATCCGATCGGCCAGATCTGGTCGGCGGCGCTGATGATCGAACACTTGGGAGACGCAGATCCGCGCTATCAGGAAGCCTCTGCAGCTATCGTCAGCGCCATCGAAACGGTCCTCGCCGAAGGCCCGCGCACCCGAGAAATGGGCGGCAGCGCCAGCACCCTTGAAGTAGGTCGGGCCATCGCAGCATGCGTCGCTGGGAACAGGAGTTGAGCATGAAAAACGCACATTACATCGACAATCAATGGCAGGCCTCCACCTCGCTGAAAGACATTGCGGTGATCGATCCGAGTACCGGTGAAACCTACTCCAGTATTGCCCGTGGCAGCGCTGCCGATATTGATTCGGCTGTCAGCGCCGCGCGCCTGGCACTGGGCGAAACCTTCGACGGCCCGTGGGGGGCATTGTCTGCCGTAGAGCGCAGCCGCTTGCTGGCCAAGCTTGGTATGGCGGTGCTGGAACATCACGAAGAACTGGCGCAGATCGAAGCGCGGGACACCGGCAAGGCGCTGAAAGTTGCTCGCGCCGACGCCACCGCCCTCGCCCGTTATTTTGAGTACTACGCCGGCGCCGCCGACAAGCTGCATGGCGAAACCCTGCCCTACCAGGCCGGTTACACGGTACTGACGGTGCGCGAACCCCACGGGGTGACCGGGCACATCATCCCGTGGAATTACCCGATGCAGATTTTTGGCCGCAGCGTCGGCGCGTCGTTGGCGGCGGGCAATGCCTGCGTGGTCAAGCCGGCGGAAGACGCCAGCCTGTCGCTGCTGCGCCTGGCGCAAATTGCCGCTGAGGTAGGCTTCCCGGCCGGAGCGATCAACGTGGTCACCGGCTACGGCTATGAAGCGGGCGCGGCGTTGTGCGCTCATCCGGGCATCGATCACATCTCCTTCACCGGCTCCACCGTTACTGGCACGGCGGTGTCGAAAGCTGCCGCCGAACGCCATTGTCCAGTGACCCTGGAACTGGGCGGCAAGTCGCCGCAAATCGTCTTTGCCGATGCCGACCTGGATGAGGCGCTGCCGGTACTGGTCAATTCCATCGTGCAGAACTGCGGGCAGACCTGTTCGGCGGGTAGCCGCCTTTTGGTGGAACGCAGTATTTATGAAGCGTTGTTGGCAAGACTCAGCCAGCGCTTCTCTGAACTGCGCGCCGGTCCATCGGCGCTGGACCTGGATATGGGCCCGCTGATCAATCAAAAGCAGCAACGTCTGGTGCGTGAGTTTATTCGCGAAGCCGAACAGGCAGGGATCACGGTTGCGGCGCGCGGCACCGTAGTGGCCGAAGCCGGCAGCGGTGGCTATTTCCAGGAAGCGGTGCTGTTTCGCGACGTGCCAGAAGGCAGCCGCCTGGCGCAGCAGGAAGTCTTTGGACCGGTACTGGCGGTAATGCCCTTTGACAATGAGGCCGAGGCCATTCGCCTGGCCAACGGCACCGAATTCGGGCTGGTGGCGGGCGTTTGGACCCGTGACGGCGCACGGCAAATGCGCCTGGCCCGCAAGCTGCGTTGCGGCCAGGTTTTTATCAATAACTACGGTGCGGGCGGCGGCGTCGAATTGCCGTTCGGCGGCGTCAAGGCCAGCGGTTATGGCCGGGAAAAAGGCTTCGAGGCACTGCTGGGCTTTACCACCTTGAAGACCATTGCAATCAAACACGGCTGATTCATCACAACAACAAGAAAGGAGAACACTCCATGCGTCTAGCAAACAAAGTCGCCATCGTTACCGGGGCAGGTTCCGGCTTTGGCGAAGGTATCGCCAAGACCTTCGCCCAGCAGGGTGCACGGGTTATTGTCGCCGATATGAACGCCGTCGGCGGTCAGCGGGTGGCCAATGAAATCGCCGAAAGCGGTGGCCATGCACACTTTATCGAGGTCAACGTGGCCAACGATGAAAGCATGGGCGCCCTGCTCCGTGGCACCCTGGAGCAATTCGGCGGGCTGGATATTGTCATCAATAACGCCGGCACCACTCACCGCAACCGGCCGATGCTGGAAGTCGATGAAGCAGAGTTCGACCGGGTATTTGCGGTCAACGTCAAAAGCATCTTCCTCAGCGCCAAGCATTTTGTGCCGCATTTTCGCGGCCAGGGCGGCGGCGTATTCGTCAATATCGCCTCGACGGCAGCGATTCGTCCGCGTCCGGGATTGGTCTGGTATAACGGCAGCAAGGGCGCGGTGGTAGTCATGAGCAAGACCATGGCGGCGGAACTGGGGCCGGACAATATTCGCGTCAACTGCGTGAATCCAGTGGTGGGCGCCACGGCGTTGCTCAGTGAGTTCATGGGCGTGCCGGACACTCCAGAGAACCGTCAGAAGTTCATGGCGAGCATTCCGCTGGGGCGCTTTTCCACCCCACAGGATGTGGCCAATGCCTGCTTGTATCTAGCGTCGGACGAAGCGGCGTTCATCACCGGCACCTGCCTTGAAGTCGATGGTGGGCGCTGCGTGTAACTCAACGACTGAAGGGATCAGAATCGATATGTGCGACCTGCATAACAAGAGCAATAACAACGAACCGAACACCAAGCAATTACTGGAAGGCCTGCCAAAGAACTGGGGTAAATGGGGGCCGGACGACGAAGTCGGCGCCCTCAATTACCTGACCGAAGCCGAAGTACTGCGCGGCGTTGCAGCCGTGCGTCAGGGCAAGACCTTTACCCTGCAAGTGCAAATCGGCCATCCGGGCGGCGACCCAATGTGGCCGTCGCGCAATCCGTCCATGCGCTTCAACACCCTGGATCACAGCCATTACCATTTTGGAAAGCAGCCGCACATGACCGGCGGCGCGGCGTATTGCGATGACGTGATCTTCATGCAGCTGCAAGGCTCGACCCAGTACGACGCCCTCGGCCACGCCTGGTACGATAATCAATTGTGGAACGGCTACGACGCCCAGAGCACTGTCGGCGGCATGGCCAAGGCCAGTGTACTGGCCATCGCCGAGCGTGGCGTGGTCGGGCGTGCGGTGCTGATCGACATGGCCCGCCATCGCGGCAAGAAGTGCTTGGGCCGTGGCGAAACCTTCAACCACCTGGACTTGCTCGACGCCGCCAAGGCCCAGGGCGTGACCATCGAAAAGCGCGACATCCTGATCATCCGCACCGGCTCCATGGGCGCGTTTTATGAGCTGGGCAAGACTGAGTTCTTCAAGGATTTGATGGAACCGGGGCTGACCTACAGCCGGGAACTGGTGGAGTGGTTCCACGAGATGGAAATCCCCAACCTGGTGACCGACACCATCGCCAACGAGGTGATCACCGATCCGGTGTCCGGGGTACAGATTCCCCTGCATTGCGCGTTGATGCGCAACCTGGGGATCGCCTTTACCGAGATCGTGCTGTTGGAGGATCTGGCCGCTGACTGTGCCGACGACGGCCAGTGGAAGTTCCTCTACACCGCCGCGCCGTTGAAGATTGTTGGCGGCAGCGGCGCGCCGGTGAACCCGGTGGTAATCAAATAGCTCATCCGCCGTAAGACACGGCCAGGGCCTGGGTAGCACCAAAGCGTTGCTGGGCATGATCGACCGTGAGTGTGGCGAAGCCCTTGAAATCCGCATCTACAATTGCTTGTCGACTTCGCAGCGGTAGCGGTTCCATGTACCTTCCCGCGCTCAAGGTAGAATAATCGCCTCTCCCCCAAACGCCGGCACTTTATGAATAGTCCGCTGAAACCTCTCCATGGCAGCTGTTTGTGCAAAGCAGTGCAATACCAACTGGACAGGCTCGACATGCCTGTCAGCCACTGTCACTGCCAGAGCTGTCGCAAGGCGCATGCGGCGGCATTCGTCGCAACTGCGGGGGTCATGCGTGAGCATTTCCGCTGGATTCAAGGCCAATCGCTTTTATCGTCGTTCGAATCTTCACCGGGGAAGTTCAGGCATTTCTGCTCGCGCTGCGGCTCTCATCTGATGGCCGAACGGGCGCATCAGCCTCATGTGATTGTGCGGGTGGCGACGTTGGATGATGACCCGGGAGACAGGCCTGAATGTCACATCTGGACGTCCCATGATGTACCGTGGCTGGCCTATGAAGGGATAGCTCGGTGGGAGGAATGGAAGGCATGAATATCTTCATGCCTTCCTGAGCTGGATTTCAGACGTGGGGATCACCCGGCGCCTTGCTTGGCGTGGCGTATTGCGGCTTCAAATGGCCGTCCTGATCCAGCAGCCACGCATCCATGATTTGCCGCACTACGGGACCCGCCACACGACCGCCCGCCTCGCCGTTTTCGATCATCACCGAAATCACGATTTTCGGGTGCTCCGCCGGAGCAAAACCGACGAACAAGGCGTTGTCCCGGTTGCGCTCCAGGGTCTTCAAGCGGTTGTAGCGCTCGCCCTGCTTGATCGCCACCACTTGGGCGGTGCCACTTTTGCCGGCAATCCGGTATTGCGCGCCGGCGGCGGAAGCCCGGGCGATACCGCGAGGGTCGTGCATCACCAACTGCATGCCGTGGTTGACCTGCTCCCAATCCCGCGGATTTTTGAGGACAACGTTGGGCATCGGATTTTCATCTACTGGCGGCACGCCGTTGATGGTCTTGGCCAGATGCGGGCGGTTCCACACGCCTTTGTTGGCGATCAGCGCGGTGGCCTGGGCCAGTTGCAATGGCGTGACCTGCATATAGCCCTGGCCGATGCCAAGGATCACTGTTTCCCCCGGAAACCACGGCTGGCGGCGGGTGGCGCGCTTCCAGGCCTGGGAAGGCATCAAACCGGCGGACTCTTCGAACATGTCCAGGGATACTTTCTGGCCCAAGCCGAACTCGGCCATGTAGTCGTGCAGGCGATCAATGCCGAGCTTGTGGGCCAAGTCATAAAAGTAAGTGTCGTTGGAGCGCATGATTGCAGCGTCCATGTCCACCCAGCCGTCGCCGCTATGGTTCCAGTTGCGGTATTTGTGGTCGAAATCCGGGAGCTGGTAGTAGCCTGGGTCAAATACTCGGGTCTGGGCGGTGACTACACCGCTGTCGAGACCGGCGATGGCCACTTCCGGCTTGATAGTCGAACCTGGCGCGTAGAGTCCGCGCAACACTCGGTTGAACAGTGGCCGGTCTAGGGAGTCATGCAGCGCGGCGTATTCCTTGAAGCTAATGCCGGTGACGAACAGGTTCGGGTCAAAACTCGGCTTGCTGACCATCGCCAGGACTTCGCCGGTTTGCGGATCAAGTGCCACCACCGATCCTCGGCGATCGCCCAAGGCTTCTTCGGCAGCTTCCTGGAGTTTGACGTCCAGGCTGAGGACGATGTTTTCCCCCGGGATGGGGTCGGTGTGCTTGAGCACCCGCAGGACACGGCCTTGAGCGTTGGTTTCGACCTCTTCATAACCGACGTGGCCGTGCAACTGCGACTCGTAGAAGCGTTCAATACCGGTTTTGCCGATGGATTGCGTGCCACGGTATTCAACCGAGTCCAGCGACTTGGATTCTTTTTCGTTGATGCGCCCGACGTAGCCAATGGAGTGGGCAAAGTGCGCCCCCAATGGATAATGACGAACGAACTGCGGCTCCACGTCCACACCGGGAAGGCGGAACTCGTTGACGGCGAGCACGGCGATCTGTTCTTCGGTCAGCTCGTAAAAGAGCGTCACGGGCACGAAGGGGTGACGCGCCTGCTTCAGCGCCTTGTCGAATACCGCGCGGTCTTCGGCTGGCAGATGCAGGAGGCTGACGATGGAGTCCAGTTCGCCCTTGAGATCAGCGGTGCGCTCGCGAGTGATGGTCAGGTTGTAGCTGGGTCGATTATCAGCCAGGACCACACCATTGCGGTCATAGATCAGCCCGCGGGTCGGGGTAATCGGTAGGACATGGACCCTGTTGTTTTCCGAAATGGTGGAGTGATAGTCAAACTCCACCACCTGCAGGAAATACATCCGCCCTACCAGGGTACAGGTAATGCCGACCACGAACAGCGCACAGGCCAATAGCCGTTTGTTGACCAGACGGTTTTCTTTTTCGTGATCTTTGATGGGTATCGGTTCAGGCATTTCTACAGCATCTCGTTGAATAAGATAGGCACCGCCTCCTACGTCTGAAAAATACGTCCCTGTGAGAATCTGCTGCACCATACCAAAAATGCTGAAACACTTTGCATCGTTTTCCCCAACGGCAATCCTCCGAGTCTGATTCGTGCTTGCGCATCAATATTATTGTTCCTATTCATGCATTTTTTCGTTCTGGGCGTGTGGATACTCGACGGAGGGATGGACTTTAGCGTTGAAGGCGACTGGCAGGCGCTCGCTCATACTTTTCGAGCGCCCAAAACAAAACCCCATCTGCTTTCGCAAATGGGGTTTCGGAATTTAATCTTGACGA
>NZ_JBUZRB010000003.1:0-704601 GCF_055407105.1 Pseudomonas sp. C321 | reverse complement strand
AGAACAACACCACTACCGCCGCCAATACGACTACGACAAGCGCGGCAACCTGACCCGCATCCTCGACACCCGCAAAGGCCAGCACGACTACCACTACGATCCCCTGGACCGCCTAACCCGCACCAACCACTCACAAGACCTGCAAGAACGCTTCGCCCACGACCCGGCCGGCAACCTGCTGATGCAAGACCGCATGGGCCCCGGCGTGATCAAAGGCAACCGCCTGCTGATGCAAGGTGATCGCCACTACGACTACGACGCCTTCGGCAACCTCCTGCGCGAACGCCGAGGTCGCGCCCAGCAACTGGTCACCGAATACCGCTACGACTGCCAACACCGCCTGATCGCCGTCACCCAACCCGACGGCACCCAAGCCAGCTACCGCTACGACCCTTTTGGTCGGCGCATAGCCAAAACCCTCAACGACCAAACCACCGAATTCTTCTGGCAAGGCGACACGTTGATCGCCGAACACAGCGCCGATCAGCACCAAAGCTATGTTTACGAACCGAACAGCTTTCGCCCGCTGGTGATGCTTGAAGGCTACGGCCCAGAAGAAACCAACCCCTTCCACTACCAACTCGACCACCTCGGCACGCCCCAGGAACTGACGAATCCCAACGGCGAAATCGTCTGGTCCGCCCACTACCGCGCCTACGGCCAAATCGCCCGACTGGACGTCAACACCGTCAACAACCCGCTGCGCTTCCAGGGCCAATACTTCGATCAAGAAAGCGGACTGCACTACAACCGCCATCGCTACTACAATCCCGACAACGGCCGCTACCTGACGCCCGACCCGGTGAAACTGGCGGGTGGGCTGAACGGATACCAGTACGTGCCCAACCCTACGGGGTGGGTTGATCCGCTGGGATTGAGTACGTGTCCGGGTGGGGATGGATGTAATCCTTCAATTGGGGTTGAAGATCCAGCGCTGAAAACAACAGTTGATGAAGGTGTACCTGTTGTTCTAAATGCTCAGTCCCACTTCCCAAACGACCCCAACGACTTAACAAAGGTTTTAGGTGTCCCCCCCAAAGCCTCTACAACAAAACACGGCACCCAAAGAATGGAATGGCGGCCTAATACCGATACTCTAATACGCTTTGAAAGCCATCCAGGAGACTTAGGCCCTTTCAGTCCAAGACATCACAGGGAGCACTATCACATCGAACTTAAGCCAAATAATTTGAGCTGGAAGCAAGCCGAAAAACAAAAACTGCTCTTGAAAGTAAAACCCGAAAACTATCAACCCGGACATGGAACTGGTTTCTTGCCAGGCGAAAAGCACCCAGGAACTTAAAATGAAAAAATTTCCCGTTTCAGACGGAACAATCGAAAAAATAACGTGCAACCGAAACACATTGCTAATGGAGTTTACAGATTGGCAAGAGCAATCATGGATCATATCTTTTCAAGATTTGATTGCCTTCCAAGGTATTGGCGCCGTTGGTTCTGAAATATCTGAAATGTACGAAGCATCCGAGACAAGTCTCTCTGGAGAAGCGATGAGAATTAATTCCAATGAGACTGGAAAAAACTACTGCTTCACTTCGAGTCGCGGAGGAGAAGTGATCTTAATAGTAGTGGCAGGTGACTATGACGCTGAAAAGATATAACCAAATCCGAGAACCAATTACTTTGGATAAATAATAAAGGGGACGAGAGGTAAAGTGCAGACAAGTCCGCCCACACACTTTGATCTTTATCAGGTCAGCTGCCCAAGCGCTGCGCAGCCACAATCAACATCATCGGCCGCTCCTGCTCTTGCGCCAACTCCGGGCGGATCTTGAGGTCCGCCTCACTTGGCCCCCACTCATCGACATGACTCAAGGTAAAACCTGCCTGGATCAACAGGTTGATCAAGGTGCCCAAGGTGCGGTGCTGCTTGATCACACCCTCCGCCAGCCAATTGGTGACCCGCGGCCCTTCCTGCTGATAGCCGTTCACTGGCCAGCTCTTGCGCCCCTGGTCATCAATCAGCCAACCCGGCTCACGAGGCGCCATGAAGATCGGGTGTTCGATGGAAAACACCAGCCAACCACCAGGAACCAGCGACTCATGGACACGAGCGAACAGGCCCTTGAGGTCGACGATATAGTGCAAGGCCAGCGAGCTATAGGCCAGGTCGAAGGTGGCGGCAGGAAGGTCCAGTTGCTCAAGGTCGGCAATGGCGTAAGTAATGACTGGCGATGAGGTCATCTCGGTTGCCCGCGCCAGCATCTTTTGCGAGACATCCAGCCCCAATACCTGACCAGCGCCCTGCTCCTGGGCCCATCGGCTGAACCAGCCATAGCCGCAGCCCAGATCCACCACTTTCAAGCCTGGCATTGGCGGCAGCAATGCCTGCAAGGCGGGCCACTCCGGCGCGCCGGCGAGGCCTTCCACTGAGCGACCCATTTTGCTGTAGCCCTCGAAGAAGGCCGGGGTGTCGTAGATGTTCTGGGTCATGGGATCGCTCCGTGCTGAGTGGTGCCTATTCTGCCGACTCAGGCCCCCGCCAACAACGCATTCACTTCAGCGCTAACCGGTGAAGTTGCCGGCCCCCAACGCGTGACCGCCAGTGCCGCCGCCGCATTCGCTCGGCGCGCCGCCGCGGCTGGCGTCAATCCATTAGCCAGGCCGGCGATAAACACCCCGGCATGAGCATCGCCCGCACCGTTGCTGTCCACCGCCTTAACCTTGAACCCTGGCACATGTTCGGCCTGCCCGTTACAGCCGATCCAGCAGCCGTTGGGCCCATCGCGCACCACCAGCAGCGTTTGCGCAGGCAGGTGGTCGTTGAATTTGAGCAGCGCGTCGGCGATAGCCCCGGTGCCGGTAAAGGCCAGTGCCTCTGGACCGTTGCTGGTCCAGATATCGATGCGGGGCAGCAAGACGGCCATCAGCGATGAGCCCGGCGCATTGACCAACGGGCCCGGATCGAACACCACAGCGATCTCCCTCGGCAACCCCAGCAACCAATCGAGCAAAGGCTGAGCCTTGCCCTCAAGCAACAGGCTATAGCCGCTGACGTAAACATAGTCGTCGGTGCGGGGGACCGTACGGGCCAAGTCCTCGGCGTTCAGTTCACCTTCGGCGCCCATATGGGAAATGAAGGTGCGCTCAGTGGTCGCTTCGGTCAGTGCCACGCACAGGCCGGTGTCCTCGCCCTCGCTGGCGGCCAGGGCCACTTCGATGCCTTCCGCCTGCATGGCCGCACGGGCCAGGTCGCCGAAACGCCCCTTGCCGTGCCGTCCCAGATACACCACCGGCAAGCCGTTGCGCTGGGCGGCTGCCATCACGTTAAAGCCGCCACCGGCTTCGAAACTGGCGGATTGCGCCAGCACATCGCCGCCTGACGCGGGCAGCTTGTCGAGGGACATGACCAGGTCGACGATGACCTGGCCTGTGTGAAGCAATCTAGACATTAGCGTTCTCTAACAAAGCAGAGCGACGATCCGCAGCGCCACCCAATACCGCATAAATCCCGCCGGCCACCAGGAAGGTGACGATCCAGCCCAGGCCGTTATGCCCCAACCAGGAATCGGACAGCGGCCCGGCGAACCAGATGTTCTCGGCAGTGGTGCCGATGGTGGTGAAGCTGAAGCCCAGCACAATCGCGATCACCCAGGCACCCAATGCGCGCCATTCGATACCGCCGCGATACCAGTAGGCACTGCTGGGTGTGACGTCCAACAAATCCTTGGGGCTGTAGTAATGGCGATGGATCAGATCGACGACAAAGATCCCCACCCAGGCGGTGATCGGCACTGCCAGCAACGAGATGAAGGTGATGAACGGGCCGTAGAAGCTGTCGGCGATCAGCATGAAGTAAATCGAACCGGCGAAAATCGCGACGATGTCGACAATCACGGCATGCACGCGCTTGACCTTCAAGCCGAGGGTCAATGTGGTCAGGCCTGCCGAATACACCGACAGGTTGTTGGACAGCAATAGCCCGCCAAACGCGGTGATCAGGTACGGCACGGCCATCCAGGTCGGCAGCATGTCGCGGATCGCGATGATCGGGTCAGTGGCCGAGGCCAGGTCATTGTTGCCCACCGACAGCAGGCCACCGAGGGTAATCAGCAGCACCAGCGGAATCCCTGCACCGAAGGCTGCGGACGCCACCAGGCGCACGGCCTTGACGCTGCGATGCTGGTAGCGGGACATGTCGGCACCGGCGTTGGCCCAACCAATCCCGGTGCCGGCGGCCATGGTGCCGACGCCGATGATCATCGCGCTCACCGGTGCCGGGGTGGCGTTGAACACGGCGCTCCAGTCGATGGTCGCGCAGAGGAAACCACCCACCAGGATATTCAGCGCGCCGAACACGTAGGTCGCCCACTTCTGGATCACCAGCAAGGTGGCATGGCCCAGGCCCGAGACAGCCAGGGTCAGCAGTACGAAAATGCCGATAAACAGCAAGGTCAGCAGCGGCGCGCTTTTTGCGGCCACCGGCGAGTTGAACAGGATCGAGCACAACGACAGCAGCACGAACGCGGCGGTGGTGGTGTTGACGGTTTCCCAGCCCAGGCGCGACATCAGCGACACCAGGGTCGGGCCGATATTGCCGCGTACACCAAAGATCGCCCGGGACAGAGTCAGGCTCGGTGCGCGACCACGACGGCCGGCGATGGAGATGATGCCCACCACCGCAAACGAGCCAGCAGCGCCGAGGATCGCGACGATGATTGCCTGCCAGATGGCCAGGCCGCGAAACGCCACCAGAGTCGCTCCCAGCGGCAAGCCGAGGATGCTGATATTAGCGGCGAACCAGACCCAAAACAGTTGCAGCGGATGACCGTTGCACTCGCCTTCCGGGACCGGCTCGATGCCGCGTGTTTCCAACTGCCCGACGCTTTGGCCGGAAGATGTCGAACTCATGACGGGGTGCTCCTGGTGCCTGTTTTGTTGTGGTTATGGCAGTTTCGCAAGTTGAATCAACACCCCGGCATTCCTGTGGAACCGGATACTGTATTGAGGTCTGTGGCGCTCAGCGCAACGCCAGCAGCCCCTGGACCAACAGCTGCAAGTCCAGGCCGTTAACCTGCCTGACCTGCTCAATCAGCGACTCAGGCCAGCACTGCATCCCCAGGCAAGCGCCAAGCATCGCGCCGAGAATCGCGGCAATCGTGTCGGTGTCGCCGCCGAGGCTGGCGGCCATGCACAGGGCTTCGAAAGCATCCATCTCGCCCACTGCCACTTGCTGTGCGAGAGCAAAGGACACCACCACCGATTCCTGGGAGGCAACGGAGGTGCCTATCAATTCGTAGAGCAAGTCGGCGAACAGGGCCTTGTCGCTGCTGCCGACACTCAACGTCCGCGCCCAACTGATGCGGGTGGCGATACGTCCGCCGGCGACCCAGTTACCGTGACTTTCGGCCTGTTGCGCGATCTGCGTGCCGATGTTCAGTGCCTCACCCAAATCAACGCCGTTGATGCCGGCCGAAACCACCGCTGCCACTGCGGCTGCACTGGCGATACCCAAGGTGGTGTTGTGCGTGACCTGGCATGCCTGGATCACCGACTGGATAAAGGCTTGCGGGTCAGTGACATCCGCGGCAATGCCCACCGGCGTGATGCGCATCGCCGCGCCATTGGTGGTGCCGTAGCGTCCGGACTCTTGCGGGGTGTGGCCGGCCAGGATCATATCGATGGCCCGCTTGGTCGACGGTCCCAGAAGGTCCTGGGAGCCTTTGGCGCGCATCACCGCTTCCCAGTCGATCAAGCGTTGAGCGAGTTCGGTCGGGTCGATTTTGCCCTGGCCGTCCACCAGCAGTTGACCTACCAGAATCGCCTGCTCGGTGTCATCGGTGATTGAGCCCTTGGGCATGTTCGGCGCAATCGGCTGATCAGCGCCGGCATCTTCCAGGGCAGTGATTGCTCCGAAGCGGGCCTTGACCTGTTCACGGCTCAGGGACTGGGTAGGCATGCCCAAGGCATCGCCCAATGCCAGGCCATAGAAAGCACCGAGAGCGCGAGTATGCGGGGTTATTACGAGCTTCAAAATTGAAGGTGCAAGCGAAAGTGCAGAGGGTCGAGCCAGCTTTCGACGTACTCCATGAAACGGTCCTGACGGTCATAGGTAGTACGCAGGGCCTTGAGGAAAACCGTGCCAGCAGGACGACCCAGTAACTGGGCGTCGATGTCGCTCAAGGGCTCGGCGCCGATCCATTGATCGCCGCCAGCACCCACATAGCCGTAAGCCGCGAGGGTGATAGTCAGGGAGTTGTCGATCAGGCCGACCCGAGGAAGGCTTTCCAGGTCACCGGAGGCGGGCATCAGCGAGCGCTCCAGAGACACGGCAGTGCCGTCGGTGGTGCGCCGGCGGCGGTCGAGGGCGATGAACTGATCGCTGCCGTAGCGGCTGAGCAAATCCGGGCGGGTTACCGCTTCCAGGCGCAGGACGTCGGTGGTCACCAGGGCGCCGGTATCAGCCAGGCCCTGGGCCCAGCCGCTGCGTTGGTCAAGTACCATGCCGTCAAAGGTGACGATGGAGCCGACACCACTCTGGGTGGCGATGTAGTTGCGACGCTTGAGCTCGGCGAGGGCCTCACGTAGCGTGCCGCGACTGACCGAAAACTCTTCGGCCAGTTGATGTTCACCTGGCAGCAGGAAACCGTCGGCCATGACTCCGCCCTCGATACGGCGGATCAGTTCGTCAACGACGCGTTTTTTCTTATCAAATCGAACATGTCTAATCATGTACAAATTGATAACCGAAAGCGCCTCGCTACAGCAAGCAAATTATTTCAGGGGAAAGGGGAAATCGGTCTCAGGGTTCCAGGCCGATGGGGAAAAACACCCCGCCGCTCCATACGCCAAGCCAGTTCTGACCGTTGATCGGACGAGACACCGCCAGCTCCACCAACTGGTAGAAAACGTTGCGATGAACCAAGGCTTCGAGGTTGGTGCGCACCCGCAAATAAGGCGCTGGCTCTTGAGTATCTGGATCAGTCACCACCCGCAGCGGATGCTCTAGGCCAGCCTCGACCTGATCTTCAACGTTGGTGGTAAAGCGCAGGACCTGGCTTTCGCCCTGCCCTTCAACTTCCAGGGTCAAGGCGATGAAGGGTGCGTCGTCGACCTTGATCCCAACCTTTTCCACCGGGGTAATCAGGAAGTAATCATCGCCATCGCGGCGGATGATGTTGGAGAACAGCTTGACCATGGGTTTACGGCCGATGGGCGTGCCCATGTAGAACCAAGTCCCGTCACGGGCAATTCGCATGTCGATATCGCCACAAAAATCCGGGTTCCACAGGTGAACCGGCGCCGGTCCCTTGCCCTTGGGCAGTTGTGCCAACAGGTCGTTGGCCTTGGCCGAATCGCTCATGCTGTCTCCTTTGACTTACTGATCGCTCATGCCCAACAGGCTGCGAGCGTATTGCGCAAGCGGCGGCCCAAGCAGATCTTCGGGTTTGTTGTCGTGGAACGTCAGTAAACCGCCACGACTGCGAATCCGTGCAGTATCAATCAAATACTGGGTGCTGGTCTCGATCAACATGATCTGAATGACGCCGCTGTCGATCCCCAGCCGGTCCACGGCCTGCTGGTCGGTCCATTCGTCGGCATTGCCGATCCGGTCGTCGGCCTTGGCAAAGCGCGTATACAACAGGTAATGGGCGCCGACGCTGCGGGCTTCGGCCATCGCCTCCTCCAGGCCTTCCGGCGAGCGGGCGCGGCGGACCATGGGGAAGTATTCGATAAAGCCGTTGAATGCTTCTTCGGCCACCACGTTGGGGCGTGGATAGGCGCTGCCCGGCGGGGTGAATGCGCCTTGGGCGATAAAGATAAAGGAGTCCGGCTGTATGCGGATCGAGTTGGAACGGCGGGTATTGCTGTGATCCAGCAACCCGGCATCGCTCATCTGATAGCGAGTGCCTTCGGCCATATCGCTGACTGTCATGCAGCCGCCCAGCGCTAACGACGCCAGCAACAAAACCAGACTACGCATCCTATCCTCCAGAGGCCGGTGACGGAAAACCGGCGAATAGGCACGAGATGCAGATTTTACGCCAGCTTGAGCGACTAGCCGCCAATGATCTTCATGATCGTGGCCCCACCAGAAAACGCCACTTCCTGCTTGTCACCCAAGGCCTTGACCAGCAAGCGCTGCAAGGCCGGCAAAGCCTGGTGACGCGGCTTGTCCAGCAGGTCGCCGACATAGTGGCGATTGCTCGACGACAGGCAGCCATGCAGCCAACCGGTGGACGACAGGCGCAACCGTGAGCAGGTACGGCAGAACGGCACGCTTTCGTTGGCGATCACGCCGAAGAAGCCTTTGCCGGGCACTTCATAACGCACCGCAGTGGCATCCACCGGGGCATCGGCTTGCAGGTAGTCGTGATGGGCGCCAATCAGGCTCAGCAACTGCTGCAGGCTGACGAACTGCTGGAGGAAGGCATTGGAGTCGCTGGCCAGGTGGCCCATGCGCATCAATTCGATAAAGCGCAACTCGTAGCCACGCTCCAGGCAATAGTCGAGCAGCGGCAGAACCTGGTCCAGGTTCTGCCCGCGCAACGGCACCATATTGACCTTGATTTTGATCCCTGCGGCGCGCGCCTGGTCCATGCCATCGAGTACGGTGGCCAAGTCGCCGCCACGGGCGATACTGCGAAAGGCATCAGCGTCCAGGGTATCGAGAGAAACGTTGATCCGGCGAATCCCTGCATCCACCAACAACGGCAGCTTGCGGGCCAGCAGTTGGCCGTTGGTGGTCAGGCTGATATCGCTCAGGCCCATCTTGCCTACCGCGCCCATAAAGGCTTCAAGCTTGGGGCTGACCAGCGGCTCGCCACCGGTAATACGCAGGCGATCGATGCCAGCAGCCTCGATCAGATAAGCGACGCCCCGCGCCATGGCCTCGGCCGAGAGCTCGTCCTGCGCAGCCACCAGCCGCTTGCCGTTTGGCACGCAGTAGGTACAGGCGTAGTTGCAGGCTGAGGTCAGGCTGATTCGCAAATTGCGAAAACGCCTGCCTTGACGATCAACGATCATGGATCACTCCGGCAGAGGATAATTCGGGCGCACTAAAACCTGACTGATAAATCAGATTTTAGCAAGATCCTTACCTGAGTATATTCCTGGGTTACTGCACCCAGCAGTAAATTATCTGGCAATTGACTTAGGCGGCAGGCGTTTCGGCACTCGGTAGCTCGGTGCTGTGCTTGCGCTTGTTGCCCATGCGCACGCCGATGTCCATCAGGAACTGGAAGAACCCTTCCTGATCTTCCAGCACGTTGCTCCAGAACGGCGAGTGGTACAGCGCCACGGCGCCGTGCACCAACGCCCAAGCGGCGCAGTAATGGAAATATGGCGGCACGTCTTCGAGCTTGCCTTCGCTGATGCGGCCCTTGATCAACAGGGTCAGGCGTTCGAAGTTCGAGGCACGAATCTTGTGCAGTTCCTCGACCATCTCGGGCACCTGGTTGCCCTTGACCACCTTCTCTTCCAGGCGATCAAACAAGCGGTAGCGTTGCGGGTCGCGCATGCGGAATTCGAAATAGGCTCGGGACAAGGCTTCCTTGTCCTTATCGACATCGGCCGAGTGCAGCAACTCATTCAAATCCCGCTCGTAGTCGAGCATCAGGCGTAAATAGATCTCGGCCTTGGACTTGAAGTGCTTGTAGATCGTGCCTTTGCCGATACCCACGGCATCCGCAATCATCTCGACAGTGACGCTGTCTTCACCCTGTTCGAGAAACAGCTTGAGTGCGATGTCGAGAATTTCCTGCTCGCGGCGGCGAAACTCACGGACCTTACGGGGTTCTTTGTGCATAAGAAAAAGGTCTGCAGAGGTCAGTAATGGAAGGGTTACGTACCGCATGCTTCGATTGGAGATGCGTGACGGAACGTTTTACCCGGTCCGAGGGATTATCCGGACTGTACGGTCGTTGGGCAACGTCTATATGAACAACCCTTGCACTTAACTTACAGCCCGCCAACGATTGGAGCTATATGGGTCAGAAATAATACGTACCACCCTGCAGCGTGCATCGTCTCAATGAGAACTCAACCGAAGCGGGCGTATTCCAAATCTGTTTAAAAAACGATCAGATGCGGCTGGACTGAACGGGATACTGATCAATACTTGAAATGTCGGCGTGACATCTCCCCCAAGTGACGCGCCGATATGGGCACCGACGGACTGCGTGCCCTTGTTTTACTCCTAATGGTCTTAACCCGGATTCACCCCCCAGAACCCGGGTTTTTTTTGCCTGGGATTTAACCCGCGCTCATTAACCAACGTGAGCCTGCGCAAACAGGCGTTTGAAGTTCTCTGTGGTCTGCTCGGCAAAGCGCTCGTAGGACTCGCCCCGCAACATCGCCAGATAGTCCGCCACATCGCGCACGTATTCCGGCAGGTTCGGCTTGCCACGATGAGGGATAGGCGCCAGGTAAGGCGAGTCGGTTTCCACCAGCAGGCGGTCCGCCGGTACTTGGCGTGCCACATCCCGTAGGGCGTCGGCATTGCGAAAGGTAACGATACCCGACAAGGAGATGTAGAAGCCCAGGTCTAGGGCAGCCTTGGCCATGTCCCAATCTTCAGTGAAGCAATGCAGCACACCGGCCTGGGGCAGCGCGGCTTCCCGAAGCAGTGCCAAGGTATCGGCACGGGCGCCACGGGTGTGAACGATCACCGGTTTACCGGTCTGTTGCGCGGCTTGCAGGTGCAGGCGAAACGACGCTTGCTGCAACTCGGCCGCTTCCGGTTCGTAGTGATAATCCAGGCCGGTCTCGCCGATCGCGACTACCCGGGGGTGATTGAGCTCACCCAGCAGCCAGTCCAGAGCAGGCGCTTCGCCGGGCTTGAGGTCCAGGGGATGGATGCCCACCGAGCAATCGACATCGGCATAGCGCTCGGCCAGAGCTTTGACGTCGGCGGCGTTTTCGGCGCTGACGCCAATGCACAGGAAGTGCCCTACCCCGCGCTGGCGAGCAGCGTCGAGAGCGGCATCCAGGGAACCGTTGTGTGCAGTAAGGTCGAGACGGTCAAGGTGACAATGGGAATCTACGAGCATAGGAAGTTACAACTTGCGTCACAGGGAGTGTCTGGCCAACGGTAAACCCGTGGGCCCCGAAAAGATCAGCGGCGGCCGAGCAACCCGACCCATTGCACCAGCAACGCCTCAAGCAGCAGCACCCGATTGAGGTTGGCCTTGCCCAGGACTTTCTGGCGCTGGGCGAGTATCCAGTCCTGAATATTCAAGACCTTGTCCTGAGCGCTCTTTTGCGCCAGGTATTGCAAAACCTTGCGCATATCCATCAAGCCCAGACCGCTTTCGTCCTGGGTCAGCTGGTAGCGCAGAATCAGGCTGGACCAGTCGCAGAACCAGTCGAACAGCAGCAGCAGTGGAATATCTTTCCAGGCTGTTTCGGCCAGTTGCGTGGCGGATAGCTCTTGCTTGAGCAGTTTTTTCACGCCATCAACCACCAACGCCCGCTGCTCGCGCACGCCCTGAGCCTGCAACTTGACTGCGGCCAATGGCGAGCCGGCAGCCAGGGTCAGCAACTCGATACGCGCCTCTGCACTGCACTCCGGCAACGCTTGGCCCAACCACTGCAAACTCATGGCCTCGCTCGGCAACGGGCAAGCCTGTTGCACGCAGCGACTGCGAATGGTCGCCAGCAAGCGGCTGGACTGGTGACTGACCAACAGCAGCACGGTATCGCCAGACGGCTCCTCCAGGCTTTTGAGCAAGGCGTTGGCAGCGTTGATGTTCATCGACTCTACCGGCTCGATCAACACCACCTTGCGCCCGCCCATCTGTGCGGTCTGCACCACAAAGCTGACCAGGTCACGAACCTGATCGACCTTGATGGCCTTGTCGGCCTCTTCCGGTTCCAGCACGTAGTTGTCCGGATGACTGCCGGCCTTGAGCAGCATGCACGATTTGCACTCGCCGCAGGCTTCCAGGCCGTGCGGACGCTGGCACAGCAGGCTGGCCATCAAGCGCTCGGCCAACGCCCGCTTGCCGATACCCACCGGCCCATGGAGCAAATAGGCATGGGCGTGCTGGGCACGACCGGCCAGTTGCTGCCACAGACTGTCCTGCCATGGGTAGGCTTCAGCCACGGTAAAGCTCCAACAGTTTCGGCATCAGGGCATCCAGTGCCTGCTGAACCTGAGTCAGAGGCTGCGCCGCGTCCACCAGGCAATAGCGCGCCGGGTCTGCCTTGGCGCGCTTGAGGTAGGCACTGCGCACGGCGTCGAAAAATACCCGGCCTTCCAGCTCGAAGCGGTCAAGGCGCCCACGAGCGCTGGCTCGGGCCAGGCCGACTTCCACCGGCAGGTCGAACACCAGGGTCAAGTGTGGGCGCAAGTCGCCCTGGACAAAGGTTTCCAACGTCGCGATACGCTCAAGGGACAAGCCACGGCCGCCACCCTGATAGGCGTAAGTGGAATCGGTAAAACGGTCACAGATCACCACTGCACCACGGGCCAGGGCCGGGCAAATCACTTCGGCCAGGTGCTGGGCACGGGCGGCAAACACCAACAGCAGCTCGGTGTCCGGGTTCATCTGCTCGTCGCCCGGAGCCAGCAACACCTCGCGGATCCGCTCGGCCAGGGGCGTACCGCCCGGCTCGCGAGTCAACAATACCTCGATGCCCTCGGCCCGCAGGCGTTCGGCCAAGTATTCGCGGTTGGTGCTTTTGCCTGCGCCTTCCGGGCCTTCCAGGGTAATAAACAAGCCAGTCACAGGCAGTCCTTAGTCAGAGTCATTGCGGGCTTTGTGGCGCAGCGGCGTCAGGTGCCGGGGATTGCTCCGCCGGCACTTCGGGCGGTGCGTCAGCCGGGAGCGGCGTGCTGTCCGCCGGCTTCGCAGCCGGCGCAGGGCTGGAACGATAATCGGCGCGGCGCTTGATCTGGTACTCACGCACAGCAGAATTATGCGCATCCAGGTTGTCAGAGAAAATATGGCTACCGTCGCCACGGGCAACAAAATACAGGCTGCTGCCAGGCACCGGATTCAGTGCAGCATGAATCGCCTCGCGGCCGACCATGGCAATCGGCGTCGGCGGCAAACCGGGAATCGTATAAGTATTGTAGGGCGTAGGCTCCTTGAGATGAGCGCGGGTCAGCTTACCGTTGTACTGCTCGCCCATGCCGTAGATCACGGTCGGGTCGGTTTGCAGCGGCATGCCGATTTTCATGCGTCGCACAAACACTCCAGCAATCTGCCCGCGCTCTTCAGGCACTCCGGTCTCTTTTTCCACCAGGGAAGCCATGATCAGCGCTTGATAAGGTTCGGTGTAGGGAACAGCCGGGGCACGCTTGCTCCATTCCTGGGCAAGGACATCGTCCAGACGGTTGTAGGCCTTCTTCAGCAGTTCGGCGTCAGTCATACCACGCACGAAGCGGTAGGTATCGGGGAAGAAGCGCCCTTCCGGAAAGACGCCCGGATGGCCGAGCTTGTCCATCACCTCGCTGTCACTCAAGCCTGCCAGGGTCTGCTCGATCTTTTCATGCTTGGCCAGGGCGGCGCGCACTTGGCGGAAGTTCCAGCCCTCCACCAGGGTCAAGCTGTATTGCACCACCTCACCGCGCTGCCACAGGCCGATCAGGCCCTGCGCAGTCATGCCGGGAGACATGCGGTACTCACCGCTGTGCAGTGGCTGACCATCAAGGTTGAAGCGCCAGTAGAGACGCAACCAGAACGCGTCCTGGATCACACCATCAGCTTGCAGGCGATTGAAGGTGCCTGTCGGTGTCGATCCGGCGGGCACATCCAGCAACTGCTCTTGCGTCAGGCTCAAGGGCTGCTCAAGGGCGCTATTGAGCTTCCAGGCCGAAGCACCCAGCAGCAAACCTGCCAGGACCAGACCAATCTCCAGCAGCAGTACAAATTTACGTCTCAAATCAAATATCCAATAGCGCGCGAACAATGCCTTGCAGTTTACGGGTGAGTGGCCCAATCGACCAGCTCATCACCCCACATCCATGCACAGGCCAAATGCCATATACGCTGTTGCAAACAAAGACTTCGTCCGCCCGCTGCAACTGTTCAAGGCTGATATCGGTGACGTTCACCGGGATACCCAACGTACCCGCCTGGGCCAACACCTCGGCCCGCATGACGCCGGCGACGCCACAGCGATTCAAATCAGCGGTCAGCAACATGCCGTCACGAACCAGGAACAGATTGCTGAAGACGCCTTCGATGACTCGACCGGAAATATCCAGCATCAAACCTTCGGCGTGATCGGCATCCTGCCACTCGGAACGGGCAATCACCTGTTCCAGACGGTTGAGATGTTTGAGACCCGCGAGCACGGGTTGCTCGGACAAACGGGTGGCGCACGGAAACAGGCGTATGCCCGATAAAGCATGCGTCTCTGGATAAGTAGCGGGCGGATTGCCCTGCAGAATACGGCGCGCAGTTGCGCCAGGTTGAATGCCATAACCGCGCTGGCTATCGCCTCGGGTCAGGATCAGTTTGAGTACACCATCGCCCAGTGCGGCGGCATAACTCAGCAATTCGCTGCGGATCAGGTTCTGATCCGCAACAATCGCCAAACGCCTGCAGCCTTCGGCGAGGCGCTGCAGGTGGCGGTCGAGCAGCACGGGGCGCCCAGCCTTGACGGCAATGGTTTCAAACAAGCCATCGCCGTATGCCAGGCCGCGATCTTTCAGAGGCACTGTGTCCGCTGGCTGACCGTCGACCCAGCTGTGCATCACTCGGCGAACCGGCGGAACACCAGGGAACCGTTGGTGCCACCAAAACCGAACGAGTTGGACAACACCACGTCGATCGGCATCTTCTGCGGCTCGTGAGGCACGAAGTTCAAATCACAGCCTTCGTCTGGCTCATCAAGGTTAATGGTCGGCGGTGCGACCTGATCCTTGATCGCCAGCACGCTGAAGATCGCTTCGACCGCGCCCGCCGCACCTAACAGGTGACCGGTCATGGACTTGGTGGAGCTGACCGCCAGGTTGTAGGCGTGATCGCCGAACACCGACTTGATGGCCTCAGCTTCCGCCAAGTCGCCAGTCAGCGTCGAAGTGCCGTGGGCGTTGATGTATTGCACCTGGTCGAAGTTGATCTTCGCATCCCGCAGCGCATTGGTGATACAGCGTGCTGCACCCGCACCGTCAGCCGGTGGCGACGTCATGTGGTAGGCGTCACCGCTCATGCCGAATCCGATCAGCTCGGCGTAGATGATAGCGCCACGGGCCTTGGCGTGCTCCAGCTCTTCGAGGACCAGCGCACCGGCACCGTCGGACAGCACGAACCCATCACGGCCCTTGTCCCACGGACGGCTGGCACGGTCCGGCTCGTCATTACGAGTCGACAGCGCACGGGAAGCACCGAAGCCGCCCATGCCCAGCCCGCAGGCGGCCATCTCGGCGCCACCGGCGATCATCACGTCGGCCTCGTCATAGGCAATATTGCGCGCCGCCATGCCGATGCAGTGAGTACCTGTGGTACAGGCTGTGGAAATGGCGTAGTTAGGCCCCTGCGCACCCAGGTGGATGGACAGGAAACCAGAAATCATATTGATGATCGAACCTGGCACGAAGAACGGTGAAATTCGACGAGGCCCGGATTCGTGCAGGGTGCGGCTGGTTTCTTCGATATTGGTCAGACCACCAATACCCGAACCCATAGCCACGCCGATGCGCTCACGGTTGGCGTCGGTTACTTCCAGGCCGGCATTTTGCACCGCCTGAAAACCTGCTGCCAAACCGTATTGAATGAACAGGTCGAGTTTACGGGACTCCTTGATCGAGAGATATTCCTCGACATTGAAGCCCTTTACCGAGCCGCCAAAACGGGTGGAATAGGCAGAAAGGTCCCTATGTTCAATCAGACCAATACCACTGCGGCCAGCCAGAATGCCCTGCCAACTGCTCGGCACATCCGTGCCCAGTGGCGACAACATACCCATACCGGTGACTACGACGCGTCTACGCGACACAGCACTCTCCTTTTTCTAATGACGACACTTTGCATCCGGCCTAAAGGAAAAAACCGCACGCCATAGGGCAGTGCGGTTTTTCCATCACAGCAAGCGACGATTACAAATTACTTGCTATCGTGAGCAGTAACGTAGTCGATAGCAGCTTGAACGGTAGTGATTTTTTCAGCTTCATCGTCAGGGATTTCGGTCTCGAATTCCTCTTCCAGAGCCATCACCAGCTCAACGGTGTCAAGGGAGTCGGCACCCAGGTCTTCAACGAAGGAAGCGCTATTGGTCACTTCTTCTTCTTTAACGCCCAGTTGCTCGGCAACGATTTTCTTGACGCGCTCTTCGATGGTGCTCATACCTTGTTTTCACTCCTAATGGACAAATTCAGGCAGCTGGCCAGTGGGTAAGTGTATAGAAAGGCTTTTCAGTTTTTCAACTGAAAGCTTCACCCTCCTACCCTATCGGCCATCTGACTATAAATAGATTGCAGCTTTATAACGGATTTTAGACAGCACGTATGACATTTTTTTGAAGCAAACCGTCACAATTTAACTCATGTACATCCCGCCGTTCACCGGAATTGTAGCCCCAGTCACGTATGCCGCACCGTCGGATGCCAGGAAAGCGACCACATTCGCGATCTCTTGAGCCTGGCCCAGACGGCCCAGCGGAATCTGCGTCAGCAAGGCTTCACGCTGTGCTTCAGGCAATTCGCGGGTCATATCGGTATCGATGAACCCTGGGGCCACCGAGTTGACCGTAATCGACCGCGAGCCGACTTCACGCGCCAATGCACGACTGAAACCTTCCAGACCTGCCTTGGCGGCTGCGTAGTTTACTTGGCCTGCGTTGCCCATGGCACCTACTACCGAGCCAATATTGATAATTCGCCCCCAACGCGCCTTGGTCATGCCACGTAAAACCCCCTTGGACAGGCGAAACAGACTGTTCAAGTTGGTGTCGACAACGTCATGCCACTCGTCGTCTTTCATGCGCATCATCAGGTTATCGCGGGTGATACCGGCATTGTTGACCAGAATAGCCGGCACGCCGAATTGCGCCGATATTTCGGCCAATACCGCTGCGACTGATTCGTCACTGGTCACATTGAGCTCAAGGCCCGTGCCTTGAACGCCGTTTTCCTTCAAGGTCGCGGCGATACGCTCGGCGCCGGCGGCGGAGGTCGCGGTGCCGATGACTACAGCGCCCAGGCGCCCCAGTTCCAGGGCGATAGCCTGGCCAATCCCGCGGCTTGCGCCGGTCACCAGTGCAACTTTACCTTGCAGACTCATGCAGGCTTCTCCTTATTTCAGGCCTGTGCCGCAAGAGCGGCAGCGAAGGCATCCGGGGTATTGAGATTGGAAGTCGACACGCCTTCGGCGCAGCGCTTGTTCAGGCCGGCCAGGACTTTGCCTGGACCACACTCGACCAACTGGGTGGCACCTTGAGCAGCCAAGGCCTGGATCGATTCGACCCAACGGACTGGCTTGTACAGCTGCTCAAGCAAATCACGCGTGAGGGCTTCCAGGTCTGGGGCAACGGCAGCGCTAACGTTTTGCACCAGCGGGATCTGCGGCGCCTGCCAGTTGATCGCGGCGACCGCCTGCGCAAAGCGCTCGGCAGCCGGGCGCATCAGTTCGCAGTGGGACGGCACACTGACTGGCAGCGGCAGCGCACGCTTGGCACCACGGGCCTTGCAGCCTTCAATGGCGCGTTCGACAGCGGCCTTGGCACCGGCGATCACCACCTGGCCTGGCGAGTTGAAGTTGACGGCGCTGACCACTTCGCCCTGGGCCGCTTCGGCGCAGGCTGCAATCACGTCAGCATCTTCCAGACCGAGAATGGCAGCCATGCCACCCTGCCCGGCTGGAACAGCCTCTTGCATCAGTTGGCCGCGGCGCTCTACCAGTTTGACCGCTTCACCGAGGGTCAGGCTTCCAGCCGCCACCAGGGCGCTGTATTCGCCCAGGCTATGGCCAGCAACGTAGGCCGGGCGCACACCACCCTCAGCCAGCCAAAGACGCCACAGCGCGATAGAGGCGGTGAGAATGGCCGGCTGGGTCTTGTCAGTTTGATTGAGCTGCTCTTCCGGCCCCTGCTGGGTCAGCGCCCAAAGGTCGTAACCCAGGGCGTCGGAAGCTTCCTTGAAGGTTTCCAGAATCAGCGGATATTGCGCGCCCAACTCGGCCAACATGCCGAGGGACTGCGAACCCTGCCCTGGAAAGACGAATGCGAGGGATGTAGACATGTAACAAGCCCCTAATGATCTGGTCGTCGGTGAATTGACGCCCCACAGGTGGGAGCGCAAGAAACTGACAAATTGGATGGTCAATTGAACTGGCCGGTCACATTGTAAGCATTCCCGGACCAATTCGCCTAAGGCAACAGATCCTCAAGACGGCCGTGCAAGCGTTGCGGCAGGCTTTCCTGGATTTCGATCAATGCACGCTGAATGGCACTTTGAAAGCCCTGCACCCCCGCTGAACCGTGACTTTTCACCACTATCCCCTGCAAGCCGAGAAAACTCGCGCCATTATGCCGCGCTGGCGCCAGGTCAGCCTGCAGACGCCGCATCAACGGCAGCGCCAAGGCGCCCACCAGGCGCGAAGCCAGGTTCTTCCTGAACAACGTCTCGATGCGCGCGGCAATCATGGTGGCCAGCCCTTCGCTGGACTTGAGCAGGATATTGCCGACAAAACCGTCGCACACCACCACATCCGCTTCGCCGCGATACAAACCGTCACCTTCGATAAACCCGATGTAGTTCAAGCCCCGCGCACCTTGCAGGAGGCTGGCGGCCAGCTTGACCTGCTGATTGCCCTTGATGTCCTCTGTGCCGATATTAAGCAAGGCAACCCGAGGCCGGACAACACCCAACGCTTCGGCCGCCACTGAGCCCATCACAGCAAACTGCAACAGATTCTCAGCACTGCAATCGACATTCGCCCCCAGGTCCAGCAATTGGCAATAGCCACGCTGAGTCGGAATCGCCGCCACCATCGCCGGCCGGTCAATCCCTGGCAGGGTCTTCAGCACATAGCGCGACAAGGCCATCAAGGCCCCGGTATTGCCGGCGCTGACCACGGCCTGGACCTTGCCATCGCGCAACAACTCAAGCGCTACGCGCATGGAAGAGTCCGGCTTGCCACGCAAGGCCTGCGCAGGCTTTTCATCCATGCCGATGGTTTCGCTGGCGGCCGTAATCGTCAGGCGCACGCGATCCACAGCCGGATGGCTGGCAATCAGTTCTTCAAGTAGGGAGGGTTGACCGACGAGGGTCAGGTGCAGCGAGGGTGTGGCAGACAGGCAAGCAATGCTGGCCTGAACAATGCTGCGGGGACCGAAGTCCCCGCCCATTGCGTCAATCGCGATGACTTGAGCAGACAAGTGATTACTCGTCAGCGCCCTTGTCGATCACTTTACGGCCACGGTATACGCCTTCTGGCGATACGTGGTGACGCAGGTGAATTTCACCGGTGGTTTTTTCTACAGACAGAGTGCTAGCCGTCAGGGCGTCGTGCGAACGACGCATGTCACGGGCAGAGCGGGATTTTTTGTTCTGCTGAACAGCCATAATTGATTAACTCCTAAACGTTTGGGTCACGCTTTAACTGCGCCAATACACTGAACGGGTTGGACCGCGTTACCTCGTCCTCGCTCGGTTCGGGCTCATCGAGACCCGCCGGCTGCTGGCATTCTTCCGGATGATGAGCAGGCACAATGGGCAAGGCAAGCAAAAGCTCCTCCTCGACCAGTGACTGCAGATCCAAAGGATCTTCGCCCAGTTCCAGAACGTCATAACCTTTCGGCAACGACTGGGTATTCGCACCCTCTTTCACCACAACATAACTGCATTCGCTGTGGATCGGCAGGGTGACCAGCTCAAGACAACGCTGGCAAACCATTTTAACCTCGGTGTCGATAAAGCTGTGGATTACCACAGACTTACGTTCATCTCGCTCAAAAATAAATTTAGCCTGCACCGTACCGACAGTGTCGGAAAGCGGGTCGCAGAGTCTCTCCAAATCGGCCAGCAGCAGTTCACCTTGAAGGGTGGTGCCACGATCAGCCAATTTGCGCGGGTCAACGTGAGGTGGAATCGGGTCATTCAACATAGGCGCAGCATTATAGGGATGCACCCAGCCATGTCAAAGGAAATTCAGCCCTGTCCGTCACCCGACCACCTCGCTAGAATCCGCGACTGCCTTGAGGAGACGCCCATGCTGCCGTTATTACTTGCTTCAAGCTCGATTTATCGTCGGGAATTGTTGAACCGCTTGCACCTGCCGTTCATCTGCAGTTCGCCCAATATCGACGAAAGCCACCGACCGGACGAGTCCGCCATAGCGTTGGTCAAGCGCCTGGCCGAAGAAAAAGCCCGCGCCCTTGCTGACAGCCATCCAGGCCACTTGATCATCGGATCGGATCAGGTAGCCGCACTCGACGGAAAAATCATCGGCAAGCCCCACACCTTCGAAAACGCCCGCGAGCAACTGCTGGCAGCCAGTGGCAAGCGCGTCAGTTTTCTCACCGGCCTGGCCGTACTGAACAGCAACACCGGGCACTGCCAGGTCGACTGCATCCCCTTTACCGTGCACATGCGCACGCTCGACGCCGCACGCATCGAGCGCTACCTGCGCATTGAACAGCCCTACGACTGCGCAGGCAGCTTCAAGGCCGAAGGCTTGGGGGTGAGCCTGTTTCAAAGCACTGAAGGCCCTGACGCGACCAGTCTGGTGGGCTTGCCGCTGATTCGACTGGTAGATATGTTGCTGACCGAAGGCATACAGATTCCGTAACCCGCCAAAACAGAAAACCGGCCACAAGGGCCGGCTTCTATTGAGCGGTGGCAATCAGCGCAAGGTCGGCCCTTGAAAGCCCATCCACATCGCCAACTGCTCGGCCACACTAGCGCCGAGCTTTTTCGAGAAGCGATCAAACGGCGATTCCTGGACCGTGAAATCCACTAGCTCTTTCTCGCCAATCACATCGCGCGCTACTGAACTGGCACTACCCAGGCCATCGATCAAGCCCAGCGGTAGCGCTTGCTCACCCGACCAGACCAACCCGGAGAACAGCTCCGGATGATCTTTATCCTTGAGCCGATCACCGCGCCCTTGCTTGACGCTGGCAATGAACTGCCGATGAGTGGTATCCAGCACGCCCTGCCAGAACTGGGTTTCGTCAGCCTTTTGCGGCTGGAACGGATCCAGGAACGACTTGTGCTCGCCAGACGTGTAGGTGCGGCGCTCAACACCCAGCTTCTCCATGGTGCCAACAAAGCCGTAGCCGGCCGCCGTCACACCAATGGAACCCACCAGGCTGGCCTTGTCGGCGTAAATCTGATCAGCGGCACTGGCGATGTAGTAGGCACCAGAAGCCCCCAGGTCGGAAATAACCGCGTACAGCTTGATGTCCGGGTGCAAGGCGCGCAGACGACGAATCTCGTCATACACGTAACCCGACTGCACCGGGCTGCCACCCGGGCTGTTGATGCGCAGAATCACGCCCTTGACCTTGGAGTCCTCGAAAGCCGTCCGCAGGCTGCTGACGATATTGTCGGCGCTGGCAGACTCCTTGTCGGCAATCACCCCGCGCACTTCGATCAATGCCGTGTAATTACCGCTACGGGTGGCGCTTTTCTCCATATCCACCAGCGGACTGAACAGCGCCAGCATTCCCAACAGGTAAATAAAGGTCAGAAACTTGAAAAAGATCCCCCAACGCCGGGAGCGACGCTGCTCCTGGACACTGGCCAGCAAGGTTTTCTCCAGCAGCTTCCAACTTTTGTCATCGCCGCTATTGGCACTGGCCTTCTCAGGCGCTTTCCACTCATCGGTCATTCCATCCACCCCAGCAAATACTTAACTATCCCGGCTGAGCCAGGCCTGCAATTCAGCAAAACGGTCAATCGTCAGCCTTGGCTCATACGCCTGCAAGGCTTGGCCAGACTGAGCGCCGTAGCTGACCGCCACGGAGTCCATTCCGGCATTGCGCGCCATCATCAGATCGAACGACGCATCACCCACCATCAACGCCTGACGGGGCGACACGCCACAATGAGCGAGGATCTGCTCAAGCATCAGAGGATGAGGCTTGCTGGCGGTTTCATCCGCAGCACGAGTGACATCAAAATAATCTTCCCAGCCATGCGCCTTGAGCACCCGGTCCAGCCCGCGACGGGCCTTGCCGGTGGCCACCGCCAAGTGATAGCCCTCGGCACGGAACGCTTCCATGGACTGCACCACCCCCTCAAACAGCGGCGAAGGCTGGGCATCCAGAGCCATGTAGTGATCGGCATAGCACTGACGAAACGCTACCAGCTCATCGTCGCCAATCTGCGGATACAGGGTGCGGATTGCTTCCGGCAAGCCCAGGCCGATGATGCCCTTGACTGCCAGGTCGCTGCACAGCTCATACCCAGAACGCGTCGAAGCCGCATGCATCGATTCCACAATCCGACCAATGGAATCGCACAGGGTGCCATCCCAATCAAAGATCAGCAGCTTGTAGTCAAGGCGCGACACTCAGGCGCTCCACGGTCTTGGCCCACATTTCATCGACAGGCGCTTGTAGCTTCAATTCGCCACCATCGGGCAGCGGCACAGTCAGCATATAGGCGTGCAGGAACAAGCGCTTGCCGCCCAGGTCGCGGATTTCCTTGGAGAAACCCTCGTCACCGTACTTGGTATCACCGGCAATACAGTGACCCGCATGCAGGGTATGAACGCGAATCTGGTGGGTACGACCCGTAATGGGCTTGGCCTCAACCATCGTTGCGAAGTCACCAAAGCGACGCAGCACCTTGAACAGGGTCAGCGCTTCCTTGCCCTCCTCGTTCACCTCGACCATGCGCTCGCCGGAGCGCAGGTTGCTCTTCTGCAACGGCGCTCGCACGCTCTTGATCGACGTCGCCCAGTTGCCACGGACCAAGGCCATATAGCGTTTATCGATACCGTCACCGCGCAGGGCGGCGTGCAGATGGCGCAACATGCTGCGCTTTTTCGCGATCATCAGCAGGCCGGAGGTATCACGGTCCAGGCGATGGACCAACTCCAGCTCCTTGGTATCAGGGCGCAACTGACGGAAGGCTTCGATCACCCCGTAGTTGAGGCCGCTGCCCCCGTGCACGGCAATGCCGGCAGGCTTGTTGATCACGATCAGCGCCTTATCTTCGAAGATAATCGACGCCTCAAGGCGCTGCAACAGACCCTGAGCCAGGGGAACGGGCTCGTCGCGCTCAGGCACCCGTACCGGGGGCACACGGATAATATCGCCCGCCTGCAACTTGTACTCGGGCTTGATCCGGCCCTTGTTCACGCGCACTTCGCCCTTACGCAAAATGCGATAAATCAAGGTCTTGGGCACGCCTTTGAGCCTGGCAAGAAGAAAGTTGTCGATGCGTTGGCCGGCATATTCCGGCGAGACCTCAAGCAGCTGGACGCTGGGGGTCTGGGGGGCGGTAGTCGTCATGGCGGGAATGATAACAATTTTTTATGGAATTGAAGCACTTAATCATTGCTGCTATAGTCGCGAACGTCGCCAAAAGCGGCCTGGACAGAGGACTAACGGTAAACAGCCGGCCCTGACCATCGCAATTCATCAGGACGCGAGGCCGTCCTACGGGGCTTTCGCCACCTTGGAAGGCTCAAGATTGTAACAAGCGCAGGTGACATGAGGCCTGAAGCGAGTGCAAAGAGCAGAGCAATTACTCGCCTTTTGCGCCGATATTTACGGCCAGTTCACAAAGTGCAGTCAGTCTTGAACCAGACCACGGCGAATGCTTCGGAAACAACGCCTGTTACGAGCTGAGTGAGAGCACAGTTGCCCACACCCGGTCTTGTTTAGCCATGAGCGTGGTCTCCCCATTGGAGAACACGGTAAATGCCAACCCGCTGCGGATTCTGCGCGCGGCAGCACCCGAATTATCAGGGATACGTGTAGGGTGGAGATGCACAACCGTCGGACTGTGTAGCACTAGGCTTATATTTAGACGCTTCATCTCGTCCACAGTCGCCGGTTGATTCCTCCTCCTGACCTTAGCTTTTGTTTAAGTGGTGCGTTAGTCACCACAGCAAACAAGCAGGACGCGTCCGTCGCGACTTTGTCCCATTGGACAGATGTCGCTGGACACTGGAGTGGCCAACCACTCTTGACGCACCTGACACCGACCGTGAGAAGTCGTGTGTGCCGAACGCCGTTTCCGGCAGCCCGGAAACCGACGGTATAACATGAAAAGAATGCTGATTAACGCAACTCAACCCGAAGAGTTGCGTGTTGCACTGGTAGACGGCCAACGCCTCTACGACCTGGATATTGAGTCCGGTGCACGCGAGCAAAAGAAGGCCAACATCTATAAAGGCCGGATTACTCGTATCGAACCAAGCCTTGAGGCTGCCTTTGTCGATTTCGGCTCCGAGCGCCACGGTTTTCTGCCCCTCAAAGAAATCTCCCGCGAATACTTCAAGAAAGCTCCTGAAGGCCGCGTGAACATCAAGGACGTCCTGAGCGAAGGCCAGGAAGTCATCGTTCAGGTGGAAAAAGAAGAACGTGGCAACAAGGGCGCCGCCCTGACCACCTTCATCAGCCTGGCTGGCCGCTATCTGGTTCTGATGCCGAACAACCCACGTGCCGGTGGTATTTCCCGCCGCATCGAAGGTGAAGAGCGCAACGAACTGCGTGAAGCGCTGAACGGCTTGATCGCTCCTGCCGACATGGGCTTGATCGTGCGCACTGCCGGCCTGGGCCGCAGCAGCGAAGAAATGCAGTGGGACCTCGATTACCTGCTGCAACTGTGGACCGCTATCAAAGAAGCGTCCCTGGATCGTTCCGCGCCTTTCCTGATCTATCAGGAAAGCAACGTGATCATCCGCGCCATCCGCGATTACCTGCGCCAGGATATCGGCGAAGTGCTGATCGACAGCGTTGAAGCCCAGGACGAAGCCCTGACCTTCATCCGCCAGGTGATGCCGCAGTACGCCAGCAAGATCAAGCTGTACGAAGACAGCGTCCCGCTGTTCAACCGTTTCCAGATCGAAAGCCAGATCGAGACCGCTTTTCAGCGCGTCGTTGAACTGCCTTCCGGTGGCTCCATCGTTATCGATCCGACCGAAGCCCTGGTGTCCATCGACATCAACTCGGCGCGCGCCACTAAAGGCAGCGACATCGAAGAAACCGCACTGCAGACCAACCTTGAAGCCGCCGAAGAAATCGCCCGTCAGTTGCGCCTGCGCGACATCGGCGGCCTGATCGTCATCGACTTCATCGACATGACCCCTGCCAAGAACCAGCGCGCCGTGGAAGAGAAAGTCCGCGAATGCCTGGAAGCCGACCGTGCCCGCGTACAGGTTGGCCGCATCTCGCGCTTCGGCCTGCTGGAAATGTCCCGTCAGCGCCTGCGTCCTTCGCTCGGCGAAAGCAGCGGCATCGTTTGCCCACGCTGCAACGGCACCGGCATCATCCGTGACGTTGAATCGCTCTCCCTGGCGATCCTGCGCCTGATCGAAGAAGAAGCCCTGAAAGACCGCACCGCCGAAGTCCGCGCCCAGGTGCCGATTCCGGTTGCAGCCTTCCTGCTCAACGAAAAACGCAACTCGATCACCAAGATCGAACTGCGCACCCGTGCCCGTATCGTCATCCTGCCGAACGATCACCTCGAAACGCCGCACTTCGAAGTGCAGCGCCTGCGTGATGACAGCCCGGAAGCCCACGTCAATCTGTCCAGCTACGAAATCGCTGCTGCCGCTGCCGAAGTGGAAGAAGTCCAGCCAGCCGCCGCGACCCGCACCCTGGTTCGTCAGGAAGCGGCCGTCAAGACCGCACCGGCCCGTGCCAACGCACCGGTTCCGGTTGAAGATGTCGCCCCGGTTGCAGCACCTGCCGCCCTGCCGGAGCCAAGCCTGTTCAAGGGTCTGGTGAAGTCGCTGGTCAGCCTGTTCGCCACCAAGGAAGAGCCTGCTGCTCCAGTTGTCGTCGAGAAGCCAGCCACCGAACGCCCTGCTCGCAATGAAGAGCGTCGCAACGGTCGCCAGCAGAGCCGCAACCGTAACGGTCGCCGTGACGAAGAGCGCAAGCCGCGCGAAGAACGTGCTCCGCGTGAAGAACGCGCACCACGTGAAGAGCGCCAGCCACGTGAAGCCCGCGAAGAAACTCCGGTCGTAGCCCGCGAAGAACGTGCGCCTCGTGAAGAACGTGCACCACGCGCACCTCGTGCACCTCGTGAAGACCGCAAGCCTCGTGGCGAGCGTGAAGAGCGTGTGCGTGAACTGCGCGAACCGCTGGATGCCGCTCCGACCGTCGCCGCTGTTGCTTCGACCGAAGAACGCCCAGCTCGCCAGCCGCGTGAAGAACGTGCTCCACGTGCACCGCGTGAAGAGCGTCAACCTCACGCCGAACAGGCTGCTACCGCCAGCGAAGAAGAAGAACTGCTGTCCAACGAAGAGCAACTGCAGGAAGACGGTCAGGACAACGCCGAAGGCGATCGTCCACGCCGCCGCTCCCGTGGCCAGCGTCGTCGCAGCAACCGTCGCGAGCGTCAACGTGATGCCAACGGCAACGTGATCGAAGGCTCCGAAGAGACCGGCGAAGCCAACGACGACGACAGCGAACCAACCAGTGCCGAACTGGCCGCTGGCCTGGCCGTTACCGCTGCCGTTGCCCGCTCGGTCATCAGCGCACCCGCTGAAGCCCAAGCCAACGAGCAGGCTGAACGCGCCACTGCTGCTATACAGGAAAACGCTGTAGTTGAGACGCCAGTTGTTGAAGCCTCGACGCCAGCAACTACTGAAGTGGAAGTTGCGCCAATTCGCGAAGTTCGCGAAGTTCGCGAGCCTCAGCCTGTAGCCGAAGTGGTATCCGAGCCTACCGTTGTTGTTGAACAACAGCCGGCCGTTGAAGCCGCTGTCGAAACGCCAGTGGTCGAAGCAACCCCAGAAGTGCGTGAAGTTCGCGAAGAACAGACTGCCTTCCAATGGACTGCCGAACCCGCCGCCGCTTTCGAAGCACCAGCGCCTGCCCCGGTAGAAGAAACTCCAGCGCCAGTAGCTGAAGTCATCGCCGCCGAGCCAGTAGTTGTTGCAGCTCCGGTCGTCGAAGAAGCGCCAGTGGTTGCCGAAGTTGCCGCTCCGGTAATTGAAGCTCCGGCCAGCGCCCTGACCGAAAATGGCCGCGCACCAAACGACCCGCGTGAAGTGCGTCGTCGCCGCAAGGAAGCCGAACTGGCTGCCGCTGCTGCTCCAGTAGCTGCTCCGGTTGTCGCTGAAGTGGTCGAGGCTCCTGCCCCGGCAGCCGAAGCCGTGGTTGAGCACACTGCCCCCGCCATCGACGAGAACCTGCGTTCCGCTGAGGAAGTGGTAGAAGCCCTGGAAGAAGAGCACGAGCCTAAACCCCTCGCCTGATTCCATCGGCCACTAAAAAGCCCCGCCTGAGTGATCAGGCGGGGCTTTTTTATGTCTGACGATTGTTACCGGAAATGCAGCAACCCTGGCACATCTACATCCCACAATACCCCAGGATCATCGACTGGCACTTCTCGCACTAATGCCTGGGCAAACAGCGGCTTCGCCCCACGATCGCCAGTCAATGCCATTAATGCAGGGCCAAAGGAGAGACCAAAGCCAACCGGGTGACCGTACTCACCGCCCTGAACGGGAACGCTGATGCCATCTTGCCCAAGTCCCGCAACCACCTGCTCGATGCTCGACGGCAGGATAAACGGCATATCCCCCAACACCACCAGCCAGCCAGTGGCTGAAGCACTGGCCGACACCGCCGCTGCGATGCTGTCGCCCATTCCTGCTGATCGCAAAAGGAGCACCTCACAACCATAAGCCTGTGCCAGACGAATAACCTCGCTTCGATCCGGCGACGTCACCACCCAACGCTTTGCAACGCTGGGCGGTAGATTTACCAGCACCTGCTCAATCATCGGTCGCATCACCCCATCACGACCCACGCAAGGCGCCAGCAACTTGTCCTGATCCGCCACAGCCCGAAATCGGCTGCCTTGTCCTGCTGCCAGGACAATGGCTGTGATTGAGCCCGTCAACTGACTGCCACCTGCAACGGTTTCTTTTGCAACAAATCAATCCCGTTCTTGATGGAGACGACCTCCGCCATCAACGACAAAGCGATCTCCGCCGGGGTATGGCTACCGATATGCAAACCGATAGGGCCATGCAGGCGAGCGATCGCATCCGTCGTCAACCCCAGGGCTGCCAAGTTGTCCCGACGTTTTTGAGTGTTGACCCGCGAACCCAAAGCACCAATGTAGAACGCCCTGGAGTTCAGCGCCGTGAGCAGCGCCATATCGTCCAGGCGCGGATCGTGGGTCAACGCGACAATAGCCGTGCGCTCGTCAGTCTGGATATTGAGCACCGCGTCATCGGGCATACCCGGCACGAAGCGCCCGTGCTGTTCTTCCCAACCGTAGACGAATTCCTTGCGCGGATCGCAGATCAGCACTTCGAAATCCAGCAACCGAGCCATTTCTGCCACGTAGCGCGACAACTGACCGGCACCGATCAACAGCAAGCGCCAGCGAGGACCGTAAATGGCCCGCAGGCGCTCACCGTCAAAACTCACGGTGTCGGTCTTGTCTGCGGGGCTCAAGATGACTTCGCCGGTCGCCAGGTCCAACTCTCTGGCGACGACCTCATGGGCCTCACAGCGTGCCAGCAACTCGGCCACCCAACCCGCATCGGTCACCCTTTCCTCCGTGAGACGCAAGGTTCCGCCACAAGGCAAACCAAAACGCGCCGCGTCATCTCGCGTGACGCCATACGTCACCAGTTGCACTGGCGGCCCATCGTCGGGCAAGCGTCCGTCCTGCAAACGGGCGATCAAGTCGTCTTCAATGCACCCGCCAGAGACCGAACCAATCACCACCCCATCGCCCCGCAAGGCCAACATGGCCCCCGGTGGGCGCGGCGCACTGCCCCAGGTCTGGACCACGCTGTACAGCACCACCTGCTGCCCAGCCCGGCGCCACTCCAGCACACTGCGCAAGACGTTCAGATCAACACTGTCCATCAGCCCTTCGCCTCCTGCTGCCAACCCTGCAATTGATAACGGACCGGCAAATTACGGATACGCTTGCCCGTAGCGGCGAAGATTGCATTGCACAGCGCCGGTGCAATCGGCGGCACACCCGGCTCACCGACACCGCCCAACGGTACATCGCCTTTTGGCGTGACCAGGTGCACGGCGATTTCCTTGGGCGCCAGGGACATCCGAGCCACTTCGTACATATGGAAGTTGTCCTGCTGGACCTTGCCGTCCTTGAAGCTGATTTCTCCCAGCACCGCATTGCCCAGCCCCATCACGCAAGCACCCTCGAACTGCGAACGGATGCGCTCCGGATTGATCTGCGGGCCGCAGTCAACGGCAATGTCCGCCTTGTGCACGATCAGGGTGCCGTCGTCTTTGACTTCCACCTCGATCACCGCTGCCACGTAGGTGACAAAACTGTAGTGCACCGCCAGACCCAGCCCACGACCCTTGGGCAGCTTGCGGCCCCAACCAGCGGCTTTGGCAGCGGTTTCCAGTACGCCACGCAAGCGTGCGGTGTCGATGGGATAGCGCTCTGGCGATTCGCCATAGTTCCACTCATCGCTCAAGGTCTTGGGATCGATCTGACGATCCGGGCCCAGCAATTTCAGCTGGTACTTCAACGGGTCTTGACCTGCCTTGTGGGCCAATTCATCTACAAAGCTCTGAATTGCAAAGCCGTGGGGAATATTCGATACCGAGCGGTACCAGCCAACCCGGGTATGGGCCACCGCTTCAGGGTTTTCCAGGCGCACATTGGGAATCGCGTAGGCCATGTTGGTAAATCCCATGCCCAGCTCGAATGCGGCCTCATGGTTCATGCCGGGGGCAAACAGCGCGGTGATGCTCGGCGCCACCGTGCGGTGCAGCCAGCCCGACGGCATGCCGTCCTTGTTCAGGCCGGCCTGGAGGTACTCAGCGGACACGGTATGGAAGTAGGAATTGTGGATATCGTCCTCACGCGTCCACTGCACGCGCACCGCCTTGCCAGGAAACGCCTTGGCCAGGATTGCCGCTTCGACGATGAAGTCGGGTTTGGACTTGCGACCAAAACCGCCGCCCAACAGCGTGACGTTCAACGTGACGTTATCGAAAGGCAGCCCTAGCCGCTCAGCGATTCGCTCACGACTGACTTGCGGTGCCTGGCTTGGCGCCCAGGCTTCGCACTGCCCGTTGTCAAATCGGGCGATGGCCACCATCGGCTCCATCGGCGACTGAGCCAGGTGCGGCAAGTAGTAAGCTGCTTCGAAGGTGCTGTCGGCGTCGCTCAGGGTCTGGTCGATACTGCCGGTGTTACGCACCACTTTGCCGGGCTTCAACGCGGCAGCTTCCAGCTCCTTACGGTAGTCGATGGAGTTGTAGCCGGCGTTGATGCCGTCATCCCAAACAATCTGCAAGGCTTCGCGACCCTTGATCGCCGCCCAGGTATTGCTGGCGACAACTGCTACGCCGCCCAAAGGCTGGAATTCCGACGGCAAAGACCGGCTTTCGATTTCCAGCACGTTGAGCACACCCGGGATCTTCAATGCCGCGCTGGCATCGAAGGATTTGACCTTGCCGCCATAGACCTTCGGACGGGCAATGGTGGCGAACAACATGCCATCAAAATGCACGTCGGCGCCATACACCGCGCGGCCGTTGACGATGTCGGCACCGTCGATGGCTTTGGTGCCTTCCTTGCCAATGTAGCGAAACTCCGACGGCTGCTTGAGCCGCAAACCGTCGCGAGCCGGCACCGCCAGCGCACCGGCGGCAGCGGCCAGGGCGCCATAGCCCAGTTCGCGGCCGCTGGGCTGGTGAATGACTTTATGCAATTGCGCGCGGCACTCGCCCACCGGGACTTTCCACTGCTCGGCAGCGGCCTGCTCCAGCATGGTCCGCACGGCAGCACCGCACCGACGCATCGGCTCATACCAGTGACGCATGCTGCGTGAGCCATCGGTGTCCTGGTTGCCGAAACGCACTTCGTCACCCGGGGCCTGCTGAACCTTTACGAGCGCCCAATCGGCATCCAATTCATCGGCCACTACCAGGGTCAGGCTGGTGCGCACGCCCTGGCCCATTTCCGAGCGGTTACAGATCACGGTAACGGTGCCGTTGGTGGCAATACTGACGTAGACCTTGGGATCGTCGATCACGCCATTGGGCATGGCGTCGCCGCCGTATTTCTTCACCGCGTCTTCGGCAAATGCGTCGGGCAAACCCCAACTGGCGGCGATAACCAGAGCACCGGTAACGCCAACGCCTGCGAGGAAGCCACGGCGGCTGAGGTTGTTCAGTTTGAAATCACTGGGCAACTGGCTCATGCCTTGGCCCCCTGCAGGTGCGTGGCGGCCTGACGGATCGCGGTCTTGATCCGGTTGTAAGTGCCACAACGGCAGATATTGCCGACCATCGCCTCTTCAATCTGCTCGTCGCTGGGATTGGGGTTGGTTTTCAGCAACGCGGTGGCGGACATGATTTGGCCGCCCTGGCAGTAGCCGCATTGGGCCACGGCGGTGTCCAACCAGGCTTGTTGAACCACTTGGCCGACAGGGTCAGTGTGCAGGTTATCGATGGTGCTGATGTTCTGGCCCTTGACCGCGCCAATCGGGGTGATGCAACTGCGGGCGGGCGAGCCGTCAATATGAATGGTACACGCGCCACACAGGCCCATGCCGCAGCCAAACTTGGTGCCGTTGTAACCAGCCACATCGCGGATGGCCCACAGCAGCGGCATATCCTCGGTGACGTCCAGTTGATGGTCTTGACCGTTGAGCTTCAGGGTAATCATGGGCACGCCCGCATATTTATGGGTTATGGGGTCGAGCAATCTGCCGCCAGGGGTAGAGTAGAGTTGGTACACGCAGATTGACTCAGGCTAGTCGGGCTCTCTTGTGAAGACGGATCTTCACCGGGCCTTTGATAAACAGCGTCTATAGAACGATAAACAAACATCGTTAGCCAGCTAAGTTAACCCAGCAAGCAGAGCGGTGTGAAGAGTAAAAAAAAGCCCTGCAATGCAGGGCTTGATTCATTCTTGAAGAAGCGTAGCTCAATAGCGATTGGGCTCCATTTCCAGATCAACCTGGAAGCGCTGGGCAATGTCCTGCTGGATTCGTTGCGCCAGATTGGAAATTTCCAGGCCCGTTGCCGCGCCGTAATTGACCAGCACCAGGGCCTGCAAGCGATGCACGCCGGCATCGCCGTCGCGAAAGCCTTTCCAACCGGCCTTATCAATCAACCAGCCAGCTGCCAACTTCATCTTCCCGCCCGCCTGAGGGTAGGCCACCAGATCCGGGTACAGTGCCTGCAGCCGGGCAGCCAAGGCCTGGGAAACCAAGGGGTTCTTGAAAAAGCTGCCGGCATTGCCCAGCACCGCCGGGTCAGGCAGTTTCTCGCTGCGAATGCTGCAAATCGCCCGACTGACATCGCTTGGCGTCGCTTGGGTAATCCCCTGCTCGGCCAAACGCTGTTGCACCGGACCATATTCGAGCTTCAAGTGCACAGCGCGACTCAAGGCAAAACGCACCCGTAAGATCAACCAGCGCCCGACTTCATGTTTGAACAAGCTATCGCGGTAGGCAAAGTTACATTCGTCCAGGCTGAAATCCCGCAGCTCGCCGGTCTGGCGATCCAGCGCGGTGAGGCCGGCAAACATGTCCTTGATCTCCACACCGTAGGCGCCAATGTTCTGCATCGGCGCCGCGCCGACCGTACCGGGAATCAGGCTGAGGTTTTCCAGGCCGGAAAAACCGTGCTCCAGGGTCCACAACACAAACGGATGCCAGGCTTCGCCAGCTTCGGCTTCGACAACCACATGAACGCCATCATCGTGCACCACCCGAATACCCTGGGTAGCCATGCGCAACACCATGGCCTTAATGTCCTGGGTCAGCAGCAGGTTGCTGCCGCCGCCAATCACCAGCAACGGCAATTGTTGCCCGGCAGCGTAGGCCAGGGCTTCACGAACATCGGCATCACTGCGGGCCTCGGCAAACAACTGGGCACGCACATCGATACCAAAGCTGTTGAATGCCTTGAGCGAAACCTGCGCCTGCACTTGCAAGGTCATAACCGCCCCTTCAATTCAATCACCAACAAATCACAGGCGTGCTCGATCAGGTCCAGGACCCGTTCGAAGCCTTGCTCGCCCTCGTAGTACGGGTCTGGCACCTCGTCCACCGCCGAGTCGTAACGGCGCAGAAACAGGTCCAGATCCGCCTTGCCTTGAGCAGGCTGCATGGCCTTGAGGTTACGCAGGTTGCTCTCGTCCATGGCGAGGATCAGGTCATAGCGGGCAAAATCGGCACGCGACACCTGCTGCGCGCGCTGGGCCGACAGGTCGTAGCCCCGCTGTAGCGCCGCGCGCTGGCTGCGCTTGTCCGGCGCCTTGCCAATGTGCCATTCGCCAGTGCCAGCCGAGGCGACTTCAACCTGCCCAGCCAGCCCGGCTTCGCGCAATTTGTGGCGCAGTACACCTTCTGCGGTGGGCGAGCGGCAGATATTGCCCAGGCAGACGAACAAAACCTCCATCAGGCCCCCAGCAGGCGACGGACGCGCTCAAGGTCTTCAAAGGTATCGACACCGGCCGGCGGCGCTTCCAGGGCATCACCCACGTGAATACGCACGCCGTGCCATAGTGCACGCAGCTGCTCCAGGGATTCGGTGTTCTCCAGCCAGCATGGGCCCCAACTGACGAAGTCATGGAGGAAACCGGCGCGGTAAGCGTAGATACCGATATGGCGGCGATACGGCACGCCCGCCGGCAATACGTCACGGCGTTTGGCGAAATCATCGCGCGCCCACGGCAAGATGGCACGACTGAACGTCAGCGCCAGGCCATTAATGTCGCTGACCACTTTCACCACGTTCGGGTTGAACAGCGTTTCAATGTCTTCGATCGGCTCGGCCAAGGTCGCCATACGTGCTTCAGCGTGGGCCGCCAGGTTGGCCGCCACCTGATCGATGACACCAGGGGGAATCAACGGCTCGTCACCTTGCACGTTGACCACAATGGCGTCAGGCGCCAGCCCCAGGTGCGTGGCCACTTCGGCCAAGCGGTCAGTGCCGGAGTTGTGATCTTCACGGGTCAGCACCGCTTCAGCGCCAAACGCTTTGCAAGCTTCAATGATGCGCACGTCATCAGTGGCCACCACCACCCGTTCGGCGCTGCTTTTGCAGGCCTGTTCCCAGACAAGCTGGATCATCGGCTTGCTGCCGATCATCTGCAGCGGCTTGCCCGGCAGACGGGTGGAGGAGTAACGGGACGGTATGACAACGGTGAAGGCGGTGGTCATTTATCCAGGCGCTCGTCGGTGGTCAAGGTGCGGGCTTCGCTTTCCAGCATCACCGGGATGCCATCACGGATCGGGTAAGCCAGGCCGGCACCCTTGCTGATCAGCTCGGTTTTGTCGGCGCTGAGCTTGAGCGGGCCTTTGCAGATCGGGCAAGCGAGGATGTCGAGCAGTTTGGTGTCCATGAATGTTTCCTGGATAAAAGCGTTTTAAGGCAAAAGGCGAGCAGGCAGCAGACGCATCAATTGCGTATTGAACCAGGCGACGAACGCCGGTGACGGTGCCGCATCCACCGCAAGGTACCACCAGTGGGCTTGCGCAAAGGCGCGGCACTTCACCGCGTCCTTCTCGGTCATGACCAGCGGCAGTGACGGCGTGAAACTCAGAACCTCGGCGCTGTAGGGCGCATGGTCAGCAAAAGCATGGGGTATCGGCAGCCAGTGTAGCGTTTCAAGGGTATTGAAGAAACGTTGCGGGTTACCAATGCCAGCGACAGCGTGGACGCGCTGGCCCAGCGGAAAATGATCCAGAGGCTTGCGCTCGCCGGTTTGCAAATTGACCAACGCGGTGGGCAGCAGACGGAAGGCAAAACCATCATCACGATCCGAGCCTGCACCGTTATAAAGAAGCGCATCGACGCTTTGCAAGCGTTCCACCGGCTCGCGCAACGGCCCCGCCGGCAGGCACCGGCGATTGCCCAGGCCTCGGGCCGCGTCGATCAGCACCAGTTCCAGGTCACGGGCCAATCGGTAGTGCTGCAGACCATCGTCGGAAAGAATCAGGTCCAGTGTTTCGCTGGCCAACAGCGCCTGCACGGCGCGACTACGGTCGGGGTCGATCATCAGAGGGACGCCGCTGCGCTGCACGATCAACAGTGGTTCGTCGCCCGAGACCTCGGCGCTGTGGCTAGCTTCAACCCGCCAGGGTAACTGCGGCGGCTTGGCGCCGTAACCGCGGCTGACCACGCCGACCCGCAAACCGCTGCGTTGGCAGTGGTCGATCAACCAGAGAATCAACGGCGTCTTGCCCGTGCCACCGACGGTGATATTACCGACCACCACCAGCGGCACCGGCGACTGATAGATCTCGCCCTCGCCCGCCAGGAAGCGTTCACGCTTGCGCCGCACAACCCGGCGATACAGCCATTCCAGCGGCTGCAAGAGCTTGAGGGCGGGATGGCCGGTGTACCAGGCGCGCAGCAAACGATCAGACATGCTCATCAGGGTTGGCCCGCCGCCTCGACGGTGGTCATGCGCAAATGGCTGAAGCCAAGCTTGCCGGCGGCGTCCATCGCGGTGATCACGGCCTGGTGCTGGGTCTTGCCATCAGCGCTGATGGACAGCGGCAGCTGCGTATCACCGCCGGACTCTTTCTGGAGTGCATCCATCAGGCTGGCCAGATCGTTTTTCTCCAGCAATTGGTTATTCACCGAAAACACTCCATCGACGCTAATGGCTATGTCCAGTTGCTTGGCCTGCGAGTCTGGCGCCGGCGAGCCGCTGACGGCTTCCGGCAGATCGACCCGCAGTTGGGTTTCCCGGGTAAAGGTGGTGGTCACGACAAAAAACAGCAGCAGGATGAACACCACGTCGATCAACGACGCCAGGTTGATATCGACGTTTTCCCGTTGCTTGCGGCGAAATTTCACGCTTTGCCCTCAACCAGATCGACATCACGGTCGCCCTGCACCACTTCCACCAGCTTGATGGCCTCCTGCTCCATGCCCACCACCAGCTCATCGATCCGGCGTTGCAGGAATCGGTGAAAGAACACTGCCGGAATACCGACCATCAGGCCTGCGGCCGTGGTGATCAAGGCCTTGGAGATACCCCCGGCCAGCACAGCGGCGTTGGTGGTCATGCCAGAGCCCATAAAGGAACTGAAGATATCGATCATCCCCAGCACCGTGCCGAGCAACCCAAGCAGCGGCGCCATGGCGGCGATGGTGCCCAAGGCATTGATGTAGCGCTCCAGTTCATGGATGACCCGGGCAGCAGCTTCTTCGATGCATTCCTTCATGATCTCGCGGCCATGCTTGGAGTTGGCCAGCCCCGCGGCCAGGATCTCGCCCAAGGGGGAGTTGGCCCGCAGCTCCTTGAGCTTGTCCTTGCCCAGTTGCTTGTCCCTGATCCAGCGCCAGACCTGCCCCAGCAGATGGGGCGGGGTCACGCGGCTGGCGCGCAGGGTCCACAAGCGTTCGGCGATGATACCGAGTGCGGCGATGGAGCTCATAATGATCGGCAACATCATCCAGCCGCCGGACTTGACCAATTCCCACACAGTGAACGCCCCTTCGAAAAAGTGCGCCACTTTAGCATATAGGGTTGCGCGCAAGGGCCTACCTGCCCGCGGCCATCATGTCGCAGGCGCCGGTCTTTGGTTACGGTCGATTACCGCTGGCATTGTCGGAACCTCTCGCCAGAACCGGCGCTGGCCGCGAGCGGCTACTGGCTTCTGAAAAGTGCCCAATTGCAGGCGCAGGGCGCCCATTTCGGCACTGTCATAAATGACACTGCCCAAGGCCCGGTAACGCTCCAGCACCTGAGGGTGCGGATGGCCAAACGCGTTGCCGCGACCACGAGAGATCAGTACGGCCTTGGGCACGAGTCGCTGCAATAGAGGCCATGAAGAGGAGCTGCGACTACCATGATGAGGTGCTTGCAGCCAGTCAGTACTGACCGCCAGTGACGTGGCCAGCAGCGCCCTCTCTGCCTCGCGATCGATATCTCCGGTCAGCAGCAGTCTCTCGCCGTTGGCCACTACCCGCAGGACACAGGATTTCTGGTTGCCGCTGCGGGCATCCGGCCACTGCCATAACTCGAACCTCACCCCGTCCCATTCCCATTGCTCACCGCTGACACAAGGTTGAGTACCCAGGAAAGCGGGCAGCCCGTTGGTTTCTCCGCCTACCACACGCTTGACGGGTAACCCCTGAGCAACGGCCGCCGCGCCACCGGCGTGATCAACATCGGCATGACTGAGCAGCATCAAGTCCAACTGCGATACACCCATCTTGCGCAGGGAAGGCAGCACTACGCGTGCGCCAAGGTCGAACTCGCCAAACCGAGGCCCGGCGTCATACAGCAAGGCGTGGTTTCGGGTACGCAGTACGATCGCCAACCCCTGCCCGACATCCAGTTGCACCACATCAACCTGCCCGCTGGGGATCGATTCACGGGGTGGGAACACCGCCAACAGCAGCATCGGCCAGCCCAGCAGGCGAAACGGAACGCCTTTGGGCATCAATAACAGCACCGCCCCTACCAGGCTCACCAGCCAATACCCGAAAGGCACCTCGACAGGGACCCAGGCCGCAAAATGCTCCGCCAACAGCGCCAGGGCCCTGAATAGCCAATCAAGGGCGCCGCCCGCCAGCCACAAGAGGGATTCGCCAATATAAGGCACTGGCAACAAGACCGTACCCAGTAGTGCCAGGGGTAACACCACCACGCTGATCCACGGCACCGCAAACAGATTAGCCAGGGGCGCAGTCAAGCTGATGGGTAAGCCGAGTATCAGCAACAATGGGAACAGGCCGATAGCAATCAACCACTGGGCGCGGGTCCAGGCCTGCCAGGCTCGCCAGGGACCCAGCCGCCCGCTGAACGCCAGAACCAGCACCGCCACGGCGGCAAAGGATAACCAGAACCCCGGTTGCAGGCTCGCCAATGGTTCCAGGATCAAGACAGCGTTGAGCGCCAGCAACAGCGGCCACCAGATGCCCAGGTGACGAAACCGCAGGCGCCACAACAATACCAACCCGACCATCACACAGGCCCGCTGCACCGGCACTTCAAAACCCGCCAGCAAGCCATAAGCCAGTGCTGCGGCGAACGCCAGGACACAAGCCCAGGGCAACCACGGCAATCGTCTCGGCCAACAACCGTAACGGGCCAGCCCGGCGACCAGTCCATAGATCAATCCCGATAACAGCCCGATGTGCTGGCCGGAGATCACCAGCAAATGCACAGTGCCGGTGTCTTGCAATATGCGCCAATCCTCGGGCGCCAACCCGGAACCATCCCCCAGCACCAGTGCAACCAGTCCTGCTGCACGGCCTTGGGCATCCACGGCCAACAGGCGCTGGCGAATCGTATCGCGCCAGGCATGCCGGGCGGGCACCAGGCGCTGGCCATCCTTGACCGAACCCGTGGCACCGATGCGCTGGGCCAATAGCCAGGCTTCATAGTCAAAACCATGGGCATTGAGCAAGCCGGACGGACGCTTGAGGGTGACAGCCAGGCGCCAACGCTCGCCACTGTGAACCGGAGGACCTCCATGCCAGGCCACGCGGATGAGCTTGGGCAGCGTGTCCTTACGCGACCGGCTATCGCTCAGTTCAAAGCGCACTACGTCGCCATTTTGTTGCGGCAGCCCGGTGACGCGACCTTCCAGCCAACGAGTCTGGCCATCCAGTTCCTGTGCAAGCCGGTCATTCAGCGCCCACTGTGCGCTGAAGCTGGCCCAACTCAACCCCAGCAGAAAAAAAGCCAATGGATACGCGCGAAATGGCAGTAGCATCAACGCCAGGACCAGCAGGGCCAGCAGCCAACCAATCGGCGGCAATGCCGGCAAGAACCGCAAGGCAAGTAGCCCCAACGCGAGCGCGAACATCCCTGTGCGCATGAGTCATTCCTTGAAAGTGACCCATTGAGTCTTAGCCGAGCCGGCTACGCAGAGTATGATCTTTTGTCACAAAGTCTGAATTTCCCGTTCATGGAATACGGGCATACTTGCCCCTCGAACTGACCTGGACCCCTTATGCCACGGCGCTTATTCAAACGGTACATGCCCGATCCGACCAGCATCAGGGAACACAAATCCTTACGCTTTCTTGGCACGCTGCTGCATGACCCAAACCTTTGGCACCTCAATCGGCACTCTGTAGCCCGGGCCATGGCCGTGGGCCTGTTTGCCGCATTTATCCCCATTCCCTTGCAGATGTTGCTGGCCGCGGTCCTGTCCATTGCCGTGCGCGGCAATATGCCGCTCGCCGTTAGTCTTGTTTGGCTGACCAACCCGATTACTATGCCGGTGGTGTTCTTCTGCACCTACATGACCGGTACTTGGCTGATGAACGTACCGCCGCGCGGCCTTCCCGACGAGTTGACCTGGGAATGGATCAGCGGGCAGTTATCGACGCTTTGGCAACCGTTTCTGCTGGGCTCGGTGGTGTTGGGGTTGGTACTGGGAGCGTTGGCCTATTGTTTGACCATGGTCTATTGGCGGTGGTGGGTTGGCCGGCAGTGGAAAAAGCGCAAACAGCGCAACCTGTAGCCAGGCAACGATCTCTCCTCGATTCGCTCGCAACCCCTGCACCGTCATCGAGTTTCAATGGCTCGTTCTTCGTCTCGCATATTCATTTTGCAAGATTCCCGGCCCTGCGAATGGCTACACTGCGCAAGTGTCGCGAGCCGGACGCCCGCGAAGAATTTCGATCACAATGTGGTAGCAGGAGAGTGGCGTGTTTAGACGAATGGGGATAAAAGGCCGCGTACTGTTGCTGACATTATTACCTACCAGCTTGATGGCATTACTGCTGGGTGGTTATTTCACCTGGATGCAACTGTCGGAGCTGCAAACCCAGCTGCTCAATCGCGGCGAGATGATTGCCGAGCAACTAGCGCCATTGGTGGCACCGGCGTTGGGTAACAAGAACACCGACTTGCTGGAGCGCATTGCCACCCATTCCCTGGAGCAACCCGACGTACGAGCCGTGTCTTTCCTGGCGCCGGACCGCTCGCCCCTGGCCCATGCTGGCCCGACCATGCTCAATCAGCCGCCCACCGGTAACAGTTCCCACCTGCTACAGCGTACCGGCAATGACGCTACCCGTTATCTGCTGCCGGTCTTTGGCCGCCATCGCAACCTCGCCGGTGAGCTGATCCCTGATGAATCCGATCGCCTGCTGGGCTGGGTCGAGTTGGAGCTGTCCCACAACGGTATGCTGCTACGTGGCTATCGCAGCCTGTTCGCCAGCCTGCTGCTGATCGCCATTGGCCTGATCTGCACCACCTCGTTGGCCCTGCGCATAAGCCGCACGATCAACTCGCCCATCGGCCAGATCAAGCAAGCGGTGGCGCAACTCAAGGATGGCAACCTGGAAGCCCGCTTGCCACCTTTGGGCAGCCAGGAGCTGGACCAACTGGCGTCGGGCATCAACCGCATGGCCGAGACCCTGCAAAACGCCCAGGAAGAACTGCAGCACAGTATCGACCAGGCCACTGAAGACGTGCGGCAGAACCTGGAAACCATCGAAATCCAGAACATCGAACTCGACCTGGCCCGCAAGGAAGCCCTGGAAGCCAGCCGCATCAAGTCGGAATTCCTCGCCAACATGAGCCATGAAATCCGCACGCCACTCAACGGCATTCTCGGCTTCACCCACCTGCTGCAGAAAAGCGAGCTATCGCCCCGTCAGCTGGACTATTTGGGCACCATCGAAAAATCCGCCGACAACCTGCTGGGCATCATCAACGAAATTCTCGACTTCTCGAAAATCGAAGCCGGCAAGCTGGTGCTCGACAGCATCCCCTTCAACCTGCGAGACCTGATGCAGGACACCTTGACCATCCTCGCCCCGGCCGCCCACGCCAAGCAGCTGGAACTGGTAAGCCTGGTCTATCGCGATACGCCGCTATCCCTGTTGGGCGACCCGCTGCGCCTCAAACAGATCCTCACCAACCTGGTGAGCAACGCCATCAAGTTCACTCGCGAAGGCACCATCGTCGCCCGCGCCATGCTTGAAGACGAACAGGAGGACAGCGTGCAACTGCGCATCAGCGTCCAGGACACCGGAATCGGCTTGTCCAGCCAGGACGTACGGGCGCTGTTCCAGGCGTTCAGCCAGGCCGACAACTCACTGTCACGACAGCCGGGCGGCACCGGTCTGGGGTTGGTGATTTCCAAGCGCCTGATCGAACAGATGGGCGGCGAGATTGGCGTCGACAGCACGCCAGGCGAAGGCTCGGATTTCTGGATCAGCCTGAACCTGCCAAAAACCCGCGACGATGTCGAAGACCTGCCCTCTGCGCCTTTGCTGGGCCGCCGTGTCGCGGTACTGGAAAATCACGAACTGGCACGCCAGGCCCTGCAACACCAGCTGGAAGACTGCGGCCTGGAAGTCACGCCGTTCAACACCCTGGAGAGCCTGACCAACGGCATCACCAGCGCCCACCAAACTGAGCAGGCGATTGACTTGGCGGTATTGGGCGTCACCGCCAATGACATTCCGCCGGAGCGCCTGAACCAGCACCTCTGGGACCTCGAACACCTGGGCTGCAAAGTGCTGGTGCTGTGCCCGACCACCGAGCAGATGCTGTTCAACCTGTCGGTGCCCAACCCTAACAGTCAGTTGCAGGCCAAACCGGCCTGCACCCGCAAGCTGCGTCGTGCCCTGTCCGACCTGATCAGCCCGCGTCCTTTACGCAGCGAACCCGGCGAGCCGTTGTCCAGCCGTGCCCCAAGGGTGCTGTGTGTCGACGACAACCCGGCGAACCTGTTGCTGGTGCAGACACTGCTGGAGGATATGGGCGCAAAGGTCCAGGCAGTGGACAGCGGTTATACCGCCATCGATGCGGTAAAAAAGGAAACCTTCGACCTGGTGCTGATGGACGTGCAGATGCCAGGCATGGACGGGCGCCAGAGCACCGAGGCGATTCGACAATGGGAAAGCGAGCGCCACGGCACGCCGCTGCCGATCGTCGCCCTTACCGCCCACGCCATGGCCAACGAAAAACGCGCCTTGCTGCAAAGCGGCATGGATGACTACCTGACCAAGCCCATCAGCGAACGGCAACTGGCCCAGGTGGTGTTGAAGTGGACCGGCCTGGCCTTGCGCAATCAAGGCCAGGAACGGAGCAGCGACGGTATCGGCCAGGCCGTGCAACTGCTGGTTCTGGACCACGAGGAAGGCTTACGCCTGGCGGCCGGCAAGGCGGACCTGGCGGCGGATATGCTCGCCATGTTGCTCGCGTCCCTGGAGGCCGACCGCGAAGCCATTCGTATCGCCCGTGATGCCAACGACAACCATGCCCTGATCGAACGCGTCCACCGTCTGCACGGCGCGACCCGCTACTGCGGCGTACCGCAATTGCGGGCGACCTGCCAACGGGCCGAGACCCTGCTTAAGCAGGGCGACGCCAAGGCCATGGCGGCTCTAGATGAGCTGGACATGGCGATTGCACGGCTGGCCAGTGAGGCCCGGGTCAGCACCTAAACCCTATCAATAAAGGAACAATTTGATGCGCGTCATCCTCTTCAGCAGCCAGACCTACGACCGCGAAAGTTTTCTTGGCGCGTCGTTGCCGGCAGGCATGGAGCTGCAATTTCAGCCCGCTCGATTAAACCTCGACACCGTGGCTCTGGCCGACAACCACGAAGTGGTCTGTGCCTTCATCAACGACGATCTCAGTGCCCCGGTGCTGGAACATCTGGCCGCAGGCGGTACGCGACTGATTGCCCTGCGCTCGGCCGGTTACAACCATGTCGACCTGACTGCCGCCAAACGTCTGGGCCTGACCATCGTGCGGGTACCTGCCTACTCGCCCCATGCGGTGGCCGAACATGCCGTCGCCCTGATCCTGGCCCTCAACCGCTGCCTGCACCGCGCCTACAACCGTACCCGCGACGGCGATTTCAGTTTGCATGGCCTGACCGGCTTCGACCTGGTGGGCAAGACCGTCGGCGTGGTCGGCACCGGGCAGATCGGCGCCACCTTCGCCAAAATCATGAACGGCTTCGGCTGCACGCTATTGGCCTACGACCCGTACCCCAACCCACAGGTCGAAGCCCTCGGCGCCCGTTACATGAGCCTTCAGGAGTTGCTGGCCCAGGCACAAATCATCAGCCTGCATTGCCCGCTGACCAGTGAAAGCAAACACCTGATCAATGTGCAGTCCCTGGCCCATATGCAGCCCGGCGCTATGCTGATCAACACCGGACGCGGTGGGCTAGTAGACACACCGGCGCTGATCGAAGCCCTCAAGGATGGGCAATTGGGTTACCTGGGGCTGGATGTTTACGAAGAAGAGGCGCAGCTGTTTTTCGAAGACCGTTCGGACTTGCCGCTGCAAGACGATGTGCTGGCGCGCTTGTTGACCTTCCCCAACGTGATCATCACCGCTCACCAGGCGTTCCTGACCCAGGAAGCACTGGCATCGATTGCCGGAACCACCCTGGCCAATATCATGGCGTGGGCGGACGATCGGCCGCAAAACCAGGTGCAAGGCTGATCAGCGGTCACATACCGGGTCCATGATGGGCTGCGGCCCGTGATAGGATGCCGCGCCTATTTGGAGGATCCATGGCCGAACACGATTTCCGCTTCAGCTTGCTGAGCCCGCAACACACCCTGATCGAATGCCGCGCCCTGGTGCCGGGCCGTTATCAAGTCACCGGCAACGGCGGCTCGATCAAGAACGGCGATGTCCTGATCGTCACCCTGCGCGGCAGTAAAACCTTGTCGATGCGCCTGACTGTCGAAGGTGACGCCCGCTACTCCATCAGTCCGGCCGGCCAATGGGTCGCCATGGCCCAGGGCCCGAAGTTTGGCGAACTGGAGATCCACACCTGGAAAGCCAACTGCGACAGCTGCGACACGGTGTTGGAGTTTGAGTTCGCGGTAGAAACCAAGCTGACCAAAGCGCCGCTGCAACCGGCCGCCAACGCGCGGATCACCGAGTTGGGCTGGACCACTGACGGCGACAAACACCGCTGCCCGAAATGCCAGAAGGCCGTTCAATGAAGGCCTTGCTTGTGCTCGCCGTCCTGGGTGCAGGCCTCGCGGGCTGCGCCGGTGAACCCGTCAAGCTCAAGCAGGACCACAGCTACGTGCTGGAGTGGATCGGCGAACGGCCGCTGATGGATTACGCACATCTAACCGTAACCCTCGGCTCTGACGGCCGGGCCTACGGTAATGGCGGCTGCAACCATTGGTTTGCGCCCTACACCCTGGACGGTGACAAGCTCAGCTTCGGCAAGGTTGGCAGCACACGCAAGCTGTGCCCTGAAGCATTGATGGAGCAGGAACACCGCTTCTTCAATGCCCTGGAAACCGTCGAGCGCTGGGATGTTTCGCCCATCGAGCAAACCCGTTTCTGGCCAGCTGAAGGCAAACCTTTGCGGTTATGGCTGGAAGAAGGCTGAAAGACCTGCAGGAGCCGGTTAACCGGCTCCGACATTAATCAGCCACGCAACGCCTTCAACTTCGCCAACACCCCTTCTGCCGTCTGCTCACCCATCAACTGTTCACGCACCTTGCCCTTGTCATCGATGATGTAGGTCACCGGCAAGGCTTCGCTGCGCGGAATGTCGAATATCCCGTCCGGGTTCTGCGCCAGCACGGTGAACTTGATGCCCAGTTTGTCACTGGCGCTCTTGAGTTCTTCGCCCTGCACATTATCGAAGTTGACCCCGAACACCCCCGCCGACTGGCCTTTGAGCTGCTCGGCCAAGGCATTCAGCTCGGGAATCTCGGTGCGGCACGGGCCACACCATTCTGCCCAGTAGTTGATGACCAGCCATTGCTTGTCCAAGCGCTCGGACGCCACTTTCTGGCCGTATTGGTCAACGCCATAGTCATTGCCGCAGCCGCTGAGCAGCAGGGTTGTGATGATCGCCAATGCACCGATCAGTCGCCTTGTCATGGGTAATCCTTCGCAAAAGTGAACGTTGGCTGCGGCCTATCGCCTCTCAAGGTTCAGGACTGGGCGCAGCGCGGGTAGAATACCCGCCACCTTACGCAAGATGCGACCCGCACATGACCGATCTGACGCTTTATCACAATCCGCGCTGCTCGAAATCCCGCGGTGCGCTCGAACTGCTGCAAGCCCGCGGCCTGACGCCGACCGTAGTGCGCTACCTGGAAACTCCGCTGGACGCCTCGCAATTGCAGGCATTGCTGGGCAAGCTGGGCATCCGCGCCCGGCAACTGCTGCGCACCGGCGAAGATGAGTACAAGGCCCTCAACCTGGCTGACGCCAGCCTCAGCGAAGCCCAGTTGATTGCCGCCATCGCGGCTCATCCCAAGCTGATGGAACGGCCGATCCTGGAAACCGCAGACAAGGCTGTGATCGGCCGTCCGCCGGAAAAAATCCTGGAGATTCTGCCGTGAGCGCGCCCTACGTACTGGTGCTGTATTACAGCCGCAACGGCTCGGTCAGTGAAATGGCCCGGCAGATTGCCCGGGGCATCGAGCAAGGTGGGCTGGAAGCGCGGTTGCGCACCGTGCCGGCAATCTCCACCGAATGCGAAGCCGTGGTGCCGAGCATTCCGGCCGAAGGCGCGTTGTACGCCAGCCTCGATGACCTGAAAAACTGCTCGGGCCTGGCCCTGGGCAGCCCGACCCGCTTTGGCAACATGGCGGCACCGCTGAAGTACTTTCTCGATGGCACCAGCAACCTGTGGCTGACCGGTGCCCTCGTCGGCAAACCGGCTGGCGTCTTCACCTCCACCGCCAGCCTGCACGGCGGCCAGGAAACCACGCTGATGTCGATGCTGTTGCCGCTGTTGCACCACGGCATGCTGATCACCGGCCTGCCCTACAGCGAACAGGCATTGCTCGACACCCAGGGCGGCGGCACCCCTTACGGCGCCAGCCATCATTCCGGTGCCGACGGCAAGCGTGCCCTCGATCAACATGAGATCGCCCTGTGCCGAGCCCTTGGCCTGCGCCTGGCGAAAACCGCCTTGAAACTGGAGAGTGGCCGTGGCCAAGAAGCCTAAAGTCCTGCCGCCCCAAGCCTGGCTGGAACCTCGGGTCAGAGTGACGCGGGTACTGAGCCTGTTGAGTTTCCTCGGCCTGACCGGCTTGCTGTGCGCCTATTATCTGGTGTTTGCCGACCTTCACGGCGCCCGGCCCTGGGTGATACTGCTGATCGAACTGGTGCCGTTGCTGTTGCTGGCGCCGGGCATGATCGTAGGCAGCGCTCGCGGGCATTCGTGGATGTGTTTTGTGGTGAACCTGTATTTCATCAAAGGCGCATTGGCCGCCTACGATCCGAACCGGCATTGGTTCGGTGTGCTGGAAATGCTGGCGAGCCTGGCGGTGTTCTGCACGGCGCTGCTGTATGTGCGCTGGCGATTCCAGCTGGATCGGCGGTTGTCGGGGGAAGGTCAGCCGGCCTGATGGAATTGTCGGGCTGAAGAGGCTTTTTGTGGCGAGGGGGCTTGCACCCTCGCCACAGTGTCAGTGGTTGACTGTGTAGGCCAACATCATCGACAACTGACACATCGGCCGCCCACTCTCCGCGTGCCACTGGTTGAACGCGTCCTGCACCGTTGCCAGGTCTCGCAGGCTGGTGGGCACCTTGTCGACGATCTTCTGCGCACTCAACGCTGCCACCACGTCATAGCTCGGCACGAAGGTGTCCTTGCCGACCATGCGCAAAAAGCGCGGTGCCGACAGCCCGCCCAACTGGTGGCCGTGCTTGCTCAAGTACTTCCACAGGGCAACGATATCGGTCACTGGCCACTCGGCGATCAACTCGCCAAAGCTGCCCTTCTCTTTCTCGATATCCAGGATCATCTGCGCATTGCGCGGCACGCTCTTGAGTTTGCCCAGGTGGCGGATGATTCGCGTGTCCTGCATCAGCCGCTCAAGGTGCTCGGCCCCCATCAGCACCACTTTTTCCGGGTCGAAACCAAAGAACACCTGCTCGAACGCTGGCCACTTGGCGTCCACTACGCTGTGCTTGAGCCCGGCGCGGAACACCCGCAGCGACAAGGTCGACAGGTAGCGGTCATCGCTGATCTCGCGCAATTGCGACGGGGTCTTCGGGACAGGCAGATGGGCTTCCAGTTCGGCCGCCGAACCGAAACGGTTCAGACAGTATTCGTGCAGCCACTTGTAATCGCGCATGCCCTCTCCTAAGAATTGAAATGAAAACGGCGCCCGCAAGCGCCGTCAATCAGAGCGTTGAAAATGCTCAGAGATTCACTACGTTGACGAAGCGTGGAGCGGCGCTTTCGTCGATCCGCAGGCTGGTGAAGTCGAACAGGTTGCGGTCGGCCAGTTGCGACGGCTGCACGTTCTGCAAACTGCGGAAGATGCTATCAATGCGCCCCGGCGTCTTACGCTCCCAATCCTGAAGCATGTCCTTGACCACCTGGCGTTGCAGGTTTTCCTGGGAGCCGCAGAGGTTGCAGGGAATGATCGGGAATTGCTTGAAGTCGGAGTAAGCCTGGATGTCCATCTCGTTGCAATACGCCAGCGGGCGAATCACCACGTTGCGCCCGTCATCGGCCCGCAGCTTGGGCGGCATGGCCTTGAGGGAACCGTTGAAGAACATGTTGAGAAAGAAGGTTTCGACGATGTCATCACGGTGATGACCGAGGGCCATCTTGGTCGCGCCTATCTCGTCGGCAAAGGTGTAGAGCGTGCCACGGCGCAGGCGTGAACACAGTGAACAGGTGGTCTTGCCTTCCGGGATCAGTTCCTTGACCAGCGAATAGGTGTCTTTCTCAACGATGTGGTACTCGACCCCCAGTGTCTTGAAGTAGGCCGGCAGCACTTCCTCGGGAAAACCAGGCTGTTTCTGGTCCATGTTCACGGCAACGATGTCGAACGTGATCGGTGCGACCTTTTGCAGGTGCAGCAACACGTCGAGCAGGGTGTAGCTGTCCTTGCCACCGGACAGGCAGACCATGACCTTGTCGCCCTCCTCGATCATGTTGAAATCGGCGACTGCTTCACCGACCTGGCGACGCAGGCGTTTTTGCAGTTTGTTCTGGTTGACCGTAAGAGTGCCCATGGCGCTTGGACCCGTTAAAGGTGTGTGACGAAAAGCGGGGTATTTTACGCAAAAATCCAGACACAGTGGCGAGCGGGCTTGTGTGGCGAGCCATTTACAGAAGTCATTGCGATTAACCCCTGTGTTTACAGCGCGATTTGCTCTAAAGCCTCACACTTTTTCCGGTCATCACTTCCTATACTCCGACATAAGGTCGCGCACATATATCCAGACCTTTCAGGCCAATTGGCCCGTGGGCGCTCCGCTGGGGGGCGATGGTAATAACAACAGGAGTGACTGGCATGATCCATCACGTCGTGGGACTTTTCACCCACCCCGATAAGGAATGGCGGGAAATTCGTGGCGATAAAGAAGAAAGCATCAGCCACATGTACCTCACTCACACGCTGATTCTCGCGGCGATCCCCGCCGTAGCAGCCTTTATCGGTACCACCCAGGTCGGCTGGGTCATCGGCAATCGGTCCCCGGTCATGCTGACCCAGGAAAGCGCGCTGTGGATGACCATCATGTCGTACCTGGCGATGCTCGGCGGCGTTGCGGTGATGGGCGCCTTCATTCATTGGATGGCGCGCACCTACGACGCCAACCCGAGCATGGCGCGCTGCGTGGCGTTTGCCACCTACACCGCGACACCGCTGTTTGTCGGCGGGCTGGCGGCGCTCTACCCGCATATGTGGCTGGGGATGGTCGTCGGCACGACCGCCATCAGCTACACGGTGTACCTGCTGTATGTCGGGTTGCCGACCTTCATGAACATCAACCCGGACGAAGGCTTTCTGTTCTCCAGCTCGGTGCTGGCCGTGGGCCTGGTGGTGCTGGTGGCGATCATGGCCTTTACCGTGATCGTCTGGGGCCTGGGCGTCGGCCCGATCTACACCAGCTAGCCCACTCCAAATCGCAGGAAAAGCCACCGCAAGGTGGCTTTGTGCGTTCTGCCTGACCATTCGGCGCCTGACAGATTCGGAAACACCCAGGTTTGCGGCATACTGGGCGTCTCTGGAGATATGTACAGCATGCCCGAGCAACTCAATACCCGCGTCGAAGATTGTTTCCAACAAGCCGAATCCTTTTTCAAACGAAGCTTCAAACGCCCCCACGTCAGCCTCAAGCTGCGTGGCCAGAAGGCCGGTGTCGCGCATTTGCACGAGAACCTGTTGCGCTTCAACCCGCAGCTGTACCGGGAAAATAGCGAAGACTTCCTCAAGCAGACCGTCGCCCATGAAGTGGCGCACCTGATTGCCCACCAATTATTCGGCGAGCGCATCCAGCCCCATGGCGAGGAATGGCAGTTGATCATGCGCGGGGTCTACGAACTGCCGCCCAACCGCTGCCACACCTATGAGATCCAGCGGCGCCGGGTAACCCGGTATATCTACCGCTGCCCTTGTGCGGGCAGTGATTTCCCGTTTTCGTCCCAGCGCCATGGGCTGGTGAGTCAGGGGCGGCGGTATTTGTGCCGGCGGTGTCGGGAGACGTTGGTGTTTACCGGGGAAACTCGGGTGGAGTGAGGTGCCTGCGATGACCATAGGTATCTACATATCTTTTGAGGTTGCTGATGGCTGGGGGGGCAGGTTCTAGGGGGCGATGAGTACATATCCGTTGCTGCGGTAATGGCGGCAGACCAGCCCCTAACCCACCACCTTGGCACCCCGCAATTGTGCAATCCGCGCGGCGCTGAACCCCAACTCCCCCAACACCTCATCACTGTGGGCTCCAAGCGCTACCCCAATATGCCTGGGCGCCGGCAACCCTTCTGAAAACTTCAACGGACAGGCCATTTGCGCCTGACTGGAACCATCCCCCCATGGCACTTGACTGACCAGATCCCGAGCCTTGAGCTGTGGATGTTTCAAAGCTTCACCAAGGCTGAGAACCGGTTCGACACAAGCATCCACCCCCGCAAACAACCCACACAACTCCTCAAAGCTGCGCTTCTCAAACTCGACCTGCAGTGCCTGCTTAAGCGCTTTCTGCTGCTCAGGCTTGGGCGACAACCCCTGGGGCGCCAGTTCCGGACACCCGAGGGCCGCACACAACTGCTGCATAAAACCTGGCTCCAGACTGCCCACCGACAGCCAGCGCCCGTCCCGCGAGCGATAGTAATCGTAAAAACTGCCGCCATTGAGCATCTGGTCTTCTCGCGCAGGCTCCACACCACAAGCCAGGTAACCGGCACCGGCCATGGCGTTAAGGCTGAAGGCGCAGTCGGTCATGCTCACGTCCAGGTACTGACCCACCCCGCTCTGCTGCCTGGCGATGACCGCCGCCAGCAGCCCGATCACCGCGTGCAATGAGCCGCCACCGACGTCCGCCAGTTGAACGCCCAACGGCAACGGCCCACTGTCCTGGCGCCCGGTGTAGCTGGCAACCCCAGCCAGGGCGAGGTAGTTGATGTCGTGGCCGGCGCGATCCTTGTAGGGGCCGGTCTGGCCGTAGCCGGTGATGGAAACGTAGATCAGCTTCGGATTGATGGCCTTCAAGGCCTCGTACCCCAGGCCCAGACGGTCCATGACGCCAGGGCGAAACTGCTCCAGAACGATGTCGTAGTCCTTCACCAACTGCCGGACGATCTCCAGCGCCTCGGCCTGCTTGAGGTCCAGGGCCAGGCTGCGTTTGTTGCGATTGAGGTAGGCGTGGCTGGCCGATACTCCCCGATCATGGGGCGGCAACACCCGCAGCAAATCCATACGCGTGGGGGATTCGATACGCAGCACTTCGGCGCCCATGTCCGCCAGCAGCAATGAGGCAAACGGGCCAGGCAGCAAGGTGGAGAAATCCAGCACTTTAAGGGACGCCAAGGGACCTGACATGGGAACTCCGATTCCGATTCGATTGGGCACAGAGTAGGCAGGCTTGGGGGTAAGCGGCAATTACATAAACCATCATCGACAGTGACCGTTGTGATTTCAGGGACTGCTGCGCAGCCCAACGGGAGCAAGCTCCCTCTCCACAAAAAAAAACCCATCCGAAGATGGGTTTTTCATGAGCGGTGCAGTGTTACTTGACGCCAGATGGTGTCGGGCCTTCAGCCACACCCAGGTCGTCTTCTTCGCGGGTGTCGGAGATGCCGCGACCACCGGAAGCCAACTCGGTTTGCAGGGTGTCTTCGTCCAGTTCCTTGACCCACTTGGCAACTACCAGGGTAGCTACGGCGTTACCGACCAGGTTGGTCAGTGCGCGGGCTTCGGACATGAAGCGGTCGATACCCAGGATCAGCGCCAGGCCGGCAACCGGCAGGTGACCAACAGCCGACAGGGTGGCGGCCAGTACGATGAAACCACTACCAGTCACGCCTGCAGCGCCCTTGGAGGACAGCAGCAACACCAGCAACAGAGTGATCTGGTGGGTGATGTCCATGTGGGTGTCAGTCGCCTGGGCGATGAACACGGCAGCCATGGTCAGGTAGATCGAAGTACCGTCGAGGTTGAAGGAGTAGCCAGTCGGGATAACCAGACCTACTACCGACTTCTTCGCACCCAGGCGTTCCATCTTGATCAGCATGCGTGGCAGGGCCGATTCCGAGGAGGAAGTACCCAGTACGATCAGCAGTTCTTCACGGATGTAGCGGATCAGCTTCAGTACGCTGAAACCGTGGGCGCGGCAGATACCGCCCAATACCACCAGGACGAACAGCAGGCAGGTGATGTAGAAACAGATCATCAACTGGCCCAACTGCACCAGCGAACCTACGCCGTAGGCACCGATGGTGAACGCCATGGCGCCCAGGGCACCGATTGGCGCGAGCTTCATGATCATGTTGATGATGTTGAACATCACGTGGGCGAAGCGATCAATGAAGTCCAGGACCGGCTTGCCGTAGGCACCCAGGCGATGCAGGGCGAAACCGAAGATCACCGAGAACATCAGCACTTGCAGGATATCGCCGTTGGCGAAGGCGCCGACGATGGTGTTCGGAATGACGTTGAGGATAAAGCCGACGATGCTCTGGTCTTTACCGGCAGTGACGTAGGCCGCCACTTTGGAAGCGTCCAGGGTCGCTACGTCGATGTGCATGCCGGCGCCCGGTTGCACGACGTTGACCACGATCAGGCCGATCAGCAGGGCGATGGTGGAAACGACTTCGAAGTACAGCAGCGCGTAGCCGCCGGTTTTGCCGACCGATTTCATGTTCTGCATGCCAGCGATACCGCTGACGACTGTACAGAAAATGATCGGGGCGATGACCATTTTGATCAGTTTGATAAAGCCGTCACCCAGTGGCTTGAGGGCCACACCGGTCTGCGGGTAGAAGTGACCTAGCAGGATGCCGATAACGATGGCAACGATCACCTGGAAATACAGGCTTTTATAGAACGGCTGACGAGTCGTCATTGCAAAGTTTCCTCAAGAGCCTCGTGTGGCAAATATCCGCCATTGCCCACGACACTTGAATTGCGAACCCTCCTGCACTGGAGGGATTTGTTTTGGCGAGCTGCGCTGGGCAGATCTGCGTTTCCTATCGCAAACGCCATGCCACTTTGCTAAAAACCGCTAAAGGCCTTTAGGCATCAGGCTCTGTGGTTTTCGGGCTCCATTCAAACGTTGGTACAGGTGGCGGATTTCCGCCCACTGCCCGAGCCTCGTCCTACAATTTGGCGGATATCCGCCTTGTCGCTTCTCTGTACGATGGCTACCATCCGCCACTTAATGGACGAGGCCCCTTCATGCGTGAACGTACCATTGCCAGTCACTATGCCCGTGCCGCCTTGGGTGGTGCGCACCGGGCCGGCTACGATTACTCGGGGTTGTTGCAGCAACTGGGCATCACCCCCGAACTACTTAGCGAACCTCGCGCCCGTATCGCGCCGGAACAGTTCACCCGGCTGTTGCAGATGCTGTGGCTGGCGCTGGACGACGAATACCTGGGCTTCGCCGATGGTCCGAGCAAACGCGGCACCTTCGCCATGATGTGCCATGCGCTGATCCACTGCCGCACCCTGGAGAAGGCTCTGGAACGCGGCTTGTTATTTTATGGCCTATTCCCGCAGGGGCCGCGCTGGCACCTGACACGGGAAGGCGATATGGCCCGCTTGAGCCTGGACGACTCTCAACTGTGGGACCCGGATCACTTTTTGAGTGAGTGCCTACTGGTGATCTGGCATCGCCTCGGCAGTTGGCTGATCGGCCAGCGTATTCGCCTGGAGCAGGCAACGTTCAGCTACCCGATGCCGGCCCACAGTGGCGAATACGATTTGCTGTTCCCCTGCCCCCACGTATTTGCCGCACCTGTCAGCAGCCTGGTGTTCCACAGCCGCTACCTGAGCCTGCCGCTGTTGCAGGACGAGCGCACCCTCAAGTATTTCCTGGAGCGTTCACCCGCCGACCTGCTGTCACGCCCGGACGAAGGCGACAGCTTGAGCAGCCAGTTGCGCCGTTTGTTGAGTCGCGACCGCACGCCCTGGCCGGACCTGGAAGCGGTCGCCCAGCATTTGCATATCAGCCCGCAAACACTGCGCCGGCATTTACGCGAAGAAGGCACCAGCTTTCAGGCGCTCAAGGATGAACTGCGCCGAGATATTGCGATTTTTCATCTGGGTCGAGCGGATTTATCACTGCAGGAGATCGCCGAGCAACTGGGGTTTTCCGAGCCGTCGGCGTTTCATCGGGCGTTCAAAAAGTGGACGGGGCTGACGCCGGGCGCTTATAGAGCGCAAGAAAGCTAAGGCCGAACACTGTCCTGAGATAATAGTGATTAATGTGGCGAGGGAGCTTGCTCCCTCACCACAGAAAACTCACTGACCATAGAAGTATTTAGACTGCCGGAAAGTGGATCTTGAACGCCGCCCCTCCCAAGGGTGAATCCCCCAGGGTCAGCCGCGCGCCGTAGCTTTCGATGATGTCCTTGACCACTGCCAACCCGATCCCCTGCCCCGGATGCTGACGGTCCAGCCGCTCGCCCCTTTGCAGAATCCGCGCACGCTGGTCCGGCGGTACTCCGGGGCCGTCGTCTTCAATGCACAACTGGGTGCCTTCGAGGCTTTCATACAGGGTGATGCGCACTTCGCTCAGGCACAGGCGGTAGGCGTTTTCCAGCAGGTTGCCGAGTAATTCGAGTAGGGCGCCCTGCTCGATGGGCACGTCGCATTCGTCCGGCAGGTCAAAGGACACCCGCACGCGCTTGTCGCGGTAGACCTTGTCCAGGGTGTCGCACAGGCTTTGCAGCACCGGCCGCAACCGTACCTGATGGCGCACCAGGCCGCTTTTGCGCAGGCTGGCGCGCTGCAACTGGTAGCTGATTTGCTGGCTCATGCGCTCGATCTGCGATTGCAGCACCCAGGCTTGCTCGCGGTCCTCTGGGCGCTGGGCCATGTCTTCGCTCACGCCCTGCAACACCGCCAGCGGGGTTTTCAGGCTGTGGGCCAGGTCGTCGAGGGAGTCGCGGTAACGGGTGCGCTGCTCACGCTCGCTGTGGAGCAAACGGTTGAGGGAGCCGGTCAGCCGAAGCAGCTCCCGCGGGTGTTGTTCACTGAGGCTTTCGCGGGTGCCGCCTTCGATCTCGTCCAGTTCCTGGCTCAGGCGGCGCAGGGCTTGTAGGCCCCAGGTCAGGCCTAGCCAGAGCAGGGTCAGCAGCACCAGCAAGGCGGCACCGAAGCCCAAGTAGAGGTTTTCCCGCAGGCCTTCGAGGGTCAGTTGGTATTCGCGCACCGGTTGCAGGGCGACAATACTGAATGCCGCGCTCTTGCCCCCCAGCAGCTTGACCTCGACGTCATAGACAAAAAATTCCTGGCCGTTGGCCTCGCGAATTTTCGCGAACTCGTTGCCGCGCCCGTCGTAGCGCGGCGTGTAGTTGATGTTTTCTTCCTGGGTCGCCCGCGAGCGCCAGACCAGGTGGCCTTCACGGTCATAGATGTAGCCCAGCAGGCGGCTGTCGGTGAGGTTGAAGCGCTCGTCCGGCAATTGCGCCGGCATCTGCAGGCGGTTGTTTTCGACCCGCGCCGCAGAGATCAGCGTCGTCACGTCTGACGCCAGGCGCTGTTCGATAGCATCCTGCAAGGCCAGGCTGAACGCACCCTGCATGGCCGGTAGCAACGCCAGCATAAACAGGACGGCCAGGGTAGCGGCCGCCAGCATCAGGCGCACACGTAACGAGCGAATCAACGGCAGCGCTCGTTAAACAGGTAGCCCAGGCCTCGCACGGTGTCGATCGGCTTGAATCCCGCTGGCCCTTCCAGCTTGCGGCGCAGGCGGCCCACCAGCACTTCGATCACGTTTGGATCGCGCTCGTCGTCATCGGGGTAGAGCTGCTCCATCAAGCGGTCCTTGGCCACCACTTGTTGATGGTGACGCATCAGGTATTCGAGGATTCGGTACTCATAGGCGGTCAGCGCCAGGGGTTGTTCGTCGAGGGAAGCCTGTTTGCGATTGAGGTCCAGCAGCAAAGGGCCCGCGACAATGGTCGACTGGGTAAACCCGCTGGAACGACGCAACAATGCATTCATCCGTGCTTCCAGCTCTTCGAACTGGAACGGCTTGACCACGTAGTCGTCGGCGCCGGCTGCCAGGCCTTCGACCTTGTCCTGCCAGTTGCCGCGCGCGGTGAGAATCAGGATCGGGAAGGTCTTGGCCTGGGTGCGCAACTGGCGGATCAGGTCCAGGCCGCCCATGCCCGGCAGGCCCAGGTCGATGATCGCCAGGTCATGGTTGAATTGCCCGGTCTGGTACAACGCTTCTTCGGCATTGGCCACGGCTTCAACCACGTGACCGCTGTCGGTGAGTCGGGTCAGCAAGTGATGACGCAGCAGCGCCTCATCTTCGACAACCAGCAGTTTCATAAAGCTCTCCAAGGCAAATCAACGTTCCAGCCAGGTACATCATAGCGGCCCTGCAAGTCTTGCTGGCGCAGTTTAACGCCGTTAAAACGGGCAGATATGTTTTCGTAGCCCGCGCGGGAGAGGGACGGTGAATTCTGTCGGCCAAGCGGCTGTCCCCATGTAGAGCCCTGGCCATCGTTGTCATTGAGACTGACGGGGCTGAGGCTTCCGGCTTTTTTGATCCTCTCGCCGCCCAGGGTCATCAGGCTACCCTCAGAGGCCTGGCCTGCTGCGCTGGCACTGAGCAGGGTAAGCGCCAACATGAGTTTCTTGAACGCCGTCATGGTGCTACCTCGTACGCGTTAGGCTTTGGGTGCAGGCCCCAGACTACGCAGGCGCCCCTGAACTGCTCCTGAACACTCTCTGAATCTGGGCTGAACCGGATCGCCCAGTCTGTAACACGTCGGTTAAGTCGAGCCTGCTCCAGGCTACCCATGCTCGCGGTAACCGGTGCAAAATACCCGGTATGAATCCGCTCCCCGCCTGCTGCACCCCACTCGACGCCCATTGGCCGCTGCCCGTCCCCTTGCCGGGCACGGTATTTCTGAGCACCCGCTTCGATCCGACATTGCTGGTCGCCGGCGACTTCCAGCGCTGCGCCGTGCCGCCCCCGGCCAGCATCCAGCGTTCGGTAGCCAAGCGTCAGGCCGAGTTTCTCGCCGGGCGGCTATGTGCCCGTGCTGCCTTGCAACAGCTTGAAGGGCTGGACTGCATTCCAGCCATTGGCGAAGATCGAGCACCGGTATGGCCGAGCCATATCAGTGGCTCGATCACTCACAGCACCGGCCACGCGGCGGCCATCGTCGCGCATAAGGCGCAGTGGCGCGGGCTGGGGATGGATCTGGAGAATGTGCTGGCGCTGGAGCGAGCCGAACGCCTGGCAGGGGAAATCCTCACGCCAAATGAGTTGCAGCGCATGGCCGCAGGGCCTCGGGAACAGATTGCGCAACTGGTGACCCTGACCTTTTCGGCCAAGGAGAGCTTGTTCAAGGCGCTCTACCCCATCGTGCAAAAGCGCTTCTACTTTGAACATGCCGAGCTTTTGGATTGGTCTGAGACAGGGCATGCGCGATTGCGGTTGCTGACGGACCTGTCCAGCGAGTGGCGTCACGGCAGCGAGTTGGATGCGCAGTTTGCCGTGCATGAGGGGCAGTTGTTGAGCCTGGTGGCGATCAACGCCTGACAGATCCCTGTGGCAAGCGGGCTTGTCGGATAGCCACAAGGTCTCAAGGTTTCTCTTGATCCCTCGGCCAACTCAAGCTGAAACAGGCCCCGCCCAGGTTGTTGCTCTTGCTGATCAACGCCCGCCCGCCGTGCCAATTGATAATCCTGCGCACAATCGAAAGCCCCAGGCCATGCCCACCCGACGCCCGGGTACGGCTGTCGTCCAGGCGCAGGAACGGGGTGAAGACCCGCTCCCAGGCATTTTCCGGCACGCCGGGGCCATCGTCTTCGACGTCGATGCGACAACGTACCTGGCCCACCTGATAACTGATCAACACCTGTGACTGCGCGTGACGCATGGCATTGCTCACCAAGTTTTGCAGGGCCCGGTGCAGGTAGCGCGGCTCAGCCTCGACCCAGGCGTCATCCAAGTGGGCCGATGACAGGCAAATCCCTCGCGCCACATTGATTGCCGGTCGCAGCGGCGCTAACTCACCAATGACCTGATCGAGCAAGGCATTGAGGTCGACCCGCTGGAAGTTCAGTGCCGGCGAACCCTGCTCCAGCCGCGCGTAGGTGAGCATCTCGTCCACCAGGCCATCGAGGTCCTGGATATCGCTGTCCATGCCTTCCATGTATTTACGCCGGGCTTCAGGGGTGGCGGCGTCGCCGATCATCTCCAGGCCAAAACGCAGGCGCGCCACCGGGGTGCGCAGCTCGTGGGACACCGCTCGCACCAATTCGCGCTGGATCGCCTGCAACCGCTGCAGGTGCTCGGCCATGCCGTTGAAGGCCGCCGCCAGGCGCCCTACCGAGTCAGCACCGCGCGCCGGCACCCGCGCCTCCAGGTTGCCTTTGGCGATGCGCGTGGCGGCGGATTCAAGGCCGTGCAGGCGACGCTCCAGTTGCCGCACCAGCAGGTAGACAATCAAGCCGATCAGGGTCAGGCCGATCAGCGCAATCAATATCAGCCATTGCGCCGGATAAGGATTCATCTGGTACAGCGGGCCGATTTCCAGGACCCACGGCGTGCCAACCATGCCGGCAAACACGCGGATCGAATCACCCCCCTTGCCCAGTGCCATCACCGTATCGCCCTCCGCCACTCGGCGGCGCTGGTCTTCGTCCATATCGGCCTGGTCGAGGGTAATCAGGTGCAGTTCGAAGCCAAAGCCCTTGGCGTCTTTAAGGTCCGCCAGGCGTTTTGACTGCTCGGCCACCGGGTAGCGCACCAGTTCATCGGCCAGCAGGTAGATAGTCGCCCGGGCCAGTTGTTCGCTGATTTGCTGCACTTCCCCGGTGAGCAACAATTGCTCTTTTTCACTGACCAGTCGCAGGACCTTGGCGGCATGGGGTCCGGTCTGCTCTACCAACACCTGACCCCGTTGCAGGCGATTACGCTGGCCCAAGTCGAGCTGGGCATCGGCCACGGCCTGCAATTGCAGGGGTATCCCCAGCAAGCGCTCCCACACCGCCAGTGCTCGGCGGCGCTCGATGGCGCTCATCGGTTGCAAGCTGTCGCCCATCAGGGCAAAGGTGCCGTGGGCCAGGCGCTCGCGGTACTGGTCACTGCGCACCTCGTTGAGCAGGTGCAATGCCAGAACGCCGAGCAGCGCCACCAGGATCAGCGCCGCACACATGCCGCCGTAGATGCGCAGGAAGATCGAGTTCACGACTGCAGGTCGGCAGCAGCTTCGGGGACGAACAAATAACCTTTGCTGCGGATGGTCTTGATCAGGCGCGGATGGATCGGGTCATCGCCGATTTTCGGACGTATCCGCGAGATGCGCACGTCGATGGAGCGGTCCTGACCGTCATAGCCGATACCGCGCAAGGCGGTGAAGATTTCTTCCCGAGACAGGATGCGCCCGGCATTGGCGACCAGCAGCCACAACAGGTCGAATTCGGCGCTGGTCAGTTCGATGCCACCGTCGTGCAGCCAAGCTTCGCGCAGGGCGTTGTCCACCACTAACGGGCCAAATTGCAGGCGTCGTTGTTTTTCGGGGATCGCCGGCTCGACGCTTTCGCTGCGCCGCAGCAAGGCCTGGATTCGCGCCAGCAACAGCCGCGGGCGCACCGGCTTGCAGACGTAGTCGTCAGCACCCATGTCCAGGCCCAGCACTTGGTCCATGTCGTCGGTGCGGGCGGTCAGCATCAGGATCACCCCATCGTAGCGCTCACGCACCTTGCGGCAGATGCTCAGGCCGTCTTCGCCAGGCAGCATCAGGTCGAGAATCACCAGGTCGGGCTGCTCGGCGATGATCCGTGCCGCCGCCAGGGCACCGTTGCCTTCTATCGACACCCGCAGGCCGTTGCCTTCCAGATAATCACGGGTCAATTCAGCCAGACGCTGGTCGTCCTCGACAATCAATACCTGCCAGGCTTCATGCTCCACGGGTGACCTCTATTATCAGCTATTAAAAGAAGATGCCCCGCTCTTTTTGTCATGTTGCGGGTGCATAACACAGCGTGTATCCAAGCCGATTGTAGCAACGGGCCAGCCCTCGAACACAAGCCTGGAAATGCATTCGGTAATCGCATTTTTTTGTGATAGGGTTCGCGCCCTCAAAAAACCAACCGGGTGTTTTCACCTTGGAATATTCGGTGACAAGCGGTGTAATGCCGCAGTACTGCGGCCTACACGGCGATTCGCTCTTTCATACACATTTTACCCACAACGTTATCCACAGGTAGTGCGTTGCTAAGCCCCCCAAAACGCATTATCTTGTAGCTCGTCGCCAAAAAAACCCTACATGTAGGGTTTTCGGCAAAAAGACCAAACACAAATCAGACAAGAAACTCAAGCCCTTTCTTGCTCCTGTTTGGTTGAACTTAAGACGTTTTCAGAAGACCAAACCGCGCACGCGGATGGCAGCCGTTTCAGCCCACACAGGGAGAAGCGGTACGGGTGTTGCAGTACGAAACTGTCACCCATCAGGAATACGGTTTAGAGCCAAGGCTCTGCACCGAAGACTTCGGCATGGAAGCGGCGCGATCAGCTCCCTTCCTCCTGTCCCGAAGTTGTTATGCCAGGCCCAGGCCTGCTGTAAGTGCTTCAGGACGGAACGGTGGGCACCGTGATGGTGCCCAAATAAATATAGAATGTGGAGACAACCCCCCATGCAAACCGACACAACTCGCGAGAACCCGCAGGGCTCCGTGCAGCAGGCCGCCGATTCGAATCTGGATCTGTCCGCCACCGCACCCGGCCAATTGCGCGTGATCAAGCGTAACGGCACTGTCGTTCCTTACACCGATGACAAAATCACCGTCGCCATCACCAAAGCGTTTCTCGCAGTTGAAGGCGGCACCGCTGCTGCCTCGTCGCGAATCCACGACACCGTTGCCCGCCTGACCGAACAAGTCACTGCAACCTTCAAGCGTCGCATGCCATCGGGCGGCACCATCCACATCGAAGAAATCCAGGACCAGGTCGAACTGGCCCTGATGCGTGCCGGCGAGCAGAAAGTGGCTCGCGACTACGTGATCTACCGCGACGGTCGCTCCAAGGAACGTGCGACCCGCGCTCCGACCGAGGAAGCGGTAAACGCTCACCCGTCGATCCGTATCACCCTCGCCGACGGCACCTTCGCGCCGCTGGACATGGGCCGCCTGAACACCATCGTCACCGAGGCCTGTGAAGGCCTGGAAGAAGTCGACGGCGACCTGATCCAGCGCGAAACCCTGAAGAACCTGTACGACGGCGTGGCCCTGAGCGACGTCAACACCGCCCTGGTGATGACTGCCCGTACCCTGGTCGAGCGTGAGCCGAACTACTCGTTCGTCACCGCCCGCCTGTTGATGGACACCCTGCGCGCCGAAGGCCTGAGTTTCCTGGAAGTCGCCGACAGCGCGACCCACCACGAAATGGTCGACCTGTACGCCAAGGCCCTGCCTTCGTACATCGCCAAGGGTATCAAATACGAATTGTTGAACCCGATCCTGGCCACCTTCGACCTGGAAAAACTCGGCAAGGCGATCAACCACGAGCGTGACCAGCAGTTCACCTACCTGGGCCTGCAAACCCTGTACGACCGTTACTTCATTCACAAGGACGGTATCCGCTTCGAACTGCCGCAGATCTTCTTCATGCGCGTAGCCATGGGCCTGGCGATCGAAGAGAAGAACAAGGAAGACCGTGCGATCGAGTTCTACAACCTGTTGTCGTCCTTCGACTACATGTCCTCGACGCCAACCCTGTTCAACGCCGGCACTCTGCGTCCACAGCTGTCGAGCTGCTACCTGACCACCGTGCCGGATGACCTCTCGGGCATCTACCACGCGATCCACGACAACGCCATGCTGTCCAAATTCGCAGGCGGCCTGGGCAACGACTGGACGCCAGTGCGCGCCTTGGGTTCGTACATCAAGGGCACCAACGGCAAGTCCCAGGGCGTCGTCCCGTTCCTCAAAGTCGTGAACGACACCGCCGTAGCGGTCAACCAGGGTGGCAAGCGCAAAGGCGCTGTCTGTGCCTACCTGGAAACCTGGCACATGGACATTGAAGAGTTCATCGAGCTGCGCAAGAACACCGGTGATGACCGTCGTCGTACCCACGACATGAACACCGCCAACTGGATCCCTGACCTGTTCATGAAGCGCGTCTTCGATGACGGCCAGTGGACCCTGTTCTCGCCGTCCGAAGTACCGGACCTGCACGACCTGACCGGCAAGGCCTTCGAAGAGCGTTACGAGTACTACGAAGCCCTGTCCCAGTACCCGGGCAAGATCAAGCTGTTCAAGACCATCCAGGCCAAAGACCTGTGGCGCAAAATGCTCTCCATGCTGTTTGAAACCGGCCACCCATGGCTGACCTTCAAAGACCCGTGCAACCTGCGCAGCCCGCAGCAGCACGTGGGCGTGGTCCACAGCTCGAACCTGTGCACCGAGATCACCTTGAACACCAACAAGGACGAGATCGCCGTTTGCAACCTGGGTTCGATCAACCTGCCGAACCACATCAAGGACGGCAAGCTGGACACCGCCAAGCTGGAACGCACCGTCAACACCGCAGTACGCATGCTCGATAACGTTATCGACATCAACTACTACTCGGTGCCACAGGCGCAGAACTCCAACTTCAAGCACCGTCCGGTCGGACTGGGCATCATGGGCTTCCAGGACGCTTTGTACCTGCAGCACATTCCTTACGGCTCCGACGCAGCCGTCGAGTTCGCCGACAAGTCCATGGAGGCGGTCAGCTACTACGCGATCCAGGCTTCCTGCGACCTGGCTGACGAGCGCGGCGCCTACGAGACGTTCCAGGGTTCGCTGTGGTCCAAAGGCATCCTGCCGCTGGATTCGCAACAGATCCTGATTGAGCAACGTGGCCAGAAGTACATCGACGTTGACCTGAACGAATCCCTGGACTGGGCGCCGGTACGTGCCCGTGTGCAGAAAGGCATTCGTAACTCCAACATCATGGCCATCGCACCGACCGCCACCATCGCCAACATCACTGGCGTGTCGCAGTCGATCGAACCGACTTACCAGAACCTGTATGTGAAATCGAACCTGTCGGGCGAATTCACCGTGATCAACCCGTACCTGGTTCGCGACCTGAAAGCCCGCGACCTGTGGGACTCGGTGATGATCAACGACCTGAAGTACTACGACGGTTCGGTGCAACAGATCGAGCGCATCCCGCAAGAACTCAAAGAGCTCTACGCGACTGCCTTCGAAGTGGACACCAAGTGGATCGTTGACGCCGCCAGCCGTCGCCAGAAGTGGATCGACCAGGCTCAGTCGCTGAACCTGTACATCGCCAGCGCTTCGGGCAAGAAGCTGGACGTGACCTACCGCATGGCTTGGTACCGTGGACTGAAAACCACTTACTACCTCCGTGCTCTGGCTGCGACCAGCACCGAGAAGTCGACCATCAATACCGGTAAGCTGAACGCTGTATCCAGCGGCAACCACGGTGATGATTCGGTTCTCGCGGCTCCGGCCGGCCCTGCACCAGTGCCAAAAGCCTGTGCGATTGACGAGCCGGATTGCGAAGCTTGCCAATAAGCTGAGCAGGTCCTGGGCTTAATCACCCAGGACTGAAAAGCCCCCGATAGACCCTGGCTGCAGTTGGGTTTATCGGGGGCTTTTTCATATGGGCTTCGCGGAGCAAATGACGTCCGCCAGGCCTGACTCAACACATTTCCCCTCCAGTCAGTGCAGAGCAGCCTCGGCCACTCAAAACGAAAGGCAGGAAGCACCCCGCTTGCCGAATAGCGCGCAAAAAAAGCCCCTCATTGAGGGGCTTTCGGTGCAGGCGCTAAATCGACAACATCAGGTCATCTGAATAATGGTCTGCATGATGGTGCTTTCGGTGGAGATGGTCTTGGAGTTCGCCTGGAAGTTGCTCTGAGCCTTGATCAGCTCCACCAACTCGCTGGTCAGGTTGACGTTGGAGTTCTCCAGGGAGTTGGCGATGATCGAACCCAAAGTGCCGGACTCTGGCGAGTCATAACCTGGTTGGCCGGACGCAAAGGTCTCCTTCCAGGTAGTGCCGCCGTACGGCTGCAGGCCCTGTTCATTGTTGAAGCTGGCCAAGGAGATCTGGCCGATCGCCTTGCTCTGCTCGTTACTGAACGTGGCAAACATGACACCGCTGCTGTCAATTTTCAGCCCGGTGATTTCGCCAGTAGCGTAACCATCAGTGACCGGCGGGTTGCGATAACTGGCAGAGTTGTACTGGGTGATACTGGCCATATTGATGGCAATACCAGTCGGGTTGGCCGCTGCGCCGTTATCTACCCACACGCCATTGTTCATGACGCCCGGCTTCCAGTCGGCAATCGTCAGGGTGGTGTTGGACACCGCGCTTGGCGGCGTGACGATCCCTTTGAGCGTACCAGCGGTATCGAAGGTCACGGTCGACGCCACAGGCGCGACGGCACCGGCGCCACTGATAGGCGTACCGTTGGGGTTACGGCCGTCGATCAGGGTGTAGGACTTCCAGGTATTGGAGTCGGTCTTCACCATATACTGCACCATAGGGTGCGAGTTGCCCTGGGTGTCGTACAACATGGTGGTGTACTGGGTGGTAAAGCTGCCCGATTTGGTCGGATCGAACGGGTTGAGCGCCTGGTCGATCACTGGCTCCGAGGACTTCAGGTTGCTGGTGGAGTCCACCTTGGTGGACGCCTTGGGTGACAGGTTCGACTGATCGATGCGCAGGTCTATCAGGCCACCCTTGATGATCTTGCCGTTTTCGTCTGCCGCGTAACCTTGCAGGCGCGAGGTGCCGGTGGAGTTGGTGACGTAGCCATCCTTGTCCGGCTTGAAAGTACCGGAGCGGGTGTATTCCAGGGAACCGTCGCTGCCCTTCTGCACGAAGAAGCCGCCGCCCTTGATCGCCATGTCCAGCAAACCACCAGTGCCGGTGATTTCGCCTTGGCTGAATTGCTGGGAAACCGCTGCCAGGCTCACACCGCTACCAATAGCGTTGTGGCCGCTGCCCAGTTTGGAGGCGGCGTAGACGTCGGCGAATTCAGCACGGGACGACTTGAAGCCGGTGGTCGCGACGTTGGCGATGTTGTTGCCAGTCACGTCCAGCTGTTTGTTGGCCGCATAGAGGCCGCTAAGGCCGATATTAAAAGACATGTTTCTCTCCTCTTGCCGTATTTAGGCGGCTCTATGTACCGATAGTCTGAATTTGGGACAGCTTGATGCTGCCCATGCCGCCAGAAAGATTGAGCAGCATTTCGCCGCCCGTCTGGCTCAAAGTCACGCTAGTGACCGTGGCTGGTAGCGAGGTCTTCAACGCTATCGCATCACCGGCATCGTTCTTGGTGGTGGCAGCGAAGGTGTAGTTGCCGGAGTCGACTTTCTCGCCGGCTTCGTTTTTGCCGTCCCAGATAAAGTCCGACTTGCCGGCTGCCTGAGCGCCCAAGTCGATGGTCTTGACCAGCTTGCCGTCCTTGTCAGAGACCTTGATGGTGACGTTGCCCACCGACGAGGTGACTGCCACGGAACCAGTGAAGCTCTTGCTGGTGTCGACCATGGCCTTGTCGGTCTCGATGATCACCGAACGACCCACCAGCGACGACGCTTGCAGCGCTTGCGACGACTTGTAGTTGCTGGAGATTGCATTCACCGAGTCGTTCAGGGTGTTGATGCCTTCCAGGCTGCTGAACTGCGCCAGTTGCGCGACAAACGCGCCGTTATCCTGGGGCGACAGCGGGTTCTGGTTTTTCAGCTGGGTGACCAGCAACTGCAGGAACGCATCCTTGCCCAGGGCCTGGCTGCCAGAAGCCTCTTTGGTAGCACCCGCCAGGCTATCCTGGTTGGCCGCGGCATCCTTGACCTTGTTGTTGAACAAGTCCTGGATCGTCGAGTTACTCGACACATCGTTGGTAACGGACATTCTTTGGCGCCCCTTATCACTGACCCAGGGTCAGGACCTTCTGCATCATGGTTTTGGCGGTGTTCATCATTTCCGCGTTGGTCTGGAACGAGCGACTGGCGGAAATCATGTCAGCCATTTCCTCGACCACATTGACGTTGGGGTAGAACACATAACCCTTGGCGTCGGCGGCAGGATGGTTCGGCTCGTAGCGCGCGTCGAGGTTGCTCTGGTCTTCGACCACACCCAGCACCTGAACGCCCTGGCCCGCAGCATCCTGGTCCTGGAACAGCGAATCGCTGCCGCCACTCTGGCCGCCCTGGAACATGGTGGCGAACACCGGGTGACGGGCGCGGTAGGTCTGGTCAATGCTCGACGACACGGTCTCGGCGTTGGCGATGTTACTGGCGACGGTGTTCAGACGGGTGGTCTGAGCGCTCATGCCACTACCGGCAATATTGAAAACACTGGATAGAGACATGACTTACTCTCCGCGCAGGGCTGACATCAGCCCTTTGAATTTGCTGTTGAGCAGGGTGAAGCTGGCCTGAAAGTTCACCGAGTTCTCGGCGTAGTTCGATTGCTCCAGCTGCGCGTCGACGGTGTTCTGGTCGATCGATGGCTGCATCGGCGTGCGGTACATCAGCGACTCGTCGCCATTGCCCATGCCTTGCGCTTCGATATGACGGTTATTGGTCATGTTCAAGGCGAAGGAGCCGTTCTTGGTCTTGTCCTGCTGTGCGGCGAGCACGGCGGAAAAGTCCAAGTCCCGAGCCTTGTAGTTCGGGGTGTCGGCGTTGGCGATGTTGTTAGCCAGGACTTCGGCACGCTGGGCGCGAAAGCCCAGGGCTTGTTCGTGGATACCGAGCGCTTTATCGAAGCTGATGCTCATGGCGGAAACCTTTAGGGGCTGACCTGCTTTTCGTAATCTGGATACAGCAAGTGGCATGCCAAGTCATCGAAGCCCTGTAAATCAAGGGTTTGCCGGGAGATTGCCGGTGGCAATGCCAGAAAAGCGGCAAGGGGTTTCCGCCAACCGCCAGTAAAGCGGCAATGAGCGTTGCCGCTTTGCGCCCATAAAAAACGGGAGGCCTTTGCAGGACCTCCCGTTTTTATGCGACGCCTATCTATCACTTGGCCTGGTAAATAATCCCAGGACTGCACTGCACCATCTGGTAATGATCCGGCAACCCGTTCAACGCTTCAGAAGCGCCGAGAAACAGATACCCACCGCGTTTGAGCGTGCTGTGGATGCGTAACAGGATGTCCTTCTTCACTTCGGCCGAGAAGTAGATCAGTACGTTGCGGCAAAACACGATATCGAACTTACCCAGGCTAGCGTAGCTGTCCAGCAGGTTGAACGAACGAAACTCCACCCGGCTCTTGATTGGCGCCTTGACTGCCCAACGACCAGCGCCCTTGGGGTCGAAGAAACGCTGCAAGCGTTCCGGAGACAGGCCGCGCCCCAGGGCCAGGCTGTCGTACTCACCCGTCTTGCAGTTGGTGAGCATGGTGCCGGACAAGTCGGTGGCAACAATCTGCACCCCGGCCTTCAACTGGCCCAAATTGGTCCGCTCGAACTCGTCGATAGACATCGACAGCGAGTACGGTTCCTGCCCCGAAGAGCAGGCCGCCGACCAGATGCGCAGGCGCTGGCCGGGGCTGGCCTTGATCGATTCTGGCAGGACCTTGTTCTTGAGCACTTCAAAGGGATAGGTGTCACGAAACCACAGGGTTTCGTTGGTGGTCATGGCATCGACCACCATTGCCTTGAGCCCGCTGCGTGGCTGGCTCTGTATCCGCTGAACGAGTTCGCCGAGGGACTTGATCCCTTGCTGCTCCATCAGTTTATTGAGACGGCTTGATACCAGGTACTGCTTGTTTTCACCGAGCAATATGCCACAGGCTTTTTCCAGGAAGACCCGGAACTGTTCAAAATCCAAATTACCCGTAGACAATGGTACCGCCTCTTAAATCGTGTGACCGCCAGGGAAAAAGCCCCTAGCCGTGATCTGCTGCCTTGATCCGGTCGACTACCCGGGATGCCAGGTCATCAGGACGGAATTTGGCCAGGAAGTCATCGGCACCGACCTTCTTGACCATCGCCTGATTGAATACACCGGACAATGAAGTATGCAGGATGATATGTAATTTTTGCATGCGTGGATCGTTGCGTATCTCGGCCGTGAGGGTGTAACCGTCCATTTCCGGCATCTCGATGTCGGAAATCATCATCAAGAATTCTTCTTCCGGTTTCTTGCCTTCATCCACCAGTTTGCGCAGGTAATCCAGGGCCTGGCGGCCATCGTTGAGGGCCACCACTTCGACGCCAACGGTCTGCAGGCAACGGGAGACCTGCTTGCGCGCTACCGAGGAGTCATCCACCGTCAGCACCCGCAGGGAAATCGCCTTGTGCGCCGTCTCAGCGTCTACTACGCCCACCGAAATAGCTTCCGAAGTCGGCGCCACTTCCGCGAGGATTTTCTCCACGTCGATGATTTCCACCAACTGGTTGTCGACCCGCGTCACTGCCGTCAGGTAGTGATCGCGACCGGTGCCCTTGGGCGGCGGATGGATCTCTTCCCAGTTCATGTTGACGATGCGCTCCACCGAGCGCACCAGGAAACCCTGGGTCTTGGTGTTGTACTCGGTGATGATCACGAACGGACTCTCGCGATCCTGCAAGCCGGACGAGCCCGTAGCCATCGCCAAGTCAAGAATCGGAATGGTCGAGCCGCGAATGTTGGCCACGCCACACACCACAGGGCTGGACTTGGGCAATACGGTCAGCTTGGGACATTGCAGTACCTCCCGCACCTTGAAGACGTTGATGCCGTAAAGCTGTTTGCCATCCAAACGAAACAGCAGCAACTCAAGGCGATTCTGCCCTACCAGCTGCGTGCGCTGGTTCACTGAATCCATTACTCCCGCCATGCCCAGACTCCTACACTACAAAACCTACGGGTACGACGCGTACCCAACACTAAACGGCACGAGCTTTGCTTTTTTATTGGCCATGGACATCAAAACGACAGTTTCCCGACGCTTTCTCCCCCTGCCGTACTTTAAACAGTACCGCAGATTGCTCTGCGTCTTGCTAACGATGCTTGCCTTGGCTGCAGGCCAACAGGCCCGTGCCGACAACATCACCTTGCCTGATCTACTTATCGGCGTCACTCAAGGCTTTCTTGAGTTTACTGTAGAAGATTATCTGGCCACTACTCAGACACCAGGACGCTATGAAATCCAGGTCAACCAATTGGACCCACGCCTGCGCCTGCCCATGTGTGACAAGGAATTGACAGCCACCCTGGAAAGCCCCGCACAACCCATCGGCCGTGTGACCGTGCGCGTGCGCTGCGACGGCGCCTCGCCCTGGACAGTGTTCGTACCGGCTCAAGTCCGCCTGTTTCGCGAAGTGGTCGCCGTCACTCGCCCGCTGAAACGCACGGGCATTATCGGCTTTGAGGACGTTGCCCTACGCGAGCGGGACATCGGCCAGATCAGTCAGGGATACCTTACTTCCGTGGATCAAGCGATCGGGCAGAAACTTACCCGACCAATGGTCACAGATCAGGTCATCACCCTGGCTCACATGGAACAGGCGGAAGTCATACGCAAGGGTGATCAAGTGGTGATTTCCGCCAGCAGCGGCGGCCTGAATGTAAAAATGCCGGGAGAGGCTCTGTCCAATGGCGGCATGAGCGAACAGATTCGGGTCAAGAACCTCAACTCCAAGCGGGTGATCAGGGCGCGAGTGACTGCACCCGGCCAGGTCGAGGTAGCGTTATAGATCACTGGCGCGGGAGGCCAGCTTTTCCTACACTGTGCGCAAGACGTCATCACGTATAGGTTTATTGTCAATCGAGCCTAAAGTTTGTCCGGGTATGGCCGAAAACATGGCAAGCGTCCAAATACCCAGAGGTTTTCATGATGGTCATTGATTTTAGTCGATTAAATAACGCCCCCTCACAGCTCGTCAGCACCCGCGCCAACGGTGCCAAAGACAGCGTTGAGGCCGGCAAGTCCCAGCCACTGCCCGTCAAGGCAGACCAGGCCGGCGCCAGCCAGAGCGGGGAATCGGTACATTTGAGCAATGAGGCTCAACAGTTGCAAAAGGTCACTGATTCGCTGCGCGATCAACCGGTTGTCAATAAAGCCCGTGTGGCCGAATTGAAACAGGCGATTGCCGATGGCAGCTACAAAGTCGACAGCAACCGTGTAGCCAGCAAACTGCTTAACTTCGAAGCCGAGCGCTAGGCAAAGGCCTGCGCCAGGCTTTTGGACGCTTAAAACCCAAGGCCAGCCATGCACGACGAAAATTTACTGCAACTGATCATTGAAGACCTGGCTCCAGCGCAGCATCTGCTTGGACTGCTTCAGGAAGAGTCGATCGCCCTGCACGGCCGAGACATGCGCCTGCTGGAAGATATTCTGGCGCGCAAGCAATCGCTGATCATCCTGCTGGAACAGCATGGCAAGAAACGCAGCCAGATTCTTGTCAGCCTGGGACTGCCTGCCGATCACGACGGCCTGGAGCAACTGGCGAGCCACTCGTCGGTAGGCGACCAGTTACGGACCCAGAGCCAGGAGCTCAACCAGCTGCTGATCACTTGCCAGGAAGCCAACACGCTCAACGGCCAGTCGATCCAGCTTCAGCAAGCCACTACCGCCAACCAGCTGCGCATCCTTCACGGCGGAGAACCTCCGACGCTCTATAACGCCCAGGGCTCCACCTCGCGACTGGTCAAGCCCAGCACCATCAGCCAAGCCTGACGCCGGTTTACTGCGCGCCCTATCAAGGCGCGTAACATACTGGCAAAATGCCGGTTCTTGCGTGTAGTCGTATTTTGTCTGGAGATGGAAGAACCGTGTTCAACGCCCTCAACGCGGAAGATGCTCCGCAGCCACCCAAGGTCCTCACTACGCCTCTGGAAATTGCCGGCACCTTGCGGTTGCTGCAAGAGAGCCACGATCCTCTGATCATTACCTTCCATGAGCGCAACCAGCGCTTTCAAAGCTATCTGGTGGAAGTCGACCGGGACAGCAAGACGCTGAGCCTGGACGAAATGATCCCACGGGAAGGCGAACGCTACCTTGAGAATGGCGAAGCCTTCCGTATCGAAGGCTTCCACGACGGCGTGCGGGTGGCCTGGGAGAGTAACGGCAGCCTGACCATCAGCGAAAAGGACGGCCACCGCATCTATCGGGGCGGCATGCCTGACGAGGTGGTTTACCATCAGCGGCGCAACGCCTTTCGCGCAGCACTGAAATTGGCGCAACTGGTCAATGTCGACATGGGCGGAGAGAAACTCAAGTCGCCCATTGGCGGCAAACTACTGGATATTTCCGCCACTGGTTGCAAGCTGCGCTTTGACGGTGATATCTCCCAGCGCCTGCAACTGGGCCAGGTCTACGATCGCTTTATTGCCGCCCTGCCCTTCGGCAACATGAGCACCGCCGTAGAACTGCGTTACCTGCACTTCGAAGAAAGGATCGACACCACCTTTGCAGGCGTGCGTTTTCACAATATGAGCGGGTTGGTGCAGCGCCAGGTTGAACGCTTTGTCTACCAGCTGCAGCGCGAGGCGCGGCGGTTTGACAAGGATGATGATCTTTAAGCGGTAACAATCTGCATAAAAAACGGGCAGCCTCTCATGGGACTGCCCGTTTTTTTGTTTCAGGGGCGCGCCCTGCTCAGGTCGTGGGGATGATCATCCGGGTCCGGATGCTCTGGCGGCTCTGGAGGCTCTGGAGGCTCTTCTGCAGGCGCCTGCTCCACCGAATCAGGATCGGCTTCAGACTCTGGGTCCGGCTCGGGAACCGGCGTCTGCATCTGATCCTGAACCACCTGTTCATCCACCCGTGGGTCAAGGGCGGCCACCAGCGGCGAGCTGGACATGCTGTCAGGTACCGCCACGTGATGCAGCGGTGCATCGTCCACCTGGTGCAGATTGGTCACGGCTTTGGGACGGATGCGCCAAACCAGGATCACCGCGCATAAACTGAAAAATGCATAGAGCATCTGGCTACCAAACAGCTTCATCAGCACACCGGCCAGCAGCGGCCCGATACTGGCGCCGACGCCGTAAGTCACCAGCAGCATGGCTGTCAGCGATACGCGGCGATCCCCCTCAACGTGGTCATTGGAAAACGCCACCGCCAACGGGTAAAGACAGAACTGCACCAGGGAGCAGAAGAACCCGACCACAAACAGCACTTCCAACGGCACCTGGGTCATGATCGCCAACGGCAGCGCCGTCACCGCAAGGCACAAGGCGAAGCAGCGGATCAACAGTGCCCGGTCATACCGATCCGAGAGCCAGCCCAAAGGCCACTGCACCACCAGCCCGGCGAAAATGCAGCTACCCATGAACAGACCGACCTGTTCGGTGCTCAGCCCTTGCTGAGAGGCGTAAAGCGGCGCCAGACCGTAGAACGAACCAACAATCAACCCGGCGCCCAGCACGGTACTGAGGGACTGCGGTACTCGCTTGATAAAAAAGCGCGGCTCCATCGGCGCCGGATGCAACGGTGCCGGGTGAATACGTCGAGTCATCGCCACCGGCACCAGGCACAGGGCAAAGCACAGCGCAACCAGCATCAGCAGCTCAAGGCCCAACTGCGGATGCATGACCAGAATAAGCTGGCCCAATACCAGGCCCAGATAAGAAGCGATCATGTAGCCACTGAAGACCAAGCCCCGCTGCTTGGCGTCCGCCTGCTCGTTGAGCCAGCTCTCGATGACCATGTACTGGCACATCATGCCGAGGCCGACGATTATCCGCAGTACGATCCAGGCCGACAGCCAGTCGATCAAACCATGGCCCAGCACCGCCGCACCGACGATACCGGCGCAGGTGGCATAGGCGCGAATATGGCCGACTCGGGCTATCAAGCGGTGACCGATCTTGCCACCCAACACCAGACCAAAGTAGTTGGCAGCCATCAACGCACCGACCCACAGGCTGTCGACATTATCGGCTGCCAGGCGCAAAGCCAGGTACGTACTGAGCAGACCGGAACCGATCAGCATCATCAAAGAGGCGAAATAAAGGGCTCGAAAAGATTTCCAGATTTGGCGCATCGGCGTTCCGAGCGGCTCCTTGCAGTGGGTGTCAGGCTATCAGCATGATAGTCCGGCGGCGTCAGGTCCGGACAGCCAAAACGCGCTGTACCAGGGGATTATTTTCATCAAGCCAATTGGCTACCTCTCAGACGCTCGACGACGGCATACAAGGTACAAGGCTGTGACAAAAACTCGCGCCCCAACCGCTCACTCCCCTGTGAACCTCAAACTCCGGCAAGGTTCGCAATACAATCAAAAAGACCTGCCCCCCCAGACGCATCCCATCCTCTGCGGCCAACGCCAGCCCACAAAAAAGCCCCGCCAGAGTGTTCTGAACAGGGCTTTTGCGTATCGCGGCTCTTTTAAAGGAGCACAACTCTAATGTGGTGTCCCAGGGCCGGTTCGAACGGCCAACCTTCCCCTTAGGAGGGGGATGCTCTATCCAATTGAGCTACTGGGACAAATGACAACCATCGGGCCGAAGGCACAGCGGCGGACGGCGTGCATGTTAACGGCCAAGGTGCGTTTTGTCATGTCGTCCGTAGGCTTTTTGAGTGTAGGCCGAGCCTTGCAATGCCTAGTCGTGTTTTGGGCAACAAACAAGGGCTCTCCATGACTGTCGTGCAAAATGCACTACCCCAAAATGCCATCATTGCAAATTGCAACAAGCCGGCCTGCCGATCAGTCTTTAAGACTTTGATTTAAAAAGGATTTAATCAAAAAATAGACTGGCACGACACCTGCAATCCTTTATCCTACAAATTCAGTCTGGCCACGCCACCTGCGGAGAATATGCCCATGAACAGCACGCCTCTACTAGTAGCCCTCAATGCTGTGGCATTGGCCACGCTGGTGATGTTCCATTTTCAATCCGCTACCGGTGATGATGTGGCACAAGCCAGCCAAGCTGTTCCCCATCATTTGCAACACCAACAGCGTCCACAGCTGGCGGTCATGACGGCCGATGCGCAATCGCCGATTCAACTGACCCAAGGCAACCAAGCCGCACACTCTTCTGAACACTGGGTTTTCTGAACCAAACACAGGAGTATTCAATGACCAAGTTTGCGTGGATCTTCCTGACCCCGGCAGCCTGTTTGTGCTCCGAGCCCGGCTGTCCTGCCGCCCTACCTTACGTCGCCCTACCCTAGTAAATCGGCAGTTTGCCACTAGTCTTAAAGTTAAGGGCAAAAGGCCACACCACTATAGGATGTGCGCCCAAAAACCCTTTTCGCACTGGGTTTGCGGGTAGAACACTCGCATGGATGCCTTGCAGAAAAGTTTTCCAACCAGTCCGCAAATTTGAAAATGAGTGCTGGCATAAAGCCTGTAGCCAGTTCAATATTTGTCACAGAATTGACGCCAAGGAACTGGCAAGTTTGAGGCATGATGCGGCCTCTTTGCAATTCAGGTTGAACATTTGGCTGCAGACCTTGTCCTAACACACATCTTGCGGCCAATTCCAAAAACCGCTCCCCTGAACTAACCGGTTAAATATATGCGCCCATTGAAACAGGCAATTTATTCCAGCCGTACGGCTGACAAGTTCGTCGTACGTCTGCCAGACGGAATGCGGGAACGCATTGCCGAGGTGGCTCGCAACCATCACCGCAGCATGAACTCCGAAATCATCGCGCGCCTGGAACAGAGCCTTATTCAGGAAGGTGCGTTGGGTGAAGCGTTGAGCATGCGCCTGGACAGCCCTGAGCTGTCACTGCACGAACGCGAACTGCTGCAGCGTTTTCGTCAGCTCTCCCACCGCCAGCAAAACGCTCTTGTCTCACTTATTGCTCATGATGTTGAGGCAGCCGCCGAAGCCAACTGATTGGCGACTGAAAGCCGAAGCCAGCTGCATGCTGGCTTTTTTTTGCCTGTAATTTGGTTAAAGGCCCGGCGGTATCTGCCTCGGGAGAAGGCAATCAGAGTAGGAAGATGGTCGCCAGCCCCAGGAAGATGAAAAAGCCACCACTGTCAGTCATGGCTGTGATCATCACACTGGCGCCCATGGCAGGGTCGCGACCAAGGCGCACCAAGGTCATAGGGATCAATACTCCCATCAGCGCAGCCAATAGCAGGTTAAGGGTCATGGCGGCGGTCATCACTACCCCCAGGGACCAACTGCCATAGAGCAAGTAAGCCACCACGCCAATCACGCCACCCCACACCAGACCATTGATCAGGCCCACTGCCAGCTCCTTGCGCATCAGCCGCGAGGTGTTGCCAGTGCTCACCTGATCCAGGGCCATGGCCCGCACGATCATTGTGATGGTCTGGTTACCGGAGTTACCACCAATCCCGGCCACGATAGGCATAAGAGCCGCCAGCGCCACCAGCTTCTCGATGGAGCCTTCAAACAGGCCGATCACCCGAGAGGCAATAAACGCGGTAATCAGGTTGACGGCCAACCAGGCCCAACGGTTACGCAGAGATTTCCAGACTGACGCAAAGATATCTTCCTCTTCACGCAGACCCGCCATGTTGAGGACTTCGTTTTCACTCTCTTCACGAATCAGGTCGACCATCTCATCGATGGTCAAGCGGCCGATCAGCTTGCCTTTCTTGTCGACCACCGGGGCCGAGATCAAGTCATAACGCTCGAATGCCTGGGCGGCGTCGTAGGCGTCTTCGTCAGGATGAAAGCTGACCGGGTCGCTGGCCATGACGTCCGCGACCTTCTTGTCCGGGTCATTGACCAGCAGACGCTTGATCGGCAGCACGCCCTTGAGAATGCCCTCGTAGTCGACCACAAACAGTTTGTCAGTGTGGCCTGGCAGCTCTTTTAGCCGGCGCAAGTAACGCAACACCACTTCCAGGCTGACGTCTTCGCGAATAGTCACCATCTCGAAGTCCATCAGCGCGCCGACCTGCTCCTCGTCGTAGGACAACGCGGAGCGCACACGCTCACGCTGTTGGCCGTCGAGGGTCTCCATCAGCTCATGGACGACGTCACGCGGCAGCTCGGAGGCCAGGTCAGCGAGTTCGTCGGCGTCCATGTCCTTGGTCGCAGCCAGGAGCTCATGATCGTCCATGGCGGCGATCAGGGTTTCACGAACCGAATCGGATACTTCGAGGAGGATGTCGCCGTCACGATCAGCCTTGACCAGTTGCCAGAGGGTCAGGCGATCACCCAAGGGCAAAGCTTCAAGGATGTAGGCTACGTCGGCGGAGTGCAGGTCATCGAGCTTGCGTTGCAACTCGACGAGGTTTTGCCGGTGGACCAGGCTCTCTACCCGGTCATGATTCGGGCCTTCCTGACGGTGAGTCAGGTCTTCGACCACGCGCTGGCGCTGCAGCAGCTCAACAACTTGAGCGAGGCGATCCTGCAGGCTTTCTTGTGTTTTCTTTACTTCAACTTCGGTCATAGGCGAACTCCACTCCCAGCAGCGGGGCACGCCGGAAGGATCAATCAGTCAATTCATGATTGGTAAAACGGGGTACTGAGTTACTACTGGGTAAGTCCATGGAGGTATTCCACAAGCCCCGGCGGGGCTGACGGGCGCAATGATACACCGCCCAGCCGCTTAAAACGTTAAAAAACTGGCAAGAACAAGCGCTTGCGAGACAAAGCCGAGTATCGGGCACACTCATGAAACTGCGACGACACAGGCAGAAAAGAAAACACATGGGGGCAGGTAGAAAAGCCCGGAGGGCGATTACACCCGTGGCAACAGACAAGAAAAATAAAAACCCCAGACGGCAAAAAGCCCGCACTAGGCGGGCTTTTTGTTGTTTGGTGCACTCGACAGGATTCGAACCTGTGACCGCTCGGTTCGTAGCCGAGTACTCTATCCAGCTGAGCTACGAGTGCAGATTGTGTTTTTAGACCAGATCACAACTGGTTGGAGCCAAGTTACCTGCATTGCTGCAACTAACTCTTAAATGGTGCACTCGACAGGATTCGAACCTGTGACCGCTCGGTTCGTAGCCGAGTACTCTATCCAGCTGAGCTACGAGTGCATTTGTTGCCGCGCATTATAGCCCGTTCAATCTCTATGTAAAGCGATTTTTTCTAGTGATTTCAACAACTTACCGAAAAAATCCAGATTGCAACGTACTAAGCAAATAATGGCGGAGAACGGGGGATTCGAACCCCCGACACCCTTTTGAGGTGTACTCCCTTAGCAGGGGAGCGCCTTCGGCCACTCGGCCAGCTCTCCGCAACACGGGGCGTATATTAACCAGCTTCATCCCCGTTTGCAAACATAAAAAACGATAAAAATTAATGGCTTGGTTCTTCGTCCTTCTCTTTCTTGATCCGCAGGTAGATTTCCTCACGGTGGACAGCCACCTCTTTCGGGGCATCAACCCCAATCCGTACTTGATTGCCTTTGACGCCGAGCACGGTCACGGTGATTTCGCCATCACCAATAATCAGGCTTTCTGCGCATCGACGAGTCAGAATCAACATACCTTTCTCCTCACGCATTTCAGTTCAGGGATAACAGTCTGCAAAAAAAAGGCATTCGACCTACAACCCAACGGCCATAGCCCTACCCGCCTAAGTATTGTCGGGCACACGCAAAAGAACAGCTCTCCACAGGCGCCAGACAGAAAAATGAAAGGCGCGGATCAACCGCGCCCTCCAGTCACGCATCACTCGCCCTGTCGGGCCGGAGCGTCCAGCTCAAATGCGGTATGCAGTGCGCGTACAGCCAGCTCCAGGTACTTCTCTTCGATGACCACCGACACTTTGATTTCCGAGGTGGAGATCATCTGGATGTTGATGGTCTCCTTGGCCAGGGCCTCAAACATGCGGCTGGCAACTCCGGCATGGGAACGCATGCCCACACCAACGATCGACACCTTGGCAATCTTGGTATCGCCGACCACTTCACGGGCGCCAATCTCGCTTGCCGTTTTCAGCAGGACTTTCTCTGCTGCGTCGTAGTCATTGCGGTGCACGGTGAAGGTGAAGTCGGTAGTGTTATCGTGCGCAACGTTCTGCACGATCATGTCGACTTCAATGTTTGCGCCACTGATCGGCCCGAGAATCTTGAAGGCCACGCCCGGGGTGTCTGGCACACCACGGATGGTCAGCTTGGCTTCATCGCGGTTAAAAGCGATGCCGGAAATGATCGGCTGTTCCATGGATTCCTCTTCATCAATAGTAATGAGGGTGCCCGGACCCTCCTTGAAGCTGTGCAGTACGCGCAGCGGAACGTTGTACTTGCCGGCGAATTCCACCGCACGGATCTGCAACACCTTGGACCCGAGGCTGGCCATTTCCAGCATCTCTTCGAAGGTGATCTTGTCCAGGCGCTGAGCCACGGGCACAACGCGCGGATCGGTAGTGTAGACGCCGTCCACATCGGTGTAGATCTGGCATTCGTCAGCCTTCAGGGCTGCCGCCAGGGCCACACCGGTGGTATCGGAACCGCCACGACCGAGGGTGGTGATGTTGCCGTGTTCGTCGACGCCCTGGAAACCAGCGACGACTACCACGCGACCCGCCTTCAGATCACCGCGAATTTTCTGATCATCGATCTGCAATATGCGCGCTTTATTGTGCGCGCTATCCGTCAGGATTCGTACCTGGGTGCCGGTGTACGACACTGCCGGCACGCCACGCTTGATCAGCGCCATGGCCAACAGCGCAATAGTCACTTGCTCACCAGTGGAAACGATCACATCCAGCTCACGGGGAACCGGCTGTTGATCACCACTGATTTGTTTGGCCAACTCGATCAGACGATTGGTCTCGCCGCTCATGGCCGACAGCACCACCACCAGGTCATCGCCGGCATCGCGGAACTTCTTAACCTTGTCGGCGACCTGCTCGATTCGTTCAACGGAACCGACCGAGGTGCCTCCAAATTTCTGTACGATCAAAGCCATTTCTAAGCCGCCTCAGCCCGTAAAGGGGCGCCCATTAATCAATCAAACTGCGCTGCCCGGGCAGGTGACTAGACCACACACCCAGGCAGCGTCTTAGATACCCGCCTCGACAAACGGTACGGTCAGGGCAAGGGCCGCGTCCAAAGCACCAGCGTCGATACCGCCGCCTTGCGCCATGTCCGGACGACCACCGCCCTTCCCGCCCACTGCCGCAGCGGCTTGTTTCATCAAATCACCGGCCTTGAGTTGGCCAGTCAGGTCTTTGGTTACACCGGCAACCAGAACGACCTTTTCCTCATGGACACTGCCGAGCAGGATCACTGCGCGACCGAGCTTGTTCTTCAACTGATCCACCAGCGCCAACAGAGCCTTGCCGTCCTGACCGTCCAGGCGCACGGCCAGGACTTTCACGCCTTTGACGTCCAGGGCAGAAGCCGACAGATCGTCGCCCGCCGCACTGGCGGCCTTGGCCTGCAACTGCTCCAGCTGTTTCTCCAGCAGACGGTTGCGCTCCAGCACTGCCGAGAGCTTGTCGATCAGGTTGTCGCGACTGCCCTTGACCAGGCTGGCCGCTTCCTTGAGTTGTTCTTCGCCAGCATTGAGGTAAGCCAGGGCCGCAGCACCGGTGACCGCCTCAATACGACGCACGCCGGACGCCACACCGCCTTCGCTGATGATCTTCAGCAGGCCAATGTCGCCGGTACGCTTGGCGTGGATACCGCCGCACAACTCCACCGAGAAGCTGCCGCCCATGCTCAGCACGCGCACGTTGTCGCCGTACTTCTCGCCGAACAGCGCCATGGCGCCTTTGGCCTTGGCGGTCTCAATGTCGGTTTCTTCGGTTTCAACAGGGGTGTTCTTGCGCACTTCGGCGTTGACGATATCTTCCAGCGTCCTGAGCTGCTCAGGCTTGATCGCTTCAAAGTGGCTGAAGTCAAAACGCAGGCGCTGGCTGTCGACCAACGAGCCTTTCTGCTGTACATGCTCGCCCAGCACTTGGCGCAAGGCCGCGTGCAGCAAGTGAGTGGCCGAGTGGTTCAGCGAGGTGGCGTGACGCACGTCAGCGTCGACCTGAGTCTCCACCGGCGCGCCGACGGTCAGGTTGCCCGAGGCCAACACACCGTGGTGCAGGAACGCGCCGCCGGTCTTGGTGGTGTCGCGCACGTCAAAACGACCGGACGACGCCTTGAGGAAACCGCAGTCGCCAATCTGGCCACCGGACTCGGCGTAGAACGGCGTCTGGTCCAGGACCACCACACCTTCGTCGCCTTCGTTCAGGATGTCGACCGACTGCCCTTCTTTATAGAGGGCAATCACTTTGGCCGAGCCGCCGGTGGCGGTGTAACCGGTGAATTCGGTGGCCACGTCAACCTTGACCAGGGTGTTGTAGTCCAGGCCAAAGGCACTGGCGGAGCGGGCGCGCACGCGCTGGGCTTCCATCTCACGCTCAAAACCGGCTTCATCGACGGTCAGCTCGCGCTCACGGGCAATGTCGGCGGTCAGGTCCATCGGGAAACCGTAGGTGTCGTACAGCTTGAACACCACGTCGCCCGGCACCACGGTGCCTTTGAGCTCAGCCAGGTCCTGTTCCAGGATCTTCAGGCCGTGCTCCAGGGTTTTGGAGAACTGCTCTTCTTCAGCCCTGAGCACGCGCTCGATGTTGGCTTGCTGCTGCTTGAGTTCCGGGAAGGCTTCGCCCATCTCGGCCACCAGCGCGGCAACGATCTTGTAGAAGAAGCTACCGCTGGCGCCCAGCTTGTTACCGTGACGGCAGGCGCGACGGATGATCCGGCGCAGCACATAGCCGCGACCTTCGTTCGACGGCAGCACACCGTCGGCGATCAGGAAGCCGCAAGAACGGATGTGGTCGGACACAACCTTGAGCGAAGACTGGCTGTCGTTGGCGCAACCAATGGCCGCGGCCGAAGCGCTCAGCAGGTTGGTAAACAGGTCGATTTCGTAGTTGGAGTGAACGTGCTGCATCACCGCACTGATCCGCTCCAGGCCCATGCCGGTGTCAACCGACGGAGCTGGCAGCGGATGCAACACGCCATCGGCGGTGCGGTTGAACTGCATGAATACGTTGTTCCAGATTTCGATGTAACGGTCGCCATCTTCTTCCGGCGAGCCGGGTGGGCCGCCCCAGATGTCGGCGCCGTGATCGTAGAAAATCTCGGTGCAAGGACCGCACGGACCGGTATCACCCATGGTCCAGAAGTTGTCGGAGGCGTAAGGCGCGCCCTTGTTGTCGCCGATGCGAATCATGCGCTCGGCCGGCACACCGATTTGCTGGGTCCAGATCTCGTAGGCTTCGTCATCGGTGGCGTAGACAGTGACCCAGAGTTTTTCCTTGGGTAGCTTCAGCACGCCGGTCAGGAAGGTCCAGGCAAAGGTAATGGCGTCACGCTTGAAATAGTCGCCGAAGCTGAAGTTGCCCAGCATCTCGAAAAAAGTGTGATGGCGAGCGGTGTAACCAACGTTCTCCAGGTCACTGTTCTTGCCGCCGGCGCGTACGCACTTCTGGCTGCTGGTGGCGCGGGTGTAGGCGCGCTTTTCCTGGCCCAGGAAGCAGTCCTTGAACTGGTTCATCCCCGCGTTAGTGAACAGCAGGGTGGGGTCATTGCCTGGGATCAAAGAGCTGGAGGCAACACGGGTGTGACCTTGCTCTTCGAAGAAGCGAAGGAAGGCTTCACGGATTTCTGCGCTTTTCATTAGGTTCTTCCACGGAGGCTGCGGCCAAAGGCCAGTGCTAAACGTCATCAGACGGAGCGACGGCAAAGGGCCGCATTATATCGGCCCTTTGCCCGTGGCACAGCGTGTTTATGTGATAGAAACAGTCAATTAGACAGTCTGCACTGTCATTTCCGGGAAAACTCGACAAATGTCGCGACCACCTGCTCGATCTGCGCCCGACTGACGTCCAGGTGCGTGACCATACGCAGGCGAGGAGCGGCGCTCAACTTGATCCCGCGCGTCGCGGCGAAGGCCTTCAACTCCTCGGCCAGGCTACCCACCTGCACGTAGACCATATTGGTCTGCACTGGCTCTACCTCGTACCCGGCCTGGCGCAACCCATCCGCCAGCCATTGGGCGTTGGCATGGTCTTCGGCCAGACGCTGGACTTGATGATCGAGGGCATATAACCCCGCCGCCGCCAACGAACCTGCCTGACGCATGCCGCCACCGACCATTTTTCGCAAACGGCGGGCCTTGGCGATCAGCGCAGTCGAACCACACAACACAGAGCCAATCGGCGCGCCGAGGCCCTTGGACAGGCACACCGACACTGAATCGAAATACTGGGCGATCTCTCGCGCATCGACACCCAGCTTGACCGCCGCGTTGTAGATCCGCGCGCCGTCCAGGTGCAAGGCCAGGCCATGCTCGCGAGTAAACGCCCGCGCGGCAGCCAGGTATTCCATCGGCAATACCTGGCCCTGCATCGTATTTTCCAACGCCAACAGCCGGGTACGCGCGAAGTGGAAGTCATCTGGCTTGATCGCCGCCAACACCTGATCCAGGTCCAGCGAGCCATCGGCCTGGACTTCCAGCGGCTGGGGCTGGATAGAACCCAACACCGCCGCACCGCCGCCTTCGTATTTGTAGGTGTGGGCCTGCTGGCCGACGATATATTCCTCGCCCCGCTCACAATGGGCCATCAACGCCAGCAGGTTGCTCATGGTGCCGGTGGGTACGAACAACGCGGCGGCAAACCCCAGGCGCTTGGCCAGTTCGGCTTCCAGGCGATTGACGGTAGGATCTTCACCGTAGACATCATCACCGCTGACGGCGCTAGCCATCGCGTCGAGCATGCCTGGGGTCGGTTGGGTCACGGTGTCGCTGCGCAGGTCAATCATGGTCATGAAACAAGCCTCGGCGAAGGGACAAAAGTCCCGGCTAACGGGTTGGAATTTGTTTTTTGATTACAGGTTACTGCGGGCATGGAGAGTGAATATCAAGCTAACAGGTCATGAAAAGTGCCAGACAGCCCCAGCTTCCCATTCAATACCAAGCAAAAAAGCCAATAGTGAATATCGAAAATGGAGCCATGCAGTTTCCAGAAATGTATGGTAAAAACTCACCGCCACCAGCGTTCTGGTGGCAACGTTCTCAGGGCGGGGTGTAACTCCCCACCGGCGGTAATTACGCGCAATGCGTATAGCCCGCGAGCGCTTGGCGCCTCGAACTGCCTAGGCAGGACGGCGACAAGGTCAGCAGACCCGGTGTGATCCCGGGGCCGACGGTCATAGTCCGGATGAAGAGAGAACGGGATTGGCGCCTAAGGGCCGTGCGCAGAACGTCCATGCCTTGCATGCTCATTCTGTCCGTACCCTTAAATCCCATTCGATTCATAACGCCCTGTTTTTTTCATAAACAGGAGTCAGAACATGCAACCCACTGCAATTGACAGCAAAAGCAAAAACCACCACGGCGAGCGTGTCGCGTTTATCCAGGCCTGCTGGCACAAGGATATTGTCGATCAGAGCCGTAAAGGTTTCCTCGCCGAAATGATCGCCCAGGGCTACCAGGAATCGGATATCGATTTCTACGAAGTCGGCGGCGCCTTTGAAATGCCCCTGCACGCCAAGCTCCTGGCCAAGTCCGGCCGTTATGCCGGCATTGTCGCGGCGGCCCTGGTGGTGGACGGCGGGATCTATCGTCACGAGTTCGTCGCACAATCGGTGGTCAGCGGCCTGATGCAGGTTCAGTTGGAAACCGAAGTGCCAGTGTTCTCGGTGTCCCTGACCCCGCACCACTTCCACTCGGGTGTTGAACACCACACCTTCTTCTTGGAGCACTTTGTGCACAAGGGCCAGGAAGCGGCGAAGACCTGCGCGGATACGCTGCACAAGATTCGTTCGTTGCGTCGCAATGAACCACGGGCTGTGGCGGTTTAAGGAACACTGTAAACCCCAGTGTCAGAGCTGGGGTTGTGTGGGAGCAAGCCAGCTCCCACATTTGACCGAGTCGACCTCGGGATTTATGCCAGGCCTTTATCCGTCGTCGGCACAATCAATATCCCTGCCCGCAAGCCATTCTTCACCTTCGGGTTGGGGAAGATGATGCGTGCGCCCTCCTCCTCGATCACCCAGCGCGTCTTGGCGATGTCCTCGGCCAGCAGGTAGCCCTTTTTCAGTTCCGAGAAGTTTTCTACATCCGCCGGCAGGTGCAGGATGAAGGCATCGCTGTGCTTGATGATTTCTCGGGCGACACTGAACAGTTGCAGGCCGTCCAGGCTCTCGGTGGTCGGTTCATTGCCTTCGATGATCTGCTTGAGGCGGACTTCCAGGCGGGACACATCCACGCCCTGGTTCTGTCCGAACGGCCGGGCCTTGCCCAGTTCCAGGGTGAAGGACTCGGCGCCCAACTGCTCGTAGGTAAAGGCTGTGAAGGTGATCGACGCCTTGTTCTGCAATAGCACCGCTTGCATGCCGGCGGCACGCAGCCGCGCCAGTTCGCGGCGCGAATGCTGGCGGCCGTCTTTCCACGGGTACAGGGCGAACTGTTCAATCTTCGACCCACGAATGGCGGTGTGCAGGTCGTAATGCAGCCGGCTGCGTCCGGGCTGGCTGAAGAAGTTTCTAGCCAGTTGCTCCAACTCGCCTGCCCGCAGGGCTTCGGGCCCGCTGCTGTGTTCGTGACGACCGTTGAACAGCCGGTTGACGTCTTGTTCGAGGTAACGCTCCCCCCGACGCATGGCTTCGGGGTTGCCGAACAGGAACAAAATTCGCGCCCGAGGCTTCAAGTCACCCCGGGCAATGTCGTTCAGCAACCGGTCGAGCAATTCGATCGGTGCGGTTTCGTTGCCGTGGATGCCGGATGACAGCAACACATCGCTGCCATTGTCCCGGCCTTCGGGCGGCCGCACTTCCAGCGCGCCCTCACTGAGCCAGCGCAATCGCACGCCGTCGACAGTCGTTTGAGTAATCGAAGCCGGTTCACGTCCGGCGAGGGTCAGTTCAAGCAGTTTGCCGAGGGCGAGCATAGAGCGGCGTCCTTAGTGGTTGCAGCCAGGACCATGGACGTGGTCTTCGTCGTCGCCGACGTCGGCTGGTTCCATTTCCAGTTGCAGGCTCATCAGGTTGGTGGCCAGTGGGCGCATCAGCAGGTTGGCGTATTCAACATCGCCTTCCTCCACGTCAACGCCGATCAGCAGTTGGCCACGGCCGTCGTGCTGAATCCAGACTTCCTTGCCCTGCCAGATTACGGCGACACGGGTGCAGGAAGTTTCCAGTTGAGTGCCGTCGGTGTCTTCAAGGATCAGCTTGAGGGTGTCGTTCAGGTTGTCGCTTTTGTCGCTCATGGCTTCGTTCTCATCTGGAGTCTTAATTGATCTGGAAAGGATAAACCGAGCCCAGTTTAAGGATTTGCGTCAGTTCGTCCAATGCCGTGCGGCACTCAAACAGCAATTGCGGATCAGCCAGGTCGGTTTCCCGCAAGGCATCGCGATAGTGCTTGTCGACCCACAGGGTCAGCGTGTCGTACAACGGCGCCGTCATGATAACCCCTGGGTTGACCGCCGCCAGTTCGGTTTCATTCAAGGCCACCCGCAAACGCAGGCACGCCGGGCCACCGCCGTTCTGCATACTCTGCTTGAGGTCGAAGACTTTCACTTCGCGGATCAGGCCTCCGGAGCTGGTCAGGCCTTGCAGATACTGCCAGACACGTTCGTTGCTGCGGCATTCTTCCGGCACGATCAGCAGCATCGAGCCGTCAGCACGAGTCAGCAACTGGCTGTTGAACAGGTAGGAACGCACCGCGTCTTCGACGCTGACCTGGGCGCGGGGCACGCAAATGGACTGGAAGTTGCCGCCACATTTGCCGAGCTTGCCATGCAACTCCGCAAGCATCTGTTCAGTATTGAGGAACGCATCCTCGTGATAGAACAGCACCTCGCCGTTACCCACCGCGATCACGTCATTATGGAACACCCCTGCATCAATCACCGCTGGGTTCTGCTGGGCGAAGACCACGCCGTCATCCCGCAGGCCGTGCAAGCGGGCGACCGCCTGGGAGGCTTCCAGGGTCTGGCGCGCCGGGTACTTTTGCGGCGCCAGGTAGCGGGTGTCGAAGGCACTGCGACCGAACACGAAAAACTCCACGCCGGCCTGGCCATAGTCACGACAGAAACGGGTGTGGTTAGCCGCGCCCTCGTCTCCGAACTGCGCCACGGCCGGCAACGCGGCGTGGTGGGCAAAGTGCTTCTGGTCAGCGAACATTGCCCCAAGCACTCGGCTGGTGGTCGGGTGTTCGATGCTGCGGTGGTATTTGCAGTTAAGGTTGGCAGCGGTGAAATGCACGCGGCCGTCGGCGGTGTCGGCACTTGGGCTGACGGTTGCGGCGTTGGCCACCCACATGCTCGATGCCGAGCAGCTTGCCACCAACAATGGCATGGCTTTCTTGGCCGCTTGCTGGATCACTTGCGCGTCGGTGCCGGCAAAACCGAGGTTGCGCAAGGCGGCCACATCAGGGCGTTCCTGAGGAGCCAGTACGCCTTGGACAAAACCCATCTCCATCAGCGCTTTCATTTTCGCCAGGCCTTGCAGCGCCGCTTCCTTGGGGTTGGAAGACTGCTGGCTATTGCTCTGGGACGCGACGTTGCCGTAGGACAAACCGCCGTAGTTATGGGTCGGCCCCACTAGACCGTCAAAATTGACTTCATAGGATTTCATCGGCGAGGCTCCACGAATATCTGTTTTTATAGGTATCAATATCGATTACGACAACCGCACACCGGGCGTCAGCGTGGCCGGTAACACCAGGCTCGGGGTCTCAAGCGAGGCCACCGGGTACGCGCAATAATCCGCAGCGTAATACGCACTGGCGCGATGGTTGCCCGACGCCCCTACCCCACCAAACGGCGCGCTGCTCGCAGCGCCGGTCAGTTGCTTGTTCCAGTTGACGATCCCGGCACGGCTTTCCAGCCAGAACTGCTGGTAGCGCGCTTCGGAATCCGACAGCAAACCTGCCGCCAACCCATATTGGGTATTGTTGGCCTCGACAATCGCCGCTTCGAAATCAGCGTAGCGGATCACCTGCAACAGCGGACCGAACAGTTCTTCGTCAGCACGCTCGGCCACTTGCGTGACATCAATAATGCCCGGCGTCAGCAATGCGGCCTGACCCTCTGGCTGAGTCATTTCCAGCAGTGCCACTGCGCCATTAGCCAGCAACAGTTCCTGAGCCTCCATCAAGGCCTTGGCCGCGCCCAGGGAAATCACCGAACCCATGAAAGGCGCAGGCTGCTGGTCGAACGCGCCGACTTCGATGGTCGCGCTTACCGACACCAGGCGCGCCAGCAACGCATCGCCCCAGGCACCTTGCGGCACCAACAGGCGACGGGCACAGGTGCAACGCTGGCCGGCAGAGATAAACGCCGACTGGATGATGGTATAGACCGCCGCATCCACGTCAGCCACTTCATCCACCACCAGCGGGTTGTTGCCGCCCATCTCCAGGGCGAGGATCTTGTCCGGGCGCCCGGAGAATTGCTGGTGCAGGTGATTGCCGGTACGGCTGGAACCGGTGAAGAACAAACCGTCGATGCCCGGATTCGCCGCCAGGGCGATCCCGGTTTCCCGCGCGCCTTGCAGCAGGTTCAAGACGCCAGCCGGCAGGCCAGCCTCAATCCAGCACTGCACCGTCAGTTCGGCGACTTTCGGCGTCAGTTCGCTGGGTTTGAACAGCACGGTATTGCCCGCCAGCAAGGCTGGCACGATATGACCGTTAGGCAGGTGACCGGGGAAGTTGTAAGGGCCAAACACCGCCACCACGCCGTGGGGCTTGTGGCGCAACACAGCAGTGGCATCGCCCAATGGGCCGCTCTTCTCGCCGGTACGCTCACGGTAACTCTGCACCGAGATCGCGATTTTGTTGACCATACTGGTGACTTCTGTCGCCGACTCCCACAGCGGCTTGCCGGTTTCCTCACCGATGCAGCGGGCGAGCTCGTCGGCACGATTTTTCAGGCTTGCGGCGAAGGCTTCGAGCACACCGAGGCGCTCGTCCAGGGATCGCTTGGCCCATGCCGGGAACGCCTGGCGCGCGGCCTGCACGGCGGACTCGACCTGCTCGGCGGTGGCGCCATTGCCAGCCCATAGCACTTGCTGGGTCACCGGGTTCAGCGACTCAACGCGCTCACCCTGACCGGCCAGCCAAACACCAGCGATGTATAGCGAATTCATTATTTCGGCTCCCGGGCAGCAGACAACGGTACGGCACGTACTTGATCACCGGCTGTCAGTTGCAGACGCTTGGCGGTCTTTGGATCGACCACCAGGGTGCCCGCCGCCAGCCGTGCCGGTGCAGCGGTGATGCGGCACTCTTCACGTTTGCGGTTATGGATCAGGAACGGCGTGGCGTCGTCACCCGGCGTACCGATGGCCAGCACCAGTGCCTCGCTGTCGCGCACCGCACGGATCTTGCTGGTTTCACATTCCACAGCAGGACCTGCATCGAAGATGTCGACGTAGCCCTGATAGCTGAAACCTTCGCTCTTGAGCATGCTCAGCGCAGGCTCGGTGTCGGTGTGAACCTTGCCGATCACGTTGCGCGCGTCCTCAGAGAGGAAGCAGGTATATACCGGGAACTTGGGCATCAACTCAGCGATAAACGCCTTGTTGCCCACGCCCGTCAGGTAATCGGCCTGGCTGAATTCCATCTTGAAGAAGTGCCGGCCCAGGCTTTCCCAGAACGGCGAACGCCCAGCTTCGTCGGACATGCCGCGCATCTCTGCGATGATCTTGTTGCCAAACAGTTGCGGGAATTCGGCGATAAACAGCATCCGCGCCTTGGCCAACATGCGACCGTTAAGGCCAGTGCGGTAATCGGCCTGGAGGAACAGCGAGCACAACTCAGAGTTGCCGGTCAGGTCGTTGGCCAGGAACAGCGTCGGAATCTCGCGGTAGATGCTCAATTCCTGGGAAGCGCTGACGGTCAGGCCTACACGGAAGTTGTACCAAGGCTCACGCAGGCCAACGGCGCCAGCGATGGCGGAAATCCCCACCACCTGGCCTTCGTCGTTTTCGAGAACGAACAGGTAGTCGGCATCACCGCGCCCGGCTTCGCCGCGAAAGGTCTTTTCAGCCCAGCCAACCCGGTGGGCCAGGCGCTCTTCGTTGGCCGGCAAAGTGGTGAGGCCGGTGCCGGTGCTGCGCGCCAGATCAATCAGGGCCGGTAAATCGCTGCTGCGTACGGGACGAACGATCATGCTATCTCCTCAAACGGGCCGCTGATTCCAGCCACCCGCGAAACTCGCTGCTGTAAGACTTTAAACCGCAACCAGGCGCACGCTGGCACCTTCGCCGACGCCCAGGGCCTCGGCCGTTTCCAGGTCCAGGGTCACTGGTTTTCCTGGCGCGTAGTCCAGTTCCAGCAACACTGCGCGGTAATCCTGCAATTGCGCATTGCTGACCAGGTACTGACGGCCAACACCCTTGACCATCTCAGCGATTTTCACCGGCACCACGCGGCTCTGGGCAATCGAGCGAATGCTCGAGACGCGCGCATGCAGGGTCGGCCCGCCGTCGAAGATGTCGATGTAGTGATCGGTTTCAAAACCTTCGCGCATCAAGATGTCGAAGGTGACCTGCGCCCGTGGGTGCACCTGGCCCATGGCTTCCTGGGCTTCGTCCGGCAGCAGCGGTACGTAGATCGGATAGTGCGGCATCAGTTCGGCGAGGAAGGTGCGGCTTTTCAGCCCGCACAGGCGCTCGGCGGTGGCGTAGTTGAGGCCGAAGAAATTGCGACCTATGGCATCCCAGAACGGCGATTCACCGTTCTCATCGCTATAGCCGACAATTTCGGTCACCACCGAATCGGCGAACCGCTCGGGATGGCTGGCGACGAACAACAGGCGACCACGGGAATTGAGTTCCGACCAGGCCGAACCCACCAATTCCGGCACCACGTAGAAACTGGTCAGCAGGCTGTTGCCAGTCAGGTCGTGGCACTGCGATAGCACGTGGATCTTGTTGTGAATCTTCAGCTCGCGGGAGGCGTGAACGAAGGTTTCATTGCGAAAACTGTAGAACGGTTCCGAGTAGCCGGCCGAGGCGACGATGGCGGAGCAGCCCACCAGCTTGCCGGCGACGGTGTCTTCGAGGACGAAGAAGTAGCTTTCCTCGCCGTTGAAACTGACTTCGGCAGCGAAGGACGCTTCGCTTGCGGCGATCTTGTCGCTCAGGCGTTCGACATCATCCGGCAAGGAGGTGACACCAATCGGGCTGTCCGCAGCCAGACGCTGTACCTCGCCCAGATCAGCCATTTGCGCGGGGCGCATCACCAGCATGGTGTCACTCCTTAATTCCAGAAAATACAAAATAGGGGGCTCAAAACCTCTGCAGGAGCGAGCTTGCTCGCGATGGTCTCAAAAACACCACAGGGCATCAGGTACCCCGCGTTATCGTTAACGACCATCGTGAGCAAGCTCGCTCCTACAGGGGATGAATCAGGCTTGCGTCAGGTTCTTCACAGCACGTTCGAAACGGTCCAGGCCTTCCTGGATATCGGCATCTTCCACCACCAGGCTCGGGGCGAAACGCACCACGTCGGGACCGGCTTGCAGAATCATCAGGCCTTCACGCTCGGCGGCATTGAAGATGTCCTTGGCACGGCCTTTCCAGGCATCGCTCAGCACACAACCGAGCAACAGGCCCAGGCCGCGCACTTGGGTGAAGATGCCGTATTGCTGGCCGATCTGCTCCAGGCGGGAAACGAACAAGTCGTGCTTGGCGTTAACACCGGCCAGCACTTCAGGAGTATTGATCACATCGATCACTGCTTCCGCCACTGCGCACGCCAGCGGGTTACCGCCGTAAGTGGTGCCGTGGGTGCCAACCACCAGGTGCTTGGCCAAGTCTTCGCGAGTCAGCATGGCAGCGATCGGGAAACCGCCGCCCAGGCTCTTGGCGCTGGTAAGAATGTCCGGGGTCACGCCGTAATGCTGGTAGGCGAACAGCTCACCGCTGCGGCCCATGCCAGTCTGCACTTCGTCGAACACCAGCAACGCGTTGTTGGCGTCGCACAGGTCGCGGGCGCCTTGCAGGTAAGCCAGTTCAGCCGGCAATACGCCGCCTTCGCCCTGGATCGGCTCCAGCACCACGGCGCAGGTCTTGTCCGAAACGGCGGCTTTCAGGGCCTCCAGATCGTTGAACGGAACGTGGGTGATACCGATGATTTTCGGACCGAAGCCGTCGGAATACTTCGACTGGCCGCCGACGTTGACGGTGAACAGGGTACGACCGTGAAAGCTGTTCAGGGCCGCGATGATTTCGTATTTTTCGGTACCGAAACGGTCGAACGCCACGCGACGGGCCAGCTTGAAGGCGGCCTCGTTGGCTTCGGCGCCGGAGTTGCAGAAGAACACACGCTCGGCAAAGGTGGCGTCGATCAGCTTGCGGGCCAGGCGCAGGGCCGGCTCATTAGTGAAGACGTTGGACACGTGCCACAGCTTGTTGGCCTGTTCGGTCAATGCACCGACCAGCGCCGGGTGGGCATGGCCCAATACGTTGACCGCGATGCCGCCGGCAAAGTCGATCAGCTCTCGGCCCGCCTGGTCCCACACACGGGAACCTGCGCCACGCACGGGGATAAAAGCGGCAGGTGCGTAGTTGGGAACCATGACCTGGTCGAAATCGGCACGTTGCACCGGGGCTTGCTCAACGGACATCGGAGTCTCCTGAAGAGGAACGCCTGCCTGAAACTGGCGGGCGATGCAGGGATTGTAAGGACAGTTTTCAGCGCGGCCTTGCCGCCAAGCGACAACTTCTTATAGCGCCAACCCGCGATTTACACGGGTTTACGCCAATGCGACAAATAGCGTCGCAATGGCGCAGTTTAAACCGTGTGTGGGTCTAGTGGGCAGCAACAACGATATTGAGCCCCTGCCCCGCGAGTTGCTGGAAATAGCCACTCAATGACGACTCCAACGTGAGCGGCAATCCACTGTCAGCACAAAGCCTTGAGCTGTTGCGCGCCTACTACCGGCAAACAGGAACCAATGGAGGAGTGATCAAGCGCGTTCGGACGGTACCGACGACAACTCGAACGGGCTGCTACTGCGCCGATGGTTGCGGTCTTCGCGAGGGGTGGCGCCAAAGAAGTTGCGGTAGGCGCTGGAGAAGTGCGGCCCCGAGGAGAAGCCGCAGGACAAGCCAATCTGGATGATCGACTTGCTGGTTTGCATCAACATTTGCCGGGCCTTGTTCAGGCGCAGTTCCAGGTAGTACTGGCTGGGGACGCGGTTGAGATATTGCTTGAAGATCCGCTCCAGCTGTCGTCGCGACACGCATACGTGCTGGGCGATTTCGTCGGTGGTCAGCGGCTCTTCGATGTTGGCTTCCATCAACAACACTGCCTGGGTCAGCTTTGGATGGCTGGAACCCAGGCGGTTTTGCAGGGGAATACGTTGGCGCTCGCCGCCTTCGCGGATGCGCTCCACCACCAATTCTTCCGAGACGGCACCGGCCAGTTCGGCCCCGTGGTCACGGGCCAATACAGCCAACAACAGATCGAGTACCGACATGCCACCACAGGCGGTCAGGCGATCACGGTCCCAGTCAAACAGATGGCTGGTGGCGATAACCTTGGGGAAACGTTCGGCAAAATCGTCCTGCCAGCGCCAATGCACGGCGGCGCGATAACCATCAAGAAGACCAAGCTGGGCCAACGGATAGACGCCCGCTGACAAGCCACCAATCACACACCCGGCGCGAACCAGTTGCTTGAGGGCGCTACTCAGCTGTGAAGCGATAACAGTCGGCGGTTCATCGGCCAGCAGGAACAGCTTTTGAAAGCCTTCCAGCTTGCCGGCCCAAGGTTCACCCGGCAATTGCCAGGCGCCGTCGACCGGCGGCTCGGCCTGCAGGAACGACAGCTCGTAAACCACGTCCGGATGCACCCGCTGAGCAACGCGCAAGGCCTCCTCAGCCAGCGCAAGCGTCAGTGCTTTAGTGCTGGGCCAAATCAGGAAACCAATGCGATGGGCGGTCATGGAGTGCTATCCGAAACGAAAAACAGTGTTAAAGGCCGAAAGCGGCAACCACCAACATAGTGCATGTGGCGCAAAGCGCGAAGCATGCCCTAAATGGGTGCACAACGGCAGTCTTGATTACTTCAAGCTACCGGAAAGAAACTGTTGCAGACGCTCCGATTGCGGATTGACCAGCACTTCGCGCGGGTCGCCACGTTCTTCGACGATGCCTTTGTGCAAGAACACCAACTGGTTGGAGACTTCGCGGGCAAAGCCCATTTCGTGGGTCACCACCACCATGGTCCGACCTTCCTGGGCCAGGTCCTTCATCACCTTGAGCACTTCGCCTACCAATTCAGGGTCGAGGGCCGAGGTTGGTTCGTCGAACAGCATCACTTCGGGCTCCATCGCCAGGGCGCGGGCAATCGCCACGCGTTGCTGCTCGCCGCCGGACATATGGCCGGGGAAAGCATCCTTGCGATGGCTCACGCCAACCTTGGCCAGGTAATGCTCAGCCTTTTCCCGAGCGTCTTTTTTCGACATGCCAAGAACGTGGACCGGCGCTTCCATGACGTTTTCCATCGCCGTCATGTGGGACCACAGATTGAAGTGCTGGAACACCATCGACAGTCGCGAACGCATGCGTTGCAGCTGTTTGGGGTCTGCGGCCTTCATCGCGCCGTCCTTATTGGCCACCAGCTTGAGCTCTTCGTTGTTGAGCAGAATCCGGCCAGCGTGGGGTTGCTCCAGCAGGTTGATGCAGCGCAAAAAGGTACTTTTACCCGAGCCACTAGAGCCGATGATGCTGATCACATCACCTGCCGAGGCGGCCAGGGACACACCTTTGAGCACTTCATGACTGCCATAGCGTTTATGCAGGTCTTGGACTTCAAGTTTGTACATGCGGTCGGTTCTCACAAAAACAGTGGGTCAGTCGTTCAGCAAGGGCCCATGACGCAGCGCTTCGCGCCCCGCCACCTTGGCCAGCCAAAAACCTGCTTGGGCATAACGTAGCCGTTCAACGGCAAACAGCACTCCGGACGTGCCAGCGCAAACAATGCTGACCTGATCGGACAAGGGATCAATCACTTCAAACAGCGGCTCACCCGCCTCCACCCAAGTACCCGGCGCAAGCAGGAAGCTGATAACGCCAGCGTGGGGCGCGAAGAGCATTTCGGTGCCTTCAAACGGCACGCCTTCACACGGTTCGTGCTGCGGCGCTGGCCAGTCGCCTTTGATCAAGCCTTGCTCAGCGAGAAACGCGAGGATGCCTTCAGCATGGAAGATCGCCTCGTCTCGACCGGTGTCGGACTGGCCGCCCAGCTCCAGGGTCGTGGACATGCACGCCAGGGGAATCTGCGCCTCGGGGAACTGCCGAGATAAACGCAACCACGGCACCGAGCAGGCTTCGTCAAAGGAGTTGCCACCGGAGTCTTCCGCCAGCAATCCGACCTTCACATTCAAATGCGCCGACAACGAACGCCACTGCGGCCAATGCTGCGGCAGCGCGTACATGTGCAACGCGGCTTCGCAATCGCAATGCAGGTCGAGGACCACATCGGCGGTGCAGGCATGACTGAGCAGCAGCCGCTGCATGCCCTGTAACTGGCTGGCAGCCGGCGGCAAAGCGTTGAGCACATCGGTCATGGCCTGGCGGATCAGCCGAACATTCGCGTGTGGGTCATCACCCAGACGACCCTCCAGCAACCGCCCGACCGGCTCACTCAACTCGACGAAATCACGGTTGAAATTCTTGCCGGTGCCCGCCTCGAAACGCCCCTGATGACCGCCCTGCAGCAACTGGCCCAACCCCATCGGGTTAGCCACTGGAACCAACTCAATCACCCCGTTAAGAGCGCCTTGCTGTTCCAGTTCGGTCAGGCGCTTTTTCAGCTCCCAGGCGGCACGCATGCCAGGTAATTCATCGGCGTGCAGGCTGGCCTGGATGTAGGCCTTGCGCTCGCCGCTGCCGAAACGGAACACCGTCAGTTGGCGCTCACAACCTAGGTGACCCCAGGGCAACAGATGATCGATACGCTCCATATCAATGCTTCCGTGGAGCCAGGTAGCTGAGCCAGCGGCGCTCGGCCAACTTGAACAGGCGCACCAGGATGAAGGTCAGGCACAGATAGAACACACCGGCGGTAATGTAGGCTTCAAACGGCAAGTAATACTGGGCGTTCACCGTGCGCGCAGCACCGGTGATATCGATCAACGTGACGATGGAGGCCAGGCTGGTGGTCTGCAGCATCATGATCACTTCGTTGCTGTACTGCGGCAGCGCCCGGCGCAAGGCCGACGGCAACAGGATGCGGCGATACAGCTTGTAGCGCGACATGCCCATGGCCTTGGCCGCTTCGATCTCGCCATTGGGCGTGGACTTGAGGCTGCCGGCGATGATCTCGGCGGTGTAGGCGCTGGTGTTGATGGCAAAGGCCAGGCAGGCGCAGAAGGTCGCACTGGACAGCAACGGCCAGAGGAAACTTTCGCGCACCGCTTCAAACTGGGCCAGACCGTAGTAGATCAAGAACAGCTGCACCAACATCGGCGTGCCGCGGATCACGTAGGTGTAGAGCCAGGCGGCGCCGTTGATGATCGGCTGCCTGGACACACGCATCAGGCCCAGGGGCAAGGCAGCGAGCAAACCGAAGAACAGCGAGATGGCCAGCAATTTCAGGGTGGTCAGCAAACCGCCGAGGTACAGCGGCATAGCCTCCCAGATGACGTTGTAGTCGAAGATCATAGATCAGCCGCCCTTATGCCTACCGAGTAGCGCTTCTCAAGATAACGCAGGGCCAGCAACGAGACGCTGGTGATCACCAGGTACATCGCCGCCACTGCGAGGAAGAAGGTAAAAGGTTCGCGGGTGGCATCGGCCGCCTGCTTGGCCTTGAACATCATGTCTTGCAGGCCCACCACGGAAATCAGCGCGGTGGCCTTGGTCAGTACCAGCCAGTTGTTGGTGAACCCGGGGATCGCCAGACGAATCATCTGCGGCACCATCACCCGGAAAAACACCTGAAAACTGCTCATGCCGTAGGCGAGACCGGCTTCGGCCTGGCCCTTGGGGATTGCCATAAAGGCGCCACGGAAAGTCTCCGAGAGGTAGGCGCCAAAGATGAAACCCAGGGTGCCAATACCGGCGACCAAGGGGTTCAAGTCAATATAGTCGTCGTAGCCCAGCAGCGGCGCGACGCGGTTCAACAGGTCCTGACCGCCGTAGAAAATCAGCAGGATCAGCACCAGGTCGGGAATCCCACGGATCACCGTCGAATACAAATCGCCCAGCCAGGCCAACCAACGCACCGGCGACAGGCGTAACGCGACCCCGATCAGACCCAGAACAATGGCCAAGGCCATGGACGACAAGGCGAGCTGAAGCGTCAACCATGCGCCATCGAGGATGACAGCCCCGTAGCCTTTCAACATGATTCAGGTCCTCGAAAAGGGGGATGAAAAAATGGCGCAAACTTCAGAGACCCTGTTGCTTGCGCCATTTAAGACAGACCGCTGCGATAAGTTAGTTGGCGGCTTTGGTGTCAGCGCCGTAAATATCGAAGTTGAAGTACTTGTCCTGGATAAGCTTGTATTTGCCGTTGGCACGGATCGCATCAATGGCAGCATTGATCCGGTCCAGATTGGCCTTGTCGCCCTTGCGTACTGCGATGCCAATACCGTCGCCGAAGTATTTGGCGTCGGTGAAGGCTGGGCCGACAAACGCATAGCCTTTACCGGCTGGCGTATCGAGGAAACCTTCCTGCAACAGAGTGGCGTCTGCCACGGTACCGTCAAGGCGACCAGCTTCCACGTCCAGGTAGATTTCGTTCTGCGAGCTGTAAGGAACCACGGTGGCGCCTTTAGGTGCCAAGACTTCCTTGGCGAAACGGTCGTGGATCGAACCGCGCTGCACGCCGATTTTCTTGCCTTTCAACTCATCCAGGCTGTCGCTGACAACGGTACCTTCCTTCAACGCCAGACGCGCTGGGGTCAGGTAGTAGCGGTTAGTGAAGTCCACAGACTTCTTGCGGTCGTCAGTGATGGACATGGACGACAGGATCGCGTCGATCTTGCGCACTTTAAGCGCAGGGATCAGGCCGTCGAACTCTTGCTCGACCCACGTGCACTTGACCTTCATCTCTTCGCACAGGGCGTTGCCGATGTCGTAGTCAAAACCAACGATGCTGCCGTCCGGTGCCTTCGAGGCAAACGGAGGGTAAGCCGCTTCGATACCAATCTTCAGGGGTTTTTCATCGGCGGCGAAGGCCTGCATCGACAGGACGGACAGCGCCAGGGCGCCCAACAGCACGAGTTTCTTCATCTTGGGACTCCATCGGTATAGGGCAAAAACAGCAGTATGAGCCATGGCTCACGATGCGACTGAGTGAAACCGAATAGCGGCGCTTCGTCCTACGCAAATTCAACAGCAGCGACGGCGAGCGAGTGATCGGCATTCTAACGACAGGGCGGAAGCCGATATTTCCTCAATGCGACAACAATTTACAGAAGCACCGAGAAAGCGGCTCAAGCGCATTGACAGCCCCTTGATTTTGTGCAGAGGCTAAAGATATTAAACCTGTTAACACTGCAAGTTACGGGCCCATTATTCGCAAACCCTTCTAGTCCGGCAAGTCTGACGTTTAATCTTATTTTCGGGTGTATCTAAAATGGGCGTTTAAGGGGTGCCGGAGTAGCACTTTGCCTCATGCTTGGGCAGCAGGTTACACATTTAGATGGCTGGGTAACATTCAGAAACTTCCCACCATAAAAACCGATATTTATTTACCTCGCGGCTAGAGTGGTCTGTCAGACAGTCATTGCAGGACCGGCTTTAGCGGTGTTGCTGATGACCAGCCCCGCACCCTAGCCCTCTCCTCCACCCAATAAAAAGCCCCGCTCTCTTGCATCGAGAGCAGGGCTTTTTACTGGGTGGGTTTACTGGGCGGGCTTACTCAGCCAGCTTGAAGGTAATGAAGCTGGCACGACCCTGACGCAGGACGCGCATCGACACCGAGCGATTTTTCGGCAATGCCTTGGCGATGTCGGTGAACTCCTTGGCGGAGTTGATCGCCTGATTGTTCAGGTGAGTAATGACATCCCCCGGCTGCAGGCCGATCAACGCCGCAGGGCCATCCTGAACTTCCTTGATGACCACACCACTTTTCAAGTCGAAGCTTTTTTTCTGCTCATCGGTCAGCTCGACCACGGCAATGCCCAGGCGATTGCTACTACGTTCGGCGCCAGACTTGCTGCCCAGGGCATCAAGCGCCTGGCCTTCCTCCGGGATGGCACCTACGGTCAGCTCGACGTTCTGGCGCTTGCCTTCGCGAATCACTTCCAGCTTGGCCTTGCTACCGGCCTTGAGCGCACCTACCAGGTGCGGCAAGTCAGCAGACATTACGATCGGCTGGCCGTTCATGCTCAAAATCACGTCACCCACTTGCAGGCCACCTTTGGCAGCCGGCCCATCATCCTGGATCTGCGCGACCAAGGCACCGGCCGGCTTGTCCAGGCCGAAGGACTCAGCCAGGTCCTTGTTCACTTCCTGAATCACCACGCCCAACCAGCCGCGACTGACCTTGCCACCGTCTTTCAACTGGTTGGAAACATCCATGGCCACGTCGATTGGAATCGCGAACGACACGCCCATGAAACCACCGGAACGGGTGTAGATCTGCGAGTTGATACCTACCACTTCGCCCGCCAGGTTGAACAACGGACCGCCGGAGTTGCCCGGGTTGATCGGCACGTCGGTCTGGATGAACGGCACGTAGTTTTCGTTCGGCAGGCTGCGACCGATGGCGCTGATGATGCCCTGGGTCACGGTGTGGTCGAAGCCAAACGGCGAACCGATGGCGACCACCCATTGCCCTGCTTTCAAGTCTTGGGATTTACCCAGTTTCAGGACCGGCAGGTCCTTGCCTTCAATCTTCAGCAAAGCCACGTCGGAACGTGGATCAGTGCCGACAAGCTTGGCCTTGAGTTCACTGCGATCAGCCAGGCGCACGAGAATTTCGTCGGCATCAGCGATCACGTGATTGTTAGTGAGAATATAGCCATCGGGCGAAATGATGAAGCCAGAACCCAGGGATTGGGCTTCGCGCTGACCGCCACCACCGCCACGGGGTGACCGTGGCTGGGGCATGCCACGCTCGAAAAACTCCCGCAGCATCGGCGGCAGACCTTCAAGGTCTGGCATCTGCTGATTGGATACTTTGCGATCCGGTAGCTTCTGGGTGGTACTGATGTTCACAACGGCAGGCGACGCCTGCTCCACCAGTTGGGTGAAGTCAGGCAGCTCGGCCGCTTGCGCGGTAACGGCCTGACCCAGCACCAGCACCGTGGCGACTATGGATAGGTAAGACTTCAAACGTGGTATCGACATACAGCTCCCGTTACGACGAGCAGGGTTGAGCGACAGGGTTCAAGAAACGCCGGAGACTGCCACCGGCATTTTTGTTCCGCGAACAAAACAAGGCCAGAGCCGAGAAACTCTGACCTATAAAAAACATAGTAGGATTTTGCAAGTGAAAATACTGTCCAGACATTTCATGTTCTCAACCGCAAGGCAGGCATCGACTGGCTCCTGCACAACAGTGAAACGTCAGGATGAACATAGTATTAACAGCTCATTGCTTGGAGGGTGTCGCGCCACTACGAACCGACAACGCAATCCTTTCAGCGGTGCCAATCGGAATTTCGCCAACAACCGTCGCCATCATCGGGCCTTCGGGCGTATCCAAGCGTCGCGACACCGCCACCGTCGGCCCTAACTGAACGCGGGTCTCACTCACTGTTGCGTCATCAAGCGGCTCAAGAAACACCGAAAAGCGTGCGAGCCCGTCCTCGTACATCAGGCTGTTGACCACAACGTGGGTCTGCGCGTCTTTGCGGACGCTGCTGCGACTTAGCTGGAAGCCCGGCGGCAGCCAATCCAGATGCCAAGCCTGAGCGTCCCCGACTTGCTGCACCTTATTACTCGCGAGCACTACGGGCTTGCAGTCATTACTGGGCTGCAATTGGCGCTCACCGGGTACATCTGAGGTGTTCAACTGAGTGAATTGGAATCGCTCCAACAACTGGCCCTTGTCATTAAGCAGCAATGACTTCAATGGCAGCGCGGTTTCACGATCCAGATGCAACTCGAAGCCATAACGGTATGGGTCACGGGGCGTCAGCGTCACAATCACCGCATTACGGCCAGCCACACGCGACTTGCCAATAACGGCAAGGTCGTAGAAAGCTTCGAGTTTTTGGGGGTCAAAAGCACGGGAAGGAGAGCCCGAAGAGTCACCGAGACCGGCAACCAGAGTGCCGCTGACGCACTGGGTACGCCCATCGACACGAACAACTTCCTGGGCGGAGCCGTCAAGCTGCAACAGCCGCTCGCGAACCTGACCATTCTGAACACGATGCCAGATGTCATGGGTAGAAAAACTACCGTTACGCTCGTAGATGAAGGTGCCCTGGAAGCTTTGCTGCTGCTCGGCACGCCCAAGACGAATCAGCCAATCTTGGGCTTCCTCGGCATGGGCGGGTACTGCAGACCAGCCACTGAGCAAAAGCGCAAGGAGCGGTATGGCGCGCATAAGGCTCCTTAACGGTTTAGCGGTTTTCCAGGCTTGCAGCGCGAGCGTATGGCAGTGCACTTTCAGTGCCTTTCAAGGCCGACTCCTGTGCGTGTTGGCGCAGGTAGCCTGGAAGGCGCTGATCCTGCCAGCCGGACTGCCCCTGAAGCACGCCGTTGGCCATTGGGCCAGTAGCGTCGGAGCTTTCCTTGTAGCCGGCCAGTACGGCTGGACCCTTGACCTGCGGACCGGCCATGATCGGTTGCTGGGTTTGCTGGGCCAACTCGGCACCAGCGATCTCGTCCTGATTGTACAGGCGCACACCGGCCAATACGGCCACAGTCACCGAAGCAGCAACTGCCAGACGACCCAGGCTACGCCAAGGACCGCGAACAGCTTTTGCCGGAACGGCTTCATCAGCCAGCGCAGCAGAAACGGCCGCAGCAATATCCAGACGAGGGATTAGTAGATCCTTGTGCATCACCGCCCGAGCGACTTGGTAACGAGACCAGGTATCACGGGTTTCGGCGTCATCAAATGCGTTAAGCACTCGACGAAGCTCCAGTTCATCCGCTTCGTTATCCATCACTGCGGACAGCGATTCCTGCAGGGCATCACGACTCATGGCGGTTCCTCTCTTGGCTGTCGCCGCTGTCTCAGTTTTCCTGCAACAACGGCTGCAGGGCTTTATCGATGGCTTCCCGAGCCCGGAAGATCCGGGAGCGTACGGTCCCCACCGGACACTGCATGACGCTCGCAATGTCTTCGTAACTCAGACCATCGAATTCACGTAAAGTTAACGCCGTACGTAAATCTTCTGGCAGTTGCTGAATGGTGCGATGAACGGTTCCTTCGATCTCGTCGCGCAGCAATGCACGCTCCGGCGACTCGAGATCCTTGAGGCCGTGATCACCATCGTAAAATTCTGCATCTTCCGAACTCACATCACTATCTGGCGGGCGGCGACCGCGAGAAACCAGATGGTTCTTCGCCGTGTTAATGGCGATGCGGTAAAGCCACGTGTAAAACGCACTATCACCGCGAAAATTACCGAGTGCACGATATGCCTTGATAAAGGCTTCCTGCGCTACGTCCTGCGCTTCATGGGTGTCGTGCACAAACCGCACGATCAACCCGAGAATCTTATGCTGGTATTTCAGCACTAGCAGATCAAATGCTCGCTTGTCGCCGCGTTGAACGCGCTCGACCAGCTGCTGATCCTCTTCCTGGGTTAGCATGAACACTCCTCGTTGTACTTGGAGGAGACTTGCATAACTGAACGTTCAGGCTTGCAAACATAGACTCGGACTTTTCGCAAAAGTTCTCCCCCTCCAAGCAAGTTTCCGGCGCGCACTGATTTGGCACACACGAAAAACGCAGCGCGGGCAACGCCGGCTGCGCGAATAATCTTGTCGCCGGATTTCTGACGCGCCTCATGTTAGAGGCCGATCAATAATTCCAACGCTTTCCCAGCTTTCGGGCAACCTGCTATTGAGTCGGAGCTTATGCAAAAAGTTCCCACACCAATACCTGCAGGCTTGTGAAAGCCGTGCACTTCGTTGACCGCAATCTCACAATGCCACGAATGCCTGGCTATTGTGCCGATCCCCCCCTCTATATACTAGTGGGCCGTGTGACCCTTTGATTCGCCGATCCAGGCGTCCTGTTTGCGCCAACCCTTCGGATCGCTTTTTGCGGAATCCTTCAAATGAGCCAACAGTTTCAACACGATGTCCTGGTGATTGGCAGCGGCGCCGCAGGCTTGAGCCTTGCATTGACCCTGCCGCGCCATCTGCGCATAGCCGTACTGAGCAAGGGCGACCTGGCCAACGGCTCGACGTTCTGGGCCCAGGGAGGTGTCGCCGCGGTGCTGGATGACACCGATACGGTGCAATCCCATGTCGAAGACACTCTTAACGCCGGCGGCGGCCTGTGCAACGAAGACGCAGTGCGCTTCACCGTCGAGCACAGTCGCGAAGCCATCCAGTGGCTGATCGACCAGGGCGTGCCGTTCACCCGCGATGAACAATCCGGCACTGAAGACAGCGGCTTCGAGTTCCACCTGACCCGTGAAGGCGGCCACAGCCATCGGCGCATCATCCACGCTGCCGATGCCACCGGCGCCGCCATTTTCAAGACCTTGCTCGCCCAGGCCCGGCAACGACCGAATATCGAACTGCTGGAGCAACGGGTCGCCGTCGACCTGATCACCGAGAAACGCCTGGGCCTGCCCGGCGAACGCTGTCTCGGCGCCTACGTGCTCAACCGTGGCAGCGGCGAAGTCGATACCTACGGCGCTCGCTTCACCATCCTGGCCTCGGGCGGTGCGGCCAAGGTGTACCTCTATACCAGTAACCCCGACGGCGCCTGCGGTGATGGCATTGCCATGGCCTGGCGTTCGGGCTGCCGGGTAGCGAACCTGGAGTTCAACCAGTTCCACCCCACCTGCCTGTATCACCCACAAGCCAAGAGTTTCCTGATCACCGAAGCCCTGCGGGGCGAGGGCGCGCACCTGAAACTGCCCAACGGCGAACGTTTCATGCAGCGCTTCGACCCACGAGCCGAACTGGCGCCCCGGGATATCGTGGCCCGCGCCATCGACCACGAAATGAAGCGCCTGGGCATCGACTGCGTCTACCTGGACATCAGCCACAAGCCCGAAGACTTTATCAAGACCCACTTCCCGACGGTCTACGAGCGCTGCCTGCAATTCAACATCGACATCACCAAAGGCCCGATCCCGGTGGTCCCAGCCGCGCACTACACCTGTGGCGGCGTCATGGTCGACCAACAGGGCCGCACCGACGTACCCGGCCTGTACGCCATCGGCGAAACCAGCTTCACCGGCCTGCACGGCGCCAACCGCATGGCCAGCAACTCGCTGCTGGAATGTTTTGTCTACGCACGCTCCGCCGCCGCTGACATCCTCGAACAGTTGCCGCGCATCCCGGTGCCGGCCGCCCTGCCCCGCTGGGACGCCAGCCAGGTCACCGATTCCGACGAAGACGTGATCATCGCTCACAACTGGGACGAGTTGCGGCGCTTCATGTGGGACTACGTGGGTATCGTGCGTACCAACAAGCGCCTGCAGCGGGCGCAGCATCGGGTGCGATTGTTGCTGGATGAGATCGACGAGTTCTACAGTAACTATAAAGTCAGCCGCGACCTGATCGAGTTGCGCAACCTGGCCCAGGTGGCTGAACTGATGATCCGCTCGGCCATGGAACGCAAGGAAAGCCGAGGCCTGCATTACACCCTCGACTACCCGAACATGCTGCCCGTGGCCCTCGATACTATTCTGGTGCCAACCACCTACGGCGGCTGAACTTCAAGCGTACCCGCAGGCGCCGATGCACATCGCCAGCCTGCGAATCCTGCGGTACGCAGATCGAATGCACCCGCCAGTCGCCCGGCAAACGAAAGCGCAGTACTACAATAAGCGGTAATGCCAGGCTGTCGGGGCGCAGTTGCACGCTGTGCCAGCCGCGCACTTCGCTCCACAACTGCCAACCGTCGGCGTCACGACGCAAGCCACGGATCGACGAACGGTGAGTCAACAGGATATGGCGCGGCAGGACCCAGCCGGCATGGGCCAGGCACAAGACTGCACCGAGACCGGTAACCCACAAGGGAACAGCGAGAAACAACAGCGCACCCAGCGCGAACGCCTGGGCAAGGAGATAGGCCGCCAGCAATTGCCCGGAGGCCTGCCAGCGGCACTCAAAGGCATTATTTGGGCTGGACACGATCCAGAATCATCCGAACCATGCGCTGCAGCTCCGGATCTTCAGACTCGGCACGTTCCATGAACCAGCCAAACATGTCCTGGTCTTCGCATTCCAGCAGCTTTCGGTAGCAGTCGCGGTCGACATCGTTGAGGTGCGGGTAGACCTCCCTGACGAACGGCACCAGCAATACATCCAGCTCAAGCATGCCGCGACGGCTGTGCCAGTAGAGGCGGTTGAGTTCTACATCTTCGACCATGGAGCGCTCCTCAAATAGAGCGCGAGTATACAGACCGACGTCGCCTGGAACAGCCGGCTTTGGTCGAGCACATGGAAACTACCCATTTACCGGGCGCCCCTCTATGATGCACCCATGACTTTCAACCTGCGATGACCCATGGCTGACTCTGCTTTCTTTTGCCCCCTATCCCACGAAGGCGTCCTGGCTGTACGCGGCGCTGACGCTGCCAAGTTCCTCCAGGGACAACTGACCTGCAACCTCAATTACCTCAGTGACACCCAGGCCAGCCTGGGTGCCCGCTGCACCCAAAAAGGGCGCATGCAGTCCAGCTTTCGCATTCTGTTGCAAGGTGATGGTGTGCTGCTGGCGATGGCCAGCGAACTGCTGGAAGCGCAACTGGCAGACCTGAAGAAATACGCTGTTTTCTCCAAATCCAAACTGACCGACGAAAGCGCCGCCTGGGTGCGTTTCGGCCTGGCGGATGCCGACCAGGCACTTGTCAGCCTCGGCCTTGAACTGCCGCCCGAGACCGATAGTGTTGCGCGCACAGACGAGTTGATCGCCATTCGCGTCTCCCCTGGCCGCGCCGAACTCTGGGCGCCAGCGGCAAACGCTGAAACCCTGCACAACCAACTGGCCGCCCTACTGGCCGAAGGCGACCTGAACCAGTGGTTGCTGGGGCAGATCCGCGCCGGTATCGGCCAGGTCATGCCACAGACCCGCGAACTATTCATCCCGCAGATGCTCAACCTGCAGGCCGTCGGCGGCGTCAGTTTCAAGAAAGGCTGCTACACCGGCCAGGAAATCGTCGCCCGCATGCAATACCTGGGCAAACTCAAGCGCCGCCTGTACCGCCTGAGCCTGGACGCCAGCGAATTGCCCGAGCCCGGTACACCGCTGTTTGCCCCGACGCACAACAGCGCCATTGGCGAAGTGGTGATCGCTGCCCGAGTTGACCAAGTGATTGAACTTCTAGCGGTGCTGCAAGCCGAAGCAGCAGATAGTGGCGATGTGCATTTAGGTACCCTGGAAGGGCCGGGGCTGCACCTGCTCGACCTTCCTTACCAACTGGACCGAGATCGCGAGATCCAGCGTTAATCGCCGTACCCTTTTGCAACGCCCTAGAGAGTAGAAATGAACCAACTGGCGGAAAAAGTCCAACAGGCTTTGGTTAAGGCCATCGGTAACGATGACCTGGTTCTGCCAACGTTACCGGAAGTGGCCCTGGAAATTCGTCAGGCCGCCGAAGACCCGGACATCAGCATCAGCCGTTTGAGCAAAGTGATCGGCCGCGATACCGCCCTGTCGGCGCGGCTGATCAAAGTGGTCAATAGCCCGTTGTTGCGGGCGAGCCAGGAAGTCACCGACCTGCACACCGCCATCACGCGCCTGGGCACCAACTACAGCAGCAACCTGGCCATTGGCCTGGTGATGGAGCAAATTTTTCACGCCCGCTCCGAAGTGATCGCGCAAAAAATGCGCGACGTATGGCGCCGTAGCCTGGAAGTGGCAGGTGTCAGCTATGCGCTGTGTCGTAGCCACAGCCAACTCAAGCCTGATCAGGCGGCGCTGGGTGGCCTGGTGCATCAGATTGGCGTGCTGCCGATCCTCACCTATGCCGAAGATCACTATCAACTGCTGTCTGACCCGGTCAGCCTTAATCATGTGATCGAAAGTATTCACCCGCTGCTGGGGGACAAACTGCTACGGGTCTGGGAGTTTCCGGAAATGCTGGTCAAGCTGCCGGGGCAGTACCTGGACCTAGGGCGTGACTCCGAACGCCTGGACTATGTCGACGTGGTGCAAGTGGCAGCGCTGTACTGCCACAAAGGCACCGATCACCCGTTGGCCGCGGTACCGTTGTCGAACTTGCCGGCATTCAAGAAACTTAAGATCAATCCGGACAATCGCACCTTGAATGCCGACCTAGATGACGCGCGGTCGATGTTTTACTGAGAGCGAGCTTGCTCGCGAAGCACTCAAGGGCACCGCGAGCAAGAACCAGGCGCCCCCCTCGCTCCTACAAGGAGTTGAAGCTCACCCGAACCTTCAGTCCCGCCAACTCACCATCATGCAGGCTGATCTGCGCCAGATGGGCCCGGCAGATTTCCCCGACAATCGCCAACCCCAGCCCTGAACCTGCGCCCTGCTGATTGCGCCGGTAAAACCGCTCAAACACCCGATCCCGCTCATCCAGCGGGATACCCGGCCCGTCATCTTCCACTTCCAACACCGCCGGCGCCGTGACCCGTAGGATTACATTGCCGCCCGGTGGTGTGTGAGCCAGGGCGTTGTCCACCAGATTGCTCAGCAACTCATTTAACAAGGTTGGCTCGCCCCGCAACCACACCGGTTCGTCCGCCTCCAATGCCAGGGCAACGCCACGGGCGTGGGCCAGCGGCGCCATGGCCATACCCAACTCACGAGCCAACTGGCTCAAGTCCAGCAACTGCGCGCCACCTTCGGCAATGGCCCGAGCGCCGTTTTCGATACGGGCCAAGGACAACAATTGATTAGCCAGAAGGGTCAGGCGATCAGTGCCTTGAGCGGCGGCTTCCAGGGTAGTACGCCAAGTGGCCGGGTCTTCGGCGCGCAAACCCAGTTCAAGGCGGGCCTTGAGCGCCGCCAACGGGGTGCGCAATTCATGAGCGGCATCGGCAATAAACTGCGCCTGGCGCTCGAACTGCCCGCGCAGGCGTTCGGTGAAATGGTTCAAGGCCCGCACCAGCGGACCCAGTTCGTGCTGTACTTCCACCAGCGGCAGGGGCCGCAAATCATCTGGCTGGCGTTCCTCCACTGCCGTGCGCAACCGCTCCAGCGGACGCAGCGCCGCACTCACCGCAAACCACACCAGCAGCAAGGCACCGATGGCCAGCATCCCCAGGCGCAGCAAGGTGTCGGCCATCAGGCTGCGGGCCATACTGACCCGTGCTTCGTCGGTTTCGGCCACGCGAATTTCCGCCATGCCGTTCATGTTCGGCTCCGACACCGCCTTGAGCAGGCTCACCACCCGCACGTTCTGCCCCTGATAGCGGGCGTTGTAAAAGCGCGCCAGGGCCGGGTAATCATCCGTGCGCAATGTGCCCGGTGGCGGGCCTGGCAGGTTTTCGTAGCCGGAAATCAGCTTCTGATGAATGTCGTTGACCTGGTAGTAAATCCGCCCGGCGCTGTCGTAGGCGAACGTGTCCAGCGCCACATAGGGCACGTCGGCGCTGAGGGTGCCGTCGCGTTGGGACAGCCCGGCAGAAATGGTTCGCGCCGACGCCAGCAAGGTGCGGTCATACGCCGTGTCGGCCGCTTCGCGACCATTCCAGTAAGCGCTCAAGCCGCTGGCCAGCATCAACACCACCAGCAACAACGCCAGGTTCCACAGCAAGCGCCAGCGCAGGCTGCTGGGCTTATGCATCGCGCGCTTCCAGCAAGTACCCCAAGCCACGGAAGGTGACGATAGCCACCGGTTGGCCATCGAGTTTCTTGCGCAGGCGGTGGACGTAGATTTCGATGGCGTCCGGGCTGGCCTCTTCATCCAGGCCAAACACCTGGGACGCCAACTGCTCCTTGCTCATGACCCGGCCTGGACGGGCGATCAACGCTTCCAGCACCGCCTGTTCGCGGGAAGTCAGGGTCAGCAGTTCGCCGCCCAAGGTAAAGCGCCGGGTGTCGAGGTCGTAGACCAGCACGCCACAGGCCTGCTGGCGCTCGCCGCCCAATACGCTGCGGCGCAGCAATGCCTTGACACGCGCTTCCAGTTCCGTCAGCTCGAACGGCTTGGCCAGATAATCATCCGCGCCAAGGTTCAAACCATGCACTCGGTCCTTCACGTCACTGCGGGCGGTCAACATCAATACCGGAAGATTCTTTCCACGGGCCCGCAAGCGCGCCAACACCTCAAAACCGTCCATGCGCGGCAGGCCCACATCAAGGATTGCCACCGCGTATTCCTCGCTGCTCAAGGCCAGGTCTGCCGCCACGCCATCGTGCAGTACATCCACCGTCAAACCCGTGCTCTTGAGCGCCTGGGCGACACTTTCAGCTAGCTGCAAATGGTCTTCGACCAGAAGGACACGCATGGATTTTTACCTCATTCAGGGATGGCCGGCGCCACACTTTGCGGAGGAGTTTACAGGCGTCCCCCACGCTGTGAAGCCCGAAAACATTGAAAGGCAGCTGAAAGGTTAGTGAAAGCTTCGCCCATTAGCATCCAGTTACGGTGGGTTACGACTTGCCGAGCTATTTCACCGATAGCGCCCGAAAAACGCCTCGAAGCGTTTTCGCCAAAATAAGAACAATAACGGAGTGCACCAACGATGCTGTCGACACAGCCCCAGGCTTGCCTGCCTGCTCGTTCTTCTCGCCTGCCCCAGACTGTCCTTGCCGGCTTTTCGCCGCTTGCCCAGGCTGCCTTCTTCGAAAACAACAACAGCCGTTTCCTGAGTGGTGCCACCGGCAAGCACTTCGACTTCGATGGCGTGGGCTACGAGCTCACCGCCAGCTACCACTTCCCCCAACTCGACGACGTGTATCGCAAACATTGCCTCAGCCTAGTGGCCTCGCGCGCTGGGTAGTGCCTGGTAATAGACACACCCAATAACAACAATGAAGGAAATCCACATGACCTTATCACTGCACAAATTTGTTTTGGCGGCTGGCTGCATGCTGTTCGCCGGCCAGTTGCTTGCCGCATCTACCGCCGAGCCCAGGCGCCCGGAATGTATTGCTCCGGCGTCCCCAGGCGGTGGCTTTGACCTGACCTGCAAACTGGTGCAAAGCGCGCTGGTCAACGAAAAGCTGCTGAGCAAGCCGATGCGCGTGACCTACATGCCCGGCGGCGTCGGCGCGGTGGCCTACAACGCGGTAGTGGCCCAGCGTCCGGCAGACGCCGGCACCCTGGTGGCCTGGTCCAGCGGTTCGCTGTTGAACCTGGCCCAGGGCAAGTTCGGTCGCTTCGATGAAACCAACGTGCGTTGGCTGGCGGCGGTCGGCACCAGCTACGGCGCCATTGCAGTGAAAAACGATTCGCCCTACAAAAACCTCGACGATCTGGTCCAGGCGCTGAAGAAAGACCCGAGCAAAGTCGTCATCGGTTCCGGCGGCACCGTCGGCAGCCAGGACTGGATGCAAACCGCGCTGATCGCCAAGGCCGCCGGGATCAACCCACGCGACCTGCGTTACGTGGCACTGGAAGGCGGCGGTGAAATTGCCACTGCCCTGCTCGGCGGCCACATTCAGGTGGGCAGCACCGACATCTCCGACTCCATGCCCCACATCTTGAGCGGTGACATGCGCCTGCTGGCGGTGTTCTCCGAGGAGCGTCTGGACGAGCCGGAAATGAAGAACATCCCGACTGCCAAGGAGCAAGGCTACGACATCGTCTGGCCAGTGGTCCGTGGTTTCTACCTCGGGCCAAAAGTCAGCGACGAAGACTACGCCTGGTGGAAAGACGCCTTCGACAAACTGCTGGCTTCCGAAGATTTCGCCAAGCTGCGTGATCAGCGCGAGCTGTTCCCGTTTGCCATGACCGGCCCGGAGCTGGACACCTACGTGAAGAAACAGGTGGCTGACTACAAAGTGCTGGCCAAAGAGTTTGGCCTTATCCAGTAATCGCCCCTTGTTCGCGCGGCCACGCCCTTGTGCATCAAAGGCGTGGCCCAGGAGTTTTCAATGCTCTTACAACGCATTTTTGCTGCAGTGCTATTGCTGGCCTGTGCTGGCCTGGCACTGATGGCTTGGCCATATCAAGCGTCTTTTTCCTACGAACCCGTAGGGCCACGTGCGTTCCCGCTGCTGATGCTCGGGCTGATGAGCCTGGCCCTGATCTACATGCTGATTCGCCCGCAGCCGACCAAACACAGCGACGAAGAACCACCGTTGGATCAAGAAACGCTGATCAAGATCGGAATCTGCGTGGTGCTGTTGCTGGTATTCGCTGGCACCTTCGAATCCTTGGGTTTCATTCTCAGCAGCATATTGATCGGCATTCCGATGGCACGGCTGTATGGCGGTCGCTGGCTGCCCAGCGTGGTGATCATCACCTTGATGAGCGTCGGCCTTTATCTGCTGTTCGATAAAGCCATGGATGTGCCGCTGCCCCTCGGTCTGCTTGACGTTTTGGAGAACTGATATGGATACGCTAGGCTATTTGGGCCAGGGCTTCGGCGTCGCGCTGACCCCCTACAACCTGATAACCGCACTATGCGGTACCTTGATCGGCACCGTGGTCGGCCTGCTGCCGGGCCTGGGCCCGATCAACGGCGTGGCACTGTTGATCCCAATCGCTTTCGCTTTGGGCCTGCCGCCAGAGTCGGCCTTGATCCTGCTGGCAGCCGTGTACCTGGGCTGCGAATACGGCGGCCGGATCAGCTCGATCCTGCTGAACATTCCGGGCGAGGCGTCCACCGTGATGACCACTCTCGACGGCTACCCGATGGCCCGCAAAGGCCTGGCGGGCGTGGCGTTGTCGCTGTCGGCGTGGAGTTCGTTCATCGGTGCGTTTATTGCCACCTGCGGCATGGTGCTGTTCGCCCCATTGCTGGCCAAATGGGCGATCGCCTTCGGCCCGGCGGAATATTTCGTACTGATGGTATTCGCCATTGTCTGCCTGGGCGGCATGGCCGGTGACAAACCGCTGAAAACCTTTGTCGCGGCGCTGATCGGCCTGTTTCTGTCAGCCGTCGGTATCGACGCCAACAGCGGCGTGTACCGTTTTACCGGTGACAACATTCACCTGACTGACGGCATCCAATTCGTGGTGCTGGTGCTGGGCCTGTTCTCCATCAGTGAGATCCTGTTGCTGTTGGAAAAAACCCATCGTGGCCAGGAAGCTGTGAAAGCCACCGGCCGGATGATGTTCAACTTCAAGGAAGCGTCGGCGGTGTTCATGGTGAACATTCGTTGCGGCCTGTTGGGCTTCATCATGGGCGTATTGCCGGGTGCCGGTGCGACATTGGCGTCCGCCGTTGCCTACATGACCGAGAAACGTATCGCTGGTGACAGCGGTACATTCGGCCAGGGTGACAAGCGCGGCCTCGCGGCCCCGGAAACCGCCATCGGTGCGGCGGCGTGCGGCGCCCTGGTACCGATGCTGACCCTTGGCGTCCCCGGTTCCGGTACCACCGCGGTAATGATCGGCGCCCTGTCGCTGTACAACATCACCCCTGGCCCGCTGCTGTTCCAACAGCAACCGGACATCGTCTGGGGCCTGATCGCGTCGTTGTTTATCGCCAACCTCATGCTGGTGATCCTCAACATTCCGATGATCCGCATCTTCACCCGCATCCTTGCAGTACCGAACTGGGCGCTGGTGCCGATAATCGCCATCATCACCGCGATTGGCGTCTACGCCGTTCACGCCACTACCTTCGACCTGTTCCTGATGATCGGTATCGGCATCTTCGGTTACATCCTGCGCAAGCTGGACTTCCCGCTGTCGCCGGTGTTGCTGGGCTTTATTCTCGGCGGCCTGATGGAGCAGAACCTGCGCCGTGCACTGTCGATCTCCAACGGTGAACTGCAAATCCTCTGGTCGAGCCCGATCACCTTTGGCGTCTGGGTGCTGACTGCATTGATGCTGTTGTTCCCGCTGATCCGCATCTGGCGCAAGCGTTCCCTGCAGCGTCGTGCCGTAGCCGATGCCTGAGGCCACCTTTAGACACTGGTGGGGAACACCATTGGTCGGCCTGGCAGGCGGTTACCTTGCCAGCCAGATCGGCTGGCCGCTGCCATGGATGGTCGGCTCGTTGCTGGCGATCATCCTGGTGCGCTGCCTGACGCCGTGGCAATTGGCAGAAATCCCCGGCGGGCGCAAATGCGGCCAATGGGTGGTAGGCATCGGCATCGGCCTGCACTTCACCCCCGTGGTGATCGAGCAGGTGATGAGCCACTTCGGCCTGATCTTCTTTGGCGCGCTGGTCACCAGCCTGTCGAGCATTGTCGGTGTGTGGTTGATGCGCCGTAGCGGTGAAGATCGCGCCACCGCGTTTTTCTCCAGCATGCCCGGCGGCTCCGGTGAGATGGTCAACCTCGGTGCACGCAATGGTGCGGTGCTCAGCCGGGTGGCTGCGGGGCAAAGCTTGCGGGTGTTGGTGGTGGTGCTGTGCGTGCCAGCGGCCTTCAAGTATTTGCTGGGCGAAGGCACCCCACAATTTCATCCGGCAGCCGTCAACTGGGCCTGGCTGGCGCTGCTGTTTCCCTTGGGTGCATTGGTGGCCTGGGGGTGGCAGCGTTTGCGTCAGCCCAATCCGTGGTTGTTCGGGCCGTTGCTGGTCAGTGCCATCGTCAGTATTACCTGGGACCTGCACATCGGCCTGCCCGATGGCGGTAGCCAGATCGGCCAGTGGCTGATCGGCAGTGGCCTGGGCTGCCACTTCAACCGGCAGTTCTTCCGACGTGCACCGGCGTTCATGGGCCGTACCTTGATCGGCACGGCGTTGACCATGGCGATCGCGACCCTGGCGGCGGTGGGTTTAAGTGCCCTGACCCAGTTGGATCTACGCTCGCTGACCCTGGGCATGATGCCCGGCGGTATTGCCGAGATGAGCCTGACAGCAGAAACCCTGCAACTATCGGTACCGTTGGTGACGGCAATGCAGGTAATGCGCCTGTTGTTTGTGTTGTTTCTGGCAGAGCCGTTGTTTCGGCATTGGAACCGGCAGCCGGAAAAAACCTAGAATTTTCCCTTTTTGGCGAGTGGCACTTGTGCCCTCGCCACTTTTTTACCCCCTCACACTGGCGGCAACCGCCACTCAATCGGCGTCTCGCCGTTCTGCTCAAGGAACTTGTTGGTGCGGCTGAAATGCCCGCAGCCAATAAATCCCCGATACGCCGACAACGGCGACGGATGCACCGAGGTCAGCACCAGATGCTTGGTGGCGTCGATCAGCTTCTGCTTGCCTTGGGCATGGGCGCCCCACAACAAAAACACCAGGTGCGGCTGATGCTCGCTGACAATCTCGATCACCCGGTCAGTAAAGAACTGCCAGCCCTTGCCCGCGTGGGCGTTGGCATTGGCCCGTTCAACGGTCATGGTCGTGTTGATCATCAGCACGCCCTGGTCGGCCCAGCTTTGCAAATGGCCGTGGCTGGGGATGTCGATGTTCAGGTCGCGCTTGAGCTCTTTATAGATGTTGACCAGGGACGGTGGCGCCGGCACACCAGGCTGCACCGAGAAGCACAGGCCATGGGCCTGGCCCGGGCCGTGATACGGGTCCTGGCCGAGGATCACCACCTTGACCTTGTCCAGCGGCGTGGAATTGAGCGCGTTGAAAATCATCGGTCCCGGCGGGTAGATTTCCTTGCCAGCAGCGTGTTCCTGGCGCAGGAATTCGCGCAACTGTGTCATGTACGGCTGGTCGAACTCATCGCGCAGGGCCTGTTTCCAGCTCGGTTCGAGTTTGATACGGTCGTCGGAGGTCATGGTTACATCCAGAGAAAACACAATGGGGCGAACCCTAGGAAAGCCCACTCCGCTTGTCAATTGATCTGATGCAGAAGCGGCACTTTCCCATGAAGGGATCATACTCAACGTTCAATTGATGGATTGAGGTCACGATGAACCTGCACTTCGAAGAGCTGACCGGCACCGACGGCGCCCGCATCGCCATCGCCAGCCTGGATGCTGAAAAGTCCCTCAACGCCCTCTCCTTACCCATGATCCTGGCCCTCGGCGAACGTCTGGACACTTGGGCCAAGGACCCGCAAATTGTCTGTGTGCTGCTGCGCGGTAACGGACCCAAGGCGTTTTGCGCAGGTGGCGAAGTGCGAAGCCTGGTGCAGGCATGCCGTGAACATCCCGGTGAAGTACCGCCTCTGGCCGCGCAGTTCTTTGCGGCCGAATACCGCCTCGACTATCGCCTGCATACCTACCCAAAACCGCTGATCTGCTGGGGCCATGGCTATGTGCTCGGCGGTGGCATGGGCCTGCTGCAAAGCGCGTCCGTGCGCATCGTCACCCCGAGCAGCCGCCTGGCGATGCCGGAAATCAGCATCGGTCTGTACCCGGATGTCGGCGCCAGTTGGTTCCTCTCGCGTCTGCCCGGCAAGCTGGGACTGTTCCTGGGCTTGACCGGTGCCCATATGAACGGCCGCGATGCCCTGGACTTGGGTCTCGCCGACCGCTTCCTGCTCGATGAGCAACAGGACGAATTGCTCGACGGCCTGCTGCAACTGAACTGGCAGGAGCAGACGGCGATGCAACTCAACAGCCTGCTCAAGGCCATGGCCCAGGAAGCCGCAAGCCAACTACCCGAGGCGCAATGGTTGCCGCGTCGGTCGCAGATCGACGAATGGCTGGATGTGGGTGACGTGCGCTGCGCATGGCGTGCCCTGAGTCAACTGCGCGAGCACGCAGACCCGCTGTTCAGCCGCGCCGGCAAGACCCTGAGCGACGGCTGCCCGCTGACTGCGCACCTGGTGTGGGAGCAGATCCTGCGCGCCCGGCATCTTTCCCTGGCCCAGGTGTTCCAGATGGAATACACCATGAGCCTCAATTGCTGCCGGCACCCTGAATTCAGCGAAGGGGTGCGGGCCCGGTTGATCGACAAGGATCAGCAGCCGCGCTGGCATTGGCCAGATATCAACGCCATTCCCGAAGCGGTGGTGGAGGCGCACTTTCACAAGGTGTGGGAAGGACGGCATCCGCTGGCGGATTTATCTGACTACTGACAGGTTTACATCGACACAGCGAATCGAGGATTTGCCGTGGGTTGTCAGTGTTTGGGGTTATCGATGATGAACGAACAATTGTCCGGCTGGCTGTCATCGCACAGATAGACCTCTTGATCAAAAGGGCCGGTGGCAAGGCGCCAGTGACTGGTATCGGTCAGCGACATGCTCAAAGGGCCATCAGGTGCCCAGTATCTCAAGGCAACTGAGCGACCACTTCCCGCCGTGTAGATACATTTCTCCAGATAGCCCTGTTTGCGCTCGTGCCCCTCGCTGGGGATAAAGACAGCGCCGGAAAACGTGTCCAGGAAATCCCCGGCCTTCACGCTTGAACCTCTCCAGGGGCTGTCGGTGCCCGTTCCTTGAAAGTAGCCATCACGGTATTTGACCGAAGACGGATAAGGGCAACCTCGCTCCGCAGCCGCGTGGGTAATGGAGGAAAACCCTAGAAAGAGCAAAAAGAGTACGCGGATAGTCATATGCCGTTCCGTTAACCCACGTTGAGTGCGGCAAGACGCAGTGCCTTGGTCCTCAGTGGAGTACAAGCGAGGCATATAAGGTAGCTGTGAAATATGACAGTGGCGACAGGCGGTCACCCACAAAAAAACGGCGCATTACGCGCCGTTTTAAGGAAAGTCTGATTAACGGTGCCCGCCGCGCCCCCCGCCATGATTCGAACCACGACCGTCTCCCCGGCCACGGCCGCCGTTGCCCCAGTGATCCCCACCGCCCCGATTGGGGTACGGCCGGTAGCCAGCCCTCGGCCCTGCCGGGTAGTAATGGGGCGCAGGCTGGTAATAACGCGGCGCCGGGTAGTAACGCGGCGGCGGTGCAGAGTAGTCGCGCCGGTACTGATAGGACGGGCCGCCGCCGTAGTAATAGACGGGCGCCGGCGAGGTATAAACTTCCGAGCGGTAGTAACTGCGACCTCCTCCATCGTAATAGGGCGCGCAAGCAGAAAGGGTCAAACCGAGCAAAGCGATAAGGAGCAGTCGACGATACATGGCGGCCTCCTGGACCGCGGAAGAGCACACACCAGCGACGCTGGGGAGCGACAATCAGCTTTCACCGAATGACGAAATATCTGACATCAAAAAGCGAATCTGGTGCGATCCGGACATAGATTGATACATCTAACGATCACTTCATTGCAGTGCAACCTCACGCCCTGCCTCTTGCGTGCAGGAGTCATCACAGGTTCGCGGCACCGCTAGGCGAAGACACACCCTAGCAGGCTAACCAACACAGCATCGACAGCTATATCGCCGGCAATCTCTGGTAGGTGCAATTGGCGGCGGGCAACGGGTAGTGGTACTGGAGCGTGACTGACCAGCCTGGGTAGCTTGCAAAGGTTCGGCGCTGTATCGTGCAAGGTACACCGGATTCCGCCGGGACTTATCCGCTACAGCCTGAACCGACCGATGACCATTCCAATACTTTGCCCGGCCTGCGGCGCCCGCAACGATTGCGCCCTGGCCGACCCGCGTACCGCCGACCAAGCGTGCTGGTGCTACAGCGTCAGTATCGACCCAGCGGTGCTTGAAGCGCTGCCCGATGAGCTGCGCAACAAGGCCTGCCTCTGCCCGCGTTGTGCCCAGGTCGACGAACAGTTGCGTGAGGCCGAGCAGCCGTAATGCGTGTCGACCGTTTCCTCAGCAGCCTGCCCCGCTTCAATCGCCAACAGGTGCGCCTGCTGCTGGTAGAACGGCGGATTAAAGTCGATGGACAAGTAGTCAGCGATCCCCATCACGACGTGCGCGAGTTCAGCCGCGTGGAGTGCGACGATGACATCCTCCAGGCGGGTAAACCGGCGCGCTACTTCATGTTGCACAAACCGCCGGGCTGCGTCAGCGCCACGTCGGACCCGCAACACTCCACCGTGCTCGACTTGCTGGATGAACCGGACATAGGCGAGTTGCACATCGCCGGTCGCCTGGACTTCAACACCACAGGCCTCCTGCTGATCACCAACGATGGCCAGTGGTCGCGGCGCCTCACCCAGCCGCAAACCAAACTGCCCAAGGTCTACTACGTCGAGACCGAACAGGAGATTGGCCCGCAATATGCGACAACCTTTAGGGCCGGCCTGTACTTCGCCTTCGAAGACCTCACCACCCAACCGGCGGATTTGGTGATATTGAGCCCCAGAAGTGCGCGCCTGAGCATCATTGAGGGGCGTTATCACCAGGTCAAGCGCATGTTCGGGCACTTCGACAACAAGGTGACGCGCCTGCACCGCGAATGCATGGGGCCGCTGGTATTGGATGAAAACCTCGCCCCAGGCCAGTATCGGCCGCTGACGGACGACGAAATAAAGCAGGTCTGATGACCGTTCAGCCGCTGATGGCAAAAACCCATGCCCTCAACTTGCGACATGGCCCCTATCCTGCTTGAATCAAAACGCCAGCCGCAATCTGACTGGCTAGTCACCCAAACCTCCAAGAAACACTTTGCCCGCCCGCACGGCTTGATCTGCGGGCATCTTCGGCAAATTGCCCGCCATAACAATACCCGTCGGCCAGCATCAGCGGATCGACATGGGCCCTCACTTTTTTCAGGCGTATGCCTACCTGTCACAAAGCTCGTGCAGAGTTATCTGTGCGCACTACCCGCTTGCCAGGAGTCTTACGACATGAGGCCAGAAATCGCTGTGCTGGATATACAGGGTCAGTATCGGGTTTACACGGAGTTCTATCGCGCGGATGCTGCTGAAAAGACCATCATCCTGGTCAACGGCTCCATGGCCACCACCGCATCTTTCGCCCAAACCGTGAAAAGCCTACACCCGCAATTCAACGTGGTTCTGTACGACCAGCCCTACGCCGGTCGCTCCAAAGCCCACAACCGCCACGAGCAAATGCTGACGAAAGAAGTCGAAGGCCAGATCCTCCTGGAACTCATCGACCATTTCGCCGCAGAGCATGTGTTGTCCTTCTCCTGGGGCGGAGCCGCCACCCTCGTCGCCCTCGCCCAGCGCCCCCGCCGGGTAGAAAAGGCCGTGATCAGCTCGTTCTCCCCAGTGATCAACACTCCCATGCACGACTACCTGGAACGCGGCGTCGGCTACCTCGGCAACCTCGACCGCCACAGCGTCGGCAACCTCGTCAACAGCACCATCGGCAAACACCTGCCCAGCCTGTTCAAACGCTTCAACTACCGCCACGTCAGCACCCTGGCCGAACACGAATACGGGCAAATGCACTACCACATGAGCCACGTCCTCAACAGCGACCGCCTGTGCTACCTCAAGTCCGCCAAACAGATCAACATTCCGGTGTTGTTCCTCAATGGGGAATGGGACGAGTACACCAGCGCGCAGGATGCGAAGTTGTTCTCGCAGCACATTGCCAACAGCAGCTTCGGCACCATCCAGGCCACCGGGCATTTTCTGGATATGGAGCACAAGGCGGCGTGCAATGACAGTCGCCTGGCGTTGATGAGCTTCCTCAAACCGGAGCAGCAACCGAGTCGACTTCGGTATCACCAGGGCCAGACACACCATGCGTTTGCCATTTGAACGTGGAGCGAACTGGCTCGCGATGATCACCAACGATACCGCGCGCTTGCTGAATAAGCGCAGCGATATTGGGTGCATCGTGAGCAAGCTCGCCCCTACAAACGGCCTGCCCGACGGCCCTGCGACAAATCGTAAACTGCACATTCCCCAAAGAAAAACTTCAAATCCACGCGCACATCTGGTACAAAGTCAGCCGCTCTGAGCGGGTGTCGTATAATGGTATTACTCCAGCTTCCCAAGCTGATCACGCGGGTTCGATTCCCGCCACCCGCTCCACTTAGTTTTTTGGTCTCGCGTCAGGATGATTTTGACGAGAGATGTATATACATAAAAAAACCGGCTCTTGGTGGCCGGTTTTTTTATGGGTGGAATTTGGAAGCTTGAGTTTTTGACGTTGTCAGTGACGGGTAAATAAATCCGTCCCCTTTTCCAACTATATCGGGGGGCACTTAAGGTCATTTCACTTTGATCGCTTGGAGTCTGACGGGCTTCCAGCCGACCCGGGCGATCGACAATGACAGCAGTTGGAAACCGATGATCAGCACCACGCAGCCGGTCCAGCCCCAATGTCCCCAGATGATCGCCGGAGCAATGGCGCCGAAGCTGCCGCCCAGGTAATAGCAGGTCAGGTAAACCCCCACAGCGCCAGCCTTGTTCTGTCGTGCGGTAGCAGTGGTGAATGCGCTGGCGGCGGCCTGGGCGAGGAACACCCCGGTGGAACTCAGGGCCAGGCCCAATACGATGCTCCACAGGGAAGGCAACAAGGTGAGGACCGAGCCGCTGATGCCGAGCACTGCAGCAACCGTCAGCAATTCGGATTGCGGGCGAGATTTGCTCAGGCGGCCAGCGATGGGGATCACCACCAGTGCCAGCAGGAACACCATGTAAATGGTGCCCAGCGCCGCAGGGCCCAGGTTGAACGGCGGTTGGCTGAGGTACAGGCCGGCGTAGGTAAACGTCGCCACTTGGGAGAACAGCACGCAAAAGCCTACGGCGTAGGCGGCCAATAGCGGCTTGGTGAAGATGCCTACACGGGTGGCCGCAACTCGCACGGCTCGGGTCGGATTGGCCGGTAACAGGAACTGGATAAAGCCGCCCACCACCAGGCTCAGCACCGCCAGCAGTTCGAAGGCTTCGCGCCAGCCTACATACTCGGTCATCACCCCGGTCACGAAGCGCCCGGCAAAACCACCCAGCACGGTCCCGGCCACGTAGAGGCTGGTGACTTCGGTAACGGTGCCGCCGCTCCAGCGGTCGCCGATGTAGGCGACGCTGGTGGCGAATACCACCGGGATCAACATCCCCTCGATAAACCGCCACACCAGCAATTCGGCAAAGCTATCGACATAGGCCGTCATCAGCGACGGCACCGCCAACAGCAACGCTGCGACGACGATCACTGTACGTTGCTCAAACCTACCGGTGAAGCGGCTGACAAACGGTGCGGTAATTGCCACGGCCAAGGTGGTAACGGTAATGCTCCAGCCAGCCTCTTTGGCGCTCACCTGAAAATCCAATGCAAAGCTCTGGAGAATGCTCTGGGTTGCATAGAGGTTGAGAAAAGCCGCGCAGCCACACAGGAACAAGGCAAGACGGGCACAATGCAGGCGCGGTTTCATGAAACCTCTCGTATTATTTTGAGAAGACTTTATAAAATGCGCGACGCGATGAAGACCAATACCGATTTCAGACCGATCAATACCCAGGGGCCAGGATGCTCGACCTACGCAAGCTGCGTTACTTTCTGACCGTCGCCGAAGAATTGCACTTCGGTCGCGCCGCCCTGCGCCTGCACCTGGCCCAGCCGCCGTTGACCCGACAGATTTCGGCACTGGAGACTGAACTGGGTTTTCGTCTATTTGATCGCACCAGCCGCACGGTTTCCCTTACCGCTCAGGGTCGCTCCTTCTTGCCTTATGCCCGCGCTGTCCTGGAGCAGGTCGACCTGGCCGAAGTCATCGCCGGCAAGCTGGCCGCAGGTTCCGCCGGGCAATTGGCGCTGGGTTACGTCAGTTCGATCGCCCTCTCGGACTTGTTCAGCCAGACCATCCAGGCCTTTGCCCTACGCTTTCCCGATGTACAGTTGACGCTGGTGGAGTGCGCGTCCGGTAGCATGGGCTCGCAAATAACCGACGGTCGTCTGGATATCGGCCTGAGCCGGTTATTGCCGCAAAGCGGGCAAACCGAGGTACAGGCGCTGTCTCTTGGTGAGGAGTCGCTGGTTGCCGCCGTCTCCAGCGACAACCCGCTGGCCAGCCAGGCACAGATCAGCCTGACGCAACTCAGCACGTACCCGTTGATTCTGTTCCCCGACGATTACGGCTCGGGGCTTAACCAGTCCATCGAACAACTCTACCGACGCAATGGTTTGCCGCTGCGCCCAGGCCCGTCTGGGCGGCAAATCACCTCTATCATTGCCTTGGTGGCCGCCGGACAAGGGGTCGCGCTGGTGCCTGAGTGCACCCAAAGCTTGATGAACAAAGGTGTGACCTATCGGCCACTGACAGATCCTGATGCTTGCGCGCAACTGCTAGTGCTTACGCGCATGCAAGGGCGCAGCCTGTTGGTCGAGGCGTTCATGACGGTGATTGATGAAGTGTTACTGGCGCGCCAACACGTCTGAGCCGCCTGCAAAAACTCGCAATAACTCTCTCCAGCGGCGTCCCCGCACACTCTTACACCGCATACACCGCCCACGGAAACATCGGTTATCGACCGTTGGTAGGTAGAGTGTTGATAATTCATTAATAGTGGTTATAGTCACCACTAACACACCACAAGGAGGTGATGTGGACAGCCGATATTTGATAGGTCATATCGTCGCGGACGGCTGGCACCTGGTGCGAATCAGAGGTAGTCATCACCATTTCAAGCATCCAACGAAGCCTGGACTGGTAACGATTCCTCATCCCAAGAAAGACCTGCTGGACAAGACCGCGAAGAGCATTTTGAAACAAGCTCTGCTCAGTTAAACCGTCCCTGGAGAACAACGAATATGCTGTACCCGATTGCAATTTCAACCGGTGACCAAGACCACGCCTGGGGCGTTGAAGTCCCGGACATCCCTGGCTGCTTCTCCGCCGGCGATGATCTGGACGACGCCATGGCCATGGCCCGGGAAGCCATCGAAGGCCACTTCGAGATCCTCGCGGAGGACGGCTCGCCGATTCCCAATGCACAGAAGGTGACCCTGCACGCAGCCAACCCGCAGTACGCCGGCTGCACCTGGGCGGTGGTGGACATTGATGTCACCAAGTACCTGGGCAAGGCGCAGAAGCTCAACATCACCCTGCCCGGTTATCTGCTGAACCGTATTGATGAATACGTGCTGCACCACCCCGAAGAAAAAAGCCGCTCGGGCTTTCTCGCTTCAGCGGCACTCAAAGTGTTGCAACAAGACCGGTGAATGCAGTTAAGCAAACTCTAAATGCAGCGGCGGGCTCAGGCCGCAATGATCGTCAGTCGTTCAAACGCTGAATCAGGAACAACCGCAATGCTCTCTCCAAACCAACGTAGTTCAGGACCTGTAATCAGGAAGGTAGTGGGCTTGGTGGTGCTGCTCCCACTGTTGCTGACGTTGGTAAAACTGCCGTTTTTCCTGGCTATAGCCATGAGCCTGACTGCTATCGCATCGTCCTTTTATGGCTGCTGGTTTGCCGTACGTAATGCTGGCCGGTGGCTGGCGGCTTTCGCTGGGGCAATGGCCTTACTCAACCTTATCTCGTTGATTGCCATGGGCACGCCCTCGGTACTCAAAGGTCTCTATTACATTGCCTGGCTCTACTGGTACCCCATTTACTCCAACTGGGTTTACTGGAACTTTTAAACCTTTCGCGAATTTAACCGCAAGAAACGTAGTTTCCCCATGGGCTCGCAAATCTACAGTGGCGTCGTACCCTTTCACACCTGCCCAGTAAGGAGTCAGCCCATGTCCTATGAATACACACTCATGCCTTCTCCCGTCGGCCAACTGACCCTTGTCGCCCGCAGCGGGAAACTCGCCGCCATCCTGTGGGAAAACGAACGTGCCAATCGCGTACGCCTGGGCCCGTTACAGGAGGCCAACGACAGCCCGGTGTTGCTGGAAGCGCAGCGGCAGTTGAAGGAATACTTCGCCGGTACCCGTAACCATTTCGAGCTGGAACTGGACTTCGCCGGCACTGACTTTCAGAAAAAAGTCTGGCAGGCCTTGCTGACCATCCCCTTCGGCGAAACCCGCAGCTACAGCCAGATCGCCTTGCAGATCGGCAATCCAAAAGCCGTGCGTGCAGTGGGCGCGGCCAATGGCCGAAATCCAATCTCGATTGTTGCGCCGTGCCATCGTGTGATTGGCGCATCCGGGGGGCTGACAGGATTTGCCGGTGGGCTTGAAGCCAAGCAATATTTGCTGAGCCTTGAGGGGGAAGATCAAACGGAAATCGCCGTCTGATCCCAACCTGATAGGCGTCAGCCCACAGCAGTTTCGCCAGGGTGCCCAGTGCTAGCGGATGTAGTCGGCGCAAGCAAAGGCCCGCGTACAAAAGCCTGATAGTCGAACAGCGGCGAGAAGCCGAGCTTGCGGTAGAGCGGCAGGCCTTGAGTCGACGCTTCGAGGAAACACCAGCGCGCACCCAGGATCGCAGCATGTGCCAGCGCAGCGTTGATCAACTGCGTCGCGTAGCCTTTGCCACGACAATCGACCTCAGTGCCAATATCGTTCAGTCGGGCCAGCTCATCGCACATCGACAGGGTCAGTGAGCAGACGGTCCTTCCCTGCACAGACAGGATGAAGTGGTAGAGAAACTTGCCACTGTCGATGGCAACCTGATGCCGGGCCTGATAATGGGCCATGCCTTCGGCTGGCATCCCGAACGCGCTGGCCACTGGGCCGGACCAGTCATTGAGGTTGTGGGTCTGGTTGATGTGCAGATGGCTGTCCATGGTTGATGTCGATGTAAACACCGATAAATCCAGAACCATGGCCGTGCTGCTTTCGGCAGCAATAAAGTCCAGCCCCGCTAGGGTGCTGTGCAGCGCCTGGACCTTGTCCTGATGAATCACCATCCGTATTGGCAACGCAGTCGTGCGGATCAGTTCCAGAGAAGCGGCCACGGCATCACCGGGATGGGAACTGCCTACCCGGATAAACAACAGGTTCCATTCATTGATGTATTCGTCGGAAAAATAGACGCTCACACAGGCATTGAGGCGCCGGTGCAACGGGCAGGTCGAGGTGAAATAATAGTCTTCGGTCTGGTGGTAGAGCGCGATGACGGTGGAGTCGACTGTCGTATCCATGGGCAAGTCCGGCAAAAGCCCAGTCTTGCGGCCACGCCGTCACTGCACCGTAAGCACTCTCCGAAAATTCCTGGAGAAAAACGCCAAGGTCTACTTATCCGCCTTCGAGTCCTGCATTTTTACCGATGATTTGCTGCCACTGGTGTTGTCCTGGGTTTCGTTGTTCGAACTGTCAAAACAACCTTGCAGGGCAAACACACAGCAGGCCAGACACACGCTACGGATGATGTTCATGATTGCGCTTCCTGTAGAGGGATTGAAGCAGTAGTGACCATCGACGAAAGCAACACTGTCAGCCTCGACAGTAGCTGCACACCGCCGTTTTTCATTTCAGCGTCAATAACGATGCCGCAGCAATCAACCTGCGCCTCGGCGGCTCTTGCCATAGGTCGAAGCCAGCGCCCGGGCTTTTTCCAGGCGAGTTTCCAGCGTGGGCAGGGTCTCATCGACCAGGGCCTTTATTTCCGGAACATCGGACGCCGCGCCTTCCTGCTTGAACAGAGCGATGGCGTCTTCATTGGCCTTGACCTGCTGGGCGGTGTAGGCAGCGTCGAAGGAGTCGCCATCCTTGAGTTCGGGCATCAGGGTTTCGGCCTTGTCGACGATCTTGTCCCGAGGCGCCACCGGCAAGTCGAGCTTCTTGGCGATTGCCGCCAGGTGCTGATTGGCCAGGGTACGTTCGTTGATGACCTCGATGGTGTAATCCTTGATTTCCTTGGACGAGGTCTTGGCGTGGGCCATGCGACTGGTTTCGATATCGGCCATACCCTTGGCCGAAGCCTGCTCGATGAAATCGGCAGGCGACTGGGCGAAAGCATTGCTGGCGCCGAGGCCCAGCAGCATCGCGAAACTGGCGGTGCGTAACCGGATAGCCATGCGGCTCATGATGAGTTCCTCCAGGTAATAATAAGTGCCGGGGAACGAGCCCCGCCTTGAATCTGAATTTTCAGGGCGGCAAAGGTTTAGAAAAAACTTTTCGGTGCGACGAACGGTCATCAAACCTGTGGCGTCATCACCTCGCTTCGACGCGCCCTCTTGACGCCGTACATGGCCTCATCGGCATGTTTGAACAACGGTTTTTCCTCGGTGCCGTGCTCCGGGTACAGGGCAACGCCGATGCTCGCTTGAATGGTCAGGCAGTGGCCTTCCAGGTTCAACGCAGGTAGCAACGAACGCTCCACATTGGCTGCGACGACAGCCGCGTCTTCAGGTCGTTGGACGCTGTCCAGCAGGATCACAAATTCATCGCCGCCGATCCGCGCCACGGTGTCGGTTTCCCGGACACAAGCCGTTAGGCGATGAGCGACTTCCTGCAGCAACAAGTCACCAATGCCGTGGCCAAACGTGTCATTGACCTGTTTGAAGTGATCAAGGTCGACATACAACAGCGCCAGGCGGCCGCCTTCCCGGCGGGCACGGGCCAGAGCGCTGTGCAGGCGTTCATGGAGCAAGGCGCGATTGGGCAGGAGGGTCAGTTGGTCGTATTGCGCCATGTGTTGCAAGCGAGCCAACAACAACTTGCGCTCGATGGCCGCCGTGACCTGAGCGCAGACGTATTGCAGCAGTTCCTGGTCCTGTTTAGTGTAGCGGGCATCCCCTGGCGCGCTTTTGACGAGCAACACGCCGACGGTCCCGGTCAGGGCGTTAAGGGGCACACCCAGCCAGCATGTCGTCTCATGACCGCTGAACGCCTTCAGGACGTCCTTCAGAGCCCCATGGTTGCCGGGTGTCAGCAACAGCGGCTGGCCACTGCGGATCACTTCGGCGCAGATACTGCCCGTAGCGGTGCCAGGCAGTTGTGGCTGCGGTTCACGGTCATCGACGTGATAGGGAAAGCTCAACTCATCCTCAACCTCGTTGTACAAGGCCACGGAAAAATTCGAGGCGGGCAACCATTCACCGAGAATCTGGTGGATGCGCTTGAACAGGGTCAGCAAGTCCTCGGCACCATGGGCCGCTTCGGAAATGGCATACAGCGCCGCCTGTTTGGATTGCGCCAGCTTGCGCTCAGTGACGTCACGGGCGACGGCGATGCGCAGTTGATCAACTTCGGACCAACGCGCCGACCACATGATGTACACCACTGAACCGTCCTTGCGCACATAGCGGTTCTCGAAGCTGGGCTTGGCCTGGCCGGCCATGATCTCGCGCGCAGCCTCCAGGGTGCGCGCCCGATCGGCGGGATACACCAGTTCGATCATCGACCGTCCCACAAGCTCTTCGGGGGTATAGCCGAAAATGCGCTCACAGGCCGCACTGACAAATACGAAGCGACCGTCCACATCGACCGCACAAACGGCGTCCAGCAGCAGGTCGATGTAACTGGCTAGCGGTGCAGCGTTTCTGGTTTCCATCAAGATAGGGGAACCGTGCGATGCCAGCGTTGAAAAAATCCATGGGCCGGTCAGGCGTCTGCGGTGCCGACCCGTGAAGCGGTTGTTCCGTGCAACGCCCTTACGTCTTGTTGCCCAACAGGCCCGGCAACGCGTGAGCCAGGGCGTTGACGGCAAAACCGATAAACATCACGCCGCACAAACGGGTGATCATCACCTCATGGCGCTGGTACACCGCGCGTACCTGGCGGGCACCGACAATGCCAATGAGGATAGCGTAAGCGACGAGGCCGCCGACAAAACTCAGCAAGATCAGCCACGGCAGCATCGACCAGGTGAGCAACTCTGCGCGGCTGGAGAGCAGCGCGGTAAAAGTCGCCACGGCCACCGGGTAGGCCTTGGGGTTAGTCAGGCCGAACAGAATGCCGTGCCAGAACGGTTGCCGCGCCGCGCCTTGGGGCGTTTCCTCGCTGCTGCGACGGGTGCGGATGGCGCGCACACCCAGCCAGAACAGATAGAGAGCGCTAAGCACGCCCAACACATCAAAGGCGCTGCTGCCGATTTCCCGCGCACCAACGATGGCGATCAACGCGGTGCTGCACCACACCACGTCACCCAGCAAGTGCCCACATAAAAACCCGGCACCGGCGCGACGGCCACGGGCCGCACCAATGCCGAACACTGCCAGCACGCCGGGGCCTGGGGTGATGCCATAAATAAAGCCCGAGGCGATAACAGCAAACAGCAACGATGGGGTCATGGGTAACATGCTCTGACAAAAAAAGGTGGCCGGTTGATTCTGCACAATCTGCAAGGCACTGCAATGTTAGTCAGGGTAAAACTTCATTCCCCGTACCTGCTCATTCAACCACTGCAACGCCGTATCCCCGCCCCGCCGCTTGTGCCAGGCCAGCACAAACTCGAAGGATGGTATGTGGAACGGCGGCGGCACCACCAGAAGCTTTTGCTGATCGATAGTAAGCAAGCCACGAGACGACACGGTGAGAATCAGGTCCGTACCCTCGATCAACTGCGGCGCAACACTCCAGTGAGGCAAGCTGATGGCGACATGCCGACGTTCGCGGATGGCGGTCAGTGCCCGTTCAATTTCCGGGGTACCGCTGCCGCGCATTTCCAGCAGCACATGGGGGCGTGCCAGGTAGGTGGGCAAGTCGAGCACGCCGTCTTCCGGCAGGCTATTGCGGTCCACCAGACAGGCGTAATGCTCTTCGAACAAAGGCGTGCTGCGCAGTTCAGCAGGCAAGTCGGGAAAGACCCCGGCCGCCAGGTCGATCTCTCCGTTGAGCACGCCGTCCAACATACCTTCGCGGCTGGCATGGATGATCAACAGGTCGATGCCGGGCGCTGCCCGACGCAAGGTGCGCACCAACCCCGGCAGCAGGATCGCTGCGCCGTAGTCCGACATGGCCAGACGAAAGGTGCGCTTAGCCGAGGCCGGGTCAAAAAGGTTCGGTGCCAGCAGCGATTGCACCTGGGCCAGCGCTTCGGCCAAAGGCGCGGCCAACTCAAGGGCGCGGGCGGTGGGCACCAGGCCGCCACCCTGACGCACCAGTAGCGGGTCTCCCAGCACTTCGCGCAACCGCGCCAGCGCGTGGCTTACCGCTGGCTGGCTCAGGTGCAGGCGTTCGGCGGCACGGGTCACGTGTTGCTCGCTGAGCAAGGCGTCGAGGATCACCAGCAGGTTGAGGTCGATGCGACGAAGACTATTCATTACGTGCATGATCTGCATAAGAACTTGGAATTTAAATTTGCGCGACGAATAGTTTAGAGTCCAGTGAAACCTTTGGGAGAATCTTCATGACGACGTTGCATTGGCTGGGTTTGTTGCTGTTGGCGGTGATTGCCGGGGCGGTGGTGCCGTTTCAAAGCGCGATCAATGCCAACCTGGGACGTGGGCTGGGGCATCCATTATGGGCGACGCTGGCATCGCTGCTGGTCAGCATCGCCGTGCTGCTGCCGGTGATCCTGGCCCTGCGCTTGCCGTTGCCCAGCCTGGGCTTCATCACCAAGGCACCGCTGTGGATGTGGACCGGTGGCGCGTTCGGCGTATGTTTTATTTCCCTGGCGCTGATGCTGTTGCCCAAGCTGGGCGCATCTGGATTTATCGCCCTGGCAATGGCCGGGCAAATCCTCGCCTCGTTGCTGCTGGATCACTTTGGCCTGTTCGGTTTGGTGGAGCGGCAACTGACAGCGCCCCGGTTAATCGGGGTGCTGATGTTGCTGGGTGGGGTGGCGTTGATTCAGTTCAGCGCAGTGCCGGTTAAAGCGTTGGCAGCCGCTTGATGAGGCATCTGCCGACCATGGTGCAGCAAGGTTTCACCGGCATTTGCAGCATCAGGCGCGCTCAGCGGCCAGGCGATTGATGTCCTTGGGTTCGATCACCGCTTGTGGCGCGCCATGGCGAACAACCGACAACATCGCCCGACCCACGGTCTCGGTGCTCACCACCCAGGCCGGGCGCACGCGGCGAATCAGCGACAGCAATGGGCCAATCACGTTGTAGACCGATTGGTAGAGCGGGGTTTTCGAACGCACGCCATGCAACGGCTGAATGATCCCCGGACGAAACAGATACACCGCCTTGAACGGCAGGCGCAGCAAGGCATTCTCGGTCTTGCCCTTGATCCGCCCCCACATCACCTTGCCTGTCTCGCTGCTATCGGTGCCGGCACCGGACACGTAGACAAAGGTCATGTGTGGATTGAGCCGGGCCAGGGTGCTGGCAGCTACCAGGGTCAGATCATAGGTCTGGCGCGTGTAGGTGGCTTCGTCCATACCCACGGAAGACACCCCCAGGCAAAACAGACAAGCATCAAAGCCTTGCAGCAGATGCTCAAGGGGCTGGAAGTCGAACATATCGGCATGCAGCACTTGATGCAGCTTGCCGTGTTCCTGGATCAGCGACGTACGGCCGACCGCCACCACTTCCTGCACGTCGCTGGCCAACAAGCATTCACGCAATACGCCCTGGCCGACCATACCGGTGGCACCGAATAACAGAACTCTCATAAGGGTGGTTCCTTAGCGACAAGCGGTAAGCTTCAAGCTGCAAGTTAGAAGCAGTAAGAGACAAAAAACCGATCAACTTGTAGCGTGCGATTTGAAGCTTACCGCCAAAAGGAATTTTTGCCCCTTGAAAAGCACCACTACCCTGGCAATCGCTCGCAGCGCGGCCTTCCTGTCTTTATGGTTGGTTCAGCACTTGGGGCGTGTCGGTGATGGCACGGGGGATGGCGTTGGTGATGTGCGGCAGCACGATGATGTTGCTGGACAGTCTGTTCGCCAGCCTGCTGGCGAGTCAGCAGGCTTGGCCGTTGGCGGTACTTTACGTAGTGCTGGCCGCAGGCGCAGCGGTAAACCACACGCGTCAAGCCTCAAGTAAAGCAACCACTTGAAGCTTGCAGCTTGAAACTGCCTCTATCAAAACGCGCTACGGAAAATCTCTTCAATCTGGCGCTGATCCGCACGCCGTGGGTTGGTCAGGCCGCAGGCGTCCTTGAGGGCATTGGTGGCCAACAGCGGGATGTCCTGCAACTTGGCCCCTAGCTCGCGCAGGCCAGCGGGAATATCCACGTCCCGGGACAAGCTGCGAATGGCGGCAATAGCGGCCTGGGCGCCCTCTTCCGGGGTGGTGCCCTTGAGGTCGGCACCGAGGGCGCGACCGACATCGCTCAAGCGCTGGGCACTGACGCTGGCGTTGAAGACTTGCACATGGGGCAGCAGCACCGCATTGCACACGCCGTGAGGCAAGTCGTACAGACCGCCCAACTGGTGGGCCATGGCGTGGACGAAGCCAAGGGATGCGTTGTTGAAGGCCATGCCCGCGAGGAACTGCGCATAGGCCATGTTTTCCCGCGCGGCCATGTCGCTGCCATCACGTACGGCCAGCCGCAGGTTGGCGCTGATCAGTTCGATGGCCTTGATCGCGCAGGCGTCGGTGATCGGCGTTGCGGCAGTGGAGACGTAGGCTTCAATGGCGTGGGTCAGCGCGTCCATGCCGGTGGCGGCAGTCAAGTCCTTGGGCATGGCGACCATCAGCGCCGGGTCGTTGACCGACAGCAGCGGTGTGACGTTGCGGTCAACGATGGCCATTTTTATGTGGCGGGTTTCGTCGGTGATGATGCAAAAACGGGTCATTTCGCTGGCGGTGCCGGCAGTGGTGTTGATGGCTACCAGTGGCAGTTGCGGCTTGCTCGACTGATCGACGCCTTCGTAATCGCCGATGTGCCCGCCGTTGGTGGCGCACAGGGCAATACCCTTGGCGCAGTCATGGGGCGAGCCACCGCCCAGCGAAACCACAAAATCACACTTGCTCAGTTGCAGCAGCGCCAGGCCTTTTTCAACATTGTCGACATTAGGGTTGGGCTTGGCGCCGTCGTAGATCACCGAGTCGATGTCCTGCATCGCCAGCTTCTCGGCGATCATGATGGCCACGCCCGCCTTGGCAAGGCCGGCGTCGGTGACGATCAGCGCTTTGCGAAAACCGTAGTTACGGATGGCGGCCATGGCTTCGTCGAGGCAGTCGATGCCCATGATGTTGACGGCGGGGATGAAGAAAGTACTGCTCATGGCGAATCCTCTTGAGGCGGTGACGAGGGTGTCAATACCTACAGCATCAACCGCGCCCACCTGCGACATCTTGACCGGGATCAACGCCTGCCCGTGATAAAGTCACCGTCCAGCCGTTTTTGAGTAGACCCGCCGCAATGAAGGATTCCCAGGATTTTGACGTCCAGCTTGAAGACTGGAACGCCCTGCGCAGCACCACCGCCTTCACCGGGATTCTGATCGGCAACGGCGCCAGTCGCGCGGTGTGGGAAGATTTCGCCTACGACTCGCTGTTCGAAAACGCCCGCACAGTGGAAGAAAAGCCCCTAAGCCAGTCCGAACTGAGCGTGTTCGACGCAATGCAGACCCGTAGTTTCGAGCAGGTGCTGGGCGCGCTGAAAACCACCAGCCGGGTCAACAAGGCCCTGGCGGTCAGCTCCGCCGCGCCGCGCAATCGTTACTATGCGATCAAGGAAGCGTTGATCAACACCATCCATGGCGTACACATTCCGTGGCGCCTGGTGCAGCCGTCGACGCTGGCGAAAATCAACCAGGAACTGGCCAGTTATCAAACGGTGTTTGCCAGCAATTACGATTTGCTCAACTACTGGGCAATCCTGCAAACCCCGGGCATCGACGACCTGTTTCGCAGCGCAGATGCCAGCTTCGACCTGCGCAATACCGCCACCGACGCTACACGCATTCTGTACCTGCACGGCGGCCTGCATCTGGTGCGCAACCTCGATGGCACGGCACGCAAATTGCCGTCCACCGACAGCACCTTGCTCAGCAGTTTTGCTATCAACAATACGATCAAGACCCTGGACGATGTGCCGCTGTTTGTCAGCGAGGGCAAGGTTGAGGACAAGCTCAAGACCATCCGCAGTTCGGATTACCTGTCGTTTTGCTACGAGCAGTTGTTGAGCCATACCGGCGCGCTGTGCATCTTCGGTCATCACCTGGGCCAGCAGGACTCACATCTGGTGCAGGCGATCCGACAGTCGAAGGTCAAGACCCTGGCGATTTCGGTGTTTGGCCGCAGCGCAGGGTTTATCCAGCAGCAGAAGCGGCGTTATGCAGAGCTGTTTGAGGGGATGGCGGTGGAGCTGCGGTTTTTTGATGCGCGCACGCATGCGCTTGGCGATCCGGCACTGTCGGTGCCGGTCGAGCGCTGATCGGATCATTCTTCGATACTGTGAACCACCACCAACAACTGCGCCTGAACGTCCCCCACCGACCTGATTCGGTGGGGCTTTTGCGCATTGAAATGCAGCGCATCGCCACGTTCCAGAATCACTCGTTCAGTCATGAAGTCCACTTCAACCCGGCCTTCATGAACAAACAGAAACTCCTCCCCCAGATGCTCCTTGAAGGTCTTGTCGGAAAACTCCGCCGGCGGATAAATGATGAACGGCAACAGGCTACGCTCGCTGACCTGATGGGCCAACACCGCGTAACCGGGGGACGCCTCGGTGCCGGACAGCGGCTGACGTTCGTGGCTGCGCACCAGGCTGTAGCTGTCGAGGCTGACGTTGTCTTCGCTGAACAGCTCCTCGACCTTCACGTTCAAGGCCTTGGCCAGTTTCAGGGCAGCGGCAATCGACGGGGTGTTGAGGCCGCGCTCGACTTTGGACAGGTAACTTTTGGTCATCCCCGTTTTTTCGGCCAGGGTCTCCAGGGTTACACCCAGTTTTTTTCTAAGTAATTTCAAACGGATAGACATGCGCAGCGATTAATCCAGCCAGGAGACGATGATTATTACTTGTCTATGACACAATGTGTCATGTAGCATCTTTAGTGTCATTTGCACAAACCCAACGACCTTGCGAGCAGCGGGAACCAGCAAATCGACGTCCATTGAACCACCCAAAGGACACCGATATGGCCAAGACATTAGCACTCCCCAAAGAGCAACTGGTCAAGCAAGCGCTGAGTCAGATGCAAAATACCCTGGCGGATAATACGTGGACCGACCGGCAAAAGCTGGCCCTGACCTGCCGTATTCTCTTCGAGAACGGCCACGATTCGGGACTGGCCGGGCAGATTACTGCCCGTGGTCCGCAACCCCGCACCTACTACACCCAGCAACTGGGCTTGGGCTTTGATGAAATCACCGCCAGCAACCTGCTGCTGGTCAACGAAGACCTTGAAGTCCTCGAAGGCCACGGCATGCCCAACCCGGCCAACCGCTTTCACAGTTGGGTTTACCGTGGCCGGCCGGATGTGAACTGCATCATCCACACCCACCCGACCCACATCGCCGCACTATCGATGATGGAAGTACCGCTGCAGGTTTCCCACATGGACCTCTGCCCGCTGTACGAAGATTGCGCGTTTCTTGAAGCCTGGCCCGGCGTGCCGGTGGGCAACGAAGAAGGCGAAATCATCACCACGGCGCTGGGGGACAAGCGCGCCATCCTGCTGTCCCATCACGGCCAATTGTCCACCGGTACAACCATCGAAGAGGCCTGCGTCATTGCGCAGTTGATCGAACGGGCGGCCAAGTTGCAGTTGCTGGCCATGGCCGCCGGCACCGTTAAGCCGATCCTGCCGGAACTGGGACGCGAAGCCCATGACTGGATCTCCAAGCCAAAGCGCCACGGTGCTGCGTTCAACTACTACGCTCGACAGAATCTGCGTCAACACGCCGACTGCCTGAACTGAAGCCCTTTTCGACCGGAGATTTTCCATGTCCAGCCCAACTATTCACGGCATCATCGGCTACACCATCACCCCGTTCAGCGCAGGCGGCGAGCGCATTGACCTCGACGCCCTGGGCCGCTCCATCGACCGCTTGATTGACAGCGGCGTGCATGCCATCGCGCCGTTGGGTAGCACTGGCGAAGGCGCCTACTTGAGCGATGCAGAGTGGGATGAAGTCAGCGCCTACAGCATTCAAAAGGTCGCCAAACGGGTACCGACCATCGTCAGCGTCTCCGACCTGACCACCGCCAAGGCTGTGCGTCGTGCGCGTTTTGCCGAAAGTCATGGCGCCGATGTGGTGATGGTGTTGCCCGCCTCTTACTGGAAGCTCAGCGAAGCGGAAATCCTCGCCCACTACCGCGCCATCGGCGACAGCATCGGCGTGCCGATCATGCTCTACAACAACCCGGCCACCAGCGGCACCGATATGTCGGTGGAGTTGATCCTGCGCATCGTCAAGGCTGTCGACAATGTGACCATGGTCAAGGAAAGCACCGGTGATATTCAGCGCATGCACCAGTTGCAACGCCTCGGTAACGGCCAGGTGCCGTTCTACAACGGCTGCAATCCACTGGCACTGGAAGCCTTTGCGGCGGGTGCCAAAGGTTGGTGCACCGCGGCACCGAACCTGATCCCACAACTCAATCTCGATTTGTACCAAGCGGTACTGGCCAATGACCTGAGCAAGGCGCGGGAACTGTTTTATCGGCAGTTGCCATTGCTGGACTTCATCCTCAAAGGTGGATTGCCGGCAACGATCAAGGCGGGGCTGCGGCTGACCGGGTTGGAAGCGGGTGACCCAAGGTTGCCGGTATTTGCGTTGGGTGAAGCAGGTGTCGATCAGTTGCAGGGGTTGTTGGCAACGCTCAAATAAACCAACGATCGCTCCTACGCTCTGCATGGGAGCGATCTTCTCAGGTGAGGCTGTGTATTTTCCTGGAGACAAATAACAATAATTCTCGATATCATTCGCGACCTTGCTGCACTGCGCTTCGTCAAGAAGGATATCCATGCCTCGTCTCAAGCCCGACCCGTTGTCGGCCGATGCCTTTCGCGGGTTCTATGCAGACATCCTGCATTACCTGCGCAAACGCACGGACAACGCCAGCGACGCGGCAGACATGACCCAGGATGTCTTTACCCAATGGCTGGATTACCACGACCGGGCCAAGGTCCAGCAGCCACGGGCATTTCTGTTTCAGATGGCACGCAATCTGCTGCGTGATCATTGGCGTAAACAGAAGGTGCGGCACATCGTTCACAACGAACAGGCCGAACGGAACGCCGAGCCGGTCACTGACGAGCAAAACGACCCCATGGCCGCCGCCCAACGCACCCAGCGCCTGGAACAGTTGAAAGAAGTCCTCGCCGAACTCTCGCCCCGCAGGCGAGAAGCCCTTATGCTGCACCGCTTCGAAGGCTTGAGCCAGGCGCAGATCGCCGAGCGCATGGGCGTTTCCATCAGCATGGTGGAAAAGCACATCGCCTTTGCCCTGCTGCACTGCAAGCAGCGACTTCAACGAGAACACGGCAAGGAGCAGCCAGAATGACCCGTTTGAGCGACATCGATAGCCGTGAAATTGACGAGCACGACTCCATCGATGCCCAGGCCGCCGGCTGGTTTGCGCGCAACCGCAACGGCGGCAGCCACGCCGACCGCAAGGCATTTGCCAGTTGGCAGGCGGTACCGGCCCATGCCCGTGCCTACACCGAGTTCGAACAGTTATGGGCCGACCTTGCAGAGCTGCAACAGCTGAATAAACCCGTTGCCCTGCCCACCCCGAAACCCGCACCCTGGCGCCCGGCACTGGCCGTGGCGGCCGCGTTGGTCTGTGCCCTGCTGGCGAGCAATATCGGTGCACCGCGCGGGGTCTATCAGACAGAGGTCGCCGCCCAGGACAAAGGCATGCGTACGCTGAACTTGCCAGATGGCAGCACCTTGTACGTCAACGCCAGCACCCGGTTGCGGGTTGATTTCAACGCACACCAGCGCATCGTCTACCTCGACCAGGGCCAGTTGTACCTGGAGGTAGCCGCCGATAAAGAGCGACCACTGTTCGTGCGCGCCGGTGATGCCAATGTACGGGTGGTGGGCACCGGGTTCGATGTACGGCGCAGTAAGCAACAATTGGTGGTCAGCGTCGCCCACGGCCAGGTGGCCTTTGAACCTGACAGCAAGGCGACCGCCACTTTGCTGGGCGCACAGCAGCGCGCCATCTACAGCTATGCCAAGGGCACCCTGCAACAACAAATCCTGGCCGCCGGTGAGGTTGCCGACTGGCGCAGCGGGCACTTGTCCTTTCGCAACCGCGAACTGGCCAGCCTGATTGACGAGTTGGGGCTCTATCGACCAAAAGCCGTGTTGCTGGCCGATGGCGCGGTGGCGCAGTTGAAAGTCTCGGGCAATCTCGATGTGAATGACCCGGACGCACTGATCAATGCGCTGCCGGCGCTGTTGCCAGTAAAAACCGTGGCCCTGAGCGACGGGAAAATCAGGATCGAAGCGCGCAAGTAAGACCTCCCTTCACTACTTGAGAATATTTTTCATTCGCATGTGTGGATTTTTTTTCCTGCCGCGTCTTCCTCCGGTCTGCGTTTGATACGCATGCCTTTTTGGCTACTTAGCCGCTCTGGGGGATTTCATGTTTCGCGCGCCTTGCCATGCTCAACACCTGTTTCTTCGACCGACACTGATCGCCACCTGCCTGGCCTTCAGCCTCACGGCCCAGGCCGAGTCGTTCAAACTGCAATTGCCGGCCCAATCCCTGGCCACGTCCCTGAGCCAAGTGGCGCAACAGGCGAAAATCCAGCTGCTGTTTGATGAAGACCGGTTGAAAAACATCCAGGCGCCAGCCATCAACGGCGATTTCACCCCGGAAGTGGCGATCCGCTCCCTGCTGAAAAATAGCGAATTTATCCTGATCAAAGTGGGCAGCACCTATGTCGTGCGCCCCGAAGAAAGCAAGACCTCCAGCAGCAGCATCGTGCAACTGGACGCCTTGAGCGTGATCGGCACCGGCAATCAAGTCGACTCCAGCACAGTAGGCCGTTCCACCCTGACCCAGGCCGATATCGACCGTTACCAGCCCAACAACATTCCCAGCCTGTTGCAGACGCTGCCGGGTGTAAGCATGGGCGGCTCGATGAAGCCGGGCGGCCAGACCATCAATATTCGTGGCATGGGCGAAGCCGAAGACGTACCGATGACCGTCGATGGCGCAACCAAAAGTGGTTTCGAGCGCTATCAACAGGGCACGGTGTTTATCGAGCCTGAGCTGATCAAAAACATCGAGGTGGAAAAAGGCCCGCACTCGGCCTTCACCGGTAACGGCGGGTTTGGCGGTACAGTCAACATGATCACCAAGGATGCCCCCGACCTGCTCAAGGACGGTCGCAACAGCGGCGCCATGCTCAAGTACGGTTACTCCAGCAACGACCACGAACAGGTCTACAGCGGCGCCGTTTATGGCCGCACCGACGACGGCCGCTTCGATGCCCTGGCCTACCTGACCAAGCGCGACGGCGACGATATGAAGCTGGCAGATAGCCGTCCCGATCCCAGCAATCGGTTTCCGATCAACCCCAAGCGCCTGCCGAACAGCGCCCAGGATGTCGACGGCAAACTATTCAAGCTGAACATGCACCTCACTGACGAGCACAGCGTCGGCATGTCCTATTCCCGTGCCAACAGTCAGCGCTGGACGCCGTTCTCTGCCAAGAGTTATCCGGACCCGCCGAGCCAGGCCAGCATCGACCGCTATGGCTACAAGGGCGCGCTGAAACGCTTTTTGGCCAGCCGCGATACCGTCGACACCACGTGGTCCGGCAAGTACGAATACCAGCCCCTGGACAACCCGCTGGTGGACATGAAGCTCAGCTACTCGGAGTCCAAAACCGACCAGACCGACGAACGCGACGCCACGGCCTTCTTCGGCCTCTCCACCGGTGGGCGCAAGATGGATACCTCCTACAAGGACAAGATCCTCGAACTGCGCAACATCAGCCTGTTTGCCACCGGGCCGCTGGAGCATGCGCTGACTACCGGCGTACAGATCCGCAAGCACATCCGCGAAACCGAAAGCTGGATGCCAGGCGCAACCTACGACACCCCCAAATTCAACTACGGGCATTTCCAGCCGGCCTTCATGCCCCACGGCAAGGTCGACACCAATGCGTTCTACATCCAGGACGCGGTCACCCTGGGCGACGTGACCATCACCCCGTCGCTGCGCTATGACCATGTGCGCAATCGCGGCGAAGAAAACGATGCGCCGTATTACAGCAGCACCGATCCGTCCTTCGGCCACGACTACAGCGACCGCACCTACACCGGCTGGTCGCCGCGCCTGGCGGCGTTCTGGAAAGTCACGCCGGATGTGGCGTTGTTCGCCAACTGGAGCCGCACCTGGCGCGCGCCAGTGATCGACGAACAGTACGAAGTTCAGGGCCTGGGCAACCGCACCGCCACCAGCGTCGACCTCGACCCGGAACGCATTACTGCCATCACCGTAGGCAACATCACCGACTTCGCCAACGTCATCGCCAAAGGCGACAACCTGCAACTGCGCACCACGCTGTTCCATAACAAGATCGAAGACGAGATTTTCAAGGCCACCGGCGTGGGCTGTGAGAATCAGACAATTGTCGGTGGGACAATTTCCGAGTCGTGCAAGGGCATGCCGGCCATGTCCAACTACCGCAACGTCGGCAGCATGACCATCAAGGGCTTCGAGGTCGAAAGCTACTACGACTCAACCTACCTGTTCGGCTCTCTGACCTACTCGTGGACCACCGGCAAACGGGAAAACCCTTACACCAACCCATGGGGCACCCATGTCTGGGCCCGTGATATTCCACCGGCCAAATGGGTCGCCGTGGTGGGCACCAAAATCCCGAGCTGGGACGCGAAAGTGGGCTGGCAAGGGCAGTTCGTGCGCAAGACCGACCGCCTGCCGAGTGACAAATACTCAGAAGGCATCGGTAGTTCCCTCGGTGACAGGTTCTATGACCAATACGCCAACGACAGCTACGATACCCAGGGCCTGTTCGCCAACTGGAAACCGCAACAGGCGTATCTCAAAGGCACCGAGGTCAACTTCACCGTCGACAACCTGTTCAACCGCAGCTACCTGCCGGCGTTGAGCGGTGACAGTGCCTACAGCGTAGGACGCAATGCCAAGATCAGCGTGACGCGGTTTTTCTGAATTACAGGACCGAGTCAACAGCCATATCAGTTGATGAGTGGAACGAGGCTACGTCGGGCACACCACCGCCATCAGATCAGCCCCCAGCACCGAGGAACAGAGTATCTACGGGCCAGCATGAAGACCGGCCCGTTGCCCAACTAAATCTTCAGTGCTTCGGGTTTGGTACTCACCAGACTCAACCCCGGTATCTGGGCGCGCTGCTTGCTCAAATAGCGGGTACAACTCACCCGCAGAAACGAAGCAAAATTCACCACCTCCCCGCGGTAATCCATCACTTCTTCATACAGCTTGGTAATCAACTGATTGGTGGTCATGCCATCCACCGCGGCGATTTCGCCGAGGATGTCCCAGAACTGGTTTTCCAGGCGCAGGGTGGTCACTACCCCGCAGATGCGCAGGGAGCGCGAGCGGGATTCGTAGAGAATCGGGTCGGCCTTGACGTACAGCTCGCACATGGCGATGACCTCCGGTTTACAAGGTGATTTTCGTGCCCAGCAGGCCGAGGAAACCCGCCAGCCAGCTCGGATGCGCTGGCCAGGCCGGGGCCGTGACCAGATTGCCCTGGACATGACTGTCGGTCACCGGGATATCGATGAACGTAGCGCCCGCCAGTCGCACTTCCGGCGCGCACGCCGGGTAGGCGCTGCATTCGCGGCCTTCAAGAATACCCGCCGCCGCCAGCAACTGCGCACCGTGGCACACGGCGGCAATGGGCTTGCCTGCCTGGTCGAAAGCCTTCACCAGTTGCAGGACTTTTTCATTCAGGCGCAGGTATTCAGGAGCGCGACCACCGGGCACCAGAAGCGCGTCGTAGTCGGCGGCGTCAACGTTGGCAAAGTCGGCATTCAAGGCAAACAGGTGGCCGGGTTTTTCGCTGTAGGTCTGGTCGCCTTCAAAATCATGGATCGCTGTGCGCACCGTCTGGCCGGCGCGCTTGTCCGGGCAGACGGCGTGGACAGTGTGACCGACCATCAGCAGCGCCTGGAACGGCACCATCACTTCATAGTCTTCGACGTAATCGCCGACCAGCATCAGGATTTTTTTCGCGGCCATGGGGGCATTCCTCCGGTAGAACGGTTGGGCAGACAGAAGTAGCCAAGATAGACCCCGGTGTTTGAGCCGGGTAATGACCCGCTACTACATCGCCCTTTGCATGAGCCAGCCCGCGCCTACAAAGGGGCGTGTTCAGTTCAAGTAACCATCCGCCCGCAGCAGGGTTTCCAGGCAGTGCTCAGTGATGTGGTAGAACGCCTTCAGCTCCTGAATTTTCACCAGCAACTGGGCATTGTCCACCGGCTCCGAGCGTTTGACGGCAAGGATCATCTTGTTCTTGTTGGTGTGTTCCAGGGAGATAAACTCGAAAACCTTGGTCTCGTAGCCGCAGGCTTCCAGGAACAGCGCCCGCAGGCTGTCGGTGACCATTTCCGCCTGCTGGCCCAGGTGCAGGCCGTATTGCAGCATTGGCTTGAGCAACACTGGGCTCTGGATTTGCAAGCGTATCTGCTTATGGCAGCACGGCGAGCACATGATGATCGACGCGCCGGAACGGATACCGGTATGGATCGCGTAGTCGGTGGCGATGTCACAGGCATGCAGGGCGATCATCACGTCCAATTCGCTGGGCGCCACAGTGCGTACGTCACCGCACTTGAATACCAGCCCCGTGTGCTCCAGGCGGGCTGCGGCGTTATTACACAGCGTCACCATGTCTTCGCGCAGCTCGACGCCGGTCACCTGGCCGTCGGCCTTGAGGGTGTTACGCAGATAGTCGTGAATGGCGAAGGTCAGGTAGCCCTTGCCCGAACCGAAATCTGCGACCCGCACTGGCTGATCCAGCTGCAACGGTGACGTGGTCAGCGCATGGCTGAACACCTCGATGAACTTGTTGATCTGCTTCCACTTGCGCGACATCGCCGGGATCAGCTCGTGTTTGGCGTTGGTCACGCCCAGGTCGGCGAGGAACGGCCGGCTCAGGTCGAGGAAGCGGTTTTTCTCGCGGTTGTGCTCGGCGGACGGTGCTTCGCGCAGCTGTTGCGGCTTACTTTTGAACAGCGAGCTTTTGTTCTTCTTGCTGTATTCCAGCTGGGCTTCGTCGGTGACCGACAGCAGGTGCGCGTTCTTGAACGAGGCCGGCAACAGCTCGGCAATCGTCGCTACGCCCTCTTCAAGGGAGAAGTTCTTGGTGATGTCGCGGGTCTTGTAGCGGTAGACGAAGGACAGGCAAGGCTGATCCTTGACCGTCAGTTGCTTGATGATCAGCCGTTGCAGCTCGGCTTCTTCACCGACGTACTTGGCCAGCACCAGCTTGATAAAGGCGTTTTGCTCAAGGCTCGCGGTCAGCAGTTCAAGGAACTGCGCGTGATGATCCGGCGCGGGGCTGGCAGGTTTAGCGGTGACAGACATGAACAAAAACGCCTCGGGCTGGGAATGCCGGGCATTTTAGGGGGGATGGGGCTTTAGGGCACGGGGTTATTTGACCAATGGTCGGTGACACACCGCCGATGATCGTTCCCACAAAGTGGGAACGATCAGTTGCTACTCCAACACCACCAACCGATTGGGCAACTCATTACGCGTCTGCGTCACTGGCACATGCACCTTGAGCAATTCCCCGCAGGCTTCAATACAGGCGATAAACCCGGCCAAGGTCTGGCCTTGTTTCACTTGTTGGGTAAAGGCACTGACGATGGCGTCCCAACTGCTGTTATCCAGGCGTTTGGAAATACCTTCGTCCACCAGGATCTCCACATAACGCTCGGCCTCGCTGACAAAGATCAGCACGCCAGTGCGGCCCAGGGTGTGGTGCAGGTTCTGCTCCAGGAACTGCCGTCGCGCCAGGTTCGACGCCCGCCAATGACGCACCGAGCGAGGGATCAGCCGGGTGGTGATCTTCGGCAAGCGAAAGATCAGGCACAGCACGATGAACGTCGCCCATTGCGCCAGCAGCAAGGTGTGCATGGTCAGCCAGCCGGACAGGTAATGCACGATACCCGGCACCACCAACGCCACCAGGCTGGCCCACAACAGCGGGATATAGGCATAGTCGTCGGCGCGGGCCGCCAGTACGGTCACCAGCTCCGCGTCGGTCTGTTGCTCGACCCTGGCAATCGCTTCGGCGACCTGGCGTTGCTCGTGTTCACTCAGTAATGCCATGGTTGTAGATGCTCTTTAGTTATTGTCATTACCAGCCGCCCGAGGCCCCGCCACCGCCGAAACCACCGCCGCCGCCTCGGAACCCTCCGCCGCCGCCACCGCCGCCACGTCCACTGCTGCTAAGGATCGCCAGCAGGATCGCGCCTACCGGCAGCCCCATGCGATTGCACAGCCACAACACCACCAGCAGCATAATGAACAAGCCGATGGAGAACACCGGATTGTCCTTGGCAAAGTTGGCGTCCGCCACATGGGCCGGCACAGCCAGCGGGTCGCCGCCCACCACCTGCAGCATTGCCGCGACACCGTCACTGATGCCCTTGCTGAAGTTGCCGGTCTTGAACGCCGGAGCAATCACCTGATTGATGATTACCCAGGACTGCGCATCGGTGAGCACGCCTTCCAGGCCGTAGCCGACTTCGATGCGCAACTGGCGCTCATCCCGGGCAACGATCAACAGCGCGCCGTTGTCCTTGCCCTTCTGGCCAATGCCCCAGTGGCGGCCCAATTGATAACCGTAGTCTTCAATAGGCACGCCTTGCAGATCGGGCACCGTGACGACCACGATCTGGTCGCCGCTGGTTTGCTCCAGCGCCTGCAATTGCTGGGTCAGTTGCTCGCGCACCGCCGGGTCGATCATCTGGGCGCTGTCCACCACCCGCCCGGTCAGCGCCGGAAACGTCAGCGCCGCCTGGGCGGTGGTCACACATGCCAGGAGCCACAGCGCCAGGCCTATCCTTAGTACACGCATCTACACCTCATTGAAGCCTGATCAGAACTTCACTTGCGGCGCTTTATCGGCATCGGCACTGGTAGCTTCGAAGTTCGCGCGAATCGGCAAGTCGCTGTACATAACGCTGTGCCACAGGCGACCGGGGAAGGTACGGATCTCGGTGTTGTAGGCCTGCACAGCAGCAATAAAGTCGCGACGGGCCACGCTGATACGGTTTTCCGTGCCTTCAAGCTGCGATTGCAGGGCCAGGAAGTTCTGGTTGGCCTTCAGGTCCGGATAACGCTCGGACACCACCATCAAACGGCTGAGGGCGCCGCTCAAACCATCCTGGGCTTGCTGGAACTGCTTGAGTTTTTCCGGGTTGTCGAGGGTGCTGGCATCGACCTGGATCGAGGTGGCCTTGGCACGCGCTTCAATCACGGCAGTGAGGGTGTCCTGCTCATGGGCGGCGTAGCCCTTGACCACTGCCACCAGGTTGGGGATCAGGTCAGCGCGCCGTTGATACTGGTTCTGCACCTGGGCCCAGGCAGCCTTGGCCTGTTCGTCAAGAGTGGGAATCTTGTTGATGCCGCAACCGCTCAGCACCGTGCTGATCAGTAGCAATACCGCGGCTTTCCAGCCCCATCGAAAACCTTGTGCTGCTTGCATGGTGTTTCTCCTGCCGACCCTATGGAATTTGACGACTAACCCTTTCATCACGCGCTTGGGGCATAATCCGCCACCACTGGATTGCATCGAGCCAATCAGCTAAAAGATGCCCAGCGCGTATAAGAGTTCAGAAGTGTGCTGCATTTATCTGAACAACACCCGAACAACAATAGACGCTCCCCACATTTTGGCCGAGCAGCGCTCCCAGTCAGCTCTGCACAGCGAGTCAAAAAAAGGATATCCATGAAGAAGCTGTGTTTGCTCGGCCTTGTTGCCACTCTAGCCAGTCACCCCGTATTTGCCGAGACAAAGCCCGCTGCGCTCAAGGACAAGGACGCCTTCGTCAGCGACCTGATGAAACAGATGACCCTCGATGAAAAGATCGGCCAGTTGCGCCTGATCAGCATCGGCCCGGAAATGCCTCGGGAAATGATTCGCAAGGAAATCGCCGCGGGCAACATCGGTGGCACTTTCAATTCGATCACCCGTCCGGAAAACCGTCCGATGCAGGACGCAGCCATGCGCAGCCGCTTGAAGATCCCGATGTTCTTCGCCTATGACGTGATCCACGGCCACCGGACCATTTTCCCCATCAGCCTGGCCCTCGCTTCCAGCTGGGACATGGACGCTATTGGCCGCTCCGGGCGCGTTGCTGCCCAGGAAGCCGCCGCCGACAGCCTCGACATCACCTTCGCGCCGATGGTCGACATCTCCCGCGACCCGCGCTGGGGCCGCACTTCCGAAGGTTTTGGCGAAGACACCTACCTGGTGTCGCGCATTGCCGAGGTGATGGTCAAGGCCTTCCAGGGCACCAGTGCCGCCAAGGCCGACAGCATCATGGCCAGCGTCAAGCACTTCGCCCTGTACGGCGCGGTGGAAGGCGGTCGCGACTACAACGTGGTCGACATGAGCCCGGTGAAGATGTACCAGGATTACCTGCCGCCCTACCACGCAGCGATCAAGGCCGGTGCCGGCAGCGTGATGGTGGCCCTGAACTCCATCAACGGCGTGCCCGCCACCGCCAACACCTGGTTGATGAACGACCTGCTGCGCAAGGAGTGGGGCTTCAAGGGCCTGGCCGTGAGCGATCACGGCGCCATCTTCGAACTGATCAAGCACGGCGTGGCGAAAGACGGTCGCGAAGCGGCCAAACTGGCGATCAAGGCTGGTATCCACATGAGCATGAACGACCAGCTCTACGGCAAGGAATTGCCCGTTTTGCTGAAGTCCGGCGAGATCGAACAAAGCGACATCGACAACGCTGTGCGCGAAGTGCTCGGCGCCAAGTACGACATGGGCCTGTTCGCCGACCCGTACCTGCGTATCGGCAAGGCCGAGGATGACCCGGTCGACACCTACGCTGAAAGCCGTCTGCACCGCGCCGAAGCCCGTGACGTAGCCCGCCGCAGCCTGGTGTTGCTGAAAAATCAGAACGACACCCTGCCGCTGAAAAAATCCGCCACCATCGCCCTAGTGGGCCCGCTGGCCAAGGCGCCGATCGACATGATGGGCAGTTGGGCCGCCGCCGGCAAACCCGCGCAATCGGTGACACTGCTGGACGGCATGAACGCCGTCATCGGCGAAAAAGGCAAGGTGATCTACGCCCGAGGCGCCAACATCACTGCTGACAAAGCGGTGGTCGACTACCTGAACTTCCTCAACTTCGACGCCCCGGAAGTGGTGGACGACCCGCGCTCGGCGCAGGTGATGATCGACGAAGCGGTCAAGGCCGCCAAGCAGGCTGACGTTGTCGTTGCGGCCGTGGGCGAGTCCCGTGGCATGTCCCACGAATCGTCCAGCCGCACCGACCTGAACATCCCGCAAAGCCAGCGGGACCTGATCAAGGCCTTGAAAGCCACCGGCAAACCGCTGGTATTGGTGCTGATGAATGGCCGTCCGCTGTCGATTCTCGAAGAGAACCAACAGGCTGACGCGATCCTGGAAACCTGGTTCGCCGGTACCGAAGGCGGTAACGCCATTGCCGACGTGCTGTTCGGCGACTACAACCCGTCGGGCAAGCTGCCAATCACCTTCCCGCGCTCGGTAGGGCAGATTCCCACCTACTACAACCACCTGAGCATTGGTCGGCCGTTTACGCCGGGCAAACCGGGCAACTACACCTCGCAGTACTTCGATGACACCACCGGGCCGCTGTTCCCGTTCGGTTATGGCCTGAGCTACACCAACTTCAGCCTGTCGGACATGGCGCTGTCGTCCACCACCCTGAACAAGACCGGCAAGCTCGACGCCAGCGTGACGGTGCAAAACACCGGCAAGGTGGATGGCGAAACCGTGGTGCAGTTGTATATCCGGGATGTGGCCGGCTCGATGATTCGCCCGATCAAGGAGTTGAAGAACTTCCAGAAGATCATGCTCAAGGCTGGGGAAGAACGCGTTGTGCACTTCACCATCACCGAGGAAGACTTGAAGTTCTACAACACCCAGCTGAAATTCGCCGCAGAACCGGGCGAGTTCAATGTGCAGATCGGGCTGGACTCGCAGGATGTGAAGCAACAGAGCTTTGAATTGCTCTAACAGAGAAAAAGTGATGTGTTCCCTTGTGGCGGGCGGGCTTGCCCGCTCGCCACAAGGGAGCACATCACTACAACAGTTTCTTAGCCTCTTCGATCCAGCAAATTGACCACCAACCGGTCAATCCAACCCCACACCCGCTGCTTGACCCGTCGCCATAACGGCCGCGCCTTCCATGCCTCCAGGCTCACCGCCTGGCTCTGGGCAAAGTCGCGCTCGAAACTGCCCGCCACCGCCAGCGTCAACGCAGGGTCCAGCGCTTCCAGGTTGGCTTCCAGGTTGAAGCGCAGGTTCCAGTGATCAAAGTTACACGAGCCGATACTCACCCAGTCATCCACCAGCACCATCTTCAGGTGTAGGAAGCACGGCTGGTATTCGAAGATCTTCACCCCAGACCTGAGCAGACGCGGGTAGTAACGGTGCCCGGCGTAGCGCACCGACGGGTGATCGGTACGCGGCCCGGTGAGCAGTAAACGCACATCGACACCACGCCCCGCCGCTCGGCGCAGGGAACGACGCACGCTCCAGGTGGGCAGGAAGTACGGCGTGGCCAGCCAGATGCGCTGCTGGCCGCTGTTCAGCGCGCGGATTAACGATTGCAGGATATCGCGATGTTGACGGGCGTCAGCGTAAGCCACCCGGCCCAGACCATCCCCGGTGGCCGGCACCTTGGGCAAACGCGGCAGGCCAAAGTTGGTCGCAGGCTTCCAGGCGGTGCGGTCATCGTTGGCCAGCCATTGCCGGTCGAACAACGCCTGCCAGTCCAGCACCAGGGGGCCGGTGATTTGCACCATCACCTCGTGCCAGTCGCAGGTATCTTGCCCCGGCGTCCAAAATTCGTCGGTCACACCCGTACCGCCAACGACGGCGATGGTCTGGTCGATCAACAGCAATTTGCGGTGATCGCGGTAGAAGTTGCGCACCCAACGGCGCCAACTCAGGCGATTGTAGAAACGCAGCTCTACACCGGCATCGATCAAGCGCCGACGCAGGCTAAGGGTAAACGCCAGGCTGCCGTAATCATCGAACAGGCAACGCACTCGTACGCCGCGTTCTGCTGCCTGGACCAGTGCCTGGACCATGGCCTCGGCGCAAGCTCCCGCCTCCACCAGGTACAGCTCCAGCTCCACCTGTTGTTCGGCGCGGGCAATACCCACCAGCATCTGCGGGAAAAAATTGGGGCCGTCGATCAACAACTCGAAACGGTTGGCGCTGCGCCAGGGGAACACCGCGCCGCTCATGTCAGCGCGCCGTGAAAATCAGCACCGCACCCACCGGCACCGACAGGCTGATCGCTTCCAGGCCAGCCGCTTTACGCAAGGCGGCTACCCCTGGCAGCAGGTCGAAATCTTCGGCGTGGAGCACCAGCGGTTCCAGGGTCACCACCTGGAAACGCCGGTCATCGAGGCGGGTCGCCAGCAGTTCGCTGTCGTAGGTCTGGGTCTTGCCGTGCAACGTCACCGACAGTGGCAGGCGCAGTTCCAGTTGCGCGCCGGCGGCCAGGTCGTTGATCGGTTGCAGATTGATCTGGGCGCTGATCAGCGCGTCGGGAAAGGTCTTGATCTCGAACAACTCATTGCGCATGCGCTCGTCACGCAGGGGAATGCCGCTGTTGACCGACTCCAACTCAACCTCAAGCTGCGCCGCGCCGTTGCTGTCGACCTTGCCGTGCAGCACCAGGAAGCGGTGGACTTCAGCAATGTTGGTATTCTTGGTGGTGACAAACGACAGACGTGAGGATTCGTTGTCCAGGTACCAGTCGGCGTGGGCAGGCACAGCGGCACCGGCCAGCAGCAAGAAGGCGAAGGGTTTGAACAGGGCCGTGTTGGACATAAAGACTCGTGGGGCGAAAAACCTGAGCGAACAGTAGCAAAGACCCCGTGTAGGAGCGAGCTTGCTCCTACAGACAGAGCGCCTGCTGCACATTCCGAACCGTCGATGCCAGGCTGGCCAGGTGCAAACTCAACACCCGCTCCACCGGCGCCTGGTGCATCGGCCAGTGCAGCGCCATGCTGCCCACCAGCCGGCCATCGGCGCGCACCGGCAAGGCCACGGCGCGAATCAGGAACGGCAGGCGCACCGGGTATTCCCAATGACCTTCGGTGCGCTGGCCAAAGCCCTGATGCTGGGATTGCTCGCAAGCGCGGTACTGCTCATCCGCCGCCACCTGATCACGGCCAGCCAGGCGCTGCACTTCATCGTGTGACAGTTGCGCCAGACACGCCTTGCCCATCGCCGAGTGAAACAGGCTGGCATGCTGGCCAACGATCTGGCAGTTGTTCGGATAGAGCTTGCGCAACACCGTGGGGATCGCGCTTTCCATCACCTCCAGGCGCTCGCCATCGAAGCTAGACAAGTCCACCACCAGCCCGGTGCGCTCGCTGAGATCCAGCAGCCAGGGCGCCGCGCTTTCCACCAGGTGGCGCTTGAAGCGTTGCTGGGTATCACCAAACAAACGCTGGGCACTCAAGCGATAACGCCGGTCGCTCAAGCCACGGAAAATCCAGCCCTGTTCCTGCAAGGTCAGCAACATCCGCGACACCGTGGCCTTGGGCAGGTGGGTCAGGTAATGCAACTCTTCCAGCCCCAGCGCCTGATGCTCGCCAAGCAATTCGATGATTGCCAGCGCCCGCTCCACTGAACGCACGGTGCCCGTGTCGGCGTTGCTGCCCATAGGTCGATCTCCTTTAGCCTGCGGATGATCTTTTTTCACAGCAAGATACAGGCCCACTGCGACTCAGCCGGTCGAGACCAGGCAGGCTGGAGGACGCCGTTGCACCCAATGCGTCAGCTGTTCATGGGCATAAGCCAGCTGCAATACCGCCCGATCTGCCTGGGCGGGGCCGATGATTTGCAGGCCCATGGGCAGGCCCCGGGGGTTGAACCCCACCGGCACGCTCATGCTCGGCAGACCGGCCAGGGTCGGGCCGATCACCACCTCCATCCAGCGGTGATAGGTGTCCATTTCACGCCCGCCAACGATGCGCGGCCAAGGTTGTTGTGCATCGAAAGGGAACACTTGGGCGGTGGGCAACAGCAGAAAGTCGTAACGGTCGAACAATTTGCCGAGGGCGCGGTACCAGTCGCTGCGATTGACCGACGCCTGGTACACCTGCGCCGCACTCAGGAGCAGGCCGCCCTCTACTTCCCATTGCGCTTCGGGCTTGAGCAAACGACGCTTTTGCGGATCAGCATAAGCGGCGCCCAGGCTGCCCTGCACCAGCCAGTGGCGATGCACCAGCCAGGTCTGCCACAACCGCTCCATCGCAAAATCCGGCTGGCAGTTTTCGACAGCACAACCCAGTGCAGTGAAATCGCCAAGGGACGACTCGCACAAATCCAGCACGCCGTCTTCCATCGGCAAATAGCCGTTGTAGTCCCCCAGCCAGCCCAGGCGCACACCCTTGAAGTCACGCTGCAAGGGTTGGCCAAATATTGCCGGATCATCCTTGAGGGACAGCGGCACCCGAGGGTCGTAGCCCGCCTGGGTGATCAACAACTGCGCCACGTCCGCCACGCTGCGGCCCATCGGGCCTTCAGTGGCCAGTTGCTGGACAAACAACTCTGGCGCCGGCCCATGGGGCACGCGGCCCTGGGATGGGCGCAAACCAAACACGTTATTGAACGCCGCCGGGTTGCGCAGCGATCCCATCATGTCGCTGCCATCGGCCACCGGCAGCATGCGCAGCGCCAGGGCGACTGCTGCCCCGCCGCTGCTGCCACCCGCCACAAGCGTCGGGTCGTAGGCGTTGCCAGTGGTGCCGAACAGCGTGTTGTAGGTCTGCGAACCCAGGCCGAATTCCGGAACATTGGTCTTGCCGATAATGATCGCGCCGCTGGCCCGCACCCGCGCCACGCTGATCGCATCTTCAGTGGGTACTTGGTCGGCAAACAGCGGCGAGCCGAGGGTGGTGCGCAAGCCCTTGGTGGCCGCCAGGTCCTTGATCGCCTGGGGCATGCCGTGCATCCAGCCACGGGATTGGCCCTTGTCCAGCTCCCGGTCACAGGCCTGCGCCTCGGCCAGCACACCCTCGTGGGAACGCAATGAAACCAGCGCATTGACCGCAGGATTGAAGCGTTCGATCTGCGCCAGGTACGCTTGCATCACTTCATGGCAGGACACTTGTCGGGCATGGATCGCCCGTGACAGTTGCACAGCATCCAGTTCAACAATCTCAGGACTCAAGGTTTGACCTCGCTGGATAATGGCACCGGTCTCGAAGCCCGTGGCGCCTCATGCATGCAGTAAGTGCCCAGCAGTGTCAGGACGCAAGCGAACAGCACATAAAACGCCGGTGCCACCGGAGTGCCCAGGACCTTGCTTAGCCAAGTCACGATCAGCGGCGCAAAGCCACCAAACACCATCACGGCCACGTTGTAGGCCACCGACACACCGGTGGAACGCACTTCAATAGGAAACTGCTCGGCCAGGGCCGTCGGCGCCGGGCCGAAAAAGCCGCCAATGGCCGTGCACAGCATCACCTGCATCACCAGCAACCGCTCGATGGACGGCGCCGCCGCGACCCATACATACAGCGGATAGACCATCACAAAAAACGCCAGGGTGAAGGCCATCAATACCGGTCGACGTCCGAGCCGATCCGAGAGCAGGCCGGACAGCGGAATGACCACGGTCATCAGCGCCACAGCGAACATCTGCACCATCAGCACCTGATCCAGCGGCAAGCCAAGGTTCTTGTGGGCAAACGTCGGCATGTTCACCAGTACCACGTAGAACGACACCGTCGCCCCGCACGCCAGGCCCATGGACACCAGAATGCTGCGCCGGTGATCGCGGATGACTTGCATCAGCGTCGGCGCCGGGCCTCGGGCCTGTTTGCGCGCCTCGATAAATTCTTCGGGGTCTTCCATGTGCCGGCGAATCCACAAGCCCACCGGACCAATCAGCAGACCAAAAATGAATGGCAAGCGCCAGCCCCACAGGTCGAGGGCTTCGGGAGAAAAGAAGTGGGTGACCAGCGCCACCATCGCCGCGCCGCCAAACACTGCCATGCACTGCCCCACCAACTGCCAGGAGCCATACAAACCCTTGCGATGGGCCGGTGCGCTTTCCACCAGGAACGCCGTGGCACTGGCATATTCGCCGCCCGTGGCAAAACCCTGGAGCATGCGCGCCACGACGATCAGCAGCGGCGCGCCCATGCCGATAGCGGCGTAGTTGGGCGCAAAGGCAATCAACGCGATGGACACCGTCATCAGGCGGATGATCAGTTGCATCGCCGCCTTGCGACCTTTGCGGTCCGAATACATGCCCAGCAGAACCCCACCCACCGGGCGCATGAAAAAGCCGACGCCGAAGGTGGCCAGGGCCATCAATAACGACGCGTATTCATCGCCAGAGGGGAAAAACTGCCGAGCGATGATGCTGGCCAGAAAGCCGTAGACGATGAAGTCGTACCATTCCAGAGCGTTGCCGATCACCGCCGCGACCACTTGCCGGGTACGGGACACACTTTTTATTGAAGTCTGCATGAGAACACTCCATTCAACCTGTTGGGGAAAGGTCCAGCGGCAGAAAAAAATGTTTCGTCAGGCAGGCTTGAGCCAGCTCTCGGCCAGCGCGCCCCAGTAGGCGGCGCCTGTCAGCAGGATGTCGTCGTTGAAGTCATAGGCTGGGTTGTGAACCATCGGCCGCGACACGCCGTTGCCGATAAACAGGTAACTGCCGGGGCAGCGTTGCAGCATCCAGGCAAAGTCTTCGCTGCCCATCAGTTTGGGGGTATTGGCGTCGACGGCGGCTTCGCCGAGCAAGGCGACGCCGACCTGGCGGGCGAATTCAGTTTCCGCGGGGTGGTTGACCAGCACCGGGTAGGCCGGGCGGTGTTCGATCTGTGCAGTACAGCCAAAACTGGCGGCCTGGGTCAGGATGATCGCCTTGACCCGCTCCAGCATTTGCTCGCGCACCGGCGCGTTAAGGGCCCGCAGGCTCAGGCGCAGCACCGCTTGCTGGGGAATCACGTTGGCTGCCTGGCCCGCTTGCAAGGCGCCAACCGTTACCACTGCGGCTTCCTGGGCATTGATATTGCGCGACACCACCGTCTGCAGGGCCATGACCATACTGGCCGCCGCCACCAGCGGGTCTACCGTCAGGTGCGGCATGGAGCCATGGCCGCCGACACCTTCGAGGGTCACGGTCAGCAGGTCCTGGGACGCCATCATCGGCCCGACCCGCAGGCCCAGATGGCCGGCGGGCAGGCCCGGCATATTGTGCATGCCGAACAGCGCATCGCAGGGAAAACGCTCCAGCAAACCGTCGGCGAGCATCGCTTCGGCGCCGCCCTGGCCTTCTTCGGCGGGCTGGAAAATCAGGTTCAGGGTGCCGTCGAACTGACGGGTCGCGGCCAGGTAACGAGCGGCGCCCAGCAGCATGGCGGTATGGCCGTCATGACCGCAGGCGTGCATGCAACCGCTGTGTTGGCTGCTGTAGGCGACGCCGGTATTTTCGATGATCGGCAGCGCATCCATGTCGGCGCGAATCCCCAGTTTTCGCGAACTGCTGCCGTTGCGCAGCACACCGACTACGCCGGTCTGGCCGATGCCAGTGTGGACATCAAAACCCCAGTCTCTAAGGGATTGCGCTACGAGGGCCGAGGTGCGGTTTTCTTCAAAGCCCAATTCGGGGTGCGCGTGGATGTCCTGGCGCACGGCGTGCAGGTCGCTGGCGACATCGCTCAGCCAATCCAGAATGTGCTGGTGTGGGCTCATGGTGATTCTCCTCGCAGGCGGGTGTTCCCGTTCTTTTTCGCGGCGCGCAGCAGCGCGTTCGTGGCACACCGTCAGATAACCGCGATGGGCACGCGAGGACAATCAAAGGTGGTTCCACCCTGTGGAACATCAGGGTGTCAGTCGGCAACCCTGGCGTTTGTCCAGCCATTGGGCGCTGTGGGTTCGGCCCAGTCCGCTGACGATGACCAAGCGCTTTTCGGTGTTGTCGACGAAGGCGCTGGTGGGCACGTATTGCTTTACATAACCCTGGCAATACTCGGCCGGGTTGCCTTGCACATAACGGCAGGAGCAGTACTCCTTGGCGGTGTAGGCCGCGATGATGTCCGGGAAGGCTTGCAGGTTGGCCCGTTCGTGCCAAACCCAGCCCAACAGGGCCAGCATGAGCACGATCATCAGGCTGCTGAACGGACGACGGCGAATCATGGTTGCACCTGTTGGGCCACGGCGGCGAGCACACGTTTGAGCAATTCGTTATGGCGATAGCTGCCGTCGCGGTCATCACCGTAGCGCACGATCACCAGGTGTTCGTCGGGCATCACGTACAGCGCCTGTCCCCAGTGACCCAGGGCCGCGAAGGTATCGGCGGGTGCATCCGGCCAAGGCCTCGCGGCGCCCTGGACTTCGCGATTGAGCCACCAGTGACCGCCGGGGACCGCCTCGTCCTGGCCGGGCGTGTACTTGTCAAAGGGCTGGCGGTTGAAGGCTAGCCATTCCTGGGGCAGCAACTGGCGTTCACGCCAACGGCCGCCGCGCGCCATCAACAGACCGATCCGCGCCAGGTCCCGTGCGGTGAGGTAGGCGTAGGACGAGGCGACAAAGGTTTCGTCGGCGTCGCTTTCCCAAGTGGCGTTGCGGATGCCCAAGGGATCGAACAGCGCGGTCCACGGGTAATCGACATAGGCCTTGTGGCCGAGCATGCCTTTTAATGCGGCGGACAGCAGGTTGCTATCACCGCTGGAGTAACGGAAGGCCTGACCCGGCGCGCTGAAGGTACCGGTGTCGGCGGTGAACGTCGCCATGTCGGCGCGGCCGCGGGTGTAGAGCATCGCAACCACCGAGGATTTCAGCGGTGCGTACTCATAGTCTTCCTGCCAATCCAGGCCCGAGGCCCAGTGCAGCAGGTCGGCCATGGTCACAGCCGGATGCTGTTTCATCGGCGGGTAAAAACGCGCGGCCGGGTCGGTCAATTTGAAGCGATTCTCGCCATAGGCCACGCCCAGCACTGTGGCCATCAGGCTTTTGCTGATGGACCAGGTCAGGTGCGGGGTCGTTGTCGTGGTGGGCGCGGCGTAACGTTCGTAGATTACTTCACCGTCACGAATGACCAGCAGTGCGTCGGTGCGGATGCCCTTGCGGGTGGTGTCGTCACGGGGAGGGAAAGCGTAGTCGTCGAGGGCCCGGGTGGCAGGGCCGGTGAGTTGTGGGCCTTGGGACCAGTCTTTGATAGGCCAGGTTTCGGCGTGAGCCGTGACGGCGAACAACAGGGCGGCGCACAACAGGCCTTTGAACATGGACGGGGACTCAGGGGGGCATTCGAACCCGCGAGCCTAGCTGAGGTAAATGACGGTTTTGCGTCAGGCCAGGTGGGGGGACCGTGTGTGTATCCGTTGCTGCGGTAATGGACATGTACTCAGTCACATAGATACCAATGCTCCCAGCAGCCCCCCATCAGAATCGTGGCCAGAGCCCTGTCATCTAAGCGTCACCGTAACTTCATGGAGATGACACCGGGGTTACATAGCCTGACTTTGCACAACAAAGTCGACTGGCCGCAACCCTGGCCGGCACCTGGAGACTCGCCATGACTCAGATCGCCCGCATCAGCGACACCGGCAATGAACGCCGTCTGCAAGCCGAACGCCTGATCGGCGCCCAGGCGTTGCAGGAAGCCCAGGCCTTGCGTTTCAACGTGTTCAGCGGCGAGTTCAATGCCAAGCTCAAAGGCGCTGAACTGGGTCTGGACATGGATGACTATGATGTTCACTGCAGCCACATCGGCGTGCGGGACTTGAACAGCGGTCGACTGGTGGCCACTACTCGCCTGCTGGATCACCAGGCCGCCAGCACCTTGGGCCGGTTCTACAGTGAAGAAGAGTTCAGCCTCCACGGCCTGCGCCACTTGCAGGGGCCGATCCTGGAAATCGGTCGCACGTGTGTCGACCCGGCCTATCGCAACGGCGGCACCATCGCCGTGCTCTGGGGCGAGTTGGCCGAAGTCCTCAACCAGGGCGGCTACAGCTACCTGATGGGCTGCGCGAGCATTCCGATGCAAGACGGCGGCATCCAGGCCCACGCAATCATGCAGCGCCTGCGCGAGCGCTATCTGTGCAACGAACACCTGCGGGCCGAGCCGAAAAAACCGCTGCCAACAATGGACTTGCCGTCCAACGTCATCGCTGAAATGCCGCCATTGCTCAAGGCTTATATGCGCCTGGGAGCGAAGATTTGCGGCGAACCGTGCTGGGACGAGGATTTCCAGGTGGCCGACGTATTTATCCTGCTCAAGCGCGACGAGTTGTGCCCGCGTTATGCCCGTCACTTCAAGGCCGCCATGTGATGGGCCGGCTTCGGGTGTACGGGCGGATTGCCCGCGTGCTGCTGGTGGTGGCGCTGGGTTTGACGATGGCCAGCGTGTTTGGCCTGTTCGAGCGCCTGGGGGTGGCCAATTCCATGGTCCGGCGTCAGCGCTGGTCGCGGTTTTTCATGGCGCGGCTGGGTAATGCCCTGCCCTTTCGTGTCACCATTCAGGGTGAGTTGCCGCAACAGCCAATGTTGTGGGTCAGCAACCATGTGTCCTGGACCGACATTCCTTTGCTGGGCATGGTGGCGCCGCTGTCGTTCCTGTCCAAGGCCGAAGTGCGCACCTGGCCGGTGGCTGGTTGGCTGGCGGCAAAAGCGGGCAGCCTGTTTATCCGCCGTGGTTCAGGCGACAGCCAGTTGGTCCGCAAACAAATGACCCGGCATCTGGAGCAAAGGCACCCGCTGCTGATGTTCCCGGAAGGCACCACCACCGACGGCCGCGCCCTGCGCACCTTTCATGGGCGGCTGCTGGCCAGTGCCATTGATGCCGACGTGGCACTTCAGCCAGTGGCGATTCGTTATCTGCGCGATGGGCAGATCGATCCACTCGCCCCCTTTATTGGCGACGATGATTTGCTGTCGCACCTGATACGCCTGTTCGGCAATGACCAGGGCGATGTGGAAATTCATCTGCTCAAGCCGATTGCCTGTGCCGGTCAGGAACGGGCGGCGCTGGCGTTCCAGGCGCAGCAGGCGGTGCAGAAGGTGTTGTTTGGCGAGGTGGTACAACCGGCCAAACCACGGCGAGCGGGGGAATTGGTCGCCGCCTAAACAGTGTGCTCTGCGGCAAACACCTGCAACTGGGGATAAAACACCCGGAAGTCCTCACTCAACGGCTCATACAACAGCCGTAATTCCTGCATGGCATGGCCCAGTTCCTCGGGCCGTGTCAGGCGCCGGGAAATCCCCCGCAGCACCTGCTCCATCACCGCAAATTCGCGGTAGGAGCCCAACCAGTCATCCGCCGCCATATACGGTGCAATTTGCGCCAGTCGCTCCGGCAATTGCGGCTCGGCGGCCAGTACCCGGTAAACCTCGGTGGTAAAGTGCTCCAGGGGTTGATCGGCGTACAACGCCCAATCCCGCGCCAGGCAGTGATCGAAAAACACGTCGAGGACGATACCGGCATAGCGTCGCCGGGTCTGGCTGAAGCGTGACAGCGCCGCCCCTATCCGCGGATGACTGTCGGTAAACCGGTCAATGCTGCGATGCAGTGCAATGGCCGACTCGATTTGCGGGCTGAACTGGCCTTGCAGGCGCCCTTTGACGAAGTCGCCATAGAGGCTGCCCAGCAGTTGCGCAGGAAGTTGGCCGCCAAGGTGCAGATGTGCGAGATAATTCATGCCGAGCAGTTTAGCACTGCCATCAACGCATCGTTATAACCCGATATATCGATTTGATCTTCAGTAAGACCAAAAACATATTTGTATATCGGGATATAACGATTTAAAGTTCGCCTCATCGCGATATAACGTTTTACAAAACCCGAGCACTGCCATGTCCATTGACCTCGACGAAATAATAAAAGCCCTGGCGCACCCAGTACGACGAGACATTCTCAACTGGCTGAAAGACCCGAAAGTGCAATTCCCCGAACAACTGCACAACCACGAGTACGGCATTTGCGCCGGGCAAATCGACCAGCGTTGCGGCCTCTCGCAGTCCACCGTCTCGGCGCACCTGGCCACCCTGCAACGGGCAGGACTGATCTCCAGCCAGAAAGCCGGCCAGTGGCACTTTTTCCGACGCAATGAAGACGTGATTCAAGCCGTCATCCAAGCCATCACCGAAGAACTCAGCCCCCCGCTGTAACAGGACCCGACAATGCCTCTCTCGCTACTCATACTGGCCTTAAGCGCCTTTGCCATTGGCACCACCGAGTTCGTCATCATGGGCCTGCTGCCTGATGTAGCGGCCGACTTGGGTGTGTCGATTCCCGGCGCCGGCTGGCTGGTGACCGGTTACGCCTTGGGCGTGGCCATCGGCGCACCTTTCATGGCACTGGCTACTGCCAAGTTGCCACGCAAGGCCGCGCTGGTAGCGTTAATGGGCATTTTCATCATCGGCAACCTGCTCTGCGCCCTGGCCAGCGATTACAACGTGCTGATGTTTGCCCGTGTCGTGACCGCACTGTGCCACGGTGCCTTCTTTGGTATCGGTTCTGTAGTAGCGGCCAACCTGGTGCCAGCCAACAAACGTGCCTCGGCCGTGGCCCTGATGTTCACCGGCCTGACCCTGGCCAACGTCCTCGGCGTGCCGCTGGGTACCGCACTGGGCCAGGAAGCCGGCTGGCGCTCGACCTTCTTCGCCGTGACGGTAATTGGTGTGATCGCGCTGATCGGTCTGATCCGCTTTCTGCCGGCCAAGCGTGACGAGGAAAAACTCGACATGCGTGCTGAACTCAAGGCCCTCAAGGGCGCTGGCATCTGGTTGTCCCTGACCATGACCGCGCTGTTTTCAGCGTCAATGTTCACCCTCTTTACCTACGTCGCACCGTTGCTGGGTGATGTCACCGGGGTTTCGCCCAAAGGCGTGACCTGGACCCTGCTGCTGATTGGCCTGGGACTGACCGTGGGCAACATCATCGGCGGCAAGCTGGCGGACAAGCGCCTGGCAGCCACCCTGATCGGCGTGTTCATCAGCATGGCGGTGATCTCCACCGTACTGACCTGGACCAGCGTCGCGTTGATCCCGACTGAAATCACCCTGTTCCTCTGGGCCACCGCTTCGTTTGCCGCCGTGCCGGCGCTGCAGATCAACGTGGTGACCTTCGGCAAGGCCGCGCCAAACCTGGTGTCGACCCTGAACATCGGCGCTTTCAACATCGGCAACGCCCTCGGCGCCTGGGTCGGCGGCAGCGTCATCGCCCATGGCTTTGGCCTGCCCAGCGTGCCCTTGGCCGCAGCCGCCCTCGCGGTGCTGGCGCTGCTGGTAACGCTGATTACTTTTCGTCAGGGCGGCGATGCCGACCTGGCCCCTGCTACCAACTGATCACTAAAGAGAAGGGTGTATCCCATGACGACTATTTTCGATCCAATCAAACTGGGCGACCTGGAACTGTCCAACCGCATCATCATGGCGCCACTGACCCGCTGCCGTGCCGATGAAGGCCGCGTTCCCAATGCGCTGATGGCTGAATACTACGTACAACGGGCCTCCGCCGGGCTGATCCTCAGCGAAGCCACCTCGGTGACGCCGATGGGCGTGGGTTACCCGGACACGCCGGGCATCTGGTCCAACGACCAGGTTCGCGGCTGGTCCAACATCACCAAGGCCGTTCACGGCGCAGGTGGCAAGATCTTCCTGCAACTTTGGCACGTTGGCCGGATCTCCCACGAGTCGTACCTGAACGGTGAAACACCGGTCGCACCGAGTGCGATCAAGCCAGAAGGTCACGTCAGCCTGGTGCGTCCGCTGGCCGATTACCCGACGCCACGCGCTCTGGAAACCGCTGAAATTGCCGATATCGTCGACGCCTATCGCGTCGGTGCCGAAAACGCCAAGGCTGCTGGTTTTGACGGCGTGGAAGTCCACGGCGCCAACGGCTACCTGCTCGACCAGTTCCTGCAAAGCAGCACCAACCAGCGCACCGACAACTACGGCGGCTCCCTGGAAAACCGTGCACGGCTGATGCTGGAAGTGACTGACGCCGTGATTGAAGTCTGGGGCGCCGGCCGTGTGGGGGTGCACTTGGCACCGCGTGCCGATTCCCATGATATGGGCGACGAGAACCTGTCGCAGACCTTCACCTACGTGGCGAAGGAACTGGGCAAACGCGGCATCGCATTTATCTGCTCCCGTGAAAAAGAAGCCGGCGACAGCCTGGGCCCACAACTGAAAGCAGCGTTCGGCGGCCCGTACATCGCCAACGAACGCTTCACCAAGGACAGCGCCAATGCCTGGCTGGCCTCAGGCAAAGCGGATGCGGTGGCTTTCGGTGTACCGTTCATCGCCAACCCGGACCTGCCGGCTCGCCTGAAGGCTAATGCACCGCTGAACGAAGCGCACCCGGAAACCTTCTACGCCAAGGGCCCGGTCGGTTACATCGACTACCCGACTTTGGCGCTCTGATCCGCTAAAGCGCAAAAGCCCCGGCTTGTGAGAGCCGGGGCTTTTTTGCACGTCCGTTATCGTTAACGACCTTCACGAGCAAGCTCGCTCACAGAACGGCGGGAAACATTCCTTCACAGCCTTGCAACAATATCGCTACAAAATACTTAGTCGACTGCCTATCAACCCTGCGCCAGCCCATATATAAAGTCACTCCACAAAATCAGGCAAAGAGACGATTGACCTTCCTTGGTCTTTACTGTTGACACAACTAGACGCAATTACGCATTTTGTCTTAATCGCGCAGGCTAGGGCTCAAACGCAGCATGTCCAACGCGATGTCGACCCAACGCTCTGCCTCCTGGTGCAACTGAAAGCTGTCAGGCACCAGCAGCCACTGGCCAAGGATTCCGTCGATATAGGCATGCATGCACACCGCGGCGCGTACGGTGTCGAGATTCTCCGGAAGTTGCCCGCGATGGACCGCGTTACGCAGGGCCAGGCCGATGCGCAGGTTGCACTCCAGGCTGGCCGTCTGACGCTGACGGCGCAGATCACACATTTCATCGGTGAATTCGCACTTATGAAACAAAATCTCATTAATGCGCCGGGTCTTCGGGTCCAGGGCCACTTGATGGAACAGATGAATCAACAACTTGCGCATACAGCCCAGCGGGTCAACTTCATCCTCGCTCTCGCTGGCCCTGGCCATTTCATCCAGCGGCTCATGCAGGGTATTGAGCATCGCCTGCACCAGGTCGGCCTTGTTGCTAAAGTGCCAGTAGATGGCACCACGCGTCACACCTGCCAGCGCCGCGATATCCGCCAGCGTGGTTCGCGCAACCCCGCGCTCGTAAAAAGCCTGCTCGGCGGCCTCAAGTATCTGGCTGCGCGTTTCCTGAGCTTCCTCTTTGGTACGACGAACCATGGCAGTAAAACCTCAATCAGGACACTTGGGGTGGTCGACAACGACCATCTGAATAATTATGGGACAACACCGTCATGGGTGCCGAACGTACTAGAATCGAGGCTTTCAACGGAGAGTTGTGACGAATCCGGGAAACCTGTCAAGAGTTTACAAACAACCATGAACGTAAGTATATTGCGTAGCAAGCTACTTATCCACTCAGTGCCTGTTTTTTACCCTTCCACACTTCTTGTGCGCATCCTGCGTACCTGACCCGAGGATCTTCATGCAACTTAAGCCAGCTGTTACCGCCCTGGTCACTGCCGTCGCCCTGGCATCGCTGCTCAGCGGATGTAAAAAGGAAGAGGCGGCTCCACCCGCTCAAACCCCTCAGGTCGGCGTGGTCACTATTCAACCGCAAGCCTTCACCCTGACGTCCGAACTACCGGGCCGCACCACGGCTTACCGCATCGCGGAAGTTCGGCCTCAGGTCAACGGCATCATTCTCAAGCGTCTGTTCAAGGAAGGCGGCGACGTCAAGGAAGGCCAGCAGCTCTATCAGATCGATCCGTCGGTCTATGAGGCCACCCTCAAAAGCGCCCAGGCCAGCCTGTCGCAGACCAAATCGATTGCCGACCGCTACAAGCTATTGGTCAACGAGCAGGCGGTCAGCCGCCAGGAGTACGACACTGCCGTTTCCAACCGCATGCAATCGGAAGCCAGCCTGCAATCGGCCCAGATCAACGTGCGCTACACCAAGGTATTTGCCCCGATCTCCGGGCGTATCGGTCGTTCTTCGGTCACCGAAGGCGCACTGGTCAGCAACGGCCAGACTGACGCCATGGCAGTGATCCAGCAACTGGACCCGATCTACGTCGACGTCACGCAATCTTCCACCGAGCTGCTGAAACTGCGTCGCGACATGGAAAGCGGTCAGTTGGAGAAAGCCGGTGACAACGCCGCCAAGGTCAAGTTGACCCTGGAAGACGGCAGTAACTACGGCCTGGAAGGCAAGCTGGAGTTCTCCGAAGTCTCGGTGGACGAAAGCACCGGTTCCGTGACCCTGCGCGCAGTGTTCCCCAACCCTGACCACACCCTGCTGCCGGGCATGTTTGTCCACGCACAACTGCAGGCCGGTGTGAACAGCAAGGCCATCCTGGCACCACAGCAAGGCGTGACCCGTGACCTGCGGGGCATCCCGACCGCGTTGGTGGTCAACCAGGACAATAAGGTCGAACAGCGTGTACTGGTCGCCAACCGTACCGCCGGCGCCTACTGGCTGGTGGAAAAAGGCTTGAATGCCGGTGACCGCGTGATCACCGAAGGCTTGCAGTTCATCAAGCCGGGCATCGAGGTCAAGGTCACGGACGCCAAAAACGCCACGGCCGCCGGTACTGCTGCTCCTGCTGCCGCTGCTGGCAAAGGGGAGTAATTCATGTCGAAATTTTTTATCGACCGTCCCATTTTCGCCTGGGTAATTGCCCTGGTGATCATGTTGGTCGGCGCTCTATCGATCCTCAAGCTGCCCATCAACCAGTACCCGGCTATCGCTCCAACAGCGATCGACATCCAGGTCACCTACCCAGGCGCTTCTGCACAAACCGTGCAGGACACCGTGGTGCAGGTCATCGAGCAACAGCTCAACGGTATCGACAACCTGCGCTATGTCTCCTCGGACAGTAACTCCGACGGCAGCATGACCATCACCGCGACGTTCAACCAGGGCACCAACCCGGACATCGCCCAGGTTCAGGTGCAGAACAAGCTGAACCTGGCGACACCTTTGCTGCCGCAAGAAGTGCAGCAGCAGGGTATCCGTGTAACCAAGTCGGTGAAGAACTTCCTGATGGTGGTCGGTCTGGTGTCGGAAGACGGCAGCATGACCAAGGACGACCTCTCCAACTACATCGTTTCCAACATGCAGGACCCGATTTCCCGGACGTCTGGCGTGGGTGACTTCCAGGTCTTCGGCTCCCAGTACGCCATGCGTATCTGGCTGGACCCGGCCAAGCTAAACAACTTCAAGATGACTCCAGTGGATGTCAGCAACGCCGTCCAGGCGCAGAACGTACAGGTGGCCACCGGTCAACTGGGTGGCCTGCCTGCCCTGCCCGGCACGCAACTGAACGCCACCATCATCGGCAAGACCCGTCTGCAAAGCGCCGAGCAGTTCGAAAAGATCCTGCTGCGCGTTAACTCCGACGGCTCCCAGGTTCGCCTGGGCGATGTTGCTCGTGTTGAACTGGGCGGCCAGAACTACAGCATCAGTGCGCAGTTCAACGGCAAGCCGGCTTCCGGCATAGCGATCAAACTGGCGTCCGGCGCTAACGCCCTGGACACCGCCAAGGCCATTCGCACCACGGTTGCATCCCTGGAACCGTTCTTCCCGCCTGGCATGAAAGCCGTGGTCCCGTATGACACCACCCCTGTGGTGACAGAATCGATCTCTGGTGTAGTCGATACCCTGGTCGAGGCGATCGTCCTGGTGTTCCTGGTGATGTTCCTGTTCCTGCAAAACTTCCGCGCCACCATCATCACCACGATGACGGTGCCGGTGGTATTGCTGGGTACCTTCGGGATCCTCGCAGCCTTCGGTTTCACCATCAACACCCTGACCATGTTCGGCATGATCCTGGCCATCGGTCTATTGGTGGACGATGCGATCGTGGTGGTGGAGAACGTTGAGCGGGTAATGGCCGAGGAACACCTGTCGCCCAAGGAAGCGACGGTCAAGTCCATGGGCCAGATCCAGGGCGCCCTGGTGGGTATTGCCCTGGTGCTGTCGGCGGTACTGCTGCCCATGGCCTTCTTCGGCGGCTCCACTGGTGTGATCTACAAACAGTTCTCCATCACCATTGTCTCGGCGATGGCGTTGTCGGTACTGGTTGCCCTGATCTTCACCCCGGCCTTGTGCGCCACCATGCTCAAGCCGATCGATCCGGAAAAACATGGCCAGCCCAAGAGCGGCTTCTTTGGCTGGTTCAACCGTACCTTCGACCGTGGCGTACTGAGCTACGAGCGCGGCGTCGGCAACATGATCAAGCACAAGTTTCCATCGTTCCTGGTCTACATTCTCATCCTCGCCGGCATGATCTGGTTGTTCACCCGTATTCCGAGCGCGTTCCTGCCCGAGGAAGACCAGGGTGTGATCTTTGCCCAGGTGCAGACGCCGGTCGGTTCCTCGGCTGAACGCACCCAGATAGTCATCGACGACATGCGTGCTTTCCTGTTGAACGACAAGGAAGGTGAGCCAGGCGAAGGCAAGGCCGTGAAGTCGGTGTTTACCGTGAACGGCTTCAACTTTGCCGGTCGTGGCCAAAGCTCGGGCCTGGCGTTCGTCATGCTCAAGCCATGGGATGAGCGCGACGCATCGATGTCGGTGTTCGAAGTGGCCAAGCGTGCCCAGGGCTACTTCTCCCAAACCTTCAAGGACGCCATGGTGTTTGCCATCGTGCCACCGTCGGTACTGGAGCTGGGTAACGCCACCGGTTTCGACGTATTCCTGCAGGATCAGGGCGGCGTCGGCCACGAAAAATTGATGGCGGCGCGCAACCAGTTCCTCGGCCTGGCCTCGCAAAGCAAGATTCTTGCAGGCGTACGTCCCAACGGCGTAAACGATGAGCCGCAGTATGAGCTGACCGTTGACGACGAGAAGGCCAGCGCCCAGGGCATCAGCCTGGCGAGCATCAACCAGACCCTGTCGATTGCCCTGGGTGGCAGCTACATCAACGATTTCATCGACCGTGGTCGGGTGAAGAAGGTCTATATCCAGGGTGAGGCCGCTGGCCGGATGTCCCCTGAAGACCTGAACAAATGGTACGTTCGCAGCGACTCCGGGAAGATGGTGCCGTTGTCGGCCATTGCCTCGGGCCAATGGATTTTCGGCTCACCGAAACTCTCGCGCTATAACGGTGTAGCGGCGATGGAAATCCTCGGTACACCGGCACCGGGCTACAGTACCGGTGACGCGATGGCGGAAGTCGAGCGTATCGCCAAGCAACTGCCGGCGGGTGTCGGTTATGCCTGGACCGGCCTGTCTTATGAAGAACGTCTATCCGGCTCCCAGGCACCTGCGTTGTATGCCCTGTCGCTGCTGGTAGTGTTCCTCTGCCTGGCTGCACTGTACGAAAGTTGGTCGATCCCGATCGCAGTGGTACTGGTAGTACCGCTGGGGGTTATCGGCGCACTGATGGCAACCAGCATGCGGGGGCTGTCCAACGACGTATTCTTCCAGGTGGGGCTATTGGTGACGGTGGGCCTGGCGGCGAAAAACGCCATCTTGATTGTCGAGTTTGCCAAAGAGCTCCACGAACAAGGCAAAGGCATCGTCGAGGCGGCTATCGAAGCCTCCCGGATGCGCCTGCGCCCGATCATCATGACCTCCATGGCGTTCGTCCTCGGCGTACTGCCGCTGGCGATCTCCACGGGTGCCGGTTCAGGCAGCCAACACGCCATCGGTACCGGGGTAATTGGCGGCATGATCACCGCCACTGTCCTGGCGATCTTCTGGGTGCCACTGTTCTTCGTAACCGTGTCAGCCATCGGCAGTCGGAAAAAGACTGACACTACGCAAACTTCTAAAGAGGCTGGCCAATGAGCAAGTCGCTACTTTCCCTGGCAGTTACGGCATTCGTGCTCAGTGGCTGCTCGCTGATACCTGACTACCAGCGCCCCGAAGCGCCGGTGGCCGCACAGTTCCCGCAAGGGCCGGCGTATTCGTCGGCCCAGGCGCCGAGCCAGGCCGCTGCCGAACAGGGCTGGAAGCAGTTTTTCCATGATCCTGCCCTGCAACAGCTGATCCAGACCGCGCTGGTGAACAACCGTGACCTGCGTGTCGCGGCCCTGAACATCGACGCCTATGCCGCGCAGTACCGCATCCAGCGCGCCGACCTGTTCCCGGCGGTTTCGGCCAATGGCAGCGGCAGCCGCCAGCGGGTTCCAGCACGGGCCTCGCAAACTGGCGAAGCGGGCATCACCAGTTCGTATTCGGCAACCCTGGGCATCAGTTCCTACGAGCTGGACCTGTTCGGTCGAGTTCGCAGCCTGAGCGAAGAAGCGCTGCAGAAGTACTTCGCCACCGAAGAAGCCCGTCGTACAACCCAGATCAGCCTGGTGGCCAGCGTGGCCAATGCCTACCTGACCTGGCAGGCCGACAAGGAACTGCTGAAACTGACCCAGGACACCCTGGGCGCGTTCGAGGAGAGCTACAAGCTCACCTCCCGCAGCAACGAAGTCGGTGTGGCTTCGGCCCTGGACCTGAGCCAGTCGCGCACCTCGGTGGAAAACGCCCGGGTACAACTGGCGCGCTACACCCGCCAGGTGGCCCAGGACGAAAATAGCCTGACCCTGCTGCTGGGCACCGGCCTGCCGGCGAACCTCGTCAGCAAGCCATTGGCTGACGACCTGTTGAGCGAAGTACCGGCAGGCCTGCCTTCGGACCTGCTGCAACGTCGTCCCGACATCCTGCAGGCCGAGTACAACCTCAAGGCCGCCAACGCCAACATCGGTGCGGCACGGGCTGCGTTCTTCCCGAGCATCAGCCTGACCGCCAATGCCGGCACCCTGAGCCCGGATCTCGGTGGCCTGTTCAAGGGCGGTTCGGGGACCTGGTCGTTCGCACCGCAGATCAACATTCCGATCTTCAACGCCGGCAGCCTGCGCGCCAGCCTGGATTACTCGAAAATCCAGAAAGAGATCAACGTCGCGAACTACGAGAAGTCGATCCAGACCGCGTTCCAGGAAGTCTCTGATGGCCTGGCGGCACGTGAAACCTACAACCAACAGTTGCAGGCCCAGCGTGACTTCGTCACCGCCAACCAGGACTACTACCGTCTGGCCGAGCGTCGCTACCGCATTGGTGTCGACAGCAACCTGACCTTCCTCGACGCCCAGCGCCAGCTGTTCAGTGCCCAGCAATCGCTGATCACCGACCGCCTGGCGCAGCTGACCAGCGAAGTAACGTTGTATAAGGCTCTCGGTGGCGGCTGGAGTGAACAAACGGCGAAGAGTGAGCCGTTGAAAGAAGAAGCACCGGCACTGAAGTTGTTCTGATCTTGCTGTTGTAGATAAAACCGCTTCCCTTACCGGAAGCGGTTTTTTTATGCCATTTCATTGACCACCGCTGATCAAAGGTGGGGCTGGCTTCTCTACGATGGCCATAGGTATCTACCTATCTTTTTACGGGGGTTGTCGCGGGCTCGCTGAGTACATATCCGTTATTTGGGTAACGGCTGATATGGGTTCCGCTCTTACAGCGGCTCACTTTTGGAAAGACCCAAAAGTAAGCAAAAGGTCTTCGCCCCACCACTCGGTGCCTCGCCTAGGCTCGGTGTGCCCTCTCTCCGGCCAGCGTGGTTAACGGGGCGCCTAAGATCAAGATCAAAAGCAGATCAAAAGCAGAGCACGGCGGCCTAGTAGCCGACCTGAGTGGTTAGATCAAAAACAAAGCCTGGGCGACCTGACAGCCGACCTAATCTTGGAAACTGAACTCGGTCAAATTGTGGGAGGGGGGCTCATTACATCAGGTAGCTGTGGTGGTGCTCTGCTTCTGCCCTGCTTTTGCTTCAACCACTCAGGTCGGCTACTAGGCCGCCGTGCTCTGCTTTTGATCTTGATCTGACAGGCCCCGTTAACCACGATGGCCGCACGCCGAGCCTAGGCGAGGCACCGAGTGGTGGGGCAAAGCGTTTTTTGGTTACTTTTTTAGGCGTTTGTAAAAAAGTGACCCGCCGTAAGGGCGGAACCCTAAGTGGCCGTTACCGCAGCAACGGATAGATACTCAATCTACCTGAAGAAGCACCAACCCGAAGACCATCAAGACAACCCGCATCAAGTCTTGCACCTTGCTTTCTGCCGAACCTTTCAGGGTAAAATTGGTAACAGATTCTTACAGACCACAGAGGGAGCTTGTCGTAATGATCGTAGGAATCGACCTGGGCACGACCAACAGTCTTGCTGCCGTGTGGCGCGGCGATGCCGCCGAAATGGTGCCCAATGCCCTTGGCCAGTTGCTGACTCCGAGTGTGGTCGGCCTGGATGATCAAGGCCGTATCCTGGTCGGCCAAGCCGCCAAGGAACGCCTGCATACCCACCCGCACCTGACTACTTCGCTGTTCAAGCGCTACATGGGCAGTGCCACCGAAGTGCGCCTCGGCGACCGCTCGTTCCGTCCCGAAGAGCTGTCGGCGCTGGTACTCAAAAGCCTCAAAGAAGACATCGAGCGCACCTACGGCCACGTCGTCACTGAAGCGGTGATCAGCGTGCCCGCCTACTTCAGCGACGGCCAGCGCAAAGCCACGCGCATCGCCGGTGAACTGGCGGGGCTCAACGTGGAAAAGCTGATAAACGAACCCACCGCCGCCGCCTTGGCATATGGCCTGCACCAGCGTGACAAGGAAACCTCGTTCCTGGTGTTCGACCTCGGTGGCGGCACCTTTGACGTGTCGATCATCGAGCTGTTCGACGGCGTGATGGAAGTACGCGCCAGCGCCGGCGACAACTTCCTTGGCGGCGAAGACTTCGACACCCTGTTGCTGGAGCACTTCGTCGACAGCCAGCGCAATGCCCAGGGTTTCCCGCCCACCAGCAGTGTGTTGCAGGCCCTGCGCCGAGAAGCCGAGCGCGTGCGCAAAGCCTTGGGCCAGGACGACAGCACCGAGTTCGCCCTGCGCGTCGACGGCCAGCAGTGGGTCAAAACCATCACCCAGGCCGAACTCGCCAAGCTCTACACGCCGCTACTGGAACGCCTGCGCGCCCCCATCGAACGCGCCCTGCGTGATGCACGGATTCGGGTAGGCGATCTGGATGAAATCCTGCTGGTCGGCGGCACCACGCGCATGCCGCTGGTGCGCAAACTGGCCGCTGGTTTGTTCGGGCGTTTCCCGTCCATCAGCCTCGATCCGGACCAGGTGGTCGCCCACGGCGCGGCGATTCAGGCTGCGCTCAAGGCCCGCTCGGCGGCGCTGGAAGAAATCGTGCTGACCGACGTCTGCCCCTACACCCTGGGCATCGAAACCTCGAACCAGTACGGCGGCCATATCGAAAGCGGGCATTACATGCCGCTGATCGAGCGCAACAGCAGCGTGCCGGTCAGCCGGGTCAAGAGTGTGGTCACCCTCTACGACGACCAGACCCGCGTGCTGCTGAAAATCTACCAGGGCGAAAGCCGCCTGGTGAAAGACAACATCGAACTGGGCCAGCTGGAAATCCCCGTGCCCAAGCGCAAGGCCGGCGAAGTCACACTGGACGTGCGCTTCACCTACGACAACAACGGCTTGCTCGAAGCCCAGGTGAACATCCCGCTGACCGGCGAGCAGCATTCGCTGGTGATCGAGAACAACCCGGGCGTGCTCAGCCCGCAGGAGATCCAGCAACGCCTGCAAGCCTTGGCGCTGTTGAAGATTCACCCGCGCGACCAGCAGGTCAATACCGTGCTGACCGCCCGCCTCGAACGGCTCTACCAGGAAAACCTCGGCGAATTGCGCGAGCAGATCGGGCACTGGGCCGCACAGTTCCAGCAAGTGCTCGACACCCAGGACGAACGCCGTATCCGTGAGGCCCGCAGCGAGCTGACCCGTCAACTTGAGCAACTCGACAACGGGTTCTGGCGCTAAGGGGCAACCACATGGACTGTTGGACAGTGTTGCAACTGGCAGACGATGCCGACGAGCGCACCATCAAACGCACCTACGCGCGGTTGCTGAAAAGCTGCCGCCCGGACGATGACGCCGAGGGTTTCCAGCGCCTGCGCGAAGCCTATGAACAAGCGTTGAATGAAGCGCGCTGGCGGGCCGACAACGTGGAGGTGGAAACCGTCGAGGCGCCGGCGGCCGAACAGGCCCACGGCAACCTCAACGACCTGGCCGAACTGATGGACGTTCGCCCCTTGAGTCCTGCGCCGTTCGAACCGACTGTGGTGAAAAACGCGTATGACCTCGCCGAGCTGATGAACATTAGCCCGCTCAGCCCCGCCGCGTTTGAAGCGCCAAAGCCGGACCCGGCCCACGCGCTGCTCACCGGCCTGAACCTGCACAACCTCGATGAACGCTGGGCCCAGGCCCAACAGCAGGGCTGTGAAGAGGCGTTCCAGGCCGGCCTGCTGCGCCATTGCTTCGAAGCCCCCGGCGAGCGCAGTGCAATCGTCGGTTGGGCGATGCAACACCTGGAATGGCTGACGCCCTGGCAACGGGTGACCATGACGCCCTGGCAGCACGAAGCCCTCACCAGCGAGCTGCTCCAGGAATACCGTCGCACCTTGCAGGAACTGCTGGAGCAAAAGGCCGAGCGTGAGTTCGTCAACCAACTGACGCAATACAACAGCCAGCCCTGGCTGCGGGTGTTCGACCAGCAGCAACAGTGGCAACGCATCGTCCTGCAACTGCTGCACGACACCCAATGGAGCGTGCCGCTGTTCGAACACGTGTGCTCGGCATTTGGCTGGGACGACCAGAAAAGTGTGTATCCGGAACCGGCGTGGATGTGGCGTGGCCTGGTGTCGCGCTGCGAACAGGAAAGTTTTTACACCAACCTGCAAGGCAAGGCCCAGGACACCCGCCGCACCAGCCCGGATGCACTGGCTGCGCGCTTGCTGCTCACGCCCATGACCGCGACCCAACAGATGCGCATCATCGATCGGTTTGGCGAAAACGAGTGGAGCGCGTGCCAGCAATTGGGGGAAAACCTCACGTGGCGTTACCCGCAACTGATCGAGCGCCTGCCCCAGAGCGACCTGTTCTTCTGGCGCAAATTTGTCCCAAGACCGATTTACACCCAAGTGCTTATCCGGCTGTGGGCTATCTTCACCTTGGCCGTCGGCCTGAACCTCGTACGCGACAAGCCCGAAAAGCTGGACATTGGTGTCCTGCTCATCTTCCTGGTGCTGGGGATCGTGCCGGCAGGGATCGGCTTTCGCATCACGCAGATGTGGGCCGGAATGACTTCGTCCTTTATGGTTCAGGACGTGTGGCTGAGCCAGTATTTGATCCCCAAGCGGCTCAACCCTAACCAATACTGGCTGGTGTTACGCCATGGTGTGCCGCAGTTGGCGATGCTCCTGGCCTGCGCGCTGGTGCTGGGTGTATTGGGTATGGTGACCTATGCCGGGATGCTGCTGATCAACCTGCTGCACAAGAAACGCATCGGCCACATGAGCCATAAGTTCAGCCACAACTACCCGTGGCTGAACGGCTTGCACTGGGCGTTCTGGAGCCCGCTGCAAGCGGTGTTCCTGGTGGTGATGGTGGCGGTGATCATTGCCGCCCAGCACTACTTGCCCGCCGTGCCCTGGACCCACTTCGACCTGCCCAAACGCTAGCCCTGAAGACCGGGCCTGAGCGCAATGCACAGGCCCGTCAACTTGCGTTCGATCATCGCCCACAACCCGCCCTACCCCACTTTCATTGCACCCACACCGCCAAGCAACATGGCCGGCACCTGCATAACCCCAATAACAACAGGTCCTACGCCATGAGCACTTTCCATCCGCGCCAGCTGTTGCTGGCGACCGTTGTCGCCAGTCTTTCCTTGCCCGTCGTCGCCGAAGAACACGGCTTTCTCGAAGACGCCAGCGCCAACCTCAACCTGCGCAATTTCTTCTTCAACCGCGATTACACAAACCCGACCAAACCCCAGGGCGGCGCTCAGGAGTGGACCCAGAGTTTCATCCTCGATGCCAAGTCCGGCTTCACCCAGGGCACCGTGGGTTTTGGCGTGGACGTGCTCGGTTTGTATTCGGTGAAGCTCGATGGCGGACGTGGCACCGGGGGCACGCAACTGTTGCCACTGGATCACGATGGGCGGCCCGCCGATGACTTCGGGCGCCTGGGCGTAGCATTCAAGGCGCGCATCTCGAAGACTGAGGTGAAGGTAGGCGAATGGATGCCGGTGCTGCCGATCCTGCGCTCGGATGACGGCCGCTCACTGCCGCAAACCTTGCGCGGAGGGCAGATCACCTCCAAAGAAATCGACGGCCTGACCCTCTACGGCGGCCAGTTCCGCGCCAATAGCCCGCGTGACGACAGCAGCATGACCGACATGTCAATGTTCGGAAAAACCGCCTTCACCTCCCACCGGTTCAACTTCCAGGGCGGCGAATATGCCTTCAACGACAAACGCACGCAGGTCGGCGTGTGGAATGCCCAACTCAAGGATATCTACAGCCAGCAGTACCTCAATCTGATCCACAGCCAACCCCTGGGCGACTGGACCCTGGGGGCCAACCTCGGATTTTTCTACGGCAAGGAAGACGGTAGCGCCCGTGCCGGCAACCTGGACAACAAGACCTGGTCCGGGATGTTCTCGGCCAAGTACGGCGGCAACACCTTCTACGTCGGCCTGCAAAAGCTCACCGGCGACAGCGCCTGGATGCGGGTCAATGGCACCAGCGGCGGCACCCTGGCCAACGACAGTTTCAACGCCAGCTACGACAACGCCCAGGAAAAATCCTGGCAGGTGCGCCACGACTACAACTTCGTCGCCCTTGGCGTGCCAGGCCTGACCGTGATGAACCGCTACATCAGCGGCAGCAATGTGCACACCGCCACCGTGACCGACGGCAAGGAATGGGGACGGGAAAGCGAACTGGCCTACACGGTGCAGAGCGGTACGTTGAAAAACCTCAATGTGCGCTGGCGCAATTCCAGCATGCGTCGGGACTACAGCAACAATGAGTTTGATGAAAACCGGTTGATCGTCAGCTATCCGCTAAGTCTGCTGTAAACACGCGACAACCTTGCTGTATGGTGCGCGCCTGCCGCGGCTGATCCAAATCAGCGGCGGCCTTCATTCGAGCACGGTCCACACCATGAAATCCCTTGCCATCGCCTCAGCCGTACTTGCCCTGGCATTGAGCCTGGGCGGCTGCATCGGCCCTCCCATTGCCCTGACGCCGCAGACTGAATACAACCTGCGTGCCCAGGCGCCGATCCGCTTTTTGCTGACCTTCGATGACGGCCCCAGCGCCTCGGGCTTCGACAACCCGAGCCGTTCGGTGCTCGCGGACCTGGCCAGCAACCCGGTACAACCGGGGATCAAGGCGATCTTCTTTTTGCAGACCGAGGCGTCTCGGTCCGGCGGCAGCGCGCGTGGTCGTAAAACCATGGAACGCGAGCACGCTGACGGGCATATCCTGGGCTTCCACACCGCCACTGCCTGGCACACCAATCACCGCCTCCTTGACTCCGAAGAACTGGAACAGTCCCTCAGCCTGGGCGCGGCAACCCTTGAGTCGATCACTGGGGCACCGCCATCGCTGGTACGTCCGCCCTTCTGGAACTACGACAGCCGCACCTTCGCGGCCTATCAGAAACAGGGTTTGCACATCCTGCTGACGGACCTGAGCGCCAATGACGGCAAGATCTGGGGGTTCAATGGCAGCCCGCAGCGGCGGGCCAACCTGCTACGGCAACTGTCGCAAGTACGCGAGCGGATCGCCCTGGGGCAGTTGCCGACAGTGGACGGTGTGATACCGGTGGTGGTGACCTTTCACGACATCAACCGCTACACCGCGCGGCATCTGCAGGAATACCTGCAGATCCTGATGGACAGCGCCCGAGTCACAGGCCTTAAGACAGCTGCCGAGCCGTTCTACACGGATCGCCCGACACTGCAACGCGCCGCCATGGCTCGCACAGTGGGTGATGCCAGCGACGCGGTGCATTTTCCAGGCGTGTGGAATTGGCTGTGGAACGCTGATTCCTTCTGATTTAAGCAAGCAAGCCAACGTAGGAGCTGTCGAGCCCAGGCGAGGCTGCGATGGCGTCAGCACAGCCAACATTGAGGGTGCCTACCCACCGCTATCGCAGCCTCGCCTGGGCTCGACAGCTCCTACAGTTGCCGCGACTCAACACCCAACTCATCCCACACCGACTCTGCCAGGTGAAAGGTCGCATTGGCCGCCGGAATCCCACAGTAGATCGCGCTCTGCATCAGCACCTCCTTGATCTCGGCACGGGTCACGCCATTGCTGGCTGCCGCACGCAAGTGCAGTTTCAGTTCCTCACTGCGATTCATGCCGATCAGCATGGCGATAGTGATCAAGCTGCGGGTGTGCCGAGGCAAACCCGGACGGGTCCAGATATCACCCCAGGCGTGGCGGGTAATCATTTCCTGGAACTCCGAATTGAACTCGGTCAGGGCATTCAGACTGCGGTCGACGTGGGCGTCGCCGAGCACTTCGCGACGCACTTGCAGGCCGTCGGCATAGCGTTGTTTCTCGTCCACAAAAGACTCCTCAGTGGGCTAACAGAAATTCCAGCACCCGGTCGCTGAACGCGGCGCCAGCCTGCACATTGGAAAGGTGCGCAGCATAGAATTCGGCGTATTCGGCGCCCTGCACATGAGCCTGGATAAAGTGCCCACCGGCCGGTGGCGTGACGGCGTCTTCAGTCCCGGCGATTACCAGGGTCGGCACCTTGATCGACGACAACTGCTCTCGAAAATCGGCATCGCGCACCGCAGCGCAATTGGCCGCATAACCCTGCGGTGATGTCGCTGCCAGCATGTCGGTGATCAGCTTGGCCTGATAAGGGTTGGCTTGGGCAAAATCGGCAGTGAACCAGCGGGCAATCGACGCATCACGCAAGGCAACCATCGCTGCCGCACCGTCGCGCAGGACCATTTCAATCCGTGGGTTCCACACTGCCGGTTCGCCGATCTTCGCTGCTGTATTGCACACCACAAGCCGCCGCAAACGCTGGCCGGCATTGATGCCCAACCACTGGCCGATCAGGCCGCCCATGGACAGCCCGCAAAAATGCGCGCGGTCAATGTGCAGTGAGTCCAGCAGAGCCAACACGTCTCGCCCCAGTTGCTCGATGCTGTAAGGCCCTTCAGTGACCAGGGATTTGCCGTGCCCACGGGTATCGAAACGCAGCACTCGAAAATATTGGGTAAAGGCCTGTATCTGCGCATCCCACATATGCAGGTCAGTGCCCAGGGAGTTGGACAGCACCAGTACCGGGGCATCGTCGGGGCCATCGAGTTGGTAGTTCAGTTCGCCATCGGCGAGTTGTACAAATCCCACAGCAGCCTCCTCAAGCAGTCAATGCAACATGTTCGGCCACAGCGCGATCGACCCAGGTATGTGCCTGGCCCAGGTAGTGTGCCGGATCCAGCAGGTGATCGAGTTCAGCAGCCGATAATTCGGTGGTGACTTGCGGCTCATCCGCCAGCACCGCACGCAGATGGCGTCGCTGGGCGACGGCACGTTTGCAGCACTGTTCCAACAAATGATGGGCGGTTTCGCGGCCCAGGCGCTGGGCAAGGACGATGCTCACCGCTTCGGCCAGCACCAGCCCCTGGGTCAGGTCGAGGTTACGGGACATGCGCTCGGCGTCCACTTCCAGGCCTTCGCTGACTAGCAAGGCCTGATGCAAGGCGCCAGATACCAACCGGCAGATCTCAGGCAAGGTTTCCCATTCGGCGTGCCACAGGCCCAGGCTGCGCTCGTGCTCCTGGGGCATGGCGCTGAACATCGTCGCCACCAGGCCGGGAACGCGGGTCGCGGCGCTGATCAGCACGGCCGCACCCACCGGATTGCGTTTGTGGGGCATGGTCGAGGAGCCGCCCTTGCCCGGCGCCGACGGTTCGAATACTTCCGCCGCCTCGGTCTGCATCAGCAGGCTGATATCACGGCCCAGTTTGCCGAGGCTACCGGCGATCAAACCAAGCACGGCGGCAAGTTCCACCAGGCGATCACGCTGGGTGTGCCAGGGTTGCTCCGGCAAGGTCAGCTGCAACTCGGCGGCCAGTGCCAACGCTACAGGCATGGCCTGGTCACCCAACGCCGCAAGGGTTCCAGAGGCGCCGCCAAATTGCAGCACCAGCAAACGCGGCTTGAGTTGCGTCAGTCGTTGTCGACTGCGGGTCACCGCGCCAAGCCAGCCGGCGATTTTCATGCCTAGGGTGACGGGCGTCGCGTGTTGCAACCAGGTGCGGCCCGCCAACGGTGTGGCTGCATATCGCTGGGCCTGCACGGCGAGGGTTTCCCCCAACCGTGCCAAATCGTTTTCGATCAGTTCCACGGCGCGGCGCAGTTGCAGCACCAGGCCGGTGTCCATCACATCCTGACTGGTGGCGCCCAAGTGCACATAACGCTCGGCACCGCCGTCGTCTTGAGCAATCTGCTTGCCCAAGGCCTTGACCAGTGGAATCGCCGAGTTACCCGCCGTGGCAATCGCCTCGCCCAGCGCCACCGTGTCGTAGAGAGATGCCAGGCAGGCCTGGGCAATGGGTGCGACCGCCGCTTGAGGGATCAACCCGACCTGGGCCTCGGCCCGGGCCAGCGCAGCTTCAAAGTCGAGCATGCCCTGCAGCCGGCCCTGATCACAGAACACCTCGGCCATGCTGTCGGCCGTGAAATAAGCGTCGAACAGTTGATTGCTCGTGCGCGTCGTCATAAACCATCCCTAGGTCGCGCACGCCCGCAACGGGCGCGCGCCAACCGGTTACAGATCGTGGTGCAAGTACGCCGCCTGTTTGGGCAGGCGCAAGCTGAACAGGAACGCCACCGCCATCATGCCGGTAACGTACCAATAGAAGGTGTTTTCCAGGCCAATGGATTTCAGGCCCAAGGCGACGTATTCCGCCGAACCGCCGAAGATCGCGTTGGCCACCGCGTAAGCCAGGCCAACACCCAAGGCGCGAACTTGTGGCGGGAACATTTCCGCTTTCACCAGGCCACTGATAGAGGTGTAGAAACTGACGATCGCCAGGGCCAGGGTGATCAGCACAAAGGCCAGGAACGGATTGGTAACGGTCTTCAGGGTCATCAGGATCGGCACCGTGCACAGCGTACCGAGGGCGCCGAACCACAGCATGGAATTACGCCGGCCAATCTTGTCCGAGAGCATGCCGAACAAGGGCTGCATGCACATATAGAGGAACAATGCGCCGGTCATGATGTAGCTGGCGGTCTTGGCGTGCATGCCGGCGGTATTCACCAGGTACTTCTGCATGTACGTGGTGAAGGTGTAGAAAATCAGCGAGCCGCCGGCGGTGTAGCCGAGCACGGTGATAAACGCCGCCTTGTGGTCACGGAACAGCGCGGCAATGCTGCCAGCGTCCTTGTTTTCCCGCATTTCCTTGCTGCTGGTTTCTTTCAGGGAGCGGCGCAGCAACAGCGAGATCACCGCCGCGATGGCACCGATCACGAACGGTATCCGCCAGCCCCAGGCCCGCAGTTCATCTTCGGTGAGCAGTTGTTGCAGGATCACCACTACCGACACCGCCAGCAACTGCCCGCCGATCAGGGTCACGTACTGGAACGAGGCGAAAAAACCGCGCTGGCCCTTGAGGGCTACTTCGCTCATGTAGGTCGCGGTGGTGCCGTATTCGCCGCCCACCGACAGGCCCTGAAACAATCGCGCCGCCAACAGCAAGGCCGGTGCCCAGGCGCCGATGTCCTTGTAGGTTGGCAAAAAGGCGATGACCAGGGAGCCGGCGCACATCATCAGCACCGAGATCATCATCGAGTTCTTGCGCCCGTGCTTGTCGGCCACCCGGCCGAATAGCCAGCCACCGATCGGGCGCATCAGGAAGCCGGCGGCAAATACACCGGCGGTGTTGAGCAGTTGCACAGTGGGGTCGTCCGACGGGAAAAACGCCGGGGCGAAGTAGATGGCGCAGAAGGCATAGACGTAGAAGTCGAACCATTCGACCAGGTTGCCGGAGGAAGCCCCGACAATTGCAAAAATCCGTTTGCGGCGTTCTTCTCCGGTGTAGTGACTTGTGGTTGTTGTCATGTTTTTTTCACTCGTTGGGAACGGTTTGAAGTCTAGACATACTTTGCAACAAACTCGTTCCGCAAGCAGACGCTGGGATATGGGTTGCCTGGGCCGGCCTCATCCCTGTAGGAGCGAGCTTGCTCGCGAAGAACTCAAGGACACCGCGTTTATCCAGAAAACCCGCGTTATCGTTGACGATCTTCGCGAGCAAGCTCGCTCATACAGGAACTCAATAGTCGAAGAACACCGTCTCTTCGTCTGTGCCCTGCAAAATCACATTCCACTGATACACACCCGAAGCATCAGCCTTGGCAATCAAGGTGCCCCGCCGCTCTTCTGGCACACAGGCCAGCAACGGATCGTTGCCATTCGCCGTCTCACCATCAAAGTAAATCCGCGTCAGCAAGTGCTTGACCAAGCCACGGGCAAACACCAACACCAGCAGATGCGGCGCCTGTGTCGTACCCTTCAAACCCGGCACGCTGCCCGGCTTGATGGTGCTGAACCGAAAGCGCCCTTGCGCATCCACCGGCACCCGGCCAAACCCTTCGAAATTGGCGTCCAGGGGCTTGTCCTGTTCATCTTCAGGGTGGTCGTATTTTCCGGCGGCGTTGGCTTGCCATACTTCAAGCATGGCGTCGTTGACGACATCACCGTTGCCATCCACCACACGCCCGGTGATCGCCACGCGCTCACCCAGGGTTTGGGCATTGGCGAGGTCTTCGCGGTTCAGCCAGGTCAGGCCGATGTGGTAATAGGGCCCAACGGTGTGGGACGTGGTCGCATTGAGGGTCATCTCATTTCTCCATCGGCGTGGCGTCGCGGCCGCGCAGGACGATGTCCCAGCGGTAACCGAGGGCATAGGAAGGAATGGTTTTTTCCAGGTCAAAGCTGGCGATCAGGCGTTCCTTGGCAGACGTGTCCGGGACGCAGTTGTAGATCGGGTCGTAGGCCAGCAACGGGTCGCCGGGGAAATACATCTGGGTCACCAGGCGCGTCAGCACACTGGGGCCAAACAACGAGAAGTGAATGTGCGCCGGGCGCCAGGCGTTGTGGTGGTTGCCCCACGGGTAGGCGCCGGGCTTGATGGTCTGGAACTGGTACCAGCCATCGGCGTCGGTGACGGTGCGACCGGTGCCGGTGAAGTTCGGGTCCAGGGGCGCGTCGTGCACGTCGCGTTCGTGGTTGTAGCGGCCGGCCGCGTTGGCCTGCCAGATTTCCACGAGGATGCCCGGCACCGGCAGGCCGTTTTCATCGAGCACTCGCCCGTGAATGATGATGCGCTCGCCCTGGGGTTCACCGGCGTGCTGGGCGGTCAGGTCGTTGTCTTTCTCGTTAACGAGCTCGGCGTCGATGGTCGGGCCAGTAATTTCCGACAGGGAATGGGGCAGAAACACCAACGGCTTGGACGGCGAACGCAGGTTCGTCGACTGGTAGGCCGGGTGCAGATAATCAGGCTGAGTACCCGCTTGCGGGCGCCGGTAACCGGGCTTGTCACTCATGGAGCAATCCTCTTTATTGTTATTCAACGCGTTCGATGGCCAGGGCCAAGCCTTGGCCGACGCCGACACACATGGTCGCCAGGCCTTTGCGGCCGCCGGTTTTTTCCAGGTGATGGAGCGCCGTCAGTACCAGGCGCGCGCCACTCATGCCCAGCGGATGGCCGAGCGCTATAGCGCCGCCGTTGGGGTTGACCTGAGGCGCGTCGTCCGCCAGGCCCAGCTCACGCAACACCGCCAGGCCTTGGCTGGCAAAGGCCTCGTTGAGCTCAATCACATCAAAGTCGCTGACAGCCAAACCCATGCGTTCCACCAGTTTGCGGACCGCTGGCACCGGGCCGATGCCCATCACACGAGGAGCAACACCGGCGCTGGCCATACCCAGCACGCGGGCGCGGGCGGTCAAGCCGTGTTTTTTCACCGCTTCGGCAGAAGCCAGGATCAGCGCGGCGGCGCCATCGTTGACGCCCGACGCGTTGCCGGCAGTAACCGTTTTGTCCGGGCCATTGACCGGCTTGAGTTTGGTCAAGGCTTCCAGGGTGGTATCGGCCCGTGGATGCTCGTCCTGCTCGACCACGGTTTCACCTTTTTTATGGGCGACGCGTACCGGGACAATTTCTTCAGCAAAGAACCCGGCGGCTTGAGCCGCTGCGGTACGTTGCTGGCTGCGCAGGGCGAAGGCGTCCTGGTCGGCACGAGAAACCTTATAGTCGTCGGCGACATTATCGGCGGTCTGCGGCATCGGATCGACGCCGTACTGAGCCTTCATCAACGGGTTGATAAAGCGCCAGCCAATGGTGGTGTCTTCCAGTTTCATGTTGCGCGAGAAGGCCGCATCGGCCTTGCCCATCACAAACGGCGCGCGGGACATCGACTCGACGCCGCCGGCAATCGCCAGCTCCATCTCGCCACTGGCAATGGCGCGAAACGCGGTGCCGATGGCGTCCATGCCCGAAGCGCACAGGCGATTGAGGGTCACGCCGGGAATGCTCTCCGGCAGGCCGGCCAGCAACAAGGCCATGCGCGCCACGTTGCGGTTGTCTTCACCGGCCTGGTTCGCGCAGCCGAAAAATACTTCGTCGACGGCGTTCCAATCCACGGACGGGTTGCGTTCCATCAGCGCCTTGATCGGCACCGCCGCCAGGTCATCGGCACGCACGGTGGACAGGCCACCGCCAAAACGGCCGATGGGAGTACGAATGGCGTCACAGATAAATACGTCGCGCATCAGGCTTCTCCTGGGGTTTGGCCATGGGCGACGGCGGTGCGGGCTTCAAGATCACGCAGGGCGGTCAGTTCGATGTCGGTGGGTTCAGCGCTGGTACTGAGCAGCTCAGCAAAGCGAATCGCCCAACCCGTGGCCGCGACCACTTGCTCGCGGGTCACGCCGGGGTGCAGCGCGGTGACCACAAACTCGTGAGTGCCCTCCTCCGGTTCCATGATGCACAGGTCGGTAATAATCCCGACCGGACCCGCGCCTGGCAGGCCGAGGCGTTTACGGGAATCGCCGCCCTCGCCGTGGCCCACCGAAGTGATGAAGTCCAGTTTGTCGACAAACGAACGCGCCGACTGCTTGAGGATGATCAGCACGCTCTTGGCGGAACCGGCAATCTCCGGCGCGCCGCCGGCACCCGGAAGGCGAACCTTGGGCTGGTGATAATCACCAACCACAGTGGTGTTGATGTTGCCGAAACGATCGACTTGGGCCGCACCGAGAAAGCCGACGTCAATGCGCCCGCCCTGCAGCCAGTAGCGAAAAATCTCACCGGTAGGCACGACGGTGTCAGCAGTTTCCGCCAGCTCACCGTCACCGATGGACAGTGGCAGTACCGACGGCTTGGCGCCAATCGGGCCAGATTCGTAGATCAGCACCACGTCTGGCGAAGAGGTCAGGCGAGCCAGGTTGGCAGCCTTGGAGGGCAGGCCGATGCCGACGAAGCACACCGAACCGTTCTTCAGGCGGCGGGCGGCGGCGACGGTCATCATTTCGTTGGTCGAGTAAGCCATCACTTGGCCTCCTGCGCGGTGGCCAGCTTGGCCTGGAATTCGCTGAAATCGGCAGTGCCGTGGATGTATTCGTCAATCCAGGCGGTAAAGGTCCCACGGTCCCGGGCGATTGGGTCCCAGGCTTGATAGAAACGGTTGTCGCGTTCGGTGTAACCGAGGGCGTAGGACGGATGCGCGCCGCCGGGTACGTGGCAAACGGCAGTCAGGGCCCAGGTTGGCAGCACACAGGCGTTCATCGGCGCATTGAGGTCATCGACGATTTCTTCGACGGTGACAATGCAACGTTTGGCCGCCAGGGCCGCTTCTTTCTGCACCCCGAGAATGCCCCACAACAGCACGTTGCCCTTGCGATCAGCCTTTTGTGCGTGGATCACGGTGATGTCCGGGCGCACCGCCGGCACCGCCGCCAGCACTTCACCAGTAAACGGGCAGGTCACGGTCTTGATCAGCGGGTTGACCCTGGGCAGGTCAGAGCCTGCGTAGGCTCGCAGTACTGCGAACGGCAGGCCAGATGCTCCGGCGACGTAGGCATTGGCCAGGTCGGCGTGACTGTGTTCTTCGATCTCCAACGGCTGCGGCCACTGTTTCTCCACCGCGTCCCGCAGGCGATGCAGGGAACCCACGCCGGGATTGCCGCCCCAGGAGAAAATCAGCCTGCGCGCACAGCCGGCACCAATCAGTTGGTCGTAGATCAAGTCGGGCGTCATTCGCACCAGCGTCAGGTCTTTCTTGCCCTGACGAATGATTTCATGGCCTGCCGCCGTAGGGATCAGGTGGGTAAAGCCTTCGAGCGCGACAGTATCGCCGTCGTTGACGAACTGCTTCACCGCATCGTGCAGGGTGAGGATTTCAGCCATGGGGTTGGGCTCCCGGTGTTGATCGAAAAAGGCGCCGAGGGCGGCGCCGAAGTGCTTGAAGATTAAGCCGGGGAAATGCGCCAAACAATCCGATAATCGACTGAGTGTTCGATTATCGAACGGATTGTTGTCTAGCTATCGGTTGCGTTCAGGTCGTATCCGCATGGCTGACCATACCCTTGATCACCACCGCACTCGCGGCCAGCACAGCCGGGATCACCAGTGCTGTCAGCACTTGTTCGAAGTTCCAGCCCAGGCCAAGCAATGTCGCGCCCATCCATGCACCGAGAATCGCGCCGAAGCGACCAATGCCCAGCATCCAGGACACACCGGTGGCGCGCCCTTGGGTCGGGTAGAAGCGTGCGGCCAGGGACGGCATGGCAGACTGGGCACCGTTGACACACATCCCGGCGATCAACACCAGCGTCGCCAACACCGTGATATTGCCCAGGCTCTGCCCGACTGCGTAGGCAAACACCCCGGCCAACAGGTAGAAGATACCGATGACCTTGTGGGGATTGAACCGATCCATCGCCCAACCCACGCCCACAGCGCTGAGCACACCACCAAACTGGAACAAGGCACCGATAAACGCGGCCTGCTCCATGCTGGCACCGCTGTCACGCATCAGTGTGGGCAACCAACTGGTCAGCAGGTACACAATCACCAGGCCCATGAAGTACGTGAGCCACAGCAGCAAGGTGCCAGTGCTGTAAGTGCCTGAGAAAATCACCGCAAACACGTTGCGTGCCTTGACGGTTTTCTGCTCGGGGACGCTGAAGCTTGAGGCCTGGGCGACAATGGTCGGTTCGATGGGCGCCAGGGTCTTGCGCACCTTGTCGGTGCCACGATTGCGCACCACCAGATAACGCGCCGACTCCGGCAGCCACACCAGCAACACCACCACCAGAATCAACGGCAAGATGCCACCGATCAGCAGCAGGCTGTGCCAGCCGAACGCGGGGATCAGCTTGGCCGAGATAAACCCGCCACCGGCCATCCCCAGGTTGAAACCGCAGAACATGCTGGTCACCAGCAGCGACTTGTGGCGCTCCGGGGTGTATTCGGACAGCAAGGTCGTGGCATTTGGCATGCCGGCGCCCAGGCCAAGGCCGGTAAGAAATCGCAGCACCAGCAATTGATCGACGTTGGAGCTATAGGCCGACGCCAGGCTAAAGGCGCCAAACACCAACACTGCGCCGACCAGCACCACTTTGCGGCCAAAGCGGTCGGCCAAGGGGCCAGAACCCAGGGCGCCAAACACCATGCCGATCAACGCGGCACTCATCACCGGGCCGAGGCTTGCGCGGTCGATGCCCCAATCCTGGGACAACGCGGGGGCGATAAAACCCATGGCCGCGGTGTCGAGGCCGTCGAGAAACACAATCAGGAAACAAAGGATCACTACACGCCACTGATAGCGCGACAGTGGCTGGGAGTTGATGAAGGACTGCACATCCAGGCAAGTCCCGACAGAAGGCGAAGGCTGATTCATTATTTTTATTCCACACCTATGGGCGGGGGAACGAGGGTTATCTCGTCATTATTATTGGGCGGCACAGGGACTTGGACGGCAGGCACCGTTGCGGTCAATTGCGCTGCCGCGACATTAATGAGCCAGGGGAAACACCGTCAATTCATCAAACCGGGATCTGTGCGGTCACCGAACAGCTTAAGCAAACAGCTGGGCACTCAACTCCTGGCTGGCGCTAAGCATGCTGGGCAGAAAACGTTGCTCCAGCTCACTGCGGCTGACCCGTGCGGCATGGGTGCTGACGTTGAGCGCAGCGAGCACTTGGCCTGAGGCGTCATACACCGGCACGGCGATGGAGCGCAGGCCCTGCTCCAGCTCCTGGTCGACGATGCACCAGCCCTGTTGCCGCACTTGTTGCAGGCATTCGAGCAACGCCTGGGGCGTGGCCAGGGTGCGACTGGTCTTGATTTGCAGGTCGGCGTGATCCAGATAGTCCTGCAACGAGACATCGTCGAGGGCCGCCAGCAGTATCCGGCCCATGGACGTGCAATAGGCCGGAAGACGCCCGCCCACCGAAAGGTCCACGGAGATCAGGCGCTGGGTGGTGGCCGAGCGGGCGATATAAAGGATGTCATCACCTTCCAGGGTGGCCATGTTGCAGGCTTCGTGGAGTTGCTCGCTCATGCGGTCCAGGTACGGCTGGGCAGAAACCGCCAAGGGTGTGGACGACAAATAGGCATGGCCCAAGGTCAGGACCTTGGGCAGCAGTGAATAGGTACGCCCGTCGGTGGTGGCGTAGCCGAGCTTGATCAGGGTATGCAGGCAACGGCGCACGGCGGCGCGGGGAATTTCCGTGCGATGGCTGATCTGCGCGATGGTCAGGTGGCGCTTGCGCTCCTGGAATGCCTGCACCACCGCCAAGCCGCGAGCCAGGGAGGTCATGAAATCCGGATCACCGGTAAACGCCTGGATACGCTTGGCCGGTGACGCAACGATCGGCGGCGCCACTGATGCGAAGGAGTTGCGCAATTGATCGTTCATTTCTGGTCCCTTCTCTTATTTTCAACCGCTATTACAAGCCGTCTGGCAACGGATACACAAGGCGAGGCCGGCAACATTGGGCGATTATCGGACAGGCATGCGATTATCGCAATTTCCCGGCCTGCTTGTGATGCTCCCTGTCCACCCGTTTGAATGAAGGTCACTGCATCGACTCATTGAATCCGCTATACGCCGAACAATATTTTTTAGCTCAACTGGCACTTGTAGAATATTTAGCAAGTGTGACGCCAAAAGTTCGGCACTACTCTCGGGAAAAAACCTGCAGGCCAAGTTGACGATTTTTAACTTGTTGGCGATAGTGTTATTCAAATGCATCGCTATAATGAGCTATGTGAGGAGGTCGGCCCAGCGTCAAGAACGATTTCAGATCTCGCTGAGCCTCCCCTATGCTTTGCCCGTGCCTTGTCACAAGTACCTGTCATCCATTTAAAATGCCTGCCAATTGCTTGTGACTTGAAAGAAAACTGTTGCTACGGCAGCTGTTCTTCTCCGGTACCGTGGCCGCATGCAATAAAGAAGTGATCTATTGTGTATACCTTCAAAAACCGAGCAGCTTTATCGGTACCCTTTGAAGGTAATGCCATGGACGTCTTCCACGCATCGCGCTTCACCGGAATTAAACTCAACTCAATAAGGTATCAATGTGACGAAAGACGAACTGCGCGCGGAACTTGAGCGCCAGGAACAACGTTACAAGGATGTTTACGGCGGGGAAGTCACCACCTACGCCGCCCAGCCAGAACCTGAGCGCAAACCATGGCGCAAACGAGCAAGTCTGCTCGATCAGGCTTTTGCCCAGGAAATTCAAAAGATTGAAAAGGACCTCAAAGCCGAAGAGCCTTAAGCCGCTCGTGCTGAGTCGCCAAGGGTTGCCTCCGCCTGCCAACGCACTGTTGGCAGGGGGCTCCCCGGTCCATGCCAGTGCATCTGACGCCAATCACATACCTGCGCAAAGCCATCCTGGCGCCCCTTCTGCCTGCCTTACCGAAATTTCATACGATTGTTTCAGACACCCCACCATCGTTGTCGCACCCCACCTCATCAGCCCTACTCTTTATAAATCAGTGACTTGCCATACCCCCGGAATGACTGGGATGCGCGCCCTGCCCACAACCTTTTTCGTTGAAGAATGTTACCGATGAGCAGCTAGTGCATCGATTACCAAGGTTTTCTGGCATAATCGCGCCCCCTTACGACCGGGTCAGAAAACCTTCATGATCGATTTATTCAGCGGACTGGATGCTTGGGTTCTTGTGAGCCTATTGCTCGCCCTGGCCTTTGTCCTCGCCTTCGAGTTCATCAATGGCTTTCATGACACCGCTAACGCGGTTGCCACAGTCATCTATACCAAAGCCATGCCGCCGCACCTGGCCGTGTTCTTTTCCGGGTTGTTCAACTTCCTCGGCGTGTTGCTCGGCGGGGTAGGCGTCGCCTATGCCATCGTGCACTTGCTGCCGGTGGAACTGCTGATCAATGTGAACACCGGCCATGGCCTGGCCATGGTGTTCTCCTTGTTGGCAGCGGCGATCACCTGGAACCTGGGTACCTGGTATTTCGGGATCCCTGCGTCCAGCTCCCACACGCTGATCGGTTCGATCCTCGGTGTCGGCCTGGCCAACGCCCTGATCAACGACATCCCACTGGCTGACGGGGTCAACTGGCAGAAGGCGATCGATATCGGCGCATCGCTGGTGGCCTCGCCCATAGCCGGCTTCCTGGTCGCAGCCCTGGTGCTGATCATCCTGAAATGGTGGCGCCCGCTGTCCAAGATGCACAAGACGCCGGACCAGCGCCGCAAGATCGACGACAAGAAGCACCCGCCTTTCTGGAACCGCCTAGTGCTGGTAATTTCCGCCATGGCCGTGAGTTTCGTGCACGGTTCCAATGACGGTCAGAAGGGTATCGGCCTAATTATGCTGGTGCTGATTGGTATCGTGCCCGCGCAGTTCGTACTCGACCTGGGCAGCACCACCTACCAGATCGAGCGTACCCGCGACGCCACCCTGCACCTCAATCAGTTCTACCAGCGCAACCAGGAAACCCTCGGTGACTTCCTCGCCCTGGGCAAGAGCGTCAAAGACGACCTGCCTGGCAAGTTCCGTTGCAACCCACAGCAGACCGAACCGACCATCACTGCCCTTCTCGGCACATTGAAGGGTGTCTCCGACTACCATTCGCTGACCGCAGAGCACCGCATTGAGGTGCGTCGCTACCTGCTGTGCCTGGACGACACTGCGAAGAAAGTCGGCAAGCTGCCTGGCCTCAATCCCCGCGAGAAGTCCGACCTGGACAAACTGCGCAAAGACCTGACAGCCACTACCGAATACGCACCGTTCTGGGTGATCCTGGCAGTAGCCCTGGCCCTGGGCCTGGGCACCATGGTCGGCTGGAAACGTGTGGTGCTGACCATCGGTGAGAAGATTGGCAAGCAAGGCATGACCTATGCCCAAGGCATGTCGGCGCAGATCACCACCGCGAGCATGATTGGCCTGGCCAACATCTTCAGCCTGCCGGTGTCCACCACTCACGTCCTGTCCTCGGGCGTAGCAGGCACCATGGTTGCCAACAAGAGCGGCCTGCAAAGCGGGACGGTGAAAACCATCCTGATGGCGTGGATACTGACCCTGCCAGCAACGGTGGGCTTGTCGGCCGGCCTGTTCTGGCTGGCGTCCAAGGCCCTCGGCAGCTGATAATCGGCCAGTAATAAAAAAGGTGCGATCCGCAAGGTTCGCACCTTTTTTTATGCCCGTGATTGACGCGACGCGGGGCCTGGGAATGATTATTTCAGGCGAAAAAAAAGGGCGACCGAAGTCGCCCAAAATGCCTTGCGTGCTCATGTAATCCAGAAAAACCTATGGTTTTTTACGCTTATTGGCGTCTTTCCAGATAAAAATTCCAAATCCTACGAAGAACAACACCATGAGGCCTACAGTCAGCACTCCGGCAAACACCACATTATCGAAAAACATGACTGGCCTCCTGCTCTTGCCCTGTTGCGATAGGGCTAAGTTAACCAAGAAGACGGGGGGATAAATTGACGAGGATCAATGTCGCCTGCAACGGGGTGTAAAGAAGGGGAATAACTGACCTACATCAATAGATGTAGGGCACTTCAACGCTTTTTCGGTTTGTTTTTCTGCTTTTTCTTTGGTTTTGCCTTGCCCAGGAGCATCGGCATGGCCTGCTCGAAGGCCTGGCGTACTTCATTCAGGCGCTTGTCATTGAGGTCGTGGACACGTTTGGCCCGTTCGGCATTCAGGTCGATCAGCTTGTCGTCATCACTCATGGCTTGGCTTACGTGGTGGCTGGAAGGGTTCAATAATGCGTCCTGGCCCGCCTTGCGGCAAATAACCGGCAAACAAAATATGTGTCGCTACGCATTTAAACCTCGACATCCACCCACAACCCTTGCCGGGGCGCATCTTCGATCAGCGGCGCCACGGGCACGGTGTTATCGGCATTGAGTTCATCGCCAGGAATGGCCAAGTGCTGTTCGGGATCATCATCGGCCTCACGCCGGCGCTTTTGCTGTTCCTGCTGACGCCGCTGCTCTTCGCGCAGCAGCAGGGTCGACTGCTCCGCATCGCGCTTCTTCAGGTCGATAGTACTTTCGTTAGAACCCGGCTGCACTGGTACTACCGGCGGAATATCGGGTTTTGGACGCACCGGGTCGAGTTGCGATGTAACCGGCACAACACTCAAGGGCAAGATGGGTGGCAGCATAATTTTTGGTCTCCTGTCAGCAGACTGTCGGCTGCTGGGACGACGACTTGAATCTGGAGTCGCCAACGTGTGAACCAATCGTCATCTATCTGATAAACGCACCGCCCTTTTTCTTGCCGCTTGTAGCTTAAAGCGTGAAGCTGCTCCTATTCCTTTTGGTCTGGGAGCCTTGTTCCGTTAGAATAGTCGGCTTTTTCACGGTGGGAGTCAGGCAGCATGGCGCAGCAGTATCAACCGGGGCAACGCTGGATTAGTGACAGCGAAGCAGAGCTAGGGTTAGGCACCGTTCTGGCACAGGACGGTCGCTTGTTGACCGTGCTCTATCCGGCCACTGGCGAGACCCGCCAGTATGCGCTACGGAATGCGCCCCTCACTCGCGTGAGGTTTTCGCCGGGTGACACCATCACCCATTTCGAAGACTGGAAAATGACCGTGCGCGAAGTCGACGACGTCGACGGCCTGCTGGTCTATCACGGCCTCAATGGGCAGAACGAAGTCGTTACCCTGCCAGAAACCCAACTGTCGAACTTTATCCAGTTTCGCCTGGCCAGCGACCGTCTGTTCGCCGGGCAGATCGACCCACTGGCCTGGTTCTCCCTGCGCTACAACACCCTGGAGCACACCAGTCGCCAGTTGCAATCCTCACTCTGGGGCCTGGGCGGCGTGCGTGCGCAGCCGATTGCGCACCAACTGCACATTGCCCGCGAAGTGGCCGACCGTATCGCGCCCCGGGTTTTGCTGGCAGACGAAGTAGGCCTGGGCAAGACCATCGAAGCCGGCCTGGTGATCCATCGCCAGTTGCTGTCCGGTCGTGCCAATCGCGTGCTGATCGTGGTGCCGGAAAACCTGCAGCACCAGTGGCTGGTAGAAATGCGCCGCCGCTTCAACCTGCAAGTGGCGCTGTTCGACGAAGAACGCTTTATCGAAAGCGATGCCGCCAACCCGTTCGAAGACACCCAACTCGCGCTGGTAGCCCTGGAATGGCTGGTAGACGACGAGAAAGCCCAGGACGCACTGTTCGCCGCTGGCTGGGACTTGCTGGTAGTAGACGAAGCCCACCACCTGGTCTGGCACGAAGAAAATGCCAGCCCTGAATACGTGCTGGTCGAGCAACTCGCCGAAGTCATTCCTGGCGTGCTGCTGCTCACGGCCACCCCGGAACAACTGGGCCAGGACAGTCACTTCGCCCGTCTGCGCCTGCTGGACCCAAACCGTTTCCACGACCTGCACGCTTTTCGCGCAGAGAGCGAAAATTATCGCCCTGTAGCCGAAGCCGTCCAGGAGCTGTTGGACAAGGGCCGTCTCTCGCCAACTGCGCACAAGACCATCCAGAGCTTCCTCGGTAACGAAGGCGAAGCCCTGCTGACCGCCGTCAACGATGGCGACACCGAAGCCAGTGCCCGCCTGGTCCGCGAACTGCTGGACCGCCACGGCACCGGCCGCGTGCTGTTTCGCAACACTCGCGCCGCCGTGCAGGGTTTCCCGGAGCGCAAGCTGCATGCCTACCCGCTGCCATGCCCGGACGAATACCTCGAACTGCCGCTGGGCGAACATGCCGAGCTGTACCCGGAAGTCAGCTTCCAGGCCCTGCCGGACGTTGAGGAAGAACAACGCTGGTGGCGCTTCGACCCTCGGGTCGAATGGCTGATCGATCAGTTGAAAATGCTCAAGCGCACCAAGGTCCTGGTGATCTGCGCCCACGCCGAAACCGCCATGGACCTGGAAGACGCCCTGCGCGTACGCTCCGGCATCCCGGCCACGGTGTTCCACGAGGGCATGAACATCCTCGAACGGGATCGCGCTGCTGCCTACTTTGCTGATGAAGAGTTCGGTGCCCAGGTACTGATCTGTTCGGAAATCGGCAGTGAAGGCCGCAACTTCCAGTTCTCCCACCACCTGGTGCTCTTCGACCTGCCGTCCCACCCCGACCTGCTGGAACAGCGGATCGGCCGTCTGGACCGGATCGGCCAGAAGCATGTAATCGAGCTGCATGTCCCGTACCTGGAAACCAGCCCCCAACAGCGGCTGTTCCAGTGGTACCACGAAGCGCTAAACGCCTTCCTCAACACCTGCCCGACCGGCAACGCCTTGCAGCATCAGTTTGGCCCGCGCCTGCTGCCGCTGTTGGAAAACGCCGATGACGACGAGTGGCAAGGGCTGATCGACGAAGCCCGCACCGAGCGCGTGCGCCTGGAAGCCGAGCTGCACACCGGTCGCGACCGTTTGCTGGAGCTGAACTCCGGTGGCGCCGGCGAAGGTGATGCGCTGGTGGAGGACATCCTGGAACAGGACGACCAGTTCGCCCTGCCGATCTACATGGAAACCCTGTTCGACGCCTTCGGTATCGACAGCGAAGACCATTCGGAAAACGCACTGATCCTCAAGCCCAGCGAAAAAATGCTCGACGCCAGCTTCCCCCTGGGCGACGACGAAGGCGTGACCATCACCTACGACCGCAACCAGGCGCTGTCACGCGAAGACATGCAGTTCATCACCTGGGAACACCCGATGGTCCAGGGCGGCATGGACTTGGTACTGTCCGGCTCCATGGGCAATACCGCCGTGGCGATGATCAAGAACAAGGCCCTCAAACCAGGCACCGTGTTGCTGGAACTGCTCTACGTCAGCGAAGTGGTTGCCCCGCGTTCGCTGCAACTGGGCCGCTACCTGCCACCGGCGGCGCTGCGCTGCCTGCTGGATGCCAACGGCAATGACCTGTCAGGCCGGGTGTCATTCGAGACCTTGAACGATCAGTTGGAAAGCGTGCCACGGGCCAGCGCCAACAAGTTCGTACAGGCCCAGCGCGATCAACTGACGCCACGGATCAATGCCGGTGAAGAAAAGATCGCCCCGCGTCACGCCGAGCGCGTAGCCGAGGCCCAGCGCCGTCTGGCCGCCGACACCGACGAAGAACTGGCACGCCTGACCGCCCTGCAAGCGGTCAACCCGACCGTGCGCGACAGCGAGCTGATTGCCCTGCGTCAGCAACGTGAGCAAGGCCTGGCCATGCTCGACAAGGCGGCGCTGCGACTGGAAGCGATTCGGGTGTTGGTGGCGGGTTGATTACCGCCCTGCCCTGCTGAACAAGAAGGCCCGCGCAATGCGGGCCTTCTTTTGATCTGAGTTCATCAAGCCGTGACCGCCGGGCTCGCGACCTCCGCCACCCCCAACCCATCCCTCATCCGCTGGGCATCCTTCACAAAACACCGCGATGCCTGAAACAGAAACAGCATGGTCAAAAACAGCGCGACCGGAATCAGATACATAGCGTCGTGCAGGCCCACGGCTTTAAAGGCTTCGTTCATTTGTTCAGCACCTGCCGCGTACATCGCCGTATGGGCAAAGTGATCGGACAGACCACCCACCACCACCGGCCCCATGCCACCACCCAACAAATACAACCCGGCAAAAAACAGCGCCATGGCCGTGGCCCGCAGACGCGGCTCCACCACGTCCTGGATCGCGGTGTAGACGCATGTGTAGAAGTTATAGGCAAACAGCCAGCCAACGCTGAACACCGCAACGAACACGCCAATCTCGATACGCCCCGCGTGCAGAGCCCAGGCCGTACACACCGTCGAAATAATCAGGCTGAAGGCGGCGAACAACAGCCGCCCATTAGGGATACGTTGGTGAATCTTGTCGGCCACCCAACCACCCAGTGTCAGACCAAACAACCCGGTCACGCCGACAATCACCCCAGTGGCGACAGCCGCTTCCTGCAATGGCATCAGAAAGTAGCGCTGCAGCATCGGCACCAGGAACGAGTTGCACGCGTAGGTAGCAAAGTTGAAGCACAGCCCGGCCAGTACCAGCCAGAGAAAGGTCGGTATCGCCAGCACCCGACGGATCGGCCGATCGACCTTTTCCTGGGAGACTTGCACGGCTTCCGCGGCGCCTCGCTTGGGTTCCTTGATGTAGAACATGAACACCGCGAGGATCAGCCCCGGCACGGCGGCAATAAAGAACGGCGCGCGCCAGCTGTCGAAAGCCTTGACCATCGCGCCGATGGTAAAGAACGCCAGCAACAGGCCCAACGGCAGGCCCAGCATGAAAATGCCCATGGCCCTCGCCCGGCGGTGCGGCGGAAACAAGTCGCCAATCAGCGAGTTGGCAGCCGGAGCGTAGCTGGCTTCACCAATGCCGATACCCATGCGCACCAGCAGGAAGGTCCAGAAACTGCCAACCATGCCATTGACCGCCGTTAGCCCGCTCCAGGCCGCCAGGCCCCAGCCCATCAGCTTGCTGCGCGAGCCGGTGTCGGCCATGCGTCCCAGCGGCAGACCAGCAATGGCATAGACGATGGTGAACGCAGTACCGATGATGCCGAGTTGGAAGTCACTGAGGTGCCATTCCATGCGAATCGGTTCGATGATAATCGCCGGGATGGTGCGATCGAAGAAATTGAACAGGTTCGCCAGGAACAGCAGGAACAGAATGCGCCAGGCATTCGCCGCTTGGGTCGAGTTCTGCATGGGTCCGTCTCTTTATTGTTATATGAGCCGCAATGCCAGACGCATCCTGAGCCCGGAACCTGCAATCTAGTCAGCCTCGCCGGGATTGTCTGTAATGATTCGTAAGTCTGATATCACTCCATGGGGCTACCGCCCCGAGCGCCCCACGTCACCCCGTTCATTTGGTTCTAGTTGTTCATAAATACATCGCAAAAAGATCAGCATCATTTTGCCATTACGCCTTGCAACCCTCCCACTCTCTCTATACTCAAGCTCATTGTCAGGCAACGACTCTGTGACGGGATATGCTATGGAATGGCTTGGTTTGCATTTTTTTACCGACCTTCCAGAGAACGGGCATTTATTACTCAATTGCAGTCATAACCCCATTCTGGTGCTACTGGCTTATCTGGTCGCCTGCGCGGCGAGTTTCGGTACCCTGGAGATGGCCGAACGCGTCGGCCACGTCGATAATCCCCTGTCCCAGCGACGCTGGCGCTGGGTCGGTGCCAGCTGCCTGGCGGGGGGAATCTGGTCGACCCACTTCATCAGCATGCTGGCCTTCCAGGCACCAATCACCATTCATTACGAATTGATGATGACCTTTGCCTCGTTGCTGATCGCAATGATCGCCTCGTTGTTTGCCATGCAAACCCTCAGTCATGCGCAACTGCATTTTCCCCAGTACCTGCGGGCGTCCGTGTGGATGGGGCTGGGCATTGCCTTGATGCATTACGTCGACATATCGGCGATGCGCTCTGACGCACAGGTGTACTTTCAGTCTGGACTGTTTGTGTTATCAGTGATGATCGCCATCAGCGCCAGCCTCGCAGCATTGTTGTTGTCCCATCACCTGCGAAACGGCAGCCGGAGGTTTCACCAACTGCTTAAATATGGCGCCAGCCTGGTGCTCGGGGCGGGCATTATCAGCATGCATTTCACGGCCATGGCCGCCATGCAGTTGCTGGTGCCCACAGGCGTTGTTCCGTCGCTGCCCATCGACAATAACCCGATGCAGTTGGGCCTGTCGGTCGCCGTCATCACACTGCTGGTGGTGGGCAGCAGCATCAGCGCCGCCCTGGCGGACAAGAAACTGGAACAGAAGGAACGCGATCTGCGCCGAGTCAATGCATTGCTCAGCGAACTGGACCAGGCACGGGTGTCCCTGCAGAAAGTAGCCCATTACGACGCTTTGACCAGCCTGCTCAACCGCCGTGGCTTCAACCAGATTTTCGCAGAGAAACTGGCGGAAAAAACCATGGACGAAGGCATGCTGGCGGTGATTTTCCTGGATATCGATCACTTCAAGCGCATCAACGACAGCCTCGGCCATGACGCCGGCGATCAATTGCTTACCGTGCTGGCCAGCCATATCAAAAGCTCGGTGCGCAGCCACAACGATGTGGTCGCCCGTTTCGGCGGTGATGAATTCTGCATCCTCATCAGCATTCACCATCGCGACGAAGCACGGCATATGGCCCAGCGCATCATGCAGAAAATGAAAGAGCCCATCGAGTTGGCCGGGCGGCGCATGGTCATGACCACCAGTATTGGCATCAGCATCTTCCCCGACGACGGCGCAACCAGCGAGGAGTTGCTGAAAACCGCCGACCTGGCGCTTTACCAGTCCAAGGACGCAGGCCGTAACAGCCTGAACTTTTTCAGTTCCAACCTGAAAACCCGGGCCTTTCTTGAACTGCAACTGGAAGAAGAGTTGCGCAACGCCCTGCGTAACGGCAACGAACTGGCGCTGTATTACCAGCCCATTCTTGACCTGCAAAAAGGCCAGGTCACTCGGCTCGAAGCCCTGGTGCGCTGGCAACATCCGCAACATGGCCTGCTGACTCCCGAGCGGTTTATCAGCATTGCCGAAAACAACGGGCTGATTGCCGAACTGGACAACTGGGTATTGCGCCAGGCCTGTGCCGACTTGAGCTTGCTGTCTGAAAAGGGCTACCCCTACTTGACGATGGCAGTGAACTGTTCAGCACTGAACCTGGCACGTGACGAGCTGGCGGATGAAATCGAAAGTGCCCTGCGCAGCAGCGGCATTGCCGCCAATCGCCTTGAGCTGGAAGTGACCGAGAACGCGCTGATGGGCAACATCAGCAGCACCCTGGGGCTCCTGCGGCAAATCCGCGCGCTGGGGGTCTCGCTGTCCATCGACGACTTCGGCACCGGCTATTCATCCCTCGCCTACCTGAAACGCTTGCCCCTCAACACCTTGAAAATCGATCGTTCGTTTATTCAGGACATCCCCAAATCCAATGCTGACGTGGAAATCGTCCAGGCAATCATAGGTATGGCCCACACTCTGCATCTGCAAGTGATCACCGAAGGGGTCGAAACCCTGCAACAGCTGGAAGTATTGACCCAGCACGGCTGCGATTTCGTTCAGGGCTACCTGCTCAGCGCGGCAGTGCCGGCCAGTGAAATAGCCGCAGTGATCGCCGGTCTTGATCAGCGCAATCTGCTAAATTCACTGAGTCTGGTGGGCGGAAAAGAAGCCTCGGTGCCGAAGGCTTCTGCTCCGGGATGTGTAGGGCCGCCCTCGGTTGTGAGGCCCATCCGCTGATATCCGCCATTTGGCAAATCGCCATCATTTGATTAAAGAAGTCCGACCAACGGCCGATCCATGAGAGTCCGGCGCGAGTTCCCCTAGAGATTCTAAGGTTAAACCCTATCGCTCCGGCCCGTGACGCGCGGTAAAGTCGCGAACTCTCACTCAGTGATGGCTCTTTGATATCTGCCAGCCATCCGTCCAAGCATAATGGCGCACAATGACTTCTAAAAATAATCCTGCCACCGCGGTATCCGACGTGTCGCTGACAGCTCCTGCGGAAAAACCCTCAGGCCCAAAGTCATTGAGCAGTTCACGTGCGCTGGCCACTCAGCAATACCTGTATTTCACCGAAACCAACACCGACCGCATCCTCGACAACCTCGATGGACTGCGGGACATGGTGTTCCCGCGCCCTCCCCATCTGGAAGGTGACAGTGAGCTGCGCGGTGAGCAGGAGTTTCCTTCAGTCTGCCTGATCGGCCTGGGTCGTTGCGGTTCGAACATTGCACTGGACGTCGCAGAACTGGTGTACAACGCCCGCAAGTTTTACTTGAACGAGTTCAGCACTGAAGACAAGTCAGTGAATAAGGGCTATAGCCCGGCCCAGTGGCTTCGCAACAATTTGCGCCTGGGTTCCGGCAAAGCCAGTAAACCGGTGTTCCTGGTAGAGCCGCTGGTGATGCTCGGCGACCTGGACAAAGACATCGCCGGGCGTATCCGCTTCTCACGCAAGGGCGAGAAAAGCGGCTTTTTGCGCGACTACAGCAAGATGAAAATCATGGACCTTTCGGAAGTTCATGCCGGTGGCGCCGGCAACGCGCCGATCCTCGGCCAGTACCTGGCCAAGATCATCCTCAATAAGGACACCCAGCGTTTTTCCAGCCCCGACTGGAAAATGATCCACTCGTACCTGATCGACTCCTGCGGCATCAAGGCCAACCAGTCGCGCCTGTACTTTTCGATCTTCAGCGCCGGCGGCGGTACCGGTTCGGGCATGGCCTCGGAATTCGGCCTGGCCCAGCAACACTCGTACATGAACAAGACGTTCGACACCAAGCCTGCCGACGAGCATGACAGCAAGAGCGGCCACGCATTCGTCTTCGAACCGATCTTCACCAGCGGCATTTGCGTACTGCCGAACATCTCCGATCACCGCAGCGAGATGTCCGAGGCACTGCACATCAACGCCGGTCGGCTGCTGTGTAAATACCTGTCTGAAGAATGGGACTTTTCCTACAACTTCGACAACGAAGACAGCAGCGAAGCCAGCGTCAAGGGGCGCATCCGGCCGTGGAACGCGATGATGCTGATCTCCAACGACATCATGCGTTACGCCGAAGAAAGCGACGACGGCAACATCCAGAATATTGATGTCAATGCCATGGAAAAACACGCCAACCAGTACATATCACAGCAAATCTTCAACATCCTGACCGCCCAGGCGGTGACCACCGACTACGACCAGAACTACTTCCGTCGGGCCGGTATCGACATCGGCGAAACCATCCGCCTGGATGCCAACGACCTGTTTATGAGCCTAGCCGGCCCCGTGGCCATTGCCTACGCCGAATCAGTGGTACCGGAAACCCCGATGCCTTCGAGCGACAAGTTCAAGGTGTTCGAAAAAGAGCCTCAGCGCCTGAACATCGACGACCTGTTCTTCCGCTCCATCGACCTGCCGCACTTCAACAAAGTCACCCAGGCCATCGAAGGCATCAGCCTGCTGCCCATCGAGTCCAAGCGCTATAAGGCGTCCCTTGAGCAGTACAAGAACTCCGGCTATGACGCGGCGGCCTTGCACGACCTGCACTTCTTCAAGAACTGCTCGTCGGTGGTGTCGATTGTCTCGTTGCCCAAGGACTACAAGCTGTCCTATATGGACCTGAATCGGCTCAAGACCCACCTCAACAGCTTGTTTCCCAACACCACCCTCAAGCGCTATGCGCTGGTGATCGGCGCGTCGGCCAACCTCTCGCTGACCACCCTGATCGCCAAGAGCCCGTGCCTGTCGGACGACTTTCTGACACTGATCGTGGCCTTTATCAAACGCTGCTTTGCGCGTAATCCGTATCGCTTCGACGACACGCTCGACAACTCGATCCTCGACTTCATCATCCACGATGACTTCGACGAGGACCGCATCGACGAATTGCTCAACGAATTCGAAAACCCGGCGAAGATCCTCGATACCAACTGGTACGCAATCAAGCCGATGTATGAGAAGAAGTACCGCGAGCTGATCAACGACAAGGACAAGTTTGTCTCGATCAACGACATTCGTCTGTCGCGGGACTGCGTGAAGAAGGCCATCAAGTACTTGCGCGAGATTTACCGTCACCGGATTGGCAAGACCAAGGTTATTTCCTTGAATAACCATACGGGGAAGACGGCCTAAACCGCGCAGCCCCCATCGCAGGCAAGCCAGCCCCACATATTTGACCGTGTTGTAATGACGAACGCCGATCAAATGTGGGAGCTGGCTTGCCTGCGATAGCGGTCTTTCAATTTTCAAATATCTACCGCCCTTGCCACACCCAGAAACAATTCCCCCGGCATTCCGCCACCGATAGAACTGTTCCCGTGACGCGCACGTCACCCTCGGCTGTGACCTTTCTCTACGGCCAGATGCCATCACCGCGTCTGCAGTTACTCCGCTACACACTTCTTATCGAATAAAGCACGCACTATTTTGGAGCATCCGTTTTTGACGATGCCCTTTCCTGGATCAAAATCCACGGCGAAACCACCACCGCCCATACACCTGGATCACGCTCCACGAGGTCCAATGCCCGCGTCGCAGACACTTCGCCAAGACTCCCCGAGGCCAGCCAGGCAGCGACTTTCTCGTGATTATCTTCGGCCATCCCTTCGGCGGCCTCGATCAAATCCAAGCTGGCGTCGACCCACAATAGGGCACCCTTGGCAAAGAACGGCTCAAGCTCCTTCCAGAAAATTTCGGCGGTTTCGCCGAGCAGCTTGGCATAGAGGGTGCTAGGTTCTTGCGTCATGGGAGTTCACCTGAGGAAAAAATCGGCGCAATCATACCGTCGTGCCTTGGACAGAAAAACCCAGTTGCAAATGAGTCATCGATTGAAAGTGTCAGCAAAGCCAAGGATTGCCCGAAACTCTGGCATTACCACGCCGCTATTCTGTCTTTTTCTTTCATTTAAGCGACATACCCGGCATTTGCCCCCAGCAGCCAGCTTTTCAAGCGATCAACCGGCGCTCTACACTGTACCGGTACAGTTGCCAGGGTGCTGCTGGGGGGATATCCGAGATATCTGATCCGGTTCTGCAGCTCGCAAGGCCGCTAGAACTATAAAAAATACAACAGTAAGAGTGGAGCACTATGAATAAGGCTACTAAGCAGATTTCCAAACTGTTTGCCGCTATGGTCCTGGCAGGGGTTGCCAGCCATTCGTTCGCAGCTGACACCATCAAGATTGGCATCGCCGGCCCTAAAACCGGCCCGGTAGCCCAGTACGGCGACATGCAGTTCAGCGGCGCAAAAATGGCCATTGAACAAATCAACGCCAAGGGCGGCGTCAACGGCAAGCAGCTTCAAGCCGTTGAATACGATGATGCCTGCGATCCGAAACAAGCCGTGGCCGTGGCCAACAAAGTCGTCAACGACGGCATCAAGTTCGTGGTTGGTCACCTGTGCTCCAGCTCCACTCAACCGGCTTCGGACATCTACGAAGACGAAGGCGTGATCATGATCACCCCTGCCGCCACCAGCCCGGACATCACCTCCCGTGGCTACAAGATGATCTTCCGCACCATCGGCCTGGACAGCGCCCAGGGGCCTGCGGCCGGCAACTACATCGCCGACCACGTGAAGCCGAAAATCGTCGCGGTACTGCACGACAAGCAGCAGTACGGTGAAGGCATCGCCACCGCGGTGAAGAAAACCCTGGAAAGCAAAGGCGTGAAAGTTGCCGTGTTCGAAGGCATCAATGCCGGCGACAAGGACTTCTCCTCGATGATCGCCAAGCTCAAGCAAGCCAACGTCGACTTCGTCTACTACGGCGGCTATCACCCGGAGCTGGGTCTGATCCTGCGTCAATCCCAGGAAAAAGGCCTGAAAGCCAAGTTCATGGGCCCGGAAGGCGTGGGTAACGACTCCATTTCGCAGATCGCCAAGGACGCTTCCGAAGGCCTGCTGGTGACCCTGCCGAAATCCTTTGACCAGGACCCTGCCAACGTCGCCCTGAAGACTGCCTTCGAAGCCAAGAAGGAAGATCCGAGCGGTCCGTTCGTGTTCCCGTCCTACTCCGCAGTTAAAGTGATCGCCGATGCAATCACCGAAGCCAAGAGCGAAGACTCGGCCAAAGTGGCTGAAGCCATCCACGCGGGTACCTTCAAGACCCCGACTGGCGACCTGAGTTTCGACGCCAAGGGCGACCTGAAAGACTTCAAGTTTGTGGTTTACGAGTGGCACTTCGGCAAACCTAAAACCGAAGCTTCCCCTCAGTAAGGTTCTTCATTACTGACGGCCAACAAAGCCCACGGTGCGCCGTGGGCTTTGTTTTACGAATGTAATGGGCCGCGCTTGCGTGATCCGCAAGTCTCCCCACCTGAAAATCTCAAAACCGTCATCAGCGGTTCGCTGGCAAACCTCATGTTCGAAGTGGATGCAGATCCACGGGGCTTGAGCGGGAAAATGACTCCACCAGTGAAATGCGTATCAGGTTTTTAGGAGCGCTGTAATGCCTGACATCTATCACTTCTTCCAGCAGTTGGTTAACGGCCTGACCGTTGGCAGCACGTATGCCCTGATCGCCATCGGCTATACGATGGTTTACGGCATCATTGGAATGATCAACTTCGCCCACGGCGAGGTGTACATGATTGGCTCTTACGTGGCGTTCATCGCCATCGCCGGGCTGACCATGATGGGACTCGACAGTGTCCCGCTCTTGATGACCGTGGGTTTTCTCGCGAGCATCGTCGTCTGCAGTGCCTATGGCTACAGTATCGAACGGATCGCTTATCGCCCCCTGCGTGGCAGTAACCGTCTTATCCCACTGATCTCCGCCATCGGCATGTCGATTTTTCTGCAGAACACCGTTCTACTGGCGCAAGACTCCAAGGACAAATCCATCCCCAACCTGATCCCCGGCAACATTTCCTTCGGGCCAGGTGGCGCACATGAAGTGCTGATTTCCTACATGCAGATCGTGGTGTTCGTGGTGACTCTGCTCGCCATGCTCGGCCTGACCCTGTTCATCTCCCGTTCACGCCTGGGTCGCGCCTGCCGCGCCTGCGCCGAAGACATCAAGATGGCCAACCTGCTGGGTATCAACACCAACAACATCATTGCCCTGACCTTCGTCATCGGTGCCGCACTGGCCGCCGTCGCGGCAGTGCTGCTGAGCATGCAATACGGCGTGATCAACCCCAATGCCGGCTTCCTGGTCGGACTCAAGGCCTTCACCGCTGCCGTTCTCGGTGGCATCGGCAGTATCCCCGGCGCGATGCTCGGCGGGCTGGTGCTGGGTGTGGCCGAAGCGTTCGGTGCCGACGTGTTCGGCGACCAATACAAGGACGTCGTCGCATTCGGCTTGCTGGTACTGGTGCTGCTGTTCCGGCCAACCGGCATCCTCGGCCGTCCGGAGGTTGAAAAGGTATGACACGCAATCTTAAATCGGCGCTGTTCAGCGCCTTGTTGGTGTGGGCCGTGGCCTACCCGGTTCTGGGTTTGAAACTGACCATCGTCGGCATCAACCTGGAAGTTCATAACACCAGCACTGCCACGCTGCTGACCATTGCCGTGTGCTCACTACTGATGTTCGTGCGGGTGTTTTTCCATTCGCAAATCAGTGCAGCCTGGAAATCCTCGCCCAACATGCCGCTGATCCCGGCCAAGGCCAGCAACTTCCTGACCCTGCCAAGCACTCAGCGCTGGATCATCCTCGGCCTGGTGATGGTGGCATTGGTCTGGCCGTTCTTCGGCTCTCGCGGCGCGGTGGATATCGCCACGCTGATCCTGATCTACGTGATGCTCGGCCTTGGCCTGAACATCGTGGTAGGCCTGGCAGGTCTGCTGGACCTGGGTTATGTCGGCTTCTATGCCGTCGGCGCCTACAGCTACGCGTTGATGTCCCACTACTTCGGCTGGGGCTTCTGGATCTGCCTGCCGCTCGCCGGGATGATGGCCGCCACCTTCGGCTTCCTGCTGGGCTTCCCAGTGTTGCGCTTGCGGGGCGACTATCTGGCCATCGTGACCCTGGGCTTTGGTGAGATCATCCGTCTGTTGCTGCGCAACATGACCGACCTCACCGGCGGCCCCAACGGCATCAGCAACATCGACAAGCCGACTTTCTTCGGCCTGACGTTTGAGCGCAAGGCTGCCGAGGGCATGCAGACCTTCCACGAATACTTCGGCCTGGAATACAACTCCATCAACAAGGTGATCTTCCTTTACCTGGTTGCGTTGTTGCTGGCCCTGCTGGCGCTGTTCGTGATCAACCGCCTGCTGCGCATGCCCATCGGGCGCGCCTGGGAAGCGCTGCGTGAAGATGAAATCGCCTGCCGTGCCCTGGGTCTGAACCCTACCGTGATCAAACTCTCGGCCTTCACCCTAGGCGCCGCGTTCGCCGGTTTTGCCGGCAGCTTCTTTGCTGCTCGTCAGGGCCTGGTGACACCGGAGTCGTTCACCTTCATCGAGTCGGCGATCATCCTCGCCATCGTCGTACTGGGTGGCATGGGCTCGCAGTTGGGCGTGATCCTGGCGGCCGTCGTGATGATCCTGCTGCCGGAAATGATGCGTGAGTTCAGTGAATATCGCATGTTGATGTTCGGCGCCATGATGGTGCTGATGATGATCTGGCGTCCTCAAGGCCTGCTGCCCATGCAACGTCCACACATGGAGTTGCGCAAATGAGCCGCGAGATCCTGAAAGTCGAAAACTTGAGCATGCGCTTCGGCGGCTTGCTGGCGGTCAACCGCGTGGCCCTGACCGTAAAGGAAAAACAGGTCGTGGCGTTGATTGGTCCTAACGGTGCCGGCAAGACCACGGTGTTCAACTGCCTGACCGGCTTCTACAAGCCCAGCGGTGGCAGCATCCTGCTGGACGGCCAGCCCATTCAGGGCCTGGCTGGCCACGAGATCGCCCGCAAGGGCGTGGTGCGCACCTTCCAGAACGTGCGTTTGTTCAAGGACATGACGGCGGTCGAGAACCTGTTGATCGCCCAGCATCGTCACCTGAACACCAACTTCCTGGCGGGCCTGTTCCAGACCCCTGCGTTCCGCAAAAGCGAACGCGAGGCCATGGAATACGCCGCGTACTGGCTGGACAAGGTCAACCTCACCGAGTTTGCCAACCGTCCTGCCGGGACTCTTGCCTACGGTCAGCAACGTCGCCTGGAAATCGCCCGCTGCATGATGACCCGCCCGCGGATCCTCATGCTCGACGAACCCGCCGCCGGCCTGAACCCCAAGGAAACCGAAGACCTCAAGGCGTTGATCGGTGTGCTGCGTGAAGAAAACAACGCGACCGTGCTGCTGATCGAACACGATATGAAACTGGTCATGAGCATTTCCGACCACATCGTCGTGATCAACCAGGGCACGCCACTGGCCGACGGAACGCCGGAACAGATCCGCGACAATCCGGAAGTGATCAAAGCCTATTTGGGGGAAGCGTAAATGCTGCAATTCGAAAACGTTTCCACTTTCTACGGCAAGATCCAGGCCCTGCATGACGTCAACGTCGAAGTGCGCCAGGGTGAGATCGTCACCCTGATCGGCGCCAACGGTGCCGGTAAATCTACCCTACTGATGACCTTGTGCGGTTCGCCCCAGGCTCACAGCGGTAGCATCCGCTACATGGGTGAAGAGCTGGTGGGCCAGCATTCCTCGAACATCATGCGCAAGAGTATTGCCGTGGTGCCGGAAGGTCGTCGGGTGTTTGCCCGCCTGACCGTGGAAGAAAACCTGGCCATGGGCGGGTTCTTTACCGACAAGGGCGATTACCAGGAGCAGATGGACAAGGTGTTGCACCTCTTTCCACGGCTCAAGGAACGCTTCAGCCAGCGTGGCGGCACCATGTCCGGCGGCGAGCAGCAAATGCTCGCCATCGGTCGGGCACTGATGAGCAAACCCAAGCTGTTGCTCCTGGACGAGCCGTCCCTGGGGCTGGCGCCGATCATCATCCAGCAGATCTTCGACATCATCGAACAACTGCGCAAGGACGGTGTAACGGTGTTCCTGGTGGAGCAGAACGCCAACCAGGCGCTGAAAATCGCCGACCGCGCCTATGTGCTGGAAAACGGCCGGGTGGTGATGCAGGGCAGCGGTGAACAATTACTGACCGATCCAAAGGTGCGTGAGGCGTATCTGGGCGGTTAACCAAGCGCGGCATCACAAAAACGGTCTTCGGGCCGTTTTTTTGTTCCTGTCGCTGATCGTTCCCATCATTCTGGATGGCCGGGTTTGAATTATTTTCAAACGAGTTTGTAACGATCCCTTTTCCCCTTTCTCTAGTGGTGTAAGCAAGCACAAACGCTTCCTTACTCAACCCACTGCTGGAGAAACACCATGACCACCACCACTCGCTCGCTGTCCGCCGCCACCCTCGTCCTGGCCCTGGGTTCCGCCCTGAGCCTGAGCGCCCTGACCACCACCGCCCACGCAGCCGATGACATGGAAAAATGCTTCGGCGTCGCCTTGAAAGGCAAGAACGACTGCGCCGCGGGCGCGGGTACCACCTGTGCCGGCACCTCGAAAACCGACTTCCAGGCCAATGCCTGGAGTCTGGTTCCCAAAGGCACCTGCACCACCCTGAAAAGCCAAACCTCGCCGACCGGCTTCGGCCAGATGGAAGCCTTCAAAGCCAAGTCCTGAGACCACACAAGCCTGAGTACTGACGATGACTCTTTCATCCCTGTGCAGCGTCTCCCAGGCTCAGGCGCCCGGCCTTCCTCGCCGGGCTGGCCTGGGGCTCAAGAGCGAGCACTTCACGCAAGTGCTCAAGACCTTGCCCGACATCGGTTTTTTTGAAGTCCACGCCGAAAACTACATGGTGGCCGGCGGGCCTTTTCATCACTACCTGGGGTTGATCCGCGAACAGTATCCGCTGTCACTGCACGGCGTTGGCCTGTCCATCGGCGGCGAAGGCCCGCTGAACCGCGAGCACCTCGCACGCCTGGCCACACTGATCGAACGCTATCAACCCCAATCCTTTTCCGAACACCTGGCCTGGTCCAGCCATGGTCCGGTGTTTCTCAACGACTTGTTGCCGTTGGCCTATGACAACGCCGCACTCGACCGAGTGTGTGAACACATCGACCAGGTACAAACCACCCTCAAGCGGCAAATGCTGCTGGAGAACCCGTCGACGTACCTGCAGTTTCGGCGCTCCACGCTGGACGAAACGGACTTCATAAGCGAAGTCGTTCGTCGCACCGGCTGCGGCCTGTTGCTGGACGTCAACAATGTGTACGTCTCATGCATCAACCACCAGCGCGATCCCCTTGCCTACATCAATACCTTGCCGCTGCAGGCCGTAGGTGAGATTCATCTGGCAGGGTTTGCCGAAGACACCGACAGCCTCGGTGATCGCCTGCTTATCGATGATCACGGCGCGCCTATTGATAACGCCGTATGGCGCCTCTATCAGCACGTCCTTGAACGCATCGGGCCAGTTGCCACCCTGATCGAGCGAGACAACCAGGTGCCAGCATTTGCCGTGTTGCACGCCGAAGCGCACCAGGCCGACCAGTACCTGCAGGCCGTCGAGGTGCCCTCATGAGCTGGCAGGACTCATTTGCCAAGGCGCTGCTGGCGTCGGACCCGGTATGCCCTGAAGGTATTTTCAGCAGCAACGGCGCCAATCCGGCCAGCCGCTTTGCGGTCTATCGCAACAACGTCCACAGCTCCTTGATCAACGCGCTGGCCGATGGTTATCCGGTTATCCGGCAACTGGTGGGGGATGAGTTTTTTCAGGCCATGTCCGGAATTTATGTCCAGGCATTCCCTCCCACCAGCCCGGTGCTCAACGAGTACGGCAGTGATTTCGCAAGTTTCATCCAGGGCTTTGCACCCGCCGCCAGCCTGCCTTACCTGGCCGATGTGGCGCGGCTGGAGTGCTTGCGGGTTAGGGCCTATCACGCGGCCGACACGCCGGCACTGGATCAGCAAACCGTGATTGCGAATCTGCAGCATCAATCGTCTTTGGGAAATCTGCGCCTGCAATTGCACCCGTCCCTCGCCACATTGAACTCGGCCTACGCAGTAGTGGCGTTATGGGCTGCGCACCAGACGGAGTCATCCCTGTCCACCCTCAACCCCTTGCAGGCACAAAGTGCCCTGGTTCTGCGCAACGGCCTGGAGGTCGAGGTCTTCACCGTAGACATCGGTTCGGTGGCGTTTATCAACAGCCTGAACAACGACTGGCCGCTGGAGATGGCCATGGCTTACGCCCTCGACGCAGCCACCGAATTCGACCTGCATAAATGCCTGGCGCTGCTGATTGGTCACGGAGCCATTACTCATTTGCACACCGAAAAGAAGGTACAGCCATGAACACCCATACACCGAGTCTGATCGCACGGGTCATCCAGTGCTTCGAGAAAATCCCCTACAGCTTGATCGCCTTTGTCGCACGTTTTTCCATTGCGGCAGTGTTCTGGAAATCCGGCCAGACCAAAGTCGAAGGCTTTGCCGTGGACGTGGTCGACGGAACGTTGCAACTGGGCGTGCCTCACCTGGCGAATTCCACCCTGCCGCTGTTTCGCAGTGAATATCAGGTGCCCCTGCTGTCGCCGGAGATGGCCGCATATATGGCGACCTTCGCCGAGCACTTTTTCCCGATCATGATCCTGGTGGGGTTCGCCACACGCTTTTCGGCATTGGCACTGTTAGGCATGACCCTGACCATTCAGTTGTTCGTCTACCCGGATGCCTACCCGACCCACGGCACCTGGATTGCCCTGCTGCTGGTATTGATGGCCAAGGGACCTGGGCGCTTGTCCATTGATCAGTTGATTGCCCGGCGCTACCGCTAAAGTTGATCCAGGGCCTCGCCACTGCGTTTGAACCAACCCACCAGGTAGTCCGCGAGCACCTGGGTACGTCTCGGCAAGCCACCCTGGTAGGGATGGACCAGATACATCGGCATGCTGCGAGTCTGATAGTCGCGCAGGAGCCAGCGCAGTCGGCCGTCAGCCAATTCCGCCTGCAATACATATGACGGCAGACGCGCGATGCCGGCGCCCACCAGTGCCGCTTTTTTCAGCAGGTTGTAATGGTTGGAGGCGAAGGTCCCGGACACCCGGACACGCAACAGTTCATGTTGCTGGTGATACAACCATTCTTCGCGGCCACTGTAGTGGCTGTTGAGCAGACAGTTATGCCCGACCAGGTCCGCTGGAGTCGCCGGTTCGCCATGCTGTTCCAGATAGGCCGGGCTGGCGCAGGTCATCTCGTGCCAGGCCAGCAGTGGCTTGGCCACCAGCCGCTCATCGTTGGCAACTTCTGAACGCACTGCCAGATCAAAGCCATCCCGCGCCAGGTCGCGATAACTGTTGTTGAGCTCCAACTCAATCTGCACCTGCGGGTAGTGCCGGGAGAACTCCAGCAACAGGCCGTCGAAGAAGGTTTCGCCCAAAGAGACCGGAACCGTCATACGCACGGGACCAGCCAAATCGTCCTTAAGTCGGGCCAACGCCTGACGCGCCCGCTCGACTTGGACCACCAGAGCCTGGGCTTGAGGCAACAACGCCGCACCCGCAGCCGTCAGGCTAAGCCTACGGGTGGTGCGATGCAGCAACACCACACAAAACTGCGCCTCCAATTGGCTGATGCGCTTGGACAGTTGGCCTTTGCTGCAGCCCAATTGCTGGGCCGCCAAGGTAAAGCTGCCGGCTTCGATCAACACCGCAAACGCCGCAAGGTCATCCATTTCGCTCATGGGATTGTTTCCAATTGAAAACCAAAGGTTGCCCATTAGTGCGCTTATCAGCAGAAAAAACCACTCTAGACTGAAGCTTCACCTGAACAACTGGAGGAACGACACGATGAAAATCCTATTGATTGGCGCCAGCGGCACTATCGGCTCGGCGGTCAAGGCAGAACTGTCCCAGCGCCACGACGTGATCACCATCGGTCGCAAAAGCGGCGATTTCCAGGTCGATATCAGCGACAGCGCCTCGATCCGCACGTTGTTCCAGCAGACCGGCACGTTCGATGCCCTGGTCTGCGCTGCCGGCAACGTCAACTTCGTGCCCTTGGCGGACATGAGCGAAACCGACTTCGACCTGGGTTTGCAAGACAAGCTGATGGGCCAGGTCAACCTGCTGCTGATCGGCCGCGAATTCGCCAACGACGGCGCATCGTTCACCTTCACCAGCGGCATCCTCAACCGCGACCCGATTCGCATGGGCGCCTCGGCAGCCCTGGTCAACGGCGCCCTTGATGCATTCGTAAAGGCCGCAGCCATTGAGTTGCCGCGTGGCCTGCGCATCAACTCGGTGAGCCCAAACGTGCTGCTGGAAGCCATGGGCAGCTATGCCCCGTACTTTCGTGGTTTCAAGCCAGTGCCGGCGGCGGATGTAGCATTGGCTTACGCGAAAAGTGTGGAAGGCATGCAAACGGGGCAGACATACATCATTGGTTGAACTCAACGTGTGTCCCAGACTTGTGATGCACCCTCAGCCTGCGTAACGTGGCGGCACTTATCAGGAGACCCGATAATGCGTGCCGCCCGTACCCTCATTCTTTTTGCCCTGCTACCGCTGTTCACCGCCTGCCAGATGTTCGACAGCGAGCCGGCCAAGCCCTCCCTCACGGGCCTGACCCGCATGCAGGGTGAGCTAACGGCCATCGGTGACAAGCTGCTGTTCCAGCCTTGCCACGACCAACGTAACTACGTGGTCAATGACACTGGCGGCACCAGCATCCTCCAGGAAGCGGCCTCCCTGGCCGGCCAGCAAGGCGCGCTGTTCGCCGACCTGCGGGGCAAGTTCTCCGGCGTCGCCACCGGCACCCAAGGCCAGGTCGACCTGCAACAACTCTATCGCGTCGAGCGTTCGACCTCCGCCTGTGACGACCCGGACTTCAAGCGCATGATCCTGCGCGCCAATGGCCACAAGCCAGCCTGGTCGCTGAGCGTCACCGCCAAGGGCATGGTGCTGATACGTGAAGGCCAGCAGCCGTTGCCGGTACCCTATGTGGAAGAGCAGTTGGGTGATGGCCGTTTCAACCTTATGACCGAAGCCAACAACCAGCACATCGAACTGTGGGTCGCCCCACAACGTTGTGTCGACAGCGTCAGCGGCAGCCTGCAACACATGAGCGCCGAGTTGCGGGTAAACGGCCAGGTACAGCGTGGCTGCGCGGCGTTTGGCGGCTCACGGGACGATTGATTCGGCCCTGCGCTGTTTTAACATGACGGGAAATCGCCATTGGGGCTTATAATCGCCGGTTTGCAAAACTGCCGGCCTCATCAAACGCCGCACACCGGATCCTGTCATGTTACGAATCACCGAACTCAAGCTCTCCATCGACCATCCCGAAGAAGACCTGCGGCCCGCCATCGTGCAGCGCCTGGGCATCGCCAGTGATGACCTGCTCGATTTCACCCTGTTCAAACGCAGCTACGACGCCCGCAAAAAAACGTCAGAGCTGTGCTTCATCTACACCGTCGATCTGGACGTCAAGGGCGAAGCTGCCCTGCTGCTCAAATTCGCCGATGACCGCAACATCAATCCGGCACCCGACGTCAGCTACAAAGTCGTGGGCCAGGCACCGCAAGGTCTGACCGAGCGGCCAATCGTCGTCGGCTTCGGCCCCTGCGGGATTTTTGCCGGACTGTTGCTGGCGCAGATGGGCTTCAAGCCGATCATCCTCGAACGTGGCCGTGAAGTGCGCCAGCGCACCAAGGACACCTGGGGTCTGTGGCGAAAAGGCGTGCTCAACCCCGAATCCAACGTGCAATTCGGTGAAGGCGGCGCCGGGACCTTTTCCGACGGCAAGCTCTACAGCCAGATCAAGGACCCGAAATTCCACGGTCGCAAAGTCCTGCACGAGTTCGTCAAGGCCGGCGCTTCGGAAGAAATCCTCTACGTCAGCAAACCGCACATCGGTACGTTCCGGCTCACTGGCGTAGTGGAAAACATGCGCCATCAGATCATCGCCATGGGCGGTGAAGTGCGCTTTGAACAGCGCGTGACCGACGTGTTGATCGAGGACGGTCAGTTGAACGGCGTCGTCATCGATGGCGGCGAGCAGATTCTTTCGAAACACGTGATCCTCGCCCTGGGCCATAGCGCCCGCGACACCTTCCGCATGCTCCACGGTCGTGGCGTGCACATGGAAGCCAAGCCGTTCTCGGTGGGCTTCCGTATCGAGCACCCGCAGTCGCTGATCGACGCCGCACGCCTGGGCAAGTATGCCGGGCACCCGAAACTGGGCGCTGCCGACTACAAGTTGGTACACCACGCCAAGAACGGTCGTTCGGTCTACAGCTTCTGCATGTGCCCTGGCGGCACGGTAGTAGCCGCGACCTCCGAACCAAACCGTGTCGTGACCAACGGCATGAGCCAGTATTCGCGTAACGAACGCAATGCCAACTCCGGGATCGTGGTGGGTATCACCCCGGAAGTGGATTATCCGGGCGGCCCCCTGGCGGGCATCGAGTTGCAGGAGCAACTGGAGTCCCACGCATTCATCCTTGGCGGCAGCAATTACGACGCCCCGGCGCAACTGGTGGGTGACTTCATCGCTGGCAAACCGTCCACGGTTATCGGCAGTGTTGAACCGTCCTACAAGCCAGGCGTGGCCCTAGGTGACTTGGCCCTGGCCTTGCCGGACTTCGCCATCGAGGCCATCCGCGAAGCCTTGCCCGCATTCGAGAAGCAGATCAAAGGCTACTCGTTGCACGACGCGGTCCTGACCGGGATCGAGACCCGCACTTCATCGCCGCTGCGGATTACTCGCGACGAATCGATGCAGAGTGTGAACGTGAAAGGCCTGTTTCCGGCCGGCGAAGGCGCCGGTTATGCCGGTGGAATTTTGTCGGCGGGTGTCGATGGGATTCGGATTGCCGAGGCGCTGGCCCGGGATATATTGGCCAGCCAGGGCTGAAGCTGCAAGCTGCAAGTTAGAAGCAGGTGCTGACCTGCTTTTTCTTGTGGCTTGCAGCTTAAAGCTTGCTGCTGCCCCTCAAATATTGGCGCGCAACACGCTGTCCGGCAGCGCCTCTCCTCGCTCAACACTGGCCGCAACGGTTACCATCAAGCCCTCCAGTTCATACCCCTGCCCCGCCAGCCAAGCCTGGTCGTAATAGGTGGTGCCATAACGCTCCCCGCCATCACACAAGATGGCCACGATCGACCCCGACTCCCCCGCCGCCTTCATCTGCTGCGCAGCAATCAACGCCCCAATCAAGTTGGTGCCGCTGGAACCACCTACCCGCCGCCCCAAACGCTGCGCCAGGTAATGCATAGCTGCCAAGGACAAGGCGTCCGGCACCTTGACCATCGCGTCGATCACTTTTGGCAGGAACGACGCTTCCACCCGAGGCCGACCAATACCTTCGATCCGCGAACCGCAGTCCAAGCGCAAGCTCGCATCCCCGGTCAGGTAATAGTCAAAGAACACCGAACGCTCGGCATCGGCGCACAACACACGGGTGCAATGCTGGCGATAACGCACATAACGCCCCAGCGTCGCCGTGGTGCCTCCGGTGCCAGGGCTGGAAATCAGCCAGCTCGGCTCTGGATGGCGCTCGAAACGCAGCTGCTGGAAGATCGACTCGGCAATGTTGTTGTTCGATCGCCAGTCGGTGGCACGCTCGGCGTAGGTGAACTGGTCCATAAAGTGTCCGCCACTTTCCTGGGCCAGACGCTCAGACTCGGCGTAGATTTGCGTGGGGTCCTGCACCAGATGACTCTTGCCACCATAGAAGGCGATCTGAGCAATTTTTTCCTGGGAGGTGGTGGCCGGCATCACCGCGATAAACGGCAAGCCCAGCAAACGGGCAAAGTACGCTTCGGAAATGGCCGTGGAGCCACTGGACGCCTCGATCACCGGCGCGCCAGCCTTGAGCCAGCCATTACACAGGGCGTAGAGGAACAATGAACGAGCCAGCCGGTGTTTCAGGCTGCCGGTGGGGTGGCTGGACTCATCCTTGAAGTACAACTCGATACCCGGCAAGCCCGGCAGCGGCAGGGGAATCAGATGAGTGTCGGCACTGCGCTGGAAGTCCGCCTCAATGATGCGGATGGCTTCGCGGGCCCACGGTCGGTTGTCGCTCATGGTCGGTTTCTCTAAGGGTTTCAGCTTCGATCTTAGGATGTTTCCTACATTTCACACAGATACAGTCCAGACTCAATTGGACACATAACTGCTAGGTTTTGGCGCAATGTCGACCAAGCCCCCGCCTTATAACAAAATAGAATATAACTTTTGTTTTAACAACTAACGGTACGAGTTAGGGTACTCCCCTACTGAACCTTGATTGGAGAGCATCCCTTGCCTCTGCGTAGTACTTTCACCCGTTTCTTCCAGCTGGAAGCCGCCAGCGGTCTGCTTCTGATCGCTGCTGCCGCTTTGGCACTGATCATCAACAATTCGCCGTTGTCGCACTTTTACGCGAGCTTTCTCGACGTCCCGGTGGTCGCACAAATCGGCGCGCTGAACATCGCCAAGCCGGCATTGTTGTGGATCAACGATGGCCTGATGGCCCTGTTCTTCCTGCTGATCGGCCTTGAGGTCAAACGCGAAGTGCTCGACGGCCAATTGTCCAAGCCCTCGCAAGTGGTACTGCCCGGTGCGGCAGCCATCGGCGGCATGGTCGTACCGGCACTGATCTACTGGGCGCTGAACAAGGACAACCCGGCAGCCCTAGGCGGCTGGGCGATTCCCATGGCCACCGACATTGCCTTCGCCTTGGGCGTATTGGCCCTGCTGGGCAAGCGCGTGCCGGTGTCGCTGAAGTTGTTCCTGATGACCCTGGCCATCATCGACGACCTTGGCGCAATCATCGTTATCGCGATCTTCTACTCCGCCGACCTGTCCGGGGCTTCATTGGCCGGTGCGGCCGCGTGCCTGATCGCCTTGATTGCGATGAACCGGCTCGGTGTCGTCAAGCTGGGGCCTTACATGATTGTAGGGCTGATCCTGTGGGTCTGCGTGCTCAAGAGTGGCGTGCACGCCACCCTGGCCGGTGTGACCTTGGCGTTCTGCATCCCGCTGCGCACCAAAAATGCCGAACCTTCGCCACTGCTGACCCTCGAACACGCACTGCATCCCTGGGTGGCCTACGCGATCCTTCCGCTGTTCGCCTTTGCCAACGCCGGCGTCTCGCTGACCGGCGTCAACCTGGAAAGCTTCACCCACCACGTGCCAATGGGCATCGCTGCAGGCCTGCTGTTGGGCAAAACCGTCGGCGTGCTGGGCTTCACCTGGGTCGCGATAAAAACCGGCCTTGCCGTGCTGCCCAATGGCGCCAATTGGGGCCAGGTGTTGGGCGTGGCGATACTGTGCGGCATCGGCTTCACCATGAGCCTGTTTGTCGGCTCGCTGGCATTTGTGCCGGGCAGCAGTGAATACGCCGGTATGGACCGGATGGGCATCCTGACCGGTTCGATATTGGCGGCGTTGATTGGCTATGCGGTGACGGCAATGGCCAGTCGCAAGCAGGCGGTGATTCAGCCCTAGCACCCTTTGGGGGCCGGCTTGCCGGCTCCCTCTACCCCTCGGCCGATTCCGCGCCGCCTCACAGATCAGTCCTACATCCACCCTCCTCCGCTTGCAATAACGTCGTGCTCCCGGCTCCAACGCCGGACGTCGTTATGAGGCAAGCCTGGAGGGCTCGATGGCAAACAACAAGGATGTACCTCAGGTCTGGCGGTCCTATGGGACCGGTACCGGTGGTTACCGACGCCTCGAACACATGAACGAGCGCGAACTGGCTGATCGTGAGGCCAGCCAACTTTCATACGAAGCCATGCTCGCCCGCCAACAGGCTTACGAGATCAGCCGCAAGGTTGAGCCGCAACCAACGCCATTGCCCATGGTCGGTTGTGTATTCGCCAAGTCCTGCAACCTGCCGGACGCCCTCACCGACTACAACAATCCGTCCGGTTACATACCGCTTGATCGCATAGGGGACTATGGCGAGCACGTGCTGCTCGGTGGCCGTGAGACAGACAGCGAGGGGCTGCTGCCGCTCAAGAAGATCAGCGGTAGCGCACTCCCGGCAGGACTAGGGACTCTGGCACTGGGAGGTTCCGCGGTTGGCGGGGCGTCCAGCGTTGCAGCCGGTGCAGGAGCAGTCGGCGCAGGCCTGATGCTTGGGATTGCAGCACTTATCTGGCCTTCCAGCCTAGGCGACAGCGCGCTCTACAACGACCGTCAACTACGGTCAATGCCACGGGCACGCACACGGGTTCGCCTGCATGTTGAGCAACTTGCCGATGGCACGCTCAAGGGATATGCCTTCTACACGGGGAAAAATCGTGAATGGGAGATGGTCGATGTTGTGAAGTTTGGCTTGCGCGGCACGCAGCAGGTCGCGGACTTGGGCGACGGGATTGAGCTGATCTGGACGCCTGCCATCGATCCCGCTGACACCCTTGGCATTCCTGCACTGGAAGCTGCGCCGCAGGCGCCGCAAATCTGGGTGTACCCGCCGACCGAGAAGGCCTCCAACATCATCGTTGACCCGATCTACCCGCCGGAATACAAGGATTTCATCCTGGTGTTTCCGGCGGATTCGGGGATTAGGCCGCTATATATTGTCGTAAACCTGAGGTATGTGGATGCTCCTTACCACGGGAAAAAAGATAACTCTATCAAAAGCAAAAAACCGACTAACGGCTTAGATGCTCTTAGTAACTCGGTAGAGCTGAATCCGCCAAATTCGCGTAGACGGATAGGGATTGACCCACATACAAATGAGTTCGTCGTGATTGATCGAACCTCAGAAGGCGAATATCACGGTCATGTAAGGTTGTGGAGTGAGCTACGCCAGGAGATGAAAAACGCTTTAATAAAAGCGAACAAAACAAATCGGAAAGGAAAAATTCTGGGAGCTGAAAAATGAGTATGCGCTATCACGACCCGTCGTTGAGCCGCAATGAGGTTATTAGTTTTCTCGCAACCAAAGACCTGAACAAGGTAACGGAAGCACTAATATCCATCGGGCTTAACGAGACAGATGCAACTTGGGCACAAGAAACCTGTCTCCAGTATGTGAGCAATCCTGATGAGGATATCGCGTCAGCTGCCATCATTGCGATAGGCCACATTGCGCGCCGTTTCGGTGAGCTGGACATGGCGAAAGTTGCGCCAGCACTGCAACAAGCAAAAAGAAAATCACCTTTTCTGAGTGGTGCCGTACAAGACACGCTTGACGATATCCAGATGTTCACCTGATCCCCCAAGACTTACACCCAACAAAAAACCCCAACCAGTCACCCGGTTGGGGTTTTCTTTTACTGCTGCCTTACTCTTAACGAGTAACGCGGCTGGTACCGTCAACCGTCATGATGCGCACACGATCGCCGATGCGGAAGATTTCATTTTCCTGAACAGCCTGGACATAGGCGCGCATGCTGCCGTCGTCTTCACGAACAGTGACTTCAACGCCTTGGGTGCGGGTCAGGCCTTCTTCGGTGGCCGAACCCAGCAGGCCGCCGGCAACAGCGCCGATGACTGCGGTCACAATGCTGCCACGACCGCCGCCGATGGCGCTGCCGCCGACGCCGCCGATGACTGCACCAGCAGCGCCGCCGATTGGAGTCTTGGTACCTTCGATCTTCACTGGGCGCAGGGATTCGATGGTGCCCATGCGAACAGTCTGTACACGACGCGCTTCGTCACGGGAGTAGGAGTCGCCGGTCAGACTGGAGGCGCAGCCACCCAGCAGCAACGACATGGTGGTAAAGCAGGCAACCAGCAAAACAGACTTACGCATAGCATCAACTCCAAAGGACAGGTATTCATTAAACTCCGCAGCTTGACGCCTGTCACGGCATGGCCCGCAGAAAATTGCTTTCATTCAGCCCCAGTACAGACAGGCTGTATCGCAAACCTCGACGAACGGTAGCACCTTCGCCACCACAAGGATTTTCATGGACTACTTCATCATTGTAGCCACCACCGTTGCCGGCCTGTACTTCCACTGGTGGTTGTACGTCAGGATCAAGCGCTGGATGGACCGAGACCTGGCGTTGTCCCTGGCCGGAGATGATCCGCACAAGCGCACCTTCATGCTGCAACAGTTGGACCGCGCCAGAAACGAGAAGGTCAAACGCAAGAATTTGCCGCAATGGCTGCAAGACGCTGCGCAGCAGTACCCATCCAAAGCCTCTGAATAGAGGCTTGGGCCTTCTGTGCAACATTCAGATGGGGTAACAAAAGCTGCTTTCAGGGCGCCAGCCGCTCACGGGTCCAGTCGGCACCCTGCAAGCGGAAGTTCAAGCGATCATGCAGGCGACTCGGCCGGCCCTGCCAGAATTCGATGCGCTCCGGCAACAGGCGATAGCCGCCCCAATGTTCAGGACAATCCGGCTGGGTATCGCTGAAGCGTTGCTCGGTAGCCTTGAGCAAGTCCTGCAACTCTTCGCGATTGCGGATGACCCTGCTTTGCGGCGAGGCCCACGCCCCCAGGCGGCTGCCCAGCGGGCGAACCTGATAGTAAGCATCCGATTCCTCGGGCGTCACCTTGAGCACTCGGCCCTCAATCCGAACCTGGCGCTCCAGGGTCGGCCAGAAGAAGGTCATGGCGGCAAAGGGACGCGCCGCCAGTTGCTCACCCTTGGCACTCTGATAATTGCTGAAAAAGGTAAAGCCCTGTGCATCCAGCCCTTTGAGCAGCAGGACCCGGCAATGAGGCCGACCGTCCTGGTCGACCGTCGCCAGGGTCATGGCGTTGGCTTCTACTGGTGGCTGCTCGGTCTTGACCGCGTCGCTGAACCACTGGTGGAACAAGGCAAACGGTTCATCCGGGGCCTGGGCCTCGGTCAAACCGTCCCGTGTGTAGTCACGGCGCATATCAGCCAAGGCTTGGGTCATGCGGCTTTCCTTCTCACTCAATCAGTTTTTTGCCTGGTCGCTGGAAGCAGCTTTCTTCGCTGGCGCTGCAGCCTTGGCCGGCGCTGCTTTTTTCGCAGCCGCTTTGGCTGGCGCTTTTTTGGCGGCAGGCTTGGCAGCGGCTTTCTTGGCGGCTGGCGCTTTTTTCGCGGCAACGGCCTTTTTAGGGGCTGCAGCGGCAGGCGCCGGAACGTCCTGCACTGCGATCAGTTCAGGTTTCGGCGGGTTACCCGAGTTGTACTTGCTGAGCAAGGCCAACATGGTGGTGCGCTGGGTAAACATGATTTCCATGCGACGGTTCAGGGCACGGCCTTGGGTACTGTCGTTGGCTGCACGGGGCATCATGTCGCCCATGCCACGCAGCATCAGGCGGTCTTGCCTCAAGCCGCTGAGGCTGAAAATCGAAGCGATGGACTGTGCACGTTCCTTGGTCAGCGCCTGGCTCTGTGGCGCGGCGCCAGTGGCATCGATATGGCCCAGGACCAGCACGGCGGTCTTTGGATCACCTTCAACAGCCTTGGCAACCCGAGTGAACGGGCCCAGGGTCACCGGCAGCAACATCGCCGGGCGCTTGGGGTTGTAAGAGCCGTCAACCGGGGCGATCACCACCAGGACGCTGTCGCGACGCTCAAGTTGCAGGTTGCTGCCCTTGATGGCAGCGCGCAGGCGCGGCTCATAGTCATCCAGCCAGGCTTGGGTGATTTTCGGGTCTGGCATCGGGACGTTGGTTACGTCGACCTTACTCAGGGGTTTTGGCTTGCTTTCAAACGGCCACCACCACTTGGTGCCGGTATCGGCCTTGGCGACGACGGGCGCACCAGTCGGTGCAGGCGTTGCCGCCTTGAGGTCGGCTTTGAAGTCAGCCTTGGCATCGGCAGCCTTGGCATCGGCGCTTTTCGAGAAGAAAGGCCACCAGCTGGAGCCGGTGTCCGCCTTGGCAACTGGCGCAGGTGCCGCAACTGGGGTTACAGGCGCATCAGCCTTGGCAGTCGCGGCAGGCTTGGCAACCGGTTTGGCATCAGCCTGGGGAGCGGCGTCCTTGGTCGCGGCCTTGTCGGAACCCAGCGACCACCAATGCCCGCCTTCGGCATCATTTTGTGGTGTTTGTGCACAGCCAGTAATAGTGAGGCAGAGCGCCAGTGCCAAAGACTTGTTCGATAACATGAGATATCCACAAAATGAGAAAAAATCAGGGGCCTGAATGGCCCGTTAAACAGATGCGTCTAGAACAATAAAGTTACAACATTTCGCCCAGCGTCTTTTGGCCCAGCGTTTTATGTCAGCGTCTTTGTAACAAAAAAACGCCAAACAGCAAGCTATTTACAGACAACCGGCCAATATTCTTACCAACTTTTGCGCCCGTGGGTCCATAAGTACATAAGGCCCCAGTGTATTGGTCACAAAACCAAACGCTACATCATATTCCGGATCGGCAAACCCCACAGAACCACCGGCTCCAGGATGCCCAAAGGCACGTGGGCCAAGGCCAAACGTCGCATTAGGCACGTGCGGTTGATCCAACATGCAGCCCAGGCCAAACCGGGTTTTCGTCAATAAGGTTTTATCTTCACCGATACTGTGCTCGCGGGTGAGTTGCTCAAGCATATCGGCTTCCAACAAACTACCGTCCAGCAGACCACTATAAAAACCCGCCAGGCTGCGGGCATTACCGTGACCATTTGCCGCCGGCTGCTGCATGCGCCGCCATTCAGGTTTGTTAGTACTGGTCAGAATAGACGGTGGATTGGTAAATGCACGGGTCGTCATGGCCGCAGGTTCACGCATTGTTACTTGCAGTAAACGCTGAGCCGCTTCATCGCCAACATTGCCTTTACCGCGGGCAATATGGGCAACCCGATAAAATTCTTCGTCCGCCAACCCGACGTGAAAATCCAGGCCCAATGGGCGTGCAACCCTCGCCACAATGGACTCTCCCGGGCCACGCCCGTCAGCACGACGCAGCAACTCCCCCACCAGCCAGCCATAGGTGATGGCGGCGTAGCCATGGCCTTCTCCGGGCGTCCACCAGGGTGCTTCGGCGGCCAAGGCGTCAGTCATCATTTGCCAGTCATACAGCGCTTCGGCCGGCAGCGTTTCGCGCAGCGCGGGCAAGCCGGCCTGATGGCAAAGTAATTGGCGCAAGGTGATGGATTCTTTGCCGGCAGCAGCGAATTGTGGCCAGTAGTTGGCAACGGGAGCATCCAGTTGCAATTTGCCTTCGGCAACCAGTTGTAGAGCCGTGACGGCGGTGAAGGTCTTGGTGCAAGAAAACAGGTTGGCGATCGTGTCGCTGTGCCAAGCCTCGGCACCGTCCTTGTCGGCAGTGCCGGCCCACAGGTCCAGGACAGTTTCCCCGCCAACCTGGATGCACAGCGCCGCGCCGCGTTCCTGAGGGTCGTCGAACAGCGCGGCAAAGGCTTCACGCACTGCTTCGAACTGAAGTTCGTAATGACCCTGAATCTGCACCTAAATCCCCCTCGAAAAAGTCCTGCATAAAGTGGCGGACATTGTTCCAGCCATTAAGGAATTTGGGAACCCGTCGCCGTCATGATTGATGGGCTGGAGCGATCAGTGACCGTTCCCCGAATGCCCACCGGCATGACCGCTGCCCTGCCCGGCAGCCTTGCCTTCATGTCCAGGTTTCCCACCCTCACCCACATGGGCTGCAGCCTTGGTCGTTTGCGCTTCCTTGCCCAATTTATCAATCGCCGCAAGGTTGCTTTTACGCACGCTGTCGACAAAACCCTGGAACGGCACATCAGTGATCCCCACCAAACCGAAGTGGCCGTTTTCACCGTCCAGCAGGCGACCGGTGACCGGCTGGTCCAGATACTGGAACCAGTGCACGCCGACAATCGAGGGTTCAGCCATGGCCTGCTTGAGGAAGTTGGCGTAAGCCGGGCCACGGTCTTCTTCTTTTGCCAATTGCGTCACACCGCCCCAGAGCGGGCCACGGTCTGCTGAGCCAAAGTTAAACTCGGTGATCAACACCGGTTTGTCCAGTGTTCGCAAGGCCGCGAAGTCGTAACCGTCCTGGGGTTTGAGGGTGTACATGTTGAAGCTCAGCACATCGCAATACTGCGTGCAGGAGGCCACCGCTTCCGGAGTGCTGACGGCGTAGCGGCCACCCAGCAGTAACTGGTTGGGCGCGTGCCATTTCAGCGCGTCGGAGATGGTCTTGAAGTAAGCATCGGCGAAGGTCTTTTGAAAGTATCTGAAGTCCGCTTCGATTTCCGGGTGCTCAGGATCGGGCATCGGCGGCACGAAGCCGGGGTCTTCCATCAGCTCCCAGGCCGGCAGGTCAATACCCCAGGCTTTCGACAGGCCTGCCTGGTTACGGTACTTGTCTCGCAACTGCTTGAGAAACGCACGCTTGGCCGGCACGTCGGTGGTCATGCGCAGGGTGCCGTATGCCAGGGCATACCGAGATTTTGCGTCGTTACCGGGGCCGGCCCAGGCCAGTTCGTTGTCGGCAAAGAAGCCGATCAACCAAGGATCGTCACGATGGTCGCGGGCGGCAATGGCCACGGCGCGTTCGGTGGCCATGGCAAAGCGCGGGTCGAACGGGTCGGGCATGCCGCCCCACCAGTCGGTGCCAGTGCTGATGCTGGCGTAGTCGCCGACAATCGACAGCGCCAAAGTGTAGGCCACGCGGTCAGCCGTCCCAAGGTTGGGATCGCTCCAATTGCCCACCGTGTTGAAACCCCAGGCTTGCAAGCGATCCAGCGTGTGGCTAAGCCAGCGCTTCTGATCAAAACCTTCCGGCGTGCAAGGGGCAACAACAGGCCCGGTTTGCGCCGCATCGGCCTTGGCCGCCTCTGCTACCCCTTCCTTGTCACTGGCCGGCACGCAAGATTGCCCGTAGGTGCGTTGCAGGTTCGCGCCATAAAAGTCATACCAGCGCCCGACATTGAAGCTGCGCCCTTGATCGGCGCCGTTGCCGCTGCGGTTATCGCCGCTGCCGTAGTATTTGTCGAAAGGCTCACCGGACTTGGGCAGTGCACCAAACATCCACTCGCGGCCAGCGACGTAGGTCTGACTGTTGTCCGGGGTCACTGTATTGACGCCCAGGGAATAGAACGGATGGCCCAGCGGGGTCACCAGATACCAGCGCCCGTCGCGCTTTTCAGTGTGGAAAAAACCGCTAGCCTCGAAGGCCGGGCCTTTGGTCCAGCCGCCGAATTTGTCCAACGAGGAGCGGTCGCGCTCGGCGAGCCAACCTTTGAGTTGTTGCTGTTCCTTGGCCGCAGCGGCCTTGAGTTGCTCGTCGCTGCTGACTTTCTCCGGCCAGCGGGCCCGGTTGGACTGCCCATAGGTGTCCACCAAATCGCCATAGGCGGCCTTGAACACCGGCTCGCTGTCCTGCACGCCAAAACGCTCCAGCAGAATACTTTGGGCAACATTGGGCTTGATCATCGACAACGTGACCGACACCACCTGGCTGCGGTCGATCTCACCGTTGCTGCTGGCCAACAACACCCGCTGGCCGTCGACAGTGATCGGCATCGGCGGCCCGGCCTTCATGCCCTGGCTCAAGGGCGAGTTGGCTTGCAGGGGAATCAGTAGGGTTTGCGCAGGGCCGGCCGGCAAGTCGATGCGGCTGACCAGAGTCTTGCCGTCATTGCTCTGGACCTTGACGTAGAGGGTCAGTGCCCAGTCCATCGCACTCTGGATACGCAAGCTCATGGCGCTGGACTGCGACCAGTCCCAGGCACCACTTTGCGGGCTGAGTACCAAGCTCGGCTCGGCCGCCGGATTGAAGGTAATACGGCGCAGCACTTCGCCTTCAGGGGTTTGCTCGGCATTGTATTGCGGCAGGCTGGCGTCCTGGGTCGCCACTTTGACCACGTCGGCAGGACGGACAAAGTTGAACAGCGTTTGTTGTCCGGCAGGGGCCGCCAGTAACGGCGCGGCGAACAGCAAGGCAAAAATGGCGGGCAGCGAGCGAATCATACGAACAAGGTTCTCCCAAACGGCCGGTGAATGGCCTGATGATGTGAATCAGTGACAGTGAGATAGACCACGAAGTGGGCGATTCCGCCCACGGTGGTTCAAGATATTTCGCGCCTGAACGGCGGCAAGGCATTGAGGATTGCTTTGCCGTAGCGCTGGGTGACTAGGCGGCGGTCGAGCAAGGTGATGGTGCCCCGGTCTTCTTCGGTCCGCAGCAAGCGGCCGCAGGCCTGGACCAGCTTCAAGGAAGCGTCCGGCACCGAAATTTCCATGAACGGGTTGCCGCCCCGGGCTTCGATCCATTCGGCGAGCGCTGCTTCGACGGGATCATCCGGCACCGAGAACGGGATCTTGGCGATCACTACGTGCTCACAATACGCGCCGGGCAAGTCCACGCCCTCGGCAAAACTGGCCAGGCCAAACAGCACGCTGGAATCCCCGCCATCGACCCGTGCCTTGTGCTTGTTCAGGGTTTCCTGTTTCGACAGGTTACCCTGGATAAACACTTGCTTGCGCCAATCACGGTCCAGGCCATCGAACACGTCTTGCATCTGTTTACGCGACGAGAACAACACCAGGGTGCCACGGGAACCCTCCACCAGCGACGGCAGGTCACGGATGATCGCTGCCGTGTGGGCCGGCGCGTCCCGTGGGTCGGCCTTGAGGTCGGGCACCCGCAACACACCGGCATCGGCGTGATGGAACGGGCTCGGCACCACGGCCGTGACGGCCTTTTTCGGCAGGCCGGCGCGCATGCGGAAACGGTCGAAAGTGCCCAGGGCCGTCAGCGTCGCCGAGGTAACCAAGGCCCCATAGGCAACGTTCCACAGATTGCGTCGCAGCATTTCCGCCGCGAGGATCGGGCTGGCGTTGACCTCGATGTCGAACAGCGCACCGCTTTCCGACAGGGTCAGCCAACGCGCCATGGGCGGGCTGTCTTCCGGGTCTTCGACGGTAAACGCGGTCCACAACTCCCAGTTGCCCTGGGAACGAGACAGCAAGCTGCCGAACAACGGATACCACTCTTCGGCCTGGTTGCTGGCGATGCCGATGTTGACCTCGCCATCCATGCCTTCCTTGAGCAAGTCGGTAAGACGGGTGAACAGGTCAGTCAGGCGAGAAAAGCCCTTCTTCAGTTCGATACCCATTTCGCGCATGTGCTCGGGAATCATCCCACCGACGAAACGGTGACGCGGGCGCTCGCGGCCTTCGACGTCTTCACCGGGCTTGAAGTCTGCCACCTGCTCGCAGGCGCTGAACATGAACTGTTGCTGGGTCTTGATCTCCCGCGCCAGCTCCGGAACCTGCTCGATCAACTTGCCCAGGTCACCGGGCAGCGGGTGCTGGGCCAGCAACTTGGTGAGGTTCTTCGCGGTGGTTTCCAGCCAGTCGGCGGTGGAGCGCAAGCGGGTGTAGTGGGCAAAGTGGCCGATGGCCTTGTCCGGTAGGTGATGGCCTTCGTCGAACACGTAGAGCGTGTCGCGGGGGTCCGGCAGCACGGCGCCGCCGCCCAGGGCCAGGTCGGCAAGGACCATATCGTGGTTGGTGACGATAACGTCAACCTTGCCCATGCCTTCTCGGGCCTTGTAGAAGGCGCACTGGCCGAAGTTGGGGCAATGGCGATTGGTGCATTGGCTGTGATCGGTGGTCAGGCGCGCCCAGTCGGCGTCTTCCAGGGCGGTGGGCCAGTTGTCGCGGTCACCGTCCCATTTGTTGCCCGCCAGTTTCTCGATCATGCTGGTGAACAGCTTCTGGCTGGCCTCATCCACCTCGATCTTGAAGCCTTCTTCTTCGAACAGGGATGCCGTGGCGGTTTGCGCATGGCCTTCCTGCAACAGCACGTCGAGCTTGGACAAACACATATAGCGGCCACGGCCCTTGGCCAGGGCGAAGGTGAAGTTCAGCCCGCTGTTGCGCATCAGGTCCGGCAGGTCTTTGTAGACGATCTGTTCCTGCAGGGCCACGGTAGCGGTGGCAATCACCAGGCGCTTGCCGGCGGCCTTGGCGGTGGGGATCGCGGCCAGGCTGTAGGCCACGGTCTTGCCGGTACCGGTGCCGGCTTCGACAGCCACCACCGCCGGGTCGCCACTGCGCCGGCCTTCATCGTCGGTGTCGATATCCCCGAGGACCTTGGCGATTTCAGCGATCATCAGGCGCTGGCCGTACCGCGGCTTCAAGCTCTTGGCTTCGAGAAAACGCGAGTAGGCGCCCTGGATCGTGGTTTTGAGTTCAGTGCTGATCATGGATAGTCGGGCGCAAAAACGCTGGATAAATTTTCAGTGGTTCGGATCGGCCGCTATCATACCCCGCTAATTAATCCCGCGCAGAACGGAGTACCTCAATGACCGTCTTTAGCCTTGCTTACACCCTGCATGTTCTGGCCGCCCTGGTCTGGGTCGGCGGCATGTTTTTCGCCTGGATGATCCTGCGCCCGGCCGCCATGGCCGCGCTTGATGGCCCTGCCCGGCTGAAATTGTGGGTGAATGTGTTTCAACGTTTTTTCGTGTGGGTCTGGGTGGCGGTGCTGCTGTTGCCGATCAGCGGTGTCGGCCTGTTGCAACTGCGCTTCAACGGTTTTGAGACCGCACCGCGCTATGTGCAGGTCATGATGGGCTTGTACGTGGTGATGACGGCGCTATTTATCCGCATCCAGGCGCTGCAATTGCCTGAACTGCGCACAGCAGTGGCAACTGAGGATTGGCCAGCTGGAGCGGCTGCGCTGGGAAAAATCCGTAAGTTGGTGGGGATCAATCTGATTGTCGGGTTGGTGCTGGTGGCAGTGGCTTCGGCACGACCGATGTTTTAACAACAGTCACCCGTTTCAAGCCTCAAGCTGCAAGCCTTGTACTTTCAGCTTGAAACTTGTGGCTTGAAGCTGCCCTTCCCCTATAACCGCTGGACCGTTACGGAGCCCGCAGGCCCCTGAACACCCGGCTGCCCTTCGAGCCCCGGCCGCCCCTTATCGCCGCCATCAGCGCGGTACACCAGGCAACCCTTGGACTGCCCGCCCTTGCCAGGCTTGCCGGCCAGGCCCGGCAAGCCGCCCGCGCCACCGTCAACCCACACCTTGATCTTGGTGCTTGGGTAATCCTGGGGCAGTTCGACCCTGACTACTGCACCCGCCGCGCCCGGCAGCCCGTCGCCACCGTTGTCACCATTGGCACCGCGTCCAGCCGAACCCCAGGTGCAACCGGGGTCTTCGCCATTGGCGCCGTCAAGGCCCGCATAGCCTTGGGATCCGGCGCCGCCACGGGCATCCACCGACAATTCGTCGGCATTCAGGGAATTGATACGCAAGCTCAGGTCTCGCCCTGGCTTGGCAGGCTTCTCGTGAGTACCGGGCGCACCACGGGAAGTAATCTGGCTGCCATGCTCCAGTTGTGCATGACGCACCTGCAACTGAAGGCCAGATGCGCTGGGCACGATGGCGATCCGTGCTTCGCGGCCCAAGTGCAATTCATCGATGCTGACCTGGGAGATAGTGGCCGGAATTAACAATGTGCCGTAGTCGGCCACGTCCAGGCGCTCCAGTTGCAAGACACTGGTGCTGTTGGGCAGGCGCATCAACGTGTTGGTGTCGACGCTGACGCTCTGGGCCAAAGCGATGGGACTAACGAGCAGGGCCAGCAAAAAAACCTTACGCATGATTGGCCTCCTTGTTCACTTCATCGACAGGTGCAGGCGCTGAAAGGCTCTGCACATGGAACATACCCACCAGCAGAATCTGCAAGCGGTCACGCCAAGGATGGGCACGAGTTTTCACGCTGGCGTTGAATAACAGCAACTCCAGCAGATGGGTCAGCAGCAACAGGCTGCCGGCCAGATTGACCAACAGGTGAAACGGATTGATCAGTGGCTTGAACAGGTTGACTACCACGACCACCCAAAACAGCAACGTTAAAAACTTCCCCAGCCCCCAAAACACCTTCATCCCTCATGCTCCCCTTGCACATTATTCTTTGGGGGCACAGTAACGACTTACGCGGGCGATTTGCCAGTGAAGGATTAAAAAAATTGATGAAGGGCCTGGTTTGGCCGCCAGTTCGACGAGGATCGCCAGCAATGCCCCTGTGGACCCCACAGGGGCATATACGCTATCTAACGGTTGATCTGGATTTCCACCCGACGGTTCAAGGCACGGCCGTCGACCGTTTTGTTGTCGGCCACCGGATGACTTTCACCGGAACCTGTCACCGACACGAAGTTGCTGCGCGGCACACCTGAGCTGACCAGGTAATCGGTCACCGAATGGGCGCGTTTTTCCGAAAGTCTCTGGTTGTAGGCATCTTTGCCGACGCTGTCGGTATGGCCGCTGACTCGCAGTTGTGCGCTCGGGGCTTCCTGCTTCAGGCGCGTGGCGATGGTGTCGAGTTTGGTTTTGTCCGCCGCCGTGAGCTTGGCCGAGTCGAATTGGAAGTGAACGTCACGAATCACGATGGTTTCTTCCTTGACCACTGCTACCGGCACAGGTGGGCAGCCATCCGCGTCGACCTGTACGCCTTTGGGGGTGCCTGGGCATTTGTCGCGGCTGTCCGGCACGCCGTCGCCGTCTTCGTCACCGTCGCCATGGACCCAGCAATAAGCGCCGGCCATGCCGCCGATCAACAACGCGCCACCGCCAGCCCATGAGGCGCTTTCGGTCGCGCCGAGAGCGGCACCGGTCACACCGCCGAGCGCAGCGCAGGTGGGCCAATCGGTTTTTTGCAAGCCTGCGCAACCTGTCAATACTCCGGTTAGCAGAACCAAGGGTAGAGCTGTCCGCATGATGCTCATCTGATTTCTCCTGAGGGGATCGGCCGAGAGCCGATGGGTGGAGTAAAGACGGCCCATTTAATCTTCGCCAGCATGCCATCCCCCCGTATTCATTGGCCGTAGCTGCTTTCTCCTGACTAAATCCCACCGCCCGCTCTAGGCCCGCACGCTCAGGCAGGCTAGTCTCTACGGTTCTGATTTGAGGATCTTCGATGAGCGCCGGTATTTCTTCCCGTACACCCCAGCAAGCCTTGGCCGCCTTGCTTGACCTTCATGGGCCAAAACGCCTGTTGCTGCTGGGTGCCAGCCAGTTTCCGGCGCTTGATGCGTTCAAGGAGGCACATCCCAATACCGTCGTATCCTTTGCCGAGCCTGGACCTTTGCCGGCAGCACTCGCAGCACAGCGGTTTGACTTGGCGCTGGTGGTCGACTGCCTGGAGCACCTGTCAAAACGGGAGGGCCTGGAACTGCTGGGCGGCATCCGCAACTTGAACGCCAGCCGCATCGCCGTGCTTGCGGACCTGGGCGCCTGCGACTGGAAAGAGACCGACTTTTTCTCGCTGGCCCTGCAAGCCAGTGAGGGTTTCCAGCGCGACGACCAGATACTGACGCTGTTTACCTATGATCTGCTTGACTATAAACAGGTGCCGGACTGGCTCAATGCCCGCTTCTGGGCCAACCCGCAAAACTTCGGAAAGTATTGGTGGTAACCCGATGAGTACATCCATTTGCCCCTGCGGCAGCGGCAACCTGCTGGATGCCTGCTGCGGCCATTACCACGCCGGCCACCCAGCGCCCTGTGCCACAGCGCTGATGCGCTCGCGCTACAGCGCCTATGTGCTGGGCCTGGTGGACTATCTACTAACGACCACTTTACCGGCGCAACAGAGCGGACTGGATCGCGAAGCAATCCGCGCCTGGAGTACCCAAAGCACTTGGCTGGGGCTGGAGGTGGAAAGCTCGGAAGTGTTCGGTGGGCAGCCAGAGCACGCCTTCGTCACCTTCATAGCGCGCTGGCATGACAGCACCGGCGAACACAGCCACCGCGAAAGGTCCTCCTTCGTACAAAACGATGGGCGCTGGTACTTCATTGACCCGACGGTACAGGTCAAGGCTGGGCGCAATGACAACTGCCTGTGCGGCAGTGGGCAAAAATTCAAGAAGTGCTGTTCCAGCTATCTATAACAGCAGGCATCCCCCTCGCTCTACAGGGACAACGCATGGTTAACCACTTACGGACTTACAGCCTTCTGCTGACATTAACCCTCGGGCTGTCGGGCTGCGCTTCCTGGTTCGCCGACGATGCTCCCGCGCCGCAGGTGCACCTGGTCAAGGTCGAAGTGGTCCGGGCCAAGTTGTTGGAACAGAAATTCAAGCTGCACTTTCGCGTCGACAACCGTAACGACTCGGACCTGACCGTGCGCGGGCTGATCTACAAGATCACCCTGGACGATATTGTGCTGACCGAAGGCGAGTCCAATGAGTGGTTCACCGTGGCGCCTCACAGCCGGGGGTTTTTCAAGATATCCGTGCGCACCAACCTGTGGCCGCAGGTGCGTCAGGTGGTCGAGATGCTGAAAAACCCCGACCAACCCATCCCCTATCGGCTGGAAGGCGAACTGAAAACCGGATTATTCATCGGTAACGACGTGCACGTGCTGCGCAATGGCGAGATAATCCCCGGCGATTTTATTCCGGAGCGACATCAATGACTCAGCAACCCCATGTCCATGGTCCTGACTGCAACCACGATCATGATCACGATCACCATGATCACGACCACGGCCATGTCCACGGCCCGAACTGCGGCCACGCTCACCAGGAGCCAGTGCGCAATACCTTGAAGGACGTGGGTCGCAACGATCCTTGCCCGTGCGGCAGTGCAAAGAAATTCAAGAAGTGCCACGGCGCTTGATGCGAGTGTAGTAAGAGCGCGTTCTGTGGCGAGTGAGCTTACTCCCTCGCCACAAGGTCAGTGTTTACAACGCTAGGTAGTCAACACCTGCTTCGACGAAATAACCGTGGCGTATTCGCCATGCAGGTTACCCAAGGACATGGCATGCACCGTCTCAGCCGAGTGCATTTGCCCATAAAAGTCCGCCTTGTCGAAGGTGTAGCAGGCGTCTTCAACCACCCAAGTCTCAAACCCAAGGTTGCCGGAACTACGAGCAGTAGCTTCCACCGAGTTGTGGGTAGCTACGTCCACCAGCACCACTTGCCTGATTCCAGAGCCGTGCAATGTCGCCTCCAGCGCCGTACCGCAAAACGCATCCGGAACCCGCTTCTGGATCAGTTGTTCGCCCGCCTGCGCAATAAACGCGTCCTGAAACTCCACCCCCGACTGCTCCGGCCAGAACACCGAGTCCGGCGAGTGGGACAAATGCTGAACATGAATCACCGGCCAACCGTTACTGCGCCACTGGGCCAGTAGCGCGAGCATGCGCTCCTCTGCGTCGGGATTATTGCGCCGCCCCAGCTTGGGATGATGAATGCCTTTTTGTTGATCAATCAGGATCAACGCTGCGCCGTGCCGGATTTCCATATCGATAGATCCAAATGTTCCATTGAATTTTCGCCACTTGAACATCACCTATTCCTACAGGCAAGTCATCGGGCGTAAAACTGTCCTCTCATCTGCTGGCTATCCACTCAAGCATTCACACTCTTGGAGAGCTTCATGATCGACCTGTATTACTGGACCACTCCCAACGGTCACAAGGTTTCGTTGTTCCTGGAAGAAGCCGGTCTACCTTACGAGGTGCATCCAATCAACATTGGCCAGGGCGACCAGTTCAAGCCTGACTTCCTGAAAATCGCTCCCAACAACCGTATACCGGCCATCGTCGATCAGCACCCGACCGACGGCGGAGCTCCCATTTCCCTCTTTGAATCCGGCGCCATCCTGCTGTACCTCGCAGAAAAAACCGGCCAGTTCATTCCCCAGGACCTGCGCGGTCGTCAGGAAGCCCTGCAGTGGCTGTTCTGGCAAATGGGTGGCTTGGGCCCGATGGCTGGGCAGAACCACCATTTCAGCCAGTTCGCCCCGGAAAAAATCCCCTACGCGATCAAACGCTATGTCGACGAAACCGCTCGACTGTATGGCGTGCTCGACCGCCGCCTGGCAGATCGCAAGTTTGTGGCGGGCGAGGAATACAGCATCGCCGACATGGCGATCTACCCGTGGGTCGTGTCCCACAAATGGCAGAGCCAGAAGCTGGAGGACTTCCCCCATGTAGAGCGCTGGTTCAACCACATCAAGGAACGTCCGGCGACGGTGCGGGCGTATGAACTGGTGGCAAAGGTCAATCCGCCAAAGTCTTGAGTCCCCAGAGCACTCCCACGCCCTATGTGGGAGTGATCCCTTGAAAATAAGCACCGCCTCCCGCTTGCGTCGTTTCACCGCGCTCACTAACGTAGCGCCTTTACTGACGCTACCCCCCGCAGGAGCTTTGCCATGGCCTCGCCAGCCCTATCACATTTTCTTCCCCGGTTCGGCGTTGCCGCGGCAGTGGCCAGTGTCTTGGGCCTGGCCGGTTGCCAGTCACTGAGCACCCAGGACACTTTGCCCCCCGTTTCCGGCGTACAGCCCCTCAAGGGCCTGGCGCAAAACGTTTCCGTGCGCCGCAACAGCCAAGGCATGCCGCTGATCGAAAGCAGCACCTTCCATGACGCGCTGTTTACCCTCGGCTATGTACACGCCAGCGACCGCATCAACCAAATGGTCACCCTGCGCCTGTTGGCCCAGGGCCGTCTGGCGGAAATGTCCGGGCCGGATGTGTTGGATGTCGACCGCTTCATGCGGGCAGTCAACCTGAAGAAAAGCGCCGGCGAGCTTTACAGCGCTTCGTCGCCTCGGCTGAAGCGCTTCTTTGAAGTCTATGCCCGCGGGGTCAACGCCTACCTGTTCCGCTACCGTGACAAGCTGCCGGCAGACCTGGCCCAGACCGGCTACAAGCCTGAATACTGGAAGCCGGAAGACTCAGCGCTGCTGTTTTGCCTGCTGAATTTCAGCGAATCGGCCAACCTTCAGGAAGAATTGTCGGCCCTGGTGCTCGCGCAAAAAGTCGGTGCCGACAAACTCGCCTGGCTGACACCGAGCTACCCGGATGAACCCCTGCCCTCGGCTGAATCCGACAAGCTCAAGGGCATCAACCTCAGCCAGATTCCTGGCTTGGCGGCGCTGAACAGCATCACCGAGCACCTGGGCACGCTCAATACCCTCGGGGTTTCCAGCTCCAGCAACTGGGCCATCGCCCCACAACGCAGCCGCAGTGGCAGAAGCTTGTTGGCCAATGACCTATCGACACCGCTGCAGGCGCCGTCGCTGTGGAGCTACGTGCAAATCCGCGCACCAAAATACCAGGCCGCCGGTGTCTCGATTGCCGGTATCCCAACCTTGCTCTCCGGCTTCAACGGCAAGGTAGCCTGGAGCATGAGCCAGGTTTCCGGCGACACCCAAGACCTATTCCTGGAAAAGGTCAAACGCCAGGGTAGCGCGCTGTACTACGAGAACAATGGCAAATGGCTGCCAGCCATCGTGCGCAACGAAACTTTCTTCGCCAAAGGCCAGAAGCCACTTCGCGAAGCGGTGTACGAAACCCGCCACGGGCCGCTGCTCAACAGCACCCAATCCCTGACCAGCGGTTATGGCCTGACTTTACAAACTGCCGACTTCAAGGACGACAAGAGCCTGGACGCGTTCTTCGACCTGTCCAGGGCGCAGACCGTAGAGAAAGCCTCGGACGCCAGCCGCGAGATTCGCGCCATCGCCCTGAACATGGTCTTTGCCGACGCCAGCAATATCGGTTGGCAAGTCACCGGCCGCTTCCCCAACCGCCGTGAAGGCGAAGGCCTGGTGCCATCGCCGGGTTGGGACGCACGTTTTGACTGGGACGGTTACGCCGATGCGATGCTGCACCCTTACGATCAAGACCCGCCACAAGGCTGGGTCGGCACCGCCAACCAGCGCACCATCCCGCACGGTTATGGCATGCAGCTGTCCAATTCCTGGGCTGCTCCGGAACGCAGCGAACGGCTTGCACAACTGGCAGGCAGCGGCAAGCACGATAGCCGCAGCGTAATCGCCATGCAGTACGACCAAACCACCACCTTCGCCGCCAAACTGAAAACCATGTTCCTGGCGCCAGGCATGGCCCAGCCGCTAAAACAGGCCATCGACGCCCTGCCCGCCGCCGAACGAGCCAAAGCGCGGGAAGCCCTGGACCGCTTGATGGCGTTCGACGGCCGCCTGGCACCGACGTCCACCGATGCGGCGATTTACGAGCTGTTCTTGCAGGAAAGTACCAAGCAGATCTTCCTCGACGAACTGGGCCCGCAGACCAGTGCCACCTGGAAAGCCTTTGTCAGCAACGCCAACCTGTCCTACTCGGCCCAGGCCGATCACCTGTTAGGCCGCGAAGACAGCCCGTTCTGGGATGACGCGCACACCCCGCAAAAAGAAGACAAGCCGGCAATCCTCGCCCGCAGCCTGGCCGCCGCAATTACTGCGGGCGACAGCCAATTGGGCGGCGATCACAAAGCCTGGCAGTGGGGCAAACTCCACAGCTACACCTGGAAGAACACCAGCGGCCAGACGGTTCGCGGCCGACTGGCGGCAGGCGGTGATCACAACACCCTGAACGCGGCACCCTACAGTTGGGGGCAAAACTTCGACACCACACAGGTGCCGACGCTGCGCATGATCGTCGACTTCGGCCAGATGGAACCGATGATGGGCCAAAGCGGCATCGGCCAATCCGGCAACCCCGCCAGCGCGAACTATGCCAACGGCATCGACACGTGGCTCAAGGCGCAATACCTGAGCTTCCCGATGCAACCGCAGAACTTTGACAAGGTGTATGGCAAAACCAGGTTGACCCTGGTGCCCGGCAAGTAATCCCTAACCTATCGTTCCCACGCCCGTGGGAACGATAACTAAACGTCAGCGCTGGACACCGCACCAAATAAGCGCGCCCACTTCCCAATGCCCGAAATCGGGCATTTCCTGCATCGCACCACCTGTAATCCCACCTTTTAAAACGACCATTCGGAACTATGGTGCAGAAATTGCTACTTGCGTTACGTCTGACACCGTTCAGTAACAGTCCTAAACGCGCCACATGCGCTTATCTTGATTCCCAGGGATTACATAATGAAAAAAGCATTGCTGACCCTTTCTGCACTGGCTCTGTGCATGGCCGCAGGTTCTGCCTTGGCCAAGGAATACAAGGAATTGCGTTTTGGTGTCGATCCGTCCTACGCACCGTTCGAATCCAAAGCGGCTGACGGCAGCCTGGTAGGCTTCGATATCGACCTGGGCAATGCCATCTGCGCGGAGCTTAAGGTCAAGTGCAAGTGGGTCGAGAGTGACTTCGACGGCATGATCCCAGGCCTGAAAGCCAACAAGTTCGACGGCGTGATTTCGTCCATGACCGTGACCCCGGCCCGCGAGAAGGTCATCGACTTCTCCAGCGAGCTGTTTTCCGGCCCGACGTCCTACGTGTTCAAGAAAGGTTCCGGCCTGAGCGAAGACATCACGTCCCTCAAGGGCAAAACCGTTGGCTACGAGCAAGGCACCATTCAGGAAGCTTACGCCAAGGCCGTGCTGGACAAGGCGGGGGTGAAAACCCAGGCCTATCAGAATCAGGATCAGGTCTACGCCGACTTGATGTCGGGCCGTCTCGACGCATCGATCCAGGACATGCTGCAAGCCGAACTGGGCTTTTTGAAATCGCCACAAGGCGTTGACTACGAAGTCAGCAAGCCTGTGGACAGCGAATTGCTGCCGGCCAAGACTGCCGTCGGCATCTCCAAAGGTAACAAAGACCTCAAGGTACTTTTGGATAAAGGTATCAAAGCGTTACACGATGATGGCACCTACGCCACTATCCAGAAGAAACACTTTGGCGATCTGAACCTGTTCAGCGGCAAATAATGCCCGGGCGCCCCTCTTCACGATGGGCGCTTTTTTACCTCGCCATAGGCCGTGATCGATGTTTGAAGACCTGTTGCAGACCCTCGGCCTGAGTGCTTTCAGTTTGAAGGGTTTCGGCCCGCTCTTGCTGCAAGGCACCTGGATGACCATCAAGTTATCGGTGCTGTCCCTGGCCGTCAGCGTATTGCTGGGCCTGCTCGGCGCCAGCGCCAAATTGTCCAGCCTGCCGTTCCTGCGCATCCCCGCCCAGCTCTACACCACGCTCATTCGTGGTGTGCCGGACCTGGTGCTGATGCTGCTGATTTTCTACAGCCTGCAAACCTGGCTGACCAGCTTCACCGACTTCATGGAATGGGAATACATCGAGATCAACCCGTTCAGCGCCGGGGTTATCACCCTGGGTTTTATCTACGGCGCCTACTTTACCGAGACCTTTCGCGGGGCGATCCTCGCCGTGCCCCGTGGCCAGCTGGAAGCCGCCACCGCCTATGGCCTCAAGCGCGGGCAACGCTTTCGCTACGTGACCTTCCCGCAGATGATGCGCTTTGCCCTGCCAGGCATCGGCAATAACTGGATGGTGACGCTCAAGGCGACGGCGCTGGTGTCGATCATCGGCCTGGCCGACCTGGTAAAGGCCGCCCAGGATGCCGGCAAGAGCACCTATCAGTTGTTCTACTTCCTGGTGATCGCCGCGTTGATCTACCTATTGATCACCAGCGCCTCCAACTTCGTCCTGCGCCGCCTGGAACGCCGCTACTCCGCAGGCTCTCGGGAGGCGCTACGATGATTGAGCTCCTGCAGGAATACTGGCGGCCCTTCCTTTACAGCGACGGCTACCACATCACCGGCCTGGCCATGACCATGTGGCTGCTCAGTGCCTCGATCTTCATCGGTTTCCTGGTGTCGATCCCGCTGTCTATCGCCCGGGTTTCGCCAACGCGCTGGGTGCGCTGGCCGGTGCAGTTCTACACCTATCTGTTCCGGGGTACTCCGCTCTATATCCAACTGCTGATTTGCTACACCGGCATCTACAGCATCGCCGCGATTCGCGCCCAACCGGTGCTGGATGCGTTTTTTCGCGATGCCATGAACTGCACCATCCTCGCCTTCGCCCTCAACACCTGCGCCTACACCACGGAGATTTTTGCCGGGGCGATCCGCAGCATGGCCCACGGCGAAGTCGAGGCGGCAAAAGCCTATGGCTTGAGCGGCTGGAAACTGTATGCCTACGTGATCATGCCCTCGGCACTACGCCGTTCATTGCCGTACTACAGTAATGAAGTGATCCTTATGCTGCACTCGACGACGGTGGCCTTTACCGCGACGATCCCGGACGTGCTTAAAGTCGCCCGTGATGCCAACTCGGCAACCTTTCTCACCTTTCAATCATTTGGTATCGCTGCGCTGATCTACCTGACCGTAACCTTTGCCCTGGTCGGTCTGTTTCGTCTGGCGGAGCGTCGCTGGCTGGCCTTTCTCGGCCCCAGCCACTAGGAGACAGCATGCGTCATCTGATTCATGAACTATTGGCGCCGGTGCCAGGCACGGCGCGGCAAATTCACAGCTTCCACTTCGGGCCGCAGCAGGCTGAAGGCAAGGTCTACATTCAGTCTTCGCTGCACGCCGACGAGCTGCCCGGCATGCTGGTGGTCTGGCACCTGAAAGCCCGCCTGGCCGAACTAACCGCCGCCGGGCGCCTACACAGTGAAATCGTGCTGGTGCCGATCGCCAACCCGGCGGGCCTGGAACAGGTGTTGATGGACATCCCCCTTGGCCGCTACGAGCTGGAGAGCGGGCAGAACTTCAATCGCCGGTTTGTCGACCTCAGTGAAGAAGTCGGCAATCAGGTCGAAGGCCTGCTGGGCAGTGATCCGCACCTCAACCGAGAGCTGATCCGCGACAGCCTGCGCCAGGCCCTTGCCCGGCAGGTGCCGGCCACCCAGCTACAATCCCAACGCCTGGCGCTACAACGCCTGGCGTGTGATGCCGACATGGTGCTGGACCTGCATTGCGACTTCGAAGCCGTGGCCCACCTGTACACTACGCCCGATGCCTGGCCACAGGTCGAGCCGTTGGCCCGTTATATCGGCGCCGAAGCCTGTCTGCTGGCCACCGACTCCGGCGGCCAATCCTTCGATGAGTGTTTCACCCTGGTGTGGTGGCAGTTGCAGCAACGTTTTGGCGAGCGCTTCAACATTCCCATGGGCAGTTTTTCCGTGACTGTCGAGTTGCGCGGCCAAGGGGATGTGAACCACGGTTTGGCGAGCCTCGACTGCCAGGCAATCATCGATTACCTGATTCAGTTCGGCGCCATCGCCGGAGAGCCGGCAGCGTTGCCGGACTTGCCCTATCCCGCCACGCCGCTGGCCGCTGTTGAACCCGTGGCGACGCCTGTGGGTGGCTTGCTAGTATTCAGCGCGCTGCCTGGGGAATACCTCAAAGCCGGTCAGCTTATCGCCGAAATCATCGACCCCATTCACGACCGCGTAACGCCGATTCATTGCCGTAATGCCGGCCTGCTTTACGCCCGTTCGCTGCGCCGCATGGCCACCGCCGGGATGGTCATCGCCCATGTCGCAGGCACGCAAGCCTATCGCAGCGGCTATCTACTTTCGCCTTGAAGGATGCACGCCCCCATGTACAAATTGACCGTTGAAGGCCTGCACAAAAGCTATGGCGACAACGAAGTGCTCAAAGGTGTCTCGCTCAAGGCCAGGACCGGTGATGTGATCAGCCTGATCGGCGCCAGCGGTTCGGGCAAAAGCACCTTTTTACGCTGCATCAACTTTCTTGAACAACCCAATGATGGCGCCATGACCCTCGATGGCCAGCAAATTCGCATGGTCAACGACCGCCACGGCATGCGCGTAGCCGACGAGGCCGAGTTGCAGCGCTTGCGCACGCGACTGGCAATGGTGTTCCAGCACTTCAATCTGTGGAGCCACATGAGCGTCCTGGAAAACATCACCATGGCTCCGCGACGAGTGCTGGGTTGCAGCAAGAAAGACGCCGAAGAGCGCGCCCGTCGCTATCTGGACAAGGTCGGCCTGTCGGCACGGGTCGCCGATCAATATCCGGCGTTTCTCTCCGGCGGCCAGCAACAACGGGTAGCAATCGCCCGCGCCCTGGCGATGGAGCCGGAGGTGATGCTGTTCGACGAGCCAACCTCGGCCCTGGACCCGGAACTGGTGGGCGAAGTGCTGAAGGTGATCCAGGGCCTGGCCGAAGAAGGCCGGACCATGATCATGGTGACCCACGAAATGAGCTTCGCCCGCAAGGTGTCGAGCCAAGTACTGTTTCTGCACAAGGGCCTGGTGGAAGAGGAAGGCACACCGGAAGAAGTGCTGGGGAACCCCAAGAGCGAGCGCCTCCAACAGTTCCTGAGCGGCAATCTGAAATAACGGCCACCGCCCCAAGGCTGGACGCACGCAACGCGCTCAGCGGGCCGTGAGAGCACGATGAGCACCCTCACGCAACTGGAGCGGGCGGTGGCTCGTCCGGAAGGGTAGGTTCACCAGGTTCAGTGGGCTGGGGGTAATCAGGATCGGGCTGGCCGGGGATACCGCCAGCGCTGATCGGGGGATGTGCCATCAGGGACCAGGCCAGAACGCCAATCTGATTGGGTTCAAGCCGGGCAAGTTCGGCGCTGATTCGCGGATCGATCTTCATAGGGGTACTCCTCAAGCGTGGCCCGGCGCGTTTTGCACGATCCGGGGCAGTACACCCAATAGAGTGCCTGCCCGCTGACAAATTCCCTTGGTATGTCAGACGATTCGATCAGGCGCGCGGCAGGGTCACGCCACGCTGACCCTGGTACTTGCCACCACGGTCCTTGTAAGAGACTTCACACTCTTCGTCGGATTCGAAAAACAGCATCTGCGCCACACCTTCGTTGGCGTAGATCTTCGCCGGCAAGGTGGTGGTATTGGAGAATTCCAGGGTTACGTGGCCTTCCCACTCTGGCTCAAGCGGAGTCACGTTGACGATGATGCCGCAGCGCGCATAGGTGCTCTTGCCCAGGCAAATGGTCAGAACGTTGCGCGGAATGCGGAAGAACTCGACGGTGCGGGCCAGGGCAAAGGAGTTTGGCGGAATGATGCACACATCGCTCTTGACGTCGACGAAGCTCTTTTCGTCGAAGTTTTTCGGATCAACGGTGGCCGAGTTGATGTTGGTGAACACCTTGAACTCATCGGCGCAGCGCACGTCGTAGCCGTAGCTGGAAACCCCGTACGAAATCACTCGGTCGGCGCCTTCGCCGCGCACCTGACGCTCTACGAAGGGCTCGATCATGCCGTGCTCTTGCGCCATGCGGCGAATCCACTTGTCCGATTTGATGCTCATGGCGGGTGTCCTGAATAGCGAGGTGGAAAAATTCTGTTGAGCATCTTACCGGGGCCAGCCTCGTGGTTCAAAGGGCCGGGGATTTTTCTTATTAAGGCTGGCAGATTCCTCCCAGGCTTACACAGGGGCCCCGGGCCTTGAATTCAGGGGGGATCCCCCCCTGCAGAGGGCGCCGTCAGTCACGAATTTAGAGAAACCTTCGGAAATACCATTGGCACGTTCCGGAAAAAGGGTTAAGGTGGCGCCACTGTGCTGCTTGTGTCACTGAGAATCTCTACACGATATGTTGAATTTCGATCCAACCATCTCCAAGAATTTTTCCTGCTCTTTGCACTCAGTCTCGGCCAGGGCTTTTCCTGAGTCGCAGTTAACTTTGTCCAAGGAGATACACCATGTCTAATCGCCAAACTGGTACCGTTAAGTGGTTCAACGATGAAAAAGGCTTCGGCTTCATCACTCCACAATCCGGTGACGACCTGTTCGTTCACTTCAAAGCTATCCAATCTGACGGCTTCAAAAGCCTGAAAGAAGGCCAACAGGTCTCTTTCGTCGCTACCCGCGGCCAGAAAGGCATGCAAGCTGAAGAAGTTCAAGTTATCTAACTTGTACTGATTTAGTCGAAAAGCCCCGCCCTTAAAAGCGGGGCTTTTTTATGCCTGTCATTTGACCCGCGCCTACATCACCGTAGCAGTTATCGAGCCCCAGCGAGGCTACGTCGGCCACCAAGTCGCCCCCAACGCAACCTCGCTAAAGCTTGACCGTGAACAAAGCATCTACGGCATACAAAGCAAAACGCCCGATGCATTCACATGCATCGGGCGCTTTCATCGCTGCCAAGCATCGTCCCTATTGAAACAACGACTCACTCGACAAGCCATTCTTCTCAAGGATCTCACGCAAGCGCTTGAGGCCCTCCACCTGGATCTGCCGCACCCGCTCACGGGTCAGGCCGATCTCCAGGCCAACATCCTCCAGGGTGCTGCTTTCGTGGCCGCGCAACCCGAAGCGGCGTATCACCACCTCGCGCTGCTTGTCCGTCAGCTCCGAAAGCCACTGGTCAATGCTTTGAGAAAGATCATCGTCCTGCAACAGCTCACAAGGATCCGTAGGACGATCATCGGTCAGGGTATCCAACAGGGTTTTATCCGAGTCTGGGCCCAGCGAGACATCAACCGAAGAGACGCGCTCATTGAGACCCAGCATACGCTTGACCTCTCCTACCGGTTTTTCCAGCAGGTTGGCGATTTCTTCAGGCGAAGGTTCATGATCGAGTTTTTGTGTCAGCTCACGCGCCGCCCGCAGGTAGACGTTGAGCTCCTTGACCACATGGATCGGCAACCGGATGGTCCGGGTCTGATTCATGATCGCTCGTTCGATGGTCTGACGAATCCACCACGTGGCGTAGGTCGAAAAGCGGAAACCCCGCTCAGGGTCGAACTTCTCCACCGCCCGGATCAAGCCGAGGTTTCCCTCTTCGATCAGGTCCAACAGGGAAAGCCCACGATTGACGTAACGTCGGGCGATTTTCACCACCAGGCGCAGGTTGCTTTCAATCATGCGTTTGCGCCCAGCCGGATCGCCCTTTTGCGACAACCGCGCAAAATGGACTTCTTCTTCGGGGGTGAGCAAGGGGGAAAAGCCGATTTCATTGAGATACAACTGGGTTGCATCGAGCGCCCGGGTGTAATCAATGTATTTATGCTGTTTTAACGCTGAGGAGTTTTTGGATTTGGCACGAACCGAAGGCACAGCAGGCCTCTCGTTCGACATCGAATCCGTACCGACATCAGTCTCCATAAGGAGAACCTCATCGTCGATGTCAAACTCCGGCGCTTCTTTACTGAGAGCCATTGTTATAGTCCTTTGGTGAGTTCGACCTCAAGCTCAAGCGACGCCTTTATCCTTGGCAACGCTGGAGCCTGTTCCTTCTACGTGAGGAAACAGGCTGGCAACACATCAACGACGGGGAAGGAATTGCAGTGGATCTACAGGCTTACCCTGGCGGCGAATCTCAAAATGCAGTTTCACCCGGTCTGTCCCAGTCGACCCCATTTCGGCAATTGTCTGTCCGACTTTGACCTGCTGCCCCTCCCGAACCAACAGCCTGCGGTTATGACCGTAGGCACTCACGTAGGTATCGCTGTGCTTGATGATTACAAGTTCACCGTAGCCCCGTAAACCACTCCCGGCGTACACCACTGTCCCATCTGACGCAGCTAAAACAGGCTGTCCCAAATCCCCGGCGATATCAATGCCTTTATTCAAACTACCGTTTGAGGAGAATTTTCCAATAAGAATGCCATTTGAAGGCCATCCCCAACCGGTCGGCGAAGGCCCTGCAGGAGGCAACGGCGCGAGTACCTGCTTGCTCGCCACCGTAGGCGCGGCGGTGCCTGCAGGCCGAGTGATGACTGTCGTCCTGCTGGAAGATGACGGCGATGAGCCTGATTTTGTGACAACTGCAGTCGGTGTTGAACCGGTACGCCCGTCGAAACGAATGGTCTGACCTGGATGTATCGTATATGGCACAGGGATATTGTTACGGGCTGCGAGAGCCTTGTAATCCCAGCCATAACGGAAGGCAATCGAGAACATCGTATCGCCCTTGCGCACTACATATTGCCCGGTGGTGACCGTCGGCTTTTGTGGCACTGCATTATTGCGATCAACGACCCGCGCCCCGCCGCCTGGCGTACTGGAGCAGGCAGCCAATAAGGAACTCAAGACAAGGCCAATCACCAGTCGCTGAAAACTTGTTTTACTCATACGCTGCGCAATGACCGTGAGACTCACCCGCCGCTCCCTTTGTGGTGGCTGAATATGAACGCCTGTATCAGGCTTGAAATATGACGCAAGTATAACTGGCTGCTGAGCTTTAACCGGCAACAAGACAGAAACGAAAAAATCATCCTGTTTAATACGTTGCATCGATTATGTTGACTCAATAGACCCCGCTGTAAGACACATACCCAGCAATAGAATTCAGTATGTACAGGTAAATGATCAGGCCAGCGGGCCATTAAGTAGCGGGACAAAACGTACCGCCCCCAGCACATGCCGGGAAAAGCCCTCTTCCTCGCGAATGATCAACATCAATTGTTGCACTTCGCCAGATCCCACGGGAATGACCAGCCGCCCGCCTGGAGCCAACTGGTCCAGCAATGCCTGGGGTACATCGGTCGCAACCGCCGTCACGATTATGCCGTTGTAAGGCGCCAGCGCCGGCCAACCTTCCCAGCCATCGCCCCAGCGAAAGACTACGTTGCGCAGATTCAATTCCATCAGGCGTTCCTTGGCCCGGTCCTGCAACACCTTGATCCGCTCGACGGAGAATACCCGCTCCACCAACTGCGACAGAACGGCGGTCTGGTAGCCGGAGCCGGTACCGATCTCCAGCACCTTGTCCAGAGGACCCGCCGCCAACAGCAGTTCACTCATCCGCGCAACCATGTACGGCTGGGAGATGGTCTGGTTGTGGCCAATGGGCAGCGCGGTGTCTTCATAAGCTCGGTGTGCCAGGGCTTCATCGACGAATAAGTGCCGTGGAGTACGACGGATGACTTCCAGCACCTGGGCATTGGACAAACCCTCTTCGTAAAGCCGCTGGATCAACCGCTCGCGGGTGCGCTGGGAGGTCATGCCGATACCCCTGCGCAGCAGGTCGTCTTGTTCACGAGCCATTAGCGCAACCCCTCCAGCCAGCCATCGAGACTACTGAAGGCATCACTGAAGGTGCGATCGAGTTGCAATGGAGTAATCGAAACATAACCCTGCATCACCGCATGAAAGTCAGTGCCCGGTCCGCCGTCCTCGGCATCACCCGCTGCAGCAATCCAATAGCCTTCCTTGCCACGAGGATCGGTCACCTTCAGCGGTGCTGCCGCTCGGGCACGATGGCCCAGGCGGGTCAGCTGGATGCCGCGAATATGGTCCAGGGGCAGGTTGGGAATATTGACGTTAAGCACCGTGCGCGGCGGCAGATCCAGGGAATCATGGGCCTCCACCAGCTTGCGGGCGAAATAGGCAGCCGTGGGCAGGTTGTCCAACTGGCGGGATGCCAACGAGAAGGCAAACGAGGTCCGCCCCAGGAAGCGCCCTTCAAGGGCTGCCGCCACTGTGCCGGAATACAATACGTCATCGCCGAGGTTGGCCCCCAGGTTGATCCCGGAAACCACGAGGTCCGGCTCACGATCCAGCAAACTATTAATTGCCAGGTGCACGCAATCGGTGGGGGTTCCGTTCAGACTGATAAAACCGTTGGCTAACGTTTGCGGGTGCAACGGACGGTCGAGCGTCAGCGAGCTGCTGGCACCACTCTTGTCCTGGTCCGGGGCAACCACCACGCACTCGGCGTAGTCCGCCAGCGCAGCATGAAGCGCGGCAAGGCCGGGTGCCGTGACCCCGTCGTCGTTAGATATCAGAATACGCATGGGCTGTCCGTCTGCCCCACCGGCACCAGATCAACAAGCTCGCGCACCAAAACAGTGGCGAAGCATCCGGCCGGCAGGACGAATTCCAATTGCAGAATGTCCAGCGAGGGATAATGCCACGTCAACCCGCCAATGGGCAGTCGCAGAATGCGACGTTCCTGGCTCATGCCAGCATTGACCAGCCAATCGCGCAGGTCCGCTTCGCTGGCGGCCACCGCCTGCTCCAAGTCATGAGTGGCACCGGTAGCCGGCGAGTCGCCTTCACCCCATTGCGGGCCGGTGGGATGCAAATCAAGGATGGCCAGGCGCGGATCGCTACACTCCGCCTCCCCCGCCGGGAAAAAGCTGCGGCTATCAGTGAACGCCAGCAAGTCGCCGACCTGGGCGCGCTGCCAGGAGCCGTCGGCTACCCGCGCCGCCAGCACTTTGTTGAACAGAAAACTACGGGCCGTGGAAAGCAGGCGTGAACGCACGTTGCGCTGTTCCGGCAAGGCCTTGCGAGCAGCCCAGTCGCGGGCATCCACCACGTTGCCACCGTTATGGCCGAAACGCTGGGCACCGAAATAATTGGGGATACCTTGTTGGACGATCAGTTGCAGGCGCGCATCGATAGCGGCGGCATCGCCGACGAACTGGGTCAGCCGCAACGTGAAACCGTTGGCCGAATGAGCGCCGCGTTGCAGCTTGCGCTTGTGGCGGGCGCTCTTCAGGATCTTCAGCGTGTCGTTTTCCGCCGCAGTCAGGTCCGGATCGGCCTTGCCCGGCAGCTGCACACTGAACCACTGGCGGGTCAGCGCCTGGCGATCCTTGAGGCCTGCATAGCTGACGGTGCGCAACGGCACACCTGCCGCCTTGGCAATGCGCCGCGCCGCCTCTTCGGTATTCAGGCCGCGTTTCTCTACCCATAACCACAGGTGTTCACCTTCGCCGGTCAGCGGAATATCCAGTACTTCATCCACTTGGAAGTCTTCCGCCGTGGCCTTCAGTACTGCGCTGCCCAGGGCATCGCCATAGGCTCGCGGGCCCAGCAGTTGTAGATCATTCATGCGTGTTGCAACAAGGCAACGGCGTGCACGGCAATGCCCTCTTCGCGACCGGCAAACCCGAGTTTTTCGGTGGTGGTGGCTTTTACGTTCACTTGATCCAACTCAACTTGAAGATCCGCGGCAATCAGCGCGCGCATCGATTCGATATGCGGGGCCATTTTCGGCGCCTGGGCAATGATGGTGTTGTCGACATTGGCGACCTTCCAGCCCTTGGCATGGATCAGGCCGACCACGTGGCGCAGCAGCACACGGCTGTCCGCCCCCTTGAATTGCGGGTCGGTGTCCGGAAAGTGCTTGCCGATATCCCCCAGCGCAGCGGCGCCGAGCAAGGCATCGCTCAAGGCGTGCAGGACAACGTCGCCGTCGGAATGAGCCAGCAACCCGTGGTGGTGCGCGATCCGCACGCCACCCAGGGTGATGAAGTCGCCTTCGGCGAAACGGTGCACATCATAGCCGTGGCCAATACGCATAAAAAAACGCCCCGATTTAATTCAGGGCGTGATTCTACCTACTTTTGCCCGACATTAACCGAGCAAAGCGCGTCCATGATGTCGCAAATGGTCTTCGATGAAGCTGGCGATAAAGAAGTAGCTGTGGTCATAGCCCGGTTGCAGCCGCAGCTTGAGCGGATGGTTGGCCGCCCTGGCGGCTTGCTGCAAGGCTTCGGGCTTGAGTTGCACCTCAAGAAAATCATCGCGATCGCCCTGGTCCACCAGCAACGGCAGTTTTTCCGTAGCTTCGCTGATCAACACACAGGCATCCCACTCACGCCACTTCGAACGCTCATCCCCCAGGTAGCGGGAGAACGCCTTCTGGCCCCACGGGCAATCCATCGGATTGTTGATCGGCGAGAACGCCGACACCGATTGATAACGCCCCGGATTGCGCAAGGCACAGACCAGCGCGCCGTGACCACCCATGGAGTGACCGCTGATGCCGCGATTGCTGGAGGCTGGGAAATGCGCCTCGACCAGTTCCGGCAATTCCTGCACCACGTAGTCATGCATCCGATAGTGCTTGGCCCAAGGCTCCTGGGTGGCATTCAGATAAAACCCGGCACCCAGACCGAAATCCCAGGCACCGTCCGGATCCCCAGGCACACCGGCCCCACGCGGGCTGGTATCCGGCGCAACGATGATCAGCCCCAACTCGGCCGCAACACGCATTGCACCCGCCTTTTGCATGAAATTTTCATCGGTACAAGTCAGCCCCGACAGCCAGTACAGCACCGGCAATTTGCCGCCCTGCTCCGCTTGCGGCGGCAGGTAGACGGCGAACGTCATGTCACAGCCCAGTACGCGGGAGCTGTGTTTGTAACGTTTATGCCAACCGCCAAAACTCTTCTGGCAGGAAATATTTTCCAGGGTCATGGGAGTGCTCCCAGCGTCAAGTCACAAGCCTCAAACTGCAAGAGAGTCGCTCCCCCTTGCCGCTTATAGCTTGCAACTTGCCGCTGCTCTTCAGAAATGAATGACGGTACGGATGCTTTTGCCTTCATGCATCAGGTCGAATGCCTTGTTGATATCTTCAAGGCCCATGGTGTGAGTAATGAAGGTATCCAAAGGAATTTCACCGGTCTGGGCCATTTCCACATAGCTTGGCAGCTCGCTGCGACCGCGCACGCCACCGAACGCCGAACCGCGCCAGACGCGACCGGTCACCAACTGGAACGGACGAGTGGATATCTCCTGGCCAGCACCAGCCACACCGATGATCACCGACTCGCCCCAGCCTTTGTGGCAGCATTCAAGGGCCGCACGCATCAGTTGAACATTGCCGATGCATTCGAAGGAAAAGTCCACGCCGCCGTCGGTCAAATCAACAATCACGTCCTGGATCGGGCGGTCATAGTCTTTCGGGTTGATGCAGTCAGTGGCACCCAGCTGCTTGGCAATCTCGAACTTGGCCGGGTTGATGTCGATGGCAATGATGCGTGCGGCCTTGGCCTTGACCGCACCAATGACCGCCGAAAGACCAATACCGCCCAGGCCGAAGATGGCCACGGTATCGCCCGGCTTGACCTTGGCGGTGTTGATCACCGCACCGATGCCAGTAGTGACGCCGCAGCCCAGCAGGCAGACTTTTTCCAGGGGCGCATCCTTGGGGATCTTGGCCACGGAGATTTCCGGCAACACGGTGTACTCAGAGAAAGTCGAGGTGCCCATGTAGTGGAAAATCGGCTGACCCTTATAGGAAAAGCGCGAAGTGCCATCCGGCATCAAACCCTTGCCCTGAGTGGCACGAATCGCCTGGCACAGGTTGGTCTTGCCCGACAGGCAGAATTTGCACTTGCCACATTCCGGGGTGTACAGCGGGATCACGTGGTCGCCCACCGCCACCGATGTCACGCCTTCGCCAATGGCTTCGACTATCGCGCCGCCTTCATGGCCGAGGATCGACGGGAAGATGCCTTCCGGATCGGCGCCCGACAAAGTGAAAGCATCAGTATGGCAAACACCGGAGGCGACCACGCGCAACAGCACTTCACCCGCCTTGGGCATGGCGACATCGACTTCAACGATCTCAAGGGGTTTCTTGGCCTCGAAGGCTACGGCAGCGCGGGACTTGATCATCCGGGTTCTCCATGGAGTTATAAAACAAGACCAACAGTGTAAAACACGGCTGACTGATTAATAATCCAGGCAAAAGCAAAACATTATTGCTGCACAGGGATAATCACCATGCTGGAAAACCGCTGGGAAGGCATCGATGAGTTCGTTGCCGTGGCCGAGTGCAGCCAATTTACGGCGGCCGCCGAACGTCTTGGGGTGTCTTCGTCCCATATCAGTCGCCAGGTGGCGCGCCTGGAAGAACGCCTGCAAACCCGCCTGCTGTACCGAAGCACCCGACGGGTAACGCTGACCGAGGCCGGCCAGACCTTTCTGCAACATTGCCAACGTCTGCAGGATGGCCGCGAGGAAGCCCTACGGGCAGTGGGCGACCTGGCCAGCGAACCCAAAGGCATGTTGCGCATGACCTGCGCCGTGGCCTATGGCGAACGCTTTATCGTGCCGCTGGTGACGCAGTTCATGGGACTTTACCCACAACTGCGGGTAGATATCGAGCTGAGCAACCGCCAACTGGACCTGGTCCACGAAGGGCTGGACCTGGCGATTCGCCTTGGACGCCTGCAAGACTCAAGGATGGTCGCCAGCCGCCTGGCGCCACGGCGCATGTACCTCTGCGCGTCTCCTTCCTACCTTGAGCGGTATGGACGACCACACAGCTTGTCGGAATTGAGTCGGCATAACTGTCTGATCGGCAGTTCGGATATCTGGCAGTTGGCACAAGACGGACGGGAATTTTCCCAGCGAGTGCATGGAAACTGGCGCTGCAACAGTGGGCAGGCGGTTTTAGATGCAGCGCTGCAAGGGGTGGGCTTGTGTCAGTTGCCGGACTATTACGTGCTGGAACATTTGCACAGCGGCGCACTGGTGTCGTTGCTTGAGGGTCATCAACCGCCAAATACGGCGGTATGGGCGCTGTATCCGCAGCAACGGCACTTGTCGCCTAAGGTGCGCAAGCTGGTGGAGTTTTTGAAAGAGGGGTTGGCTGGAAGGCTGGAGTACAGCGACTGAAAGGCAGCAATCTACTACGCCATGCCACATTTATCTGCGATTCGACCACCGAAGTCGCAGCCACTCCAAGTCCTCGGGCCGAGTCACTTTGATATTGTCCGAGCGCCCTTCGATCAAGCGCGGCGCCTGGCCGGACCATTCCATGGCCGAAGCTTCATCGGTGATCACGGCATCAGCCACCAGGCTGTCAGCCAAAGCCCGATGCAAGGCGCCCAGGCGAAACATCTGCGGCGTATAGGCTTGCCAGATCAGGCTGCGATCAACGGTCTCTACCACTCGCCCGTGCTTATCGACACGCTTGAGGGTGTCGCGAGCAGGTACCGCCAGCAAACCGCCTACCGGGTCATCCGCCAGTTCCGACAACAATTTGTCCAGGTCATAGCGACTCAAGTTCGGCCGTGCCGCATCGTGCACCAACACCCAATCGTCATCACCGGCACCCAGGGTATGCAAGTGCAGCAACGCGTTGAGCACCGAGCCCGAACGCTCTTCGCCGCCATCCACCCGCGCAATGCGCGGATCACCGGCACACGGCAGAGCCGGCCAATAAGGATCATCAACAGCGAGACTGACCACCAGCCCCTTAAGGTCAGGATGGTCGAGAAAACAGCCAAGGCTGTGTTCGAGAATAGTGCGCCCGCCCAGTTGCAAGTATTGCTTGGGACGGTCCGCGGCCATACGGGCACCAACGCCCGCGGCAGGAATCACGGCCCAGAAGGCCGGCGAGCAGTGGTTCATTGGGCCAACTGGTAGAGGGTTTCGCCCTCCTTGACCATGCCCAATTCATGACGAGCCCGTTCTTCTACGGTCTCCAGGCCTTTTTTCAACTCAAGCACTTCGGCATCGAGCACACGGTTGCGCTCCAGCAACACCTCGTTTTCGGCGTGCTGTGCGGCAATTTGCTGGGTCAGGTCGGTTACCTGCGCCAGGCTGCCATTCCCCACCCATAGGCGGTACTGCAGGCCAGCCAGGAGCAAGAGCAAGACGAGGAACAACCAATTGGGACTGCGCATCGAATATCGGGTATCCAGTGAAAAAAGACAGCCATGCAAAAACTTTTGAAGTAACTGATAGCACGAAGCCTGGAAAAACCAGGCTTGTGCTTGATAGCCATGAGATTAGCGTCGAAATTCACGCTGTCGTGATTTTTCCGACGCAATCTGCTGACTTTTTACCATTTAACAATCAGCCGCGAAACTCGCTACGACCGTTGTACTTGGCTTTGGCGCCCAGCTGCTCTTCGATACGCAGCAATTGGTTGTACTTGGACACGCGATCGGAACGGCACAGGGAGCCGGTCTTGATCTGGCCCGCCGAGGTACCCACGGCCAGGTCGGCAATGGTCGAGTCCTCAGTTTCGCCGGAGCGGTGGGAGATCACGGCAGTGTAACCAGCCGCCTTGGCCATCTGGATGGCTTCCAGGGTTTCGGTCAGGGTGCCGATCTGGTTGAACTTGATCAGGATCGAGTTGGCGATCTTTTTGTCGATGCCTTCTTTCAGGATCTTGGTGTTGGTCACGAACAAGTCGTCGCCCACCAGTTGGATTTTCTCGCCGATCTTGTCGGTGAGGATTTTCCAGCCGTCCCAATCGGACTCGTCCAGGCCATCTTCAATGGAGATGATCGGGTAGCGTTCGCTCAAGCCTTTGAGGTAGTCAGCAAAACCTTCGGAGTTGAACACCTGGCCTTCGCCGGACAGGTTGTACTTGCCGTCTTCGTAGAATTCGCTGGCAGCGCAGTCCAAGGCCAGGGTCACGTCGGTGCCCAGCTTGTAGCCAGCGTTGGCCACGGCTTCGGAGATCACTTTCAGTGCATCTTCGTTGGATGCCAGGTTCGGCGCGAAACCACCTTCGTCACCAACAGCAGTGCTCAGGCCACGAGCCTTCAGCACAGCCTTGAGGTGATGAAAAATCTCGGTGCCCATACGCAGGCCTTCGGAGAAGGTCTTGGCGCCAACCGGCTGCACCATGAATTCCTGGATGTCGACGTTGTTATCAGCGTGCTCGCCACCGTTGATGATATTCATCATCGGTACCGGCATCGAGTAGACGCCCGGTGTACCGTTGAGGTTGGCGATGTGCGCGTACAGCGGCAGGTCCTGATCCTGTGCAGCAGCCTTGGCAGCAGCCAGGGATACGGCGAGGATCGCGTTGGCGCCCAGACTGCCTTTGTTTTCGGTACCGTCGAGCTTGATCATCGCGTGATCGAGGGCTTTCTGGTCCAGCGGGTCCTTGCCCAGCAACAGGTCGCGGATAGGACCGTTGATGTTGGCTACAGCCTTGAGTACACCCTTGCCCAGGTAACGGCTCTTGTCGCCATCACGCAGTTCCAGTGCTTCACGGGAACCGGTGGAAGCACCGGACGGCGCGCAGGCGCTGCCGATGATGCCGTTATCGAGAAGCACGTCGGCTTCGACGGTGGGGTTGCCACGGGAGTCGAGAACTTCACGACCTTTGATGTCGACGATTTTTGCCATTGTTGTAAACACTCCAAAGTTGACGAAAACGACGCAGCTGAAGGAAATCTTTTGACCGACCGCAAGGGTGGAACAACGGGGCAGACTTGCAGACGACAAGACTCAGGCCCGAGGGCCTGAGCATTTAGCGTGGGATACTTTACCGGAGAAATCGGCTTTACGCGGTCTCTACCGTCGGAAAACTCTTGACCAGTTCGTCCAACTGCTTGAGCTGGGCCAGAAATGGCTCCAGTTTGTCCAGGCGCAGGGCACACGGACCATCGCACTTGGCGTTGTCCGGGTCCGGGTGGGCTTCCAGGAACAGACCAGCCAGGGACTGGCTGATGCCGGCCTTGGCCAGATCCAATACCTGGGCACGACGCCCGCCAGCGGAATCGGAGCGACCACCGGGCATTTGCAGCGCGTGGGTCACGTCGAAGAACACTGGGTATTCGAACTGTTTCATGATGCCGAAACCGAGCATGTCCACCACGAGGTTGTTGTAGCCGAAGCTGGAACCGCGCTCGCAGAGGATCAACTGGTCGTTACCCGCTTCCACGCACTTGCTCAGGATGTGTTTCATTTCCTGGGGCGCGAGGAACTGGGCTTTCTTGATATTGATCACAGCGCCAGTCTTGGCCATCGCGACCACGAGGTCGGTCTGGCGCGACAGGAAGGCCGGCAACTGGATGATGTCGCACACCTCGGCGACCACGGCAGCCTGTTCAGACTCGTGGACGTCGGTGATGATCGGCACACCGAAAGCTTGCTTGATGTCCTGGAAGATCCGCATGCCTTCTTCAAGGCCCGGGCCGCGATAGGAGGTCACAGACGAACGGTTGGCCTTGTCGAAGCTGGCCTTGAACACGTAAGGGATACCCAGTTTCTGGGTGACCTTGACGTATTCTTCACAGACCTTCATCGCCATATCGCGGCTTTCCAGCACGTTCATGCCGCCGAACAGCACCATTGGCTTGTCGTTGGCAATCTCGATGTCGCCTACGCGAATGATCTTCTGGGCCATCAGGTTTACGCCTTCTTCTGATGTTGCGTCAGTGCAGCTTTGACGAAGCCGCTGAACAACGGGTGACCGTCACGAGGTGTCGAGGTGAACTCTGGGTGGAACTGGCAAGCGACGAACCATGGATGATCTGGCGCTTCGACCACTTCAACCAACGCGCCATCACCGGAGCGACCGGAAACTTTCAGACCGGCTTCCAGGATCTGTGGCAGCAGCTTGTTGTTCACTTCATAACGATGACGGTGACGCTCGACGATCACGTCCTTGCCGTAGCAATCGTGAACCAGCGAGCCTGACTCCAGCAGGCAATCCTGCGCGCCAAGGCGCATGGTGCCACCCAGGTCGGAGGTTTCGGTACGGGTCTCAACAGCGCCGGTGGCATCTTCCCACTCGGTGATCAGGCCGACGACCGGGTGGCCGCTGGCGCGATCAAACTCGGTGGAGTTGGCGTCTTTCCAGCCCATCACGTTACGGGCGAACTCAATGACCGCCACTTGCATGCCCAGGCAGATACCCAGGTAAGGCACCTTGTTTTCCCGAGCGTATTGAACGGCAGTGATCTTGCCTTCCACGCCACGCAGACCGAAGCCGCCCGGCACCAGGATGGCATCGACGCCTTCCAGCAACGCGGTGCCCTGGTTCTCGATGTCTTCGGAATCGATATAGCGCAGGTTGACCTTGGTGCGGTTGCTGATGCCCGCATGGCTCATCGCTTCGATCAGCGACTTGTAGGCATCCAGCAGTTCCATGTACTTGCCGACCATGGCGATGGTGACTTCATGCTCAGGGTTGAGCTTGGCGTCAACCACAGCTTCCCACTCGGACAGATCGGCGCCGCCACATTGCAGGCCGAAACGTTCGACGACAAAATCATCCAGGCCCTGAGCGTGCAGGATGCCCGGGATCTTGTAGATGGTGTCGGCGTCTTCCAGGGCAATCACCGCACGCTCTTCAACGTTGGTGAACTGGGCGATCTTGCGACGCGAAGCGATATCGATCGCGTGGTCGGAGCGGCACACCAGCACATCTGGCTGCAGGCCGATGGAACGCAGTTCCTTGACCGAGTGCTGGGTAGGCTTGGTTTTGGTTTCGCCGGCGGTGGCGATGTACGGCACCAGAGTCAGGTGCATCAGCATCGCGCGCTTGGCGCCGACTTCGAAACGCAACTGGCGGATGGCTTCGAGGAACGGTTGGGATTCGATGTCGCCAACGGTGCCACCGATCTCGACCATGGCCACGTCGGCATCGCCGGCGCCCTTGATGATGCGGCGCTTGATTTCGTCGGTGATGTGCGGGATCACCTGGATGGTTGCACCCAGGTAGTCGCCACGGCGCTCCTTGCGCAGCACGTGCTCGTAGACACGGCCGGTGGTGAAGTTGTTGTTCTGGGTCATGGTCGTGCGGATGAACCGCTCGTAGTGGCCCAGGTCCAGGTCAGTCTCGGCGCCGTCGTGGGTGACGAACACTTCACCGTGCTGGAACGGGCTCATGGTGCCCGGGTCAACGTTAATGTACGGGTCCAGCTTGAGCATGGTGACCTTAAGTCCCCGCGCCTCCAGGATGGCCGCCAATGAAGCGGAGGCAATGCCTTTCCCCAATGAAGAAACAACACCGCCCGTGACGAATATGTAGCGCGTCATGAAAAACCCTAGAAGTCTGCGTTAAAGCGGTCCGAGCCGCCGGGGAAAGCGAAGGAAGGCCGAAGCCCCCGATCACCTGCATTAATCACAGTGCATCTTTCAAAAAAACCGCCGCGTTATGACAGACCAGCAGTGGAACACCGGTACGTTGATCGCTACACATTTTTTGGAATCGCCCAGCAAAGACTGCTTGGTAATCGGCAACTGCTGCGATTCAGGCGAATCCACAGAAGTTGTATCAAGAAGGGAGCGTAGTCTACCGGAAAGGGGCTATCAGCTCAAACCTTGATCGCGTGTTGCAGGTATCCAATGTAATTCCCAGTCGCCACGGGCACTTGCCGCCAGCCCAGGCAGGTTCGGCAGGGCCAATAATTGCTCGTCGCGGTACAGCAGCGGCAATCTGCCACGGACAAAGCCCGGCACCCCGCTTTCGTTAAGCAAACGCTTAAGGTCGCGGCGACCTCGCCCTGACACCTCCATGACTTCGCCGCCCTGGCGGTAGCGTATGTGCAGTGGGCCTTTGGGCGCAGTGCCGCTAAAATACAGATGACCATTACCGGGTAACTGTAGTGGGTTTTCAGGGTGTGACCAGCTCGCCGGAGCGTCAGAACAATCCGACCAGCCGGCAGGCAACCACCAGATACGCCCGCCAGACCGATGTAACTGGCCGTCTGCCAGGCGCCACAGAGGCTGGGCGTCTGCCGCAGCATCACGCAACGCACTCCAGCCAGCCCAGTGATCACTGTCGGGCAAACGGCTCAGCGGTGTCAGCCAGTGTCGCAAGGCGTTGCGCTGACGGGCCTCGGAAAGCATGGAAAGCGGTTCAAGGGCCAGGGATGGCAATGCCAGCCAGGGGAACATCGAGGGCTGGCTGGCGGCCTGCAAGTCCATCAGCGCCAATTCATCGAGTAAACCCTGGGCCTCGCTCAGATGCTCGGCGCTGCGGGCCATGGTGCTGACGGCCCTAGGCCAGCGCTCGATCAGCAGCGGGAGCACGTGATGGCGCAGGTAGTTGCGCGAGAAGCTCGGGTCGGCGTTGGACGGGTCTTCGACCCAGGTTAACTGCTGCTCATGAGCGTAGGCTTCCAATTCGATGCGCGACGTATCTAGCAGCGGCCGCAGCAGGTAGCCATCACCCAATGGACGCTGCACAGGCATAGCCGCCAGCCCGCGCACGCCCGCCCCACGCAATAATCGAAACAACAGGGTTTCAGCCTGGTCATCGCGGTGTTGGCCCGTGAGCAGCAGCTCCCCTGCCCTGGTCACTTGGCTGAACGCCTGATACCGCGCCTCACGGGCCGCACGCTCCAGGCTTGCGCCAGGCTGCACCTTTACGCGGATGACCTGCAGTGGCACGCCCAGCGTGTCACACAAGGCCTGGCAATGAGCCGGCCAAGCATCGGCCGCAGCTTGCAGCCCATGATGGACATGGATAGCACTGAGTGGCGGGAGGTTTTCGGTCTTGGCCAGCGTAGCCAAAAGGTGCAGCAGGACGGTGGAGTCGAGGCCTCCGGAGAAAGCGATGTGCCAGGCCGGGGCATTGCGCCAGGGGGCTAGTGCTTGCAGGAGCCTGACGGGAAGATCCGGCTTGAAAGGTTTCATCGAGTATCGTCCGAGCAGAATCACCTTCGAAACTTATAGCGATCAAATGTGGGAACCAGGCAAGTCCGGCCCCCACATTAGCTCTTCAGTGTCTGTCAGATCGGTGATCGATCAGAGACCGTAGCTCATCAGTCGCTCGTAACGGCGGGCCAGCAGTGCGTCATTGTCGAACTTCTTGAGCATCGACAGCTGTGCGCTCAGTTCGGCACGGATCGAAGCGGCCACGGCCGCCGGATCGCGATGGGCGCCACCCAATGGCTCGGCGATGACCTTATCAACGATACCCAGACCTTTCAGGCGCTCGGCGGTGATACCCATCGCTTCTGCGGCATCCGGCGCTTTCTCGGCGGTTTTCCACAGGATCGAGGCACAACCTTCCGGCGAAATCACCGCGTAGGTCGAATATTGCAGCATGTTCAGTTGATCGCACACGCCAATGGCCAGTGCACCGCCGGAACCACCTTCACCGATCACGGTGGCGATGATCGGGGTTTTCAGTCGTGCCATGACCCGAAGGTTCCAGGCAATCGCTTCGCTCTGGTTGCGTTCTTCGGCGTCGATGCCTGGGTAGGCACCTGGGGTGTCGATAAAGGTCAGGATCGGCATTTTGAAGCGTTCAGCCATTTCCATCAGGCGGCAGGCCTTGCGGTAGCCCTCCGGACGAGGCATACCGAAGTTGCGGCGAACCTTCTCGCGCACTTCACGGCCTTTCTGGTGACCAATCACCATCACTGGCTGGTCGTCCAGGCGAGCGATACCGCCAACAATGGCAGCGTCGTCGGAGAAGTGACGGTCGCCATGCAGCTCATCGAACTCGGTGAAGATGTGCTCGATGTAGTCCAGGGTGTACGGACGGCGCGGGTGGCGGGCCAGGCGCGCGATCTGCCAACTGGTCAGCTTGCCGAAGATGTCTTCGGTGAGCGTGTTGCTCTTGTCTTGCAGGCGGGAAATTTCATCGCCTATGTTCAGCGAATTGTCATTGCCGACCAGGCGCAGTTCTTCGATCTTGGCTTGCAGGTCAGCGATCGGCTGTTCGAAATCAAGAAAATTCGGGTTCATAAGCGTCCGTCTTGGGTCGACGGCCAAGGGGTGCCTGGCCAGCCGATTATCTATTCGCGCCCTACCTTAAGGGAGAGGCGCGTTTAGGTCGAGATTAAATATTGGGTCGAGGTCAGGGCGCTTGCTCTTCATGGCAAAGAAGCCCCATGACCGTCAACGGTATTGGAGGAAGACGTTGTCACGCCCAAACTGGTCACGCAATGCTTGAATCAAGCCGTCTGCCGGATCGATTCGCCAGGTCTCGCCAAACTGCAGCATGGCCTTTGCATCGCTGCCGGTGTACTCCATGGTCACTGGGCATGCACCACGATGACGCTTGAGCAAGTCCCCCAACCAGCGTAGTTGATCACCTTTAAGCGCTTCAGTCCGCACTTTCAGGCGCAGGCTTTCGGCAAGGTTGGTGCGCGCATCTTCCATGCTCATCACCCGCTTGATCCGCAGGCGCAGGCCACCGGAGAAGTCATCGTTGCTGACCTCCCCTTCCACCACCACCATGGCGTCGGTCTGCAACAGCGATTGGGCAGAGTGGAATGCGTCGGCAAACAAGGAAGCCTCGATTCGGCCAGAACGGTCGTCGAGGGTGATAAAGCCCATCTTGTCACCCTTTTTGTTCTTCATCACCCGCAGGGCGATGATCATCCCCGCGACGGTCTGGGTATCTCGCGCCGGCTTCAGGTCGATGATCCGCTGGCGGGCGAAACGGCGAATTTCCCCTTCGTACTCGTCAATCGGGTGACCAGTAAGGTACAGGCCCAGGGTGTCCTTCTCGCCCTTGAGGCGTTCCTTGAGGGTCAGGTCCTTGGCTTTGCGGTGATTGGCGTAGACATCGGCGTCTTCTTCGACGAACAGGCCGCCAAACAGGTCGGCATGGCCACTGTCGTGGGTGCGGGCGGTTTGTTCGGCGGCCTTGATCGCCTCTTCCATTGCGGTCAGCAAGACTGCACGGTTGCGGTCGATATTGGCCTGGTAAGCCTTCGGCTCGTCATGAAAGTAAGGACCGAGACGATCCAGCGCACCACTACGAATCAAACCGTCAAGGGTGCGCTTGTTGATCCGCTTGAGGTCGACCCGCGCGCAGAAGTCGAACAGGTCCTTGAACGGCCCATCCTGACGCGCTTCGGTAATCGCCTCCACCGGGCCTTCGCCCACACCCTTGATCGCGCCTAGGCCATAAATGATGCGGCCTTCGTCATTTACCGTGAACTTGAACTCGGAGGTGTTCACGTCCGGCGCATCGAGGCGCAGCTTCATGGTCCGCACTTCTTCGATCAAGGTCACGACCTTGTCGGTGTTGTGCATATCGGCAGACAGTACCGCCGCCATAAACGGCGCCGGATAGTGCGTTTTCAGCCAGGCGGTCTGGTACGAGACCAGGCCATAAGCCGCGGAGTGGGATTTGTTAAAGCCGTAACCGGCGAATTTTTCCACCAGGTCAAAGATGTTACCGGCCAGGTCAGCCTCAATGTTGTTGGCCGTGCAACCTTCAATGAACCCGCCGCGCTGCTTGGCCATTTCCTCGGGCTTTTTCTTACCCATGGCACGACGCAGCATGTCGGCGCCGCCGAGTGTGTAGCCGGCCATGACCTGGGCAATCTGCATCACCTGTTCCTGATACAGGATAATGCCGTAGGTTGGCGCCAATACTGGCTTGAGGCCTTCGTACTGGTAATCGGAGTGCGGGTAGGCGAGCTCGGCGCGACCGTGCTTACGGTTGATGAAGTCATCCACCATGCCTGATTGCAGCGGGCCCGGACGGAACAGGGCCACCAGTGCGATCAAGTCTTCCAGGCAGTCGGGCTTGAGCTTTTTGATCAGCTCCTTCATGCCACGTGATTCCAGCTGGAACACCGCCGTGGTTTCGGCCTTTTGCAGCAACTGGTAGGTCGGTTTGTCGTCCAGCGGGATAAAGGCGATATCCAGCGGCGGCTCGTCGATCTTGGCGCGCTCGCGGTTGATGGTCTTCAGCGCCCAATCGATGATCGTCAGGGTCCGCAGGCCAAGGAAGTCGAACTTCACCAGGCCGGCCGCCTCCACGTCATCCTTGTCGAACTGGGTGACCAGGCCGCCGCCTTCTTCATCGCAATAGATCGGCGAAAAGTCGGTCAACTTGGTCGGCGCGATCACCACACCGCCGGCGTGCTTACCGACGTTACGCACCACACCTTCGAGTTTGCGGGCCATGTCCCAGATTTCCGCCGCTTCTTCATCGATCTTGATGAAGTCCCGCAGGATTTCTTCCTGCTCGTAGGCTTTTTCCAGGGTCATGCCGACTTCAAAAGGGATCATCTTCGACAGGCGGTCAGCCAGGCCGTAGGACTTGCCCTGCACCCGAGCCACGTCACGGATTACCGCTTTCGCCGCCATGGAACCGAAGGTGATGATCTGGCTTACGGCGTTGCGGCCATACTTCTCAGCCACGTACTCGATAACCCGGTCGCGACCGTCCATGCAGAAGTCGACGTCGAAGTCGGGCATCGATACCCGTTCCGGGTTCAGGAACCGCTCGAACAGCAGGTCATATTCCAGCGGGTCAAGGTCGGTGATCTTCTGCACATAGGCCACCAGCGACCCGGCACCCGACCCACGACCTGGGCCAACCGGGACGCCATTGCTTTTGGCCCACTGGATAAAATCCATTACGATCAGGAAGTAACCGGGGAATCCCATCTGGATAATGATATCCAGCTCGAAATTCAGTCGATCGACATAGACCTGGCGCTTGGCCTCGTAGTCTTCGGTGGTGTCCCTGGGCATCAGAACGCTCAGTCGATCTTCCAGCCCGTCGAAAGAAACCTTGCGAAAATACTCGTCGATGGTCAGGCCATCGGGAATCGGGAAGTTGGGCAGGAAGTGCTTGCCCAGCTTCACTTCAATATTGCAGCGTTTGGCAATCTCGACGGAGTTTTCCAGCGCCTCGGGCAAGTCGCTGAACAGCTCGGCCATTTCATCGGCGCTTTTGAGGTATTGCTCTTCGCTGTAGTTTTTCGAGCGACGCGGATCGTCCAGCGCCCGGCCTTCGCCGATGCAGACGCGGGTTTCGTGAGCCTCGTAGTCTTCCTTCTTGATAAAGCGCACGTCGTTGGTCGCTACCAGCGGCGCGCCGATTTTCTCGGCCAGGGCCACGGCGGCGTGCAACTGCTCTTCATCGTTGGGACGGTTGGTGCGCTGGATTTCCAGGTAGAAGCGATTGGGGAAAACCTCCATCCACTCACGGGCGAGGACTTCAGCCTCGTGAGGATTGCCGCCCAAGAGGGCGATGCCGATCTCACCCTCTTTGGCTGCCGAGAGCATGATCAGCCCTTCGCTGGCTTCGGCCACCCACTCACGCTCGATGATGATCGAGCCGTTGCGTTGCCCATCGATAAAGCCACGGGAAATCAGTTCGGTAAGGTTGCGATAACCGACGCCGTTCATCGCCAACAGGCTGATGCGGCTCAGGGGGTTATCCGGATCTTTGTTGGACAGCCACAGGTCGGCACCGCAGATCGGCTTGATGCCGGCACCCATGGCGGCCTTGTAGAACTTGACCAGGGAACACATGTTGTTCTGATCAGTAACCGCAACGGCCGGCATTTTCATGCCCACCAGGGTTTTGACCAGCGGTTTGATCCGTACCAGGCCGTCGACCAGGGAGTATTCAGTGTGCAGGCGTAGGTGAACGAATGAAGCCGGCATAGTGATCCTGTACAAAACGTGAAAACAACAAGGCCCGGAAATCCGGCATTTAAAGCTACTGCGCTTGGTACGCTTTAAAGGCCGGATTGTACCGGGCCTTGGCAAAAACATCAGCCTTGCTGCTAGATCTCGATAAGGCTTTCCCGCGCCTCATAAGCCTGGCGAACCGGGGCAAACGAGCGGCGGTGAATCGGGGTTGGACCCAGACGAGCCAAAGCTTCCAGATGAACGGGCGTCGGGTAGCCTTTGTGCCCGCCAATGCCGTAGCCGGGGTAGATCAATTCGAAAGCAGCCATTTCACGGTCGCGGCTGACCTTGGCTAGGATCGATGCAGCGGCAATTGCCGGGACCTTGCTATCGCCCTTGACCACGGCCTCGGCCGGCATCGACAGTTTCGGGCAGCGGTTGCCGTCGATCATCGCCAGTTTTGGCGCGATGTGCAGCCCTTCTACGGCGCGCTGCATGGCGAGCATCGTAGCGTGGAGGATGTTCAGTTCATCGATTTCTTCGACTTCGGCCCGGGCGATATGCCAGCTCAGGGCTTTCTCGCAAATCTCGTCGTAGAGTTTTTCACGACGGGCTTCGGTGAGCTTCTTCGAATCGTTGAGGCCGATAATCGGCCGGGTCGGGTCGAGAATCACCGCAGCCGTGACAACTGCACCACAGAGGGGACCGCGACCGACCTCATCGACACCGGCAACCAATTCATGAGCTTCGGCGACCAGGCTGAAATCCAGGCCAATTTGCGTCTTCATAGGGCTTCCTGTGTGTGGCCGATCAAGGTCAGGACCGCATCAGCGGCCTGGTTTGACGCATCACGGCGCAAGGTCCGGTGAATCTCGTCAAAACCACGGGTTTGCTCTTCACCGCCGTCAATCAAAGGAAGCAACGTCTGCGCCAAGGCTTCAGCCGTTGCATCGTCCTGCAACAACTCGGGCACCAGCAGACGCTGGGCCAGCAAGTTGGGCAAGGAGATATACGGGCTTTTGACCATGCGCTTGAGAATCCAATAGGTCAGCGGCGCCAGGCGATAAGCCACAACCATGGGGCGCTTGTAGAGCAAGGCCTCCAGGGTGGCGGTGCCGGAAGCGATCAACACGGCATCGCAAGCGGCCAAGGCCAGGTGCGAACCGCCGTCGAGCAGACTCAACGGCAAGTTGCGCCCCACCAGCAATTCTTCAATTTGCGCACGACGCTGAGGGCTGGCGCACGGCAATACGAACCGCACACCCGGCTTCAAGGCTTGCAGACGTTCAGCTGCATCAAAAAACAGCGCACCAAGGCGGCCGACTTCACCACCGCGGCTACCCGGCATCAAGGCCACCAGCGGCCCCTCCGGCAAGTCCAGTTCGGCGCGGGCGGCGGCACGGTCAGCGTGAAGCGGGATGGTGTCGGCCAGGGTATGACCAACGAAACGCACCGGCACACCCTTCTCTTCGTAGAACCTGGCCTCGAACGGCAGCAGGGTCAGCATCAGGTCGCAGCCTTCGCGAATCTTCAACACGCGCTTCTGCCGCCATGCCCACACAGACGGGCTGACGTAGTGCACAGTCTTGATTCCGGCCTGACGCAACTTGAGTTCGATATTGAGGGTGAAGTCCGGAGCATCGATGCCAATAAAGACGTCGGGCTTTTCTTCGATCAGGGTCTGGATCAGCTTTTTACGGCGAGCCAGCAGCTCACGCAAACGTCCCAGCACCTCTACCAGCCCCATCACTGAAAGGCGTTCCATGGGGAAATAGGAGGTTAGCCCTTCGGCCTGCATCAGTGGGCCGCCGACACCCAGAAATTCAACCGCCGGGTGCTGGGCCTTGAGGGCCCGCATTAGACCTGCGCCGAGAATATCGCCGGAAGCTTCTCCGGCGACCAGCGCTATACGCAACTTGGCCATGATTAACGGGTGATGCCGCGAGTCGATGCCTGAATCGAATCACGGAACATCGCGACTTCCGGAAACAGCGATGCCGGTTCAACCAATTCGGCCAAGGCCTGATCAACCGTCAACCCCTGGCGGTAGACCACCTTGTAGGCGCGGCGCAGGGCATGGATAGCCTCTTCGCTGAAGCCACGACGACGCAAGCCCTCGAAGTTCATGCTGCGGGCCTCGGCAGGGTTGCCGAATACCGTGACAAATGCCGGAACATCCTTGCCGATGGCGGTACCCATGCCGGAAAAGCTGTGTGCACCGATATGGCAATACTGATGAACCAGGGTGAAGCCCGACAGGATCGCCCAGTCATCAACATGCACATGGCCGGCCAACGCGGTGTTGTTGACCAGGATACAGTGGTTGCCGATGACGCTGTCATGCCCAATATGCGCGTAAGCCATCACCAGGTTGTGATCACCCAAGGTGGTCTCGGCACGATCCTGGACAGTGCCACGGTGAATGGTCACGCCTTCACGGATGATGTTGTGATCACCGATTACCAGGCGGGTCTCTTCACCCTTGTACTTCATGTCAGGCGTGTCTTCGCCTATCGATGAAAACTGGTAAATGCGATTGTGTTTGCCAATCCGGGTCGGACCTTTGAGGATCACATGTGGCCCGATGACTGTCCCCTCGCCGATTTCCACACCTGCGCCGATGATCGACCAAGGGCCGACCTCGACGTCGGCGGCCAGGACGGCCGTCGGATCGATGATTGCGCGAGGGTCAATCAAACTCATAGTTTGCGTTCCGCACAGATGATTTCAGCAGAGCACACAGGCTTGCCGTCAACCGACGCCTGGCACTGGAATTTCCAGATTTGACGCTTGCAGCTCAGGAACGTGGCCTCAAGGATCAACTGGTCGCCCGGAGTGACTGGCTGGCGAAAACGCAGCTTGTCGGAACCCACGAAATAGTAAAGCGTGCCATCAGCAGGCTTCAGGTCGAGCATTTTGAAACCAAGGATACCAGCAGCCTGGGCCATCGCTTCAATGATCAATACACCCGGCATGATTGGATGCGCAGGGAAGTGACCGTTGAAAAAAGGCTCGTTGATGCTGACATTCTTGTAGGCACGAATGTACTTACGCTCAACATCCAGCTCCGCGACACGATCCACCAGCAGGAACGGGTAACGGTGAGGCAGGTATTCGCGAATCTCGTTGATGTCCATCATTTCGGGGGGAAGCCTGTAATAAAGATTGGGAGCGCGCGGACTAAGGCGCGCCCCTCTAGCAAATCAAGGAGGCAGTCTAGCGGCTGTGCACACTTGATATGGAAATGGTCTCAGCCATCTGATGAAGCATTACCGCCAGGGGTCACGTCCCCAACACGCTTTTCCAAATGTTTCAGGCGTCGAGCAATGTCGTCGAGCTGCCTCAATCGGGCCGCACTCTTGCGCCATTCGGCAGCAGGTTGCATGGCCGTACCGGAAGAATAGGACCCAGGCTCAGTAATCGAATGGGTCACCATGGTCATGCCGGTGATGAATACGTTGTCGCAGATTTCGATATGACCCACCAACCCGACGCCGCCAGCCAGCATGCAATGCTTGCCGATTTTGGTGCTGCCGGAAATCCCCACGCAGGCGGCCATGGCCGTATGATCGCCAATCTGCACGTTGTGAGCGATCTGAATCTGGTTGTCCAGCTTCACGCCGTTACCAATCACGGTATCGGCCAGAGCCCCGCGATCAATAGCGGTGTTGACGCCAATTTCTACGTCGTCGCCGATCAATACGCCGCCAACCTGAGCGATCTTCTGCCAAACGCCTTTTTCATTGGCGAAGCCGAAGCCCTCGCCGCCGATCACGGCGCCCGACTGAATCACCACACGCTGCCCAATACGCACATCGTGGTACAGGGTCACGCGCGGCGCGAGCCAGCCACCGGCACCAACTTCACTGCGGGCACCGATAAAGCACTGGGCCCCTACCGTCACACCGGCACCAATGCGGGCGCCACTCTCGATCACCGCAAAAGCGCCAATGCTCGCCGCAGGATCAACCTGGGCGTCATCAGCAATCACTGCCGAGGGATGAATACCGGCAGCAGCCTTGGGTTTTGGATCGAACAGGTGGGACACCCGTGCGTACGACAGGTACGGGTCGGCAACAACGAGCGCGTCCCCGGTAAACCCTTCGGCATCAGCGGCCTTCAGCAACACGGCTGCGGCCTGGGTATCGCCCAGGTATTTACGGTATTGGGGGTTTGCCAGAAAGCTCAACTGAGCTGGGCCAGCCTCCTGCAAGGTGGCTAGCCCAGTGATTTCCTTCTCCGGGGAGCCATGTAAGGTGGCCCCCAGGAACTCGGCCAGTTGGCCAAGTTTTATAGTCGCGGTCATGGGTTACTTCAGCTGGTTCATGCGCTCGATCACCTGACGGGTGATGTCGTACTGAGGTTTGACATCAATCACGGCGCCACGCTCGAAGACCAGGTCAAAGGCACCCTTCTTGATGACTTCTTCCACGGCGCTGTCGAGTTTTGGCTTGAGTTGCTTGAGCATTTCACGGTCAGCAACAGCCTTGGCTTCGTTCAGCTCCTTGGATTGGAACTGATAGTCACGGGCCTTTTGCTTGAATTCAAGCTCCAGACGCTCGCGCTCGCCTTGCTGCATTTTGTCGCCACCGGCGACCAGACGATCCTGAATGCCCTTGGCGCTGCTTTCCAGAGTCTTGAGCTTGGTCAGTTGCGGACCGAATTTCTTCTCGGCATCCACGGCGTATTTCTTGGCCGCATCGGATTCCAGCAGGGCCATCTGATAGTTCAGGACAGCGATTTTCATTTCGGCAAAGGCCGGGGTTGCTACCAGGACAGTCGCCAGGAGAACCAATTGAGTCAACTTACGCACGATGCACTCCTACAGAATCCGTTGTCGTTATCTTAGGTCAGACGCTTAGAACGTCTGGCCGAGGGAGAATTGGAAAATCTGGGTTTCAGCGTTATCCGGTTTCTTGATCGGCATGGCCAGAGCAAAGCTCAATGGGCCTAGGGCCGTAATCCAGGTCACGCCAACACCCACAGAGCTTGCCAGGTTGCTGAGACTGACGTCGTTGCACTGAGTCTGGGACTTCACACCGCTCGGGTTGGTGATCTGATCACACTTGGAATCGAACACGTTACCCACATCCCAGAAGACCGAGGTTCGCAGGGAGCGTTGATCCTTGACGAACGGCAGAGGAAACAGGATCTCCGCGCCACCTTGAATCAACACGTTACCACCGAATGGCAGTGGGTCGTTGTCCGAGTCCGGATCGGTACCGCGGTTACCGGTTACACCCACACCACGGCTCGGGGTACCACGAGGGCCCAGGGTGCTGTCCTTGAAGCCACGTACCGAGTTGAAACCACCCGCGTAGTAGTTCTCGTAGAACGGCAGGCCATTGGTCGAACCGTAACCGTCACCGTAGCCCAGTTCAGTGTGCAGGCGCATGGTGTAGTTGTCGCTCAGCGGCGTGAACAACTGGCCGCGGTAATCAAGCTTGAAGAACGACAGGTCGCTGCCTGGAGTAGTGCTTTCCAGTGTCAGGCTCTGGGAGTGACCGCGTGTCGCCAGCACCCCTTTGTTCAGGGTCGATTCCGACCAGCCAGCCGAGGCCTTGAAGTTGAGGAACTTGTCACCCTCGGTACGCACGAAGTCAAAGATCTCATCCACGGTGTAGACACCGGTCTTGATCTCATCCTGTTGCGCGGTAAAGCCGAAGGTCAGGCGCGAGGTCTCGCTGATCGGATAACCGATGTTGACGCCAGCACCCAGGCTGTCGATTGCATAGCTTGCAACGTCGACGTCAAGGTCTTTGTAGTCGGTGGTGCGATAGAAGGCGTTGTAGCCCAGGCTCACGCCGTCAGCTGTCCAGTAGGGGTCGACATAACCGAAGTTATAGCGGCTCTGATATTCGCTTCGGGTCAGGCCGATGCTGACCTTGTTACCGGTACCCAGGAAGTTGTTCTGGGTGATGGAGCCACCAAGGATCAGGCCGGCACTTTGTGCGAAGCCAACGCTGGCGGTGATCGAACCGGACGCTTGCTCTTCTACTGCATAGTTCACGTCAACTTGGTCATCCACGCCTGGCACGGCCGGGGTTTCGACATTGACTTCCTTGAAGAAGCCCAGGCGTTCAAGACGGGTCTTGGACTGGTCGATCAAGTAGGTCGAAGCCCAACCACCTTCCATCTGGCGCATTTCACGACGCAGCACTTCGTCCTCGGACTTGGTGTTGCCACGGAAGTTGATGCGGTTTACATAGGCACGCTTGCCAGGATCGACGACAAAGGTGATGTCCACTGTGTGGTCATCATCGTGCGGGGTGGGCACGCCATTGACGTTGGCGAAGGTGTAGCCCTCGTTACCCAGGCGGCGGGTGATCAGTTCAGACGTGGTGGTCATCAGCTTGCGCGAGAACACCTGGTCCTTCTGCACCAGCAACAGGGACTTGACCTGGTCTTCAGGCACTTTCAAGTCGCCGCTGAGCTTCACGTCACGAACGCGATACTTCTCGCCTTCGTTGACGTTGACGGTGATGTAGACGTGCTTCTTGTCCGGGGTGATGGACACCTGGGTCGAAGCGATATCCATGTTGATATAGCCACGGTCCAGGTAATAGGAACGCAGACGCTCCAAGTCACCGGAAAGTTTTTCACGGGCGTACTTGTCATCGTTCTTGAAGAACGACAGCCAGTTGGTGGTCTTGAGCTCGAACAGGCCGATCAGGTCCTCGTCAGCGAACTTGGTGTTACCCACCACGTTGATGTGCTGGATGGCCGCCACGGTACCTTCGTTGATGTTGACCTTGAGGCCTACACGGTTACGCGGCTGCGGCACCACCTCGGTTTCCACCGAGGCGGAATAACGACCCTGGGCAACATATTGACGTTGCAGCTCGTTACGTACGCCTTCGAGGGTGGCACGCTGGAAGATCTCGCCTTCGGCAAGGCCCGATTGCTTGAGACCTTTCATCAAGTCTTCAGTGGAGATCGCCTTGTTGCCTTCGATCTCGATACTGGCGACGGACGGTCGCTCGACGACAGTGATGACCAGGACGTTGCCTTCGCGCCCCAATTGGATGTCTTGAAAGAAACCGGTTTTGAACAGCGCACGAGTGGATTCCACCAGGCGACGATCATCAGCCTGTTCCCCGACGTTCAACGGCAAGGCGCCAAAGACGCTACCCGCGGAAACCCGCTGGAGGCCGTTGACGCGAATATCGGAGATGGTGAAGGACTCGGCGTGAACTTCGGCGATCATCAATACGGTGAGAACCGCAGTTAGCAGCAGACGTTTCATGAAGTCCTTTCTTATTCCAACTGGCAATAAACAAACTGCCGCAAAATGCGGCAGATTCGCAATTCAGCGAAGCGTTACAGTCGTCCCAGATCGTTGACCAAGGCTAACAACATCACCCCGACCACCAAACTGATACCGATCTGTATCCCCCAACCCTGCACCCGATCCGACAAGGGGCGACCACGCACCCACTCGACCAGATAAAACAACAGATGCCCCCCATCCAATACTGGAATGGGCAACAAATTCAGAACCCCGAGGCTAATACTCAGATAAGCCAGGAAATTCAGGAAATCAGCCATGCCCGACTGGGCAGAAGCGCCCGCCACTTTAGCAATGGTTATCGGTCCACTCAAGTTTTTTACCGAGAGCTCGCCGAACAACATTTTCTTGAGGGAATCGAGGGTCAACACACTCATGGTCCAAGTGCGTCGCGCACCCTCGCCAATTGCGGCCAACGGCCCGAAACTTATCTCACGCACCATCGAAGGTGGCCACTCGACACCTTTCACCCCGGCGCCCAGATAACCCCCGGCCGCCTTGGCTTCCCCGCGCACCGCCAGGGTGACAGGGACGTCGATTTGAGCACCGTCGCGCTCAACTTTCAGCACAATTTTGGTATCAGGGTGTACACGCACCAGATCGACCACTTGCTGCCAGTCACCCAGTGCCTGGCCATCAAGGGCCAAAAGGCGGTCGCCGGTTTTCAGCCCTGCAGCTTGCGCAGGGCCCTTGGGGTCCAACTCTGCCAGCACCGGAGGCAAGGAGGGCCGCCATGGACGAATCCCCAGAGACTTGATCGGATCAGGCTCGTCGGCGCCCTTGAGCCAGTTGTCGAGGGCCAGTTCCCGCGGCGTTTCGGCCGTGGAATCCTGCTCGCGCACCACCAGCTTCACGGTGCCGCTTTCACCCAGGCGGCGCACCAACTGCAAATTGACTGCGCCCCAACCGGTGGTAGGCTCGCCATCAATGGCAACAATTTCCTGGCCTGCGATCAGCCCGGCCTTGGCCGCGATACTGCCCGCCTCCACCGCCCCGATAACCGGACGCACCTGCTGGCTGCCCAACATCGCCAGCACCCAGAAGAACACCATGGCCAGCAAAAAGTTGGCGATAGGCCCCGCAGCAACGATGGCAATGCGCTGACGAACGGTCTTGCGATTGAAGGATTGGTCCAACTGATCAGCGGGCACTTCGCCTTCGCGCTCGTCGAGCATCTTGACGTACCCGCCCAAGGGAATGGCGGCAATCACAAACTCGGTGCCTTGACGGTCATGCCAGCGCAGCAACGGCATCCCGAAACCGACGGAAAAACGCAGAACCTTGACGCCGCAACGACGCGCCACCCAGAAGTGGCCGAATTCGTGGAAGGTGACCAGCACACCCAGAGCAACCAGGGTGCCGACAATCATGTAGAGCGCACTCATCTAATTTCTCCGCATTCCAATCCAGTGCCTACAGGCTCAAGCGCGCCCAAAAAGGTTAGCGCGCATTGCGGCTCAACCATTGCTCGGTCAGGGCCCGGGCCTTTGTATCAGCCTCGAAGACTGCGCCCAAGTCATCAACGGCGACCACAGGTTCAAGGCTCAGAACGTCCTCGATGATACTCGCGATCTCCGGAAAACGGATGCGTCGTTCGAGAAACGCCGCCACAGCCACTTCATTGGCCGCATTGAGCATCGCTGGCGCGCTGTTACCTGCCTCGGCAGCTTGACGCGCCAGACGCAGGCACGGGAAGCGCTGCTCGTCGGGGGCCTGGAAATCCAGCCGGGCGATGGCAAACAGGTCCAGAGGAGCAACACCCGAATCAATGCGCTCGGGCCAGGCCAAGGCGTTGGCGATCGGCGTACGCATGTCCGGATTACCCAATTGGGCCAACACCGAGCCATCCACGTAGTCGACCAGGGAATGAATCACGCTTTGCGGGTGAATCACCACCTCGACCTGATCCGGCCGCGCATCGAACAACCAGCATGCCTCAATCAGTTCGAGACCTTTGTTCATCATGCTGGCCGAATCGACCGAGATCTTGCGGCCCATCGACCAGTTGGGATGGGCACAGGCTTGTTCAGGGGAGACATGCTCCAGCTCAGCCAGCGGCGTCTGCCGGAACGGGCCGCCGGACGCGGTCAGCAAAATACGGCGTACACCCACCTGGCTCAGGCCACGGGCGAAATCCCCGGGCATACACTGGAAAATCGCATTGTGCTCGCTGTCCAGCGGTAGCAGTACGGCGCCGCTCTTGCGCACCGCCTGCATAAAGAGTGCGCCGGACATCACCAGCGCTTCCTTGTTGGCCAGCAGAATCTTCTTGCCGGCGTCAACGGCGGCCAGGGTTGGACGCAGGCCCGCCGCACCGACAATGGCAGCGACAACGGTATCGACATCAGGATCGGCGGATACCTGACACAACCCCTCCTCCCCCACCAGCACTTGAGTCGATAGCCCCGCCGCCCGCAGATCATCCTGCAAACCACGCGCAGCCGACGCCTCAGGCACTACCGCAAATTGCGGCACGTGACGAACACACAGCGCCAACAACTCGCTCAAGCGACTAAAGCCAGTCAGGGCGAAGACTTGATAACGCTCCGGATGACGGGCAATCACATCCAGCGTGCTCAACCCTACCGAGCCGGTGGCTCCCAGCACGGTAATCTGCTGCAGACGGCTCACGAGGCTATCATCCACAACAGCACGGCAAAGATCGGCAAAGCTGCTGTCAGGCTGTCGATGCGGTCCAGCACGCCGCCGTGACCCGGAAGCAGATTGCTGCTGTCCTTGACCCCAGCCTGGCGCTTGAACATGCTTTCGGTCAGATCTCCGACCACCGAGATCAGCACGACCACCGCAGCACCCACCAGGGCCAGGAGTATTTCCTTGACGGTCCAGCCACGCACAACACCAACGACAGCAGTAATCACCAGCGTCAGTAACAAACCACCGTATACACCTTCCCAGCTCTTGCCAGGACTTACCGCCGGCGCCAGCTTGCGCTTGCCGAAGGCCCGGCCGGAAAAGTAAGCGCCAATATCAGCACCCCAGACCAGCACCATCACCGCCATGATCAGCCAGTTGCCCAAGGGCATATGCTTGATATAGACCAGGCCTTGCCAGGCCGGCAGCAGAATCAACAGACCTATCACCAGCTTGCAGGCGACACTGGACCAATGGCCGCTGGTTCGCGGGTAAGTCAGCACCAGGAAGGTCGCCAGCGTCCACCACAGCACCGCAGCGCCAAGCACCCAAGGCGCCATATCTGGCAGGATGTACATCAGAAACAACATCAGCGCCACGACGACGGCGTACACCACACGATGCAGCTGCGCGGTGAAACCGGCCAGGCGCGCCCATTCCCAGGAACCCAAGGTCACAACCAGGCCGATGAACAGCGCAAAGCCGGCACCTTCGAGCAGGAAAAACCCGCACAAGGCAATCGGCAGCAGGATCAGTGCCGTGATGATTCGTTGTTTAAGCATTAAACCCGGGCTCCAGCTTCGATCTGCTCGCTCGTTTTACCGAAGCGACGCTGACGGGAAGCGAAATCGGCCAGCGCATTGCGCATGGCATCGTGTTTGAAGTCCGGCCAGAACAGGTCGGAGAAGTACAGCTCGGTATAGGCCAACTGCCACAACAGGAAGTTGCTGATGCGGTGTTCGCCACCGGTACGGATACACAAGTCCGGCAACGGCAGATCACCGGTTACCAGGCAGGTTTGCAACAGTTCAGGCGTGATGTCTTCGGGTCGCAGATGACCGGCCTGCACTTCGCGCGCCAGACGCTGCGCGGCTTGGGCGATATCCCATTGGCCGCCATAGTTGGCTGCGATTTGCAGTACGAACCGATTACTGCCGGCAGTAATCGCCTCAGCTTCGCGCATGGCCGCCTGCAACTCCGGACGGAAGCGCGAGCGATCACCGATGATGCGCAGGCTGATGTGGTTGTCGTTCAGGCGCTTGGCCTCACGACGCAGGGCCTTGAAGAACAGGTCCATCAAGGCACTGACCTCCTCGGCCGGGCGCTGCCAGTTTTCACTGGAGAAGGCAAACAAGGTCAGCACCTCGACCTTGGCCTCAGCGCACACTTCGATCACAGCCCGTACCGCATCGACACCCGCCTTATGCCCGGCGACACCCGGCATAAAGCGTTTTTTCGCCCAGCGATTATTCCCGTCCATGATGATCGCGACATGGCGCGGCACCACGGCGGGCACAGTCTGCTTGGTGTTTTCCATGAAAACGTCCTGACCCTTATACAGCCATCAAGTCCGCTTCTTTTTGCTTGGTGGCCGCGTCGACATCAGACTCAGCCTTATCGGTCAGCTTCTGGATATCCGCAGCAGCACGGCGCTCTTCGTCTTCGCTGATTTCCTTGTCCTTAACCAGCTTTTTCAGGTCACCCAAGGCATCGCGACGAATGTTGCGCACGGCAACACGAGCATCTTCCGCAGCACTACGCGCCTGTTTGGTAAAACCCTTACGGGTTTCTTCGGTCAGGGCAGGCATGGAGATCAACAACAACTCGCCCAGGTTGGTCGGATTGAGGTTCAGACCAGCACTCTGGATTGCCTTGTCGACTGCCCCGAGCATATTGCGCTCAAAGGCCACAACTTGCAGGGTGCGCGAGTCTTTTACGGTGATGTTGGCCACTTGGGTGATGGAAGTGTCTGCGCCGTAGTACGGCACCATCACGCTGCCCAGGATGCTCGGGTGCGCCTTGCCGGTACGAATCTGGCCAAATGCATGGGCCAGAGACTCCAGGGATTTGTGCATACGCTCTTGAGCGTCTTTCTTGATTTCGTTGATCATTGTTGAGCCTCCTCGATCAGAGTCCCTTCTGCGCCGCCGTGTACGATGTTCAGCAGGGCGCCGGGCTTGTTCATGTTAAATACGCGCAGCGGCATCTTGTGGTCGCGACACAGGCAAATAGCTGTCAGATCCATCACACCCAACTTGCGATCCAGCACTTCATCATAAGTCAGATGATCGAACTTCTCGGCATGCGGGTCTTTGAACGGGTCAGCAGTGTAAACGCCATCAACCTTGGTCGCCTTAAGAACCACGTCCGCATTGATTTCAATGCCGCGCAAGCAGGCTGCAGAGTCGGTGGTGAAGAAGGGATTGCCGGTACCGGCAGCAAAAATCACCACTTCCTTGGCATCCAGGTGACGCATAGCTTTGCGGCGGTCATAGTGATCGGTTACACCAACCATGGAAATAGCAGACATCACGATCGCCGTGATGTTGGCCCGCTCCAGAGCATCGCGCATGGCCAAGGCATTCATCACAGTGGCCAGCATGCCCATGTGGTCGCCGGTTACCCGATCCATGCCAGCAGCGCTGAGTGCCGCACCGCGGAACAGGTTGCCGCCGCCTATCACCAGGCCGACCTGGACACCGATACCGACCAGTTGGCCGACTTCCAGCGCCATGCGGTCGAGTACCTTGGGATCGATCCCGAACTCTTCCGAGCCCATCAGGGCCTCGCCGCTAAGCTTGAGTAGAATGCGTTTATAGCGAGCCTGATAACCACTGCCCTGCTGAGCCATTGCGAATCTCTCCTGCGGCGTATTTTTAAAAATTCTTGGCAAGCCGTTTACGGCCTGCGTTCACTCTAGCTGGACGCTGTCACAGCGCCATCGGAACACGGCTTTGTAAGCCAGTTCCGCAGGGAAACCAAATAAAATCGGTCACCCCATTTGAAAAGAGGCTGCGCGCGTAAGCGGGCAGCCTCCTTTTGGGCGACAGTTGAAAACTGTCTTACTTCTTGCTAGCAGCCAGCTGGGCAGCAACTTCTTCAGCGAAGTTGTCGACCGGCTTCTCGATGCCGTCGCCTACTTTGTAGTAGGTGAAGGAAACGATTTCAGCGCCGCCTTTCTTGGCCAGTTCACCGATCTTGATTTCAGGGTTCTTGACGAACGCCTGCTCAACCAGGCTAGCTTCGGCGAGGAACTTGCTGATACGACCAGCAACCATTTTCTCGACGATTTCAGCAGGCTTGCCTTTGATCTTGTCTTCGTTGAGGCTCATGAACACGGCTTTTTCGCGCTCGATGGCTTCAGCGGAAACTTGCGACGGCAGCAGGAACTCAGGGTTGCTGGCAGCTACGTGCATCGCAATGTCTTTGGCCAGTTCAACGTTGCCGCCGTTCAGAGCCACAACTACGCCGATCTTGTTGCCGTGCAGGTAAGCACCCACAACGTCACCTTCGATACGGGCCAGACGACGGATATTGACGTTTTCGCCTACTTTAGCAATCAGTGCTTCACGCGCCAGCTCTTGAGCGGCGATCAGTGGAGCAGCGTCAGTCAGTTTGTCAGCGAAGGCTTTTTCAACGCTGGCAGCGACGAAGCTCTTGAAGTCGTCTTGCAGGGCCAGGAAGTCGGTCTGCGAGTTGACTTCAATGATAACGGCAGCCTTGCCGTCTTCCTTGATAGCGATCGCGCCTTCAGCAGCAATGTTGCCTGCTTTCTTGGCGGCCTTGATGGCGCCCGAAGCACGCATGTCATCAATGGCTTTTTCGATGTCGCCGTCAGCCTTGGTCAAGGCCTTCTTGCAATCCATCATGCCTTCGCCAGTACGCTCACGTAGTTCTTTGACCAACGCTGCAGTAATCTCTGCCATTTTCAAAATCCTCTTGGATAGGTCTTCAACCATTCCACCCGATCGAACGGGCGATCAATTCTTCCCGAACCCCACCCTTGTAGGCCGCTGCACGTTACAAGCGCAATAGATGCGCTGCCACAAGTGGGCGCCGACAAATGGTTTTCGAGGTGGCAAAAAGGGGGCCAAGCCCCCTTTTTGCTTACTGAGTCAACGCCTAGGCGTCAGTTACTCAGCAGCAGCTACCGGAGCTTCTTCAACAAACTGCTCGGCACCGCCAGCAACGTGGTTGCGGCCACGGATAACAGCGTCAGCCATCGAACCCATGTACAGCTGGATAGCGCGGATTGCGTCATCGTTGCCTGGGATGATGTAGTCAACGCCGTCCGGGCTGCTGTTGGTATCGACTACGCCGATAACCGGGATACCCAGCTTGTTGGCTTCGGTGATCGCGATACGCTCGTGATCAACGTCGATAACGAACAGTGCGTCAGGCAGACCGCCCATGTCCTTGATACCACCCAGGGAACGATCGAGCTTCTGAAGATCGCGAGTGCGCATCAGCGCCTCTTTCTTGGTCAGCTTGGTGAAAGTCCCGTCTTCGGCTTGCACTTCAAGGTCACGCAGACGCTTGATGGAAGCACGGATGGTTTTGAAGTTGGTCAGCATGCCGCCCAACCAGCGGTGATCGACGTACGGCGAACCGCAACGTGCTGCTTCTTCAGCAACGATCTTGCCAGCGGAACGCTTGGTGCCGACGAACAGAATCTTGTTTTTGCCCTGGGCCAGGCGCTCTACGAAAGTCAGAGCTTCGTTGAACATTGGCAGGGTTTTTTCAAGGTTGATGATGTGAATCTTGTTACGTGCACCGAAAATGTATTTACCCATTTTCGGGTTCCAGTAACGGGTTTGGTGACCGAAGTGGACACCGGCCTTCAGCATATCGCGCATGTTGACTTGGGACATGATAGTTCCTTAGTAAGTCGGGTTTGGCCTCCACGTATCCCAATGACCAACCAGCGGCTTTAAGCCTCCGGCACCCAGGTCATCGTGTCGACACGTGTGTGGATTTAAGCTTTGCGGGGTATCCCCGGAAAGCGGCGCATTTTATACCACACAGAGGAAAAAAACGAAACCCGCAATCACATTTGCCGCCAGTCACTTTTGCGCAAGCCTTTGAATAGAGCCAGAATGCCCACACCTAATAGATAGAAGCGATGCCCATACGTTCATGGTTTGCACCCCGCGTCTGGTAGAATCACGTTTTTTAGGCTTGTGCGAATGCTGCAACCTTTTGTCGCACGCCTGTAAACCGTATTGATTTCAGCGCTATGCGCTAGAGAGAGCCTGTATGACCGTCACCCTCAAAACCGCCGAAGATATTGCTGGAATGCGCGTTGCCGGAAAACTGGCTGCCGACGTACTGGAAATGATTGCCGAACACGTCAAGCCCGGCGTCACCACCGAAGCACTGGACCGCATCTGCCACGACTATATTGTCGACGTGCAGAAAGCCATCCCTGCTCCACTGAACTACAAGGGTTTCCCCAAGTCGATCTGCACCTCGATCAACCACGTGGTCTGCCACGGGATCCCGGGCGACAAACCGTTGAAAGACGGCGACACCCTGAACATCGACGTCACCGTGATCAAGGACGGCTACCACGGTGACACCAGCCGCATGTTCCACGTCGGCACTGTTCCCGTATGGGCCGAACGCCTGTCGCAGATCACCCAGGAATGCATGTACAAAGCCATCGAGATCGTCAAGCCCGGCTGCCGCCTGGGGGACATCGGTGAAGTGATCCAGAAGCACGCGGAAAAGAACGGCTTCTCGGTGGTTCGCGAATTCTGCGGCCATGGCATCGGCAAGGTGTTCCACGAAGAGCCGCAAATCCTGCACTACGGCCGCGCGGGCACAGGCATGGAACTCAAAGCAGGCATGACCTTCACCATCGAACCGATGATCAACCAGGGCAAGGCCGACACCAAGGTGCTGGGCGACGGCTGGACCGCCATCACCAAGGACCGCAAGCTTTCGGCCCAGTGGGAGCACACCCTATTGGTCACCGAAACCGGCTACGAGATCTTCACCCTGCGCGCCGACGACACGATCCCCCGCGTTTCGGCCTGAGGCTTGCACCGGTTTTTCGCACACAGCTGTTGTGACTTATAGATAGAAAGGAAAGCCGATCAATGCCCCAGGTGGATCCCGAACTCTTCGATCGTGGCCAGTTCCAGGCTGAACTGGCCCTGAAGGCAAGCCCCATCGCCGCCTTCAAGAAGGCCATCCGCCAGGCCCGGGATGTGCTCGATGAGCGCTTTCGCAGTGGTCGGGATATCCGGCGACTGATCGAGGACCGCGCCTGGTTCGTCGACAATATCCTGCAAAAGGCCTGGGAACAGTTCACCTGGAGCGAAGACGCCGACATCGCCCTGGTGGCGGTCGGCGGCTACGGTCGCGGCGAACTGCACCCTTACTCCGACATCGACCTGCTGATCCTGCTGGACAGCGCCGACCACGAGATTTTCCGCGACTCCATCGAGCGTTTTCTGACGTTGTTGTGGGACATCGGCCTGGAAGTCGGGCAAAGCGTGCGCTCGGTGGATGAATGCGCCCAGGAAGCCCGCGCCGACCTCACTGTGGTCACTAACCTGATGGAAAGCCGCACCATCAGCGGCCCCGAGCGCCTGCGCATACGCATGCTGGAAGTTACCAGCACCGAGCGCATGTGGCCGAGCAAGGACTTCTTCCTGGCCAAGCGTGCCGAGCAGAAAGCCCGTCATCACAAGTACAACGACACCGAATACAACCTGGAACCCAACGTCAAAGGCTCCCCTGGCGGCCTGAGGGATATCCAGACCATTTTGTGGGTAGCTCGTCGCCAGTACGGCACCCTGAACCTGCGCGCACTGGCCGGCGAAGGCTTCTTGGTAGAGAGCGAAAACGCTCTATTGGCCTCGTCCCAGGATTTCCTGTGGAAGGTGCGCTACGCCCTGCACATGCTCGCGGGACGCTCCGAAGACCGCCTGCTGTTCGATCACCAGCGCGCCATCGCCACCCTACTGGGCTTTGAAGGCGAAGACGCCAAGACCAGCATCGAAAGCTTCATGCAGCAGTACTACCGGGTGGTCATGAGCATTGCCCAGCTCAGCGACCTGATCATTCAGCACTTCGAAGAAGTGATCCTTGCTCCGGAAGACGAAGCGCCGCCACAACCCATCAACTCCCGCTTCCAACTGCATGATGGTTACATCGAGGCCCGCAACGACAACGTGTTCAACCGCACGCCATTCGCCATGCTGGAAATCTTCGTATTGATGGCCCAGCAGCCGGAAATCAAAGGCGTACGCGCCGATACCATTCGTCTATTGCGGGAAAATCGTCACCTGATCGACGATAATTTCCGCAATGACATCCGCAACACCAGCCTGTTTATCGAACTGTTCAAGTGCAAATTCGGCATCCACCGCAACCTGCGCCGGATGAACCGCTACGGCATTCTCGGGCGCTACCTACCGGAGTTCGGCTTTATCGTCGGGCAAATGCAGCACGACCTGTTCCACATCTATACGGTCGATGCCCACACCCTGAACCTGATCAAGCACCTGCGTAAGTTGCAGTACACCCAGGTATCAGAGAAGTTCCCGCTGGCCAGCAAGCTTATGGTCAAGCTACCCAAGCCGGAACTGATCTACCTCGCCGGCCTGTACCACGACATCGGCAAGGGCCGTCACGGCGATCACTCGGAAATCGGCGCGGTGGACGCCAAGGCATTCTGCCAGCGCCACCAACTGCCGCTGTGGGATAGCAGCCTGATTGTCTGGCTGGTGCAAAACCACCTGGTGATGTCCACCACCGCCCAGCGCAAGGACTTGTCCGACCCGCAGGTGATCCATGACTTCGCCCAGGCCGTCGGTGACGAAACCTATCTCGATTACCTGTACGTGCTGACCGTCTCCGACATCAACGCCACCAACCCGACGCTGTGGAATTCCTGGCGCGCCAGCCTGTTGCGCCAGCTCTACACCGAGACCAAGCGCGCCCTGCGTCGCGGCCTGGAGAACCCGGTGGACCGCGAAGAACAGATCCGGCGCACCCAAAGTGCCGCCCTGGACATCCTGGTGCGCGGCGGCAACGACCCAGACGATGTCGAGCAACTCTGGTCGCAACTGGGTGACGACTACTTCCTGCGCCACACTGCTGGCGACGTAGCCTGGCACAGCGACGCGATCCTGCAGCAGCCGGCCGATGGCGGCCCGCTGGTGCTGATCAAGGAAACCACCCAGCGCGAGTTCGAAGGCGGCACGCAAATCTTCATCTATGCACCGGACCAGCATGACTTCTTCGCCGTGACCGTGGCGGCGATGGACCAGCTCAACCTGAATATTCACGACGCTCGGGTCATCACCTCCAGCAGCCAGTTCACCCTCGACACCTACATCGTGCTCGACAACGAGGGTGAGTCCATCGGCGACAACCCGGCGCGGGTAAAAAAGATCCGCGAAGGCCTCACCGAAGCACTGCGCAACCCTGACGACTACCCGACCATCATCCAGCGTCGGGTGCCGCGCCAACTCAAACACTTCGCCTTTGCACCCCAGGTGACCATCCACAACGACGCCCAGCGCCCAGTGACGGTACTGGAACTCAGCGCCCCGGACCGCCCGGGCCTGCTCGCGCGGATCGGCACGATTTTCCTGGAGTTCGACCTGTCGTTGCAAAACGCCAAGATTGCAACCCTGGGCGAACGAGTGGAAGACGTGTTTTTTATTACCGATGCTGACAATCAGCCTCTTTCCGACCCTGAACTTTGCCGTCGTTTGCAGGATGCAATCGTCGAGCAGTTAAGCGTGAGCCAGGAACCAGGGGTTGAGTTGTCGCGATTGAGTATTTGACTGACGGGGGCTATCTCACTGCCTCCTCTTATCCAGCTTTCACCGCCTTGCACGAGATCCACCGATGAACAACGCCCTGAACCAGTTGCAGCCCTATCCGTTCGAGAAATTGCGCGCCCTGCTGGGGAGCGTCACACCGAACCCGGACAAACGCCCGATCGCCCTGTCCATCGGCGAGCCCAAGCACAAATCCCCGACGTTCGTCGCCGAGGCCCTGGCCAACAACCTCGATCAGATGGCGGTGTACCCGAGTACCCTGGGCATTGCGGCGTTACGCGAAGCCATTGGCGCCTGGTGCGAACGCCGCTTCAGCGTACCCAAGGGCTGGCTGGACCCGGCGCGCAACATCCTACCCGTCAACGGTACCCGTGAAGCGCTGTTCGCCTTCACCCAGACCGTGGTCAACCGGGGCGACGACGCGCTAGTGGTCAGCCCGAACCCGTTCTACCAAATCTACGAAGGTGCAGCGTTTCTCGCCGGGGCCAAGCCACATTACCTGCCGTGCCTAGTCGAAAATGGCTTCAACCCTGATTTCGATACGGTCTCGGCCGACATCTGGAAACGCTGCCAGATTCTGTTCCTATGCTCGCCAGGCAATCCGACCGGCGCCTTGATTCCGGTCGACACCCTGAAAAAACTGATAGCCCTGGCCGACGAGTACGACTTCGTGATCGCCGCCGACGAGTGCTACAGCGAGCTGTACTTCGACGAACAAACCCCGCCTCCGGGCCTGCTCAGTGCCTGCGTCGAACTGGGCCGCCAGGATTTCAAACGCTGCGTGGTGTTCCACAGCCTGTCCAAGCGTTCCAACCTGCCAGGCTTGCGCTCAGGTTTTGTCGCCGGTGACGCCGAAATCCTCAAGGCCTTCCTGCTGTACCGCACCTACCACGGCTGCGCGATGCCGGTACAAACCCAGCTGGCGAGTATTGCCGCCTGGCAGGATGAGGCCCACGTGCAAGCCAACCGCGACCTGTACCGGGAAAAATTCGCCGCTGTGCTGGCTATTCTCAAGCCGGTATTGGACGTGCAAAACCCGGATGGCAGTTTCTACCTGTGGCCGAGTGTCGAAGGCGATGATGCGGCCTTCTGCCGGGATTTGTTCGTGGAAGAACATGTGACCGTGGTGCCAGGTTCTTACCTGTCCCGGGAAGTCGACGGTTTCAACCCCGGCGCTGGGCGCGTGCGCATGGCGCTGGTTGCGCCACTGGCCGAGTGCGTGGAAGCGGCGGAGCGGATTCGCGACTTTATCCAGCGTCGTCGGTAAGACTCGATATCCGGGTCATTTGATATGGCCCAGATTCGCCTCACTCATATCCAGGTCCGCCAACACCTCCCGCAGCACGTCATCGCCAATCTGGTGATGGCGACTCAGGCTATATAACTCCAGGCGCTGTGCCCGCAAGGCCTTGAGCCGCAACTTGCGTTCCAGTTGATCCATGTGCAGCGCCAGGGCCTGGGCTTCGGCCGAGTCGTTGAACACTTCTAGTTGATGGCGATACTCCGACATGATCCGCGCCTTGAGTTCAGTGGCCAGCGCGGCCTGGGCGGCGTCCTGGGGCGCAGCTTCTGCTGCCTCCTCGGCCTCCAGGGCGTGAATCGCCGCTTCGGCGGTTTTCTTCCAGGCATCACGCACCTCGCCGCGACGCTTGTCATCCGGGCTCTTTTCGATCCCCCTCAGCAACAACGGCAAGGCGATGCAAGCGGCGACCAGAGAAAGCAAAATCACCCCGGCAGCGATGAATATCAATAGATCACGCTCCGGGAAGGCCTCGCCGGGCGTCAGCAGCAACGGCACCGACATCACACCTGCCAGGGTCACTGCCCCACGCACTCCACCCACCGTCAACAGCCAGCAGGAACGGGCTGTCGGCACTAACGTCAGTTCGCTTTTACCCCGCAAGCGCCGTAGTAATCCCGACAGTCGCCAGATGCTTTGTACCCAAATAAACCGCAGCACCAGCAACACCAGGAAAATCGCGATCACGTCCAGGCAGCGATACAGTAAGGTCGGCCACAAGGTAGCTTCGTGGCTGGTTACCGCCTTGATGATGTCCGGCAGTTGCAGGCCCAGCAACAGGAAGATCAGGCCGTTGAAGGCAAACTCCAGCAGCGACCAGACGCTGCGATTGAGCAAACGCGTGCTGGTCTGACGCGGCAGCAAGTCCAGCCAGCTCTGCATCATCCCGGCCGCCACCGCCGACAAAATCCCCGAAGCGCCCAAGCGCTCAGCCAATACATAGGCGGCAAACGGCAGCAGCAACATGAACACCACGTGGGTTGCCGGATCGTCCCAGCCTCGGGCGATCATCCAGGCCCGCAGGCGGCCCACCAGCCAGCTCAAGGCCACACCAATGGCCAGCCCGCCAAGCGCCACCAGCACAAATGTCAGGCTGGCATTGGCCAGGGAGAACACACCGGTCACCGCCGCCACCAGGGCAAACTTAAAGGTCACCAGGCCCGATGCATCGTTCATCAGCGCTTCGCCCTGAAGCATGTGCATCAAGGGTGTTGGCAAGCGATTCTGGGAAATGGCCGATACCGCCACGGCATCTGTCGGCGACAACACCGCCGCAAGGGCGAAGGCCACCGGCAAGGGGATGGTCGGCAGCAGCCAATGGATGAAATACCCAGCGCCCACCACTGTGAACAGCACCAACCCCACTGCAAGCGTCAGGATCGGCCCGCGCAGGCGCCACAGTTCGCGCTTGGGCATACGCCAGCCATCCGAGAACAGCAGCGGCGGCAAAAACAGGAAAAGAAACAATTCCGGGTCCAGCGCCACGTGCAGCCCCAGGGTCGGCCAGGCGAGCAGGGCCCCGGCGGCGATCTGCACCAGCGGCAACGGCAGCGGGATCACACGCCCGACAAGACGCGAAACACTGACCAGCATCAGCAGAATAAGGACGGTGTAAGCGGTTTGCATAACGCGGAATTCCCAGCCAATCGATTTACTACGACACACATCAGGCAACACCTCGCCGCTGAAGTGCCATATTAGCCGCTTATGCTGCCGACGGGCCGTTGAACAAAAGTCGCACACCCTGACACGAGGTGGTGACGAGCGGCACCGAAATACTCTGGCCGTGGCATAATCCGTGACCTTTCGTTTCCAGCAGCCCAAAGGGGGGCAATTCCTTGACCGATTCAAGCAAAACGTTGCACCTTTTCGGCATCAAAGCCTGCGACACCATGAAAAAGGCGCGCACCTGGCTCGATGAACACGCTCTCAGCTATGAGTTTCATGACTACAAAACAGCCGGTATCGACCGCGAACACTTGACCCAATGGTGCAATGAGCACGGTTGGCAGGTGGTTTTGAACCGTGCAGGCACTACCTTTCGCAAACTCGAAGACGAACGCAAAGCCGATCTCGACCAGGCGAAAGCGATTGAACTGATGCTCGCACAACCCTCGATGATCAAGCGCCCGGTGCTTGATCTGGGTGACAGAACCCTGATTGGCTTCAAGCCAGATGTTTATTCGGCGGCCCTCAAGTAGGCCAGCCCATACCAATTGTGTAGAGGTAACAGCATGTCCAATTCCCTGTTCAGCCTAGGCTTCGGCGTCGGCACTCAGAACCGCCAAGGTGCTTGGCTGGAAGTGTTTTACGCACAACCATTGATCAATCCATCGGCAGAGATCCTTGCTGCCATCGCGCCGATCCTCGGTTACAGCGAAGGCAACCAGGCCATCGCCCTGAGCATCGCCCAGGCCTCACAACTGGCTGACGCACTGAAAAATGTAGATGCCACCCAAGCCGCCCTGCTGACTCGCCTGGCCGAAAGCCATAACCCGCTGGTCGCCACCCTGCTGGCCGAAGACGCGGCGCTGACTTCCACGCCTGAGGCCTACCTCAAGCTGCATTTGCTGTCTCACCGCCTGGTCAAGCCTCACGGCCTGAACCTGACTGGGGTTTTCCCGCTGCTGCCAAACGTGGCCTGGACCAGCCAGGGCGCCATCGACCAGTCGGAACTGGCCGGACGCCAACTGGAAGCGCGCCTGCGTGGCGAGTTGCTGGAAGTGTTCTCGGTGGACAAGTTCCCGAAAATGACCGACTACGTGGTACCGAGCGGCGTGCGTATCGCTGACGCCGCACGGATCCGCCTGGGCGCCTACATCGGCGAAGGCACCACCGTGATGCACGAAGGTTTCGTCAACTTCAACGCTGGCACCGAAGGCCCGGGCATGATCGAAGGCCGCGTGTCGGCTGGCGTGTTCGTCGGCAAGGGCTCGGACCTGGGCGGCGGTTGCTCCACCATGGGCACCCTGTCGGGCGGTGGCAACATCGTGATCAAGGTTGGCGAAGGCTGCCTGATCGGCGCCAACGCCGGTATTGGTATCCCGCTGGGCGACCGCAACACCGTGGAGTCGGGCCTGTACGTGACCGCCGGCACCAAGGTGGCGCTGCTCGACGAGCAGAACCAACTGGTCAAGGTGGTCAAGGCTCGCGAACTGGCGGGTCAACCTGACCTGCTGTTTCGCCGTAATTCCGAGACCGGTGCCGTGGAATGCAAAACCCACAAATCGGCCATCGAACTGAACGCAGCGCTGCACGCTCACAACTAAGCAGCGACTCGATGCCACTGGAGCAGGTCGTACCTTCGGGTACGGCTCGCTCATACGAGTCTTGAACACCATGCTTGTGCCCTCTCCCTGGCGCGCCGACTTTCCGGCCATTGCCACCCTGCAACGGCAAGGCCAGACCTATCTGGACAACGCCGCCACCACGCAAAAGCCTCAAGCCCTGCTGGACGCGACCATCCATTACTACGCCAATGGCGCAGCCAATGTGCACCGTGCCCAGCATTTGCCGGGCGCCCATGCGACCCAAGCCTTCGAGAACAGTCGCAGCAAGGTGGCGCAGTGGCTCAATGTTGGCGAGGACGGGCAAATCATCTTCACCCACGGCGCGACATCAGCGCTGAACCTCTTGGCTTACGGCCTTGAGCATCTTTTTACTCCTGGCGATGAGATTGTCATCAGCGCCCTGGAACACCACGCCAACCTGCTGCCCTGGCAGCAACTGGCCAAACGCCGCGAGCTTGAGCTGGTGGTGTTGCCCCTGGGCGATGATGGCTTGATCGACCTGCAAGCCGCCGCCCAATTAATCGGCCCGCGCACTCGACTGCTGGCGGTGAGCCAACTGTCCAATGTGCTCGGCACCTGGCAACCATTGCCAGCGTTGTTGGCGATGGCCAAGGCTCAGGACGCGTTGACCGTGGTCGATGGCGCACAAGGCATCGTCCACGGCCGTCACGACGTCCAGGCCCTGGGCTGCGACTTCTATGTATTTTCCAGCCACAAACTCTACGGCCCGGATGGCGTCGGCGTGCTCTACAGCCGCAACGAAGCCTTACACCACCTGCGCCATTGGCAGTTTGGCGGCGAGATGGTGCAGCAGGCCGACTATCACAGTGCCAGCTTTCGCCCGGCTCCCCTGGGTTTTGAGGCGGGCACACCGCCGATTGCCGGGGTGATTGGCCTAGGGGCGACCCTGGATTACCTGAGTTCACTGGATCAGCAAGCGGTGATGACCCACGAAGCTGCGCTGCATGACTATCTGTTGCGCGGCTTGCAGACGCGTAATGGCGTACGGCTGCTGGGTCCACCGCAAGTGGCCTTGGCCAGCTTTGTGGTGGAGGGTGTGCATAACGCCGACCTCGCCCACCTGCTGACCGAACAAGGCATTGCCGTACGCGCAGGCCATCATTGCGCGATGCCGTTGCTCAAGCACATGGGACTGTCGGGCGCGATCCGGGTTTCCCTGGCGCTGTACAACGATTCCGATGACCTGGAGCGCTTCTTCGAGGCGCTGGATCAGGCTTTGGACATGTTGCTATGAGTTTGCCAGCGCAGGCAGTGGCTGCTCTGGAGGCGTTTCAGGCAGTTGGCAGTTGGGAGCAACGTGCCCGACTGTTGATGCAATGGGGCGAGCAACTACCGGCACTGCCTGATGCGGACAAGGTCGATGCCAACCTGGTGCAGGGCTGCGAAAGCCTGGTGTGGTTGGTGGGGCACTTGCAGGATGGGCATTGGCAGTTTGCCGCCAGCAGCGAAGCGCGGTTAATTCGTGGGCTGGTGGCGTTGCTGCTGGCTCGGGTTAACGGCTTGTCGGCGGTTGAATTGCAAGCTGTCGATCTGCCTGGCTGGTTTGAACAACTGGGATTGTCGCGGCAGTTGTCGCCTTCGCGTAGTAATGGGTTGAATGCGGTGCTGCAGAGGATGCGGGCGCTGAGTTTGTACTCAGAAAACCGACCGTAATCTACGTAATCTTGACCCGATCAGAAGGCCTGCGCACCCCAGCCACAATCTTATCCACCGCCTTGGTCGCCGCCACCATGCCAAACGTCGCGGTCACCATCATCACCGCACCAAACCCACCAGCACAGTCCAGCTTCACCCCATCCCCAACAAAACTCTTCTGCAGGCAAATGCTGCCATCAGGCTTGGGATAACGCAGCTGTTCCGTAGAAAACACACACGGCACGCTGTAATGCCGGGTCACGGTGCGGGAAAAGCCGTAATCGCGGCGCAAGGTCGAGCGCACTTTCGATGCCAATGGATCGTTGAACGTACGGTTCAAATCGCACACCTGAATCAACGTCGGATCAATCTGCCCGCCCGCGCCGCCGGTGGTGATGATCTGGATCTTGCGCCGTTTGCACCAGGCAATAAGCGCCGCCTTGGCGTTGACGCTGTCGATGCAGTCGATCACGCAGTCGATGTTGGGGGTGATGTACTCGGCCATGGTCTCGCGGGTGACGAAATCCGCCACCGCATGCACGGTGCAATCCGGGTTGATCCCGCGCAGGCGCTCGGCCATGACCTCGACCTTGGCTTGACCCACGGTGCTGTCCAGCGCGTGCAACTGGCGGTTGCTGTTGCTGACGCAGACGTCGTCCAGGTCGAACAGCGAGATTTCGCCCACGCCGCAGCGGGCGATAGCTTCTGCCGCCCAGGAGCCGACACCGCCGACGCCGACAATGGCCACATGGGCCGCTTTCAAGCGTTCCAGGCCTTCAATGCCATACAAACGGGCGATGCCAGCAAACCGTGGATCTTCTGTACTCATGACCATTACCCCAAAAACCGGCGCGCATTATAGGGCTACGCAGCGACAAGTTTTAAGCTACAAACTACAAGTTAAGAACTTAGATGAACTTTCGCTGCCCAATGTCCGGTTTTTCTCGGCTTGCTGTACGGTAAGTCGAAGGCCAGTGTAGGATGCGCGCCGTTCGGCGCAGGCCGACACCTCTTTTCGTTCCACACCCTTTGGAACCCGAAATAGCTATGTCATCGCGTAAATTTGGACTCAACCTGGTGGTGGTGCTGGCGATTGCCGCGCTGTTCACCGGCTTCTGGGCGTTGATCAACCGCCCGGTCACTACCCCCAACTGGCCTGAACAGATCTCCGGTTTTTCCTACTCGCCATTCCAGCAAGGCCAGTACCCGCAGAAAGACCAGTACCCCACCGACGAACAAATGCGCCGTGATCTGGAGATCATGAGCAAGCTGACGGACAACATCCGTACCTATTCGGTCGACGCCACCCTGGGGGATATTCCCAAACTGGCGGAAGAATTCGGCCTGCGGGTAACCCTGGGGATCTGGATCAGCCCGGACCTTGAGCGCAACGAGCGCGAGATCCTGCGCGCCATCGAGATCGCCAACAGCTCGCGCAGTGTCGTGCGGGTAGTGGTGGGCAACGAAGCCCTGTTCCGCAAGGAAATCACCTCCGAAGCGCTGATCGTCCTGCTGGACCGGGTCCGCGCCGCCGTGAAAGTGCCGGTGACTACCTCCGAGCAGTGGCACATCTGGGAAGACAACCCGCAACTGGGCAAGCACGTCGACCTGATCGCCGCGCACATCCTGCCGTACTGGGAGCATATCCCGGTGGATAAGGCCGGCCAGTTCGTACTCGACCGTGCACGGGATCTGAAGAAGACTTTCCCGAAAAAGCCGTTGTTGCTGTCGGAAGTTGGCTGGCCGAGCAATGGCCGGATGCGTGGCGGTTCGGATGCATCCCCTGCCGACCAGGCAATTTACCTGCGCACGTTGGTGAACAAACTCAACCGCCAGGGTTACAACTACTTTGTGATCGAAGCCTTCGATCAGCCGTGGAAGGCCAGTGATGAAGGTTCGGTGGGCGCCTATTGGGGTGTGTTCAACGCCGCGCGCCAGCAGAAATTCAACTTTGAAGGCCCCGTTGTGGCGATCCCACAATGGCGTGTGCTGGCCATCGGGTCGGTGGTGTTGGCGCTGCTGTCTCTGACCCTGCTGATGATCGACGGCTCGGCCCTGCGCCAGCGCGGTCGTACCTTCCTGACCTTTATCGCCTTCCTGTGCGGGTCGGTGCTGGTGTGGATCGGCTACGACTACAGCCAGCAATACAGCACCTGGTTCAGTCTGACGGTGGGTTTCCTGCTGGCACTCGGCGCCCTGGGCGTGTTTATCGTGTTGCTGACCGAGGCTCATGAACTGGCGGAAGCGGTCTGGACCCACAAGCGTCGGCGTGAATTCCTCCCGGTGACCGGGGATTCGGACTACCGCCCGAAAGTCTCTATCCACGTGCCCTGCTACAACGAGCCACCGGAGATGGTCAAACAAACCCTCGACGCCCTGGCAGCCCTCGACTATCCGGACTACGAAGTCCTGATCATCGACAACAACACCAAGGACCCGGCCGTGTGGGAACCAGTGCGCGACTACTGTGAAACCCTCGGCCCGCGCTTCAAGTTCTTCCACGTCTCGCCCCTGGCCGGTTTCAAGGGCGGCGCGCTGAACTACCTGATCCCGCACACCGCCAAGGACGCCGAAGTGATCGCGGTGATCGACTCGGACTACTGCGTCGACCCAAACTGGCTCAAGCACATGGTGCCGCACTTCGCCGACCCGAAAATCGCCGTGGTGCAATCGCCCCAGGATTATCGCGACCAGAACGAAAGTACCTTCAAGAAGCTCTGCTACGCCGAATACAAAGGCTTCTTCCATATCGGCATGGTGACGCGCAACGACCGTGACGCGATCATCCAGCACGGCACCATGACCATGACCCGCCGTTCGGTGCTGGAGGAACTGGGCTGGGCCGACTGGTGCATCTGCGAGGATGCCGAACTGGGCCTGCGAGTCTTTGAAAAAGGCCTGTCGGCGGCGTATTACCACACCAGCTACGGCAAGGGCCTGATGCCCGATACCTTTATCGACTTCAAGAAACAGCGTTTCCGTTGGGCCTACGGCGCGATTCAGATCATCAAGCGTCACACCGCCAGCCTGTTGCGCGGCAAGGACACCGAGCTGACCCGCGGCCAGCGCTACCACTTCCTCGCGGGCTGGTTGCCGTGGGTGGCAGACGGCATGAACATCTTCTTCACCGTCGGCGCCCTGTTGTGGTCGGCAGCGATGATCATCGTGCCGACGCGGGTCGACCCGCCACTGCTGATCTTCGCGATCCCGCCGTTGGCACTGTTCGTGTTCAAGGTCGGCAAGATCATCTTCCTCTACCGTCGCGCCGTTGGCGTGAACCTCAAGGATGCGTTCTGCGCAGCGCTGGCCGGGTTGGCGTTGTCCCACACCATCGCCAAGGCGGTGCTGTACGGCTTCTTCACCACCAGTATTCCGTTCTTTCGCACACCGAAAAACGCCGATAACCACGGTTTCTGGGTAGCTATTTCTGAAGCCCGGGAAGAATTGTTCATCATGCTGCTGTTGTGGGGCGCGGCGCTGGGGATCTACCTGGTGCAGGGCCTGCCGAGTAATGACATGCGCTTCTGGGTAGTGATGCTGCTGGTGCAGTCGTTACCCTACCTGGCGGCGCTGATCATGGCGTTCCTGTCTTCGCTGCCGAAACCGGCCGCGGCGCCTGAACCTGTGCCAGCTTCGTAAAATCTTGCGCAATGCACTAAACGGCGGCCTCTGGCCGCCGTTTTGCTTTAAGATATCCGCCATTTTGCGCGCCTTGCCTGCTCATCTATAAAAGCTTCCGGAGTTCCCCATGACGGCCCACGCCGACCTTTCGCCGACCCTCCAACTCGCTATCGACCTGATCCGTCGCCCGTCGGTGACGCCAATCGATGCCGATTGCCAGAAGCTGATGATGCAGCGCCTGGGCGACGCCGGTTTCCAGCTTGAGCCGATGCGCATCGAGGATGTGGATAACTTCTGGGCCACCCACGGCAAGCATGAAGGCCCGGTGCTGTGCTTTGCCGGTCACACCGACGTGGTGCCCACCGGTCCGGTGCAAGCCTGGCAGAACGATCCGTTCGACGCGTTGATCGACGAAAACGGCATGCTCTGCGGCCGTGGCGCGGCGGACATGAAAGGTAGCCTGGCAGCCATGCTGGTGGCCGCCGAGCGCTTTGTCAGCGACTACCCGGACCACAAGGGTTCGGTGGCTTTCCTGATCACCAGCGATGAAGAAGGCCCGGCGCACCACGGCACCAAGGCCGTGATCGAGCGCCTGGCGGCCCGCAAGGAGCGTCTGGACTGGTGCATCGTTGGCGAACCGTCGAGCACCACGCTGGTGGGCGATGTAGTGAAGAACGGTCGTCGCGGCTCGCTCGGCGCCACCCTGACTGTACGCGGCGTGCAAGGCCATGTGGCCTACCCGCATCTGGCAAAGAATCCAATTCATCTGGCCGCTGCGGCGCTGGCTGAACTGGCCGCAGAGCATTGGGACGATGGCAACACCTTCTTCCCGCCGACCAGCTTCCAGATTTCCAACCTCAATTCCGGCACCGGCGCGACCAACGTGATCCCCGGTGATCTAGTGGCGGTGTTCAACTTCCGCTTCTCCACCGAGTCGACGGTCGAAGGCCTGCAACAACGAGTCGCGGTGATTCTCGACAAGCATGGCCTGGACTGGCATGTGGAGTGGGCGCTGTCGGGCCTGCCGTTCCTTACCGAACCTGGCGCGCTGCTCGACGCGGTCTCGGCCAGCATCAAGGCGATTACCGGTCGCGAGACCAAGGCCTCCACCAGCGGCGGCACGTCTGACGGGCGCTTCATCGCGACCCTCGGCACCCAGGTGGTTGAGCTGGGCCCGGTCAACGCGACAATCCATCAGGTCAACGAGCGCATCCTCGCCAGCGACCTCGATGTGCTGACCGAAATCTATTACCAGACCCTGATCAAGTTGCTCGCCTGATGCTCGCTTGCCCCATTTGCAGCGCACCGCTGAACGCAGTGGACAATGGCGTGGCCTGCCCGGTCGGACACCGCTTCGACCGAGCACGCCAGGGTTATCTGAACCTGTTGCCGGTACAACACAAGAACAGCCGTGACCCTGGCGATAACCTGGCCATGGTTGAAGCACGCCGCGATTTTCTCAACGCTGGCCATTACGCGCCAGTGGCCAAGCGCCTGGCAGAACTGGCCGCTGAGCAATCGCCCCAGCGTTGGCTGGACATCGGTTGTGGCGAGGGTTATTACACCGCGCAAATCGCCGATGCCCTGCCCCGCGCCGAGGGTTATGCCCTGGATATTTCCCGGGAGGCGGTCAAGCGCGCCTGTAAACGCAACCCGACGCTGACCTGGTTGATCGCCAGCATGGCCCGGGTGCCGTTGGCCGATGCCAGCTGCCAGTTTCTCGCCAGTGTGTTCAGCCCACTGGATTGGCTAGAGGCCAAGCGCCTGCTCAGCCCTGGCGGCGGCCTGATGAAAGTCGGCCCTACCAGCGGCCACCTGATGGAGCTGCGCGAACGCCTGTACGACGAAGTGCGCGAGTACACCGACGACAAGCACTTGGCGCTGGTGCCGCAAGGCATGCGCTTGCAACACAGCGAAACCCTGGAGTTCAAGCTTAGCCTGGCGGACCCCAAGGACCGCGCCAACCTGCTGGCCATGACGCCCCACGGCTGGCGTGCCAGCGCCGAGCGCCGGGCCCAGGTGATTGAGCACCCTGAACCGCTGCTGGTCACCGTGTCGATGCGTTACGACTATTTCGTGCTTCAATAACCCCCTATTTGGGCTTTCGAGCCCGTCCTGAATCCGCGAATGGATTTTCGAAACCCGCAGTGAGGAATATCCATGCGCCAACCCGATATCGAGATTTACCTCAAGGACGCCGACGTCGACTACAAGGCCATTGCCTCCTGGCTCGGCGAAGCCCTGGGGCCATGCACCGACTGGGTCCAGAAAGGCCAGACCTACAAATGCAAGGCCGGCAGCGTACCTGTTACATGGCTGCCGAAGGCCGTAGGCAAGTGGAACAGCCTGCACCTGGAAAGCGACCAGACGCCGTGGGAAGACGACATCGCCTGCGCCCGTGCAGCCTTTGCCACGCTCAACGTCGAAGTACGTTGCGCGCCGGGAAGCTGGGTTGAGGAAGAAGGCGAAGAGACCGCCGACCGCTGGATGCGGATCAGCGTGGATGGTGAAGAAGAGATCATCTGGAAAACAGCCTGAACCTATAGGAGTGAGCTTGCTCGCGATGGCCTTAAGGGCACCGCGGTCATTCAGGATGCACGCGTTATCGTTAACGACTATCGCGAGCAAGCCCGCCCCTACACAGGCATGGCCTTACAGGCCGACCACATCCTCCGCCTGCAAGCCCTTCTCGCCGGTCACCACGGCGTATTCCACCTGCTGGCCCTCTGCCAGGGAACGATGCCCATCACCACGAATGGCGCGGTAGTGTACAAACACATCCTTGCCGTCTTCACGCTGGATAAAGCCGTAGCCCTTGGCGTCGTTGAACCACTTCACATTACCTGTCTCGCGCGTTGCCATCTGTTTGCCCCCACCTGCTTTTATTGTTGAGTTTTATGGTTGAGTCAGTCGCATTGAACTGCCGAGTATATGACAGGCTCAAGAACTCTCAACTCAAGTTTATATCGGCGCTTTTTTGCCGATTTTCGATGAATACGGCACACTAGCGGCCCGAGCATCTGCTCGGTTTTTTCCACTCAAAGCAGCACACCTATGACCCGCTCCCCGTTCCGCCGTCTGGTATTTGGCACCTTGCGCCGACTGTTGTACCTCTGGGTTCGCTCGGAGACGATCAACCAGTCGTCCCTCACCCTGAACCTAGACCGCAGCCGACCGGTGTTTTACGTCCTGCAATCGCCCTCACTCACCGAATTGGCCGTGGTCGATACCGAGTGCACCAAGGCCGGCCTGCCGCGCCCGGTGCTGCCGGTGTCGGTCGGCTCGTTGCTGGAGCCGGCGGCGTTCTTCTACCTGACGCCCGACCCGGATTGGCTTGGTCGCCAGGACAAGCGCGGCGCGCCGCCCACCCTGACCCGCTTGGTCAGTACCCTTGCCGAACACGCCGAAGAAAATGCGCAGATTATTCCGGTCAGCGTGTTCTGGGGCCAGTCGCCGGCAAGCGAGTCGAGCCCCTGGAAACTGCTGTTCGCCGACAGCTGGGCCGTCACCGGCCGCCTGCGTCGACTGCTGAGCATCCTGATCCTCGGCCGCAAAACCCGAGTGCAATTCTCTGCGCCAATTAATCTGCGCGAATTGATCGAGCACAATAAAGGCCATGAGCGCACCGTGCGCATGGCTCAACGTATCCTGCGGGTGCACTTTCGTAACCTGAAAACCGCGGTGATCGGCCCCGACCTGTCTCACCGACGCAACCTGGTGAAAGGCCTGGTCAACATGCCACTGGTGCGCCAGGCGATCCTCGACGAGGCCGAACGGGAAAAGATCACCCCGGAAAAGGCCAAGGCCCAGGCACTGCGCTATGGCAACGAGATCGCCTCGGACTACACCTACACCGCCATCCGGTTCATGGAAGTGGTGCTGAGCTGGTTCTGGAACAAGATCTACGACGGTGTGAAGGTCAATAACATCGATGGCGTGCAAAAGGTCGCCCAGGGTTACGAAATCATCTACGTGCCATGTCACCGCAGCCATATCGACTATCTGCTGTTGTCGTACCTGCTGTTCAAGAACGGCCTGACCCCGCCGCACATCGCCGCGGGGATCAACCTGAACATGCCGCTGATCGGCAGCCTGTTGCGCCGCGGCGGGGCGTTTTTCATGCGCCGTACCTTCAAGGGCAACCCGCTGTACACCTCGGTGTTCAACGAATACCTGCACACCCTGTTCACCAAGGGCTTTCCGGTGGAGTACTTCGTCGAAGGCGGACGCTCCCGCACCGGGCGCATGCTGCAACCGAAAACCGGAATGCTGGCGATTACCCTGCGCAGTTTCCTGCGCTCCTCGCGCATGCCCATCGTGTTTGTGCCGGTGTACATCGGTTACGAACGGGTGCTGGAAGGCCGCACCTACCTCGGCGAACTGCGCGGCGCGACTAAAAAGAAAGAGTCGATTTTCGATATCTTCAAGGTTCTCGGTGCCCTCAAGCAGCGCTTTGGCCAAGTTGCGGTCAACTTCGGCGAACCGATCAAACTGGCTGAATTCCTTGATCAGGAGCAACCCGACTGGCGCGCCCAGGAACTGGGCCCGAACTACAAGCCCGCCTGGCTTAACGAAACCACCAACCGACTCGGCGAGCGGGTGGCGCGGCACTTGAACGAAGCCGCAGCGATCAACCCGGTAAACCTGGTGGCCTTGGCGCTGCTGTCCACCACCCGCCTGGCCCTGGACGACCAGGCCATGGCGCGGATGCTGGACCTGTATCTTGCGCTGCTGCGCCGGGTGCCCTACTCGCCCCACACCACCTTGCCCGAAGGCGATGGCCAGGCACTGATCAAGCACGTCAAGGACATGGACCTGCTCTCGGAACAGAGCGATGCCCTGGGCAAGATTCTTTACCTGGACGAGCAAAATGCCGTCCTGATGACCTACTACCGCAACAACGTACTGCACATTTTCGCCCTGCCTGCGCTGCTGGCCAGTTTCTTCCAGAGCAGCTCGCGGATGAGCCGCGAACAGATCCTGCGCTACACCCGCGCACTCTATCCGTACCTGCAATCGGAACTGTTTATCCGCTGGTCCCTTGACGAGTTGGACGCGGTGGTCGATCAGTGGCTCGAAGCGTTCGTCGAACAAGGCCTGCTGCGCTTCGAGAACGACGTCTACCTGCGCCCGGCACCGAGCTCGCGGAACTTTGTGCTGCTGACCCTGCTGTCCAAGAGCATTGCCCAGACTCTGCAACGCTTCTACATGGCCATCTCGCTGTTGCTCAACAGTGGCCAGAACAGCATCAGCGCCGAAGAACTGGAAGACCTCTGCACCGTCATGGCTCAGCGCCTGTCGATCCTCCATGGTCTCAACGCCCCGGAGTTCTTCGACAAGAGCCTTTTCCGACATTTTATCCAGACACTTCTGAAGCAGGATGTGCTGCGCCGCGACGAAGCCGGCAAGCTGAGTTATCACCCGCTGCTGGGCGAACTGGCCGAAGGCGCGGCCAAGCGCGTGTTGCCAGCGGAGATTCGCCTGTCAATTCGCCAGGTAGCGTTGCATCGCAGTGATGAGGCGACTGACAAGCCCGTCGAACCTGAAGAAACCCGCTAGGTTTAATGAGGCGCCAGGGTGTTTCTGGCGCCACTGACAAGGAGTTCCACCATGAAAAAAATCATCCTCCTGGGCCTGACCGCCCTTCTGGGAGCCTGCCAAACCATGCAACCCGCTCCCAAGGCCAGCCTCGAAGGTGAAGTGTTCTACCTGCAACGCATCGCGCTGCCACCCAGCGCCACCTTGAGTGTCAGCCTGCTGGACGTGTCCCTGGCCGATGCACCATCGGTGACCCTGGCCGAGCAAAAAGGCCCGGTCAACGGCCAGGTGCCCCTGCCGTTTCACTTGAGCTACGACCCAGCCCAGGTCAAGCCTGGCCACAGTTACTCGGTCAGTGCTCGCATCGAACTGGATGGCAAGCTACTGTTTATCACCACCGAACGGCATTCGGTGCAGTTGAACGGCCAGGACCCACAGCCGTTGCGCCTGCGCGTCGATGCCGTCGCCCACTGATTGAATCGAATAGAAGGAAGTGCTCATGCTCCGTAACTCCCTGCGCCTCACCGCCCTGTGTGCCGGCCTGCTGCTCGGCGCCAACGCCATGGCCCTGTCCTTGGGCGACCTGTCCCAGGGCGACGCCACCGGCGGCCTCAAGGACGCGCTGACCCAGGGCGCGCAGATTGCCGTCAAGCAACTGGGCGCACCCGGTGGTTTCAGCAATAACCCCGAGGTAAAAATCGGCTTGCCAGGCAAGTTGGACAAAGCCGCCGGTGCGCTGAAAATGCTCGGCATGGGCGACCAACTCACGCAACTTGAAACCAGCATGAACAAGGCGGCCGAATCAGCCGTGACACAGGCCCAGCCTATTCTGGTGAATGCTGTGAAAAACATGAGCGTGAGCGATGCCAAGGGTATCCTCAGCGGCGGCCAGGATTCAGCCACCCAGTACCTGGACAAAAGTAGCCGCGAGCAGATCCGCGCCAAGTTCCTGCCCATCGTCAAGCAATCCACTGACAAGGTCGGCGTAGCCCAGCAGTACAACGCCCTCGCCAAAAAAGCCCCGATGGGCTTGCTCGGCGACAAGAGCGCCAGCATCGAAAACTACGTGACCGAGCAAGCCCTGGATGGGTTGTTCAAGATGATTGCCCAGCAGGAAGAAACCATTCGCCAGAATCCGGCGGCGGCGGCCACCAGTTTGGCGAAGAAGGTGTTCGGGGCGCTGTAACCAAACGGCAAAAAGAACACTTCAATCAAAACAGAGCATAAATACAAACGCCCCGAATATTCGGGGCGTTTGTGTAAGTGAGCAATGGTTCCTTACTTCTGTGATCTCCTTCCTGCAAACCTGAGAGCACGTCGTCAGTGAATAACCGAATCAGCCAGCCGTCCAATCATGATGGAGGCAAAACAACAGATGGCAACGGACGTCGCCCGGTTGATCTTCAGGGGCGTCAACCACGTTTGCTGCAGGCCTTCGAATCGCGCACCCAATAATATCCAGGCAAAGCCTACCGGAATGATCACCAACACGAGGGTCGCCATAAAGACCAGGTAACCTTCCAACTCGGCGAATGCATTGATCGGCGCTATAAACGAAACGATCAGCAAGCCTTTCGGATTCATGACCGTAAGCAAAAAGAAATACAGCCCACCAAAGCGGTCGCCTGTCGGGGCAGTGACGCTGTTTTTGCGCTGCCACAATTTATAGGACAGATACAGCAAATAACAGGCTGCGCCCAACTGTGTGGCCCGCATGGCCCAAGGCGAATACGCCGAAATATAGAGTAACGCTGCGCCCCACAGTGAGACCTGAAGCAGATAGGCCAGGCACTCGACAAAGGCAAGCCGCCAAGAAGCGCCGAAGCCAAACAACACACCTGCACGAAATAACAGGGTATTAGTTGGCCCGGGCGCCAGCAGCAGCAACATCAGGGCAGAAACGGTAGCAAGCATGATTACACAACATCCTTCCTGACTCGGAACCACGCAGCATACAGCGCAGGCAGGAACAATAGCGTCAACGCCGTCGCCACAATCAACCCACCCATGATTGCCACGGCCATCGGCCCGAAGAACACGCTACGTGACAGCGGGATCATCGCCAATACCGCCGCCAGGGCCGTCAGTACGATGGGACGGAAACGTCGCACCGTCGCCTCGATAATCGCCTGCCAGGGCGCCAACCCAGCCTTGATGTCCTGCTCGATCTGGTCCACCAGGATCACCGAGTTGCGCATGATCATCCCCGACAACGCGATGGTCCCCAGCATCGCCACGAAGCCAAAGGGCTGGCGGAACACCAGCAAGAACAGCGTCACGCCGATCAACCCCAGTGGCGCGGTCAGAAACACCATCGCCGTGCGCGAGAAGCTGCGCAGTTGCAGCATCAGTAAAGTCAGCACCACCACGATAAACAGTGGCACGCCCGCCTTGACCGAGTTTTGCCCGCGAGCGGAATCCTCCACAGTACCGCCGACTTCCAGCAGGTAACCGTCCGGCAATTCGGCGCGTACGCCTTCCAGAGTCGGCAAGATTTGCTGGACCAGAGTCGCTGGTTGTTCCTTGCCGTAGATATCGGCGCGAATGATCACCGTCGGCAGGCGATTGCGGTGCCAGATGATGCCTTCTTCGAAGCCGTACTCCAGAGTGGCAATCTGCGACAAGGCGACACTTTTGCCGTTATCGGTCGGCACTGCCAGGCTCGGCAGCAGCGACAACTCGGTGCGCTCGTGAACAGTGCCGCGCAGGAGGATTTCAATCAACTCGTTGTCTTCGCGGTACTGGCTGACACTGGACCCGGTCAGGGAACTCTGGAGAAATTTCGACAGGTTGGCGGTGCTCACACCCAAGGCACGAGCGCGGTCCTGGTCAATATTGAGGTAGACAATCTTGCTCGGTTCTTCCCAGTCCAGGTGCACGTTGACCACATGGGTATTTTCGCGAACCTTGGCCGCCACTTTACGCGCCAGGGCCCGCACTTCTTCGATATGTTCACCCGTGACTCGGAACTGCACCGGGTAGCCAACAGGCGGCCCGTTCTCCAGGCGCGTGACCCGCGAGCGCAAGGCCGGGAATTGTTCATTGAGGGTCTCGATCAGCCAGGTGCGCAGGCTTTCCCGCTCCTCGATGGTCTTGGCCAGTACGACAAACTGGGCAAAGCTGGCCGCAGGCAATTGCTGGTCCAGGGGCAGGTAGAAACGCGGCGAGCCGGTGCCGACATAGGCCACGTAGTTGTCGATACCGGAGTGCTCCTTGAGCAGCGACTCCAGACGCTTGACCTGATCGGCGGTGTTGCTCAGCGACGCGCCTTCGGCCAGCTTCAGATCAACCATCAACTCCAGCCGCCCGGAAGCCGGGAAAAACTGCTGGGGCACGAAGCGGAACAGCGCCACCGAGCCGATAAACAGCAGCAAGGTCAGCACAATCACCGTCTTGCGCCGACTTACGCACCATTCCACCAAGCGTCTTACCCGCTGATAGAACGGCGTGCCGTAGGGATCAGGACCATCGGCACCATGCTTATCCGCGAGAATCTTCGCCAGGTCCGGCAGGAGTTTTTCCCCCAGGTACGGCACGAACACCACGGCGGCAACCCAGGAAGCCAGCAACGCAATGGTCACCACCTGGAAGATTGAACGGGTGTATTCGCCGGTGCTCGATTGCGCGGTGGCAATCGGCAAGAAGCCGGCGGCGGTGATCAGTGTGCCGGTGAGCATCGGAAAGGCGGTGCTGGTCCAGGCGAAACTGGCGGCCCGGAGCCGGTCGTAACCCTGCTCCATTTTGATCGCCATCATTTCCACGGCGATAATCGCGTCGTCCACCAGCAAGCCGAGGGCAAGCACCAAGGCGCCGAGGGAAATCTTGTGCAGGCCAATCCCCAGGTAGTACATGGCAGCGAAAGTCATCGCCAACACCAGCGGAATCGCCAGGGCGACCACCATGCCGGTGCGCACGCCGAGGGAGAAGAAACTCACCAGCAACACGATCGCCAGCGCTTCAGCCAGAACCTGGACAAATTCGCCGACACTGGTCTTCACGGCCGCCGGTTGGTCGGAGACCTTGCGCAACTCCATGCCAACCGGAAGGTTCTTCTGCAGGCGAGCGAACTGGCCTTCAAGGGCCTTGCCCAGCACCAGGATGTCACCGCCATCGCGCATGGCTACTGCCAGGCCGATGGCGTCGTCGCCCATGTAGCGCATGCGTGGCGCCGGTGGATCGTTGAAGCCCCGGTGGATCTCAGCCACATCGCCGATGCGAAAGGTGCGATCACCGACGCGAATCGGGAAGTCGCGAATTTCTTCTACCGTCTTGAAGTTGCCGGAGACCCGCAGTTGTATGCGCTCGCTGGGTGTTTCAAAGAAGCCTGCGGTGGAGACGGCGTTCTGTTCTTGCAAGGCCTGCTGAACAGCAGCCAGCGGTAAACCGAGGGTGGCGAGTTTGAGGTTGGACAATTCGATCCAGATCTTCTCGTCCTGCAAACCCAGCAGCTCGACCTTGCCCACATCCGGCACCCGCTGCAGCTGGATCTGGATACGGTCGGCGTAGTCCTTGAGCACGGCGTAGTCGAAACCCTCACCGGTCAGGGCGTAAATGTTGCCGAAGGTGGTGCCGAATTCATCGTTGAAAAACGGGCCCTGGATGTCCGGCGGCAATGTCAGGCGAATGTCGCTGATCTTCTTGCGCACCTGGTACCAGAGGTCGGGGATCTGCTTTGAATACATCGAGTCCCGGGCGATGAAGGTGACCTGGGATTCGCCGGGGCGCGAGAAGGAGACGATGCGCTCGTAGTCACCGGTCTCCATCAATTTCTTTTCAATGCGCTCGGTAACCTGGCGCGAGACTTCCTGGGCCGTGGCCCCCGGCCAGTTGGTCTTGATGACCATGGCCTTGAAGGTAAACGGCGGGTCTTCGCTTTGCCCCAGTTTGGTGTAGGACAAAGTACCGACCACTGCCAGCAATAGCATCAGGAACAGTACGATCTGGCGATTGCGCAACGCCCATTCGGAAAGATTGAAACCCATCGGGACTACTCCTTGTTGGCCGTCAGATTCACCACCCGATTGGAGCGATCCACCGGGCGCACTTGCTGACCCTCATGGAGCACATGGACACCGGCAGCGATTACCCAGTCTGTGGGGTTCAGGCCTTCCAGCACCGGTACGCTTTTCTCGCCAAAGGCGCCGATTCGTACTGGCACCCGCTTGAGCGTGTTGTCGGACTGCACCAGCCAGACGTAGGACGCGCCGTTCTCCGCGCTTAAGGCCGACAGCGGCACAGACAACGCAATAACGCCGTCGGTTTGTATGAATACTCGCGCACTCTGGCCCAGCTCTGCCGGGACTTTACCGCTGGCGAACGCAATACGGGCAGCGAAAGTGCGCGACTTGGGGTCTGCCGCTGGCGACAGCTCGCGAATGCGCCCAGTGAAGCGCTGGTCCGGCTGGCTCCACAACTCAACGGATACAGGCTGGCCAATCTTGAAGCGGCCAAAGCTTTGTTCCGGCAGGCTGATCAGCACTTCGCGCTCGCCATCAGTGGCCAGGGTGAACACGGTCTGGCCGGCGGACACCACCTGGCCAACTTCCACAGAGCGCTTGGCGACCACCCCATCCCGGGGCGCACGCAGCACGGCGTAGCCAGCCTGGTTGTTGGCAACGTCGAATTCAGCCTTGATCTGCTTGAGGCGTGCGTCCCCGGAACGGTACATGTTTTCGGAATTGTCGTACTGGGAGCGGCTGACCATCTGACGGTCCATCAGGGTCTTGTAACGGTCACGCTCGGCGCGTACCAGGCTCAGGTTCGCCTCGGCGGCGGCAACCTGGGCGCGGGTGGCTTCCAGTTGCAAGCGCACGTCCTGGGGGTCGAGTTCGGCCAGGGGCTGGTTAGCCTTGACCCTTTCGCCCTCATCTACCAGTCGTCGGCTGACTTTGCCGCCAATGCGAAAGGCCAGATCCGGCTCATAGCGGGCGCGAACCTCGCCCGGATAGCTGTCGGACGTAGCCGCCGAAGGCTGTGGCTGCACCACCATGGCCGGGCGGACCGTGGTTTTCGCCGCATCTTCATGGCCGCAGGCAGCCAACAGAAGTACCAGGCTGACAGGCAACGCAAGGGGCAGAACAAAGCGACGCATGCTGAAGGACCTTTCGCTAATGGTGCTTGGAATAATTATACTGGTCGGTATGTTATTAATACCAAACTCACCAGTCCAGTATTAAAGTGAAAATGTCCGACAATCCCGTAAACACCAATAGTCCCGGGCGCCCCAAGGACATGGCAAAGCGCCAGGCGATCCTTGAAGCCGCCAAAATCCTGTTTTTGAGTAATGGCTACGCCAGCACCAGCATGGATGCGGTAGCCCTTGAGGCGGGTGTATCAAAATTGACCGTCTACAGCCATTTCACCGACAAGGAGACGCTGTTCTCCGCTGCCGTCGTCGCCAAGTGCGAAGAGCAGTTGCCGGTGATGTATTTCGAATTGCCTGACGGTGTGTGCGTCGAGAAGGTGTTGCTGAATATCGCCCGTGGTTTTCATGTGCTGGTCAACAGCAACGAATCGGTGAACCTGCATCGCCTGATGATGACCTCGGGCAGCCAGGACCCGAAACTCTCTCAGATCTTTTTCGAAGCAGGCCCCATGCGCATGCTGCAAGGCATGGAGCGCTTGCTGAGCAAGATTGATCAGAGCGGCGCCCTGAGCATCGACAAGCCGCTTACCGCCGCCGAACACTTTTTCTGCCTGCTCAAGGGCACGGCGAATTTCCGGCTGTTATATGGCTGTGGCGGGCAGTTGAGCCCTGAGGCTGCCGAGGAACATGTACAGGACGTGGTGGGCTTGTTTATGCGGGCGTATCGGGTTTAGCCCGACTCCCACGGGCGGGGAGTCTGGTTTCAGGACTTCAGCGCCTTCTTCGGATAGATATCATAGCGGCTGGACTTGCCATCCAGCGCATGGCTTGGCTTGGGCCCCTCAATGCAAGGTGCCTTGCGCGGGCGCTTGACCACCACCCGGTGGCTGGCCAGGGCCAACGCTGCTGCCAGCAAGGCCGGGGCATCCGGATCATCCCCCACCAGCGGTCGGAACAGGCGCATTTCCTTCTTCACCAGAGCGGTTTTCTCACGATGGGGAAACATTGGGTCGAGGTAGATGACCTGGGGCGGCTCGCCTTCCCAATTGCGCATCACCTCGATGGAATTGCCCTTGAGCAAGGTCATCCGCGCGACAATCGGCGCCACCTCGAAATCATCCGCGCCCCGAGCGATGCCGTCTTCCAGCAAGGCGCCAATCAGCGGCTGACGCTCGATCAGGCTCATCTCACAACCCAGGCTGGCCAGCACGAACGCATCCTTGCCCAGCCCGGCCGTGGCGTCCAGCACCCGCGGGCGCACGCCCTGGGCGATGCCCACGGCCTTGGCAATCATCTGCCCGCTGCCACCGCCGTACAAACGACGATGGGCCGCGCCGCCTTCGACAAAATCCACCCGCACCGGCCCAGGCGCGTCCGGCCCCAGTTGTTGCAACTGCAGGCCGTGTTCACCCACCTGCAAGGCAAAGTCCGCCTCCTCCAACTGCAAAGGCAGCCCAAGCTGCTCGGCCCAGTGCTTGGCACGGGCTTGAAAGCCTTCGGCCAGGGCCTCGACCCGGATGCGGCTGGCCGCTGGTTGTTCGCTCATCTGTCGCCACGCTCAAAAATATTAAGGATCGGCAAAAAGCGGCCGATAAAAAAATGATCAGGCATTTTGCCAGAGCTGAGCGTCGACCGAGAGAAATGTCAGACATTCCTTCCCAATTCACCGGTGTACTGCCGACCCACAACCACTACGGCCTACGCAATTCCCAAGCGCTGGCCGGCGTCAGTCATGTGTGGCAGGACTTCTTCGCCCGAGCGCTCGCCGAGCAGCTCGGCGAAGAGCCGGGTGCGCTCGCCGCCAAGGAAGCGGTGCCGGTGGATGCCTCGGTGGAGCCCAGCGCCGGCAGCGACCTGCTGACGCAAATCGTCACCCAGCGCCACTGCAATGTGCAGGACACCAAAATCGCCCCGCCTGAGCCGCTGTTCCTGCCGATTGCCGAATTCGAAATGCAATTACTGCCACCGGCCGCCGTCCCGTTCCCCGAGGAAGAGATCGTCGCCCAGCAGCGCCAGCAAAACTTTGAAAGCGGTTGGGTGCGTCCTATCGTACTGACCGCAGGCCTGCCACTGCCCGAGCCTGGCCCGGCACCGCAACCCAGGCCGCTGTTCCTGCCGATTGCCGAGTTCGAAATGGAGCTGCTACCCCCGGCCGCCGAACCCTTCCCGGCAGAAGAGCTGGTGGAACAGCAGAAGCAACTGGACTTCGACTGCGGCTGGGCACGCCCGCTGATCCTCCACAATCTGCGCCTGGCTGCCTGATCCTCAGCGACACACCCACCAACGCCCCATGTCCAGGTGAAAATGGTTACGGTGGGCGGCGTTGTAGTCCGGGCTCAACACCACATTGAAATCATTGCAGGCGCTGTCACGCACCTGACGCAAAAAACGCGCACTCGCGTCCTCGCCCGGCCAATCCTTAAGCACATTGATACTGCGCCCGTCCGCCAGGCGAAATCCGGCAATATCCAGGGCGTTGGCCGAGGCGTGTTGGCTCAGTCGTCCTTCGGTACGGTTATACATATTGCGACAGGCAAAACTGCCCAGGTGATCGACCCGCGTCACCGCCTGGCCAAACACCGCCTGTGCCGCCGGTTGCAGGCTGTGGCGCTCGAACAGGGCAAAGGCCACGGCCAGCGGGCAACTGGCGAGAAAGCTGCTGCTCAGGCCCACATCGCCACCCTGGACACGCAAGGTATTGCGCAGTGGGCACGCGGCGTCGGCGGGGCTGTCCGCTTGATGAGTGACTCGCAAACCGGAGGTTTTCAGCACCTGATCGCACAACGCCGGATCATCCTGCAAACGCCCCAGCTTGAACCGGGTCAACAGGTTCGGTGATGCACGCACGTCCAGCGGCACCCAGGGATTCCATTCATCAGGCAGCGGCACCCAGCCGCGCCACACCGCCACGGCCAGCCCAACGGCTAAAACCAGCAGCACGCCCAGCACTTTGAAAAAACGCACGGCTCAACCCTTGAACAGCTGATTGGCCTGACTGAACGGCATCGAACGCTCGGTAAACGTGAACGTCCCCAGCTCATGAACCTCCCGCGCAGCCCTGAAGAACTCACCGTAGGCCGCCAGGGCCATCGCCGAACCGACGCTGATGCGCTTGACGCCCATCTCGCTCAACTGCGCCACCGTGAGCCTGAGGCCGCCAGACATCAACACATTCACCGGCTTGGGCGCCACGGCCCGGACCACCGCCAGCACTTCTTCGGCGCTGCGCAGGCCCGGTGCATACAGCACATCGGCCCCCGCTTCGGCATAAGCCTGCAGGCGGCGGATGGTGTCGGGAAAATCCAGTTTGCCATGCAGGAAATTTTCCGCACGGGCCGTCAGCATGAACGGAAACGGCAGGCTGCGAGCGGCAGCAACGGCAGCTTCAATGCGCTCAACAGAAAGATCAAAGGGGTAGATAGGGTCGATGGCGATACCCGTGGCGTCTTCGATGGAGCCCCCGACGATCCCCGTGGCCGCAGCCCGCAGAATAGTCTCGGCGCAACCTTCGGGACTGTCGCTGAAGCCGTTTTCCAGATCGGCAGCTACCGGCAGCATCGTTGCCTGGGCGATCATCCCGGCATTGCCCAAGGTATCTTCAAGGGACAACGCGCCTTCGGCATCCGGGCGTCCAAGGCTGAAGGCAAAGCCGGCACTGGTGGTGGCTAGCGCTTCGTAGCCCAGGCTGGCGAGCATCTTGGCGGAGCCTGCGTCCCACGGATTAGGCATTACGAATGCGCGGTCGCGCTCATGCAAAGCCTTGAAGGTTTCGGCGCGAAGGGTTTGCGGGTCCATTGCTGACTCCTGGCGGGAAGAGGAGCTTTAGAGTAACCCCAGTTGCTGCGCTGCGGGCTCTCGATGTAGCTCAGACAAGGCCGGTAAACCAGGCAAGCGCGCCATCAGTTTTTCATGGAAGCGCTGGGCCAGTTGCGCGGCCAAGCGATTATCGGAGGTGTGCAGGAACATGTACGGCGTGCGGCCTTCTTCGATCCAGCCAGCGACTTTTTCAACCCATGGCACCAGGAACGGATCATTGGCTTCCAGTTCTGGGTGGCCAATAAAACGCACTTGGGGAAACTGGGTCAGCGCCGCCGGACGAGTTGGCACCTTGGGCTTTTTCGACTGGGCGTGGAGCACCGCAGCCGAGGTCGAGGTGCAACTGAACAACGCACGGGAGTCCAGGCAGATGCGCTCCACGCCACGATCACGCAGCAAACGGTTGAGCATACGTTCGGCATCGCCCTTGGCGAAGAATTCAGGGTGGCGCACTTCCACGGCCAGCGGCCGCTCCAACCCATCGATAAAGCCGGCCAGTTCCCCCAGGCGATGAGGCGCAAAACTGGCAGGCAGTTGCAGCCACAAGGGTGAGACTCGTTGGCCCAAAGGGCTCATCAGCCCGAGAAAACTCTGCGCCGCCGGCAGTTGCTCACGCAAGTCGCCGCCATGGCTGATATCACCCGGAAACTTGGCGGTAAAGCGAAAATGCTCGGGCATGATCTCGGCCCAGCGCTGCACGGTGGCCACCGCAGGCCGGGCGTAGAAAGTGGTGTTGCCTTCAACGGCGTTGAACACTTGGGAATAGAGCGCGAGGTAGTCGCTGGCGCGGGCGTCTTGCGGATACAGGTACTCGCGCCAGGCGTTTTCGCTCCAGGACGGGCAACCGAGGTAGTAAGGCAGCAGCATCAGATGTGTATATCGAGGCCCAGCACTTCCATATCCCATTCGACAAAGCCGGCAGTGGTCAGGTAGCTGGCCAGGGCGTTGGCAACGCTTTTGCTCATGGAACGCGGGAAAACCATGTCTTGCTGGCGGGCAGGAACGCCACCAATACGGGCACCGGAGGCGCCCTGGGAGCGGGCAGAGACAGCAGAGCCTGAGGGCGTTTCTGGCTGGACTTCAACAAAGTCGGGCGAGTCCTCGACGGACTCGTCTACCGTCACGTTAGCCTTGCGCGGCTTACGCTTGAGGGGGTAGGACTGAGATGAAAAGCCGTCTATACGCATACATGCAGACTCGATATCAATGATGGCAATTTAGCGGCACTTTCCATGGCGCGCAAATGCTCTGGTGATAACTAGAACACATTAATTCGCAAAGGTTTAAAAGCAGGGGTGATTTCTGACGATTGGTGGTGTTTTTACTGACGTTCAGCCTTGGTCTTCGCCACTTTATCGCGCAGGTAAACCGGCTGTGCCTGATCGGCGGGAATGGCCTCGCCCCGCGCCCAGGCAAAACGCGCCAGGGTCAACAAGTCTTCGGCATGGGGCAACATTGCGGCGTCCTGGCCGTTGAGCGGGACTGCGATGCGCTCGGCATACCCCCAACCGGTACCGGCACCGAACCATTCACCGCTGGCATCCTCTGGCAAAGCGGCCGCTTCAGGCGGCTGCACGGTTTCAACACCAACAAGGCGCATCTCGCCAGCGGTTTCTCGGTAGCAACCCCAATAGACCTCATCCATCCGCGCGTCGATGGCTGCCGCGACCTGGCGTGCGCCATGTTCGCGAAACGCCCGCTGGGCCAGCACGGCGAGGTTGGAAACTGGCAGCACCGGCCGTTCCAGGGCAAATGCCAGCCCCTGGACCACGCCAACGGCAATCCGCACGCCGGTGAACGCACCGGGGCCACGCCCGAAGGCGATGGCATCCACCGCCGACAAGGTGGTGCCCGCATCGATCAGCAACTGCTTGATCATCGGCAACAGCTTTTGCGCGTGCAGGCGCGGGATCACCTCGTAGTGGCTCGTTACCTTGCCATCGTGCAGCAAGGCAACGGAGCAAGCTTCAGTCGCGGTGTCCAGGGCCAGCAAGGTGCTCATCGGTATTTGCGTCCACATTGAAAAAAAGTGCGCCAGTATAAACAACAACGGCCCGCAAGCGGGCCGTTGAACATCAAGCTAATCGACTTATCAGCTCAGTGCTTCCAACACCTTGCCGGTGATGGCTTCAACCGAACCGACACCCGCGATGTGGCTGTACTTCGGCTTGCCATGGGCATCGGCCAGTTTTTGGTAGAAATCCACCAGCGGCTTGGTCTGGGAATGGTAGACCGACAGGCGATGACGCACGGTTTCTTCGGTGTCGTCCTTGCGCTGCACCAGCTCTTCGCCGGTGATGTCGTCCTTGCCTGCCACTTTTGGCGGGTTGTAGACGGTGTGGTAGACGCGGCCCGAGGCTTCGTGAACGCGACGACCGGCAATGCGCTGGACGATTTCTTCGTCGTCGACGGCGATTTCGACCACGTTGTCCAACTCCACGCCAGCCTTCACCAGCGCTTCAGCCTGGGGGATGGTGCGCGGGAAGCCATCGAACAGGAAGCCGTTCTTGCAGTCATCCTGGCTGATGCGTTCCTTGACCAGGTTGATGATCAGGTCATCGGATACCAGGCCGCCGCTGTCCATCACGCTTTTGGCGATCAGGCCCAGCTCGGTGCCAGCCTTGACGGCCGCACGCAGCATGTCGCCGGTGGATATTTGTGGAATGCCGAATTTTTCAGTGATGAACTTTGCCTGAGTACCTTTACCGGCCCCGGGAGCTCCCAGAAGAATGACGCGCATCGATGTGCTCCTCAATTTTTTTATAGAGATAACGCTCGGATTCGCCGCATGGGGCCAATCTCGGAAAATATGGGTCTAGGCCGCCCAAACGGCCAAAGGCTGATCAAGATACACAGCAGGCCCTAACCACACAAGCCGCCAAAAGTCGGAGGAACCCGCGCTGAACAAGCCTTTTAGTCGAGGTATCCCCTGGTGCAACCCCAGCATAAAAACGCCAGCAACCCCTTTCGAGGCCGCCGGCGGTTTTATCTGCAAGCTCTTGAGAACACGCCAAAAATGTTAGCCGGTATTGCGCAAACCGGCGGCAATACCGGCCACAGACACCAGCAGCGCCTGTTCCAGAGGGCTGTCCTGGGCTACTTCCTGTTGGCGAGAGCGGGCCAGCAGTTCGGCCTGCAACAGATGCAGCGGGTCGAGGTAGGTGTTGCGCAAGCGGATGAACTCCAGGGTGTCCGGGCTATGAGCAAGCAACTGCGACTGACCGGTCAGGCCAAGCACCACACCGCACGCCTGCGACAATAGGTCGCGTAAATGCGCACCCAATGGAAGCAGGTCAGGCTGCACCAAGCGCTCGTCATACAACCGGGCAATATCGGCATCGGCCTTGGCCAGGACCATCTCCAGCATATCGATGCGGGTACGGAAGAACGGCCACTGCTCGCGCATCTGCCCCAGCAACTCGCCTTCACCGCGTTCCAGAGCCTTGCTCAAGGCGGCTTCCCAACCGAGCCAGGCCGGCAGCATCAGGCGGGTCTGGGTCCAGCCGAAGATCCATGGGATAGCCCGCAGGCTTTCTATACCGCCGGCACGACGCTTGGCCGGGCGACTGCCCAAAGGCAAGCGACCCAGTTCCTGCTCCGGGGTGGACTGGCGGAAATACTCGACGAACTGCGGGTTTTCCCGGACCACGGCGCGATAGGCACTGACACCGTCGGCGGCCAACTCATCCATCAAGTGGCGCCAGGCGGGCTCGGGCGGTGGTGGCGGCAGCAAGGTCGCTTCCAGCACGGCGGCCAAATACAAGTTGAGGTTTTGCTCAGCGATATCCGGAAGGCCGAATTTGAAGCGGATCATTTCCCCTTGCTCAGTGGTACGGAAACGCCCGGCCACCGAACCCGGTGGCTGCGACAGAATCGCCGCGTGAGCCGGGCCGCCGCCACGGCCGACGGTGCCGCCACGACCATGGAACAACAGCAGTTCCACCTGCTGCTCGCGGCAGATGTCCACCAAGCGTTCCTGGGCTCGATATTGCGCCCAGGCTGCAGCGGTGGTGCCGGCATCCTTGGCCGAGTCCGAATAGCCGATCATCACTTCCTGCGGGCCCTGCAACCGTGCGCGATAACCCGGCAGCAGCAATAGGCGCTCAATCACCGGGCCGGCGTTATCCAGGTCAGCGAGGGTTTCGAACAACGGCACCACGCGCATCGGCCGCTGCACGCCGGACTCTTTCAACAACAACTGCACCGCCAAGACATCCGACGCAGCACCGGCCATGGAGATGACGTAGGAACCCAAGGACGCCGCTGGCGCAGCGGCAATTTCCTTGCAGGTATTGAGCACCTCGGCGGTGTCGGCCGAGGGTTTGAAATAGCTCGGTAACAAGGGCCGACGGTTGGCCAATTCACTCATCAGGAAGCTGATGCGCGCATCTTCGTCCCAGTCCTCATAACGGCCCAGGCCCAGGTAGTCGGTGATTTCGGTCATGGCTGCCGAGTGGCGACTTGAGTCCTGGCGCACATCCAAACGCACCAGGAACAGGCCGAACGTGACCGCCCGACGCAGGCAATCGAGCAGCGGGCCGTCGGCAATCACGCCCATGCCGCAGGCGTGCAGGGACTGATAGCACAGCTCCAGCGGCTCCAACAGGTCGCGGTTATTTTGCAGCACATCGGCGGGTGCCGGGGTGCTGACCGTCAGCGACGCGTGGGCCCAATTGCGGGTCGCCCGCAGGCGCTCGCGCAGTTGCTTGAGCAGCGCCCGGTAGGGTTCGCCGCTGTCGCCGACCTTGGCCTGCAACTCAGTGCTGGCCTGTTGCATCGACAGCTCGGACGCCAAGTGATCGATGTCGCGCAAGTACAGGTCAGCAGCCATCCAGCGGGCCAACAATAAAACTTCGCGGGTAACCGGCGCAGTGACGTTGGGATTGCCGTCGCGGTCGCCGCCCATCCATGACGCGAAGCGAATCGGCGCCGCCTCCAACGGCAAATGCAGGCCCGTGGCAGCGTGCAACGCGTGGTCAGCCTTGCGCAGGTAATGGGGGATGGCATGCCACAGGGAATGCTCGATCACCGCAAAGCCCCACTTGGCTTCGTCCACCGGGGTCGGCCGGGTACGGCGGATTTCCTCAGTGTGCCAGGCTTCGGCAATCAGCCGTTGCAGGCGCAGGCGAATCTGCTCGCGTTCGGCGGTCGTGAGGTCGCGGTGATCCTGCAGCGCCAGTTGCGCGGCGATGGCGTCATATTTCTGGATCAGGGTGCGCCGGGCGACTTCGGTGGGGTGCGCGGTGAGGACCAGTTCAATATCCAGGCGACCCAGTTGGCGGGCCAGGGATTCGGCGCTATGGCCTTCACTCAGCAAACGCGCCAATAACTCTGGTAACACCCGCGATTCGAAAGGTGCCGGCTGCGATTCATCGCGGCGGTGAATCAGTTGATATTGCTCGGCGATATTGGCCAAGTTGAGGAACTGGTTGAAGGCCCGCGCCACTGGCAGCAGTTCATCTTCTTTCAGTTGATTGAGACTGGCGCTCAGCTCTTCGCCTGCCGCCTGTTCCGAGGCAGCACCCCGGCGATCAGCCTTGGCGCCTTTGCGAATCTGCTCGATCTTGTCGAGAAACTCATCGCCGTACTGCTCTCGAATCGTATTGCCCAACAGTTCACCCAGCAGGTGAACATCCTCACGCAAGCGTGCATCGATATCGCTCATCAGCCAATCTCCAGCCAGAAATCCGGGACGCTTTGATCTTCAAGAGTGCCGCCCGCGCCGGCTTCTTACAAGGGCCAGAACAATCGACTTTAAACCTTGTGGCTTGCAGCTAGTCTCAATAATGAGTTGCCGCATTATCCATGCGCTGACTGGTCACTCATCACCGCCCGCTGACCGTGGGTTCAATTGAGGTTGCCATGAAAATCCGAGAACTGGCCCAGCATTGGGAAGAAAACGCCAAGGGTCGCCTGACCAATACTGAATACGCGATCCATTTGGACGTAGAGGCCGCCGCCAGACTCGCGGCCATTTGCGAGATGTACCCCAAACGCAATACCGAAGAATTGCTCGGCGAACTGATCGGTGCCGCCCTTGAAGAGCTGGAAACCAGCTTCCCTTACATCAAGGGTCAGCATGTGATTACCACCGATGAAGAGGGCGACCCACTGTACGAGGACGTCGGCCCTACGCCACGCTTTCTGACGCTGTCACGGCGTTACCTACACGACTTGTCAGCCCTGCCCGACAAGCAAAAACACTGATAAACATTCGTTAAAAAACTTGCCACCCCATCTATTCCGGGCCTCTCAGAGGCCCGGAATACCTCTGCGCAATGCAAAAGTTCCAACATTTAAATGCTGACAGTCCCGCCAAATAGTTTTTTAGGCAAATCGCCATCTTCTCTGAACTATTCAAAAAAGCCTTAGGTCACAACCAGTAAGCCATCACTTGGAACAGCCGTTTGAAAGGTGTTCTGAGCTTTACCGCCAGACCACGCGCGCTGCCCACCGAAGATGGATTTGATGTTTTTCAGGAGGTATCCAATGGAGTTGAAGACCATGAAGACCAGCATTGCCAAATCCTCATTTAACCACCTGCGCGGGCTCAAGTTGGCCGCGCTGGCAATCGGTACCAGCTTCGTACTGGCCGGTTGCGCCGGCAACCCACCGACCGAGCAGTACGCCGTAACCCAATCGGCGGTGAACAGCGCAGTCAGCGCTGGCGGTACCGAGTTCGCAGCGGTGGAAATGAGGTCCGCCCAGGACAAGCTCAAGCAAGCCGAAATTGCCATGCACGACAAGAAGTATGACGAAGCTCGTCGCCTGGCCGAACAAGCCGAATGGGACGCTCGCGTAGCAGAGCGTAAGGCCCAGGCTGCCAAGGCTGACCAGGCTGTGAAGGACTCCCAGAAGGCTGTTCAGGAGCTGCGTAACGAAGGTATGCGCCCCGCTGCTACTCAGCAGCAGTAAGCCAGCAACCCGTGATCGCATTGCACCCGAAATCGAATTGAAAGGACGACACCACTATGCGTAAACAATTGATGATCCCTGCCCTGCTGGCGATGAGCGTTGCTCTGGCGGCTTGCTCCACCCCGCCGAACGCGAACCTGGAAAATGCACGGACCAACTACTCGGCCCTGCAATCCAACCCGCAAGCGACCAAAATCGCCGCCCTGGAAACCAAGGACGCCAGCGAATGGCTGGATAAGGCTGACAAAGCCTACCGCGACAAGGAAGACGAAAAGAAAGTCGACCAACTGGCCTACCTGACCAACCAGCGCGTTGAAGTGGCCAAGGACACCATTGCCCTGCGCGAATCCGAAGCCAAACTGAAAGGCGCCGGCGACGAACGTGCCCGCGCCCTGCTGGAAGCCCGTGATGCGCAGATCAAGCAGCTGCAAAACAGCTTGAACGCCAAGCAGACCGAACGTGGCACCCTGGTGACCTTCGGTGACGTGCTGTTCGCCACCAACAAGGTCGACCTGAAATCCAGCGGTCTGGTAAACATCAACAAACTGGCGCAATTCCTCCAGGAAAACCCGGATCGCCAGGTAATCGTTGAAGGCTACACCGACAGCACCGGTGCCGATGCCTACAACCAGAGCCTGTCCGAGCGCCGCGCCACTTCGGTCCAGGTTGCACTGATCAAGATGGGCGTTGACCCGCGCCGCATCGTGACCACGGGTTACGGCAAGGAATACCCGGTTGCCGATAACGGCAGCGTTTCGGGCCGCGCCATGAACCGCCGTGTTGAAGTGACCATCTCCAACGACAACCAGCCGGTCAAACCACGTTCGTCGGTTCAATAACCGATCGACTGTCGTTGGACTAAAAAGCCCCCTTCAATGCAAGGGGGCTTCCTTTTGCCTACCCGAAGCTGATATTCCGGCCACTGTCATTACCTGGCATCATGGCCTGCATGCCCTGCTGGCCGCGCATCATCTGCTTCATTTTTTCCAATATGTCGGCCTGATCACCGCCTGCTGCGCCGCCGCCCTGGCTACCACCGCCTCCTTGAGCGCCGCCCGCACCACCCAGCATTTTCATGAGCATTTCGAGCAACTTCTGCTGATCCATTCCCCCTGGCTGGCCAACCTGCTGTCCGCCACCCATCCCTTGCATGCCTGCGCCCGCCATGCGCCCAATGCCACCAATTCCCATACTCATATCCGCACTCCAACATTAACTATTCGTAAGTTATCTATCAGCGGCGCTGACAATCTGTTCAGTGGTTTCTTATGGGAAATGGTTCCAGGCGCTAGCTTTTTCTGAAAGTGGATGTCATGCGCGGGTAGAGAAAACTCATCTGGGTAGGCGCAGTGAGTGCTCAGGCGGAGGGCGGGGGGTACAAGCGGTTAGCCGAGTGTTCGATTTCGTAGGAGCCTCCCGTGGACAGGAGCACAACACGCCCCTGCCCACGTGCAACCGCTTTTACTGCTGCAACTGCGGCGTTTCCTGGCCAATGCAGCGCACAGCCTGCTTCTTGCTGTTCACCAATACACCGCTGAGGCCTTTCTGTTCCGTATCGAACATCACCAGCACGCCGTCAACGCACTGGGCCACCTGGGCAGCCGGCGTCAGGGAGATCTTGTAATCCTCGCCTGGAACAGTCTTGAGCATGGTGAAGTCACTGAGCAGCAAGGCATCCTCAGGTTTGGCAAAGTGCAGGTAGCCGTAATACCACAGGCAGCCAACGGTACCGATGATAGTGCCAATACCGGTGAGAATCAGGGGGATTGCGTTGCGTTCTTCGCTCATTGCGGGCTCTCTGATGATTCATCTTTTAGATTCGGGGCGGGCCGGTAATTGGGGATTTCCCCCAGGCGGCGCAAGCCATCGAAATGCTGCGGGTCGTCAAGATAGCGCAGCATCACGGTTTGCCAGGTCTTGTCGGCGAAGGTCTGCACATGACCTCCACGGGTCAGTTGCAGCACCCTCGGCGGGGGCGCAGCTTGATACAGACGGATGCCGTTGGAAAGGGGCACGATCGGATCATCCATACTGTGGAACAGCAGTTTCGGCACACCGGTCAGTTGCGCCATGGCGTTGATTGCACTGTCGGCATCCGGCACCAGCCAGGACAATGGTACCTGGAACGGCCATGTTAACCAGGACGTGCTCAGGGCGAACTGCCCTACATCACGATAACTGGCCGGAACGCCATCCAACACCAGGGCCTTGAGCTGGCGCTGACGCTCAGGATGCTCCACCAGGTAATGCACCGCCAGCGCGCCGCCCAGGCTCTGGCCAAGAATGATCAGCGGTTGGCCCTGGGTTTCTGGCGCCTTGTCGATCCAGCTGAAAGCTGCGTCCAGGTCCTGATAAATCGCTGGCAGCGAGGGTTTGCCTTCGGACAAGCCGTAGCCGCGATAGTCCAGCAGCAGCACTTGATAGCCCTGCTCCGGCAACCACCAACTGCCACCCAGGTGCCAGGCCAGGTTGCCGCCGTTTCCGTGCAGGTGCAGCACTGTGCCCTTGAGCGGCACACCGGTCTTGGCTGGCAACCACCAAGCGTGCAGCTTGATGCCGTCGGCGGTGGTGAGGGTGATGTCGCGGTATTGCAGGTGAGCTTTTTCCGGGGTGAACGGCAGGCCCGGCTCTGGGTAGAACAGCAGGGAGCTGCAGCCGTTCAGGGTCAGTAACAGGCAAAGAATACCGAGGATTCTCATCCGTTGAAGCCTCTGTAGTGAGCGGGCATGTCGGATCGCCACAGGCGATCAGAGAATATTGGAGTAATCCGCTTCGATCCGGTCCAGGCTCAAGTGGTTGAGAAAGTTGGAGAAGCACATCCACGCCGCCAACGCGTTCATGTCGCGAAACTGCTCCGGTAGATACTTGGGCGGCACCACCAGGCCTTCATCCACCAATTGGCGCAAGGTACGCATGTCTTCCAGGGTGGTCTTGCCGCAAAACAGCAGCGGCACTTGCTCCAGCTTGCCTTTACGCACAGCCAACTGAATGTAGTTGTAAACCATGATAAAGCCCTTGAGGTAGGACAAATCCTTGGTAAACGGCAGACCCGTAGGCGTAGATCCACGGAAGACCCGGCTGGCATTGCCGTAGCTTTCGGCCATTTCAAAGCCCTGTTCACGGAAGAACTCGTAGACCTGCAAGAAATCAGCGCCCTCTTCCACCATATGAATGGCGCGGGTGCGGTTAGTCAGTTTGCGCAGGCGGCTGGGGTAGGAGGCAAAGGTGATGATCTCCATCAGAATCGCCAGGCCTTCCTGGGTCACGGTAGACGAGGGCGGGCCCTTGGACAGGAACGTGCAGATCGGCTGATTCTGGCCGTTGAGGGTAGTGCCGACATGCACCAGACCTTCATGGACTTCCAGGGCACGCACGTCGCGCTCGTTGAACATCGCATCGGCGCGGATCTTGATGTAGTCGGCACCCGCCGCCGCATCGGCGACGATGCCGTCGGATTCAAATACGCGGATGGTTTCTTCCGCCTCGCCAAACACTTTGTTCAGACGGCTTTGCAGCAGGCTGACAGCGTCCTTGGCGGTCAAGGTCTTGGCTTCGTCCTTGAGATCACCACGGCCATCAATGTTATTCAGGTAATCGGAGAGCATCAGGCCGAGGTCGGCCAGGGTCGGGTCACCGGCATGGAACGCATCGGAGGCGGCGCCATACAGCTCCTGGGAAATCAGGCCGAAATCTTCGGTGCCGCGGGCTTCGAGCATGCGCACCACCATGCGGTATTCCTTGCACATGCGCCGCATGATCTGCCCAACAGGGTTGAACTGGCCGAGCTGGCGGGTGATGTCGCGCTCGATGTTCTGGAACTCCAGCTTCACCGCACTGGAATCGAACGACAGCGGCCGGTTCAGGTAATAGTCGCGGTCTACGGCCGGCATTTCCTTGCCTTTGCCCTTGAGGAACCCCTTGCGGATGTTGTCATCCCACTTTACGGCGTCGAGGACGCGAATCGGTGTTTGCGCCAGCACAATGCGATCAGACAAGGTGCGTATCGTCTGCTGGTAATCGTCCACCCGGTGCTTCCTCTCTAAACGTTATTTGCCTGCACGCTGATAGCGTACGGCTTCGACGAACACGTCGGCATTGGCCGGATCATCCAGGTAGGCAAACACCTGGCTCATGGGACTGTCGATCAGTACACCATCACCCTCCACGGTTTCTACCGCAGCACCGCTTAAGGCTTTCTGCCCGATAGCCTGGTTGATCTGCTCAAGGTCGAGGTTGTAGACCACCAGTTCGTGCTTTTCATCGAACTCAAACCCCGCCAGGATGAAGTGACCGTCAAACTTGTCAGGCAATGACGCCGACAGGTACCAGCGGTTGCCATGGCGGGACACGCTGAACAGGTATTCATCACGCGCCCCTGGCTTGGCTTTAGGGTAGCTCACAGCTTTATAGCGATTTTCGCCAGCGCGGCTGATTTGCAGATTGAGCGGCTCACCCCAGGCGTTCTTGCTCGCCCACTTGCCAAGCAAGGCATCAGGCGCCACCTCGCTGGCCGGCAGGGGATCCTTGAAGGTCACCAGGCAACCGCTGAGCAACAGGAACGACACGGCGATCACGACCACACGCCAGGCTTTCATTGAGTACTCCTACAAGGGTTATACCGAAGCCAACACCAGATGCATGTAACGTTTGAGTATCTCAAGCATCTCGTCGCTGGTCAGAGGCTCTAATCCGCCCAGCAGGCCCTGATATTCCATCCGACCGATAATCGCCGTCAACACTTTGGCATCCTGTTGCGGCTCGCGAGAGCCCAACACCTGGAAAAACTGGCAAGTGCCCTGCAACAGGATTTGCTGGTGAGAGCGTACCAATTCGGCCAGGCGCGGGTTCAACAGCGCTTCCTGGCGAAATGCCTGCTCAGCCATCAAGTACTCGCGACGGGTCAGCAACTGGCGATGGACATAATCGGCAGTCAGCCGCGCAATATCATCGGCCAACTGCGAACGGGACTGCGCACTGCCATCACCGTAGGCAACCATTTCCCGCAGCAGACCTTCGTTGCGCACCCACAGCTTGCCCATGAACGCCGCGCTGCGCTCCACGTACTGGGCGAAGGTGTCGGTGAGCAGGTCATCGATATCCTTGAAGTAATAGGTGGTGGCCGACAACGGCACACCCGCCTCTGCCGCCACCGCCCGGTGACGCACGGCGCGGACACCATCACGCACAACGATGCGCATGGCCGCATCGAGAATGTCTTGCCGGCGCTGCTCGCTGCCCTGTCGGCTGGCCTTGCGGCCCTGGTACTGAACACTTTCAGCCACGGCAGCGGCGATGCCGGCGGCGCCTTCTTGAGCCATTACGCAGTTCACCACACACATCCTCGATACAGGTTAAAAGCCTGGCGCTTGTGCAGGCCCCATAAAAAAGCCGCCTTATAAAAGGCGGCTTCAGATTTCGCTACGGTTATGCTTCTGGCCGCATGTGCGGGAACAGGATCACGTCGCGGATCGACGGTGAGTTGGTCAACAACATCACCAACCGGTCGATGCCGATGCCTTCACCGGCGGTCGGCGGCATGCCGTACTCCAGGGCACGCACGAAGTCGGCGTCGTAGTGCATGGCTTCGTCGTCGCCGGCGTCCTTGTCGGCCACCTGGGCCATGAAACGCTCGGCCTGGTCCTCAGCATCGTTGAGCTCGGAGTAGGCGTTGGCGATTTCGCGGCCGCCGATGAACAGCTCGAAACGGTCGGTGACGTTCGGGTTGTCATCATTACGACGGGCCAGCGGCGAGACTTCGAACGGGTACTCGGTAATAAAGTGTGGCTGTTCCAGCTTGTGCTCCACCAACTCTTCGAAAATCATCACCAGCAACTTGCCCAGGCCTTCGAAGCCCAGCACCTTGGCGCCGGCTTTCTTGGCGATGGCGCGGGCCTTGTCGATGTCGGTCAGGTCGGCTTCGGTCAGCTCAGGGTTGTACTTGAGGATCGAATCGAACACCGACAGGCGCACAAACGGTTCGCCGAAGTGGAACACCTTGTCGCCGTACGGCACGTCGGTGCTGCCCAGGACCAACTGCGCCAATTCGCGGAACAGCTCTTCGGTCAGGTCCATGTTGTCTTCGTAGTCGGCGTAGGCCTGGTAGAACTCCAACATGGTGAATTCAGGGTTGTGACGAGTCGAAACGCCTTCGTTACGGAAGTTGCGGTTGATCTCAAACACTTTTTCAAACCCGCCAACAACGAGCCGCTTGAGGTATAGCTCAGGCGCGATGCGCAGGAACATTCCCATGTCCAGCGCGTTGTGGTGCGTTTCGAAAGGCTTGGCTGCGGCACCACCGGGGATGGTTTGCAGCATCGGCGTTTCCACTTCGAGGAAGTCACGCTGCATCAGAAAAGCACGTGTGTGGGCAATCACTTGCGAACGCACGCGGAACGTATGGCGCACATCTTCGTTGACGATCAGGTCAACATAACGCTGGCGGTAGCGCTGCTCAGTGTCAGACAAACCGTGGTGCTTGTCCGGCAGTGGGCGCAGGGATTTGGTCAGCAGGCGCACGTTGGTCATTTCAACGTACAGGTCGCCCTTGCCGGAACGGGCCAGGGTGCCTTCGGCTGCGATGATGTCGCCCAGGTCCCAGGTTTTCACCGCGGCCAGGGTTTCTTCGGTCAGGGTCTTACGGTTGACGTAGACCTGAATCCGCCCGGACATGTCCTGGATTACCATGAACGAGCCACGGTTGAGCATGATGCGACCTGCCACCTTGACCGGGATAGCAGCCTCTGCCAGCTCTTCCTTGGTCTTGTCCGCGTACTGTTTCTGCAATTTTTCGCAGTAGGCGTCGCGACGGAAGTCGTTGGGGAAGGCATTGCCCTTGGCGCGCTCAGCAGCAAGCTTTTCCTTGCGCAGGGCGATAAGGGAGTTTTCTTCCTGTTGCAGGGCTTGCGGGTCGAGTTGTTGGTCGCTCATGTCTTTTGAAATTCCATCACAGGTTCGTTGTCCCCAGCCTTCGGCTGGGGATCGCCGGCAAACCGGCTCCTACAGTGCCTTACAGGCCTTGTTTCAGACTGGCTACCAGGTACTCGTCGATGTCGCCGTCGAGGACTTTATCGCAGTCACTGCGTTCGATGTTGGTGCGCAGGTCCTTGATTCGCGACGCGTCAAGCACGTAGGAGCGAATCTGATGACCCCAGCCGATGTCAGACTTGGTGTCTTCCAGGGCCTGGGAGGCGACGTTGCGCTTCTGCACTTCCTGCTCATACAAACGGGCCCGCAACATTTTCATCGCGGTGTCTTTGTTCGCATGCTGGGAACGTTCGTTCTGGCAGCAGACCACGGTGTTGCTCGGTACGTGGGTGATACGTACGGCCGAGTCAGTGGTGTTTACGTGCTGACCACCGGCACCCGAGGAACGGTATGTGTCGATGCGCAGGTCCGACGGGTTGATGTCGATTTCGATGTTGTCATCGATTTCCGGCGACACGAACACAGCCGAGAACGAGGTGTGGCGACGGTTGCCGGAGTCGAATGGACTCTTGCGTACCAGGCGGTGTACGCCGATCTCGGTACGCAACCAACCAAAGGCGTATTCACCCTTGATGTGGATGGTCGCACCCTTGATCCCGGCAACTTCACCGGCAGACAGTTCCATGATGGTCGCGTCGAAACCGCGTTTGTCAGCCCAGCGCAGGTACATGCGCAGCAAGATGTTGGCCCAGTCCTGAGCCTCGGTGCCACCGGAACCGGCCTGGATATCCAGGTAGGCGTTGTTGGCATCCATCTCACCGCTGAACATCCGGCGAAATTCGAGTTTTTCCAGGGACTCGCGCAGGCGCTCGACTTCAGCGGCGACGTCATCGACGGCAGCCTGGTCTTCTTCCTCGGCGGACATCAGCAGCAGGTCCTTGGCATCGGCCAGACCTGAGTGCATCTCGTCAAGGGTGTCTACGATCTGTGCCAGCAGGGAGCGCTCGCGCCCCAGTTCCTGGGCATAGGTAGGGTTGTTCCAGACACTAGGATCTTCAAGCTCGCGATTGACTTCAGTCAGACGCTCATGCTTTTGATCGTAGTCAAAGATACCCCCGAATAGTTTCGGAGCGCTCGGACAGGTCCTTGATACTGTTAAGGATCGGGTTGATTTCCATGGCGGGCAGCACTCGTTGGCGAACTTTTGAAAGCCGAAGAGTATAACGGCAAACGCCTGAAAACGGCAGTCCGCTTGGTCGATTCTGGCTAGGGGGCGCTGCCCCCTGGCCTATTTACTCGATGCCGACCTGATTGCGCCCGTTGTGCTTGGCCAAATACAACCCCTTGTCCGCCGCCGAGATCAACTGCCGGCAATCCGTGCCCTGCACTGGCGTCATGGTCGCCAAACCAATGCTGATGGTCAGGCTCGCGCCTTCAGCCGGGGCTATATGAGGGATTTTCAGGGCTGCGACGGCCTGCCGCAGCTTTTCGGCCACTAATCGCGCACCGCCAGGTGAGGTGCCGGGCAGAACCAGGGCAAACTCTTCACCGCCGTAACGGGCCGGCAGGTCCGAGGGGCGGCTGCTGGAGTCGCGAATGGTCGCGGCCACCTTGCGCAGGGCTTCGTCACCTTCCAGGTGGCCGAAGCTGTCGTTGTAGGACTTGAAGAAGTCCACGTCGATCATCAGCAGCGACAACTGAGTCTGGTCGCGCATGGCGCGACGCCATTCCAGCTCTAGGTACTCGTCGAAGTGCCGACGGTTCGACAGCCCGGTCAAACCGTCGGAGTTCATCAGCCGTTGCAACACCAGGTTGGTGTCCAGCAGTTGCTGCTGGCTGACCCGCAGCGCTCGATACGCCGCATCCCGCTGCAACAGGGTCATATAGGAGCGCGAGTGGTAGCGAATGCGGGCCACCAGTTCGATATTGTCCGGCAACTTGACCAGATAATCATTGGCCCCGGCCGCAAACGCCGCGCTTTTGATCAGCGGGTCTTCCTTGGTCGAGAGGACGATGATCGGAATACTCTGCGTGGCCGGGTGGTTACGATATTCACGCACCAACGTCAGGCCGTCGAGGCCCGGCATCACCAAATCCTGGAGAATGACCGTCGGTTTGATGCGGATCGCCTGGGCGATCGCCTGGTGCGGATCAGCGCAAAAGTGGAAGTCGATATTGTCCTCATGGGCCAGGCCACGCCGCACGGCTTCGCCAATCATCGCCTGGTCGTCGACCAGCAACACCATGGCGGCGTTTTCGTCGGTCTTGAAGTCGTCGAGCTGTAAATTATTCATGTGCAGTCACCTGAATTACTACCTGCAGGCCAGGCCAGCGAGTGATATCGGTCATTTTGCGAATACCTCCAGCAATCGTGGCGCGATTCTGTCCAATGGGCGAATTTCAACAGCCGCGTCTATCGCCGCTGCCGCTTTGGGCATGCCATAAACCGCACAGCTTTGCTGATCCTGAGCGATGGTTAGATAGCCTTGCTGACGCATCAATTTGAGCCCCTGGGCCCCGTCGCGCCCCATGCCGGTCAGCAATACACCGACGGCATCTCCGCTCCAGTAGCTGGCAACACTCTCGAAAAACACGTCGATAGACGGACGATAAATCTCGTTCACTGGCTCGGCGGTGTAGGCCAGCGTGCCGTTTTTCAACAGCCTAATATGATGATTGGTACCGGCCAGCAGCACCACGCCACTTTGCGGCGGCTCGCCTTCACATGCCAGGCGCACCGGCAAGCCCGAAGCGCTGCTCAGCCATTCGGCCATGCCAGCGGCAAATACCTGGTCCACATGCTGCACCAGCACGATGGCCGCCGAAAAATCCCGTGGCAAGCCCTTGAGCAAGATTTCCAGGGCCGCCGGACCGCCGGCAGACGAGCCGATGGCCACCAGGCTCTGGCGTTTTCCCATGGCCCGCTGGGGCACCGACTCGGCACGCACACGGCTGCCGCGCTGACCGATCAGCCAGCCAATATTGAGGATCTTGCGCAGCAGCGGCGCCGCCGCGTCCTTGGCGTTGCCCACACCCAGCGCCGGGGTATCCACCACGTCCAGGGCGCCATGGCCCATGGCCTCGAAGACGCGGCTGACATTGGCCTCGCGGTCCACAGTGACAATGACAATGGCGCATGGGGTCTCGGCCATGATTTTCCGGGTCGCTTCCACGCCGTCCATCACCGGCATGATCAGGTCCATCAGGATCAAGTCCGGCGTCAGTTCGGCACAGCGCTGCACCGCCTCCAGGCCGTTGCTGGCCACCCACACCACCTGATGGGCCGGCTCAAAGTTCAACGCACGGCGCAATGCCTCTACCGCCATGGGCATGTCATTGACGATAGCAATCCTCATGCCCGGGCGCCTCCGATCAGTTCCACCACCGCATCCAGCAGTGTGTCGTCATGGAAGCTGGCCTTCGCTAGATAATAGTCGGCGCCAGCGTCCAGTCCCCGGCGCCGGTCCTCTTCCCGATCTTTGTAAGAAACCACCATCACCGGCAGCGATTGCAGGCGAGTATCACGGCGCAAGAGTGTGACCAATTCAATACCGTCCATGCGAGGCATATCAATGTCAGTAATCAGCAGGTCGAAGTCTTCGGAGCGTAAGGCGTTCCAGCCATCCATGCCATCGACGGCGACCGCCACGTCATACCCACGGTTGAGTAATAGCTTGCGCTGCAATTCACGTACGGTGAGCGAATCATCCACCACCAGAATACGCTTGCGCGCCACTTCGGCAGCCTGCTGAGTACGCCGGGCGATGCGCTCCAGTCGGCCGGTATTCAATAGTTTGTCCACCGAACGCAGCATGTCCTCGACATCGACGATCAACACCACCGAGCCATCATCGAGCAAGGCGCCGGCAGAGATATCCTGAACCTTGCCCAAGCGATCATCCAGCGGCAATACCACCAGCGTGCGTTCGCCGATAAAACGCTCCACGGCAATGCCGTACACCGCATCCCGCTCGCGGATCACCACCACCTTAAGGGTTTCCTCGTTGCTCTGCCCCGGCGGGCGTTGCAGCAACTGGCTGGCGGCCACCAGGCCGACATGCCGGCCCTCGTGCCAGAAATGCTGGCGGCCTTCCAGTTGCACAATCTCGTCGGGCTCCAGGTTGCACATACGTTCGATATGGGCCAGGGGAAAGGCGTAGGCCTCTTCGCCAACTTCCACCACCAGGCTGCGCACCACCGACAAGGTCAGCGGCACTTCCAGATGGAAGCGGCTGCCCTGCCTCGCCGTCTGCTCCAGCACCACCGCGCCACGCAGTTGGCGGACCATATGCTGCACCGCATCCAGGCCGACCCCGCGCCCGGAGACTTCGGTGACCTTGTCCCGCAGGCTGAAGCCCGGCAGGAACAGAAAAGTCAGCAGTTCCTCTTCACTCAGGCGCAGGGCAGTTTCCAGCGGCGACAAATGCCGGGCTACGATAGTGCCGCGCAAGCGCTCAAGGTCCACGCCGTTGCCGTCGTCACTCAGCTCCAGCACCAGCAGACCCGCCTGGTGCGAGGCTCGCAGGCGGATCAAGCCTTCAGCCGGCTTGCCCGCCAGCAGCCGCTGCTCAGGCATTTCGATGCCGTGGTCGACGGCATTGCGCAATAAATGGGTCAACGGGGCTTCGAGTTTTTCCAGAACGTCGCGGTCAACCTGGGTCTTCTCGCCTTCAACTTCCAGGCGTACTTGCTTGCCCAGACTGCGGCCCAAGTCGCGGACCATCCGCACCTGCCCGGCCAGCACATCGGCAAACGGTCGCATGCGACAGGCCAGCGCCGTGTCATAGAGCACCTGGGCGCGCTGCCCGGCATGCCAGCCGAACTCATCCAGCTCGGCGGTTTTTTCCGCCAGCAGCAACTGCGCTTCACTCAACAGGCGGCGGGTGTCGGCAAGGGCTTCCTGGGCTTCCAGGCTCAGCTCGACGGCCTTGAGCTGGCCGTCAAGGTTATCCAGGGCGCGGGCACTGTTGCTCTGAATACGCTTGATACGTTGCAGGCTGGCCAGGTAAGGCTTGAGACGCTGGGTTTCCACCAGGGATTTGCTGGACAGGTCCAGCAGGCTGTTCAAACGCTCAGCGGTGACCCGCAGCACGCGCTCACCGCCTTCGGTCATGGGTTTGCTCTGCCGTGGTAAGTCGGCGCTGACCAGTGGTGCAGGCTCAGGTTGCGCATGCACGGGCGGCTCAGGCAGCGGCGGTGGTGCGGGCGGTACGACCTTGGCAGACAGCTGCGACGGATCGAGTAAACGCTCCATCAGCGCCACATAGGATTGGACGTCCATCGGGCCGACAGTGTTGCCGGGAGTGGCAATGCGCATGAGCAAGTCCGTGCCTTGCAACAACGCATCAATATGTTCGGGTTGCAGGTACAAACGCCCTTCCTGGGCGCTGACCAGACAATCTTCCATGACATGGGCCACGCTGACGCCAGCATCCACCCCGACAATCCGTGCCGCGCCCTTGAGGGAATGGGCGGCGCGCATGCAGGCTTCGAGCTGGTCGGCCTGGGTTGGGTTGCGTTCCAGGGCCAGCAGGCCGGCGCTGAGCACTTGGGTCTGTGCGTCGGCTTCCAGGCTGAACAACTCCAGCAGCGAGGCATCGCGCATCTGGTCGGGGGTCATGTGAGACTCCGGGTCACGGCGGACAACAATTGTTCTTCGTCCAGCCAGCGCAGGCTGCGGCCTTTGAACTGCAAGACGCCCTGGGTGTAACGGGCGCTGGCCTGGGTGCCGGAGGCAGAGGCCGCTTTCAAGATGCGCTCGTCGATGGCATGGATACCGTCCACTTCATCCACCGGCACCACCACCGGACCGTCAAGCGCTGCGATGATCAACATGCGCGGCATGATCCGCCCGCCGCTCGAGCCGTTGCTAGTGCTGTCCAGCCCCAGTAACTCCACCAGCGACAGGCAAGCCACCAGGGCGCCGCGCACGTTGGCGACGCCGAGCAACGCCCGGGAGCGCTGGTGGGGTAAGGAATGAATCGGCTGCAACGGCGCCACTTCTACCAGGCAGCGCGTGGCGATGCCCAGCCATTCCTCGCCGAGGCGAAACATCAGCAGCGAGCGGGTGACGACATCGCCGTGCGCTTCCACAGCCGCCACCGGACGATGGTCGTCCTGTTGCAAGGCATAGCGGTCCAACAGCCGGGTAGCGGCGGCGGAATACACCGCACAGTTGCGGCAGTGAATGTGTTCGACCAACAACGGGCAGGATCTGCCGCCATGGATGCCGATGCGATTCCAGCAGTCGTCGATGGCCTGAGTGTCGGCCAGAGCCAGATTCAGACCAGTGTCCAGGGAGGTAGGGCTGCTCATTGTTTACGCTCACTGTCAGCGGCTCGCTCGCTGCGCGCCGCTCGGGCCTGCAAGCGACGGGCACCCGCCGTGTCGCCCTGGGATTGGAGCAAGGCGGCCAAATGCATCAAGGCCTGCGGGTGCTGGGGTTCCAGATACAAGGCTTTTCGATAGTACCCCTGGGCTTCCAGGGCGCTGCCGGCCACGTCGCTGAGCAGCCCCAACCAATAGAACACCTGCGCCGCCGGCGGATGGCTCTGTAGATAACGTTCACAGGCGGCACGGGCGTCAAGGCTTTTGCCTTCATTGGCCAGGGTCGCGATCTGGCTGAGCAGATCGGCTGCGTCCGACTGTACGGGCGCAGCCTTGATCGGCACCACCTGCGCAGGGGCTGAAGTGAAAGGCCGGGGCTTGACGGGAATCGGCGCTGCGCTGCGTTGGGGCACGGGTGCCGCCATTGGCACAAAAACCGGCTCCGGCGCAGGCTCAATATGGCGGCTGAAAGCAAAGGACTGCGGCACACCAATCGAGCGCATGCCCAAGCGGCCCAGCAGGCTGCCTTCGGCGGGGCCGATAAACAGCACGCCGTCGACATGGGTCAGGCCTTTAAGCACCTCGAACACCTGATTCTGGGTCGGCTGATCGAAGTAGATCAGCAGGTTGCGGCAAAACACGAAGTCATAGGTCGGTTCATTGGCCAGCAACTGCGGGTCCAGCAGGTTGCCCACTTGCAGGCGCACTTGCTCGCGCACCCGGTCGGCGATGCGATAGCCGTCATGCTCGACGCTGAAGTGGCGTTCGCGAAAATCGAGGCCCTGGCCACGAAAGGAATTCTTGCCATACACCCCGTGCCGCGCCCGCTCTACCGACAACGGGCTGACGTCCATACCCTGGACCTTGAACTGATGGGGCGCCAGCCCGGCATCGAGCAAGGCCATCGCAATAGAATAGGGTTCTTCGCCGGTGGAACACGGCAGGCTGAGGATGCGCAGGGCACGCATCTGCTTGATCTCGGCCAGGCGCGCGACGGCGAGCCGGGCCAGGGTGGCGAAGGATTCGGGGTAACGAAAAAACCAGGTCTCGGGGACGATCACCGCTTCGATCAGTGCTTGCTGTTCCTCGCTGCACGTCTGCAGGCGCTGCCAGTATTGATCGGCCGTCAGCCCCTGCAACACCAGGCTGCGCTGGCGCACGGCGCGTTCGATGATGGCTTCGCCCACCGAGGCGACGTCCAGGCCGATGCGTTCTTTAAGGAAGTCGAAAAAGCGTTGGTCACTGCTCATCACACACCCCAGGGGTCATGTCAGGGGCGAACAGCAAGGCGCGCACCTCGGCCGTCAGCAGGTCGGCGACACCAATCCACTGCATCAAGCCTCGTTCGTCTTCGCGCACCGGCCCCAGGTAGGGTGCCTGGCGATTGTCCAGGCCGTAGGGCTGGAAGTCGGCCGGGTCGCAACGCAGGGTGTCGGTGGCCTGTTCAAGGATCAGACCCAGCCAGCATGCATCCATCCAGGGTTCGGGCCGATAGTTGACCAGCACCAGACGCGTGCTGGTGCGGGCCTGGGCCGCTGCGCCGAAGGTCAAGGCGCTGAGGTCGATAACCGGCACCATCACCCCGCGATGGACGAAGATCCCGGCCACCCACGCGGGTGCATGGGCGATGGGTTTCAATGGCAGGCGCGGCAGTACCTCGGCCACTTCCGTGGCTTTGAGGGCATAACGCTCAGTACCGATGTAGAACACCAGGAACAATGCTTTTTTCGCTGCCGACACGGCACCGCCTTTAACCGCCAGATCGCTCATCAGACTTTGAAACGCGACACGCCACTGCGCAGGCCGACCGCGACCTGGCTCAGCTCATCAATCGCAAAGCTGGCCTGGCGCAAGGACTCCACAGTCTGGCTGCTGGCATCGCCCAATTGCACCAGCGCATGGTTGATCTGCTCGGCACCGGTGGCCTGGGCCTGCATGCCTTCGTTGACCATCAACACCCGCGGCGCCAAGGCCTGGACCTGATGGATGATCTGCGACAGCTGCTCGCCCACCTGTTGCACTTCGAACATGCCACGGCGCACTTCTTCAGAGAATTTATCCATGCCCATCACCCCGGCCGAGACCGCCGACTGGATCTCACGGACCATCTGCTCGATGTCGTAGGTGGCCACGGCAGTCTGGTCCGCCAGGCGTCGCACTTCGGTGGCAACCACGGCAAAACCGCGGCCGTATTCGCCGGCCTTCTCGGCCTCGATGGCAGCGTTGAGCGAGAGCAGGTTGGTCTGGTCGGCGACCTTGACGATGGTCACCACCACCTGATTGATGTTGCCTGCCTTCTCGTTGAGGATTGCCAGCTTGGCGTTGACCAGGTCGGCGGCGCCCATCACCGAATGCATGGTTTCTTCCATGCGCGCCAGGCCTTGCTGGCCGGAGCCGGCGGCAACAGAGGCCTGATCGGCAGCGGTGGACACTTCGGTCATGGTGCGCACCAGATCCTTGGAGGTCGCGGCGATCTCCCGGGACGTGGCGCCGATTTCGGTGGTGGTGGCGGCCGTTTCGGTAGCCGTGGCCTGTTGTTGCTTGGAGGTGGCGGCGATCTCGGTGACCGACGTAGTGACCTGCACCGACGAGCGCTGGGCCTGGGACACCAGGGCGGTCAGCTCGGTCATCATGTCGTTGAAACCGGTCTCCACGGCGCCAAATTCGTCCTTGCGATCCAGGTTAAGGCGCTTGCTCAGGTCGCCGGTGCGCATGGTTTCGAGGATGTCGACGATGCGTTTCATCGGCGCCATGATCGCGCGCATCAGCAGCAGGCCGCAGAGGCCGGCGGCGAGGATCGCCAGGATCAGCGAGATGCCCATGCTGATTTTTGCCGCCGACACTGAATCGTCGATGGCGTTGGTGGCGCGGTCGGCCACATGTTTGTTTTCAGTGATGAGGTCATTAAGCCTCATTCGCCCATCGGTCCAGGCTGGCGTCAGTTGCTCATCAAACAGCTCTCGTGCAGCCGCCAGGTCGTTGCCCTGGATTTTTTCCAGTACGCCGGCCAGCATTTTTTTATAGGTCTGGTGGGCCGTCTTGAAGTTATCAAAATCCAGACGATCCGTTTGACTGTGGATGGTTTTTTCGTAGTTGGCCATCTGCTGTTCGATACGCGTTTCGAAGGCCTTGTAGTCCGCCTTGTCGGCGTCGGTGAAGCCCTTGTCCTCACGCAGACCAATAAGCTCGAGGGTCTGCAGGTAGCTATCGACCCAGGCGCTGCGAATCATCGAACTCAAGTAGACCCCAGGCACTGCATCATCACGGACCACTTTCTCGCTGCTCTCGATCTTCAGCAAGCTTGAGAACGAGACCACCACCATCAGCAACATGATGGCGATAATGACCGCAAAGCTCGCCAAAATCCTTTGGCGCAAGGTCCAGTTCTTCACAGTAATTCCTCGTGGGCCATTCAAATGGAGAGGAGTATAGCTGAGCAGGTGGCATCATTATCAGAGGGTTGCGGGACAAGTCTCACGGAATACAAAAACACCCCGGAGCAGTAATGCAGCCGGGGTGTTTGGGATGTGGACTGTGAGGTCAAACCGTTGCTTGGCGCACCTGCTTTTCCAACTCGGCCTTGAGACCTGGCTCCAGCTTCAGTTGGCGGGCCAATTCATCGAGGTAGGACTTTTCCATGAAATTCTCCTCATCCACCAGCATCACGCTGGCGATGTACATCTCGGCCGCCATTTCCGGGGTGCTGGCGGCACGGGCGACGTCGGCGGGGTCCAGGGGTTTGTTGAGTTCGGCGTGCAGCCAGTGTTGCAGCTCCTGGTCATTGTCCAGTTTGGTGAACTCGCCTTCGATCAGCGCCCGCTCGCGTTCGTCGACATGACCATCGGCCTTCGCCGCAGCGACCAACGCCTTGAGAATCGCCTGGCTGTGCTGTTCAACCTGGGCCGGCGGCAAGCGATCAATAGTCTGCGGTTCACCTTGTGGCGCGCTGGCCTGTTGCGCCTGCCAGTTACCGTAGGCTTTGTAGGCAATCACACCCAACGCCGCGAGGCCGCCGTAGGTCAGGGCCTTGCCGCCAAAGTTGCGGGCTTTTTTGTTGCCCAGCAACAGGCCCATGGCCCCGGCCGCCAAGGCGCCGCCGCCTGCTCCGCCCAGCAGGCTGCCGAGCCCGCCACTGCCGAGCAAACCGCCCAGGGCACCTTTGTCAGCACCTTTGTGCTGACCGCCAGCCTTGTTTTTCAGCATGTCCTGGCCGGACTTGAGCAACTGATCGAGCAATCCACGGGTATTCATTCGTAGCCTCCAGACACTAGGGTTCATAGGACCAATAGGCCCCCAGCGTAAAACTAAGTGCCAAAAAGCCCCGATCTAGAGTGCTTCCAGATGTAACGCGCTCTTGCAGCTTAAAGCTTGCAGCTGCCCTTCTCTAAAACCGATATACACTCGAGCAAATCTATAAAAACACTCCACTGGTAATTCCAGCATGATGACCTTGCGTCAGATCCGTCACTTCATCGCCGTGGCCGAGACCGGCTCGATCTCCGCCGCTGCCCAAACCGCGTTCATTTCCCAGTCCACGCTGACCCTGGCCATCCAGCAACTGGAACAGGAAATCGGCGTCAACCTGTTCAACCGCCACGCCAAGGGCATGACCCTCACCCACCAGGGCCATCAGTTCCTGCGCCAGGCACACTTGATCCTCGCCACCGTCGACAATGCCAAGCGCAGCCTGCAACAGAGTACCGACCAGGTGGCCGGGCAACTGATCATCGGGGTGACCAGCCTGGTGGCCGGCTATTATTTGGCCGATTTGCTGACCCGCTTCCAGCGCGCCTACCCAAACGTCGAGCTTCGGGTGATGGAAGATGAACGCCCGTATATCGAGCATTTGCTGGTCAGCGGCGAAATCGATGTCGGCGTGCTAATAGTCTCCAACCTCGAAGATCGTCATGCCTTGCAGACCGAAGTCCTCACGCACTCACCCCACCGCCTGTGGCTACCAGCCCAGCACCCGTTGCTGGAACACGACAGCATCAACCTCGCCGACGTGGCCCGCGAGCCGCTGATTCAATTGAACGTCGACGAAATGGACCACAACGCCCAGCGCATGTGGGCCGGTGCAGGGCTGCAACCCCGCGTCACCTTGCGCACCGCCTCCACCGAAGCGGTTCGAAGCCTGGTGGCAGCAGGCTTGGGCGTGTCGATCCAACCCGACATGACCTACCGCCCCTGGTCCCTGGAAGGCGACATCATTGAGGCACGGCCAATTGCCGACCTCAGCCAAACCCTCGACGTCGGCCTGGCCTGGCGCCGGGGCACGGCGCGCCCGCCCCTGGTGGACCCGTTCCTCACCGTGGCCCGTGAACAACCTCACCCGCGCAAGCCATCTATTTAATCGAATGCTGCTTTCAGTATTTAGTATTTGTTGACCTCGCGCCTGACCTCTAGTCTCTGCTCATCCATAAGAGAAGGTCAGGCGCCTTGCAAGAGACCGCCCATGACCACACAAGAAAAGAGATCGCGAAAAATGTCTGGCGCGCCCACACCGCTGCTCACCGCGTTGCTGATCGACGGCGAACTGGTCCCAGGCCAGGGTTTCGTCGAACCAATCGTCAACCCGGCCACCGGTGAAATCCTCACCCATATCGCCGAAGCCAGCACCGAGCAGGTCGAATCCGCCATCCTCGCCGCCCACCGCGCCTTTGCCGGCTGGTCGCGAACCACGCCACAGCAGCGTTCGAACATTCTTCTGGGCATCGCCGATGCCATCGAAAAACAAGCTGACTATCTGGCCCGCCTGGAATCGTTGAACTGCGGCAAGCCGTTGCACCTGGCGCGCCAGGACGACTTGAGCGCCACCGTCGATGTGTTCCGCTTCTTCGCTGGCGCCGTGCGTTGCCAGACCGGGCAACTGAGCGGCGAATACCTGCCGGGCTACACCAGCATGGTGCGCCGCGACCCTATCGGGGTCGTCGCTTCGATTGCGCCGTGGAACTACCCGCTGATGATGGCCGCCTGGAAAATCGCCCCGGCCCTGGCCGCCGGCAATACCCTGGTATTCAAGCCATCGGAACACACGCCGCTGTCGATCCTCGCCCTGGCGCCCGCGCTGAACCAATTGCTGCCGCGTGGGGTGATCAACATTCTGTGTGGCGGCGGTGAAGGTGTTGGCAGTCATCTGGTCAGCCACCCAAAAGTGCGCATGGTGTCGCTGACCGGCGATATCGTCACCGGGCAAAAAATTCTGCAAGCCGCGTCCAAGACACTGAAACGCACCCACCTGGAACTGGGTGGCAAGGCGCCAGTGATCGTCTGCAACGACGCCGACCTGGCGGCCGTGGTCGAGGGCGTACGCGCCTACGGTTATTACAACGCTGGCCAGGACTGCACCGCTGCGTGCCGCATTTATGCCCAGGCGGGAATTCACGACAAGCTGGTGGCCGATCTCGGCGCGGCAGTCAGCAGCCTGCGCTTTGCCGGCAAGCGCGACGCCGACAACGAACTCGGCCCGCTGATCAGCACCCGCCAGCGCGACCGCGTGGCCAGCTTCGTCGAGCGCGCCCTCGGCCAACCCCATATCGAACGCGTGACCGGCGCGGCCGTGCATTCCGGCGCTGGCTTCTATTACCAGCCGACCTTACTGGCTGGCTGTAAGCAGAGCGATGAAATCGTCCAGCGCGAAGTGTTCGGCCCGGTGGTCACCGTGACCCGCTTCGACGAACTGGAGCAGGCGGTGGATTGGGCCAACGACTCGGAATACGGCCTGGCTTCCTCGGTGTGGACGCAGAACCTGGACAAGGCCATGCAAGTGGCGGCGCGGCTGCAGTACGGCTGCACCTGGATCAACAGCCATTTCATGCTGGTCAGCGAAATGCCCCACGGCGGCTTGAAGCGCTCGGGGTATGGCAAAGACCTTTCCAGTGATTCGCTACAGGACTACAGCGTGGTGCGCCATATTATGGCGCGCCATGGCCAGCATCTTTAAAACAACAACATAAGCTCACGCATCACCTGCTGCAAAAACTGCCCCGACCATAATTAAAGAAGAGGGAACCCCCATGTCTGCGCACAAGACCGCACTGCTCAGTGCCCTGACCACCGCGCTGCTGGCCAGCGTCAGTATCCAGGCCGCCGAACCGCTCAAGGCGGTCGGGGCCGGTGAAGGCCAGTTGGATATCGTCGCTTGGCCCGGCTACATCGAGCGTGGCGAAAGCGACAAGAACTACGACTGGGTCACCGGTTTCGAGAAGGAAACCGGCTGCAAGGTCAACGTCAAGACCGCCGCCACCTCCGATGAGATGGTCAGCCTTATGGCCAAGGGTGGCTACGACCTGGTCACTGCGTCGGGCGATGCCTCGTTGCGACTGATCGGCGGCAAGCGTGTGCAGCCGATCAATACCTCGCTGATCCCCAACTGGAAGAACATCGACCCGCGCCTCAAAGATGCGCCGTGGTACGTGGTTGGCCAGCAAACCTACGGCACCCCGTACCAGTGGGGCCCGAACGTGTTGATGTACAACACCAACGTGTTCAAGACCGCACCTACCAGCTGGAACGTGCTGTTCGAGGCGCAGAACCTGCCGGACGGCAAGCCGAACAAAGGTCGCGTGCAGGCCTATGACGGCCCGATCTACATCGCCGACGCGGCGCTGTACCTCAAGAGCACCCAGCCGGAACTGGGTATCCAGAGCCCGTATGAGCTGACCGAAACCCAGTACAAGGCCGCGCTCGATCTGTTGCGTGCCCAGCAACCGTTGATCCACCGCTACTGGCACGACACCACCGTGCAAATGAGTGACTTCAAGAACGAAGGCGTGGTGGCGTCCAGCGCCTGGCCGTATCAGGTCAACGGCCTGATCAACGAGAAGCAGCCGATTGCCTCGACCATCCCCAAGGAAGGCGCAACCGGCTGGGCCGATACCACCATGTTGCACGCCGAAGCCAAACACCCGAACTGTGCCTACAAGTGGATGGACTGGTCGCTGCAGCCGAAAGTCCAGGGTGATGTCGCGGCGTGGTTTGGCTCCTTGCCAGCGGTACCGGCTGCCTGCCAGGGCAGTGAACTGCTCGGCGCCGAGGGTTGCAAGACCAACGGTTTCGACCAGTTCGAGAAGATCGCCTTCTGGAAAACCCCGCAGGCTGAAGGCGGCAAGTTCGTGCCGTACAGCCGCTGGACCCAGGATTACATTGCGATCATGGGCGGTCGCTAGTCCCAACCTCAAAACATCGCAGCCTCGCTTCGCTCGACAGCTCCTACGCCGACTGTAGGAACTGTCGAGTGAAACGAGGCTGCGAATTTTCCGCATCGCCTCAGATTCAATTTTTATACAAAGCGCGCCTTTTTGGAGCACCGCACCATGACGCTTGCAGTCCAATTCACCCACGTTTCCCGTCAGTTCGGCGAAGTGAAAGCCGTTGACCGGGTTTCCATCGATATCCAGGACGGCGAGTTCTTTTCCATGCTCGGCCCTTCCGGCTCGGGCAAGACCACCTGCCTGCGCCTGATTGCCGGTTTCGAGCAGCCAAGCGCCGGCTCCATCCGCATTCACGGTAAAGAAGCCGCCGGGTTGCCGCCCTATCAGCGGGACGTCAACACCGTGTTTCAGGATTACGCGCTGTTCCCCCACATGAACGTGCGGGACAACGTCGCCTACGGCCTGAAAGTCAAAGGCGTGGGCAAGACCGAACGCCTCAATCGCGCCGAAGAAACGCTGGCCATGGTTGCCCTCGGCGGTTATGGCGAGCGCAAGCCGGTGCAACTGTCCGGTGGCCAACGCCAGCGGGTAGCCCTGGCTCGCGCCTTGGTCAATCGCCCTCGCGTGCTGCTGCTCGATGAGCCCTTGGGCGCCCTCGACCTGAAGCTGCGCGAGCAAATGCAAAGCGAGCTGAAAAAGCTGCAACGCCAGCTCGGCATCACCTTCATCTTCGTCACCCACGACCAGACTGAAGCGCTGTCGATGTCTGATCGGGTTGCGGTCTTCAACAAGGGCCGCATCGAACAGGTCGACACCCCGCGTAACCTGTACATGAAACCGGCCACCACTTTCGTCGCCGAATTCGTCGGCACCTCCAACGTGATTCGTGGCGACCTGGCGCAGCGCTTGAGCGGCAGCCCACAGCCGTTCTCGATCCGCCCGGAACATGTGCGTTTCGCCGAAGGCCCGCTGGGCAGTGGCGAAGTGGAAGTCAGCGGCGTGCTGCATGACATCCAGTACCAGGGCAGCGCCACCCGCTATGAATTGAAACTGGAAAACGGCCAGACGCTGAACATCAGCCAGGCCAACAACCAGTGGCTGGACATCAGCGTCGGCCACCAGACCGGCCAGCCGATCACCGCCCGCTGGGCGCGGGAAGCCATGACCCCGCTGACCGACTTCGCAGGCGAGGTGTGACATGAGCCTGGCCCTGACTCAATCGCCGATGCGCAGGTTTTCCAACCTGCTGTACAGCAAGCCCAACCTGTACCTGTCGCTGCTGCTGATACCGCCGCTGATCTGGTTCGGTGCGATCTATCTGGGTTCATTGCTGACGTTGCTGTGGCAAGGGTTCTACACCTTCGACGACTTCACCATGGCAGTGACGCCGGACCTGACCCTGGCCAACTTCGCCGCGCTGTTCCAGCCGTCGAACTTCGACATCATCCTGCGCACCTTGAGCATGGCGATTGTGGTGTCCATCGCCAGCGCCATCGTCGCGTTCCCCATCGCCTACTACATGGCGCGCTACACCACGGGCAAGACCAAAGCGTTTTTCTACATTGCGGTGATGATGCCGATGTGGGCCAGCTACATCGTCAAGGCTTATGCCTGGACTCTGCTGCTGGCCAAGGGTGGGGTGGCGCAGTGGTTCGTCCAGCACCTGGGGCTGGAGCCGGTGCTGCAGTTCATCATGGGGATTCCCGGTGTCGGCGGCAGCACCTTGTCCACCTCGCATCTGGGGCGGTTCATGGTGTTTGTCTACATTTGGCTGCCGTTCATGATCCTGCCAATCCAGGCGTCCCTGGAACGCTTGCCGCCGTCGTTGCTGCAAGCTTCGGCGGACCTGGGCGCCAAGCCGCGCCAGACCTTCATGCAGGTGATTCTGCCGCTGTCGGTGCCAGGAATTGCTGCCGGTTCCATCTTTACCTTTTCGCTGACCCTGGGCGACTTCATCGTGCCGCAACTGGTAGGCCCGCCGGGCTACTTCGTCGGCGGCATGGTCTACGCCCAGCAAGGCGCCATCGGCAATATGCCCATGGCGGCGGCGTTCACCCTGGTGCCCATCGTATTGATCGCGGTTTACCTGTCTATCGTCAAACGCCTGGGGGCCTTCGATGCACTCTGAAAAAGCTTCGTGGAGTCTAAAAGTTGCGGCTTGGGGCGGACTGGTCTTTCTGCATTTCCCAATCCTGATCATCTTCCTCTACGCCTTCAACACCGAAGAAGCGGCGTTCAGCTTTCCGCCCCAGGGCTTCACCCTGAAGTGGTTCAGCGTCGCCTTCTCAAGGCCCGACGTGCTGGAAGCGATCAAGTTGTCCCTGCAAATCGCCGCCATCGCCACGCTGATTGCGATGGTGCTCGGCACCCTGGCCTCGGCCGCGCTGTATCGCCGGGAGTTCTTCGGCAAGCAAGGCATCTCGCTGATGCTGATCCTGCCGATTGCCCTGCCGGGGATCATCACCGGTATTGCGTTGCTGGCGACCTTCAAGACGTTGGGGATTGAGCCGGGGATGTTCACCATCATCGTCGGCCACGCGACCTTCTGTGTGGTGATCGTCTACAACAACGTCATCGCCCGTTTGCGCCGCACTTCCCACAGCCTGATCGAAGCGTCGATGGATTTGGGCGCCGACGGCTGGCAGACCTTTCGCTACATCATCATGCCCAACCTCGGTTCGGCGTTGCTGGCCGGCGGCATGTTGGCGTTCGCCTTGTCGTTCGACGAAATCATCGTTACCACCTTCACTGCCGGCCACGAGCGCACCTTGCCGCTGTGGCTGCTCAACCAATTGAGCCGACCACGGGATGTGCCGGTGACCAACGTGGTGGCGATGCTGGTGATGATCGTGACGATGTTCCCCATTCTCGGTGCCTATTACCTGACCCGCGGCGGTGAAAGCGTGGCCGGTAGCGGCGGTAAATAATTGTTTGAAGAGGACACTCATATGCAAACCAAACTGCTGATCAACGGCCATCTGGTCGAAGGTGAAGGCCCGGCTCAGCCGGTGTTCAACCCGGCGCTGGGCCGCGTGCTGGTGGAGATCAAGGAAGCCAGTGAAGCGCAGGTCGACGCCGCGGTGCGTGCCGCCGATGCCGCCTTTGAAGGCTGGTCGCAGACGCCGCCCAAAGACCGCTCCTTGCTGTTGCTGAAACTGGCCGATGCCATCGAAGCCCATGGCGAAGAACTGGCCAAGCTTGAGTCGGACAACTGCGGCAAACCCTACAGCGCTGCGCTGAACGACGAGATCCCGGCGGTTGCCGATGTGTTCCGCTTCTTCGCTGGCGCCAGCCGCTGCATGAGCGGTTCGGCGGGCGGTGAATACCTGCCTGGTCACACCTCGATGATCCGCCGCGACCCGGTGGGCGTCATCGCCTCCATCGCGCCGTGGAACTACCCACTGATGATGGTCGCCTGGAAAATTGCCCCGGCCCTCGCCGCCGGTAATACCGTGGTACTCAAGCCGTCGGAACAAACCCCGCTGACCGCCCTGCGCCTGGTGGAACTGGCCGCTGAAATTTTCCCGGCTGGTGTGCTCAACCTGGTGTTTGGCCGTGGGCCAAGTGTTGGCAGCCCGCTGGTCAATCACCCGAAAGTGCGCATGGTTTCGCTGACCGGCTCCATCGCCACGGGTGCCAATATCATTTCCAGCACCGCCGACAGCGTTAAACGCATGCACATGGAACTGGGCGGCAAGGCACCGGTGATCATCTTCAATGACGCCGATATCGATGCGGCTGTAGAGGGAATTCGTACCTTCGGTTTCTACAACGCCGGGCAGGATTGCACCGCCGCGTGCCGGATTTACGCGCAAGCGGGTATCTACGATGCCTTCGTCGAGAAGCTGGGCGCGGCCGTTGCCAGCATCAAATATGGTTTGCAGGATGATCCGGACACCGAACTGGGTCCGCTGATCACCGCGCAACACCGTGACCGCGTGGCCGGCTTTGTCGAGCGTGCGATGGCGCAATCCCACATTCGGTTGATCACCGGCGGCAAGGCGGTGGAAGGCAATGGCTTCTTCTTTGAGCCTACGGTGCTCGCAGATGCGCAGCAAGACGATGAGATCGTGCGGCGCGAGGTGTTCGGGCCGGTGGTGTCGGTAACCAAGTTCACCGATGAGGCACAGGTTTTGGCCTGGGCCAACGATTCTGACTACGGCCTGGCATCCTCGGTGTGGACCGCCGATGTCGGTCGTGCGCATCGTTTGGCAGCACGCTTGCAGTACGGCTGCACCTGGGTAAACACCCACTTCATGCTGGTCAGCGAAATGCCTCACGGCGGTCAGAAACTGTCCGGGTATGGCAAGGACATGTCCATGTACGGGCTGGAGGACTACACCACGGTTCGCCATGTGATGTTCAAGCACTGACGTTTTACCCCTGTGGGAGCGGGCAAGCTCACTCCCACAGGGGTCCTCATAACAATAAATATTTGTAGGTTCTCCCATGGACATTACCCGCCGCGACTTCCTCAACGGCGTCGCCATCACCATCGCTGCCGGTATGACGCCGTTGCAAATCCTCCAGGCCGCCCCCGATGGCCGTTACTACCCGCCGGCCCTCACGGGCCTTCGGGGCAGCCACGTCGGCTCGTTCGAGATTGCCCACCAGATGGGCTGGGAGAAAAAGGTCTTCGACACCGAAAAACTGCCGATCACTGAAGACTACGACCTGGTGGTGGTCGGTGGTGGCCTGAGCGGTTTGTCAGCGGCCTGGTTCTACCGCGAGAAACATCCGAAGGCGAAGATCCTGATCCTGGAAAACCACGATGACTTCGGCGGCCATGCCAAGCGCAACGAGTTCCAGGCCGGTGGCCGGATGATCATCGGTTATGGCGGCAGCGAGGCGTTCCAGTCGCCCAATCATCTGTACAGCCAGGAAGTGAACGGCCTGCTGAAAAAACTCGGGGTGAATATCAAACGCTTCGAGACCGCCTTCGACCGTCAGTTCTATCCAGGGTTGGGCCTGTCGCGCGGGGTGTTCTTCGATAAGGAAAACTTCGGTGAAGACAAACTGGTCACCGGCGACCCGACGCCGATGGTGGCCGACGATATCGCCCCGGATCAGTTGCATGCCCGCGCCATCAGCGACTTCATCAACGACTTCCCGCTACCCGAAGCCGACCGCCAGGCACTGATCGCCCTGCACGTCGCACCCAAGGACTACCTGCCAGGCAAGACCGCCGAGGAAAAGGCCGACTACCTGGCCGTCACCAGCTATCGCAATTTCCTGCTCAAGGACGTGGGATTGTCTGAAGGCGCGGTGAAGTACTTCCAGAGCCGTACCAATGACTTCATGGCCCTGAGCATTGATGCTGTTGCGTCGTCCGATGCCTACAACGTGGGCTTCCCCGGCTTCGGCGGGATGAACCTGGCGCCCATCAGCGAAGAAGCTGCGGCGGAAATGGAAGAGCCCTACATCTACCACTTCCCCGATGGCAACGCGTCCCTGGCACGCCTGATGGTGCGCAGCTTGATTCCGGCCGTGGCGCCGGGGCACACAATGGATGACGTGGTGCTGGCAGCGTTTGACTACGCCAAGCTTGATCAGCCCAAGGCACCGGTGCGGATACGCTTGAACAGCACCGCAGTCAGCGTGCGCAACGTTGGCGACGGCGTGCATATCGGCTACAGCCGTGGCGGCAAGCTCGCCCAGGTACGCGGCAAACGCTGCATCCTGGCCTGCTACAACATGATGATTCCGTACCTGCTGCGCGACCTCCCGGCGGAACAGGCCCACGCCCTGAGCCAGAATGTGAAATTCCCGCTGGTGTACACCAAGGTGGTGATCCGCAACTGGCAGTCATTCCAGAAGCTCGGCGTGCATGAGATTTACGCGGCCACCCAGCCCTACAGCCGGATCAAGCTGGACTACCCGGTGAGCATGGGCGGCTACGATCACCCTCGCGATCCAACGCAGCCGATTGGTTTGCACATGGTCTACGTGCCCACCAGCCCCAACAGCGGCATGAACGCCCGCGACCAGGCCCGCGCCGGACGCGGTCGGTTGTATGGGCAGACCTTCGAAGTGCTTGAGGCGCAACTGCGCGATCAGTTGCAACGCATGCTCGGCCCAGGCGGGTTCAACCATGAGACGGACATCCTGGCGATCACGATCAATCGCTGGACCCATGGTTATGCGTACTTTTCCAACAGCCTGTTTGATGATGCCGACGAAAGCGAAAAGCTGATGAACCTGGCGCGCAAGCCAGTGGGGCATGTAAGCATCGCCAACTCGGATGCGGCGTGGAGCGCTTATGCTCATGCGGCGATTGATGAGGCGTGGCGGGCGGTAGGAGAAGTGAGCTAACCAGCATTTCGGAGCGAGCTTGCTCGCTCCTACATATTTTGTTTCATATGCAACGCCATCAACCCGCTATCAATCATTTTTTATCCGCCACCGAACGGCTTAAGCTATTTGGCATCTGTTTAATGTCCGTTGCGTTTGGCCGAAGGCATGTCCGAACCGTTATTTCTGATCCAGCACGTGCCAGGAACGGCGCGGGATTGTCCACGACAGGTTGTCTCTATGCACCGCAGGAATTTGCTCAAAGCGTCCATGGCCATCGCGGCTTACACCGGTCTATCGGCCAGCGGCCTCTTGGCTGCACAGGCCTGGGCGGGTAATCGCACCGCTGATGGCGAGGCCCAGGCGTTCGACTTCGACGCACTGAAGATCCAGGCCAAGCAACTGGCCGGCAAGCGCTACCAGGACACCAAGCAGGTGCTGCCGCCGACCCTGGCGACCATGACCCCGCAGAACTTCAATGCCATCGGCTACGACGGCAAGCATTCGTTGTGGAAAGAGGTGAACGGCCAATTGGACGTGCAGTTTTTCCATGTCGGCATGGGCTTCAAGACGCCAGTGCGCATGCATAGCGTCGACCCGAAAACCCGTCAGGCCCGCGAGGTGCATTTCCGGCCGTCGCTGTTCAACTATGAAAAAACCACAGTGGACACCAAACAGCTCACAGGTGACCTGGGTTTTTCCGGGTTCAAGCTGTTCAAGGCCCCAGAACTGGATCGGCACGACGTGCTGTCTTTCCTCGGCGCCAGCTATTTCCGCGCGGTGGATGCCACCGGTCAGTACGGTCTCTCTGCCCGCGGCCTGGCAATCGACACCTACGCGAAAAAACGCGAGGAATTCCCCGACTTCACCCAGTTCTGGTTCGAGACCCCGGACAAGGACAGCACCCGTTTCGTGGTCTACGCCCTGCTGGACTCGCCGAGCGCCACGGGTGCCTACCGTTTCGACATCGACTGCCAGGCCAACCAGGTCGTCATGGCCATCGACGCCCATATCAACGCCCGCACCACCATTGAACAACTGGGCATCGCACCGATGACCAGCATGTTCAGCTGTGGCACCCATGAACGGCGGATGTGCGACACCATCCACCCGCAAATCCACGACTCGGATCGCCTGGCGATGTGGCGCGGCAACGGTGAGTGGATCTGCCGCCCGCTGAACAACCCGGCGACCTTGCAGTTCAACGCCTTCGCAGACAAAGACCCGAAAGGCTTCGGCCTGGTGCAGACCGACCATGAGTTCGCCAGCTATCAGGACACGGTCGACTGGTACAGCAAGCGTCCAAGCCTGTGGGTAGAACCGACAACCTCGTGGGGCGAAGGCTCTATCGACCTGTTGGAAATCCCTACTACCGGTGAAACCATGGACAACATCGTGGCTTTCTGGACTCCGAAAAAACCAGTGGCCGCTGGCGACTCGTTGAACTACGGCTACAAGCTGTACTGGAGCGCGTTACCGCCGGTCAGTACACCGCTGGCGCAGGTCGACGCCACCCGTTCGGGCATGGGTGGTTTCACTGAAGGTTGGGCGCCGGGCGAGCATTACCCGCCCGTCTGGGCACGACGTTTTGCCGTGGACTTCAAAGGGGGCGGCCTGGACCGCTTGCCAGAGGGCACGGGGATCGAGCCGGTAGTCACCTGCTCCCATGGCGAACTGAAGGACTTCAGCGTGCTGGTGCTGGATGCCATCAAGGGCTATCGAATCCTGTTCGACTGGTATCCGACCAGTGACAGTGTGGAGCCCGTGGAACTGCGACTGTTCATCCGCACCAATGACCGGACCCTGAGTGAAACCTGGTTGTACCAGTACTTCCCGCCAGCACCGGACAAGCGCAAATACACGTAACGCACGATCGTTCCCGCGTTCATTCGCGTGGGAACGATCCCCTGCGTGGTCAGAAGCGCGAAATACTCTTCATCGCCCCAATCAGATACCGCATCTCTACCTGATCGTTCTCGGTCAGGGCGCGGTACTGTTCCAGTAATTCAGCTTCCTGCGCACTCAACCGACGGCACGCCAGGATATCCTGCGGGCCATAAAAAACATCAGCCCCCCGCAACACCATAGGACTTGGCCATGAACTGTTTCTCCTTTGAAAACAACGACTCCTAATGCCCATAACCGCCCCCCTGAAGCGCTACAGCTAAAAAGCTTGCAGAGAACTCTTACCCGGCCTTAAATTGACTGACCAATCAATTAATTAATAGGCCAGGCATGCGCACCATCGACCCCCTGCAACGTGAGAGCAAAAGGATGGCGTTGCTCGATGCCGCGTCCCAGTGTTTTGCGCAAGCCGGTTTCGTCGCCACACGCACCGCTGACATCTGCGCTCGTGCAGGGATGAGTGCCGGCAATCTGTTCCATTACTTCGCCAGCAAGCATGAAGTGTTACTGGCCTTGGTAGCTCGTGAAGGTGAACAGATCCAACAAGCCATGGCGCCCCTGGCCGAGGCCGAAGACCCCATGACCGAGTTGTTGGCGTTCCTGGATCAGGTCTGCCAACTGGCCTGTGATCGTCACTATGCTGGCCTTGCCCTGGAAATCTCGGCCCTGGGGCATCGCGACGAAGCCGTGGCGCGACTGGTGAAAGCTAACGACCGGTACTTGCGCGATGGCTTGGAGGCGCTGGTGCGTGCGGCCGACAAGGCCGGGCAGTTGCAGACGGTATTGAGTGCGGCCGAGGCGGCCAACTGGCTGGCGACCTTGATCGATGGCATGTTTGCCCGGGTTGCTGCCGATGCGGACTTCCATCCGAATCAACAAACCGAAGTGCTACAAGGGCTGGTGGTTCACCTGCTGCAGGGGCGCTGAGCATGACCCTGGCACACACCCGCCTGGTGCACGTCGACGCATTACGCGGGTTTGCCTTGCTCGGCATTCTGGTGGTGAACATTTGGGCGTTCGCCGACCCCTATTACGCCTCGACCACCAGCAACCCCGACTACACCAGCAACACCGACCACCTGATTCGGTTGCTAATGGCCCTGTTGTTTGAAACCAAGTTCTACCTGCTGTTTTCGTTCCTGTTCGGCTACAGCTTCACCTTGCAGATAGCCGCCGCCGAACGGGCCCAGGCCGCGTTCGTGCCGCGCATGGTGCGCCGGCAACTGGCGTTGCTGGCCCTGGGCCTTGCCCATGGCACCTTGCTGTATTACGGGGAAATCCTTTCCACCTATGCCCTGCTTGGCCTGGTGCTCCTGGCTGCACGCAACCTCAAACCTGCGAGCGCCAAGCGGCTGGCGATCTGGCTGGTGGCGATTGCCTGTTCGACCTGGATGGTGCTTGGCCTCCTGCAAACGCTGGAGGGCGATGTGGTGGGTGTTGGCAGTAACGAGGCGGCCGACAAGCTCGGGGCGTTTTCCGGCAGCGCCCTGGACACCCTGCACTTCCATAGCCGCCACCTGTGGAACACGCTGCTGGCGTTATGGCAACTGCAAGGCCCTAGCGCCCTGGCGATGTTCTTCCTCGGTTACGCCGCAGGGCGACAACAACTGCTGGTGGCCCCCTATGCCTGGGAACCGCGCCTGCGACACCTGTTGATCCTGACCTTGCCCACCGGCCTGCTTGGCGCCTTGATCTACGCCCTGACTGCCGCCTACGCCCCCGGTGGTGGCCTGGAAACCTTTGCCTTCGGCATTGGGCAACTAACAGCTCCGCTGCTGACCACCGCCTACGGCCTATTGATGCTCGCGCTGTTCAATTCTTCGGCAGGACCATGGCTGTGTGCCCTGCTGGCGCCGGTGGGCAAGATGTCCTTGAGCAACTACCTGCTGCAATCGGCGCTGCTGGGACTGTTGTTCACCGGCTATGGAACAGGGCTGGTCAATCAGATCGAACCGCTGCTGATCCTGCCGATGGCGGCGGCGATCTTCGTCCTGCAACTGTGGCTGAGCGCGCGCTGGTTGCGCAGCCATCCCTATGGACCGTTCGAGTGGCTGCTCAGGGCTGCGACGCTGCTGGCTTGGCCGAGTTGGCGGCGCAGCACGTAGCGTCAAGAAAGAAAAACCCACCGGTTCAGGGGTGGGTTTCAATGGAACAAGCTAGTTCTCAATCCCGCAGGTCAGACTCATGAATAGGCTGATCCCTGTGCGTCGCACGCTGATACTGCGCCGGCCAGATGGCCTTGCGTCCGCCTAGGTCATCGTCGGCATGTAGCGGCCAGTACGGATCACGCAACAGCTCACGGGCCAGGAAGATGATGTCTGCCTGGCAGGTGCGCAGGATGTGCTCGGCTTGAGCAGGCTCGGTAATCATTCCCACGGTGCCGGTGGCTATTCCTGACTCTTGGCGCACGCGCTCGGCGAAGCGGGTCTGGTAACCGGGGCCTATAGGGATTTCCGCATTGGCGGCGGTGCCGCCGGACGATACGTCGATCAGGTCGACGCCCAGGTCTTTCAGGCGCCGGGCCAGCTCCACGGTTTCGTCCGGGTTCCAGCCATCTTCAACCCAGTCAGTGGCCGACACCCGCACAAACAGCGGCAGTTCTTGCGGCCAGACCTCGCGCACCGCCTCGGTGACCTGCAGCACCAGGCGGATGCGATTTTCAAAGGAGCCGCCGTACTGATCCTGGCGCTGATTGCTCAGGGGCGAGAGAAATTGATGCAACAAATAGCCATGGGCGGCATGAATTTCCACCACGCTGAAACCTGCGCTCAAGGCGCGCTTGGCGGCGGCGACAAAATCAGCAATCACGCCCTGGATTTGCTCTTCGTCCAACTGTTTCGGTGCAGTGTGCTGCGGGTCGAAGGCAATCGGTGATGGCCCGATAGGTACCCAGCCGCCGTCTTCGGGCTTGACGCTGCCGTGCTTGCCGATCCACGGCCGATGGGTACTCGCCTTGCGCCCGGCGTGGGCCAATTGAATCCCCGCCACCGAGCCTTGGGCGCTGATGAAGCGGGTGATACGTTGCAGGGGTTCGATCTGTTCGTCGTTCCAAAGCCCCAGGTCCTGGGCGGTGATCCGACCATCGGCAGTCACGGCAGTGGCTTCGGTAAAAATCAGCCCAGCGCCGCCGACGGCACGGCTGCCGAGGTGCACCAGGTGCCAGTCATTGGCCAGGCCGTCAACGGCGCTGTACTGGCACATTGGCGACACGGCAATGCGGTTGAGTAGGGTCAGTTGGCGTAGGGTATAGGGTTCAAGCAGCAGACTCATGGGGCACCTCTTTTATGCAGTGGGCAGGCTCCAGGGTTCTGTTTGAAAGGTCGACGAAAAACCCGTCCCCGGCGGGCTGAAAAAAGACAAGGTCACAAGACCAATCACACAGTACTTAGAGATTAGTCGACAACGGGGGATTGCACAGGGTTCAGCGCGGCTCGATGTGGGCAATCATCAACTGTACGGTTTCCTGGCCACGAAATTCATTGACGTCCAGCTTGTAGGCCAACTCCACCCAGCGAATGGTCGGGTTTGGCCAAATCTCGCGGTCGATGCCAAAGGCGATGCCGTCCAGTTTCACCGAGCCACATTCACTCTTGAGTACCACTTTGAGGTGCCGCTCGCCCACCACACGCTGTTCCACCAACTGGAACACACCGTGAAACAACGGCTCGGGAAAATGCTGGCCCCACGGCCCGGCGTTGCGCAGGGCGCGGGCCAGTTCCAGGTGGAATTCCTCGACCGCCAGGGTGCCATCAGATAGCAGGCGGCCGGTGAGGTCTTCTTCGCGCAACTGCCGACGTACTTCGGCGTCGAAGGCTTCGGCGAACAGCGGGAAATTGGCTTCAGGCAAGGTCAGGCCGGCCGCCATGGCGTGGCCGCCGTACTTGGCGATCAGGTTCGGGTGCTGGCTAGCCACCACCGCCAGGGCATCGCGAATATGAAAGCCCGGAACCGAACGCCCCGACCCCTTGAGCAAGCCGTCGCCGGCATCGGCAAAGGCGATGGTCGGGCGGAAGTAACGCTCTTTCATCCGCGACGCCAGAATCCCGATGACGCCCTGGTGCCACTCCGGATCGAACAGGCACAGGCCGAACGGCATGGACTCCACCGGCAAGTCCTTGAGTTGGGCCAGCGCTTCGCGCTGCATGCCCTGCTCGATGGACTTGCGGTCCTGGTTCATGCCGTCCAGTTGCGCGGCCATTTCCCGGGCCGCGGCGAAGTCGCTGGTGAGCAGGCATTCGATGCCCAGGCTCATATCATCCAGACGGCCGGCGGCGTTGAGCCTTGGGCCAAGGATAAAACCCAGGTCGGTGGACGTGATGCGCGCGTGATCGCGCTTGGCCACTTCGAGGATCGCCTTGATCCCCGGCCGGGCGCGACCGGCGCGAATGCGTTCCAGGCCTTGATAGACCAGGATGCGGTTGTTGGCGTCCAGGGGGACCACGTCGGCCACGCTGCCCAGGGCCACCAGGTCCAACAGCTCGCCGATGTTCGGCTGGGGTTTGCTCTCGTACCAGCCAAGGTTGCGCAAACGGGCGCGCAAGGCCATCAGCACGTAGAAGATCACGCCAACACCGGCCAGGGCTTTGCTGGGGAACTCGCAGCCTGGCTGGTTCGGGTTGACGATAGCATCAGCCGCCGGTAGTTCGTCGCCGGGCAAATGGTGGTCGGTGACGAGCACCTTGAGCCCCGCCGCTTTCGCCGCCGCCACGCCTTCGACGCTGGAGATGCCGTTGTCCACGGTGATCAGCAACTGCGGCTCGCGCTGCAGGGCCACGGCGACGATTTCCGGGGTCAGGCCATAGCCGTACTCAAAACGGTTGGGCACCAGGTAGTCGACGTGAGCGGCACCGAGCAAGCGCAGGCCAAGCATGCCCACGGTGCTGGCGGTGGCGCCGTCGGCATCAAAGTCACCGACGATCAGGATCCGCTGGCGCTGCTCCAGGGCGATCACCAGCAAATCCACTGCGGCATCGATACCCTTGAGCTGCTGATACGGGATCAACCGTGCCAGGCTTTTATCCAGCTCGGCTTCCGACTCCACCCCACGTGCGGCGTAGAGTCGGGTCAACAGCGGTGGCAGTTCACCGAGAAATGGCAGGACGGCGGGCAGCGGGCGAGGTTCGATACGCATGGGGTGACGGGGGCTTCTCTTAAATTCTAGGAGCGAGCTTGCTCGCGATGGTCGTTAACGATGACGCGTGTTGCCTGAATAAACGCGTTGTCCTCAGGTTCATCGCGAGCAAGCTCGCTCCTACAGGAGGCCGCATAAAACCAATGCCTAGCCGCGCTCGCCAACCAGCCATTCAAGCTGGACTTCATGCTGGCCACGGTCATCGGTCACAAAGATCGTACCCTCGCTGATCATCACGTCCCACTTGATCACCCGTGGCATGTCTTTGGCCAAGGTTTCGAGAATCTCCTGGGGCACGGCAGCGATGTGCACGTTTTTCAGGTTTTTCGCCACGGGAATCACCTTGCCTTCCCAGACCCGCAAGCTGCCGTAAGCCAGCAAGCTGGTGCGTTCGGTGCGACGCGAGCACCAGGTCAGGCGGTCGGCATCGGGCTGGCCGACTTCGATCCAGTGCAAAACCCGATCATCCAGGCTTTTTTCCCACAGGGCTGGCTCGTCTACATCTGACAGACCACGACCAAACGACAACTGCTCGTTGTACCAAAAGGCATAGGCCAGCAAACGCACGGTCATGCGCTCTTCGGTTTCCGACGGGTGGCGGGCGATGGTCCGCTTGACGCTCTCGTACACCGAACGATCGAGGTCGGTGAGGTTGAGTTCAAATTTGTAGGTCGTGGACGGCTGGGCCATGAACGGACTTCTAGAGACAGGGAAAGGCGGCAAGTCTAACCGATGGAGGGGGCATTCAACGAATCCTGCGCTATATCATCCTTATCCCTGCACCGCTCGCCTATGTTAAAAGGCATCACAAACACGCCACGCGCCTGAAAGGATCCTCATGTCGTTTACCGCCAAACCGCTTGCCGGCCTGAAAGTCATCGAACTCGGCACTCTGATCGCCGGCCCTTTCGCGTCCCGCATCTGCGCCGAGTTCGGTGCCGAGGTGATCAAGGTCGAATCCCCGGATGGCGGCGACCCTCTGCGCAAATGGCGCAAGCTGTATGAAGGCACGTCCTTGTGGTGGTTCGTCCAGGCGCGCAACAAACAGTCGCTGACCCTGAACCTCAAACACCCGGACGGCCTAGCGATCCTCAAGCAATTGCTGGCAGATGCGGACATTCTGATCGAGAACTTTCGCCCTGGGGTGCTGGAAAAACTCGGCCTTAGCTGGGAAACCTTGCACGCGCTGAACCCTAAACTGGTGATGGTGCGCCTCTCGGGCTTCGGCCAGACCGGGCCGATGAAGAATCAACCGGGATTCGGCGCGGTGGGCGAATCCATGGGTGGCCTGCGCTATATCACTGGTTTCGAGGACCGTGCGCCGGTGCGAACCGGGATTTCCATCGGCGATTCGATTGCCGCCTTGTGGGCGGTGATCGGCGCGCTGATGGCTTTGCGTCATCGCGAGGTCAACGGTGGCCTGGGCCAGGTGGTGGATGTGGCGTTGTATGAAGCCATCTTCGCCATGATGGAAAGCATGATTCCGGAGTTCGACGTGTTCGGTTTTATCCGCGAGCGCACCGGCAATATCATGCCGGGAATTACGCCCTCGTCGATCCACACCAGCGCCGACGGCAAGCATGTGCAGATCGGCGCCAATGGCGATGCGATCTTCAAGCGTTTCATGCTGGTCATTGGGCGCGAGGATTTGGCCAATGACCCGCAACTTGCCAGCAACGATGGCCGTGACAGCCGGCGCGACGAGCTGTATGGGGTGATTGATCGATGGGTCAATTCGTTGCCACTGGAGCAAGTGGTAGAGCAGTTGAACCAGGCCGAGGTACCCGCCAGCCGGATCTACAGCGCTGAAGACATGCTCGGCGATCCGCAATTTCTCGCCCGCGAGATGTTCCTCCAGGCGAAGCTGCCAGGGGGCAAGGACTTCAAGATGCCCGGCATCGTGCCCAAACTCTCGGACACCCCCGGCAGCTGCGAGTGGGTCGGCCCGCAGTTGGGAGAGCACAACGCTGTGGTGCTCAACTCACTGGGCTACGACGACGTGGCCATTACCCGTTTGCGTAAAGACGGCGCTATCTGATGCGGTTTTCAGGAGAACACTCAAGATAATGGCCTGTCGCCTCAAGAGACGCTTCCTTCGCCTATTTTTCATTACTTCGCTGCTCGGGGCGCTGCCGCTATCGAGCCAGGCCGAGGTAACCTTGACGTGGCTGGTGCGCGACCTGCCGCCGATGACCATTTTCGAAGGCCCGCAAAAGGGTCAGGGCACCGTCGACCAATTTCTGCCGATACTCATTGAACACTTGCCGGAATACCGGCACCAGATCCTCCACGTCAACCGTGCCCGAGGCATGCAAATGCTGCTGGCGCCCTCCTTCACCTGCGATCCGTCCTTGCTGTGGACGCAGGCACGAGCAAAGTCGATTGTATTTTCCACCCAAGCGTTCGCGGTGCTAAGCAATGGCGTGGCGATCCGTCGATCCCAACAGGACGCGCTGGCGCCTTTCGTCGTTGACGGCAAGGTCGACCTGGGAAAGCTGTTGGACGCCAGGGACGCGCGCCTTGGGGTAGTCGCCGAGCGCAGCTATGGCCCTTTCATTGATGAGCGATTGCAACACACTGACCCGCACAAACTAGCGCCGCATTACGGCAACGATGCACTGGGAAGCCTGTTGCAAATGCAGCGCCTGGGGCGACTGGAGGCTGTGCTGGGCTACTGGACGGAAATTCGTTATCAGGCCCGGCAACAGGGTATTGATCCCAACGACTTGATCTTCTATCCGATCACCGGCACCGCGCTTTATCAGCGAATCCATATCGGTTGCTCCGACACGGCCCAGGGTCGACAAGCCATTGAACACATCGACCACGTGTTGCAAAGCGTTCCCCAGGAGCCACTGCTACAGTCCTACGCCTCATGGCTCGACCCGGTGCTGCGCGAACAATACCTGAAAGACAACCCGCAGTTTTTCGAAGATTCTCCAGGCCAATGACAAATCCCGGGCAAAAAGAAACCCCGAGAAGTGGGGAGACGACTCGGGGTTAAACGTGGCCTATAAAGACCAGTACAACAAGCTACAAGCACCGGAGCACAATGCTTGATCTTGCTGTTACAAAATCTGACTCGCCCTACCGTAGGAAGGTTCCAAATAAAAATAATTCTTCATGCCACCGCGCCGGTACGGGTCAGGGCCGCGTTGCGCAACGCCGCGATAACCGAGGGTTCCAGGCGCCCTTCGGCGATCATCAAGTCGCGGTGCAGACAGTCCACTACGTCCACCAGTGAGCGCTTGTCGGTCAATTGCGCCCGGTCGACTTCACGCTCGACAACAATGGCACCGGCTGGGTTCTTCACGGTCACCAGGCATTCGCCCTGCACACCAGAGGTGGTCAGCGTAACCTGATAAGGGCTCAGTGCTTCACCGAGCAATAGGCTGATACTTTCCATCTCGATCACCACTCAATAGTTCGAAAACAATCGTGTAAACGGGAGCTGCATCTACCCTTAGTGACTACTTGTGACGTAGGAAAGTTCGCCTTTTCGTCTTTGGGGCCTGTAGGGGAATAACTTAAAGAGCATGCGCTTGCAACATGACAATGAAAAAACGGTCGCTCATAACTGCTTATTTAATAACCTGAAATCAGACGACTCTTGGGCCATTGACGTTATTGGCAAGACCTATAACGGAGGGAAAGCGGCATTTTTTGAGCATCGCTGCGCACCGCCTTCAGCTCACTCCCCCCGCTAACAGGCTAGAATCCCCGGATTATCCCGGGAGCCCGCCTTGAGAGCGTCTGAAAAGCCATTGCGCATCGTCCTCGCCGATGACCATCCGATTTTCCTCATCGGTTTGCGGGCGGTACTGGAGCACGACGAACGGCTGAGCATCGTCGGTGAAGCCAACTCCCCCCAAGCCCTTACCGAGCTGCTGCAACACTGCCCCTGCGATGTGCTGGTCACCGACTTCATGATGCCCGCCGAGCCCCAGGCAGATGGCTTGCGCCTGATTGAACAGCTACGTCGCCATTACCCGACCCTGCCCATCGTGGTGGTGACCATGCTCAATAACGCCGGGTTATTTCACGCCATCCTGGAACTGGGCGTCATGGGCCTGCTGAGCAAGGCCAGCCTAGCGAATGAGCTGCCTGAAGCGATCAGGCAGGCACGGCACCAACGACCCTATGTGGCACACACCATTCGTCAGGCGCTGAGCCTGGCAGGCCCTGATCGGCTGCATTCCCAGGATCAACTGTCACCCCGTGAACTGGAAGTGATCCGCCTGCTGGCTGCAGGATTGACGGTGGGCGAAATCGCGGCGAACCTCCATCGCAGCAAACAGACCGTCAGTGCGCAAAAAGTCGGAGCCATGCGCAAGCTCGGACTGGCCAGCGATGCAGCGCTGTTCATTTACGTGCAAGAACACGGTCTAACCTAGACCGCAAACCCCGGGTACTGCACGATCCATCTCTTTAGCGCTTGAGCGCACATGGGGGGAGCGATAAAGCAGCCTTGCAACCAGGCAGGTCCCAATTCACACACGGCGTCACGGTCGGCAGCGGTTTCAATACCGGTGACCACCACACCCACGCCCAGATGCCCAGCCATACCCATGGCCCCGGCGACCACCGCAGCTTTGCGTTCATCGCCCGCCATCCCGCAGGCGAAGGCAGGCGGGATTTTCAGTTCAGTGAAGGGCAGCTCCAGCAAGCGCTGCAAACTGGTGCCACCCACGCCGAAGTCACCGATGGACAGCTTGCAGCCGATCATCCGCAAGCGGAGCAAACCGGTGATATGGGCGCTATCGGTCTTTAAACGAGAAGTTTCGACCAGTTCCAGGGTCAGGCTGCTGGCAGGTACGGCGTAGCGTTGCAACAACCCTTGCAGCATCTGGGGAAAGTGCGGATGTTCCAGCATCCGACCCGCAAGGTTGACCGCCACCGGCAGTACCTTGCCCGTATCCCGTAATACCTGAGAGGCAATGCCTAGCGCCTCTTCCAGGATATGCCAGGTAAACGCTTCTTCCAGGCCAGCAAACTCCAGCGCCGGAAGAAACTCCTCGGGCAACAGCAATTCGCCCTCAGGATGCTGCCACCGGGCAAGCGCCTCAACCCCTTGCAACTCTCCCGCCTGACTGACGATAGGCTGAAACCAGGCATTGGCGCAGCGCGCGATGGCAGCCTGACTGACATCCGGCGAGGGTGGCAGCGTCTCTACTTCACTCAAGCCCAGCAACTGACGCACCAGTTCCCAAGACATGACCGGCGGCCCTGTACGCAAGCGCTGCTGGCAAGCCGTCAACAATTGCCCGATCAACTTGGCCGACGCTGGCTTGGGCAAGCACCCCAGCACATTGAGCCCGGCCTGGCGCGCCATGTTCGCGACGCCCTCCAAAACGTCCGGCTCGGCACTGCTCAACAGAATCAGCACTTGAGCCAGCCGACGCTCGGCCAACTCACGGATTAGTTCCAGGCCATCGCCCTGCTCCAGGTACAGATCGCAAATAGCGATGTCCACCGGCCCCTTGCTCTCCAGTGACTGGCGGGCGGCCTCGACACTTTCGGCCGTCAGCACGTTGAACACACCGTTGGCATTGAGCATCTGGTGCAGGGCCATCAGCTGGAACGGGTTATCTTCAAGGATCAGGACGTTAAGGGAGCGCATGAGAAACTCTACCGGGGAGACGCGAGGCTGCCCAGACTAGCCAAAGCCCCGGTAAAACCCCATAGGACGAGTCCTATTTGCCCTCATCCAGATAAGGTTCAAGGTCACTGCGCAACTCAATCAGCGCTTGGCACAGCGTCAGCCAATGCGCCTCGATCTCGTCGCCATGCTGCTCTCGGACACAGGTTTCAAGCGCCACGCAGGCCTTAGCCAGCGGCAACGCATCCACCAGGCAACAAATCCCCTTGAGGCGATGCAGCGAGGCGGTCAATCGCCCCAGGTCTTGATCCGCCAAGCCCGCGGCCATCACTTCCTGTTCATGCTCAAGGCTCTTCGCCAGTTCCTGCAACATCCGCTGCAGGACCGGCCCGTCGGCCTGAGTCATGGTGCGCAGGGTATGAATATCAAAGGAGCGCGAAGGCGCCACGCGGGCGAGCACCCGGGCCCAGTGTTCCAGGGTGATCGGCTTGACCAGCAGCTCGTCCATTCCCGCCTCCTGGCAACGCTGCTGCTCGTCATCCAGGGCATTGGCCGTGCAGCCCACCAGCACGCTGCGTGGTCTTTGCTCCTGCGCTTCAATCCGGCGGATGGCCTCGCTCAAGGCATAGCCGGACATGCCCGGCATGTTGCAATCGGTCACCAGCACGTCAAACACCTCGTGGCGCCAACGCTGCAAGGCCGCCTCGGCCGAATCAAGGGCCACCACCTGATGGCCGAGAAACTGCAACTGCTGAGCCAGCACCAGACGGTTAGCCGGCAGGTCATCCACGATCAATACCGACAGGCTGCGGCCGGCAGCAGGCAACGGCACAACAGGCGCCGCCGGCACATCGTCACTGCTGACCCGGTCCAGGTACAGGTCGATGCACACCACTGTGCCCTCCCCCACGACACTTTTCAGGGTGATAGTGCCGCCCATCAACTCCACCAGTTGCTGGCAGATGCTCAAGCCCAGGCCCGTCCCGCCGTGTTCGGCCGCCGTCAGCGCGCTGACCTGGATAAACGGCTTGAACACCCGCGCCTGTTGCTCGATACCGATACCCGGCCCGCTGTCCTCGACACACAAGTGCAGGTAATGGCCACCTACCTTGTCCAGCTTGCAGGCGACACTGACGCGAACCTCTCCGCGCTCGGTAAACTTGAGCGCATTGCCCAACAGGTTATGCATCACCTGGCGCAGGCGCAGCGGGTCGAACCAGTAATACCCTTGCGCCGCCGGATCAAAGGCCAGGGTCAAGTGCAGGTTCTTTTTCTGGGCCATGGCTTCAAACAGCCGCTGAATACCTACGAAAAAGCCTTTCAGGTCGGTGGTTTGCGGCGCCAGCTGTAAATGACCCGCTTCGATCTTGGCCAGATCCAGGCTGTCGCCCATCAGCGCGATCAGCTCCCGCGCCGAGCGATGGGCCACACGCAGCGCTTCGGACACGGGTTTGCCTTCGGCCAAGGCTCGCTCCTGTTCCAATTCAAGCAAACCGATGATGGCGGTCATCGGTGTGCGAATCTCGTGGCTCAGGGTCGAGAGGAAGGCACTTTTCGCATAGTTCGCCTCCTCGGCGGCCTGGCGTGCATCCATCAACTGGTTTTCCAGGACCTTGCGCTCGTTGATGTCGATCCAGCCACCAAGCAAGCCCTGCAATTGGCCCTGAGCGTCAAAAAACGGCACCGTCCATTGATAGACGTGAAAGGTCCCACCGTTGAACTCCAGTTGCCGATCGACAAACAGCGACTGTTGCGTCGCCAGTTGCTCCATGTGACCGGCGTGCAGGCGCGCGGCTGTCGCCTCGGGCATCAGGCCGCTTTCCATCAGCGTCAGACCTTGAATCTGTTCACGCCGGGTGGCCAACTGCTGCTCATAGCTGGTGTTACAAGTCACCAAGCGGCCGGCCAGATCACGCACAAACACCGGGTTGGGCATGCCATCGAGCAGAGCGCTCTTGAAGGCCAACTGATCGTTGAGGCGATGCTCAGCCTCCTCCCGATGGCGGATCTGGCGCTTGAGCCGGCTGTTCCAGGCCAGGGACACCAGCACAAACAGGATCGCCATGGCGACCGTCCAATAAGCCCAAGGTGGCACACGCTGCCAGGCCGGCACAGGGATTGGCACGGCACCCAGCCAGCGCAGGCGCAAAGCGCTCAACTCGGCAACGGGTAGCGCCTCCAGCGCCTTGTTCAAAATGCTCAGCAGCTCGGGTTGGTCCTTGCGCACCGACAGGCTGTTAGCCGACCACTTGCCCTCGACACTGCGACCGACGCGCAACTCATCGGCCGGGTAACTCTGTACCTCCACTTCGCTCTGTATGGTCGCCGCCGCGTCACCCCGGATCACCAGCTCACGGGCCTGGGCATAATTACCCACCGACCGCAGCTCAATCTCGGGATGCTCACGGCGAATGTAACTTTCCAGAACATGGCGTGCCGGCAGCGCCAGCACCTTGCCGGAAAGCTCGCTCAACCCGGTCAGTGGTGGTGCATCGACGCGCTGGATAAACACCCATCCGGAGCCGCCAAAACCATGGCTGAAATTGAGAAGTGCCTTGCGCTCCTGATTCTCGACCAAGGTGGTGTTCATATCCGCCCTGCCCGTCTCCAGCAACGCCAGGGTTTGCGTGGTGGAAAACACTTCCTCCAGGACGAACTGCACGCCGGTCATGCGAGAAATCCGGTTGAGCAGGTCGACATTCAGGCCCACCCACTGGCCCTCCTTGTCCTTGAATACATACGGCGACAGTTGCTGGGACGCCACCACCACATGAGGATGCCGAAGCACCCACGCCCGCTCCGAGGCCGACAAGGCTATACGTTCCGCCGCAAGGCCGACGCCCAGGCCGGTGGTCCAGCGCGCCAGGATTTCCCGCTGCACCGACTCATCGATACTCGACAGCGCCCGGTCCATCATCGTCCCCAATAGCGGGTCGGCCTCACGCGTGGCAAAGGCAAAGCCAATGGGCGCGAGCCTGCTCTCTACCTTGATCTGCAAGCCCAGGTAGGGGCGCAGCGACTTGTAGGCCCGCACGATCACTTCGTTGCCGATAAACGCATCGGCATCGCCTTGCTTGAGCGCTTCAAGGCCACTGTAGAGATTGGGCGCCAGCATGATATGACTGTCGGGATACGCCCTATGGACGTTATTGACGTTGGCGTAGCCGTCGAGCAACACCACCTTCTTGTCCTTGAGGTCATCGTTCTGGGTGGTGTCGTCCCGGCGCACGACCACCACCGAGCGATCCGGCATGTAGTCACGGGTAAATCGCAGCCCGGGCACGTCGCGCTCATAGCCGTTGGCGCTGGTGAGAATATCGATAGCTCCGGTACGCAAGGCTTCTACTGCCTGTGCCCGTTCGGCGAAGCCCAGTACTTGCATCGGCGCATCGAGACGCGCACCGATCAGGCTCAGGTAATCGGCACTGATGCCCTGGTAGCGATTGTGGTCGCGGGTGATATCAATCGGCTGGTAGTCATCAATGGAGATGCCCACCTTCAATGTCCGATGGGCCGCCATCCATTGCTGCTCGGCGGGGGTCAGGGACAAAGGCTCCAGCGGGATAAACGCCGGCACCAGCTTGAAGGGCAGACTGACAGCGGCCAGGCTTGCAGGCCCATGGCCGATCAACAGCACACACACCAGCCATACGTACCCTCGGGTCGATAAACACACCGTGTTGGTTCCTTGATTGTTCTTGTCAGTCGCCTGCGCAAGTATGGCTCGCCACAATGAAAAAGCCCGTCACGAAGACGGGCTTGATCAACCACGTAAAGCCTTGGGATCAGAGCGGCTTGCCACGATTACCATGCTGGCTGACAAACGCCTGCACTGCTTTCAGGTCATTAGCCAATACCGTGCAACGCTCCTCACGCTCGAACAGGTCCGCCAGGTGTGGCGGAAGTTCCAGTGCCTTGCCGATACCAGCCTTTTCCACCGCTTCCGGAAACTTGACCGGGTGGGCGGTGCCGAGGATCACCATCGGAATGTCCAGGCTGCGACGGCATTCCCGCGCGGCCTTGACGCCGATGGCGGTGTGCGGGTCCAGCAACTCGCCGGTCTGGGCGTAGACTTCGGCGATGGTTTCGCAGGTCTGGGCGTCGTCCACGGCCAGGGAGTCGAACAGCTTGCGGGTTTCGGTCCAGCGCTCTTGCTCGACGCTGAAGCCGCCACCTTGCTTGAAGCTGTCCATCAGGCCAGCCAGGGCCGCACCATTACGACCGTGCATGTCAAACAGCAGGCGTTCGAAGTTGGACGAAACCATGATGTCCATCGACGGCGACAGTGTCGCGTGCAGGGTTTCCTTGACGTACTGGTTGCCGCTCATGAAGCGGTGCAGGATGTCGTTGCGATTGGTGGCGACGATCAGTTGGTTGATCGGCAGGCCCATGTTGCGCGCCAGGTAGCCGGCAAAGATGTCGCCGAAGTTGCCGGTCGGCACCGAGAACGACACCGAACGCGCCGGGCCGCCCAGCTGCAGGGCTGCATGGAAGTAGTAGACGATCTGGGCCATGATCCGCGCCCAGTTGATCGAGTTCACCGCCACCAGGCGCGTGCCCTTGAGGAAGCTCTGGTCAGCAAAGCTGGCCTTGACCATTTCCTGGCAGTCATCGAAGTTGCCTTCGATGGCGATGTTATGGATGTTGTCGCCGAAGAGCGTGGTCATCTGCCGGCGCTGCACTTCCGATACACGGTTGTGCGGATGCAGGATGAAGATGTCGACGTTTTCGCAGTGTTTGCAACCTTCGATGGCCGCCGAGCCGGTATCACCGGAGGTGGCACCAATGATCACCACGCGTTCGCCGCGCTTTTCCAGCACGTAGTCGAGCAGGCGACCCAGCAATTGCAGGGCGAAATCCTTGAACGCCAGGGTCGGGCCGTGGAACAACTCCAGGACCCATTCGTTACCATTCAGCTGACGCAATGGGGCGATGGCGCTGTGGGAAAACACGCCATACGTCTCTTCCAGAATCTTCTTGAAATCGGCATCCGGAATACTGCCGGTGACGAACGGGCGCATGACCCGAAACGCCAGCTCGTGGTACGGCAGGCCGGCCCAGGAGGCGATTTCTTCCTGGGTGAAGCGTGGCAGGTTTTCCGGCACGTACAGGCCGCCGTCAGTAGCCAAACCGGCCAGCAGGACGTCTTCAAAATTCAGGGCCGGTGCCTGGCCGCGGGTGCTGATGTAGCGCATAAAAGCAAACCTTCGGTTTGGGCTTCAAGCCTCAAGCTGCAAGCTACAAGTTAGAGCGACTCGGCTCTTACTTGCAGCTTGTAGCTGATAGCTTGCAGCTGCATTAATTAAGATGTTCGACGCGAATCCGCACCACCGGCCCAACCACGCCCTGCAGGGCTTCCAGCGCGGTAATGGCATCGTTCATGTGCTGTTCCAGCACACGGTGGGTCAGCAGAATCATGGGCACCAGGCCGTCGTGTTCTTCGACTTCCTTCTGCATGATCGATTCAATGTTGATGCCGCGTTCCGACAAGATGCTGGCCACTTGGGCCAACACGCCCGGATGGTCCTTGGCCTGGATGCGCAGGTAGTAGGAGCTTTCGCAGGCCTCGATCGGCAGGATCGGGTGAGCCGACAGCGAGTCAGGCTGGAAGGCCAGGTGCGGCACGCGGTTTTCCGGGTCGCTGGTCATGGCGCGAACCACGTCCACCAGGTCGGCGATCACCGACGAAGCCGTCGGCTCCATGCCGGCGCCAGCGCCGTAGAACAAGGTCGAGCCAGCAGCGTCACCGTTGACCATCACGGCGTTCATCACGCCATTGACGTTGGCGATCAGGCGATCGGCCGGAATCAGCGTCGGGTGTACACGCAACTCGATACCGGCCGCAGTGCTGCGCGCTACGCCCAGGTGCTTGATGCGGTAGCCCAGGGCTTCGGCGTAGTTCACGTCAGCGGTGGTCAGCTTGGTGATGCCTTCGGTGTAGGCCTTGTCGAACTGCAGCGGGATACCAAAGGCAATGGACGCCAGGATGGTCAATTTGTGGGCGGCGTCGATGCCTTCGACGTCGAAGGTCGGATCGGCTTCGGCATAACCCAGTGCCTGGGCTTCGGCCAGCACGTCTTCGAAGGTACGGCCCTTCTCGCGCATTTCGGTAAGGATGAAGTTACCGGTGCCGTTGATGATCCCGGCGACCCAGTTGATGCGGTTAGCCGACAGGCCTTCACGGATGGCCTTGATCACCGGGATACCGCCAGCGACTGCTGCTTCGAAGGCGACAATCACACCCTTCTCGCGGGCCTTGGCGAAGATCTCGTTGCCGTGCACGGCGATCAGCGCCTTGTTGGCGGTGACCACGTGCTTACCGTTTTCGATGGCCTTGAGCACCAGTTCACGGGCGATGGTGTAACCGCCCACCAGCTCGATGACGATATCGATTTCTGGGTTGGTGGCGACTTCAAAGACATCGTTGGTAATCGCAATACCGGTCGTTTGGAACTGGGGCTTTGGCGTACGCATGGCAATTTGCGCCACTTCAATCCCACGCCCTGCACGGCGGGAAATTTCCTCGGCGTTACGCTGAAGTACGTTCAAGGTGCCGCCACCGACGGTCCCTAACCCACAGATGCCTACTTTGACCGGTTTCACTGAAGAACTCCCCATGAAACGGCCGACTCAAGGTCGGCCGTGAAAAACAGCCGCACAACTGCGGCTCTCTATTAATGCCCCGTCGACCTGTCGGCGGGGCATGATCGTCAAAGGCTCGACGATACTGTTTATTTTGCACCCAGCGCCAGTTTGGCGATTTGTGGTGCAGGCTGGTAGCCCGGAATGACCTGGCCGTCAGCCAAAACGATGGCCGGCGTACCGTTCACGCCAATGGACTGGCCCAGGGCGAACTGTTTGGAAACCGGGTTGGCGCACTTCGCGGACTTGATTTCCTTGCCGTCGACCATCTTGTCCATGGCCGCTTTCCTGTCAGTCGCACACCAGACCGCTTGCAACTGCTCGTCGCCTGGCGAGCCTAGGCCCTGACGCGGGAACGCTACATAACGCACTTCCACACCCAGCTTGTTCAGCTCAGACACTTCGGCGTGCAGCTTGTGACAGTACGGGCAGGTGGTGTCGGTGAAGACGGTGATGTGGGTCTTGGTCTCGCCAATGGCCGGGTAGACCACGGTTTCCGCTACCGGGATGGCGTTGATCAACTTGGACACACCCAGGCGCTCGGCTTTCTCGGTCAGGTTGACCGGCTTGCCGTCTTTCAACTGGAACAGGTAACCCTGGACGATGTATTGGCCGTCGCCACTGGCGTACAGCACGCGGCTGCCCTTGAGCTTGACTTCATACAGGCCGGCCATGGGGCTGGCGCTAATGCTTTCCACCGGGGTTTCGAGCTGGAGGCTTTCCAGACTCTTACGAATCGCCTTCTCGGCGGCGTCATCGGCGACGGCAAAGGTTGATACCAACGCAATGGCTGCGGCGGCAAAAATCTGGGTCAAACGCATGGAAACTCCTGAAGGCAGATGCAGGGACGGGAGCAAGAATACCGATGTGGAAACACGGGTTTGGGCCGTCCCCTTTGCGAACCGGCAAAGCCTACCACAGTTGGGCCGGGGGGCAGACTGTCGCAGGTAAATTGGTCTTTTGCGCAAGCTATTTCACCCGCGAGGATGGTGCTTGGCGTGCATATCCTGCAAGCGCGCCCGGGCCACATGGGTGTAGATCTGGGTTGTGGATAAATCGCTATGCCCCAGCAGCATCTGTACCACCCGCAAATCCGCGCCGTGGTTGAGCAAATGGGTAGCGAAAGCATGGCGCAAGGTGTGGGGCGACAACGACTTACTGATGCCGGCGACCTTGGCCTGATGCTTGATGCGATACCAGAAAGTCTGGCGGGTCATCTGCTCGCCGCGCTGGCTTGGGAACAGCACATCACTGGGACGCCCGCCAAGCAGTTCGCTGCGGGCATCGCGCATGTAGCGCTCGATCCACACGATGGCTTCTTCGCCCATGGGCACCAATCGCTCCTTGCTGCCCTTGCCCATCACCCGCAGTACGCCCTGGCGCAAATTAACCTGCTCCAGGGTCAGGCTGATCAATTCGGTAACCCGCAGACCGCAGGCATACAGCACCTCCAGCATGGCTCGATCACGCTGGCCGATGGTTTCGCTCAAGTCGGGGGCCGCCAGCAGGGCTTCGACGTCAGCTTCTGATAGGGACTTGGGCAAAGGCCTACCCAGTTGCGGCATATCAACTTGCAGGGTTGGATCGACGGCAATCAGTTTTTCCCGCAACAAATAACGATAAAAGCCACGCACACCGGAGAGGAATCGCGCGGTGGAACGCGGCTTGTAGCTCTGTTCCAGGCGCCAGGACAGATGATCGAGGATCAGTTCGCGACCGGCATTGATCAACTCCAGGTTTTTCTCCTGCAGCCAGCCGTTGAACAAGGCCAGATCGCTGCGGTAGGCCTGACGAGTGTTGTCCGACAAGCCTTTTTCCAGCCAGAGGGCATCAAGGAAACGGTCTATCAGGGGATGATCGATGGCGGGCATGAGGGCTCGGTGGGGATTCATGTGATGTGGTAGATCCTATCGCGCCCAGCGTAGCAGTTGCCCGGATTTTTCCCCAAGGCCGGGCTCAAATCGCGGGCACAAAAAAGCAGCCCGAAGGCTGCTTTTTTCTGCATCGGGAAGCTGGACTTAAGCCAGTTTTTCCTTGATGCGAGCTGCTTTACCGGACAGGTCACGCAGGTAGTACAGCTTGGCTTTACGTACGTCACCGCGACGTTTAACGGCCATGCTGTCGATTTGCGGGCTGTAGGTCTGGAAAGTACGCTCTACGCCAACACCGTTGGAGATTTTACGAACAGTGAAAGCACTGTTCACACCACGGTTACGCTTGGCAATTACCACGCCTTCGAACGCTTGCAGACGCGAACGGTCGCCTTCCTTCACTTTCACCTGAACGACAACAGTGTCGCCCGGGGCAAAGGTAGGGATCTCTTTGGTCATCTGCTCTGCTTCGAGTGCAAGGATGATTTTGTTAGTCATGCTGTGCTCCTAAGGTAGATCGTCGGATCTACCATCGATACGTTGTTAACTATCGTCCCGCCCGAGGATGTATTCCTCGAGCAGCTTCTTCTCTTCTCCAGAAAGCGAGCGGCTTTCCAGAAGATCGGCGCGTCGTTCATAGGTCCGCCCGAGGGACTGCTGTAAACGCCAACGCCGGATGTGTGCGTGATTGCCACTTAGCAATACGTCGGGAACACGCTGATCCGCATACACCTCCGGTCGGGTGTAGTGCGGGCAATCCAGCAAACCATCCGTGAAGGAATCTTCCTCCGCGGAGTCCGCATGCCCTAAAGCTCCAGGCAGCAGTCGTGTAACCGCATCTATCAGGACCATCGCCGGCAGCTCGCCGCCAGACAGGACATAGTCTCCAATCGACCACTCTTCATCGACATGAGCTTCAATAAAACGCTCGTCAATGCCTTCATAGCGACCGGCAATCAGGATTAAGCTTGCCTGATTCGCCAACTCGCGTACCGCCGACTGATTCAGCTGACGGCCTTGAGGGGACAGGTAAATTACCTTCGCCTTCTCCCCGGCTGCTGCCTTGGCCTGAACCAGAGCATCTTCCAGGGGCTTGATCTTCATCACCATGCCCGGACCACCGCCAAATGGGCGATCGTCTACAGTGTGATGTCGATCCGTCGTGTAGTCTCGCGGGTTCCAACAGGTGAGCTGCAAGAGCCCCTGTTTCACCGCCCGACTGGTGATGCCGTACTCGCTGATGGCGGAAAACATCTCGGGAAACAAACTGATCACTTCTACGCGCAAATTAGCCACGCTTAGAAGTCCGCGTCCCATTCCACCTTCATCTCGCCCGCTGCCAGGTCGACGCTCAACACGCATTGCTCGGTATAGGGCAACAGGCGTTCGCGATCATCCAGGCTGCCAGCGCAAGGCTTGACCACCACTACATCATTGGCGCCGGTTTCCAGAAGATGATCAATCTTCCCGAGCAATTGCCCGAGTTGGTCGATAACCTTCAGACCTTCCAGCTGGTACCAGTAGTACTCGCCGTCGGTCAATTCAGGGAACAGGTTGCGCGGCACACAGATCTCGTAACCGGCCAGAAGACGAGCTTCTTCACGATCATCAAGATCCTTGAGCTTTGCGACCAGGAACTTGTCGTTCCCACGTCCGCTGACCAGCTCAACCTGCTTAACGCTACCTTCGCGCTTGAGCGTCCAGGTTTTGTATTGCAACAGGTTTTCAGTCGGATCAGTAAAGGAGTACACCTTTACTTCGCCGCGAACGCCGTGAACAGAGTAAATCTTGCCGATAACGATCAAATCATCAGCAACAACAGGCGTCGCGTTCATATTGCTCAGGCCGCAGCCTTAGCCGAATCCTTCAGCAACTGAGCAACACGCTCAGAAGGCTGTGCACCAACGCTCAGCCAGTAGGCTACGCGCTCTTGGTTCACGGACAGACGGACTTCTTGACCACGAGCGATCGGGTTGAAGAAACCAACCTGTTCCTTGTGCGAACCGTCGCGCGGGTTGCGGCTGTCGGTTACGGTCAAGTGGTAAAACGGGCGCTTTTTAGAGCCGCCGAGGGCAAGACGGATTGTTAGCATGTGAAGATCGTTCCTGTAGTCGGTGCTGCAAAACTAAATGCACAGCGGGCATAGGTGCCCGAAAGGCCGCATATTCTAAGGAATATCCGGACTTTTGCAAATGTCTTTTTCTGGCGCCTAGTCGGCGTGCCATTCAGATCTGCAATGGAGCCGTCGTTAAAAACGGCCAATCAGCTCCCGCACGTGCGGGTTTGCTGGAGATCCCACATCCCTGTGGGTCGGAGCAAGAGCAAGCTCTTGCGCGAATTCTTTACATTTTCGGCATGCCGCGACCAGGCATCATTCCGCCCATGCCGCGCATCATTTTGGCCATTCCGCCCTTGGCGGAGAATTTCTTCATCATCTTCTGCATCTGCTTGTGCTGCTTGATCAAGCGACCGATGTCCTGCACCTGGGTGCCGGAACCCATGGCGATCCGACGTTTGCGCGAACCGCTGATCAGCTCAGGGTCGCGGCGCTCGGCCGGGGTCATGGAATTGATGATGGCTTCCATCTGTTTAAATTGCTTCTCTGCCGCGCCCTGGGCGTTGCCCATTTGCGCCAGATTGACGCCACCGATATTCGGCAGCTTGTCCATGAGGCCGCCGAGGCCACCCATGTTCTTCATCTGTTGCAGCTGATCGCGGAAGTCTTCGAGGTCGAAGCCCTTACCCTTCTTCAGCTTCTTGGCCAGCTTGTCGGCCTTGTCCTTGTCGAGGGTCTGTTCGGCCTGCTCGATCAGGCTAAGCACGTCGCCCATGCCGAGGATACGTGAGGCAATCCGCTCAGGGTGAAATGGTTCGAGCGCTTCGCTCTTCTCGCCCATACCGATGAACTTGATCGGTTTGCCGGTGATGGCACGCACCGACAGCGCGGCACCGCCACGGGCATCGCCGTCGACCTTGGTCAGGATCACGCCGGTCAGCGGCAGTGCATCACCGAAGGCCTTCGCGGTGTTGGCCGCGTCCTGGCCGGTCATGGCGTCGACCACGAACAGGGTTTCCACCGGGTTGATCGCGGCATGCAGCGCCTTGATCTCGCCCATCATCTCTTCATCGATGTGCAGGCGACCGGCGGTATCGACGATAACCACGTCGATGAATTTCAGCCTGGCTTCTTTAATAGCCGCCTGGGCGATATCAACCGGCTTCTGGCTCAGGTCGGACGGGAAGAAGGTCACGCCTACTTCGCCGGCGAGCATTTCCAGTTGCTTGATGGCCGCCGGACGGTAAACGTCGGCCGACACCAGCATCACTGTCTTTTTCTTGCGCTCTTTAAGGAAGCGCGCGAGTTTACCGGCGGTGGTGGTTTTACCCGCACCTTGCAAACCGGCCATCAGCACAACGGCCGGAGGCACGGCACTGAGGTTCAAATCTTCGTTGGCCACGCCCATCAAGCTTTCGAGTTCGGCCTGGACGACCTTCACAAAGGCCTGGCCCGGCGTCAGGCTGCGGGACACTTCAGTGCCGACCGCACGCTCCTTGACTGCGTTGACGAAGTCCTTGACCACAGGCAAGGCGACGTCGGCTTCCAGCAACGCCATGCGCACTTCACGCAAGGTGTCTTTAATATTGTCCTCAGTCAGCTTGGCCTTGCCGGTGACATGGCGCAGCGTCTGCGAGAGACGGTCAGTCAAGTTTTCAAACATGCGCGATCCTTTCAGGCCCTATGGTAGACCGAGGTAATGGCGGCCCAGGCTGTGATAAATCGCTATTAAAAACAGCGCTAGGCGAGCCTGCGGCGTGGGCAGGTCGCGGATTATAGCGAAGACTGTCGTCATGCACACCCGCTGTCTGGCCCAGGAGCCTTTCGTGGAACGCAGGTGTATGCCAAACTCGGCGTCTTTCGGGCTTGCCTAACAGGATTTATGCTCCCCTTGTCACCCAGTTTACTACCCAGTCTCGCCGCCGCTATCTTGTATGCCGCTGCGACCCTCTATCAGGGCACTCGTCTGGCCCAAGGCTCCAAGGCAGACAAACGCCTGCTCGTAGGCCTTGGCGTCCTCGCCCTGCTGGCCCACGCCGCCAGCCTGTTCACCCACCTGCTGACGCCGGTTGGCCTGGGCCTGGATTTTTTCAGTGCCGCCAGTCTGATCGGCGCCGCAGTGATCGGCCTGACCCTGTTGGCCTGCGCGCGGATACCGGTGGAAAACCTGCTGTTGCTGCTCTTCCCCCTGGGGATGCTGACGGTGCTGCTGGCTCAGTTCGCCCCCACCGGCACGGTGCAGGTGATCGACGAGGAGCCGGGTATCCTCGCGCATATCCTGCTGTCGATCCTCGCCTACGGCATGTTCACTATTGCAGTGTTCCAGGCCTTGTTGCTGCTGTTGCAGGATCACCAACTCAAGCACAAGCACCCTTCCGGGCTGATCAAGAACTTCCCGCCGCTGCAAACCATGGAAAGCCTGCTGTTCGGCTTCCTTTGGGCCGGCTGGACCTTGCTGTCACTGTCACTGATCTCCGGCTGGCTGTTCGTCGAAAACCTGTTTGCCCAGCATCTGGTGCACAAAACCCTGCTGGCGTGCCTGGCCTGGGTGGTGTTCAGCGTGCTGCTGTGGGGCCGCAACCGCCTCGGCTGGCGCGGGCACAAGGCGATCCGCTGGACCCTGGCCGGTTTCTGCCTGCTGATGCTGGCGTATTTCGGCAGCAAGCTGGTCCGCGAATTCATCCTGCATATCTGACGGGCAGCCAACATGGACAACTTGCCCCTAGGGCCGATGCTCGCGGTAGTGACCCTGCTGATTTTATGGTCGGCGCTGTTTACCGCCATCGAGGCCGCGCAACACCACTTGCTGGCCCGGCGCCCCGGCACTCGCCAGGGTGACAAGGCCGCAGCCCGGCTGAACTTCCCGCGCAACAGCCTGATTCTCTGCAATACCCTGTGCCGCGCCATGGTGGTGATCCTCTGTACCCTGCTGGCGATCTATGCATGGGCCAATAATGGTCCCTGGCTCGGCTGGCTGATCTCCAGCGCCGCGTTGCTGGTGCTGGCCGACTACTTGCCTCGCGCCCTGGCCACACGTTATCCGCAAGCGGTGCTGGGTTTTGGCAATACGTTGTTGGGCGTACCGCTGAAAATCCTCTATCCACTGGCCTGGCTGCTCAACGGCGCCAGCCTGTTACTGCTCAAGCCCTTCGCTCGCAAGTCTGGCGTAGTCAAGAAAAGCGACGAGCCACAACCAGATAACGATGACGAGCAGGAACCGCAAGTACCCAATGGCCGTACGCCGGGCCTTTCGGGCATCCACGCGCTGGACAGCATCACAGTCAATGACATCCTTGTGCCCCGCAGTGAAGTGGACGGCATCAACCTGGATGACCCCATCGAAGACATCATCGAACAGCTGCGCAGCTCCCAGCGCACCCGGCTGCCGATATTCCACAGCGACATCAATCAGGTCGAGGCGGTGCTCAACACCCGCCAGATCCAGCACCTACTGCCGGACGCCAGCCTGACCAAGGAGGCGTTGCTGGCCGCTTGTCATGAGCCCTACTTCGTCCCGGAAAGCACGCCCCTGCAACTGCAACTGCTGAATTTCCACAAACAGCAGCGTCGCCTGGGCATGGTGGTGGACGAATACGGCGAAGTGCTGGGGATTGTCACCCTGGAAGATATTCTTGAAGAAATCGTCGGCGAATTCGAAAGCGAGCACAGTGTGGATAACCCGCACATCCAGCCACAGCTGGACGGCCGCTACGTGATCGACGGCGCCGCCTCGATCCGCGAATTGAACAAGAGCCTGGGCTGGCACCTGCCCAGCGACGGGCCGAAGACCCTCAGTGGGCTGGTGACTGAAGCGTTGGAGACCATTCCTGATTGCTCGGTATGCCTGAAAATTGGCCGCTATCGCCTGGAAACCCTGGAGACCGAGGACAACCGGGTGAGCAAGGTACTGATCTGGCATACCGGCTTGGTGCCGGTGGCGACTTCACTTCCCTGAAGAAACACGGTCGATGTGGGAGCTGTAGGTTCTAGGGGGCGATTGAGCACATATCCGTTATTTCGGTCCCTGGCCCAGCGCGGCTAAACCGGCGTCCTTGCCGGTTTAGCCACTGCACAACACCTGCGTTCGGCCTCTGGCTTTATGGGCAGGCAGATCAAGAGCAGAGCCAGTGCCCATCCGCTTTCTGTAGGAGCGAGGGGGACGCCTAGTTCTTGCTCGCGAAGAACCTGAGGGCACCGCGGTGATTCAGGATGCCAGCGTCATCGTTAACGACCATCGCGAGCAAGCTCGCTCCTACAGTCAGTGGGCAGTAGATCCGCTCTTGCTTTTCACCACTCAGGTCGGCTACCAGGCCGCCGTGCTTTTGATTTTGATCTTAGGCGCCCCGTTAACCACGATGGCCGAACGCAGGCATTGATCCGTGGGTAAACCGGCAGGACGCCGGTTTAGCCGCGCTGGGCCAAGGATGGCCCATCGCGGCGGCCCACGGAGCAATGCCGGAGAGAGGGCATGCCGAGCCCTAGCGAGGCACCAAGTGGTGGGGCAAGAGCGCTTTGGTTACTTTGCCGCTTTTGCAAAGTGACACGCCGTAAGGGCGTAACCCTAATCCGCCCTGACCAAAATAACGGATCTGCACCCCATCCTCTGTCCACAACAATGTGTAGATACCCACAGTGCCAAAGATGCGAGCTGACAGACAACCATCGCAGGCAAGCCAGCTCCCACACTTCAGCTCTTGTTTGCGCCGCACCCCCCTTCCTATAATCGAACCAGCTTACCCAAGCCCCAGCCCGACCGCGCACGGCCCTGATCCATGGGTGCAATACCAATAATAATCCGCGTCCAAACGCGCAATGACCGTCAGGGATACCTCAATGAGCACCACCTATAACGAGGCTGTGACCGCCGCCCCGACCAACTCGACCGCCCGAGTCGCTACCGCGAGTATTGTCGGCACCGCCATCGAGTTCTACGACTTCTATATCTATGCAACCGCCGCTGCGCTGGTGATCGGCCCGGTGTTCTTCCCGCAGACGTCCGGCACGGCGCAGATGCTTGCATCATTTCTGACCTTCGGCATTGCCTTTATCGCCCGGCCATTGGGTTCGGCGCTGTTCGGCCACTTTGGTGACCGCATTGGCCGCAAGTCGACTCTGGTCGCTTCCTTGCTGTTGATGGGGGTTTGCACCACGCTGATCGGCTTGTTGCCCGGCTACGACTCCATCGGCGCCTGGGCACCGATCCTGCTCTGCGTGCTGCGTTTCGGTCAGGGCCTGGGCCTTGGCGGGGAATGGGGTGGCGCGGCACTGCTGGCCACCGAGAATGCACCGAAGGGCAAACGCGCCTGGTTCGGCATGTTCCCGCAACTGGGGCCCTCCATTGGTTTCCTGGCGGCCAACGGTTTATTCCTGATCCTGGCCATGAACCTGAACGACGAGCAGTTCCGCAGCTGGGGCTGGCGTATTCCGTTCCTGCTCAGCGCGGCGCTGGTCATGGTTGGCCTGTATGCGCGCCTGAAACTGCATGAAACGCCGGTCTTCGCCAACGCCGTGGCCAAAGAGGCGCCGGTAAAAATGCCGCTGGTGGAACTGTTCAGCCAACACGGGATGCCGGTATTTCTGGGCGCTGCGTCGATGGTGGTGTGTTATGCGCTGTTCTACATCACTACGGCGTTTTCCCTGAGTTATGGTGTAACCACGTTGGGTTACAGCCGCGAAACCTTCCTCGGCCTGCTGTGCTTTGCCGTGCTGTTCATGGGCGCGGCGACCCCACTGGCCGCCTGGGCCAGTGACCGTTATGGGCGCAAGCCGGTGCTGATCGTCGGCGCAGTGCTGACCATCCTGTCGGGCTTCACCATGGAACCACTGCTGACTCACGGTTCAACCTGGGCCGTGGCGCTGTTTCTGTGCCTGGAGCTATTCCTGATGGGTGTGACTTTCGCACCGATGGGGGCGATGTTGCCGGAGCTGTTTCCGACCCGCGTGCGTTATACCGGTGCTTCGGCGGCGTATAACCTGGGAGGGATTGTCGGTGCTTCGGCGGCACCGTTCTTCGCCCAGAAGCTGGTAGCAATGGGCGGCTTGAGCTATGTCGGCGGGTATGTGTCGGCGGCAGCGGTGATCAGCTTGATTGCTGTGCTGTGCCTGAAGGAGACGCGCAATAACGATTTGAATCGGATCGGCTAATAGATCGCTATCGCGGGCAAGCCCGCGATAGGTGCGCCGCAGTTACAGCTCTACAACAACAGCCTGTGACGCTCGGGTCGCCTTGGCCCGAGCAGCCTCGATCGACTCATCCCGCGCCAACGCCACACCCATGCGACGCTGACCATTAACCTCTGGTTTGCCGAACAGACGTAGCGCGGTATCCGGCTCACTCAGCGCCGCACCCAGGTTGGAGAATGCCGTCTGGGTCGACCGCCCTTCCACCAGAATCACCGCCGAAGCCGAAGGCCCAAACTGACGAATCAACGGGATTGGCAAGCCGAGGATTGCCCGCGCATGCAGGGCGAACTGCGACAGGTCCTGGGAAATCAACGTCACCAAGCCGGTGTCGTGCGGGCGCGGTGACACTTCGCTGAACCACACCTGATCACCCTTGATGAACAACTCAACACCAAACAGACCACGTCCACCCAAGGCGTCAGTGACGGCTTTAGCGACACGCTCGGATTCCGCCAGGGCAATCGGGCTCATGGCCTGGGGCTGCCAGGATTCCTGGTAATCGCCCTTCTCCTGGCGGTGACCAACCGGCGCGCAGAAGGTGGTGCCGCCAACGTGACGCACGGTCAGCAGGGTAATTTCGTAGTCAAAGTCGATAAAGCCTTCGATGATCACCCGACCTTTGCCGGCACGGCCACCTTCCTGGGCATAGTCCCAGGCTTTCTGCACGTCATCGGCACTGCGCAGCAGGCTCTGGCCTTTACCCGACGAACTCATCACCGGCTTCACCACGCATGGGAAGCCAAGGTCTTCGACGGCCTTGCGGTAGTCTTCTACAGTGTCGGCGAAGTGGTAAGGCGAAGTCGGCAGGTCCAGTTCTTCAGCGGCCAGGCGACGGATGCCTTCACGGTTCATGGTCAGCAGCGCCGCACGCGCGGTGGGGATCACGGTGAAGCCTTCAGCTTCCAGTTCCACCAGGGTGGCGGTGGCGATGGCCTCGATTTCCGGCACGATGAAGTGCGGCTTTTCCGCTTCGATCACTGCGCGCAAGGCCGCGCCGTCGAGCATATTGATGACATGGCTGCGATGAGCAACCTGCATCGCCGGCGCATTGGCGTAGCGATCCACGGCAATCACTTCAACGCCCAGGCGTTGCAGTTCGATTACCACTTCCTTGCCCAGTTCACCGCAGCCACACAGCAAAACGCGGGTCGCGGTTGGCGACAATGGAGTTCCGATTCGGGTCATCTCAGGTCCTCAGGGGAGCGGATCATGGGGGGAAAGGCCGGCATTTTACATGAACTGTAAAGATTGGCCTCAGTTGGCGATGCGCTGGCGGCGCAAGCGCCAGGCCATGGCCAGCCAGACTACGGTCACTCCGGCAAATTTCGAGGCCAAGGCGGTCCCCACCACGGCGGGCGTCAGGGCGCCGATCAGGCCGAAAAAGATAAAGGTATCGAGGGGAATGCTCAGCGCCGAACTTATCCACAGGCGATCGTGGAGCGGGCGCTTGGTGATGCTGAACACCAGCCAGTCGATGCACTCGGACACCGCGAACGCCGTAGCACTGGCCAGGGCGATGGACGGATCGGAAGTGATGTAAGACAACACCAACGCCGCCAGCATGGCGATGATCGCACCGTGACCGAAACGGGTTTGCACCATGTCGCGCAGGACAAACACCAACCCGCCCCAGGCGGACCAGATGACGTCCAGGTGGGGAGCGGTGGAAAAAGCGTAGTTGATCAGCACGACGCTGCTGATATAGGCGATCAGGAAGAGCATGGGGCGAGGGAACCTGGTGTAGGAGCGAGCTTGCTCGCGAAGGACGTTAACGATTATGAGTTTTTTTTGACTATACGTGATGCTCTTGCATTTTTCGCGAGCAAGAACTAGGAGTCCCCCTCGCGCCTACAGAGAATCAGACTGTTTGCCAATCATCCACACCAACCCACTCACCTTCGCCCGCTCGTGACACAACCCCAGCACCACCCGCCGCGCGGCATTGTCCATGCGGCTCCAGCGAGTAATTTCGTCCACGGTGCGCTGGCAGCCGGTGCAGATATCATCGTTATCCAGCGCACAAATGTTCACACAGGGCGAGGCCACCGGTCGTTCAGGGGCGTTCATTCTTCCTGCTCGACCAGATCACGGGCATAGCGCTGAGCGTTATGCACATAGTGCGCAGCGCTAGCCTCAAGCATCTTCTTCTGCGCCTCGGTCAGTTCCCGCACCACTTTGCCGGGCGAGCCCATCACCAGCGAGCCATCGGGAATTTCCTTGCCTTCGCCGATCAGCGAATTGGCGCCGATGATGCAATTTTTGCCGATCTTCGCCCCGTTGAGAATCACCGCATTAATGCCGATCAGGCTGTAATCGCCGACGGTACAGCCGTGCAGCATGGCGTTATGGCCGATGGTCACGCCGGTGCCCAGGGTCAGCGGGTAGCCCATGTCAGTGTGCATCACCGTGCCGTCCTGGACGTTGCTGTTCTTGCCGATCAGGATCAATTCGTTATCACCGCGCAACACCGCGTTGAACCAGACGTTGGCACCCTCTTCCAGCTTGACCTTGCCCACCAGCGTGGCATTGGGAGCCACCCAGCTTTGGGGATGGGTCTCGACGCGGGCGTCGCCCAGGCGGTATTTCATGGTGTGGTCCTCAAGGCTTGCCATACGAAACGATGGCTTAGGTATTGATGAAACTTTTCGGTGGACGATGCAGGCTGATGTCGGCGTCGTCATAGATCAGGTTGATCAGCTCGACGATCATGATCGCCGTCAGGCCCCAGATCTTGTATTCGCCAAATCGATAACTGGGCACGTACCAACTGCGGCCCTGGTAATCGATGCGGTGGGTGTGTTCGCGCGGGTCCTGGCGGAAGAACTCCAAGGGCACGCTGAACACGGCAGCAATCTCGGCGTCGTTGGCCAGGTACTCGACGTAATCGGGGATGAACCCGACATAAGGCGTGACGCGGATACCGTGCAGGGAGATCAAGGGACTCAAGGGGCCGATCACTTCCACCAGTCCCGGTGGCAGGCCGATTTCTTCTTCGGCCTCACGCAGGGCGGTGAACACCAAGTCCGGGTCTTCCGGGTCGCGGCGTCCGCCGGGAAAAGCCACTTCGCCACCGTGGGTCGACAGGCCGCTGGCCCGTAGGGTCAGGATCAGTTCGGGTTCGTCACTGCGGGTAATCGGCACCAGCACCGCGGCTTCCGGGAAACGAGCGTCGGTCTCCAGCGTGCGTGGCGTATGATTGCTTACCCGGCGAAGTAGCTCGTCCAGCATGAGTCATCTCGATCTGTTGGCTACCTTGCATCATGCACCAAAGCGTGCGGGTGCCCAACCCCAAAACCTGGACCGTGTCGCTAAACGACAACTTGCAGGCAGGCACGCCGCCACGCCAAGATAGGCGCACTCTCCAGGAACCCCAGCATGAACTTCTGCAGCCAGTGCGGTAAACCGGTCACCCAGCGCATTCCCGAAGGCGACGCGCGCCTGCGTTATGTCTGTGATCACTGTCAGACCATTCACTATCAGAACCCCAACATCGTCGCCGGCACCGTGCCGGTCTGGGGCGATCAGGTGCTGCTGTGCCGTCGTGCCATCGAACCGCGCCAGGGCTATTGGACGCTGCCCGCAGGGTTTATGGAAAACGGCGAGACCGTCGAACAGGCGGCCATGCGCGAAACCATGGAAGAAGCCTGTGCCAGGGTGCGCAACCTGAGCATCTACACGCTGATCGACGTGCCGCACATCAGCCAGGTGCATATTTTCTATCGCGCCGAGCTGATCGACCTGGACTTCTGCGCAGGGCCCGAAAGCCTGGAGGTGAAGCTTTTCAATGAAGCCGACATCCCTTGGTCCGAGCTGGCTTTCCGCACGGTCGGGCGTACCTTAGAATGCTTTTTCGCCGACCGTCGGCTACAGCTGTTCCCGGTGCGCAACGAGTCCGTGCCGCCACTGGCCCAGCTGGCAAAATAACAATCCAGGCAGCACCTGAAGGGATACCGTTTTAATGCGTTGCTTGCTTGCTCTGCTCTGCCTGTCGTTCGCCACGCTGTCGTCAGCCTCCACCCTGGAAACCCTGGGCGGCAAACCTGTCGAGAAAATCCTGGTCCTCAAGTCCGCCCATCAGTTGCAGTTGATCAACGACGGCAAGCCCCTCAAGACCTACCGCATTTCACTGGGCAAAAACCCCAAGGGCCACAAGCTCGTGGAAGGCGACCGCAAGACTCCGGAAGGTCTCTATTGGATCGACTGGCGCAAGACCAGCGACCGTTTCAACCTGTCCATGCACATCTCCTACCCGAACATCAGCGACGCCGCCCGCTCGCGCCGTGAAGGTGTGCGTGCGGGCAGCATGATCATGATTCACGGCACCCCCGACGCCGAGGATTACCCCGAGGAGTGGTTCCACACCCTGGACTGGACCGACGGCTGCATCGGCATGCGCAATGTCGACATGCGCGAAGTCTGGAACCTGGTCAAGGACGGCACGATGATCGAGATTCGTCCGTAGTTTTCGACCGTTTGTAAAATAAATCCAAATAAATTCCTGCCCTCGGCAGCGCCTGCCGGTGAATACCATTTCACCCCCGCAGGCTGCGCACTTCTGCGCCAAAGAAAGACCTCTCTAATACCACTTGCTCAAGCGCACTATAAAGGCGCCCGTAAACACTTGCCCGCACCATTTTGGCAGCATTGACATGGTATTTAAGTGGTATTAATTTCCAGCCACTACCGGGCGACAACACTCCAATAACGCATCGGAAACCCTACAGATGAACCCCATCCTGGCCCTGCGCCCCGACGGCAAACAATCCACGCCGCTGTACCTGCAACTGGCCCGCAAGCTGGAAGCGGCGATTCATGCTGGCCAGTGGAAATCCGAGCAGGCGTTGCCGTCGGAACGCACCCTCAGCGAACTGTTGAGCATTTCCCGAGTGACCGCCCGCAAGGCATTGGAAGTGCTGTTCGAACAAGGCCTGATCCGTCGCAGCCAAGGCTCCGGAACCTTCATTACCCCGCGTTTGGAACAGCCGTTGTCACGCCTTTCGGGGTTCAGCGAGATGTTGCGGCTCAAGGGTTTTGTCCCAAGCTCCCAATGGCTGGAGCGGGAAATCACCCCGCCCACCCACGAAGAACTGATCCGCCTGTGCCTGTCGCCCACCGACAAGGTGGTGCGGCTCAAGCGCCTGCGTAAGGCCGATGACACGGTGATGGCCATCGAAATGAGCGCCCTGCCCGCTTCGATCATCCCCAACCCGCAGGCCATTGGCAGTTCCCTCTACGAATACCTGGAAGGCATCGGCAAGCCCATCGTTCGCGCGCTGCAGCACATCCAGGCAATCAACGCCTCGGACGAGTTCGCCGCACTGGTGGGCATCGCGCCCGGCACCGCCATGCTGCTGATGACCCGAGTCGGCTACACCGAAGACAACACCCCGATCGAAATCACCGATACCTACTGCCGCAACGACTACTACGACTTTGTCGCAGAGCTGCGCCGCTATGACTTTGCCGCTGAATTGCGGCCTTAGAGAACTGCCCATGTCCGAAGATAATATCCTCACGCCTCAAGGCTGGATTCGCGGCCGCCTGGTGCACCAGCACGGTAAAGTCACTGCCGTTGAAGGCAGCCCGTGCGACCCTGGCGACAACGACCTGCCGTACCTGCTGCCGGGCTTTATCGACCTGCACGTTCACGGCGGCGGCGGCAAGGACATCATGGAAGGCGCCAGCGCCTTCGAGACCATCACCCGCACCCATGTGCGCTTTGGCACCACCTCGCTGCTGGCCACGACCATGACCGCGCCGGTGGACGAAATCTCCAGCGTGCTCGATGCCCTCGGCCGCTTCTGCGAAAACCGCCAGGCGGGCAGCGCCCGCGTGCTTGGTGTGCACCTGGAAGGCCCTTATATCAACCCTGGCAAACTCGGCGCACAACCGAACTTCGCCCACACCGCGCTGATGACCGAAGTTGAGGAATACCTGCGCCTGGCGCCGATCCGGGTGATCACCATTGCCCCAGAAATTGCTGGCCATGACGGCCTGATCCGCGCCCTCAGCGAACGCGGCGTGCGCATGCAGATCGGCCACACCCTGGGCAGCTACGAAGAAGGCGTCGCCGCCCTCGCCGCCGGTGCCACCAGCTTTACCCACCTCTACAACGCCATGAGCCCGCTGCATCACCGCGAGCCGGGCATCGTTGGCGCGGCATTGGCCCACGCCAAATACGCCGAGCTGATCCCCGACTTGCTGCACGTTCACCCCGGTGCCATGCGCGTGGCCTTGCGGGCGATTCCGTGCCTGTACTGCGTCACCGATTCCACCGCTGCCGCCGGCATGCCCGACGGCGAATACAAGCTGGGCAGCCACACCGTGACCAAATGCCTGGGCGGCGTGCGCCTGGCCGACGGCACCCTGGCCGGCAGTACGCTGACCATGGATCAGGCGCTGCGCAACCTGGTGAAAATCGGCCTGCCCATCAGCGAAGCCTCACAACGCCTGTCGCAATTTCCCGCCGATTACCTGGGACTTACAGAACGCGGCCGCCTGCAACCCGGCAGCTTTGCCGACTGCGTGCGCCTGGACCGCTCCCTGAACCTCACCGACGTAATGGTCGAAGGAGAAACCATTGACTTCAAAAATGCTTGAAGAGGCCCTGGCCTCCTGCGACGCCGTCGAGGCTCAACTGCAACGCCTGGAACCGATGCTGGTGGAGGTTACCGGACGCTTGCGTCGCCAGCCGCCGCAAGTGGTGTTGACCATCGCCCGTGGCAGCTCGGATCACGCCGCCAGCTACTTTGCCTACCTGACCATGCAACACCTGGGGATTCCCGTGGCGTCGTTGCCGATGTCGGTGGTGACCATGCTGCAATCGCCGCTCAAGGTCAGTGGCCAGGTGGCCTTCGGTTTCTCCCAGTCGGGGCAAAGCCCGGACCTGGTCAACAGCCTGCGCCTGCTGCGCAAGCGTGGCGCCTTGAGCATTTCGCTGGTCAATGCCGAGGACTCACCACTGGAAGCAGCCTGCGAATTCCATGTGCCGCTGTGTGCCGGGCCCGAACGCAGCGTCGCCGCCACCAAAAGCTTTATCGCCACCTTGAGCGCCAGCGCCCAACTGATCGGTCACTGGAACCAGGAAACCGAACTGCTGCAAGCCTGTAAAGCCCTGCCCGACGGTTTGCGTGAAGCCGCCAAACAGAACTGGAGCCTGGCCATCGACGCCCTGCGCGACTGCCAGCAGTTGATGGTAATCGGCCGTGGCGCCGGTTTTGCTATCGCTCAGGAAGCCGCGCTCAAACTCAAGGAAACCTCGGCGATCCAGGCCGAAGCCTTCAGCAGCGCCGAAGTACGCCACGGGCCAATGGCCTTGATCAGTGACAACTACCCGCTGCTGGTGTTCGCCCCACGCGGCGCCGAACAGGCCGGTTTGCTGAGCCTGGCCGCCGATATGCGCCAACGCGGCGCCCGCGTGTTGCTGGCCGCTCCCGATGACATCGCCGAACGCGACCTGACCTTGAGCCGCGCCGAACACCCGGCCCTTGATCCGATTCTTGCCATCCAGAGCTTCTACGTGATGGCCGCAGGCCTGGCCGAAGCCCGTGGCATGGACCCGGACCAGCCGCGTCACCTAAACAAAGTGACCCGTACCCACTGAGTTGATTTTTGCGCATTCCTGATGAGTACCGTGCCCATGTCCCACAATAATAATGACCTCACCCTCAGCGCCCCCCTCAGCGGGCCGGTACTGACCCTGGGCAGCGTTCCCGACGAAGTGTTCGCCAGTGGCGCCATGGGTGATGGCATCGCCATCGACCCGATTAATGATTGCCTGCATGCGCCCTGCGATGGGGTCGTCATTCATGTCGCCCGTACCGGGCATGCGCTGACGATTCGCGCCGATAACGGCGCCGAACTGCTGCTGCACGTGGGCATCGACACCGTGGAGTTGAACGGCGAAGGTTTTGAGCTGTTGGTCGAACAAGGCGCGCGGGTCCGTAATGGCCAGCCGCTGGTGCGCTTCGAACTGGATCGTATCGCCCGCCAGTGCAAAAGTCTTATCAGCCTGATCATTCTCACCAACAGTGATCAATTTGCGCTGCGCCCGCTTGCATTGAACGCGGTGAACGTCGGGGAACCGCTGTTGCAGGTGGTCGCACACGGTTCTTCGCCAGCGCAACCGCAGGCGGTCGATGACTCAATCGCGCAAGCCAGCGCCAGCATTCGCATCACTCACCGTGGCGGTTTGCATGCACGCCCTGCGGCCTTGATCCGCAAAACGGCGCAGGGTTTCAGCAGCCAGTCGCAGTTGCATTTCGCCGGCAAGTCGGCGTCCTGCGACAGCCTGATCGGCTTGATGGGCCTGGGTATCGGTGAACAGGACGAAGTTCAGGTCACTTGCCGTGGCAAGGATTGCGACGCGGCGCTGCAAGCGCTGATCGCCGCCTTATCGGTGGCGGCCCATGCACAAACCCATGCGCCGGTGGCCGTCGCTACTCGTCGCGCCAACAGTGAACCCGGCGTGCTGCAAGGAGTGTGCGCCGCGCCTGGATTGGTGTGTGGGCCACTGTTTCGACTCAATGGCATTGAGCTGCCGGAAGACACCGGCAACCACGTCGCCGAGGAACAACTGCGTTTGCTCGACAACGCCCTGGAACAAGTACGCAACAATATCCGCGACACCCTGGCCCAAGCCCGGCGGCACAAAGACGTTGAAGAAGAAGAAATCTTTGCCGCCCACCTGGCGCTGCTGGAAGACCCGGCGCTGCTGGTGGCCGCCGGTGTCGCCATCGCTCAGGGCCGCGCCGCTACCCACGCCTGGCGCGATGCGATCCAGGCCCAGTGCGCCGTGCTGCTGGCATTGGGCAAACCCTTATTGGCCGAGCGTTCCAATGACTTGCGGGACTTGCAGCAGCGAGTGCTGCGAGAGTTGCTGGGTGAAGTCTGGCACTTCGAATTGCCCGCCGGCGCCATTGTTGCGGCCCATGAATTGACACCGTCGGACCTGCTGCAACTGAGCGCACAAAACGCCGCGGGTATCTGCATGGCCGAAGGTGGTGCAACTTCCCATGTGGCGATTCTGGCGCGGGGCAAAGGCTTGCCTTGCGTGGTTGCACTGGGCTCGGCCGTACTGGATGTGCCCCAAGGCCAACGGGTTGTGCTGGACGCCATCAACGGTCGCCTGGAGTTGGCCCCCGATGACGCGCGCCACGCGCAAGTTCATCAGATACGCGACGCACAAAAACTCCGCCGCCAGCAGCAACAAACCCAAGCCCAGGCGCCAGCCCGCACCCTGGACGGCGTGAGTATCGAGGTGGCCGCCAATGTCGCCTCCAGCGCTGAAGCGCAGATTGCCCATGAAAACGGCGCCGACGGCGTCGGCCTGTTGCGCACCGAATTCCTCTTCGTAGACCGCCGCACCGCGCCCGATGAACAAGAGCAGCGCCAGGCCTATCAAGCCGTACTGGATGCCATGGGCGACAAGTCGGTGATCATCCGCACCATCGACGTCGGCGGCGACAAGCAACTGGACTACCTGCCGCTGCCCGCCGAAACCAACCCGGTGCTGGGCCTGCGAGGCATACGCCTGGCCCAGGTCCGCCCGGAACTGCTGGACCAGCAACTGCGCGCCCTGCTCCAGGTCAGCCCGTTGCAGCGCTGCCGCATCCTGTTGCCGATGATCAGCGAAGTGGACGAGTTGCTGCACATCCGCCAACGCCTGGATGAGCTGTGCATTGAGCTGGAACTGACCCAACGCCCGGAACTGGGGGTAATGATCGAAGTACCGGCCGCCGCCTTGATGGCCGAGCAACTGGCCGAGCATGCGGACTTCCTGTCCATCGGCACCAATGACCTGTCCCAGTACACCCTGGCCATGGACCGCGACCACGCCGGCCTCGCCGCCAGGGTCGACGCCCTACACCCAGCGTTGCTACGCCTGATCGCCCAGACCTGCGCCGGGGCGGCCAAACACGGCCGTTGGGTCGGCGTATGCGGCGCCCTGGCGTCCGACCCGCTGGCCACGCCGGTGCTGATCGGCCTGGGTATCAGCGAGCTGTCGGTAAGCCCGCTGCAAATCGGAGAAATCAAGGACCGCGTCCGCCACCTGGATGCAGCGCAATGCCGGCAACTGAGCCAAGGCCTGCTTAACCTGAGCAGCGCCAAAGCCGTTCGCCAAGCCTGTCAACACCACTGGCCGCTGAGCTGACAACAACAAGAAAAGGGAGACACGCCATGTACCAATATTTCATCGAAGGGCTGCAACGCCTGGGCCGCGCGCTGATGCTACCGATCGCGATCCTGCCGATCGCCGGCCTGCTGCTGCGCCTGGGCGACACCGACCTGCTGAACATCGCCGTAATGCACGACGCAGGGCAAGCCATCTTCGCCAACCTGGCGTTGATCTTCTCCATCGGTATCGCCGTGGGGTTTGCCCGAGACAACAACGGCACCGCAGGCTTGGCCGGGGCCATTGGCTACCTGGTGATGATCTCTACCCTCAAGGTGATGGACGCCAGCATCAATATGGGCATGCTCGCCGGGATCGTCAGCGGGCTGATGGCCGGCGCGCTGTATAACCGTTTCAAGGACATCAAGCTGCCTGAATACCTGGCGTTCTTCGGTGGGCGGCGGTTTGTGCCGATTGTCACCGGCTTCTCGGCGGTCGGCCTGGGCGTGGTGTTCGGCCTGATCTGGCCGCCGATCCAGCAGGGCATCAACAGCTTCGGCGTATTGCTGCTGGAAAGTGGCAGCTTCGGCGCGTTCATCTTCGGCGTGTTCAACCGCCTGCTGATCGTCACTGGCCTGCACCATATCCTCAACAACATGGCCTGGTTTGTGTTTGGCAGCTTCACCGACCCGGTGACCGGCGCGGTGGTCACGGGCGATTTGACCCGCTACTTTGCCGGCGACCCCAAGGGCGGCCAGTTCATGACTGGCATGTTCCCGGTGATGCTGTTCGGCCTGCCCGCAGCCTGCCTGGCGATGTACCGCAATGCCTTGCCGGAGCGGCGCAAGATCATGGGCGGGATTTTCCTGTCGATGGCATTGACCTCGTTCCTCACCGGCGTCACCGAGCCCATCGAGTTCGCCTTCATGTTCCTCGCGCCGCTGCTGTATCTGCTACATGCGCTACTGACCGGCCTGTCGATGGGCATCACTAACCTGCTGAACATCCACTTGGGCTTTACCTTTTCCGGTGGTTTTATCGACATGGTCCTCGGCTGGGGCAAGTCCACCAATGGCTGGCTGGTGGTGCCGGTGGGCCTGGCCTACGCGGTGGTCTACTACACGGTGTTTGATTTCTGCATCCGTCGCTTCAACTTGAAGACACCGGGGCGCGAAGACATACAGGTCGTACGCACCGAAGTCATGACCGACAACCAGCGTGCCGGTGCCTACATTCGTGCGCTGGGCGGAGCTGACAATCTGCTCAGCGTGGGTGCCTGCACTACGCGTCTGCGCCTGGACATGGTGGACCGCAACAAGGTGGTGGACGCCGAGCTCAAGGCATTGGGTGCCATGGCCGTGGTTCGCCCCGGCAACGGCGGCAGCTTGCAGGTGGTGGTAGGGCCGATGGCCGACAGCATTGCTGACGAGATTCGCCTGGCCATGCCGTCGTTTGTCGGAACGGCACCAGTGGTTGCTGCGCCTGTTGAAAAGAGCGCACCGGTCAATGTTCACGAGGCCGAGAAATGGCTGAATGCGCTGGGCGGTCGGGCCAATGTACTGCAACTGGATACCGTGGCCATGACGCGGTTGCGGGTGAAATTAGGGGATGGTTCGGTGTTGTCGCAATCCCAGCTCACGGCACTTGGCTGCCAGGGTGTGAGCCGGCTGGAAAGCGGCATTTGGCACTTGCTGATTGGTGACAAGGCATCGGGGTTGGGTGAGGCCTTGGAGCGGTTGGTCAGTGACCGTGAAATAGGAGCCCGAGCCTAAATCTCTACTGGCCATTCGGACTTCATCTCGGGCTAGCCCGCGATGAGGCCCTCACAGCCAACAAAAAACCCGCTGACCATTCAGGCCCAGCGGGTTTCTTTTTTTTACAGCCAGCGAATCAAAAATCCGCCAACTGCCACACCTCATAAGCCGGCGTCTCATAGGGATGGCTAAGCTTCAACGCAGCCACAACGGCCTTGATCAACTCATCCGCCACCACCAACTCAACCTTCCATTCCTCAACCACTTCAACCTGCCCCACCTGGCCGATAAACGGCTGGCTGCCGTCCATCGGGCGGAACTGGCCACGGCCCAGCACTTGCCAGGCGCAGCTGTCGTAGTGGCCGATGCGCCCGCCGCCAGCTGCGAAGACGGCGGTTTTCACCGTATCCACGTGACTGTCGGGCACAAAGAAGCTGAGCTTGTACACGGCCTTAGTTCACCCACACGCGGGCGTTGCGGAACATGCGCATCCACGCGCCGTCTTCGCTCCACTCTTCCGGGCGCCATGAGTTCTGCACGGCACGGAATACACGTTCCGGGTGCGGCATCATGATGGTGACGCGACCGTCGCGGCTGGTCAGTCCGGTGATCCCGCGCGGCGAGCCGTTCGGGTTGGCCGGGTAGCCTTCGGTGACCTTGCCGTGGTTGTCGACGAAACGCATGGCCACACAACCGGACAAGTCAGCTTCCAGCAACGCTTCTTCGCTTTCGAACTCGGCATGGCCTTCACCGTGGGCGATGGCGATTGGCATGCGTGAACCGGCCATACCCCGCAGGAAGATCGAGTTCGATTCCTGCACCTGGACCATGGCCACACGGGCTTCGAACTGCTCGGAACGGTTGCGCACAAAGTGCGGCCAGAACTCGCTGCCCGGGATCAGTTCGCTGAGGTTGGACATCATCTGGCAACCGTTGCACACACCCAGGGTGAAGCTGTCATTGCGCTCGAAGAAGCCCTGGAACGCATCGCGGGCGCGGCTGTTGAACAGCGCCGACTTGGCCCAGCCTTCACCGGCACCCAACACATCGCCGTAGGAGAAACCGCCGCAGGCCACCAGGCCTTTGAACTCGTTGAGGTCAACGCGACCGGCGAGGATGTCACTCATGTGCACGTCAATCGCATTGAAGCCGGCACGGTCGAACGCGGCCGCCATTTCCACCTGGCCGTTGACGCCCTGCTCACGCAGTACGGCAACCTGTGGGCGAATGCCTTTCTTGATGTACGGCGCGGCGATGTCCTGGTTGACGTCGAAGCTGAGCTTGGTGCTCAGGCCCGGGTTGTCTTCTTCCAGGATCACGGCGAATTCCTGCTCGGCGCAGTCGACGTTGTCCCGCAGGCGCTGGATCTGGTAGCTGGTCTCGGCCCACTGGCGTTGCAGCAGACGGCGCTGGCCTTCAAAGACGGTTTCGCCATTGAAGACGATGTTGATTTCGCCGTTGTTGATCGGCTGGCCGACCACTGCCACGCAGTCGCCCAGGCCGGCCGCGCTGAATTGCGCAAGCACGTCCGGGGTGGCGTCCTGGCGAACCTGGATTACGGCGCCCAGTTCTTCGTTGAACAGAATCGCGGCGATGTCCGCGGATGTTTCCGCCAGGCCGTCGAGGTTCAGGCTCAGGCCGCAGTGACCGGCGAAGGCCATTTCCACGGCACTGGTCAGCAGACCACCGTCGGAACGGTCGTGGTAAGCCAGCAGGTGACCGTCGGCGTTCAGGCCCTGGATCACGGCGAAGAAGGCTTTCAGGTCTTCGGCGTCGTCAACGTCCGGCGCGTGCTTGCCGAGTTTGCCGTGAACCTGGGCAAGGATCGAGGCGCCCATGCGGTTCTGGCCACGGCCCAGATCGATGAGGATCAGGTCAGTGGTGCCCTTGTCCATGCGCAGTTGCGGGGTCAGGGTCTGACGAATGTCGGTGACCGGCGCAAAGCCGGTAACGATCAGCGACAGCGGCGAGGTGACGCTCTTGTCCACGCCTTCATCGTTCCAGCGAGTGGCCATGGACATGGAGTCCTTGCCCACCGGGATGGTGATGCCCAGCTCAGGGCACAGCTCCATGCCGACTGCTTTAACGGTGTCGTATAGACGGGCGTCTTCACCTGGGTGACCGGCAGCGGACATCCAGTTGGCCGACAGCTTGATGTCAGAGATCTTGCCAATGCGCGAAGCGCAGATGTTGGTCAGGGTTTCACCGATGGCCATGCGGCCCGACGCTGGAGCGTCCAGCAGGGCCAGCGGCGTGCGCTCACCCATGGCCATGGCTTCACCGGTGTAGACGTCAAAGCTGGTGGCGGTGACGGCAACGTCGGCCACCGGAACCTGCCACGGGCCGACCATCTGATCACGGGCAACTAGACCTGTGATGGTGCGGTCGCCGATGGTGATCAGGAAGCTTTTGCTGGCAACGGCCGGGTGGTGCAGGACGCGCTCCACGCAATCGGCGATGGCCAGTGTCGACGGATCGAAGTCGTCGCCCAGTTCGATTTCGCGGACCGCCGAACGGTGCATGCGCGGGGCCTTGCCCAGCAGCACTTCCAGGGGCATGTCCACCGGGCTGTTGCCGAAGTGGCTGTCGGTGACCGTCAATTGCGGCTCGGCAGTGGCTTCGCCGACCACGGCAAACGGGCAACGCTCACGTTCGCAGATCGCCTGGAAACGCTCGAAGTCCGCAGGGCCAACGGCCAATACGTAGCGTTCCTGGGATTCGTTGCTCCAGATTTCGTGCGGGGCCATGCCCGGCTCGTCGTTTGGAATATTGCGCAGCTCGAAGCGGCCGCCACGGTCGCCATCGTTGACCAGTTCCGGGAAGGCGTTGGACAAACCGCCTGCGCCGACGTCGTGGATGAAGCTGATTGGGTTCTTGTCACCCAACTGCCAGCAACGGTCGATGACTTCCTGGCAGCGACGCTCCATCTCTGGGTTTTCGCGCTGTACGGAAGCGAAGTCCAGGTCCGCCGAGCTGGTGCCGGTGGCCATGGAGGAAGCGGCGCCGCCACCCAGGCCAATCAGCATCGCTGGGCCGCCGAGGACGATCAGCTTGGAGCCGACGAGGATTTCGCCTTTCTGTACGTGTTCGGCGCGGATGTTGCCCATGCCGCCGGCCAGCATGATCGGCTTGTGGTAACCACGCACTTCATCACCGTGAGGGGTGGTGATGGACTGTTCGAAGGTACGGAAGTAACCCGTCAGGGCCGGACGACCGAATTCGTTGTTGAACGCGGCGCCGCCCAGCGGGCCTTCGATCATGATGTCCAGTGCGGTAACGATGCGCTCAGGCTTGCCGTACGGCACTTCCCACGGCTGTTCAAAGCCCGGGATCTGCAGGTTGGACACGGTAAAGCCGGTGAGACCAGCCTTTGGCTTGGCGCCGCGACCGGTGGCACCTTCGTCGCGAATCTCACCACCGGAACCGGTGGCTGCGCCCGGGAACGGGGCAATTGCGGTCGGATGGTTGTGGGTCTCGACTTTCATCAGGATGTGCACCGGCTCCTGCACCGCGCCGTACTGGCGGGTTTCCGGGTCCGGGAAGAAACGGCCGGCAACACTGCCGACGATGACCGAGGCGTTGTCTTTATAAGCCGACAGAACGCCTTCGCTGTGCATCACGTAGGTGTTCTTGATCATGCCGAACAGGCTTTTTTCCTGGCTCTGGCCGTCAATGTCCCAACTGGCGTTGAAGATCTTGTGGCGGCAGTGCTCGGAGTTGGCCTGGGCGAACATCATCAATTCGATGTCGTGGGGGTTGCGCGCAAGACCTGTGAAGGCGTCGACCAGGTAGTCGATTTCGTCTTCAGCCAGGGCCAGGCCCAGTTCGGTGTTGGCTTTTTCCAGGGCGCGGCGACCGCCGCCGAGCACGTCAATCGCGGTTAGCGGCTTGGGCTCGGCGTGGCTGAACAGGCCGGCGGCCTGTTCCAGCTGGCTGACGATGATCTGGGTCATGCGGTCATGCAGGCTGCTGGCGATCAGCTCGGCCTCGGCATCGCTGAACTGGCCAGCGACGTAGAAGGCGATCCCGCGCTCCAGCCGCTGGATTTTTTCCAGGCCGCAGTTGCGGGCGATATCGCTGGCCTTGCTCGCCCAGGGCGAGATGGTGCCGAACCGTGGCAGGACCAGGAACAAGCGACCGGTGGGCTCTTGAACGGGAACGCTGGGGCCGTACTTCAGAAGACGCGCCAGCACTTGCTGTTCGTCGGCGGTCAAGACGCCGGTAACGTCGGCGAAGTGAGCAAATTCAGCATACAAGCCACTGACAGCCGGGACTTTCTGGCTCAGTTGCTCAAGGAGTTTGCTGTGGCGAAAGGCAGAAAGGGCAGGAGCGCCGCGCAGGATCAACATCTTCGGGACAGCCTCGGGAAGGGGTGTGCTTTGAGGCCGTGCATTCTAGCGTAAACCGCCGCCAACGGCACCCGAAACGGTACCTGTGGCCGCTGCCGGACGTCAGTTGGCCCGACTGCACGGCTGCCAGGACGCCATCCCGGTCATTTCAGGCAGTTATTTTAACCGTCACAATCGCGCGCCAAGGCCCGTTTCTGCGGGCTGCAGCTTAGGTTTTCGGGTACTAGCAGACAACAGCCACGCTGTCGATATATGGCGCCGAGGGTCCTTTGCGTATACTGCGCAGATGTTCTCCCCAACTGCTTTATGCTCGCGTTGCGCCAAATGGCTCTTCGCAATCGGACTCTTCCTGATGCTCAGCGCCTGTGTTGATAACCCCAGCGCGCTAGAGCGGATCAAGGAGGATGGCGTATTGCGGGTGATCACCCGAAACAGCCCGGCCACCTATTTCCAGGACCGCAACGGCGAAACCGGTTTCGAATACGAACTGGTCAAGCGCTTTGCCGAAGACCTGGGGGTGAAGCTGGAGATAGAAACGGCTGACAACCTCGACGACCTGTTCGGTCAGCTTGGCAAACCCAACGGCCCGGTACTGGCCGCCGCCGGCCTGGTCAGCAGCGAGCAGCGCCGACAACAGGTGCGCTTCTCCCACCCTTACCTGGAAGTCACCCCGCAGATCATCTACCGCAACGGCCAGTCCCGCCCTACCAACGCGACGGACCTGGTGGGCAAGAAGATCATGGTACTCAAGGGCAGCACCCACGCCGAGCAACTGGCCGAGCTGAAGCAGAAAAATCCCGCCATTGAATACGAAGAATCCGACGCCGTTGAGGTGGTCGACCTCTTGCGCATGGTCGACGAAAGTCAGATCGACCTGACCCTGGTGGACTCCAACGAAGTGGCGATGAACCAGGTGTACTTCCCCAACGTACGGGTCGCCTTCGACCTGGGCGATGCCCGCAACCAAAGCTGGGCCGTGGCCGCGGGTGAAGACAACAGCCTGCTCAACGAGGTCAACAGTTTTCTGGACAAGGTGGAGAAAAACGGCACCCTACAGCGTCTGAAAGATCGCTATTACGGGCACGTCGATGTCCTTGGCTATGTCGGCGCCTACACCTTCGCCCAGCATTTGCAGCAGCGCCTGCCCAAGTACGAGAAACACTTCAAGGCTTCGGCCAAGGAAGAAAAGGTCGATTGGCGGCTGTTGGCGGCCATCGGTTATCAGGAATCCCTGTGGCAACCGACGGTCACCTCCAAGACTGGCGTGCGCGGCTTGATGATGCTGACCCAGAACACCGCCCAGGCGATGGGCGTGTCCAACCGCCTGGACGCCAAGCAAAGTATCAAGGGTGGCGCCAAGTACCTGGCCATGATCAAGGGTGAATTGGACGACAAGATCCAGGAACCGGACCGCACCTGGTTTGCCCTGGCAGCCTACAACGTGGGCGGCGGCCATTTGGAGGACGCCCGCAAGCTGGCCGAGAAAGAAGGCCTGAACCCGAACAAGTGGCTGGACGTGAAGAAGATGCTGCCGCGCCTGTCGCAGAAGCAGTGGTACAGCAAGACCCGCTACGGCTACGCCCGGGGCGGCGAGCCAGTGCACTTCGTGGCCAACATCCGGCGCTATTACGACATCCTGACCTGGGTGACGCAGCCGCAGCTGGAGGGGAATCAGGTGGTTGAAGGCAACCTGCATGTGCCGGGTGTAGACAAGACAAAACCGGCCGAAGAAACCCCGCAGCTATAAAAATGCGGCCCCTCAAACAATGTAAAAATCTGTGGAAGCCAGACTTTGTGGCAGCCGGCTTGTTGTGGCGAGCGGGCTTGCCCCTCGCCATTTGATTTGAACGTTAAAGTCCAGTAATCAAATGCACCACCCCACCCGCCAATACCATCACCCCTGGTACTCCCGCCGACCGTAATGCCAGCTCATCCAAGCGCTCCGGATTTAGTAACTGCACCCGCACCCGAGTCAGCGCCACCCGCTGTTGCGACTTGAGGTTGTCAGCCCCCCCCAACGCACTCAACACGCCCGGCGCCAACGGCGTTTCGCCCACAGGTGCAACCACTGCCTGTGACGTCTCTGCAATCAAATCCGGCGTCAGGGCCTTCCAGAACGCCCGCTGCATTTTCTCGAACATACTCAGTTCTCCACAACCAATGAGGTTTCGACGGTGGCCGCGTGGTATTGGCGCAGGGCCTCACGTACCTGGACGGCCTCTTCCAGGCCAAGCACCTGGCGGGCGATCAACTGGCAGTCCGCCAGGTCCAGCTCGCGCACGGCGGCCTTGATGGTCGGGATCAGCGGCACGCTGACCGACAACTCATCCACTCCCAGCCCAATCAACACCGGCACCGCCAGCGCCTCCGACGCCAGCGCGCCGCAAACACCAACCCACTTGCCATGGGCATGGGCGGCCTTGACGGTGCTGGCGATCAGGCGCAGTACCGCCGGGTGAAGGCTGTCGGCCTGGCTGGCCAGGCGCGGGTGATCACGGTCCATGGCCAGGGTGTATTGGGTCAGGTCGTTGGTGCCGATGGAGAAAAAATCCACCTCTGGCGCAAACAGGTCGGCCATCAACGCCGCCGACGGTACTTCAATCATGATCCCCAGTTTAGGCAGTTGCGTAAGCCCCATGGCCAAGGCTTCCTCCTCAAGGATCTGCCGCGCCAGGCGCAGTTCCGAGAGCAGGCTGACCATCGGCAACATAATGTGCAGACGAGCAAAACCGGCACTGGCGAGGATCGCCCGGAACTGTTCGCGCAGCAGTTCCGGACGCTCCAGGCACAGTCGAATGCCCCGCAGGCCAAGGAACGGATTGCTCTCACTGTCCATCGGCACATAGGCCAGGGGCTTGTCCCCACCGACGTCGAGGGTGCGCACCACCAGGTTGCGCTCCGGCCCCAGGGCCCGGGCGATGGCGCTGTAGGTGCCGGCCTGCTCCTCGGGGCTGGGCGCGCGGTTACGGTCCAGGTAGAGGAACTCCGAGCGCAGCAGGCCAACGCCTTCGCCACCCAGGGCCAGGGCTTGTTCCACCTCTTGCAGCGAGGCGACGTTGGCGGTGACTTCGACGCGATGACCGTCGCGGGTGATGGCGGCCAGTGAGGCCTGCGCCACCTCCTGCTGACAACGCAGAACCTGCTGTTGGCGGGAGACCTGCAATTGCTCGATCTCGGCCAGGTCCGGCTCCAGGTGCAATTCACCCTTGTCGGCATCCAGCAGGACTTGCTTGCCGTTGCTCAGGCTCAGCACCTGGACCGGCACGCCGCAAATGGCGGGCAACCCCAGGGCACGGGCAAGGATTGCGACGTGGCTGGTGGCGCCGCCGCCGACGGTGACAAAACCCAACACCTTGCGGGTGTCGAGGCTGGCGGTTTGTGAAGGTGTCAGTTGTTCGGCGATGAGGATCGCCTGCTCCGGCAGGTCCCAGGCGCTGTCCTTGATCCCGAGGATCAGTTTCAGTACACGTTGGCCGACGTCTGCCAGGTCGGCGGCGCGCTCGGCAAGCAACGCGTTACCCAACCCCTGGAACAGGCTGGCAGTCGCTTCAGTGGCGCTGTTCCAGGCGAAGGCGGCGCTTTTGCCTTGCGCCAATAGGGCATCGGCTTGCTCCAGCAGGGTTGGGTCTTCCAGCAACTCCTGGTGGGCACGAAAAATTTCCGCCTGGGCGCTGCCGACGGCCTTGGCCTGCAAGCCTTGCAGCGCCTCGGTCGCGTGAAGCAGGCCACGATCCAGCGCGACGCGCTCAGCCGCTTCGCCAGTACCGGCTTCAGTGATGTTCAATTCAGGCTCGGCGACTTGCACCACTTGGCCGAACGCAGAACCAGGCGAAGCACACACGCCCCGCAGCAAGGTCGCCGAGCCAAGCGGTGCCGCTGGTTCGGCAATCTCGACGTGGGCAATTACCGTTTCCCCGCATCCTTCAGCCAGCAACACCACCAGGGCCTCGATGGCCGCATCGGCATCCTCACCCGCCGCACTCACCTGCAAGGTATCGCCCCGTACGGTCTGCAACGCCATGATCGCCACCAGCGACTTGGCATTCGCGCTCTGGGTTTGCTTGTGCAGGTAAATGCTCGCCTTGAAGCCCTTCGCCGCCTGGGCAAAAATCGCCGCCGGACGGGCGTGCAGGCCGTTGGCGTTGGGCAGTATCAGGGGTTTGGAGAACAGGGCGTCGCCCTCTTCTTCCACGGTTTCATCCGTGCAGCCTTCAGAGGTCACGCGCAACAAGGGTTGCCCAAGCACCACCAGGCCGCTGCCCGGTGTCAGCAGCGTGAAGGGCTCGCCGCTGACCACCAACATCAGGGTCAGCAAACTACGGGCGTTGAGCGCAACAAAATCGGCATCGAATTCAATCAACGGCTGGCCGGCCTCAACACGCTGACCTTCCTTGACCAGTCGGGTAAAACCCTTGCCCGCCAGGTTCACGGTGTCCAGGCCAATGTGTATCAGCACCTGGACTCCGTGATCATTGGTGACGCTCACCGCATGACCACTGTCCTGGATATTACTGATCACCCCGGCAAGGGGAGCGCAGAGAGTCTGCGAGGTCGGATCGATGCACAGGCCGTCGCCAATCAGGCGACTTGAGAACACCGGATCGGGCACCTGATCCAGGGCCATAAGCACCCCGGACAAGGGCGCCAGCAGTTCCAGGGGTTGGGTTGTGGTCATGATTTCACCTGTTGTTTTATTCTGTAACAATCATTGATCGGAAAACTGTTACTTCCACCAATACTCAACCTGCACACCAAAGTTGGAACCATGCCGCGCCGTGCCATAGCTGCCGGTGTCGGACAGTGCCGAGCCCGCCGCCAGTTCATTGGCCGCACGCTTGGCTGCTTCGTTCCAGGTAGCGTAGGTGTAATACAAACGCACCTCCGGCCTTGCCCAGAAATCCGGGCCTTTAGGCGACCAGGTCGGGGCGAAGGTAAATTTGCTCAGCTTGCGGGTGCCGCCGGTGGCATCCACTTGATCATGGCCCAACTCGGTGACCAGCTTGAACTGTTCAGTGATCGCATAGGCCGGGCGCACGCCAAGGGAAATCCAGGTCTGGTCCTGGCTGCCGGGGCGAATGTCTTTCTGGTAGACCGCCTCGATCTGGCCGCCAAACCGTGGTGTCACCTGCCAGTCGAAAAACTCCACCGCGCGGTAGCTTTTGCTGCTGTTGTCCAGGGCAGTATTACCGGTGTAGCCCAAGCCCGTGCCGGGACCTTCGCCGTACTGCAGGGCGAACTTGTTCTTGCCGCCAAGAAACGGCGTCTGCACATGCTGGGCAGTCAGCGCCCAACCGCTGTTGGCTTCGCGGCCGCCGGCTTTTTCGATGTAGCTCAAGCCCAGCTCCAGCTCGCCGCCAGGGTTGGTCTTGAAGCCTGCGACGTTGAAGTCGTGACGGGTGGCGTATTCCTTCTGGTACAGGTTGTCCTTGCGAGAAATGGCGTAGCTGTATTTCAGATCGCCGATCAGCACGTCTTCGATACCGCCGCCTGTCGCGCTCTGGTTCCAGTAGTAGAAGTCGGAAATATGGATGTCATTACGTTTGTAGTAACGCCGACCGGCCCACAGCGAACCGCCGTTGAGGCTGGGCATGTTCGACCACTGCGCATACATCTGCGGCATGCGCGCCGAGCCGTTGTTTTCACCCTGGAACTTCAGCTCGCGATCGTACTTGTTGTACAGCGAAGCCATGGCGTCGACGCTGAGCACCGAGCCGTCATCAAGGGTGAACAGGTCCTGGCGCAACTCCAGCTCGCCATACTGTTCGCATTCGTTGCCCAGACGGTATTTCGATTGCGCACCGGGCAGTTGGAAACACTGCTGTGGACCGCTGCCCGTTGAAGTCCCCGCGCCGCTACGCAAGTAGCCTGCAAACTCCAAAGCCTGGGCCGCCAATGGCAACGTCAGACAGGATGCAACGAGGCCCAGCTTTATTGTTGTTCTCATGAAGCACTCCATTATTTTTATTGTGTTTTTTTGAAGCATTCCCTGCGCTCCCACGCAGGGGGTAATGCGATGTCTCAATCCTTCAGGTGCAGCACGAAGGATTCATACGGGCGCAGCGATATCTGGCCCGTACGCATCGGGCAATCGTCGTAGTTGCTGATCAGCACGCGTTGCTGGCTCGCGACGTTGATCACGCCGTCCGGCAATTGGATCTGGCACGGCGTACCGTAGAAGTTGTTGAGCACCAGCAAACGTTCGCCCTGGCCTTCGCGCAGGTACGCCCAAACCTGGGTGTGCTCCAGCAGCAGTTGGCGATACACGCCTTCTTGGATCAGCGGCTCAACGCGGCGCAGGGCAATCAGCGCACGGTAGTGATGCAGCACCGATTCAGGGTCGTCGAGCTGGCTTTCAACGTTGATCTGCGTCGCATTGGCGGGGATGCCGATCCACGGTTCGCCGCTGCTGAAACCAGCGTTCGCCTGGGTATTCCACTGCATCGGCGTGCGGCCGTTATCGCGGGACTTCTGCATGATCGCCGCCATGCTGTCGGCCTCGGACTCACCGGCTTCGCGCTTGAGTCGATAGATGTTCAGGGTCTCGACGTCGCGGTACTGCTCGATTGTGTCGAAGCCCGGATTGGTCATACCCAACTCTTCGCCCTGGTAGACAAAAGGCGTGCCCTGCAAAAGGTGCAGCGCGGTGCCGAGCATCTTGGCCGAGACCACCCGGTGCTCGCCGTCATCGCCAAAGCGCGAGACCACCCGTGGCTGGTCGTGGTTACACCAGAACAGCGCGTTCCAGCCGCCGCCGGCCTGCATGCCCAGTTGCCAGTCGGAAAGAATCTGCTTGAGTTGAAGGAAGTCGAAGTCAGCACGCACCCACTTTTGCAGGTTCGGATAATCCACTTTCAGGTGATGAAAGTTGAAGGTCATCGACAGCTCTTTCGACTCAGGACTCGAATAGCGAATGCAGTGTTCAAGACTGGTGGAGGACATCTCGCCGACGTTGATCAGATCATGGCCTTCGAAGACTTCGCGGTGCATTTCCTGCAGGTACTCGTGCACGTTCGGGCCGTCGGTGTAGAAGCGCCGACCGTCGCTGTTGTCTTCAGGGAAGTCCGCCGGTTTGGAGATCAGGTTGATCACGTCCAGGCGGAAACCGCCGACGCCCTTGTCGCGCCAAAAGCGCATCAGCTTGAACACCTCGGCGCGCACGTTGGGGTTTTCCCAATTGAGATCGGCCTGGGTGTGGTCAAACAGGTGCAGGAAGTACTGGCCGGTTTGCGCCTCGTATTCCCAGGCCGAGCCGCCGAACTTGGACTCCCAGTTGTTCGGCTGGTCGCGCCAGATGTAGAAGTCGCGGTACGGGTTGTCGAGGCTGCTGCGGGCCTGCTGGAACCACTCGTGCTCGATGGAGGTGTGGTTGACCACGATGTCCAGCATCAGCTTGATGCCGCGCTTGGCCGCTTCGCTGATCAGCAGATCGCAGTCGGCCATGGTTCCGTAGCTGGGGTCGATGGCGTAGTAGTCGCTGATGTCGTAGCCGTTGTCGCGCTGGGGCGAGCGCAGGAACGGGGTGATCCACAGGCAATCGACGCCCAGCCACTTGAGGTAATCGAGCTTGCCCACGACGCCCAGCAGGTCACCGGTGGCATTACCCGCGTGGCTGTGGAAGCTTTTAGGGTAGATCTGGTAGATCACCGAGTGTTGCCAGTCTTGCATGGTGGGTTCCTCAATTTGGATAAACGCAACCTCGCGTAGGAGCGGTCGATCAGGCGACGCGATAACCGGGCCGAACAATTTTCATGCTCAACGCGCAGGTCAAAACAAACGGCACGACAATCGCGACAACCATGCCAATGACAAACACCGGGATGTACTGCGGCATGATCGAGATAAATCCAGGCAAGCCGCCAACGCCGATGGCCGAGGCCTGGACCTTGTTCAGCGACAGGAAAATGCTGCCCAGTGCCGACCCAAGCAAGGCGGCATAAAACGGGAACTTGAAGCGCAGGTTGACGCCAAACATCGCCGGTTCAGTGATGCCGAAATAAGCCGAAATCGCCGAGGTCGACGCCATGCTTTTGTCGCGGGCATTGCGGCTCATGTAGAACACGCCCAGCGCCGCGCTGCCCTGGGCCAGGTTGGACATGACGATCATTGGCCAGATAAAGGTGCCGCCTTGGGTGGAGATCAGTTGCAGGTCCACGGCGAGGAACATGTGGTGCATGCCGGTGACCACCAGCGGCGCATACAACAGGCCGAAAATCGCTCCGCCCACCATCGGCGCCAGGTCAAACAGGGTGACCACGCCTTCGGTGATCAGGATGCCCAGGTGACGGGTCACCGGGCCAATGATCGCCAGTGCCAGCACGCCGGTAACGACAATGGTAGTGATGGGGACGACCAACAGCTGAATCGCGTTTGGCACCCGTGCCCGTAGCCATTTTTCAATGACGCTCATGACGTAGGCAGCCATCAGGATCGGCAGGATTTGCCCCTGGTAACCGACTTTCTCGATCTGGAACCAGCCGAGAATATCGAAGTACGGCAGGCTCTGGCCGTCGAGGCCGGCCACCGCCTTGCCGTAGTTCCAGGCGTTGAGCAAATCGGGGTGAACCAGCATCAGACCCAGGACGATGCCGAGGATTTCACTGCCGCCAAAGCGCTTGGCCGCCGACCAGCCCACCAGCGCGGGCAAGAATACGAACGAGGTATTGGCCATCAGGTTTATCAGGCTCCACAGGCCATCCAGGTTCGGATAGGCCTCCAGCAGCGTCTTGCCCTCGATGAACATGCCCTTGGCGCCCATCAGGTTGTTCACGCCCATCAACAGACCGGCAATAATCAGCGCGGGCAGGATCGGCATGAACACGTCGGAAAACACCCGCACCAGGCGTTGCATTGGGTTGATTTTTTCAGAGCCCTTCTGCTTCACGTCGGCGATGGTCGAGGCGCCAAGGCCGGTCTGTTCCCGCAGGGCGGCGTAGACCTTTTCCACTTCACCGGGGCCGATGACAATCTGGAACAGGCCGCCGGTGAAGAACGAACCCTTGACCAGGTCGATCTGGTTCAACTCACCGCTGTTGGCCAGGCTCGGGTCCTTGAGGGCCAGGCGCAGGCGGGTCACGCAGTGGGCAGCTTGCTCAAGGTTGTCGCTGCCACCGAGGCCTTGCAGAATCTCGCGGGCAATATTGGGGTAGTCGTGGCTCATGCTTGGTATCCACTTTGATTTTTTGTTATTGGGGGCAGTCATTGGCAGCACGCCCAGGAGAAAAGTACTCGTACAGACGAGTTAAAGCAATAACTCGTCTGTACGAGTTACAAATTATAAATTTCTTGTAGGAGCGAGCTTGCTCCGGGCGGCGTTCCGACGAAGAACGTTAACGATAACGCGTGCATCCTGGATAAACGCGGTGCCCTTGCGCTCTTCGCGAGCAAGCTCGCTCCTACAGAGGGCGCTAATATCCATGGGCCCAATGGACAAACCGCACCTCTGCCTCTAAGGTTCCTGCCTTAAACGCAAACGCGGCACAGAGCCCTACCCATGAGCAAATACAACCAGATCTATACCGATCTGCTTGCCAGCATCACCACCGAACGCCTGCAACGCGGCACGCGCCTTCCTTCCGAAACCGAATTAATGGGCACCTACCAGGCGAGCCGTGGCACGGTGCGTCGGGCTATCGAGCAGTTGCAGGAGCGCGGTTTTGCGCAAAAGATTCACGGCAAGGGCACCTTCGTGCTGTCGCCCAACCCCATCGAATTTCAGTTGGGCGGGATTGTCAGCTTTCGCGAAACCCATGCAGACTTGGGAGATGACGTCAGCACCGAGGTCGTCGAGTTCAGCCAATTCCCCCTGGAAGGCTCGCTGCTGCAACACATCGAAGCCGCAGCCGGCAGCCTGATAACCCGAATCAAGCGGGTACGGCGCATCGACGGCAAGCGGGTGATCCTGGACATCAACCACTTCGTCGCCGACCTGATCCCTGGGCTGGACCGGGCCATTGCCGAGCAGTCGATCTACGCCTTTATCGAACAGACCCTGCAACTGCACATCAGCTACGCCCAGCGCACCATCGAAGCACTGCCGAGGGGCAAGGATGATCAGTTGCACCTGGACCTGGACGGCCAGAGCCATGTGATCGTGGTGAGTAACCAGACGTTTTTGCAGGATGGGCGGCAGTTTGAGTACACCGAGTCGCGGCATACGCTGGACAAGTTTTACTTTTCGGATATTGCGCGGCGCTGATACCCAATACATTTCTCAGTAACAAAAAACCCCAGCCAAGGCTGGGGTTTTGTTGTTCAGCCAGCGCCTGGCTCAGCAGGCGCTAACGCAGGATCACTCCCACTCTATTATCAATTAGCCATAAAACGCCAATATTCTCAGGTGAATATCAGTACGCTTTTACGCAGTACCATTGAAAATACCATTTAACTCTTGTTTATCGCATCCTCTATGGGAAGGAGCGCTAAATGGACGGTTTCCCGGCTAAACGCACGGTTCAACTGGCGCAAAAAAATTTTAAGCTCAGCTTCGCAGCCGTCCCGCTGCACCTCTCGAAGCAGCGCGGCGACATAGCGGGGGTCAGTGCGGAAGATTTCAGCCAATACCTCGTCATGGGACCGGTCTTTCATTCCAATGAACCTGTTATGTATCGAGGAGGAATAGCCCCCTCCGTGCTGATGAGCATCCGCCGTCACCACAGCTCTCTCGCCATTTTACAGACCGGCGAGTAAGCTCAGCGCTAGAGGCCAAAAGCCATCCGAAAAGATAAGCGGCAAAGGACGAATGATTAAGGATGACCAGTGTACCGTCACCGTTGACCCCAGACCAGTTGGCCGCGCACTCCCTGCTATCCGAACTCCGGACCCGCATTGCCGTGCAGCCGCTACCATACCAATATGGGATTGAGACACGAGCATTGGAGAGCCTGTGGGAAATCTTTGGGCTGGCCAGAAATGTTATGAAAGCATTCCCTGGGTGCAAAGATTTTTCACAAATCACCACGGACATGCTGAACACTGAACTTCGCCCGGTGACGGCGAAGTGGCATAGGGCGCATCAAGCCGGAGTCCTGGACTCAAAAGACGGGGCCAATGAATTTCGCATAGATCTTAATTCACTAAGAGTGAAACTGATTGATTTCTGCGAACAGTTACAACTGATGGCCTATGGTGGAATTTGCAAGGATAAGATTACCCCTCCAGTAATAAATTTTGACGACTTAGAAAAATGCTTCATTCCGATAGAATTCGGCATTCCGAATGATACACTTGGAAAGGTACATAATTTCTGCGATATAAACACATCAGAAGCTGCAGAAATTCAAGCGCGCCGAAAACATTACAACATAAATAAAACTGAAAAAAATGACGCAGTTGGCTTATCGCTATCCGGAGGGGGTATCCGATCAGCGACATTTTGTCTCGGTGTCGTCCAAGTATTATCTGAAAAAAATCTAATGAAAGACTTCGACTATCTTTCAACCGTATCCGGAGGCGGATACACAGGAAGCTTTATTACATCAACGCTTAGTCAAAAAGAAGGCTACGAGGCAATAAGCAAGCCATACGGTCCAGACACAGACCCAATCCGCCATATCAGACAAAACGCAAAATATTTAAGCGCTGCAAATTTAAAGCAACGATGGATGATGGTAACGGGGGCCCTAGCAGGACTTATACTAAACCTATCAGCACCGATAGGCATAATTGCAGCTATAGCTTTAATTAGCAATTATACTTCTATGTTAAGCATCCCAAATTTTTGGCTTTGGATTGCTGGGATTTCCGGCGGTGCTAGTATAGTCGGAATAATCTCCTATGGCATAGGTTTGCGTTTCGGATGGGGTGCCAAAGCCGGAAGCAGTATAGTTGCTGTAGGCGCAGGCACCATAATAATCGCACTATTAACTTTTATAGTAAGCAAGGGATATGATTCACTGGGGAAAATCACCTCCGACAACTGGCATAGTGCAACTTACTTAGCCGCGCTAGCGTTTGCAATCCCATTGATAGCGAAATTTATACCAATATTTAATAGCCTCCGCGCTAAAAACATACTCCTAAAATATTCCTTAATTTTAGCTGCTGTTATAGTCCCCCTAGTCTCACTTGCACTACTGTACAGTTTCAGAGCAATGGGAAGCCTCTCCCAGGTTTCGACAATCTCTTGGCTTAGCGGGCAAGTGCTGCTTATATTAATTATTGCAACCTGCTCCATCATTTCACTATGCCTGAACGTAAATCTGACCGGCCTACACAAACTTTATAGAGACCAGCTCGCAAAGACATTTGTGGAAAATGATAAAAATTCTGACGATCTGCCATTGAAATTTGTCAACAACAGTCATAGGGCACCGTATCATTTAATCAACACTACTGTAAACTTACCCTCCAGCAAAAATCGCACTCTTAGAGATCGACGTGGAGACTTCTTTATTTTTTCAAAACATTGGTGCGGTTCAGCAGCGACCGGCTATTCCTCTACAAGCCAATGGAAAAGTAACGGTGCCGCAGTTGATCTAGCGACTGCAATGGCTATTTCCGGGGCAGCAGTTTCGCCCCAGATGGGCCCTAACTCTGTATCTAGTGTGTCGGCACTGATGACATTATTGAACATAAGGCTGGGCTATTGGATAAGTAATCCTAAAATAGCAAGCAAGAAGTCTCCCGGCTTTTTATGTCTTCTCCGTGAAATGACCGGCATCGGCATGAATGAAAATAATCCTTGGCTGAACATCTCAGATGGCGGACATATTGAGAACATGGGCCTCTATGAGCTTCTCCGCCGCCGTTGTAAATTTATCGTGTGCGTGGACGGTGAGGCCGATCCGCGCTCAACATTTGAGGGACAATTGACATTAGTTAGGCACGCTCAGATTGATTTTGGTGTACGACTTGAACCAAGGCTTGATGACATCCGGCTTGATCCAAAGTCAACCCTTAGTAGAACTCACTCTCATCTTCTAAGAGTTCACTACCCTGACGCAGGGCCAGGGAAGCCGGAGGCTATTGGTCTGATGCTATACCTAAAACTATCGTTGACCGGAGACGAAACAGAACTGCTTAAGCGTTATCGCTCCATAAGCCCCGACTTCCCGCATGAATCTACTTTAGATCAATTTTACACTGAAGAGCAATTTGAAGCCTATAGACAGCTTGGGGTACACGTAGCGGAAGGAGTTTTCTCCAAAGCATTGCTGGACGAAAACACGACCCCTGCCGATGTCAGAGAGTGGTTCAAACAATTAGCTAAAAACATGCTCGAATCCGCTGATAATATTTAATCCAAAATAATGCCCGAGCAATCCCGGGCATTCGTTAAAAAATCATCCTAAAAAAACCTTAAACCGTCACCTTATTGTTTTCCGCCGAATAACGGGACTTCGCCAACTCGAAGTCATAAGGATCCCCATATAATCGATTGGCTTCATATTCATGCTCTAGATAATCAATTAGAGGCTGCGCCTGATGAAGCGGAAATTTACGATGATCTCTTCCATTGGCGTACCCCAGATCCTTAAGTATTTTTTCTGGAATTACAACCGCACCTGCGCCAAAGTAAAAAAAATAATCCGAAATTAAAACAACATCAGTCTGCGTATCATTTTTTATATTATGTGGATTAGGCGAGCCGTCTGGAAAGCTATGATGCGAGTTAAGCTGCTGCCAGTCACCATCTTTTTTCCAATAGATGTTATCACCCACAATCATTTTCTTACTGCCATTCCTCAACGGTTTTTTATCTTTATATAAAGGATTACTCCAATAACCATCAAAAGTTTCCGACTGAGAGACCTTCATTGCAAAAATACACTTACCAGTAGCCCTTAGTCTCCCTCCCCCCATCCCGACGATCCAGTCACCCACCTTAGCAACTCTTCGAGTACGAGGCTTACAGGTAGCTAACGTACAAAGACCATGGAACGGATTCGGAGCAAAACCAAAATCGCGATCCACTACATACATATATACTTTCGTCATCGCTAGCACTCTGAGTTTGCTGCTCCATTAACAGTATCACGCACAGTTCCATCTGGATTTTGGAAAGCATTCTCCCCGGCATCAATAGCGCTCATAATACTATCTGAGTTCCAACCAACTATTGCGGACGCATACTTCTCTAAACTTGCGGGTATATCCGACTCTTTGCCTCCCTGCTCGTAAACCCCCACAATCCGCTTACCCTGAGCGTGCGCTTGATCAATTTCCCAATTCACCCAAGGGCGCTGGTGTGTCTGCTGGCCTATCAAAACAACAACTGTGGATGCCCAGGAGACTTTCATTCGAAGCAGCCGCTTTATTGTCGATTCCTTGACCATCCCTTTATCAAGTCTTTCTTGGTTAGCAGGTTTGGCACGAATTGAGCTATTACGAATATCCCAACCCTTCGACCCAAGCAATTTGGCAAACTTGTCAACTAGCGCGTCGTCACGGTGGTGGTGACTTATAAACAAATGCCTACGACTTCCAGATTTACTCATTACCGTACCCCTCAAGGTTATCCATAACTTAATAAACGAGGAATCAATAAAACAAGAACCGCTTTAAACCATGCTAGAGCCTACACCTTCAGCATAAGTTATAGACCTAGAATCCTGATCGATGAGTAATCGAGCACCATTAGATTTCAAAACTTTACGCCAAACTTCAAACCCGAGAAGAATAGCCTTCTGCCACTCTCCCGACGAGCGCGCCTTCACCTCTAAAAGAGAAGTAACGCCTTTGATAGTACGTAAGAGCTTATAGTCCAGCGCCGTTACCCCCTCAAGCCAATTGTGCTCTTTCGCATAATCGAACACGAGAGCAACAACAGCCTCATCTATAACCTGTGCGCGCCCTCCATCTTGCACTTCATCAATATCAGGTGCACTTTTTCTCTTACGCTTCATAAGACTACGGATCACGGGCGACCAACCCAGAACTGCGATATAGGCAAGATGAAATACATCATGAAATCGATAGCCGTCAGGATCATCTGCATTGTCAGTCAGATAATCCCCAATCTGCACATCGTTCATTAGCATTCTTATCTTAACTTTACCCTCAACGTTGACCTCATCCAACTTAATCTCAAATTTTCTAGGCAATTTTTCTTGTTCTGGAAAGCTTTCATCAAATACCGTCGCACTGGTGTCGCCGTGTCCCCAACGCCCATTAGCCTTGTCTAGGTTTTTCTGCGCCACATCTTCAAGACTGAGCCCGGACTTTTCGGCCACGTTCGCGATATACCAAAGCAAATCGCCCAGTTCCTCACAAATCTTTTCTTTAAACAGCAAATGCGAATCGCCGTCTCGCAGACGCTTTTTATATTCGCTAAGAAGCTCTCCTGTTTCGCCGGCCAAACCAAGCAACGGAACCATCAAGTCAATCCCCGCTGCTCCTGCACTCTTTGAAGGAACACGATCAGTTAATTGAGCAAGCCGCTGATAATAGTTAAAGTCCATTTTTAACACTCCAAGTTCAACGCTGCCTGGGTGGTAGCGCGAAAAGATGATCGGGCCTCCGAAAACTCAAGCGATCTAAAATCTGCCGCAACCCGGTCATTGATCCCCCATTTAGGTGGATACCACGGCATGTCTAACGAGCCAGTCGGAGAAAACTTCTGTTTAATACGAGTACGCCCTGAGATACCTAAAACCTCTGGATGAGCAACACGGGCGTACTTATCAACTTCGCAAAAAACGTTCTGACAATCTATCAGCTGAAGTGGTCTCCCCCACAATGAGTCAAACTCAATACCCAAGCGTTCAAATTCACGCTCCTGATTTTCAGCCATCAACCGTATTAGTTGAGCCTCATCGACCCCGGCTGTAGTTTTGAAGCATTTTTTTAAACCATCTAGAGCGCCAGGTCCAGGCATTACGAATTCCATTTCTGAAAAACATGTGACTTCAGAATAATTTATATCAGTCACAAACTGATATGCCAAAAAATTGCCGATAGTTGGGTAGCTTCGGATGATTTCAAACGCTTTCTGCATACTGCCCAAGCCATGCAAAATTTTCGGAAGTTTTTCATCCATCATTCGTTCAAGCAGCTTGAGATGATTTTGATGCTTCGATGGATATCCAAATGCGGAACTCCCCGGAGGCATGATGTATGCGGCCGAGTAAATCCGCCCCCCGGCCTGCATAGCTCGGGTTAGGACTCTATCGTATGTATCAAAATTATAACCTCGATACGTAATAGCTCCAATCTCTCTTTCCAGAAGCTCCCAAGTTTCGATCTTATTGAAAAACTTGAACAGCAAAATCCTGAAAACCACCTCCTCCGGAGAGTCGCAAAGATCGGTGCGATAAATTACATTCCTTATTAAATATTGGCTAACTCGATCTGAGGCGCGGTACGCGTTTGTGAACTTATGAGCCAAAATAACAGGATCAAAAGTCCAAGGCCCAGAAGATCCAATCAATCTCTTCCTAAAAACTTTTTGACGCTCAGCGGCAAACCTCCAATAGCTTTCATATACCGGAGTCACCTCAAGTTTTTTAGACACCTCAGATGTGCTACTTTGAACATTTGAGTGCAACTCAAAATACTTACCGTCGAACTCAATTGCAACCATCACGCGCCATCTCCATTGTGGTGGACTCGCCGTGGCGAATCGAGGCATCACCTACCAATATACTCTTCCCTGCATACAAGCGTGCGACGTAATCTGCAGCCCTTCCAGCCGAACCATCCCATCATGTGCGCCCTGTAAAAACAGCACGTAACTGCCTCAGCGCCGATTCACATCCGTTCCAGTACACCATCGCATTCGTTGCTGCATGGATGCCAGCTTCCAGCTCTCCAAACTCCACCATCACTAGCTCTACGTCAATCGCATTTGCGCCTTGGCTTCGCTTCTCTAAAAGCCGAAGCTTCAGCGGTCCAGTGCCCTGTCGGAGGTCGACATTAACCCTGGCCAGATCAGCCCCTGCGGTGTGGTCGACCACCGACCGGATGGGCGTGCTTAAACCGATAGCACGCAGGTAGCCCGACCAGGGCATACCAGCCTTGTATGCGTTTTCTGTGATCCCAGCCTTTTCCTCGGCATTTGCCGAACCTCAATTGGCTTGCCACCTCGGCAAGCCGTTGCCTTTTCTTTGGTGTCGGCTGTCAGGGGGCTTCTGTTGTTGCCGTTGCGGTTTTTCCCTTAGACGCGGCAGCGGCTGGGGCCTCGCAGAGCAAGATGCCGTTGAGCCGAAGGCGAATAAGGGGCGGTGTTGGGAGGGTGCGGGCTTGCCCGTACCCGTACAACACACATCTTGCCGTCCAGCTAGGCGCAAACATATGCGTATCTATGCGAACAGCTCAGAAGGCGCGACCATAAGCGTATTTACGCATGTCTACGCTAGATTACGCATGGAAAATATACAACTTTATGCGCATACTTGCGCAACCATGCTTAGGCGGACTATGCGATGACAAAAACACCAAAAAAAGGGCCTACAGGTGCAGGCCGGGTCGCATTTTTAGCGCGTCTCGAGGAATTCCGTAGCCTGATCCAAGCGGGGTGGCCGGTCACGGTCGTGTACGAGAACCACGGTGGGGATAACACTGGTCTGAGCTACAGCCAATTCGCCCGATATGTCGGAAAATACATCCGCACGCCGACCAAGCGCGGAGACCAGCGCCCAAAGGTTGCAGACGAGACACTACTTTCTACGACGCCACTGGTAGAACAAACGCAGTCTGGCGCGACGATGCAGCCAAGCACCATGTCAAAGCGTCAACCTGGGTTCAGGCATGATCCTAGCAGTGGCAACAATCGTGACGACCTGATCTAACTTTGGCGGATGTGCGAGAGTTTCAGCGACCTCGACTCTCTCAAGCGTACACGGCCATTGACGACGCAAAGATTTGCCCCTCCCCCTGCATGCGACGCCGACTGATTGAAAATCACATTCCGTCAGCTCTTTGAGAGTTTTCTAGGAAACCTCATCGGCATTCGCCGCCAATCGGCGTCTTCCATGTCAACCTAATTAGCCAATCATTCCATCGATGCAACCGGCATATCGGGGCACGATCAAGCACGAATAATAGTGACTGATTGAGGTCGGCATATGTACCAAATAATCTCAAAGCCCATCAAAGACAGAACGCTGTCAGCTGATACTTCGCACAGAACGACCGCTTATGCGCTCGGGAAACTTATTCGCCAAATGGCCAACAGCGCCAAAATTCTCGGAGCCGTTTTTATAGGGATGGTATGCATCTCCCCTGCCCGTGCTTATGCAATCTATTGCTCGAATTGCTCGACGTTCTATCAGCAGATGTTCGGGTACGTCGAGCAGGTCAACACGGCATTGAATACCGCCGAGCAACTGCAAACGCAGATTCAGCAGTATCAAAACATGGTTTCGCAAGGCACGAGCTTGCCGAATTCGATGTTTGGCAGCATCGCGGCCGATCTGAAAAATGTGGCCAACATCTACAACCGCTCGCAGGCCCTAGGGCGACAAATCCAGGACATGGACTCGAAATTCAACACGGCCTTCCCAGGCTTCGAGTCTTACCTGAATCAAGCTGCGAACTTGGCACAAGCTCCGAACCGTGATCGCTATGAAAAGTGGTCCGTGCAGGGTCGTGACAACGTGAAAACGGCAATGAAAGCAGCGGATTTAAATACAGTAGCTTTCGAGTCTGAAGACGCTCAGCTCGCGCGCATGGTTTCACGTTCACAGTCAGCCGAGGGCCGGATGCAGGCGATTCAGGCAGGCAACGAAATCGCCTCACAGAATGTCCAGCAGTTGCAGAAGCTGCGCGATCTGCTGGCCACACAAATCAACATGCAGGGCAATTACATGGCTCAGCAGGTTGATCGAAAGGCTGCGGGCGAGGCAACGGAACAGCAGTTTGAAGCACGTGAAAACACACGCGGTGGCGTGAAGGGGTACTGAGAATGACTATTTCGAAATGGCTCATCGCGTTGATCTGCTCCGGCTCAGCACTAACCGCTTTTATGGTCACCCTGGCAGTTCAAAGCAACAGCGAATGTACCTCGGTGACTGAGCACCATCGGCGACAGAGTGACGCTGATACCTCGTTTGAAGCACGCCCGAATACTCGCGGCGGCGTTAAGGGGTACTAGCTATGGATACTCGCCTACTGTTGTTCCTCGCCTTGGCGAGTGCATTTGTGAGCGGAGATGCTATGGCCGCGACCGACCTTTCCCATGCCGACACATCGGTGCAGGGCCTACTCGACCTCGTTTTGCAGCAGTCGCACCAGTGGTCAGGAAAGCTGTATGACTATGCGATCAGATTATTCTGGCTGTTGGCCTCCATTCAATTCATTTGGACGTTCATACCTCTGATCATGAAGCAAGCCGACTTAGGCGAAATTGTCGGCGAGCTGCTGCGCTTCGTCCTGGTGGTCGGCTTCTTCCTTGCTGTTATGAAGTACTCGGTGGAGTGGTCATCTGCCATTGTCGATAGTTTCCGCGATGCGGCTGCGTCTGCGAGCGGCCTCGGGCGTGCATTAGAACCCGGCGATATGCTGGCGGTTGCACTGGATTTTGGCCGCACTATGGTAAAGGGCATATCAGTGTTTTCTCCGGCCAAAGGACTTTTGATCGCAGTATGCGCAATCCTTGTATTGGCGTGTTTCGCCTTCATCGCTGCATTCATGTTCGTAACGCTCGTAGAGTCTTACGTCATCATCAATGCTTCGGTGCTGTTCTTTGGCTTTGGCGGCTCACAATGGACGCGTGATTTTGCGATCGCCCCAATGCGCTTCACCGTGGCAATCGGAGCCAAGCTGTTCGTCTTAACGCTAATCGTCGGCTTGATCGTCCAGTCGGCCAAGCAGTGGTTGGCCGCCTACACCAATGACGAAGCGTCGTTGATGACGATGGTCGGTCTGGCCTTGGTGTGCTGCTATCTGACAAAGACCATTCCCGACCTGATCGGCGGCATGATTAGCGGCACGTCGATGGGTGGCGGGTCAGCCATCGGTGGTATGGCGGCCGCGGGTGCTGCCGGTGCAGCGGCGGCAATCGCAACCATCGCCACGGCCGGTGCGGCCGCTCCTGCTGCTGCCGGTGCAGCGAGTGCCGGAGGCATCAGCGGCGGCGGTCTGGCAGGGGCGATCAACTCCAGTATTGCCGGTGCAAGCTCCCCTGGTGCTGCCTCACCAGTAGGTGGCGCTACGTCGCCCGGCGTAGGTGCCAGCACTGGCGGCGGCGCAGCGGCCAAGGGGGCAAGCTCCGCAGGTGCGAAGACTGGCGGTGGTGCAGCTACCCCATCGGCTACGTCCAGCAACAGCGTCCAGCAGACAGCTAAGCAGACCGGGAAGGCCGCACAGAGCGGCGGTGACAATGATCAGAAAGCGACACCGAAAGGGGGAACTGTTAGTTCCGGCAACGCAATGTACCAAGCGGTCAATGGTGGTGCAAAAGCGCTTGGCGTAATTGCCTCACTGACAGTGCCGGGCATGGAGAATGCCCACTCAGCGTCGCTTGGCGCTGGTCTTCCATTGCCAGCCCCCAGTGACTCCAGTTCGCCCCCGTCCGCAGAGCCAGCTGGAGAAGCCGCAGGCATGGAATCCAACGTCATTCGACCAGATACGAACACCAGCTCAAGTTCCGGCCGCCTCGACGTTTCGAGAATAACCTCAAGCAACGACCAACCGGAGAAATAATCGTGAATAGCATTCTAATGTTCGCTGGATTCGTAGTGCTCGCCTCCATCTTAGCCATCGGCATGTGGGCGTTCGGCCGTTGGCTGCGAAGCAAAGGCTACGGGCCATCGCTCGATAGACTGGATCGACAATGCACCGCGTTGCGGTTTCGAGTTAGCCCGCTAGCCCTCTCGGCTTCCTTTCACATGTTTTCTGGAGTGCAACATCTGAATCGCCTCCCTCTATTGGGTAGCAAGAGCAATGCTGCTCAAGCCCAGCAAATTCTGACGGCGATCCGAGCGGCGCAGGAAGCCCAAAGGCTCGACTCCTCCGTCAACCGCTGACCCTACAATCCCCCGCCAGAGTGCGGGGGTTTGTTTCCCGGGGCCACCAAATCCAAGTAGTACGCACGGACTTGTCTCAGCTCACCCCTTCAGCCCCCCGCACGTAAGCGTAATCTCCCCCTGAGTTCGAAATCCAGGCCGCCTATTACTTCGGACCAGCACCCTACTGGCACTCCATCAGAACGCCGACCCCAGACAGCCTTGATCCAACGCGCGGAAGGCTTTGCCATTAGTAATACGCACGGACTTTGAACACTTGGAGCATCGGCCTGGACGGGCCGCCGTCAAAGCGCGGGGGCTTCGCCATTAGTAATACGGACGGACTCTGAACACTCTACGGCCGGAGCTTTGAGATAGCCCGAGACGGCCCCCACGGACACCGCCATTCGCTTAGCGATGGCTCGCACGCTCAGACCTTCGCGTCTGAGGGCCTGCGCCTGCGCCTGCTTAGCGTTGGCAGCCTCAAGGTAGGTTTCTCGGTCTACAGAACCGGCAGCTCGCCTCCGAAGCTCATGGCGCCTCCTATCGCGCTCTGCAGCCTCGACCCGACTGACAATAGTCTTGAGCTGGCGTTGTTCGTCGGCAGTGATCCCGAACAAGTTGATAAGCGTGTCGTTCTTCGGCGTGTACAGCGGCGCGTAGTCCTTGCCACCAAAGCTAACTTTCTCCCCGGCCTCATAGGCTTTGGCCTTGCTGAACAGGGTCATAAGCTCTTTCGAGCGGCTATTCCACTGCGGGTCAAGTTCGCGGGCCAGCGCGGCCGCTTCGTGGTACATCTGCTTGCTATTGGTCGCCCCGGACAGCAGCAGGAAATTCAATCGCCAAAACAGGTGCTGCATCCGGCTGCCTTCACCGACACCACCGCGCAGCTCGGCCAGCTTGCGCAGGTCTTCCAGCCGATCCCACGCGAGCTGTCGGCCGGAAAACCCGCGCAGATTGTCAGCTTTGCTGCCGGGCACCAAAAGGAAACGCTTTCCCGTTGCGCGCTGTTCGGCCTGTTTCTGTTGCTCCTGCCGTTGCTGCTCGATAGTCCATCGGGCTGCCGGTAGCAGGGCCTCGGCCAGATACTCGAAGTTGTAGCGGATCGGTTGACCATTAAGGCCGCTCTGGACGTGAACCACGCGGCAGACTTTGCCGCTCTTGCTGTTGACCGTCTCGACGGTACGCAGCACGCGGCTGGCGTCCTTGGCCATTGGGTCGGCCCCGACGTGCGCGAGACGATCCACAAGGTAGCGTTGGCAGGCGTTCCAGCGGGGTAGGGCCTGTCGTGGAATGGTGCCCTCCAGCAACCACTTGGCCTGTATGCCCCGGCCGCTGTAGATCAGCACGGACGGCGGCGGCAAGCCCTCTTCGGCGCAGAAGTATAGGACGGACGCGGCCAGTTGGTCAGGCGCTCGCCCAGCCAGCGCGGGCACGCGGTAGGTGTCGAGGTCGGCGAACAGCAGGCCAAGCCGCAGAAGATTAACGACTCGACGATTGGGTCGGATGAACTCTGCCTGGGACATCCACGTGTCACGTTTTTTGTCCAACAAACTGAGCACTTTTGGCATATCAGCCAAACGATGAGAGGACTGGCGCTTTTCACCTTGGGAGTCGACGAGCAACGAAAAAAAACCGGCTCTCGTCCTATCGTGGTACATCTGCGCTTCGTCCTCAGAGCTGAAAAGCGCAAGCTGTAAACTTGCGCTTTTCAGCTCTACAAGGTCGTTTGCAGTTTCTGAGTAAGGACGCGATGTCGACCTTGTCTCAGGCCTGAACTCCACCGCTCAGACTGCCATTCCTGGCCTAGGAGCGGGGCCGGACTCCCTGCATGTATCAATCCACTCCTCTACCTCGGCTAAATCCCACACGACCTTGCGGCTACTCACCGCAATTCGACGTGGAAATTTACCCTTCATTTCAAAGTTATAGATCGTGCGCTCACACAGCGGGATCATCGCCAGGAGTGTCTTTTTGTCGATTAGTTTTTTGCTCGATGAATGCATAGCTAGGCCCTATCAGTCACAGCGAATGTGTGCCTGATCGTGCCTTTAGGTGCCTATTGCTTCGACAGAATGATTGGCTAGAATGGTTGACATGAAAAAACAAATGACCATAGCTATTTGGGAGGGGTGTGATGCCTCCGTCGCAGAGGCCCTTCACCGATTCCTTGATCGCTGGGAGCCCTACTCCACAGCATCTAAACGCTATCCGATCGTTCGTCTGGTCGAAGAGCTTATCGACCCTGTCGTGGCGTCATATGCCGAAACGCTTCCATCGCGTTATCAGGGCCATATACCCGGGGCAGGAACGAATGTAGCGTTCAGCGCGATTATCCAGCTTGTTGGCATTGCCGCTATGGTCCGCCTACAGCGTCAGCTGCTACGAGCTTTTGTTCTGACTCACGACAAGCAGTCGGGGGATGATCGCTGCTTCATTGCGACGCTTGAGACGTTGATAGAACTGGTGCTGGCATGTAAGCGCAAGCAGCCGTATACCAAGGATATGGACGGTTTGAACGGTCAACGCTTAAAGGGGTTTTGTAGATTCTGCGGCGCGCGAGCAGAGCTAGCATTGTTCGCAGAAGGTGAAGGTCAGCGTGACCTAGATGAACACCTACGCCTGAGCAACCTGTACTGCACCACCCACCGCCCAAAGACACCAGATGGACGCTGGAATCCGGCATACAGGCAAGCAATGAGATCTGTAGCGCAGTTCGACCTAGAGCTGGCCAGATTGAGCAGACAATGCGCGATACGAGCAGAACCTAAGGCAAAGTCAGGTGACGAGCTCATCGACGCGTATATCTTTCAGTACATGCTTAGCCAAACACTACATCTAGCGGACGAAGCTCAGCTAAGAAATCTCGCTCGACTAATGGTGGACATGAAGTTGACAGACCGGAGAAAGCAAATCCTCGTGTTGCAGAAATTCGGCTTCAATCAGTCAGAAATTGCTCGCAGACTAGAGATCGAGCGCCAAGCAGTTTCCAAGGCACTTCGCTCAATCCCTGATAGCTTTCGACTTCCGACAGCCTAAGGTCGCCTTTTAAAATGCACGCATTGTTGACCGTACCGCCCTGAAGGGCGCTCCACGGAGCGTCGTAAAACTCTTGAAACATGTCCCACAGCGTTATACACAACCTATCACGGAGCGCCCATTGGAATACTTAGAAAACCGCATAAAAAGATTAATGTCTGAATCCAGACAACTTGAAGCAAGAGTCGCCTACCATCAAATCGACTGGAGCAACTGGACGCTAAATAAAGACCAAAATAATCCACCGCAGTATTTACTTGACGCGGACGACGAGTTCGTCAGACCTTTTCAGGAAACACTAGAGAGCATCTACCTAAACATCATCTGCTACTTAGACAATAAAAATCTAAATCACTATCTAAACACATACCTCCAAATATTTGGCAATAATCCGTCAAATCTAAATCATCGAGATGAATTTGAGATAGATCATTATGGCTCGGGTGAGCCATACAGCGTATTCATAGCTAAAACGAGTAAATTCTTATCATCCTTTGAATTTACAGAATCAAGTGAAGATCAGTATGAAAGAATAACTGGCCTACAATACCTCGAAACGATACTTAAAAATACAGCCGTCATCATTTCAAAAAACAAATTAGAACCAAAATCAGAGGTCGATGTATACAAAGCGGTAAAGTCAACCCTAAACGTTGTCTTTGCAAGCTCAAAATCCCCAAAGAGCAATTTTATAAAAACAGCCAAAGAATATTACCCAGACATATTAATCCCCGAGCTATATGCGGCCGTAGAATATAAATATGCTGCTGATGAACAGAAACTGAAATCTACAATAGAACAAATTGCGGCGGATGTGAAAGGCTATACTGGAGATAGTGACTATCGCGTTTTCTACGCTGTATTTTATGTAACAGAAGACTTCTGGGGACAGCAGAAATTTTCGAAAGCCTGGAACGACCAAAATTTCCCAAAAAACTGGATGCCAATATACGTTGTGGGAAAGTAATTATGGCAAATGACTAGACTCCCTGGGGCCTTGAATCAAGCGCGAGACATGCGGATCGACAAAGAAGAGACCATAATCCCCTCTGGTCGTAGGCAGCCGTAAGGACGCTAGCTGGCAGTCCATACTGTCTTCTCCAGTAGCGATAGACTGGAAACGGCCGTTGCCACCTATGTAAAAGGTAGCAATCGGCCGACTAAATACAGTCAGCCCCCGCCCACTAACGGACCATAGCGAACGAAGAATTTATCGCGCTACCCACATGAAAGAGGTCGACAACTGACATATCAATCAGTACTGAATAATCATTTTTCTATAGAAATGGGGATCACTTAACGTAGGGCTAAACAAACAATCGACGAACTCGCCATCAGTCCCGCCAAAACCATCATCCATGCCAGATATCACGAAGTAGCTTCTATAATTCTCATAGATCTCATAGTGCAAATCTTGAAAGAAGTCTATAAAGTTTACATCACAAAAACATTCAGAAAGGATTCTAGACTCATAGAATCTCATTCTCTTGGTACTGCCATCGCTATATCTATAGAGATTCTCTAAGCGATTCAATATATTATTCTCTACGATTTTTAGCTCATTTAACGATATGTCGTGCCTGCATTTAAATGCACAGAATAAATAATAATTCGGATTTCCTGAGCTGTAGGATCTAGATATTAGATCCCCCATGGTCAGACCTAGTTTTGCGAAACTAGGGTTGCTGGCGTCAGCACCCAAATAGAGCCATCCATATCTTGACTCCATATCAAGCTTCGTCCTCTCCCAAACATACTCCATTTTGTAATCATCAAATGTATCAATGTCTTCAATGGTTATTTTATCTTTTCTCAATCTCCCCACTCCCTAGCACGAAAAAACATAAAACCAGAAACCTAAGAAGACTTCTAAGGGATCATTCTTGGCCTGCGCATTATGACAGATGTATTTACCTTATGGCCATGAGACACGTCCCGCCGATTCGTATCAGCTGAAGCAGTATACACTTGGCATTGCATACGATGACGAATTGCTTTGGTCGTTAGCAGTCAACCGTGAATAATTACTTTCACCCATCAGCCATACCTGTGACTGGTCATATCAGACGCAAATAACTAGTCGGCACCAATGAAAGCCGCTGCTTAAGCGCAGGGCAATTTCCCCCTAAGCGATTTGCTGGTATGAGAGATGACCATGCAGACTACCTATTCGTTTCTCGCAGTTTCTTAAGCGTCCATTCATCAATCATATCGGCCCAATCCTGCAACATCGCACGACGCTGATCCCGGTACTCGGCCTTGTTGTAAACGGCGCGCACGCCTTTCTGCTCGTGTGCGAGGCACTTCTCGATCCAGTCAGAGTTGTAGCCCGCCTCATGCAACAGCGTGCTGGCCGTGCGTCGTAGGTCGTGGGGACCGAACTTGCCTAGGGGCACCCCTTCCTTTTGGGCAAGGCGATAGGTGAGCGTCAGTACCTGATTGATCGTAGCGGCACTCATCGGCAAATCAGAGTCGTAGCGTGACGGCAAAACGTAGTCTGAACCTCCTGCCAAGGTTTTCAACGCGATGAAGAAGTCCAATGCCTGCTGGGATAGAAACACCAAATGAGGGTTACGTCGCTTCATCCGCTCTTTGGGGATCGTCCACAGCGCCTCGCTGAAATTGATTTCACTCCACGTCGCATTGGTCAGCTCGCTTTTGCGCACCATCGTCAGCAGCAGGAGTTTGGCTGCGGCACGAACCGACGTCGCTGTTCCGATCCGATCCATGTACTGGTACATCAGCGCAATTTCATCAGGCGTCAGCGCCCGATCACGTGGCTCAAATTTGGCGATGCTGGCAGACCTCACTAGGTCCGCTGGGTTTTCAACCTTCTGGCCACGCTCAATGGCCCAGCGATAGACCTGTAGCACGATCTCACGGGAGTGGACAGCAGTTGCAGGCGCCCCCCGCTCCACTATCGCATCAGTCAGCGCCCGCAGATCCTCATGAGTGATTTCAGCCAGCTTCTGATTGCCAAACTTCGGCTTCAATTCGCGCTCGTAGACTGATCGGCGCATATCGCGTGTCGAATCCGCCATCTGATAGCCGCGCAGCCATTTTTCAGCCCAATCATCAAATGTCTCAGCCCCCTTCGTGCGCGCCTTCGCACGCGCCTTCTCCTTAGCTGGCGACTTACCTCCGGCGATCATCTTCTTCGCCTCCCCTAGCCTCTCACGCGCCTCTGCCAGGGTAATCCCGCCCAAGCCATGACGACCGAAGGTGACGGTCTCCTGCCGGCCATTGATGGAGTAGTTGTAGCGAAAGGAGATTGAGCCGGCCGGTGTAACCGCCACGTACAAACCATCGCGGTCAATCACCTTGTAGAGCTTGTCTTGCGGTTTGAGGTTTCGGAGCTTGGTATCAGTGAGCATGGCTTCCACTTTTCCCATAAAAAAATACCATGCTCTGAAAAGCGCGGAAGAATGGGGTTTCCCCCAGTAAAACCGGGCCTCTTGGCTATCTCGATACCATGCTCGTCCTGATAAGAGGAGCATGGTATCAAGCGTCATGCATGGCATCGGATGCAGTTAGTACCCCGTACCATGCCATAAAAAATACATGCTTGGCGATGCAAAACGCTGCCTGAACTTGCCAGACCCAAAAAGCCGAAAGCCCGCAGTTACGCGGGCTCCAGGGCATTTCTTGCTAGTTAGTGCCGGACAATGCCGGACGTCCAATCATTCCCACTCAATGGTCGCCGGCGGCTTGCTCGACACGTCATAAGTAACGCGGGAGATGCCTTCGATTTCATTGATGATACGGCCGCTGACGGTTTCCAGCAGTTCGTACGGCAGGTGTGCCCAACGGGCGGTCATGAAGTCGATGGTTTCCACCGCACGCAGGGCCACAACCCAAGCGTAACGACGGGCGTCACCGACCACGCCGACCGATTTCACCGGCTGGAACACCACGAACGCTTGGCTGACCTTGTGGTACCAGTCGGCCTTGCGCAGTTCTTCGATGAAGATATGGTCGGCGCGACGCAGCAGGTCGGCGTATTCCTTCTTCACTTCACCGAGAATCCGCACACCCAGGCCTGGGCCTGGGAATGGGTGACGGTAGACCATGTCGTACGGCAGGCCCAACTCCAGACCCAGACGACGGACTTCGTCCTTGAACAGCTCACGCAGCGGCTCTACCAGCTTGAGGTTCATTTCATCAGGCAGGCCACCGACGTTGTGGTGGGACTTGATCACATGGGCCTTGCCGCTCTTGGCGCCCGCCGACTCGATCACGTCAGGGTAGATGGTGCCCTGGGCGAGGTACTTGATGTTGTCCAGGCTGTTGGACTGGGCATCAAACACGTCGATGAAGGTGCGCCCAATGATCTTGCGCTTCTTCTCCGGGTCCGACTCGCCAGCCAGATTGTTGAGGAACTGCTCCTCGGCGTTGGCGCGGATCACCTTGACGCCCATGTTCTCGGCGAACATGGCCATCACTTGCTCGCCTTCGTGCAGACGCAGCAGGCCGTTGTCGACGAAGACGCAGGTCAGTTGGTCGCCAATGGCCTTGTGCAGCAGCGCAGCAACTACCGAAGAGTCAACGCCGCCGGACAGGCCCAGCAGGACGTTGTCGGTGCCAACCTGGGCACGGATGTTGGCGATGGCGTCTTCAGCGATTTTCGACGGGGTCCACAGCGCTTCGCAGCCGCAGATGTCGAGGATGAAGCGCGAGAGGATGCGACCGCCCTGCTTGGTGTGGGTCACTTCCGGGTGGAACTGCACGCCGTAGTAGCCACGCTCGTCGTTGAACATGCCGGCAATCGGGCAGCTCGGGGTGCTGGCGAGGATGTGGAAATCCTCTGGCATTTTGGTGACCTTGTCACCGTGGCTCATCCACACGTCGAGGCCGAACAGGCCGTCGGCGTCGATGTGGTCTTCGATGCCGTCCAGCAGGCGGCTTTTGCCAACCACGTCGACACGGGCATAACCGAATTCACGCAGCTCGGAACCTGCGACCTTGCCGCCCAGTTGCTCGGCCATGGTCTGCATGCCGTAACAAATACCGAAAACCGGCACGCCCAGGTCAAACACGGCTTGCGGGCAACGCGGGCTGTTGGCTTCGTGCACGGACTCAGGGCCGCCAGCGAGAATGACGCCTTTTGGAGCGAACTCGCGAATCGCTTCGTCGTCCATGTCGAACGGATGCAGTTCGCAGTACACACCGATTTCACGCACGCGGCGGGCGATCAGTTGGGTGTACTGGGAACCGAAGTCGAGGATCAGGATGCGGTGGGCGTGAATGTCGAGGGCCATGGAGTCAGTCTCGTCTATGGAATTCAGAAACAACTCGGGGCTGAATAAAACAGCCCCGGTTACTTAACGTTTTGCTGGAAGCATCAACCTACGCGGTAGTTCGGCGCTTCTTTGGTGATCTGTACGTCGTGGACGTGGGATTCGGCCATGCCGGCACCGGTGATCCGCACGAACTCTGGCTTGGTGCGCATTTCTTCGATGTCGGCACTGCCGGTGTAGCCCATCGAGGAACGCAGGCCGCCCATCAGTTGATGGATGATAGCGCCCAGGGTGCCCTTGTACGGAACACGCCCTTCAATGCCTTCCGGTACCAGCTTCTCGGCGCCCGCGGAGGAGTCCTGGAAGTAACGGTCGGAAGAACCTTGCGCCTGGGACATTGCTCCCAGGGAGCCCATGCCACGGTAAGCCTTGTAGGAACGGCCCTGGTACAGTTCGATCTCGCCGGGTGCTTCTTCAGTACCCGCAAACATCGAGCCCATCATCACGCAGGAAGCACCGGCAACGATGGCCTTGGACAGGTCACCGGAGTAACGGATACCGCCGTCGGCGATCAACGGCACGCCGGTGCCTTCAAGGGCCTCGGCGACATTGGCGATGGCGCTGATTTGCGGTACGCCGACACCGGCGACGATACGGGTGGTGCAGATCGAGCCAGGGCCGATACCGACCTTGACTGCGTCAGCGCCCGCTTCAACCAATGCCTTGGCAGCAGCGCCGGTAGCAATGTTGCCGCCGATCACTTGTACTTCAGGGAAATTCTCTTTGACCCAGCGAACGCGGTCGATCACGCCTTTGGAGTGACCGTGGGCAGTGTCGACCACCACCACGTCAACACCGGCAGCCACCAGGGCCGAGACGCGCTCGCCGGTGTCTTTACCCGTGCCGACCGCAGCACCTACACGCAGACGACCTTGATCGTCCTTGCTGGCCAGCGGGTACGCCTTGGCTTTTTCGATGTCGTTGACAGTCATCATGCCTTTGAGGGCGAATTTGTCGTCGACGATCAGCACGCGCTCGATGCGGTGCTTGTGCAGCAATTCGCGAGCGTCGTTCTTGTCGGCGCCTTCCTTGACCGTGACCAGACGTTCTTTAGGCGTCATCACTTCGCGGACAGTGGCTTCCAGACGGTTTTCGAAACGCACGTCACGGGAAGTGACAATGCCAACGAGGTCGCCATTATGAAGCACCGGAACACCGGAGATGTTATGCAGGCTGGTCAGTTCGAACAGCTCACGAACGGTGGCGTCGGCCTCGATAGTGATCGGGTCCTTGACCACACCGGCTTCGTAACGCTTGACCTTGCGCACTTCGGCAGCTTGCTGCTCGATGGTCATGTTCTTGTGGATGATGCCGATGCCGCCTTCCTGAGCCATGGCGATGGCCAGACGGGCTTCGGTGACGGTGTCCATGGCAGCGGAAACCAGGGGAATATTCAGCTCGATGCCACGGGTTAGGCGGGTCTTGAGACTGACTTCGTTAGGAAGCACCTCGGAATAACCGGGCACTAGGAGAATGTCGTCGAATGTCAGAGCTTCTTGGCTGATACGCAGCATCGCGGGGGCTCCCGAGCGGGAAAATGGAAGCGCGCCATTATACTCAGAGACCTACCAGGGCTCAATGTAAAACTCTGACATTATTGGTAATACTGATAGAAGGAAAAAAGATTGGTTTAAAGCTCGACTTTGACCCAGCTCATTTTCTGGTCGAGCCAGTCGGCAAATTCGTCGATAAAGCTCTGCTTGAACCCCGCCTCCGCCCAGTTGTTGAAGATGAAGCCCAGGTTGGAAAAGCCACATTCCTGCAGGAACAGAAAACCGTTGATGTCGTCTTCATGGCCACACAACGGGCAGGTGAAGTTATCGGTGTGGCCAGGCATCCAGTCTTCCAGGCTGTCGAACAGCGCTTCGCCGACTTCCTTGAGGCATTCCGGGCAGCCGGCTTCTTCGAGAAAACCCTTGGCCGGGGTGTAGATGCAGCGCTTGTAGATAATTTCCAGGCCATTGACCGGTTCGTTGAACGGCAGCGCTTCGGGGTGCAGCACCACGGCGCGGGCACCGTCGGCGATGGCGTAGGCCATACGGCTGCCAGTGCGACCGCAGGTGGTGAGTTCTTCCTTGACGATGTTCTTGCGCACCAGCCAGCGCACAATCGCCCGGGCCCGCGGTTCGTGGACGGGCAATGTGGATATTTTCGGGACTAGGATGCTTTGGGAATTCATGAGGCCTGGATGTCCTGCGGTGTGGCTTCTGGCCTCATCGCGGGCAAGCCCGGCTCCCACAGTTGATCGCATTTCAATGTGGGAGCCGGGCTTGCCCGTGATGAGGCCCGGGAGGACGGCAGCTTAATCCCTGAAAAAACCAGGTCAAGTGCTCAAATAGCGCACGATCAAGGCAATACCACTGGCCAGCACCAGCCAGGTCACCAACTGCACGAACGCCTCACGGGACATGCGCAGGGTCAGCCGTCGACTAACCCACAACCCCAGCGCCATTGCCGGTAACAGGCACACTGCCAACATCAACAAGGATAGCTCGGCATACACTCCCGCGATCAAAAACAGACTCAGGCGCACCACCGTGCTGCAACTGATCAACGCACTCTGGGTCGCCCGCGCCGCTTCCTTGGGTAGGCGGCTGTTGAGGTAGATCGCATATAAAAAGCCGCCACTGCCAAACAACGCGCCAAACAGCCCACCGACAGTGCCCATGGGAATCGCCCAGCCGACAGCGAGCTGCCTGGGCCTGGCCTTCACCGCCAGGCTATAGATCGCATAGGCGCTGATAAACAGTCCCATCAGCAGCAGCAATAGATCCGATTGAAGGTTGAGCAAAAAGATCACCCCGAGGGTGCAGCCAATCGCCATGCACGGCAGCAACCTCAACAGTTCCGGCTTCGCCACATCTCGCCGCGATTGTAGGAGGTTGCCAAAGGCCGCGACAAAATCCAGCAACACCAGCAACGGGATGATCTTCGACAGCGGCATAAACAGGATCAGGATCGGCCCCGCCACCAGCGCCGTGCCAAAGCCGGCAATGCCGAACACTATGTAGGCCACGACGACTCCCAAGCCAATCACCAGCCAGTCAACGCCACCAAAGGACCAATTACTCATCAGTTCGACTGGGCTCATGCCGTATTCCTTAATGAAGATGGCCATCACTTTAGCCATTGGCTAGGGTTGCGACTAATATCTTCAAAGGCCACTACCTATCTTGAAAAGGCATGACTTGTGATTTCCACCCGGCAACTGCGTTACTTCGTCGAAATCGCCGAGAGCGGCAGCTTCAGCGCCGCCGCCGAGCGGCTGTTTGTCGCGCAATCGGCCCTTAGCCGGCAGATCAAGGAGCTTGAATCTCAACTGCAAACCCCATTATTCGAACGCACCGCCCGCCAGCCACGGCTAACCGCAGCGGGCGAAGCGTTTTATCCACGAGCCCGCAACCTGCTGGGCGAATTGCACAAGGCCAGTGAAATGGCCACGCAAGTGGGCAACGGTCAACTCGGCACGTTGCGCCTGAGTCATTCCAGCACGGTGCCGATGAGCGGTCGCCTGTTGCAAGGGATCAGCACCTACCTGCAACAGTGCCCTGACGTGTCGATGGACATCGTCAAACTGTCCTCCGAAGCGCAACTGGAAGAAATCGCCGAGGGGCGGCTGGAAGTTGGGCTATTGCGCTTGCCGGTATTGCGTCAGCGCGAGGGGGTGCGAATCGTGCCTTTATATAGTGAGCGATTGTTGTTGGCGGTGCCGCCCGACCACCCGCTGGCGCTCAACAAGACTGCTATCGACTTGGCCCAGCTCAAGGACGAGGCCTTTATCTCGATCCCTCACCCACAGCGCGGAGGGCTGAGTTACCTGTCAGCCGAGTTGTGCATGCGTGCCGGATTTTTCCCCAGGGCGGCGCGGGTAATGTCACGCAAGACCACGCAATTGCAGTTGATTCAGGCCGGGTTTGGCATCGCCCTGTTGCCTGAATCGATGCAGGACATCGCCCCGGCCAATATCCACTTCCTGCCGTTGGCTGATCCTGATTGCCTAAGCACCATCGCCCTCGCCTGCCGGCAAGCGCCAACTGCGCTGGTGGAGCAATTCTGTCAAACACTGGGCGAATGCCTATAAACTGCCGCCCATGATTAAAGATCCCTTTGCCCGTCTGGGCCTGGACCGCGAAGTCCTGACTGTCAGCCAGCTCAACGGCCGCGCGCGGGTGTTGCTTGAAGACGTGTTCACCAATATCTGGGTTGAAGGCGAAATCTCCAACCTCGCCCGCCCGGCTTCCGGCCACGTGTATTTCACGCTCAAGGACAGCGGTGCCCAGGTGCGCTGCGCGCTGTTCCGGCAGAACGCTGCACGGGTACGCCAAGCCTTGAAGGATGGCCTGGCGGTCAAGGTGCGGGGCAAGGTCTCGCTGTTTGAAGGCCGTGGCGACTATCAACTGATTCTCGACACCGTGGAGCCTGCCGGTGACGGCGCCCTTCGCCTAGCCTTCGATGCGCTGAAGGAAAAACTCAGCGCCGAAGGTCTGTTCAGCGCCGAACGCAAGGTGCCGCTGCCGGCTCATCCGCAGCGCATCGGCATTATCAGTTCGCCCACTGGCGCAGTGATCCGCGACATCATCAGTGTGTTCCGCCGCCGTGCGCCGCAGGTGCAATTGACGTTGATCCCAACGGCGGTTCAAGGCCGTGAAGCGATAACGCAGATCGTCCGCGCCTTGAAGCTGGCCGACGCTCGTGGCTTCGACGCGCTGATCCTGGCCCGTGGCGGCGGCTCCCTGGAAGACCTCTGGTGTTTCAACGAAGAAGCCGTAGCCCGCGCAGTGGATGCGTGCGTGACGCCAATTGTCAGCGCCATCGGCCATGAAACCGATGTATCCATCAGCGATTTCGTCGCCGACGTGCGTGCGCCAACGCCTTCCGCTGCCGCCGAACTGCTGGCACCGGACTCCAGCGATCTGGTGCGCCAGGTCGAAAGCCTGCACCGGCGCCTGGTGATGCGCATACGCAACCGGTTGATGCATGACCGCCTGCGCCTGGAAGGCATGGCCCGCCGCCTGCGTCATCCGGGTGAACGTCTGCGCCAGCAAGCCCAACGCCTGGACGATCTGGATATGCGCCTGCGCCGCGCCTTCGAGCGCAGCCTCAATACCCGTCGTGAACGTTTGATCCGCCTGGAAACCCGCCTCGCCGGCCAACATCCAGGCCGCCAACTGGCGCTGCTGCGCCAACGCCTGGACAGCCTCGCCGAACGCCTGCCCAGGGCTATGCGCGAAGGCCTCAAGGCGCGGCGCCTCCAGCTACAAAGCCAGGTGCAGACGCTGCAAGTGGTCAGCCCGCTGGCAACGCTGGGCCGTGGCTACAGCATTCTGCTGGACGAGCGCGGCCAGGCAATTCGCAACGCCGCGCAAACCCACACCGGCCAGCGCCTTAGCGCGAGACTCGGTGAAGGTCAATTGCAGGTTCGGGTGGAAGACAACCACCTCACGCCCGTCACTCTCTCGTTACTGGATTGATTCATGCCACGTTTTCTTAGCTTGTTGATGCTGTTGTGCCTGACCTTCAATGCCCATGCCGACAGCTACATCACTCGGGTGCTGAACAAGCCTGTTCCCGGTGGTGTCGCGGTTATTGACCTGGGCGCCTCAGCGATGGCGCCTAAAGCCAGCTACCAAGGGAAACCGGTGCTGGTGGTCAAGGAGCAGGAGAACTGGCGGGCAATTGTTGGCATCCCGCTGACAGTCAAACCCGGCAGCCAGCAAATCAGCAGTGGCAGCCGCAATCTGGCGTTCACCGTGGGCAACAAGAAATACCCGGAACAACACATCACCTTGAAGAACAAAAGCCAGGTGAATCCGGACCCTGCACAACTCAAACGCATCGAAGGCGAACTGGCGGTTCAGCTTAAGGCTTACCGCAGTTTCAGTCCGAACACACCGAGTAACCTGGTGCTGGACAAGCCGGTCAACGGGCCGCTGTCGAGCAAGTTTGGTGTGCGACGGTTCTTTAATGGCGAGGAGCGTAATCCTCATTCGGGCCTCGATTTTGCCGTGGGGGCCGGTACACCGATCAAGACCCCGGCGGGTGGCAAGGTGATTTTGACCGGCAACTACTTTTTCAATGGCAACACCGTGTTCGTCGACCATGGCCAGGGCTTTATCAGCATGTTTTGCCATATGTCGAAGATTGATGTGACCGTGGGCCAGCAATTGGCGCGCGGCGCGGTAGTGGGCAAGGTGGGCTCCACCGGACGGGCCACCGGGCCGCATATGCACTGGAATATCAGCTTGAATGATGCGCGGGTAGATCCGGCGATATTTATTGGGTCGTTTCAGCCTTGACGTAAAGGGTGATTCTTTTGGGGGCTGCTGCGCAGCCCAACGCGGCGGTGCGGCGATCCGACAAGCCCGCTCGCCACAACCAGCGACCTCAATTGCGCACCTTACAAAGCTTGCGCAAATAAAATCACATACAAGACAATTTCCAGCCATAAAATCTCGCTTATTACGCCAATATCAAAACTTCTCTCAATTTTTTCCGACTGCTTGCCATCTTTCACCCCGGCGGTTAGGGTTGAGCTTATGAAAACCTCTCACACCCTCATTCAGCTCCGCCAGCACCGCAGCCTGTGCCTCGTCAGCGCACGACTGCCAGGCTGAATCGATCTGCCTCGTCCCAAGCTTCATCCCCAACAATAGTTTTACGGCAGGCCGCCTTTTCTCGGCCCCTACAACAAAGGATTTCCCGATGAGCATGCTCAAAGACCCGTCTTCGAAATACCGCGCGTTCCCGACCATTGATATCCCGGACCGTACCTGGCCGTCGAAGACCATCACCGCCGCGCCGATCTGGTGCAGTTCCGACTTGCGCGACGGCAACCAGTCGCTGATCGAACCGATGGACGCGGTGAAAAAGCTGCGCTTCTGGAAAACCCTGGTATCGGTCGGAGTAAAGGAAATCGAGGCCTCGTTCCCGGCCGCTTCGCAAACCGACTTCGACTTCGTCCGTACCCTGATTGAAGACAACCACATCCCCGAGGACACCACCATCCAGGTGCTGACCCAGGGCCGTGAAGACTTGATCGCCCGTACTTTCGAATCCCTGCGCGGGGCGAAAAAAGCCATCGTTCACTTGTACAACGCCACTTCGCCGTCGTTCCGCCGCATTGTCTTCAATCAGGACAAGGACGGGGTCAAGGCCATCGCGGTCAACGCGGCCAAGCTGTTCGTCAAATACGCCGCCCAGCAGCCGGATACCCAGTGGACCTTCGAATACTCGCCAGAGACCTTCAGCGCCACTGAGTTGGAGTTCGCCAAGGAAGTCTGTGACGCGGTGATCGAGGTGTGGAACCCGACACCTGAGCACAAGGTGATCCTCAACCTGCCCGCCACCGTTGAGTGCGCCACGCCGAACATCTATGCCGACCAGATCGAATGGTTCGGTCGTCATATCAACCGTCGTGACAGCGTGATCATCAGCCTGCACACCCATAACGACCGTGGCACTGGCGTAGCGGCCACCGAGTTGGGCCTGATGGCTGGTGCCGACCGTGTCGAAGGCTGCCTGTTCGGCAATGGCGAGCGCACCGGCAACGTCGATCTGGTGACCGTGGCGTTGAACCTCTACACCCAGGGCATACACCCTGAGCTGGATTTCTCCGACATCGACGGCGTACGCAAGGTCGTGGAAGAGTGCAACCAGATTCAGGTGCACCCGCGTCACCCGTATGTCGGTGATCTGGTTCACACCGCTTTCTCCGGCTCCCACCAGGACGCGATCCGCAAGGGCTTTGCCCAGCAAAAACCGGATGCCTTGTGGGAAGTGCCGTACTTGCCGATCGACCCGGCCGACATCGGCCGCAGCTACGAGGCAGTGATTCGCGTCAATAGTCAGTCGGGCAAGGGCGGCATCGCCTACCTGCTGGAGCAGGAATACGGCATCAGCTTGCCACGCCGCATGCAGATTGAATTCAGCCAGGTAGTACAGGCGGAAACCGACCGCGTGGGCCTGGAGATGACGGCCTCGCAGATTCACAGCCTGCTGCAACGTGAATACTTGCAAGCCAACACTCCATACGCACTGGTCAGCCATCGCCTACAGGAAGAAAACGGCAATAGCTCGGTAGAAGTTGAAGTCTCCGGCAAGGGACAGGGCGAAACCAACCTGCGCTGGCACGGTAAAGGCAACGGCGCCCTGGAAGCGCTGGTGGCCGGGCTGCCGATTGGTGTGGAAATCATGGATTACAACGAACACGCCATCGGCGCCGGTACCAATGCCAAGGCAGCGGCCTACATTGAGCTGCGAGTGAACGGTGAGCGTCCGGTGCACGGCGTGGGCATTGATGAAAACATCACCACGGCGAGCTTCAAGGCGGTGTTCAGCGCGCTGAACCGCTCCCTGAGCCAGCTGGAAGCGAAAGCGGCGTAAGCACTGACCGCTGAAATGCAAAAGGCCCCTGGATGAGAATCCAGGGGCCTTTTTTGTTGGGCCTTGCACCACTGAAGCGAAAGCAACTCCATATAGCCCTACAACTGCCAATAGGAGCGCCCTGCAAAACCACAAACTGAGCATTTGCTTCACTAAAGCGTAATTTTTAGCCAAAAAAATGGAACTGGCAACATCACTCTTCCCACTCAGTCAGCGTCTGCAAGGAGTGGACGATCGTGCATTTACTTACCAAGGATAAGATCAACGTCGTACATTAGAGAATATACGCGTGGAAGACACCAATAATTGTTCTGCCTGCCCAACTCCTCCCGATAAAACAATATTGTCTTCCCGCCCTCAAAAAAATGTTTGATTTCGGAGACTTCGCGCGTGATTAATCAAATCCCCTCATCGTCGACTGGTGCCTGGCCACTCGTTCCAGACGCGTCCTCACAGAAAGGTTCGGCAGCAGAAACGCAGACGGCTCATCCCACATACTTTCAGCCTGCTCCCACTGAGGATTCTGACTCACCATCGAAAAAAAGCATTACTCCTGAAAGCCTAGGCATAAAAAAAGGGCATGTAGGCCTGGCCACCTTCATGTATGAAACGATGTATAAAGCAAAAGAAGAAAACGATAACTTTTCAAATAGAATCGCCAAAGAGCATAGTGGAAAAGTTATTACTGCCCCGATGAAATCAATTGATCGTTCCCTGACAAAGATAGACAACGACTATGCAGGGGACATGGGAAAAATCAAAGATATCACTCGCTCCACTGTCATCATCAACAGCGATAAAATAGACGATGTGCTTTCCGACTTACAAAAGAAAGAAGGAATGAATATCAAGCATATCAACGGTGATGTCGATCCACTCGGCTACAGTGGCATTAACGCAACCTACAAAGCGAAAGAAGGAGGAAACTGTGAACTCCAGGTTATTACTCCGGCGATGATATTTGGAAAGATGAATACAAGTACAGCCAAAAGCATGCTGGGGGAAGAGTACTGCAGGAGACTGGAAGAAGCCTCCGGACAAAAAGGAGGCCTGGGGCATGGGTTCTATGAACAGTATCGAACAATAGACCCCAACAGCGAGAAAGCCAAAGACATCGCTCAACAAAGCAAAGACTATTACGCGGCGATAAGAAACAACGAGTTCTCCCTTTAAGCAGCGTTCTTGAGCCTTCCCTCGCCACTCAGAACAAAGCCGCGATTTCCCCACAGGCTTGGCAGGTACCTCAGCACAAGGCCGAGGTATCGCTGACGAACACTCAGCTCAGTTCAAAAGTATCGGCATCCAGGTTCGCCGGGAAGCGTGTGCGGTACTCCGCCAATTCCGATGCATCCAGGCACACCTGGAACACCCCGTCCGCCTCCCCTACGCTCAGCAGGCTCTCTCCCTGGAAGTCCAGGACCTGGCTGTCACCGGTGTAGGCAAAACCTTTACCGTCCGTGCCCACTCGATTCACCGCCGCCACATAGCACAGGTTTTCGATGGCCCGTGCCGGCAGCAGGCGGTTCCAGTGCTGACGCCGTGCGCCCGGCCAGTTGGCGGTGTACAGCAGCAGGTCTGTGTCTTGGGCATCGCGGCTCCACACCGGAAAACGCAGGTCATAGCAAATCAACGGACGAATCCGCCAGCCCTTGAGTTCGAACTGCACCTGGCGCTCGCCAGGGGTGTAGTGGTCGTGCTCACCGGCCATGCGAAACAGATGGCGCTTGTCGTAATGCAGCACCTCACCATCAGGCCGCGCCCACAACAGGCGGTTACGGTGGCTGCCGTCAGCAGCCAGGATGATCACGCTGCCAGTGATCACCGCGTCGTGTTTCTTCGCCTGGGCCTTGAGCCATTCATGGGTTGGACCATTTTCCACTTCGGCAAGGGTTTGCGACGCCATGGAAAAGCCGGTGGTGAACATCTCCGGTAGCACAATCAGGTCCGCCCCCTTGGTCTGCTCTAGCAGCGGCTCAAAATGCTCCAGGTTGGCCTGGCGGTCGTGCCAGACAAGGGTGGTCTGCACCAGGGCGATGTTCAGGTTGGGCAACGCACTCAGATCACGCATAGTTTTTCTGCTGCTTGGCGCAGCGTCTCCTCGCGCTTGGCAAAACACAGGCGCACCAGGCGCTGGCCTTGGGGTGGGCTCTGGTAGAACACCGAAACCGGGATGGTCGCCACGCCGTGCTCGCGGGTCATCCACAGCGACATCTCGACGTCATTGAGGTCGGGGCGAATCCGCGAGTAATCCACCAGTTGGAAGTAAGTACCGGTCACTCGGGTAAAACTGAAGCCCGACGGTGCCAGCAAGTCGCAAAACAGGTCACGCTTGGCCTGATAAAAGGCCGGTAGCTCTTCGACGTGTTTCGGGTGTTCGGCCATGAAATCCGCCAGCGCGTACTGCAAAGGAGTCACGCCGCAGAAGCTGACATATTGATGCACCTTGCGCAGTTCGGCAGTCAGGGCCGGTGGCGCGACCACGTAGCCGGTTTTCCAGCCGGTAACGTGGTAGGTCTTGCCAAAGGAGCTGACCACAAATGAACGTTGATACAGCTCCTCATGGGCCAGCACGCTGACGTGGGGCACACCATCGAACACCAAGTGTTCGTAAACCTCGTCGCTGACCAGGTAGATATCGCGGTCGCGGATCAGTTCGGCCAACTGGTCCAGCTCGGCCCGATTGATCAAGGCACCGCTGGGGTTATGCGGGGTGTTGAGAATGATCATGCGGGTGCGCGGCGACAGTGCAGCCTTAATCTTCTCGAAATCCAGGGTGAAGTCATGCAGGCCCAACTGCACATGCACGCAACGACCGCCGGCCAGCTCCACCGAGGGCTCGTAGCTGTCGTAGCAAGGGTCAAACACGATGACTTCATCACCGCTGCGGATCACCGCCTGGATCGCGCAGAAGATTGCCTGGGTAGCGCCGGGGGTGATGGTCACTTCGCTGTCGGCGCTCACCGTGGAGCCGTAGCTGCGGGCGATCTTGGCCGCCACCTGCTGACGCAACGCAGGGAGACCGGTCATGGGGGCGTATTGGTTATGGCCGCTGGCGATATGTTTGCCCACCGCGTCGAGCAAGGCTTGGGGGCCATTGAAATCGGGAAAACCCTGGGACAGGTTAAGCGCGCCGGTTTCGGCGGCAAGCTGGGACATGGTAGTGAAAATGGTGGTGCCGACATTCGGCAGTTTACTGGTGATCATCGGTGAGTCCCTGCTGAACACCCGGCTCTACGGCGGCACGGGAAGGACCGAGGATAGCCCATACCGCGCGCACAAAAAAAGGGCGCCAGAGGCGCCCTTTCGGCTGATCGGGATCAGCGTTTATCTTTACGCTTTTTATCAGCCTTCTTGTTGTGACTCATCAAGCGACGTTTCTTGTTCACTTGGCGGTCAGTCAGGCTGTTCTTGTTGCCTTCGTATGGGTTTTCGCCACCCTTGAACTCGATACGGATCGGCGTGCCGACCAGTTTCAAGACACGGCGGTAGGTGTTTTCCAGGTAACGGACGTAGGACTTGGGCACCTTCTCGATCTGATTACCGTGGATCACGATAATCGGCGGGTTGGCACCACCCAAGTGGGCGTAACGCAGCTTGATCCGGCGGTTGTTGACCATCGGCGGTGCGTGGTCGCCAACTGCGTCTTCGAGGATCTGGGTCAGGCGGTTGGTCGGCCAGCGGGTCACAGCGGACTTGAACGAGTTCTGAACCGAAGCGTAGAGGTTACCCACGCCGGTGCCGTGCAATGCCGAGATAAAGTGGATATCGGCAAAGTCGACGAAGAACAGACGACGCTGCAGCTCGACCTTGACGAAGTCACGCTCGCTCGGCGTCATGCCGTCCCACTTGTTGATCGCAATCACCAAGGCCCGACCGGCTTCCAGGGCAAAGCCCAGGAGGTTGAGGTCGTGGTCGACCACGCCTTCGCGGGCGTCCATGACGAAGATCACCACGTTGGCGTCTTTGATCGCCTGCAGGGTTTTGACCACGGAGAACTTTTCAACTTCCTCGTGGATCTTGCCACGCTTGCGCACGCCGGCGGTGTCGATCAGCGTGTACTTCTCGTCGTTACGCTCGAACGGGATGTAGATACTGTCGCGGGTGGTGCCGGGTTCGTCATAGACGATAACTCGGTCTTCGCCCAGCATACGGTTGACCAGGGTCGACTTGCCGACGTTCGGCCGGCCGATGATGGCGATCTTGATGCCGTCTTTCTCGCTCGGACCAGGAATGCGCTTGGCTTCCTCGCCTTCAGCAACGATCTCGCCTTCGCCCTCTTCTTCCTCGACGTCATCGCGTGGGAAGTCGCGCAGGCAGATTTCCAGCATCTGGGTGATGCCGCGACCGTGGGCACCGGCGATCGGGATCGCGTCGCCCAGGCCCATCGGGCTGAATTCGGCGCGGGCCATTTCCGGATCGATGTTATCGATCTTGTTGGCCACCACGTAGGAACGCTTGTTGCGCTTGCGCAGGTGCTCGCCAATCATCTGGTCAGCAGCGGTGTAGCCCGCGCGGGCATCCACCAGGAACAGCACGACATCGGCTTCTTCAATGGCCAGCAGCGACTGCTCGGCCATCTTTTCGTCCATGCCATGTTCGTCACCGGAGATACCGCCGGTGTCGACAAGAATGTAGGAGCGCCCTTGCCACTTTGCCTCACCGTATTGGCGATCACGGGTCAGACCGGACAAGTCGCCGACGATGGCGTCGCGAGTCCTGGTCAGGCGGTTAAACAAGGTGGACTTGCCGACGTTTGGTCGGCCCACCAGGGCGATTACGGGAACCATGAGGCTCTCCAGTTCGTTATTTCAGAAAATACAAAAGCCGCTGCAAGGCAGCGGCTGGTGCTCGACTGTAGGAGCGAGCTTGCTCAAAAACGCACAGGCAACGCGTTTATTCAGAATACACGCGTCATCGTTGACGTCCATCGCGAGCAAACTCGCTCCTACAGGTGAAGCTGCCTGGAGGCGACCCCCAAGCATAGTCAAAGCTTTACTTGATGGTCAGGGCTTCCAGCTTGCCACTGTTGCCAAACACGTAAATCATGTCACCTACCACCAGCGGACGGGCACGCAGGCCATCGCTGTCGATACGTTCGCGACCGACAAAGCGACCGTCAACCTGGCTCAGCAGGTGCAGGTAACCTTCCAGGTCACCGACCGCCACGTAGCTGGAGAACACTTCCGGTGCCGACAATTGACGGCGAGCCAGAGAGTCGTTGCTCCACAGTGCAGTGGTGGAACGCTCGTCAACACTTTCAACAGTGCCGGACGCGAGGCTTACGTAGACGCTGCCAAACCCTTGGGCGACACCGGCGTAGCTGGAAGCATCACGCTGCCAGAGTACGCGGCCGCTTTGCAGGTCCAGTGCCGCTACACGGCCCTGGTAAGTGGCGACGTAAAGGGTTTCACCCGACAGCAGCAAGCCACCGTCGATGTCCACTACGCGATCCAGTTCCGAACGCCCCTGAGGAATCGCGACCCGTGATTCCCAGGCCGGCACGCCGTTCTGGGTGTCGAGGGCGACCACTTTACCGGTGGACAGGCCTGCCAGTGCCAGACGATTGGTCACAACCGGACCACTGGTACCGCGCAAGGTCAGGACTGCAGGGGTGCTGTCATACAACCAGCGCTGCTCACCGGTGCTGGCGTCAAGGCCAATCACACGGTCATCCTGGGTCTGCACGACAACAATGTCGCCGTTGGTGGCCGGCGGTGCGAGGACTTCACTGGTCACGCGAGCGCGCCATTTCTCTTCACCGTTGCTCGAATCCAGGGCCACGACTTCGCCTTTCAGCGTGCCGATCAGCACCATGCCGTAACCCACGCCAACGGCGCCGGATACTGGCAGTTCGAGGTCTTTCTTCCACTTGACGTCGCCGTTCATGCGATCCATGGAGATCACCACGCCGGTCACGTCAGCGGCCACAATGTTGTCACCGTCGATTGCCGGTACCAGCATGTTGTAGGTGTCGCCCTGGCCGTCACCGATAGAGCGGCTCCACTGCTTTTGCAGGACCACTTCTTCCTTGAAGCTGGTCAGCTCGGCCGGAGGCAGTTCTTTTTTGCTGTTGCTGCTGCAACCCGCGGCCAAAACGGCCAGAGCCAGCAATGCTGCATGTTTCCAACGGATCACGTCACGCATCCCCTTTGGCCAAGTCGTCCAGCTTGATTTGTAAACCACCGACCGCCGCTTCATCAGACAGCGCAGCCTTGGCTTTTTGGTACGCAGCATTGGCTTCGTCGGTACGACCCAATTGGACCAGCAGGTCGCCCTTGAGCTCTTCGCGAGTAGCCAGGAATGCCTTGTCAGCATCGCCGTCGAGCAATTTCAGTGCTTCGTCAGCCTTGTTCTGTGCCGCCAGTACCTGAGCCAGACGCTGACGCGCGATTTCACCCAGGGTCGGGTTGGTCGGTTTGTCGGTGATGGCTTTCAGCTCGGAGGCTGCGTCATCCAGCCTGCCAGTGTCGACCGCGACTTTGGCGACGAACAGACTGCCGTATTGGGCGTAGGCGCTACCGCCAAATTCGCTTTTCAGTTTGCCGGCCAAGTCTGCAACCTGGGCAGGATCAGGCTTGCCGTCAGGCGTCAGCGTGGTTTCCAGCAGTTGCTGATAGAGTATCGAGGCGCCTTGCGACTGATTGCCCTGATACTTCTGCCAGGCCTGCCAGCCGAACACCACTACTAAAGCCAGCAAGCCGCCAGTGACCAGGGGTTTGCCGTTACGCTGCCACCAGTCTTTGAACTCGGCCAGCTGATCATCATCAGAACTCGACACCCCAATACTCCTTAATCGCTAAATTCGGCTGTTTGACAGCTTCAACCCTGCACGATGCAGGTGGCCAAGTGCGCAGCAAGCGCATCAAAGGCAATACTTTGTTGTTCGCCCTGGCCACGCAGGGGTTTGAAACCTACCACTTGCTGGGCCAACTCGTCATCGCCCAGGATCAGTGCAAACAGCGCACCGCTCTTGTCGGCTTTCTTGAACTGGCTTTTAAAGCTACCGGCGCCGGCATTGATTTGCAGGCGCAGGTTTGGCAACTGGTCGCGAACCTTCTCGCTCAAGGTCAGGGCCGCCAGTTCGGCAGCCTCGCCAAAGGCACAGAGGTACACGTCCACCTGACGGGAAATTTCTTCGGGAACCTGCTCCAGGGTTTCCAGCAGCAGGATCAGCCGTTCGATGCCCATGGCAAAACCTACACCGGTGGTCGGCTTGCCGCCCATTTGCTCCACCAGGCCGTCGTACCGACCGCCGGCGCACACGGTGCCCTGGGCGCCAAGTTTGTCGGTGACCCACTCGAATACGGTCTTGCTGTAGTAATCGAGGCCGCGCACCAGCTTGGGGTTGATGACGTAGGGAATGCCGGCTGCATCCAGGCGAGCCTTAAGGCCCTCAAAGTGTGTACGGGACTCGTCATCCAGGTAGTCGGCCATTTTCGGCGCGTCTACGAGTACCGCTTGGGTATCGGCGTTCTTGGTGTCCAGCACCCGCAGCGGGTTGGTCTTCAGACGGCGCTGACTGTCTTCGTCCAGCTTGTCCAAATGAGCGGACAGGAATTCCACCAGGGCTTCGCGGTAGCGGCCCCGGGACTCGCTGGTGCCCAGGCTGTTCAGTTCAAGTGTGACCGCATCGCGGATACCCAGCATGCCCCACAGCCGCCAGGTCAGCACGATCAGCTCGGCGTCGATGTCCGGACCGTCGAGGTTAAAGACTTCCAGACCGATCTGGTGGAACTGGCGATAACGGCCTTTCTGCGGACGCTCGTGGCGAAACATCGGGCCGATGTACCACAATTTCTGCGGCTGGCCACCACCGGTGAGGCCATGTTCCAGCACGGCGCGCACGCACGCGGCGGTGCCTTCCGGACGCAGGGTCAGGGAGTCGCCGTTGCGGTCTTCGAAGGTGTACATCTCTTTTTCGACGATGTCGGTCACTTCACCGATGGAGCGTTTGAACAGCTCGGTGAATTCGACGATCGGCATGCGGATCTGCTTGTAACCGTAGTTATCCAGCAGGCGCGCGACAGTGCTCTCGAAGTAGCGCCACAGGGGCGTCTGCTCAGGCAGGATATCGTTCATGCCACGAATGGCTTGCAGAGACTTGCTCACTAAAAATCCTTAAATTCGTTCGATCAGCCGCGCGCGATAACCGCTGCGTCAGCTTCGACCTTCTCGGCCGCTCTCTGGCGGATCAGCCGTTCCAGCTCATCCACCAGATTATCATTCGTCAATTTCTGCGACGGCTTGCCGTCGATGTAAATCAGGTTTGGCGTACCACCGGTCAAGCCTACATGAGCCTCTTTGGCCTCACCTGGCCCGTTGACCACGCAACCGATGACCGCGACATCCAGCGGAACCAACAGGTCTTCGAGGCGCACTTCCAGTTCGTTCATGGTTTTCACCACGTCGAAGTTCTGCCGCGAGCAGCTCGGGCAGGCAATGAAGTTGATGCCACGGGAGCGTAAATGCAGGGATTTGAGAATGTCGTAGCCGACTTTCACTTCCTCTACCGGGTCTGCCGCCAGGGAGATGCGAATAGTATCGCCAATCCCGTCGGCCAGCAGCATACCGAGACCCACCGCAGATTTCACTGTGCCTGAACGCAAACCACCCGCTTCGGTAATCCCCAGGTGCAGCGGCTGGACGATTTCCTTGGCGAGCAGGCGGTAGGCTTCTACCGCCATGAACACGTCGGAAGCCTTTACGCTGACCTTGAAGTCCTGGAAATTCAGGCGCTCGAGGTGTTCAACGTGACGCAATGCAGACTCAACCAGCGCCGCTGGAGTGGGCTCACCGTACTTTTTTTGCAGGTCTTTTTCCAGGGAGCCCGCGTTGACGCCGATACGGATCGGGATACCCCGATCACGGGCAGCATCCACCACGGCTCGTACCCGGTCTTCGCGACCGATGTTGCCCGGGTTGATCCGCAGACAATCGACGCCCAGTTCGGCGACGCGCAAGGCGATCTTGTAGTCGAAGTGAATGTCGGCGACCAGCGGCACCTTGACCAGTTGCTTGATACGGCCGAACGCTTCAGCCGCGTCCATGTCCGGAACGGAAATTCGCACAATATCGACGCCAGCCGCTTCCAAACGGTTGATCTGGGCGACAGTGGCCGCGACGTCGTTGGTGTCGCTGTTGGTCATGCTCTGTACCGCGATGGGGGCATCGCCACCCACCGGCACCGAGCCGACCCAGATTTTGCGCGATACGCGACGTTTGATTGGAGATTCGCCGTGCATGACTTTATTGTCCCAACTTCAGGCGAGCAGTCTCGCCACTGGTGAACGGCGCCAGGTCCACAGGCTGGCCGTTGTAGGCCACTTGCGCGCCACGGGCAAAGCCCAGACGCAGCGTCAAGGGAGGCTTGCCGCCCTGGTCAAAAGTATCTCCCTTACGCTTGAGACCGCTAAACAGCACTTTGCCATTGCCATCGGTGACTTGCGTCCAGCAGTCAGAGAGGTAGGTAATCTGTACACGTCCATCACCCGCCACAAGAGCAGGCGCTGTTGGCGCTGCAACCGTCGGTGCTACCGGTGCAACCGGAGCCGTTGTGGCTGGGGCCTGGACCGGGGCCGCTGGGGTATGCGTCGGGGCCGGTGGAGTAGCAGGCACAGCCGGGGCTGGTACAGCGGCGGTAGCGGCTGGGTCAACGCTGGCTTCGGCAGCCGGCTGGCCAGCCTGCAGATCCAGGTTGGCCTGGCCTTCAGGAGCTGTCTGGCCCTGGACTACGGCCTGGTCTTCAGGCTCGTCCAACGGGTGAATCTGAGTGGTGCCGTCGGCGCTTTCGACTTCGACGTGCTCCATGGCGGTGCTGGCTACGTCCTTGCTGCGCAGGGAGGTCTGATCCTGCCACCAGACGAAGCCACCGCCGATCACGGCGATCAACAGCAATAAGCTGACAATTCGCAAAATAGTGTGGGAAACCCGCACCGGCTCTTCGATGCGACCCAGGCCGTGGACATTGCTGCCCTGGGAGTCGGTGCCGGTGAACTGGTCGAATTCCTGGACCAACACGGTCTGGTCAATGCCCAGCAACTTGGCGTAGGCGCGAATATAGCCGCGGGCAAAGGTATGCCCTGGCAGCTTGTCGAACGCACCGGTTTCCAGGTTGCCCAGTGACGTGACGGTCAAATTGAGTTTTAGGGCCACGTCTGCCAGCGACCAACCATTGCTTTCGCGGGCCTGTCGCAAGGTCTCGCCTGGGTTTACGCGATTAGCTGCTACAACTTCCGGGTGCGCCGCTTTCATCATTGCTCCGACAGGTATTGCTGATATTCCGGCGAGCCGGGATAGAGTCGTTCTAATTGCTGGCCAAAACGTGCGGCCTTGTCGCGTTCTTCATGAACCGTCGCCAGACGCACGCCAAGCAATAGACTACGTGCATTTTGCCCGCTGAGCAGGCTAAACCGTTCGTAATAGTCACGTGCCGGCACATAATGCCTGTCTTCGAAGGACAACTCAGCCATTTCCAGCAATGCCCGTGGCTGGTGACGGTTCAGGTGTAGGGCTTTTTCCAGTTGCTGGCGAGCGGTATCGCGCTGCCCGAGAAGCATTGAGGTCACCCCCAGATTCTCAAAAACCCGCGAACGCTCAGGATAGAGGGTATCGGCCGCCGCTTGCTGGAAATAACCGGACGCTTCAGCATAACGCTTTTGCTGAAACAGGAAGCTGCCGTAGTTATTGAGCAGACGTGGATCATTGGAGCGCGCCGCCAGTGCCTTGTGGAAATACTGGTCGGCCAACTCTGGTTCGTCCTGAGCCTGGAACACCAGGGCCAACGCAGCATTGGCGTCGGCATCGCGGCTATCGAGGACCAGGGCCTTTTGCAACGGCACCTTGGCCTGCTCGCTCAAGCCCTGGCGCAGGTAACCCAACCCCAGCTGCACATAGGCAGCACGCGCTTCGTCGCGGCCCTTGCTGGTTTGCAAAGGGCTGTCATGGCCCGATGAAACACAGCCAACCGTGAGGCTGGCAACAAGCAAAAGCAGCGCAAGGCGCAATGGCATAGAGGTCCTCTCTCAGGTTCAGGTCGCGCTTGGCATATCGTTGTCGGCGCTCAATTCGCGCACGGCGATATAACGTTCGCTGCGACGGGTGCGATCCAGCACCTGCCCTACCAATTGACCACATGCCGCATCGATGTCTTCACCGCGAGTGGTGCGTACGGTGACATTGAAGCCTGCATGGTGCAGTTGATCCTGGAAACGGCGGATGGCGTTGTTACTCGGCCGCTCGTAGCCAGAATGGGGAAACGGGTTGAACGGAATCAGGTTGATCTTGCACGGGACGTTCTTGAGCAACTCAATCATCTCGACGGCGTGCTCGACCTTGTCGTTGATGTCCTTGAGCATGGTGTACTCAATGGTCAACACACGCTTCTCGCCCAAGGTCGCCATGTAACGCTGGCAAGATTCGAGCAGCATCTTAAGCGGATACTTCTTGTTGATCGGCACCAATTGGTTACGCAATGCGTCATTGGGTGCGTGCAGGGACAACGCCAGAGAGACGTCGATGTGCTTGGCCAGCTCATCGATCATCGGTACCACGCCGGAGGTCGACAGGGTCACACGGCGCTTGGAGATGCCATAGCCCAGGTCGTCCATCATCAAGTGCATGGCCGCGACGACGTTGTCGAAGTTCAGCAGCGGCTCGCCCATGCCCATCATCACCACGTTGGTGATGGCACGGTCGGCGGTCGCCGGAATGCTGCCAAACGATTTATTGGCAATCCACACCTGGCCGATGACTTCGGCGGCGGTGAGGTTGCTATTGAAGCCTTGCTTGCCGGTGGAGCAGAAACTGCAATCCAGGGCACAGCCTGCCTGGGACGAAACGCACAAGGTGCCGCGCTTGCCCTGGGGAATGTAGACAGTCTCGACGCAGCTGCCGGACTCCACGCGCACCACCCACTTACGGGTGCCGTCGGTGGAGATGTCCTCGCTGACAACTTCGGGACCACGAACTTCGGCAATGACCTTGAGCTTGTCGCGCAGGGCCTTGCTGACGTTCGTCATGACGTCGAAATCATCGACGCCAAGATGGTGAATCCATTTCATTACCTGACTGGCACGGAAACGCTTCTCCCCGATTGAGTCGAAGAATTTTTCCATTTCCGGCTGAGTCAGACCCAGCAGGTTGGTTTTTGCAGTCGATGTAGTCATGGATTCACCTTCACTCTTCAAGCCAATGCTTAGCGAGTGGTTACTTCAGTAGCAGCGAAAAAGTAAGCGATTTCGCGGGCAGCGGCGGCTTCGGAGTCCGAACCGTGAACAGCGTTGGCGTCGATGGATTCAGCGAAGTCAGCACGGATGGTGCCGGCAGCCGCTTCTTTAGGGTTGGTAGCACCCATCAGTTCGCGGTTCAGAGCGATGGCGTTTTCGCCTTCCAGAACCTGAACAACAACAGGACCGGAGATCATGAAAGCAACCAGCTCGCCGAAGAAACCACGGGCGCTGTGCTCAGCGTAGAAGCCTTCAGCTTCGGCTTTGGACAGTTGCTTCAGTTTCGAAGCTACAACCTTCAGGCCGGCTTTTTCGAAACGGGTGACGATCTCGCCAATAACGTTTTTTGCAACAGCGTCAGGCTTGATGATGGAGAAAGTACGTTGAACAGCCATGGTGTAACTCCAGAAACGGTAATTTGCGAAAAATTAAACCCGCGAATTATACGCGGGTTCTTGGGTATTGCCTAACCTGCGTAAGGGAGGCTCAGTCTGCTTCTTCGATCCAGGCGGCCTGAATGGCTTCAAGCACCTTCTCGCCACCACGACTATGATCGTCATCAAACTCCGGCAACGCCACAACCCAGTTGTGAAGATCGACGAAGCGCACGTAACGCGGATCCACATCCGGCTTGGTTTCAGCCAGTTGAATCGAGATTTCCAGCACATCAACCCATTTCAGACTCATGACAACAACTCCTTGAATCAGTGCGGCGCTTCAGCCGCATGGTTGAGCGAATATTTCGGTATTTCGACGGTGATATCTTCCGTGCCGACGATCGCCTGGCAGGTCAAGCGCGAAGTCGGTTCCAGACCCCAGGCCCTATCAAGATAGTCTTCTTCCAGCTCATCGGCTTCATTCAGCGAATCGAAACCCTCGCGAATCACACAATGACAGGTGGTACAGGCGTTGACGCCGCCGCAGGCACTTTCGATCTCAATGTGGTTGTCATGAGCGACTTCGAGAAGGGACTTGCCGGTCTCAGCCTCCACGACCATACCGTCCGGGCAATGCTCGGCGTGTGGCAGAAAAATGATCTGCGGCATCAGTTATTCCTCAAGTTCATTCAAGTTGCGACCCGCCAGGGCGGTTTTCACCGTCAAGTCCATGCGGCGGGCAGCAAAGGCATCGGTCACTTGCGACAGACGCTTGGTCTGTTGCTCGATGGCGTAACCATCGGCGCCTTTCATCAATTCGGACAGCTCCTGCATTTGCAGATCGATCACCATGCGCTCTTCAGCGTCCAGCAAACGCTCGCCGTCGGTATCAAGGGCTCCCTGCACCGCCTCGAGCAGGCGCTGGGCGTCAACTTGCTGCTCACGCAATACACGGGCGACCTTGTCGTCACTGGCATGCTGGAACGAGTCCTTGAGCATCTTGGCGATTTCGCCGTCGGTCAGGCCGTAGGACGGTTTGACCTGGATACTGGCTTCAACGCCCGAACCGAGCTCACGAGCGGCAACGCTGAGCAGGCCATCGGCGTCGACCTGGAAGGTCACACGAATCTTTGCAGCGCCAGCAACCATGGCCGGAATGCCGCGCAATTCGAAGCGCGCCAGGGAGCGGCAATCGCTGATCAGCTCACGCTCGCCCTGCAGCACATGAATCATCATGGCCGACTGACCATCTTTATATGTGGTGAAGTCCTGGGCGCGGGCGACGGGGATGGTGGTATTGCGTGGAATCACCTTCTCCATCAGGCCGCCCATGGTTTCCAGCCCCAGGGACAACGGAATCACGTCGAGCAAAAGCAGTTCGCCACCATCGCGCTTGTTACCCGCGAGTGTGTCGGCCTGGATCGCGGCCCCGATGGCTACCACTTGATCCGGATCGATTTCGGTCAGCGGCTGACGACCAAAAGCCTCGGCAACGGCGTCGCGAACGCGCGGCACACGAGTAGAACCACCGACCATGACCACGGCAGCCACGTCTTCCAGTTCGATACCGGAATCACGCACGGCGCGACGGCAGGCTTTCAGGCTGCGGGCGACCATGGGCTCGATCAGCGCATCAAAGGCGTCACGGGTCAGTTGGGCCGACCAGTTGCCGTAGGCAACCTCAACGGATCCAGTATCAGTCAGCGCTTCTTTAGCGGCACAGGCGGTTTGCAGCAAGCTACGTTGCGCACCCGGATCAAGGTCAGCCGACAAACCAGCGCTCTCGATGATCCAGCCGGCAATGGCGTGATCGAAGTCATCGCCGCCCAGGGCAGTGTCGCCACCGGTTGCCAGGACCTCAAAGACACCGCCGGTCAGGCGCAGAATCGAAATATCAAAAGTACCGCCACCCAAGTCATAAATGGCGACCAGGCCTTCTGCGTGCTGATCCAGACCGTAAGCCACTGCCGCAGCAGTAGGTTCGTTGAGCAGGCGCAGCACGTTCAGGCCGGCGAGTTTTGCCGCGTCCTTAGTGGCCTGGCGCTGAGCGTCATCGAAATACGCAGGAACGGTAATCACCGCGCCGACCAATTCGCCGCCCAAGGTAGTTTCCGCGCGCTGGCGCAGGACCTTGAGGATATCGGCCGACACTTCCACCGGGCTTTTCGGGCCCTGAACCGTGTCGATGAACGGCATATGGGATTCACCGCCGACAAAGCGGTACGGCAACTGATCGCCCAATTGCTTGACGTCGGACAGACCACGACCCATCAAGCGCTTGACCGACAGCACGGTATTCAGGGGATCGGTGGATGCGGCCAGCTTTGCCGACTCGCCCACTTCGGTGCGATCGGCGTGGTAACGCACGGCGGACGGCAGGATGACCTGACCATCGGCGTCGGGCAGCGGCTCGCTAAGACCGCTGCGCAACGCAGCGACCAGCGAATTGGTAGTGCCCAAGTCGATCCCGACCGCCAGACGACGCTGGTGCGGTTGAGGACTTTGGCCGGGTTCGGCGATCTGCAGTAGGGCCATGGTAATCAGGACTTATCTGTATATCAGGCGTGCAACCGGGGCAGCACTGGGTTAATCGTCGAGGCGCTCTTCTAACTGGCGCACTTCGTAGGTGAGCTTGTCGAGGAACTGCATGCGTCGCATCAGGCGTTCGGCCTGTTCGCGTTGCGCCGCATCATCCCAACAGGCTGCGAAGCTTTCGTTGAGCTCATCCTGGGCCACTTTCAGACGGCGCTTGAAGACTGCGATTCCAGCCAGATCGGCCTCGTCCTGCAGGTCTTCGAGCTCTTCGCGCCATTGCATCTGCTGCATCAGGAAATCAGGGTCCTGGACCGTGACTTCAAGTGGCAACTCGCGACCACCCATCGCGAGCAGGTAGCGCGCGCGTTTGGGAGGGGTTTTAAGCGTCTGATAGGCTTCGTTGAGGCTGGCTGATTGCTCCAGCGCCAGGCGTTGCTCACGCTCGGAAGCGTCAGCGAAGCGATCCGGATGCACCCCACGCGCCAATTCACGGTAGCGCGTGGCAAGCTGATCGAGGTCCAACCGAAAACTCGGCTGCAGCTCGAATAAAGCGAAATGACAAGGAGTACCCACAATCAGCCTCAGATGTTGAAGCTTTCGCCGCAGCCACATTCACCGCGTACGTTGGGGTTGTTGAACTTGAAGCCTTCGTTCAACCCTTCCTTGACGAAATCGAGTTCGGTGCCGTCCAGGTAAGTCAGGCTTTTCGGGTCGATAATCACTTTCTCGCCGTGACTTTCGAACACCTGATCTTCCGCAACCACCTCGTCGACAAACTCCAGCACATAGGCAAGACCGGAACAGCCCGTGGTGCGAACACCCAGACGAATCCCCTCACCTTTGCCGCGCCCATCAAGGGAGCGTCGCACGTGTTTAGCCGCCGCTTCTGTCATGCTGATAGCCATCGTGACTCCTTACTCGTCGCCAAATGCTTAGATCAAGCCTTTCTTCTGCTTGTAGTCGCGAACAGCCGCCTTGATGGCGTCTTCTGCGAGTACCGAGCAGTGAATTTTCACTGGCGGCAAGGCCAGTTCTTCGGCCAGCTGGGTATTGCTGATGGTGACAGCCTCATCCAGGGTTTTGCCTTTCATCCATTCGGTCGCCAGGGAGCTGGAGGCGATGGCCGAACCGCAACCATAGGTCTTGAACTTGGCATCTTCGATGACACCCTGGTCGTTGACCTTGATCTGCAGACGCATGACGTCGCCGCACGCCGGGGCGCCGACCATGCCAGTGCCAACATCAGGGTCTTCCGCGTTCATCTTGCCGACGTTGCGCGGGTTTTCGTAGTGGTCGATGACCTTTTCGCTGTAAGCCATGGTACTGAATCCTCACTCATCAGGGCCGCTCTGGAACCCTGTAAATACGCCTGCGTTTTCCGCCACGTACTTACAGAGCCCTTGGGTGGCGGCTTCTATAGTTAGTGTGCCGCCCACTCGATCTTGGAAATATCGATACCGTCTTTGTACATGTCCCACAGCGGCGACAAGGTGCGCAGCTTGGTGACGGCCTCGCAGACTTTCTGCGCGGCGTAATCGATTTCTTCTTCGGTGGTGAAACGGCCGAACGTGAAACGGATCGAGCTATGCGCCAGTTCGTCGTTGCGGCCCAGGGCTCGCAAGACGTAGGACGGTTCAAGGGAAGCCGAGGTACAGGCCGAACCGGACGAAACCGCCAGGTCCTTGAGCGCCATGATCAGCGACTCGCCTTCGACGTAGTTGAAGCTCAAATTCAGATTGTGCGGTACGCGGGCAGTCATGCTGCCGTTGATGTACAGCTCTTCAAGGTTTTCGACCTGCTTGTAGAAGCGGTCGCTCAACGCCTTGATACGCACATTTTCGGCAGCCATGTCTTCCTTGGCCACACGGAAAGCTTCGCCCATGCCGACGATCTGGTGGGTCGCCAGGGTGCCGGAACGCATGCCACGCTCGTGACCGCCGCCATGCATGGTCGCTTCAATGCGCACGCGAGGCTTGCGACTCACGTAGAGGGCGCCGATGCCTTTAGGGCCATAAGTCTTGTGGGCAGAGAACGACATCAGGTCGACTTTCAGCTTCGACAGGTCGATATCGACCTTGCCGGTGGACTGAGCGGCGTCGACGTGCAGCAACACGCCCTTGGAGCGGGTCAGCTCACCGATGGCGGCGATGTCGTTGATGGTGCCGATTTCGTTGTTCACGTGGATGATGGAAACCAGGATGGTGTCTTCACGCATCGCAGCTTCGATCATCGCAGGAGTCACCAGGCCTTCAGTAGTAGGCTCGATGTAGGTAACTTCAAAACCTTCACGCTCCAGTTGGCGCATGGTGTCGAGGACAGCCTTGTGCTCAATCTTGGTGGTGATCAGGTGCTTGCCCTTGGTGGCGTAGAAATGCGCCGCACCCTTGATCGCCAGGTTGTCGGACTCGGTGGCACCGGAGGTCCAGACGATTTCACGCGGGTCGGCATTGACCAGATCAGCGACCTGGCGACGAGCGTTTTCCACTGATTCTTCGGCTTTCCAACCGAAAACGTGGGAACGGGACGCCGGGTTGCCGAAGTTTCCGTCAACCAGCAGGCACTCACTCATCTTTTGCGCGACACGCGGATCAACCGGGGTGGTCGCTGAGTAATCAAGGTAAATCGGCAATTTCATGGACTTTCTCCTAAATCAGGCTGGCTGGCGTGCCGTTAGCTCTTCGGCTGTCACTCGACGGCGGACGCTTCAATCTTGTCCAGACGCGGCGCCCTGGTGTTACAGCGGCGCTGGTCCTGACGCTGGGCTACTTCTTGCACCTCACGGCGAGTCACAAGATCAGCCAAGCTGATACCACTCAAAAATTCATGGATCTGCAGGCTCAGATCGCACCACAAGTGGTGCGTCAGGCAGGTGTCGCCGGCATGGCAATCACCCAGCCCCTGGCATTTGGTAGCATCAACGGACTCGTTGACCGCATCGATCACCTGGGCCACCTGGATGCCCTGCATGTCACGGGACAACTGATAACCACCACCTGGCCCACGAACACTGGAAACTAGATTGCTGCGGCGCAATTTGGCGAACAACTGTTCGAGATAGGACAGGGAAATGCCTTGGCGCTCAGAGATATCGGCCAGGGACACCGGCCCATTTTGCGCGTGCAAGGCCAAGTCAAGCATGGCGGTCACTGCGTATCGGCCTTTTGTAGTCAGTCTCATGGACAAGTACCAAGGTGCTTCAGAATGGGAGCGAGTATGCAATTCCCGAGTATTTAAGTCAACTATAAGACCTAGTACCTTAGTCGGGAATACCCGCAAAACGGGCGCGCGAATAATATCAGGGCGCGATGGCATCGAACAGCGGAGCTGAAGCCACGCCGATCAAATGTAGGAGCAAGCTTGCTCGCGATGGACGCGAGCGATTACGCGGGGTGTCTGGATGCCCGCGTCGCTCCCAGGCTTTTCGCGAGCAGCTCGCTCCTACAGATGAGGGGGGGGACTAGCCCGCCTTGCTGGCGCCTTCGTCCTTGATCTCGGCGAAGTCTTCTTCGCGCAGTTCCGGCAGGTCCTTGGCGCAGTAGCTGCTGCCCAGCTCCTTCAACGCGCCACACATGCCGTCCAGCTTGCCGTCCACCGCTTGCAGGTGATCAAGCAACTGGCCGATGGCTCGGGCCACTGGGTCAGGCATGTCTTCACTAACGCCATAAGCATCGAAACCAATCTTTTGCGCCATAGCCTTGCGCTTGGCTTCCTGCTCGCCACTCGCCTCAGCCTTGACGATGATCCGGCCCGGAATACCGACGACAGTTGCACCAGGCGGCACAGCCTTGGTGACCACGGCATTGGAGCCAACCTTGGCACCGGCGCCGACAGTAAACGGCCCGAGCACCTTGGCGCCCGCCCCTACTACAACGCCATCTTCCAGCGTCGGGTGGCGCTTACCCTTGTTCCAAGTGGTACCGCCGAGGGTCACACCCTGGTACAGCGTCACGTCATCACCAATCTCGGCGGTCTCGCCAATCACAATACCCATGCCGTGATCGATAAAGAACCGACGACCGACCTTCGCGCCTGGGTGAATCTCGATGCCGGTCAACCAGCGGCCAAAGTTGGAGACCACCCGCGCCATCCACTTCCAACCCATATTCCACAGGGCACCGGACAATCGGTGAATCCAAATCGCGTGCATGCCCGGATAGCAGGTCAGCACTTCAAAGGCGTTGCGCGCCGCCGGATCACGATGAAAAACACTCTGGATATCTTCTCGCAAACGCTCGAACATTTTTAATCCTTCCGCTTAAGAAGCTCGCCACGGGCCGCTTTCTGGGTTTCCGTGAGGATGCCACGCAATATATTCATTTCTGCCCGGCTGACCGAGCTGCGTCCGTACAACCGGCGCAGACGAGCCATCAAGTGCCGTGGTTTTTCCGGATCGAGGAATTCGATGGCTACCAGGGTTTGCTCCAGGTGCTCATAGAATCGCTCCAGCTCGTCCATGGTGGCCAACTCGCCACTTTTGGTCGACGCTACCTCGTCCTTCTCCACTTTACTCGGCTGACCTTGAACCGCCAGCCAGGACATGCGCACTTCATAACTCAACACCTGCACCGCTGCCCCAAGATTCAGCGAGCTGAATTCGGGGTCTGATGGGATATGCACGTGATAATGACATCGCTGCAGCTCGTCATTGGTCAGGCCGGAATCTTCACGACCGAATACCAAGGCGATTTCGGCGCCGCCAGCGGCTTCCTCGACGACTTTTGTGCCGCATTCGCGAGGATCGAGCAGTGGCCAAGGGATGCGGCGGTCGCGAGCACTGGTGCCGAGCACCAGATTGCAGCCCACCAGGGCGTCTTCCAGCGTGGCGACCACTTGGGCACTTGCGAGGATGTCATTGGCGCCGGAGGCACGGGCATCGGCCTCGTGGTGCGGAAACAGGCGCGGTTCGACCAGCACCAGGCGCGTTAGCCCCATGTTCTTCATGGCTCGCGCCACCCCGCCGATATTGCCGGGATGACTGGTATTGACGAGGACGACACGAATGTTTTGCAGCAAGGGAGGCGCTCTCGGACACGGGAAAGGGGGCAAATCTTACAGAACAGCCTAAGGTTATGCCATGAAAGCTAACGTCGTCGTCCACCTGAAGAAAGTTTCTGCTAGAATGCCCGGCTTTCTTTAACAACCTTAGGTGACACATCCATGCAGCCCATGCTGAATATCGCGCTGCGCGCCGCCCGCAGCGCCAGTGAATTGATTTTCCGCTCCATCGAGCGCCTGGATACCATCAAGGTCGACGAAAAAGACGCCAAGGATTACGTATCCGAGATCGATCGCGCCGCCGAGCAGAAAATCATCGACGCTCTGCGCAAGGCCTACCCTACCCACGGCATCCTCGGTGAAGAAACCGGCCTGCACAAAGGTAGCGGCGAAGGCGAAGAGTACCTGTGGATCATCGACCCACTGGACGGCACCACTAACTTCCTGCGCGGTATCCCGCACTTTGCCGTGAGCATTGCCTGCAAATACCGTGGCCGCCTGGAACACGCCGTTGTTCTGGACCCGGTTCGCCAGGAAGAATTCACCGCCAGCCGTGGCCGTGGCGCCCAACTGAACGGTCGTCGCCTGCGCGTCAGCGGTCGTACCAGCCTGGACGGCGCCCTGCTGGGTACCGGCTTCCCATTCCGTGATGACCAGATGGACAACCTGGAAAACTACCTGGGCATGTTCCGCGCCCTGGTGGGCCAGACCGCTGGCATCCGTCGCGCTGGCTCGGCGAGCCTGGACCTGGCTTATGTGGCCGCTGGCCGCTTTGATGCGTTCTGGGAGTCGGGCCTGTCCGAGTGGGACATGGCTGCAGGCGCGCTGCTGATTCAAGAAGCAGGCGGCCTAGTGAGCGACTTCACCGGCGGTCACGACTTCCTGGAGAAGGGTCACGTGGTAGCTGGCAACACCAAATGCTTCAAGGCAGTACTGACGGCGATCCAGCCGCACCTGCCGGCTTCGCTAAAACGTTAAGCGAGCAAGCACAAAAAAGCACCCCTAGGGGTGCTTTTTTTATACCTGTGTCCCGCCCTGAATAAGGTTTACTGCTGGTTCTGGCCGATAACCAGATGCCCTTCCTTGTCGACCGGGATCTGGCCGCCTGGATCACGCTCCATGCGCACGGAGCCTTCCTTGCCATCCAGCAGATACCGCACGTCATAACCCACGACCTTGTCACTGATGTCATTCACAGTGTTGCAACGGGTCTGGGTGGTTGTGTAGGTATCGCGGTTCTGCATGCCTTCCTGAACCTTGTTACCGGCATAACCGCCACCGACCGCACCGGCTACAGTAGCGATCTTCTTGCCATTGCCGCCACCGATCTGGTTACCCAGCAAGCCACCGGCCACGGCACCTACGACACTGCCGATGATCTGATGCTGATCCTGCACCGGCTTCTGCCGGGTCACAGCGACGTCCTTGCAGACCTCACGAGGGGTTTTGATCTGGGTTTTCACCGGCTGCACTGCCAGCACTTGCGCATACTCAGGGCCGCTTTTTACCAGGCTGTAGGTGGCAACAGCACCCCCGGCAGTCACACCGACAGCACCCAATACCGCACCAACCAGTAACGACTTGTTCACTTGAACCTCCTGACCATCACAAACGGACTGAAACGTCCGCGCTATACCCAGCCTTGGAGCAAAAAAAAAGGCACGAGTTCAATACTCGCGCCTTCTTTGTAACAGCGGATCAACAATCGCCCATCAAGGACGGTCGTCGACCTCCTTGTCAGTGCTAACTGGAGGGATCAAGTCCTCGCTGCTGAGGTTCAGCCAGATCAGCACCACGTTAGCGATGTAGATCGACGAGTAGGTACCCGCCAGAACGCCGATAAACAGCGCCAGAGAGAAGCCCCACAGGTTGTCGCCACCAAACACCATCAACGCGGTAATTGCCAGCAAGGTGGAGATCGAAGTCGCCATCGTGCGCAACAGGGTCTGGGTGGTGGAGATATTGATATTGTCGATCAACGTCGCCCTGCGCAGCACCCGGAAGTTCTCGCGAACCCGGTCGAACACCACGATGGTATCGTTGAGGGAGTAACCAATAATCGCCAGCACCGCCGCCAATACCGTCAGGTCGAAGGTGATCTGGAAGTACGCCAGAATACCCACGGTCACGACTACGTCGTGGATCAGCGAGACGATGGCACCGACCGCGAACTTCCACTGAAAGCGGAAGGCCAGGTAGATGAGGATGCCGCCCAGCGCCATCAGCATGCCGAGGCCGCCCTGGTCGCGCAGCTCTTCACCCACTTGCGGACCTACAAACTCGACGCGCTTGACCGTGGCCGGGTTGTCGCCGCCCACCTTGAGCAAGGCTTCAGCTACCTGGTGACCCAATTGTGGATCTTCGCCCGGCATCCGCACCAGCAGGTCGGTAGTTGCACCAAAACTCTGCACGATGGCGTCGTGATAGCCAGACTCGACCAACTGAGTCCGCACCTTGGCGACATCGGCCGGCTTCTCGTAGGTCAGCTCGATGAGCGTACCGCCAGTGAAGTCCAGACCGTAGTTCAGGCCCTTATGGAACCAGCTGAATAACGCCAGAACGGTAAGGAGCACGGTGACGCCGAACGCAACGTTGCGAACGCCCATGAAGTTGATTGTACGTAACATGGCAGCCCCTTAAATCCACAACTTCTTGAAGTCACGCCCGCCAAAGATCAGGTTGACCATTGCGCGGGTCACCATGATGGCCGTGAACATCGAGGTAAAGATCCCGAGGGACATGGTCACCGCAAAGCCTTTGACCGGGCCTGTGCCCATGGCAAAGAGAATCCCGCCGACCAACAATGTTGTCAGGTTGGCGTCGAGAATCGCGGTAAATGCCCGGCCGAAGCCTTCGTTGATTGCCCTTTGCACCGTCATCCCGGCGGCGATCTCTTCACGAATCCGCGAGAAGATCAGCACGTTGGCATCCACCGCCATACCCATGGTCAATACGATACCGGCGATGCCTGGCAGGGTCAGCGTAGCCCCCAGCAGCGACATCAGGGCCAGCAGCAGCACCATGTTCACACTCAGCGCAACCGTGGCGATGATGCCGAAGAAGCGATAGATGGCGATGATGAACAGCGACACGAACAGCATGCCCCACAAGGAAGCGTCGATACCTTTAGTGATGTTGTCGGCACCCAGGCTCGGGCCAATGGTGCGCTCTTCAGCAAAGTACATTGGCGCCGCCAGGCCACCGGCACGCAGCAGCAGCGCCAGCTCGGACGATTCGCCCTGGCCGTTCAGGCCAGTGATACGAAATTGAGCACCCAGCGGCGACTGAATGGTCGCCAGGCTGATGATCTTCTTCTCTTCCTTGAAGGTCTGCACCGCCACGTCTTTCTCGACACCGTTGACCATTTGCTTGGTATAGGTGGTGACTGGACGCTGTTCGATGAAGATAACCGCCATGCTGCGCCCGACGTTGCTGCGGGTTGCGCGGCTCATCAGTTCGCCACCGTGACCATCCAGACGGATGTTCACTTCAGGCGTGCCTTGCTCACCGAAACCAGCCTTGGCGTCGGTAACCTGGTCACCGGTGATGATCAGGCTACGCTCGATCTGCGCCGGTGGGCGGTTACCTTCACGAAACTCGAAGGTCTCGGAAGTGGCTTTGGAAGCACCCGGCTCGGCGGCCAGACGGAACTCAAGGTTGGCTGTCTTGCCTAGGATCCGCTTGGCTTCAGCGGTGTCCTGCACACCTGGCAGCTCAACCACGATGCGGTTGGCACCCTGGCGCTGAACCAGTGGCTCGGCCACACCCAGTTCGTTGACGCGGTTACGTACCGTGGTCAAGTTCTGCTTGATGGAGTATTCGCGGATTTCCGCCAGCTTGGCCGGGGTCATCGCCAGACGCAGCACCGCTTGACCATTGAGGTCGGCAGGTACGATATCGAAATCGGTAAAGCTCTTGCGGATCAGGGCACGGGCCTGTTCGCGGGCAGCTTCGTCAGCAAAACCCAGCTGGATAGCACCGTTGAGCTGCGGCAGGCTGCGATAACGCAGGCGCTCTTTGCGCAGCAGGCTCTTCACGTCGCCCTCGTAGACTTTCAGGCGAGCATCGAGAGCTTTGTCCATGTCCACTTCCAGCAGGAAGTGCACACCACCGGACAAGTCCAGACCCAGCTTCATCGGGTGCGCGCCAATGCTGCGCAACCAGGCTGGTGTGGTCTGTGCCAGGTTCAGCGCGACAACGTAGTCATCACCCATGACCTTGCGCACAACGTCTTTAGCCGGCAATTGGTCTTCTTGCTTGGTCAGGCGTAACAAGCCGCCCTTCGCGTCAGCCGCCAAAGTGGCTGCTTTAACCTGGATACCCGCAGCAGTGAGCGCTTTGCTCGTGCGGTCCAGATCAGCCTGAGTAACCTGCAACGCAGTGCTGGCGCCAGTAATCTGGATCGCCGGATCATCAGGATAAAGATTGGGAGCGGAATAAATAAAACCGATCGCCAGCACCGCCAGGATCAGTACGTATTTCCACAGAGGGTATTTGTTCAGCATCACGCCGCCCGCTTATAACGCGGGGCGCCTTGCGCGCCCCGTCGATTGGTAAAGGTAGGAACTTAGATCGCTTTGAGCGTGCCTTTTGGCAGCGTGGCGGCGATGGCGCCTTTCTGGAACTTCATTTCAACGGTGTCGGAGACTTCCAGGACCACAAAAGCGTCGGAGACCTTGATGATCTTGCCAGCGATGCCGCCAGTGGTCACAACTTCGTCACCTTTCTGCAAGCTGCCCAGCAGGTTCTTCTGCTCTTTGGCGCGCTTGGCCTGTGGACGCCAGATCATCAGGTAGAAGATGACCAGGAAGCCGACCAGGAAAATCCACTCAAAACCACCACCCAAAGGGCCGGCAGCGGCCGGTGCAGCGGCATCAGCCATGGCATTAGAGATAAAAAAGCTCATTTAGCACTCCAGTTGCAAATAGTGAATCTTAGGGTCGGGAAAATCAGTCCAAGGGCGGCACAGGCAGCCCGCGCTTGGCATAGAAGGCATCGACAAAGGCGGCCAATGTACCCTGTTGAATAGCCTCGCGCAAACCAGCCATCAGGACTTGGTAGTGACGCAAATTGTGGATGGTATTCAACATGCTACCCAGCATTTCCCCGCATTTGTCCAGATGGTGCAGATAAGCACGGGAGAAGTTCTGGCAGGTGTAGCAATCACAGGTGGGATCCAGCGGCGAATCATCATGGCGATGGAACGCGTTACGGATCTTCAGCACGCCTGTATCAATGAACAGATGCCCATTGCGGGCATTACGGGTTGGCATCACGCAATCGAACATGTCCACACCGCGGCGCACACCCTCTACGAGATCTTCCGGTTTGCCAACGCCCATAAGGTAACGAGGTTTGTCAGCTGGCATCAGACCCGGCAGGTAATCCAACACCTTGATCATCTCGTGCTTGGGCTCGCCCACCGACAGACCGCCGATAGCCAGGCCGTCAAAGCCGATCTTGTCGAGGCCTTCCAGGGAACGCTCGCGCAAACCCTGGTGCATGCCGCCCTGGACGATACCAAACAGCGCGGCGGTGTTATCGCCATGGGCATTCTTCGAACGCTGGGCCCAGCGCAACGACAGCTCCATCGACACCCGTGCCACTTCTTCATCGGCCGGGTACGGTGTGCATTCGTCGAAAATCATCACAACGTCGGAACCCAGGTCGCGCTGGACCTGCATCGACTCTTCCGGCCCCATGAACACCTTGGCGCCGTCCACCGGCGAGGCGAAGGTCACGCCCTCCTCCTTGATCTTGCGCATGGCGCCCAGGCTGAACACCTGGAAACCGCCGGAGTCGGTAAGAATCGGGCCTTTCCACTGCATGAAGTCATGCAGGTCGCCGTGCTTCTTGATCACTTCCGTGCCCGGGCGCAGCCACAGGTGGAAGGTGTTGCCGAGGATCATCTCGGCGCCGGTGGCGACGATATCCCGCGGCAACATGCCTTTTACGGTGCCGTAGGTGCCGACCGGCATAAATGCTGGGGTCTCGACGGTGCCACGCGGGAAAGTCAGGCGACCGCGACGGGCCTTGCCGTCAGTGGCCAACAATTCAAACGACATACGACTCATGCTTGTTCCTCTGGGCCCGATTCTTTAGGGGCAGTCGGCGCCGGATTGCGGGTGATAAACATCGCATCACCGTAGCTGAAAAAACGGTATCCATGCTCGATGGCCGCTTTATAGGCGGCCATGGCTTCGGGATAACCAGCGAACGCCGACACCAGCATCAACAGCGTGGATTCCGGCAAATGAAAATTGGTCACCAGGGCATCGACCACATGAAACGGCCGGCCTGGGAAGATAAAGATATCGGTGTCGCCACTGAAGGGCTTAAGCACGCCATCACGGGCGGCACTTTCCAGGGAACGCACACTGGTGGTGCCGACCGCCACCACACGACCACCGCGAGCCTTGCACGCATTGACTGCATCCACGACGTCCTGGCTGACTTCCAGCCATTCGCTGTGCATATGGTGGTCTTCGATGTTATCCACACGCACCGGCTGAAACGTCCCGGCCCCCACATGCAGGGTCACAAATGCAGACTCGATGCCCTTGGCGGCAATCGAGTCCAACAACGGCTGATCAAAATGCAGCCCCGCCGTCGGCGCCGCCACCGCGCCCAGGCGCTCGGAATACACCGTCTGATAACGCTCACGATCCGACTCTTCGTCCGGGCGATCTATATAAGGAGGCAACGGCATATGCCCGACCCGCTCCAGCAGCGGCAGCACTTCCTCGGCAAACCTCAGTTCGAACAATGCATCATGACGGGCCAGCATTTCAGCTTCGCCACCGCCGTCGATGAGAATCTTCGACCCCGGTTTCGGCGACTTGCTGGAGCGCACATGGGCCAGAACGCGATGACTGTCCAGCACCCGTTCCACCAGAATCTCCAGCTTGCCGCCGGACGCCTTCTGGCCAAACAGCCGCGCCGGAATCACTCGGGTATTGTTAAACACCATCAAATCGCCTGGGCGCAAATGCTCAAGCAAATCTGTGAATTGACGGTGTGCAAGGGCACCGCTGACCCCGTCCAGGGTCAACAGTCGACTGGCGCGACGCTCGGCCAAAGGGTGGCGAGCGATCAGCGAATCAGGGAGCTCAAAAGTAAAGTCAGCAACGCGCATGATGGGGTTCGTCTAGCAGGGCCGGGAAGTCTAGCGGAAATAGTGAAAATAGACCATGAAACGTGATTGACCAACGGTAATCTCATCTCTATACTTCGCCGCCATTGAGCCCTGATGGCGGAATTGGTAGACGCGGCGGATTCAAAATCCGTTTTCGCAAGAAGTGGGAGTTCGAGTCTCCCTCGGGGCACCAAGATTTTCCTTTAAAATCAAGCACTTACCAGCTTACGGTTTTAAAGTTTTGGAAGTAATTTTTGGAAGTGTTTTTGGAACTTCCAAATCAAAGAACCCGGCCCACGCGCCGGGTTTTTTATTGCCTAAAAAACGCTCAAAGCCACAGCCTGCATGGGTTCCTCTGATCCAAGCCCCTCCCCTCAAAATGATCAGGCTGAAATGCCTTTTTCCGCTTTTTCAAAGCCTCCGCTCCACGCAATCCCTTTAGGCAATCCTTCCCGCGCAGCGGAATGCATCAAATGTTAGATTCTCGAATCATCCGAGGATTTCTACCATCATGCTCATGCAGTTCTTGACCAGCCTCTTGCCTACCCTGACACCCGATAACACCAAGATCCATTTGGCACAGCACAACGGGATCGAACACCCAATGGACGTGTACCTGGCTGGGTACTTCGATGAGTGGCAGTCGTGGCAGTCGAGGAAGAATTTCGAGTGCCGATACGTCATCGGCCTTGTTGAGATTCCAGAGTCCAAGAAATGGCTCCTAGCTGGGATCTACGATTCGTTGAAGGTGAAAGAGGTACGCCAAGGCAAGGTCAATCGTGACTACGTTTACGAATACCGCCGTGTGCCAGAGTTCGAAGAGCTGGCGGGGCGACTGGTCCTGGAGTACAAAAAACCAAGGGCCAACTACCTGTACTTCAAGACATGCATGTCCACGATGAAGCTGTCCGAAATCCTAGAAAAGAAAATGACCGTGGGGGGATTCCCCGGCTTCAAGGATGTAGACATTAGCTTCCAAGAATTGAAAATCATCGCCAGGGAAGGGATCGTGTCGTGGCAGACTGCTTTGAGCAGCGTTGCAGGCGTTTACCTGATATCCGACCGCACCGAGGGTGAACACCAGCTATATGTAGGCTCTGCCACGGGCACAGGTGGCTTGTGGGATCGTTGGGTAACGTACTCAAAGAATGGGCATGGTGGTAACACACGCATACGCGACCTTCACCTGAAACGGGGTGAGTCGTTTTCTGAACATTTCAGGTTCAGCATCTTAGAAATTGCCGATAAGCACACTGGCGCTGACGAGATGAAGGATAAAGAAATTCACTGGAAAAAGAGACTATTGACTCGTGACAGTGGATTAAATGGCAACTGACTAGAATACAAAACCTTAAAAAATCATTCATTACTATTGTGAAAGCAATACTTATAAGGAAATATACATGGCAGTTAAAAGCAAGGTAATCCAGGCAGAACCTCAATTTCTTCTACGACCGGAAAACGCCGTCAAAAAATATGAAGCGCTTTTCCTTGAAATTGATTCTGGCCAAATTAAACTGCCGATGTTTCAACGTGAATTTGTTTGGGATAAAGAACAAAGTGCCAAATTAATCGACAGCATTCTCAAAGGCTATCCAATCGGCACGTTCATCTTATGGAAGACCAAGGATACCTTGCGGTCCGTAAAAGACATTGGCAATCATAAGTTACCAGATACGCCTAAAGGCGACTATGCGCAATACATACTGGACGGTCAGCAACGCATCACCTCCCTATATGCTATTCGCAAGGGCATTCGCATAACCAAAGACAAAAAGGAAATTGATTACAAAGATATTTATGTAAATCTTGATTACGATCCTTTGACCGACGAACAGATCGTAACGAGCCAGCAAGAGGAGGACAAGATTTATGTTTCTGTACATGACCTCCTAACCTCGGATGCATTAGACTTCATTGAAGATATCGGAAAAGAAAAAGCCAAGAAATTTCAAGAGTACAAAACTAATTTAACAACATATGACTTTGCAACGATCACTATCAAAGACTATCCAATTGAAATTGCTTGTGACGTATTTGCCCGGATAAATACAGGCGGTAAACCGCTGACCTTATTTGAAATCATGGTAGCTATGACCTACGATGAAGCTAGGGGGTTTGACCTTGCTTTGAAGTATGAAGAGTTAATTTATGGTAGCGATGAGGTTTCAAAGAGTTTAGTCAGAGCAAAATTTGAAACAATTCCTGCAGCTACAGTGCTTCAGGCTGTCGCAGCCATTGCAGTAGATAGTATCCGCGCCAAAGATATTTTAAAAATTGGACGTGAGAAGTTCATTACGAATTGGGACCCAATGGTTTCGTCAATGTTTTCAGCGGTTGATTTCATCAGAACAACTCTACATGTTCCAGTATCCCAACTTCTCCCCTATTCCTCATTACTAGTTCCGCTAACTTATTTCTTCTACAAAAATGACAACAAGCGTCCAACTGAAACACAGTCAAAGTTATTGAAGCAATTTTTCTATTGGGTCGGTTTGAACTGGCGATATAGTGGTTCAACCGAAACCAAAATAGCGGAAGACCTGAAAAAAATTGCCCAAATATTAAAGGAACGCAAACCTAAATACCCAGGGGATGAGCTTACAGTATCTGCTGAAGACATTGCTGAAACCTGGTTCTCTGCGGGTAATTCGTACATTAAAACTATACTGTGTTTACTCGCCTCTCAAAAGCCGAAAAACCTTGACGATAACAGCGACGTGATACTGGATAATTCAAACCTGAAAATTGCGTCCAGTAGAAACTACCATCACTTTTTCCCCAAGGCTTTCGTTAATAAAAATTTCAAAGACAGCGAGCCAAATTTGGTTGCCAATATCACACTGATTGATTCGGCTTCAAACAATAAGATTCGTGCAAAGGCACCAAGCTTGTATGTGGGAGAATTCGAAGGTACTAATTCAAAATTATCAGTAACATTGAAGTCGCACTTAATTGGCAGCCCAAAAACCTACGGCGTTCTTGATGATGACTATGACAAGTTTATTGACAAACGATCTGCCGCGATTGCTGCTGCTCTCAATGAAGCGCTAAATCCAGAGCTATAAAGCACATAAGGAAGCTGATGCTGGCAGTTGCAAACTGCAAGCACAGCTTCCTAATACCTTTTGGCTCTTTCATCACCATTATGTTCAACATAGTGAGTACCTTCACTAAGCAATATCAGATGCGTCGATATTGAACAATTCAACTCTCAATTTCTTTGCCATTTCGGTAGCAGCATTAGTAAAGCCGTTAACTGAAAAAACCGCAAAACGGGTGCATTCATAGTATGCGCCACCAGAATACACTTGCATGACCGCATCAGGCCCAACGGGAGTAGCGTATTTCTTACATTGGATTGCAATTTTTTCTGTGTTTGAAATAGCTATTAAATCGACTCCAAAATCACCCGAAGCGGGCGTGGTGGAAACGGAGTATCCAAAACCTCTATAAAGTTTCTCTACGTGATTTTCAAAACCCATGCCAACTTGAAGCGTGGAGGGTTGATAGGTTTCCAGAGTTTCCGTCGTATTCATCGCGGTATAAACAACTGCCCCCCACCATATCAAGCTATGCGGATAGTCATAACCAAAATTCTTTTTGAGAATTCTATATATTTTTGCATAATCAATCTCGCCATTGATGTATGTTATTTTCTGCGAAGAAAAAGCGTTCCTTATCAAGTCAATTTGATTGTATATTTTTACAAAAGCGGACTCAAACCTACTGACCTCAAGACTTAAAGTGGTGAGTCTAGATATAAATTCATTGACTGCTTCTAAACCACCACTAAATCGAAGTCCATTTTCGATTTCAGCAAAAAACTCCAGCGCATTCGGCTGGATGAGACGCAAACCGGGTCCATTCTCAACAAATTTTAAAAACCCGTGGATTTCGACCGATGCTAAATCCTGATATCGTTCCTGATTAAGTGGTTCGCCTACGTTCCGATCTTTTGCGTTCTCAGCAACTAAATGCGCAGACCACCATTTATTATTAAGATTACTGTCATCAGACCTACCCTCTTCGGTGAGAAGGTCGATTTCATGCTTAAGATCATCTGCTATTTTTTGGTAGTGAGCTTGCTCATGATAAATATCCGAATCACGAAGCCCTTTAATTTGAATGTCTAATGAATCACGGACAGAATTAAGATAGCTACCAATCCCTTTTAAATGATGAAGCTGTATTTCTCCCGTCTTTTTAAATTCCTCATCCATGAGTTTAGATAAATAAAATGGATCAAGAATCACTGCACATGAATTTCTGTTTCCTAGCCCGGTTTCATACGCCATTTTATTTTCCTTCGAATTCATGGTCATTTCGATATCTACAACAGGTGACGATACGTTGCCGTTCAAATATCAAATTCACCTAAAAGCCAGATCCTGACGGTGGTGCTGAACCCGCTACTTCTTTAGCTAGGGATTTATGCGTGTATGTCAGGCAAAGGTACTTGACGTTCCCACACGGGGCCTCAAGCGTGATAGCGGAATCCGGCTTGTTCCAGCTCAGAGTAGTAGCCTTGATTTCTTGCCCTAGTCCGTTGGTTGCAGTTGAGACGACCGATTTGCCAGCTCCCCATTTTTGGGTAAGCCCCGACTCAGCAATAGGATAATTTCTACGGTCGGCCATGAGCATAATCATGTAAAGGCGAAGCTCACCGCTTTTGTCTTTGTCGAAGTGGTAGTCGCCCAATGCAGGACCATAGATTTGCCCAAATGGATCATCCCCAACGCGATGACACACCAGTTTCCCCGCTCTCTGGTCACACCAACCGGCCTTGCCGTCAGGGGTCAACTTTCCATTGATTACGGGAAGAGCTTGAAACTCAATGAGCTTCATTCCCAACACAGCACCATTGAAGTCGAATTCTTGGGCTTGAGAGGCAGCGCAGAAAAAAATCCATAGAAAAGCCGCTGTGGCCTTGTTCATCCTTGTCGTACCCCTGTTCAAACGCAATGAGAATGGGATAGTACACCCAATTACGCCATCATAGATTTAGGGGCAGAAGGAGAACGGGTGAAGCACATGCCGCCATTGCGGCGGCATGATAGCTGGTGTTACTTGCTCAACCAAGATTCCACGGTGTCAGCACCGAACTCGGTTTTCCACTCTTTCAACTGCTTATGATTACCACCCTTGGTTTCGATGGTTTCACCCGTGTGCGGGTTCTTGTAAACCTTAACAACACGTTCACGGCGAGTAGCTTTGATCGGTGCCGGGGCTGCGCCTTTGCGGTTAAGCGAAGCTGGATCGAGGATAGCGATCACGTCACGCAGGCTTTTGCCGTACTGACCAAGAAGATTGCGCAGCTTCTCTTCAAATTTTATCTCTTCAGCCAGACCAGCATCACCTTTCAGTGCTTCCAACTGAGCCATTTGTTCAGCTAGGTGCTTTTCAAGCTGACGGAATTCTGCAAGCTTCGACATTGTGTATACCTAATAAATTGGTTGTGATTTGATGATACATGAAATCATTTAAATCTGAAAAGTCTTCAATCCATCTTCACAAGAAAAGGTTTGGATTTTGCAATAATTTCAAATTTCTTAGCCTTTTCATTCCAAAGCACCACACCATCGTTTTGCATCATGTCCGGGCTACCAGCTTTGTAGTAATGCAAATCGCTCATGAAAATTGCATTGCTGTTTTGCCTGTGAGCAACCCCACCATTAGCTGGGGCAAGAGCGTCTGATTCGCTTGGAAACTGCATTGGGGCTTTGTAGAGCTTCCCATCGTTTACATCTACAAACACGGTTGCTTGGCATCCCGTGCCACAGCCGTAGGTAGCAACCACAAAATGCCCCGCAAAATCGGCTTTCTTGCCAACGGTGCCTTCGACGGATTCTTTGATGCGCCACTGCCCTGCCAGGGCTTTGTTACTCGACCAATCGACTTTTGTCAGTGCCTTGTTGGAAACCGTAGAAGCGGGGTATTTCTCAAAGGTGAACCGGTCATCTGCATTGCTTACAGAAGCTACACACAGGGAGAGAGCTACGGCAGTCAAAATCCTTTTCATTTGAATCACTCGATGTAGGTTTGAGGCAAAACCATAGCTCCAGTCTTGAGGATCAATCAAGATCGATCCAAGAAATATTTTAGTGCCTTACTAAACCCGGCAGATATAGCTTAAAAATTGCTTTTCCCTGCGATGCCCAACAGTTCGTCTAGACACAGTGCCCCTGTCTTTATTTCGCGTAGTGAATGCCTTCTAAAAATCAAATGGTAAAATCAGTCATATAACAACCAGAAATTAAATGGCAGTAGCTAAACGAAAATCATACAAAGAAAAAAAGGAGTACATCGACAACAGTAAAGAGAAGCTCGAGGGATTCCTTGCGGATAAGGTCGATAGCATCCACGCAATGCTCCAGGCAGAAAATCCAGACGTGCCGGTGTGGAATTCACCGTGCTTCAAAATCCGATACCTGAACCCGATATCAGGAACAGTCTACAACCTCGAAAACTCGATGCTGCTTTCGATGCTTGGCAAAGAGAAAGGCTTTGAACTGCCCTACTACATGACGGCGAAGCAAGGGTTTGACGCTGGCCTGTCCAACAAAGGGGAAAAGGCTGACTTCGTTGTTCACCACTTTGGCATGCAGATAGGGTTCGTCAAGGACGGTGAAAAGCCAGGTGCTGGAGGTAACGATGACCAGGACAATGCGGAAGGCAAAGCCATCTATAGACGTGCTTCAAAGCTATCTCCTGTCTTCAACCTGCAGCAGTTCACAGGGGAGCTACCAGACAAGATAAAAGCGCAGATGGCGCAACGCGCCAAGATCCCAACCCCAGCCGAAGTACAGACCGTGCTTCAGTCAGTCATGGATACCATGCCAACGCCGCTCAAAAGGCACGCAGGGGCGGAACACAGCAATTACTTCTCCCCCGGTGAAGACACCATCTATATGTCACCTTCTAGCTACTTCAAGAGCGACCTCCACGAGCTATCCACTCTCTTGCATGAAGTCAGCCACTCATACGGCGTAGCAAGCCGGAAGAACCGTGAAAGCCTCGCAAAATATGCTCAGAGTGATGAACACAGGGCCTATGAAGAGTTGGTAGCCAATCTGTCAGCGCAAGCCGTGATTAAGCATCTGAACTTCAGCATCACCGATGGCATGCGCGACCAGTTAGACGATTCCTTTTTCAAGAACCACCAGACCTACGATGTGGGTTGGGCTCTCAAAGGCTTGAGGGACAAACCTGACCAGGTATTCAAAGCTGCCGCAGACGCAGACCGCACAGCGAACGAGATCATCTACAAGCTAGAGAATGACCTCAAAGCCAAGTACGACCTAGACCCTACCCTGCCTGTTTCTAACTTCATCAAACAGCGCTTATCTCGGGCTGATACGGATTCCACGCCACAGGTGAAGCCGCCGACCATCAGCAGCCACGACATCCAGGTAGAGACTGCCACACCCATACAACAAAAAAAGAGGACATTGAAAATATGAATAATTTCGAGAAAACCAGAAAACAAGCTTTTGAAGATCTAATCGATGGAGACGTAGAGCTGGTAGATCTTTACGAGCAAGGAATGCTTACGGAGGAATGCTTTGTGGAGGAATCCACAAATGAACCGTATAAAGAAATTCTGCCAGAAAGGATTTACTAAGAAAAATAATTGTGATCTTAGAAAATAAACAGGAAGAGATTCCTGTTTTTTTGGTTTTGATATCCGCAAATTAGTAAACGTAAGGTTTTGATATCCCTTCAGTCTAAAAACCATGGATCAATCATTTTACTGAAGCCAAAAATTAATTCATGATCCACCACGTTATTAAGCACTTCATAAACACTTATGAAGCACCTCATAAGTATTTCATAACTATTTATGAAATATTTCACACTAACGGCTTGTTTTCTTTTTTCAAATGTTATTATTTTAAAAACAAACCAAAACTAAAGGAATTTAATCATGAACCAACCAGCTAAAATTTTGGCCTTAATCAGTCATAAAAGCATTACTAAAACCACGACCATTTCAAATCTCAGCCACTCCTTGGCGCTTCAAGGTTATCGCACGCTGATTATCGACACTGATGGCGTTCCAGCTATTCAAATGCATATCGAGCAGAACAAAGAAGTAACAGAAAAACGCATTATCAAAAACAAAGCCAAGGTGGAATTGCTTAAAAATAAAGGTAGAGCTATAAACCAGTCCTTGCTGGATCAACTTGAGTACGATGAATTCGCACTTGAAAACCGTCCTATCGTTATTGCCCGCAGCCTTTATGAGCTGGACGCACAATTTGATGTAATCAAACGTGACTACGCTCACTTTGACTTTATTATTGTAGATGTTCCAGCCAAGGTTCTCGACTCGAAAAACAACCCAATCAAGGAAATTAAAAGGCTCATCAGCTTTAGTGACTTGGTGATTACACCTTACAAAGGTGACACACAGAACGCAGTGACTGCCGTTACCGTGTCGGGAATCATTGAGGATTTGAAATACGACGCTGTGAGCCTAGGCGGAAAATTCACCACAAAGGTACGCTCTCTGCTGGCTTTCGATCCAGCACGCATCAAGGCAAATTCCAAAGAGGTCAGCGCTAACCTCACCTTGACGGATACATCCACGACTGCAGCAAGACTTGCCCGAAATGCAGAACGTAAAGCCTTGAAGGAAATCGACCGTAAGAACCAGATTGATGCAGATATTAGGGCATTTGGTGATGCGTTTGGTGAACACCAGAAGCCGTTGGAAGCACCTTTGATTTTTCGCTCGATATACCCTAACCAATTCAACAAAGGGCAGACCATTTATAACGCCACGACTGAATCGGCCAAAATTGCACAAGCTGAATTCAATCTTGTGGTGAAAGCGATTCTTGAAGCCATTGCTGAAACATCAGTGGTCGCCACTGCCCAAAACGAATCAATCACAAACTAACTAAAAGGAGATAACAATCATGACATTTGACTTACAAGCAGCAAAAGCCCGTGCAGAAGCTAAAAGAGCGGAAGCACCTACTACACCACCAGAATCTGAAATCACTTTGGTAGAGACAACTCCAAAATCACCGGAACAGATTCAAGCAGAAATCGAGCAAGCAGCCGCTGAAAAAGCTATCCACGATCAAAAGGTCTTGGCTTTCAAAATCGACCAAGCTTTGAAGGAACACAAAGCCCTACCAGAAGGCAACAAATTGAGCGTTCGCAGCTTCGCGTTCACAGACAAAACCGATAGCGCTATCAAGGCTTTCGAGTCCATCACCAACAACAAGCGCTATGGCAAAGGGTACGTGAGCAGTTCAGTCAGCGTTGACGTTGAGCGCATGTGCATTCTGCGCTTGAAGGCTCTGACAGACCCTGTTCTGAAATCCTACCTGGATGACGTAGACGCAGAATTCAGACGCACCATCGACTGATAGAGACTCAAAAAACCCAAGCCCCTTAACCGGGGCTTTTTTTCGCCTTGACGTTCATAATCACCGATCTGAACTGGATCTGATCTACATCATAAGCACTTCATAAACACTTATGAAACAGTTCTGACGTGGTTAATAAATCCTTATGAACCATTTCACATGTGTTTCTTCAACAGCTCAGAACCAGCTCATAGCCATTTGCTCAATGCTTATGAAGAGCCTCATAGGGGTTTCACATCTACTTCATAAATGCATCAGAAACAGATTTTAGCGTTTACCGCTACCGTAACTCCCAGGTAGCCGCGCCCAGGAATCAAGCATGTCTATTTTCTTGGGGCTCTTCCTACCCTTCTCGACCGGCTTGGTGTCGTGGACTAGCTTTTTCACGGGCAAAGCAATCTTGAATTTCCTTGCCGCGAACTCTTCAAGACTTACCTTCCAGCTCATGCGCTCGTTCGGCGGATTCCCACTACGAGCAAACACAGCTCCGTTCGGTCCCATCTTGCTCAACAACCCAAGCCTTTCACAAACCCAACCTGACACGAATAATTTGTAGTCGCGGGTATCGAAGACCTCAACCAAAGCTACGAATAGCGTGTAGTCACGGTGCTTGGTCGCGTGGTCAATGCAGTGCGCTATTGCCTGACTGTACAAACCAGATAGCAGGATCTTCTTCTCATCCAGCAAAGGGCGAAGCTCGTTTTTGTTGAGTGTCACCAACAGCTTGTACGACTCCTTCATCACCCACCCTCTCCTTTTCAACCGTGGAAACCGCCTATTAGCGCTCAAGCATAGGCGCTCTGTGTTGAATTCTGGTCTTTTTTGCGAGGCATTGCCCTGCCAATTTCAACACAGGACGTGTGCGGAAGCCTCACCAATCCGTATCCAACCCGTAAAAACCCAATAATTTAAGAACCACTTAATAAGTATTTCATAACCACTTATGAAGTAATTCATATCTATTTCATAAACATTTAATAAATAACTTCACTAACAGCAAATTTGGAGAAATCAAGATGATATAATTTTAATACAACAAACAATAATAAAATGTTAAACCTACACTACGAGAACAACACTTACATATGCAAAACAATTTATGACTTAAAAGATTATCCAAAATCGGCTGGATTCAACTGGAGCAAACCGCTTACCGCATGGGTTACGCCCAGCTTCGTAAACGTATTGAACCTTATAGAATCCCTAAACGAAAGCGAAGAAGGATACACAACAACCCCTGACTTTGATTACCAATCAGATATTGCAGAAACAGAATTAAACAAGAGACTCGCGGCTTCCAGTAAAACATCTTCCCAATTCGTAGTGCCCGCTCCAATTGGTCTACATTACCTTCCATACCAAAAGGCTGGTATTGAATATGCTGTCGCAAAAGGTAATGCATTAATCGCTGACGAAATGGGGCTAGGTAAAACGATACAAGCGATTGGAGTTATTAATTATCAAAATGCCAAAAAGATACTTATAGTTTGCCCAGCAACTTTGAAATCGAATTGGAAACGCGAATTACAAAAATGGTTAGTAAATCCTGAACTCTCAAAATCAGCATCTGTATTGACCAGCAAGTCAATAATAGATACCCACAGAGAATATGCTGCAGATGTAATCAACTACGATATTCTAGGAAAGCAGATTAATTCACTTACAGCTCAGAATTATGACTATATAATCTTTGATGAAAGCCACTACTTAAAAAACCCAAAAGCAAATAGAACCATTTCTGCCCTTTCTATACCATGCAAAAACTTTATAGCTCTTACAGGAACACCTTTCCTCAATAATCCTTATGAAATATTCACGATAGCCAACAAGCTAGCTCCAGAGTCATTCAAGTCTTATGGCTCATTTGGGTATAGATATTGTTCTGGCATATTTGACACGAAGATAGCCCCTCACTTCTTAATAAACCTGAACGAATTACAAACGAAGCTTAAAGAAGCCGGAATGATTCGTCGCTTGAAAAAGGATGTGTTAGCGGAATTACCTGACAAGATACACAGTGTTGTGCCAATGCCTTGCGACCATGCTTCATTGAAGATTGCTATTAAAGGCGAAATGGCCGTAGTTGAAAAAGCTCACAAGCTGTACGAAGGCATCATCAAGACGATGAGTAAATATGACCCTTCGCACAAGGTCTACCGTGCAGCAGCAAAAGATTTAGCCGATCTCAGAGGTAATTTCCTTTCGCAGCTTATGCTTGTCAGGAAGATTAGCGCCGTTGCCAAGGCACCACTTGTTGCTGAGTACATCATTGAGGCTGTGGAATCCCAAGGCAAGGTGGTCTTTTTCGCTCATCACCAGGACGTGCTGGATCTCATTGAATCCACTTTGCATAAAGCTGGCTTGAAGACTGTAAGGATTGATGGAAAGGTGCCTACAGCACGCCGTCAGGAGCTTGTAGATGAATTCCAAAATGGTGATGCACAAGTCTTCATTGGTAGCATCAAGGCTTGTGCAGAAGGAATCACCCTTACCGCCGCTTCTACCGTTATGTTTGGAGAAATGGATTGGACCCCGGCTAAGATGGTTCAGTGTGAAGATAGATGCCATAGGATTGGGCAGAAGGACACTGTGAACGTGGTTAACCTTGTGATTGAGAATTCAATTGACGATTTTTTATCCAGCATCCTTCACAACAAAAATATAGTAATTAGTAAATTGTTGGATGAAGGTGACGATCAAGACGCCGAGTATATTTCCTATGATTTGTTCGACTTATTCAAGCATTTCGGGTTATCCAAGTAATCTACAAGCATTTCAAAAGCCAGGTATTGGTAACAGCATCTGGCTTTTTTGCCTGCATTCATAGCTATATTTTTTAGACCACACTCTAAATATTAAATACTTCATAAGCACTTCATAACCATTTCATAAGTAATTATGAATATTTTCGCTAATGGCAAATAAGGCAAAACCAGAATGGTATAATTAGACTAAACAAACAATTACCATTATGAACAACTCATGCAAACTGATTCTACCCATCCAAAACGGATTAATATTACCAAGCCAAAATTTGATTATTCCCAATGAACAAGGTTTGATTCTGCCTAAACCGTCTATAAATGCTCTGTTGGATTTTTACTGTACTTCCCTGCCCACGAGCGCACTCAATAAATTACCAACGTTCAAAACCAGATAAGTCTCACCTCTACGGCAAAGCCGTAATGCAACCACCAAATCAAACCCAATAAAAAAGCCACTGAAGAGTGGCCTTTTAATATCCATACATTTGTATTCATGCAGTTCTTCTATTTTCGTTGCGTAAGCTTCTATTCTTCATCAACACTAAAGTGAACATTCCAACCAGGAGAGTAATCGGCCAAATTATTGTAAAAGCAAACATAGAGCCGAACATCGTTGATGGATCGCTCAATGAGAATTCTGCACGAGCATGGACAATTTCGCTTGTGTAATAACCATGGAGAAGGTACGTCACGGCAGAAAGCTCGCCAGTAAAATCCCAAAACCTAATACCGAAGAAGAAGACGACCATTGATCTGTAAATGAACACCCAAACAATGACACTCATGATGAGCTTAAACGTCTTGATGCGCTTGTCCCACACGTCAGGATTGAAGTAGTTAGGCTTGTAGTCCATCTGGTTGATCAGATAGAAAACAGGTAACGTCACGTAGAAGAAGATCATCGGCCCGAGACGTATCAGGGTAAGGTGATCATCGAAATAGGTAGAGTTTATTTTAGCCATGCCGCTGTAAAGCAAACCATTGAGCAATGGTAAAAAACCTATCACAGCATAAAAGAAGATAAATCTTTGTAAGAAATTTAACCTTATCTTTTCCTTCTTCATCCATTTCATGTCGTTCACCTTCTTCTAGTTATTGCCATTATAGCATTTACTCTCACAAAGAAAAGAGTTAGCCGACAAACAGATCTAACTCTTTAGAAATATATAAATTAAAGGATATAACCATTTACCTTGTTCGTTGTAACGGTAGCACACCTTTAAATTTCTCGCTCATTGAATTAACTTGAGTATTCGCTTGCTCACCCAGGGCTTTATCCGTAAATAAATCTTTTGCAACGAGCATATCTTTGAATGCAGCTGAGATAGATTTAATTCCACTGTATAAAACGATGAACATCATTATAGTAATAGTACAATGCAAGAAAAGCATCACGAACAATCTCATCACATCGAACATGAACCCTGTTCCGCCCGAGAAAAATATCGAAGACAAATAAACAACAAACTCGTTTACTATGACAATGACAACTGACACCAACGTCATCCCGACAAAGAATAAGGTGGCTACAATTGTTCCACTGAAACAAATCCAAACCAGTTGAAGCATAATATTTTTCAGTACGTCAAATGCTTCCTGTTCATTTCTATTAATAAAAATCGACTTAACCAGCCTGACGCTCATTGTCACTATTATTTCAAGCGCACTAGCAACCACCACGCCAATCTCACCCAAAAGCAATAGAAGAGGCAGCAGACCTATTAATATCTGGTTAGCCATGAAGAACGCATACATAAACATCGAAGCTGTCGATATATAGGAAAGAAGGTTTGTCATGTACCTTTCGTTTTTATTAAAGGTCAAAATTCCGTTTCTTATTATTTCAGAACCATAGTAAACAACCAATGAGACCTGTGTATATTCTGACGCATTGCTCCAAAGTGAAGCCGGGACGTTTAGAACCGGGGATACACAATTCGAATCTGTATTAAAGCAAGACTTAAATTGAAACCCCAAATTTTCGTAATAACGCGCCGTTAATTTATTTAGCAGTGCCTGAATCCCATCCAGTGCGAGAGCGCCAAGTTTATTTTCTGTCTGCGAAAAATAGACTTCATAAATAGACTTATTTATATCAAAGAGCTTTTGCACCTTCATAGTGTCTATCATTTCTTGATTCATTTGATTCTTATCATTTTCATTCAATGCTTCTGCTGAATCTGAAGCGTTGAAATTCTGATTAACGCTGATTTTGAAAATTGAGTATTGAGCATCAATGGCGTTAGTCATTTTCTTTTGATAGTTATTGAGATTCATCAAGCCAATGAATGAAGCGAAAATATCTGACGTGAATTTTTCTGGTGTGATTCCCTGCAAGAGGACTTGAACCACAGGATCAACAGTGGCTCTCACGACATTCAGCATTTGGTCACGCCCATTGTGAAGCTCTTCTATAGAAACGGAGTCTCTAAATTCATGGACGAACGAATCCTTGTCTGCCACGGTTCCATCTTCATTCATATCTAGGCAGTCATTAAGCAGCAATTCACTATCAGCGTATTTCATGCGATTATCAGCCTTATCAAGCCCTGTACTGCACATGAACATCTGCATTTTTCTAGCTTCTTTATAAGCCATGTCAAATATTTTAAGATTGGCATCTTTGATTACATCTAATTGACCTGATGAATTGATGCTACCAGCGCTATAAACATTCACTTGCAGCTTCGTTAGACACTGGGCTGTCTTAGTAATCTCACCAACCTTTAAAGAGCTTCCATCATATTTTGATGCTGGTGCTTGATTTTCTAGACAGCGAGAAAAATCAGTTTCTACGAATCTAAACTTGCCCGATTGAACGTCTTTTACCAAATTGTGCTTTACCAAAAGCTGTCTACGAAGCGCCAAGTCGTTTGACGCCATCTGAATGGCATTGATAATCTCCATTTTATAAATGCTTTCAGCCTGAACAACGCCTCTAGTGACGTAGGCCGATTCATCTTTAATAGAAGCGTTTATATAGAAAGGCATGAAAAACATAACGGTCGATTTCAATAAGACGAAATTGACTATCAAGGCCGCAAGAACTAAATGAATAATCCACCCGTTACCCACTAAAAACAAAACCGCACCCAAAGTTAAAAAGACCAGGAATTTATTCTCCTTTAGGCCATATTCAGCATTGGCAGCATTCTTGAACAATCTAGCCAATATGTTTAAACCACAAACGAATATAGAGACTATCCCAAATATCCCTACTGCGTCTTTCATGACTCCTTGTATTGCGACGCCCTCTTTTGACTTGTCAGCTACTATTGACAGTGTGTCGTTATCTCCAAGATATGGAGCAAGGACCAGCCCAGCTACCATGACTGATTGGGGTGTAATCATCTTTGCAATTGAGCTAAATGCGAAATCTCGCTTACTCTCATGACCTGCGCATTTGCCAACCATGTCAGAAGTGGCGTAGTAGCAGTCAGCTTGTTGGGCGTCTTGATACGTTTCTGCTTGCGATAATGGCGAAAGAAATGCCATAAGCAGAAATATCAAAGAAATTATCTTGTTGGAGTTCATTTATATAGAGTTCGTTTTACTTAATTATACCATTTGAAATCATTGCTTTAAGAAGCTAAATGGTATACTTCAAACATAACAGCAAACACCAACATGGATATAATAAAATGAAGCCTTAAAGCTTCAGCATTTAACCCTCTTGAGCTGATTCCAATCGGTGACGAAACTATCTGACAGATAATCCCTTTTCATTCCCCATTGGGGAATGGGTGGCTCCACAGCGAGCCTGATGCTACCCCGGCCATACCTGGCATTGATCCCATCCAACACTTTCATCAACGTCTCTGAATTTCGCCTAGGCTCTGGTGCAAACAGATCCGGCTGATAGCCGTCACCACTGACGAACTGGCTCAACACGATCCCTGCCTTCGCATAGCGATAGCCTGGCACGTAGATCTTCTGTAGTCCCTCAAGGGCCATAGCAACGAACTCCCGAGTGTCGTTACTCGGCACCTGCAAGCCACAGATCGAAGCGCGGCTGTAGGGCTTGTCATCGAAGCGGGACGTTTGGATGAAGACCTGAAGGCAGGAAGCAAGCTGCCCTTCCGACCGTAGCTTTGCACATGCCCTACTCGCATATGTGGCAACGGCTTCACGAAGCCCCTGAATGGAAGTAACACGCTCACCAAAGCTTCTGGTACTAGCTATGGTTTGCTTGGGTTCAGGGGAGTCCTCAAGCGCATAGCAGCTCACACCTTCCAGCTCCAAGGATGTTTTTTCGACGTTCACGTTGAACACCTTGCGCAAAGTTTTACGGTCATACCGTGCAAGGTCGATAGCCTTGTGGATTCCCATACCTTGAAGGCTCGCAGATAGCTTCCGGCCTATGCCCCAAATCTCATCAACCGGCATCCATTTGAGCAGCTTGTCACGACGCTCTGCATCCATCAGAACCACGACACCACCAGTTTCCTTGCGCCATTTCTTCGCGCTGAAATTGGCAGCTTTTGCCAAAGTCTTGGTAGGCCCAAACCCTACACCTACCCCTATGCCGGTCTGCTTCTTCACCGCCAATTGAATCTCACGCCCAAGCTTCTCCAAGTCGCCCTGGACGCCGGTGAGGTCTAGCCAACTTTCGTCAATCGAGTACACCTCGATCCGAGGCGCAAACGTCTCTAAAACGCGCATCACACGGTTACTGACTTCTTGGTACAAGGCGTAATTGGAGGACACCACACGAAGCCCATGGGACTTCATCAGGTGCTTAATTTCGAAGAACGGCGCGCCCATCTTGATCCCCAGCCCACCAGCAGAGGAATCCTTGCTTTTGGCTATTGGACAGCGGGAAACGACGCAGCCATCTGAGTTGGACAATGCAACGACAGGGACACCGTTCAATGTAGGGTCGAATAGACGCTCTGCGCTCACGTAGAAGCAATCACAATCGACCAGACAGAAGACGGCCATCAGTCACTGCCCTTCCGCACAAGGTCGGTCTGCTTCATCACAAAGACAGAGGCAACACCGGCAAGATGGTTGATGGTTTGGGCAAGGTCAGATGTTGGCGGAACGTAACCTTCGCTCTTGCCATGTGAGACGCTTCTATCGTTCCTAGAAGCCCCTACACACTGAAAAATCGTAGCGGCACCACGAAGCATCTGTGACGTGTTGTCATCAATAGCCCCGGATGCCCTTAACGCTTTCAAGGTCAGGGAGGAAAGCCGCTCTACGGTCTCTCTCTCATATCCACTTTCACCTAGAGATTTGAGACACGCTTTCAGTACTGTCTCAATGTGGCTGCAGCTCAACGTGATAGAAAGCTCTGGATCAGTCAGTACGCAACCCCTTGCCTTCATCCATGATTCCTGGAGCATGGTATTGCCGCTAAACAGCGTATCCAGATCGGCGTCAATTTCTGCCTTCTCGACCGTCACAAACTGAGAAAGCGACTGAACCACAGAGGCCGTTTTCAGGTACTCCCTATCCAGGTTCACCAGCAGATCTGCTACCAGTGAGTTCAGAACCTTGTGGTCACTGACGCGCCTCTGCATATCAGTGCCAGCTTCCTCCAACGTGCAGTAATTCCAGTAATCAAAATCACTTTGTCGAGGTGCCTCTTTCCAGCAGATGTTCAGCTCTCGGCCAGTGAATGTGAGATAGCACATGGTGTGTCCAATTGGCTCATCTTCATCGTCGAGAATTTCATCAAATACGATGGTTTCACTGTTGCCACCACAGCCAAGACCCTCAACCAAATCGAGAAGCTTTCGCTCGAAAGCTCTCAACCCAAGCAGCAGTTGCAGGTTCTCATTTTTGACCTTCGCTGATCGAGCTGCCAGCTCAGAAAATCCATCGTCACTCATGACTATCTGCAACCATATGCGCCTTGAGCTTTTCAAGAACGTAGATTGAAACCGCGCCTGCAAGGTTGTTAACCAAGCGTGCTTCATCTGCGTAGGCGACTTTCTTGCCTCCATGCGCAGTACCGTAATGTGTTCTGAAGAAACCGCACCCTTTGGAAACGGATTTAATACCGCCTATGAGGGCTTTCACATCGTCCACAAATTGAGCCTTTACCGCTTCGGGATCTTCAATTCCTTCCGGCAATTTCAAAGGGGGAAAGTCATCTGCAACAGCATTGATCAATTCGTTAATGGTCTTTTTATTAACCAAAGGTATGTCACGTTTTTCCAGGTAGTGGCGGCAAACCGACTCAAGGAACTGTGTTGTACGAGTCAACGAATCGCTAGGATCAGTCTCAATTTTTAATCTCGCATTAGCCCAATGATTTTCGAAATAATCGCCGCTCATCAAATCAGTTAAATCTTTATGAATGCTTTCGCTTTGAATGTCCGAGAATTCAGACAGAAGACGTGCAGAGCTTTTGGCCTCACCCAACATTTCAGAAACTGCTTCCTCAACGGCGATCCAGAGAGAATTAATTGAATCTCTTGAAGCTACTTTGGTTAATTTTTCATCGTCCTTGAAATCACCAATATAGCGGACAGTCATTTCTCCTTCACGAGCCGTCCCATAATTATGTCCGTCTTCATGAGTAGTAGAAGTTAAAATACGAAGATTGCTTCCATCAAAATTTAATTTGGCATATTCCCAATCATCTTCATCAACCATACCTAAAACGACTTTCATGCCACTGACATATAGGCTTAAACCATTCACAGCTTCGCGCAATTCTTTCTCAACTACTTCCAGTCCAGCACGAACCTCACTGCGGGTTTCAAGAACTCGTTGAGACATGCGTTGTAGAGCTTCCTTTCTTGTAGTCATGAGACACCAAATCAACGAGACACACGATGGAGGTTGTGAAGGACGATACCCCACAGCTCGATGTCTTCCCACTCTCCCACCTCAATGCTCGCGTTGAGTGGATTATGAGCCAGCAGAATGGGCGATTTCCCTAGGCGTTCTCTGTACTCCTTGCAGCAAAAATCAGCTCCAATGACCACGACCACAATGTCACCATCCAAAGGTTCCAGAGCCTTGTCCACGATCAGCACGTCACCGTCGTAAATCCCAATCCCCTGCAAGGAATCACCGTCAGCACGTAGCAGCCAGCGCGAAGGCTCACGCAGGCACACCAGTTCATCCAGGCTCAAAGGTGGTTCAGAGTACTCAAGCGCAGGGGATGGAAACCCACACGAAACCCTGCCCACGATGGGCTTTCGCAGAGGATCTACAGGGGGATTGATGGGACCGAGGATGGAAAACATAGGGGCTTGCTCACACTGTACATGCAAACAGTATGGCGCGACGTGCCAGTAGCCCACAAGCGACCTACAGATCCGTCCGACAGACGAGCTTCGAAAAAGCCTAACAGACGCATTCAGACGAAACGCAAACAGCGATACCAAAACTGAAATGAATTAATTGAAGATAGATTATTTCCTTAACACAAAAAATCAAAAAACCTAAATGGTATAATATGCCTACAAAAGGAATAAACCTTTTAACGACAAACCGGAGACAAGAATGATAGTTAGCATACAAGAATCATCAAAACACTTTAAAGCACCAAAGGAACTTGAACCGTATTTACATTTAGAAACGGACAAAAAAAGAAAAATAGGAATTACGATTTTAGATTCAAAAATACTTGAAGATAAATACACACTTGCATTCATGAGATTAGTTAAAGAGGCATCAATATTCAACTACCATTACAATCATAGAAGCATAGAGCTACGCGAATACGATAGCGAAGATTACAAACTGCAAAAGACCGCTTATCAGAAGTTTTACCAAAGCAAAATCAAATAAGCCCTACAGGGCTTTCTTATAATCAAACTCCTACCCAATACTATAATAATAATCTTGACAACCACATTTAATTCGATCTATATTTTCGCCGTCATTACTGAATAGGTGAAAAATGAATGAATTAAAAAACCAAATCGAAACTCTTAGAAAAACCATATTTAAGATTTACGAAAATCATCCTGAAAACGATAGAACAAACCAAGAAAACTCATTCAAGCTGTTCGTGAAAGGCGCACTGAATATTCAGCTAAAGCGCTTCATCGAACGGTACAAGCGATTGGGTTTGTCAGACGCAGAAACTATGCAATGCATAGTGATCCACCCTTCCCTTTACGAAATCTCTTCAAAACAAATCGATGATTGCGATACAGAAGCTCTCGGTTCTTCAGTGGAGCAGTACTTTGAAATCGTATCTAAAGTTCCTGCATACACTGACGTTCTGTCACTTCTCCTAGAAAGCATACTGCTCGTGGGCAAGCGCGGGAAAGGACTCGGCCAGTGTCTGACACCTCCAAGCCTCGCAAGCGGATGCTCTGAACTCATGCCTATGCAGACAGACCAGCCATTCAAGGTCATGGAAATGTGCTGCGGGGCAGGTGCATTAGTGTTGGCACCACTGCAGCAAATGATGAAGCGAAATCCCCATCACGCGAAAAATGCCACTGTCATAGCGAACGACATTGACCCTTTCATGTGCTGCACCACAACCCTTCAAATCATCGCCAACACTGTGATTAACGACATAGACCTTTGCGAGTTCACACAGCACTGCTCAAACGTGATTACAGAGTGGACTTCTGGAAATCCGTACCTCTTCAGGTTCATAACCCCTGCCAAGATTTACGAATCTCGCGCCAGGACTCGTGAAGAGAAGCTTCGTGCGTGTGGCTATTACGAGATATTTGGCTACCCGGTGAATGTCACACCTCTTAGTGATAGCGAAGCCAGGAGAGTACACAGCGCCACACAATTGGTAGGTGCAGCATGAGCCTATCTATCGAACAAAGAATAAAAGCTTTGAAATCCTCAATCTTCCAGATCACAAGCCACCACACCGGAGGCGAGCGAGCGAAGCAGGATCTAGCCCTATCAGTTTTCGTGAAATTCTCACTGGGCGTAATGCTGAACCAGCTCGTCGCCCGGTATCGCCACTACGGAATCACGGACCTGGAGTTGACTGAACACATCTTCATCGATGACACCCATTTTGCGCTTGATGAGAAGCTATTCAGCACGGTCAACGTCGAAGCCTTGGCAACGTCAGCGCGTCTCTACAAAGAGGTTGTAGAAGCCCTACCGCCGTTCTCAGACGTGCTGACAATGCTCATCGAGGAAATTGCCCTATTCCGCAGAACTGGCGAAGGTTTGGGTCAGTTCCTCACACCAACTGACCTTTCCAGCCTTATAGGCTCTTTGCTGCACGAATTGGAAAGCCAGCAGAGAACCATAGGAAGAGATTCGTGGACGTTCTACGACTCGACTTGTGGCGCAGGAAGCCTCCAGCTACCAAGAGTCGCTATCGAAGCTGGCAAAGGTCGCGAGAAAACCAGACTCATCAATCTCGAAATGAACGACATTGACCCTCTTATGTGTTGCGCAGCAGCCCTGCAGTTCGTGGCAAGCGTAGTGATTCATGAGCAAGACCTTCATCAGCTACGGATCACTTGCTCCAATGCGCTCACAGAGACGAAGCCTCATAGCAAATCCGTTGTCGTCATCAAAACGCCAGACAAGCTTTTCGAAAGAGTTCGATTAGCTCATGCGAATATAATATACGATAATCAAAACAGAATTAGGTGCTTCAATGCGCTAACCGAAAAGTTGCCGTGTAAATAAGTGATTAATTTAGGCTAATCACTTGCAAAACAAATAAAAATGGTAAGATATTAAAAACAACATTAAATAAACATTATGAATCTATATGAAGAAATAACAAAGCAAGGCTACAAAATTGAGGAAATGCGCTCTCATTCAAACAAGAATCGCGTTTACATTACCAACGAACACAATGAGAGGATTGGCTATTACACCAGAATGGAAGGAACCAAAACAAAAATTATCCTGAAAAAAGAACCAATCTTTGAAGACTATTGTGCAGAAGTAGGAATTCTTGAAAGTCTTCGTTTTCCTAGAAACATAAACGGCAGTGCTTACAAGGCGATAAACAATTTATATAAAAAGTTTGTGACTTGGAAAAGAACAGAAGAAATTAACAAGTGCTTTGATAAGGTTCTAAATGAATTAATCAGCACTGAAAAAAATAATTAAATAAATGTGATTTTCTTTTGCTTATCACTTGCATTTTAAAAATAAATGGTATTATGTATATATGGGAAGTAATTAAACAACTCAAACAATGATAATAGGAGAAATAACCATGAAAATAAAAATCGAACATTCAACTCAAGAAGACAAAGCAGTAATCAAAGTTTATTGCCCTTATGATGATCAATTTATAAAAGGCGCGGGTAATTCAAGCGGAAAATTTAGCCATTCAGAAAACTGCTGGGTATTCCCTTCAAGATCAGAATCGAAAGCAAGAGCTTTGTTAATCGAGATCTTTGGTACTGATGACACAGCAACAAGCCCTAAAGTTGACGTTCGTGTGACTTTCCCAAGCATGTATTACGCGAACAAAGATGCTATCAGATTAGCTGGAAGAATGGTTGCTAGGGCTACGAGCAGAGACAGCAAAGCTGTTCTTGGCGATGATGTTGAATTAGTAACTGGCTGGGTTCGTGGTGATGGTAGCGCGAAAAACTGGGAAACCAGAACGAGCGAAGGTTCTGTATATGAGATATTTGATTTTGAAGCGTCAAAGCTTGAAGAATTACGCGCTTTGAGTTTCATTGAAGTAGAAGTGATTGGCGGCGAAGTTATTGAAGATACAATAACATTTAAAGAGTTGGTAAAATTTACATGCAACGTAAAAAACGACGAGCAAGCCACAATTATTGAATACCCATTCCTCGTAGTTGTGATGAATCATGACACAAAGACAATAGATATTGCTGGTCGCGATTTGCTGATGACGAACAAACAATGGAAAAACGCTTATTCATTATTCTCTGAAATAGTCGAAAAACAGTTATAACTGAGAATTAACTAAAATAGCCCATTAGGGCTTTTTTGTGCCCTAAAATAAATTACAAATAAAAGTGATTTTCTTTTGCTTATCACTTGCTTTTAATAAATAAATGGTATTATGTATATATGGGAGCAATTAAGCTATTCAAATAATAAAATCGGAGAAACAACATGAACACACTTAAAAGAATTTCACTAAAAGACCTTTCAACATTAAAATATACCTATAAAGTACAAGTAGAAGATTGGTCAATCTGGAATGATGAAGAAACCGAATATGATTACGAAACTTGGAATGAACAAAATTACGCAGGTGGATATATTGAATTAATACACGGCTCAAGAAGAGACGATAATCACTTCACTATCAGGCTTCAATGGATAGCACAACGCGATACAGAAACAGGAGAAATAGTATTCATTGAAATTGAAGATGGTTCTTTAATGGATACAACATTTGAATACGACAGAGAGAAATTAGAAATATATGATGAAGATTCTCAATCAGATTTAAGTGATTATCGTGAAAATGTAAGTTTATATTTCAACCCCAATCAAGTATCAACAATCCAAGAAATAATAAGATTATCGAACTGGGAAGCTGAAATAAAATCAGAAATGAAAGGACATTGCTAATTCATCGAAACAAATCAATTAACAAAAAATTACCAAAATAGCCCAGCAGGGCTTTTTTTGTACCCTACGAAACCTCACTCACCTACCTGCAATCTTTAATGGTTCAACGTCCTCACCTAGCAAAGCCCTCAACACGTTTGTCTTCTCCCCTTCCTGCAGGCTGTAAGTAACCGCTGTGCAGCTCACAGGCCATGCCACCAGGTTAGCAATGGACAAGGATTCCAGATCCACAGCGCTAGGCATCACTACAACAGGCAAAGCCTGCACAGGCTCGCTAGGGAAGTCATGACTGCCAGCACTGGCGGACGCCAAGCTCAAGGCAAGGAAACCGCACAGAAAGGCTCTGGTGAAACCGTTAACGTGCATCACAAATCACCTATCCCAAGCTTTTCAAGTTTCTGCCTTTTGATCTCATTCTTGCGCGCCATTTCCAACCCTATCAACTTCTCATTGTGGTCAATCACAGCTCGATTTTTAGCATCTTGCTCTTCAATCTTTTTGTCTAAATTCTGATTGATGCGTACACCAAGCAGAAAGACCAAAAACAATATCGCGCAAGCGAATGCAGTAATCAAAGCGGGACCAATACTGAATACCTCCCACACCTTCAAAACACCTAGAAAAATTACGAATACAAAAAGGCCATATTGCTTTGGTTTTGTTTTCTCACTCATGCTTCACCTTCTGTTGTTGTAGAGTTTTTACGTTCTTCTTCTGAGAACTGCTTGCGAATTTCTTCCTTTCTTTTTCTACTCTCTGCATCATAGCTTTTAGCCCATGCGTTATTTTTTACCACTTTATCAAATGCGTTACCTAGCATTGGTATGCCTGTACGAAGGGCATTTTGTAATTGTGGGTGCATGATGAAAGCTTGCATTCTAGAAACTGAATCATCGTGTATGGCATCCTCATTCGATATAGTTTTCATCACTCTATTGAATGAGTCGATTCCGTGTTTATAAATCATGAACAATGTGTAGATTGCGTAAACCACAACCATGAGAATCGAAAGAATATCTCCAATGAATGTTCCGTCGCTCATGCCAAGGATTCCCCAAATCACAGCTCTAGCGTCTAGATTATTACCCATGAAATTCATTACAAGCATAAACAACATCAAGATCATCATGAACGAAATAAGGTAAACGAATTTCCAGCCCATGATTTTGATGAACTTACTGTCGCCGCTTATGGTTGAATAGCTGAGAAGAACTGGCACTTCTATAAATTTGAAGAAAATCACGAAATAGACGAATTTAATCAATTGCCCCAAAATCATGAAAAACATGAGCATTGGCATTATGTATTTGCAAAAGAAACCCAAGGCAGCAAAGACATATCCAAGCGGTAAATACGCCGACATTATAATATCCATCGACTTAACGACTATCTGTAGGGTTTTACCACTTAACGTTCCTAAGAACTTCGCAAGCTTACCTGTAAACTTACTTGTGTTAATTCCAGCAGAAGACGACGAATCACTATTACCAATTAATTCCATCAAACCATCAAGCGCACCATCAGCAGCCCCTGTAAGTGCCTTGATTAATATAATGTTCACACCGAAATCAAACATTTCAGAGCCCAGTTTGTACATACCCGCAGCCAAACCAATATGGTAGTTATTCTCGCAGCTTTGAGGATTTGAAGCACATTGAGCACGACCTTTAGGAATAGACAAGCTAGGATCGAAACCTGCCATTTCCTTAATTGACGTAAAATCTAATCCAATCATCTCAAAAATTAGTTTATATAAATCGATCTTACTAAGAAAACTGTCGTTTTCCGTCAACGTCGAAGGCGTGATGTTCATGATCGGAGAAAGGTAAAGACCTTTGTAATCGACTGGTGCGAAAGGTGTCAGGTTACAGGCACCATCTGCGCCATTAGGCTTAACATCAGTGATTCCACACAAGATCTTTTTGTTTACATAATCATAATTCTTCACATCAGCATTATCCCAATACACGAAGAATGAATTCTTTAGTATCTGAGAACTTAGATTTTTATTGCTCTCGAATTGCGTAATGGCCTGTGAAGACAAAGCAGCACCTAGAATTCCCCTTTTGACATTAGAAAGCACCTCATAGGTAAGAATATCCAAGCCCTCTTTATTTTCCTGTAGAGCCTTCTTCACGCCAATGTAAAAAAGATCATAGGCACGGTTGAATGCCGTTAAATAGGCTAATTGTTTTGCTTTGAATTTTTTGGCATCAGATTCATTTGGGCTACCGAGAATTTCTATCTTTAATGATGAGGCATTGAGGGTCGCGCACTGCATATCAAAATCTATGCCTTGCATACGATTTAAATCACGCCCCTTCGTGTCATTTGGCAATTCATTGAATACTGCAATTGCACGTCTAGAAGCCTCATGCTCAAACCAATGAGTAGTGCAATACTCATCAAGCTTCGCCCTGACAATCGTATTCTTGAATGCATTGAGGGTATTTCTAAACGAAGCACCGTTTTTATCAAAATCATGTCCCATGTATGCGGACAAAATATTTGCTACATACTTAGCCTTAATCACCTCGGCATCTGCTGATTTACTAACACCTATTTCATCTATCTTAAGAATGTCCATCAACTCTTTGGTTTTAGAATACGCATCATCTACTATAGATTGCTCTTCTGTCTCAAATTTTCCATCAACAACATTCATTGATGAGGTTTGAAAATAATCATCATTGATTTGAGCGTTGTATTTTTTACCAAGCTTGAAAGCGTTATTAAGATATGTCGAAGAACCTCCCAACATCTCTGTACTAGCCTTTGCCCCTTTTTCGAACATCGACTTCATCGTGCCGTCATTAAGACTTTGACCAGTAAGAGTTTCAACATCACCACCATTAGATCCAATAACGAATTTACCTACGCTCGCTGGGTATCCTTTCAATGCCCTATCGCTCATAGAGTAATCAGCCGTTTTTCTCATTGGATAGTTGTGGACTTCATTTACCAGGTTAACGATATTTTTTACATTTTTAGTGACATCAACATTGACACTATCTAACCAAGAGTTCTCTTCTTTCGAGATTTCCAATCCGCTTTCAGCAGCTATCTTTAGCATCCCTTCTTTCGTATAGCCTGCTTCTCCAAGAGCAATACGATTATTTGCGAAAAGAGCATCTATTGTTCTTGTGTCTTCAGTTGCAATATCGTTAATACGTTCGACGTTTGCAGAAAAAACCATTTTTTCTTCGGGTCTGATTACGTTGTAATCATCGACCTTTGAAAGCTTGCCCAAACTGTCTGCAAGCAATTCTTTGTTGGAAAACATAATTGATATTGTGGCAAACAGCAGTGCAAACATGCTAAATGTCCAGGGCGAGACTATTAACATGACGATGGAGACGATACGGGTAGTGTTATTCTTCAACGATGCTTGAATGCTTTGGCTTTGATACCAGTCGACCAAAAACCTATAAACAATATAACCAGTTAAAGCGCCAACAATGATAATTATCATGTTCCACATATAAGAGGTAAACGCATCAAGCACTGGGTTTGGTGTGGAAAAATGATCTTCACTCATACCGCCGCTTTTAAGAATCGGCTTAATGGTAGATAAGGCGGTAGAGTTCCCACCTTCAAGAGAATAAATAACGCTTAAGGCTTGGTCTTCATTACAGCTGAATAACCCAGGTGTGATTTGTGAGGCAAGCCCTTTAGATTGAGGGGTTGCCGTTTTCATCACTTCACAAAGGTTTGAATATTCGAAAGCATGTGAGTGGGAGCCAACCAGCATGAGGAAAAGCATTGCCAGAATTTTGAATTGACGCATTAGGTTTTGGGTTTGTTTTCTTAATTATACCATTTCGAACTTTTTAATTAGCTGTTAGCTGTATTCTTTGTTTTTTTCAGCCATAAAAAAAGGCCGCACATGCAGCCCATTGTTTCCATCGCCTCATCACTTATCAGTGATGCTTACAATCTGCCTGTAGGCTACTGACTGGACACTATTGAGCTGGGCAGACCACAAGCACACACCAACGCCTAGAACGATCAAGCTGACCCATGCAGGCAATCCTGCGAACCCGACAGCAGCGACAAGCAGTGACGGGGCAAGGAAGCACACAGCAGCATCCTTGATGACCAATTTCCTTTCGTTGATGTACTCACCAGGTGAAAGAATATCTCCCACTAGGATCTCGCCAGCTTGCTTAAGAGCGCCCTTGAATCCGCTTATGTACGAAGCATCCTTTATAGCGCATTTCGTTCTGAGAGCAGTCAAGGAGAACACACCAAGCAAGCTCATCAGGAACGTCATCGTGAAAATGTAAAAAAGGAAGCTTGGGTTCAATGGCTCTTTAATGAAAAAAGAGATATTGGACTTGATAACGAATCCTCCAAGAAACGCTATAGGCAGGATGCGAACAAGGTTCATACCCACACCCTCAAGGAGATTCCTTTTTACGTGCAATAGATTTTTGATTTCAGAATCTGTTGGTTGATTTTTCATTTGTAGTAAAGTTTGTTTATGTTCCAATTATACCATTCCCTAAAATCAAAACCGCCATTAAAGCCGATTTAATTAATTATGGAGAAAACACAAAGCTTTAGATTCCAAAATAACACGAAACCATGCCAACAAGCGCGACTAAAAAAAATACGGGCAGCATCATCGTGTGTCTAACGAACGGTTTTAGCTTTGGAAAAAAAGGTACATACAGTATGGCAAAAGACAAAATTACAATAGCAGATGCTGGATATATCAAATCTTGAGAAGCAATCATCAAACAATGGGCAATATGATGAATGGACCCGACGAAAACGTTAACTATTATCGCAATGAATTCTTTAGGCTTATCTAAAAATAAAATCATTGCAGCTAATATTATTAAAATAGAAATAGGCCAAAACTTAAACCTTTTGCTTTTGGATATTCTCATGATGAGTAAAGTTTGTTTGTGCTCTAATTATACCATTCCCTAAAAGCAAAACCGCCAGCTATGGCGGCTTTATAAATATTTAATTTATTGCAAAGTTAATTCAGAATTAATCGGGCACTCACTTGAGGAAAAAGTAAGAAGCATAGCCTATTAGAAGGATGCCTATAGAAATGTAAACTAATGTCGGTCTGAGCTTGGAAGGAATGTTATCGACAACAGACGTTGAGTACAAAATGTTTAGCAAAACCCAGTACAAAATCGAACCTGACAACCACATGACTGTATTAATTACAAATCCATTTTTTACTATCTCACTTCCAACGTAAAACCCAACAGCTCCGTATCCAAGATCAGTAGCAATATTTGACAGATAAATAATTGCATTTATAAACCGGTCTCGACCTTTGTCTTGATACAGAACGCGAAAAATCGAAGCGATGACTACAAGCACTGCGCCTGTTACAACGCCAAATTTTACGTTCACTCCGGTGATATTTTCTTTGACGATTTCTTCATTCCCTAGGTGTAAGAAAAAGATCGCAATCACCATTGTCAAAAAGAACGGATAGATCGAAACTTTTAATCCACTAAACAGAGTTTTTTTTGCTTGGCATTCACAGGTTGATGCGTTCATTAACGGTCCTTGTTATCACGTAAATTGAGCCAGGCAGTTTACCCAATGTGATGGCAGACAGACAGCATTACTCTTCGCCCAGGAACAGTGCAAACCACACATCCCACCAGCCGTTCCAAGGACGTGCCAGCGTCACACAGTCCTGCCTATCAAATGGATCTGACGGAAAGCTCTTATCGCTTCTGGATGACGTACACGAACCATCCAGACACAGCCGATCCAGCTACGGCCAACACATCAGCTTGACGAGCCGATTCCGGCTGCGCAGCGGTCGGATGCCTCACTCACTCCCCTACTCCCTTCGGATGACCACGACAGCGTGAACTCCACCAAGAGCTATGCACCATTGGGTAAGTATTGGATATTCAATAGAGCTATTTTTAAGCAGGATTTGAAGCAGGCAAGGTCAGGTTGGTAATGGACAAGTCCATTTCAACAATCTATCGCGCTCCGCTTGTTTGGATACCGCATTTTATAAAGCTTTCAGTGAATCAGTGTTATCGAAAAGCAGGTTTGAATCATTAAAAAAGTGAAAGCACCAAAATGGTATCTAATAGAAAATTGAGCGCTACCCAAATGCTATAATCTGAGAACAACAACCTGATAACACGATGATATACAAACACCTAAAAACCTATTACCGCTTTCTCAAGATAGCTAGAAAAATTAAGCAGGGAGAAATTTACAAAATTCTCCTAGACCATAGAAACTCTGTAGAAGACAGCATGCGTTTATGCTTAAAGGAAATCGAGCGTACTCAACCCACAAAATTCAGGAAAGCTCTGTTCAAATCAGTGCGAAACAAGGCAGAAGATTACACTCCACAGGCAATGAATTTAGCGAGATTGAACACCTCAAAAATAGAAATCGACAACGCTATTTATGAGTACAAACAGATCTATCTTTCGAGCAAGGTTAAGCAAAGGGCATTGACCTACGGGAACGACTTTTCAGATTTTCTAAAACTGAATTTCAGCTTTACAACAATCATGCTTGTTCTCGCATACACCGCGCATCAGAACTTAGACGAACTGATCATTTTCACCATAGCCAGCGCCGTCGCCATATACCTTTTCCAAATGAAATCCAATCGAACAATTTGCGAAATAAAAAATGCTATAATAGGTACAAACAAACAACATTAAAAATGAATATTTCCGAAAAGATTATAGACCTAAAAGCAAAGATTAAAACTAAGCAGGCTGCTTTTGACAGGCTAGCTGCTGAGATAAAAAAATTCGAAGATCAAGAAAATACTATTCGATCTAAACGAGACAAGGCCAACGAAATATTAAACAAGGTATCGGCCAGCGACAGCGCGAAATCTACCGCAAGAAAAACCTATAATGACTTAACAAAATCTATTAAAAAGAATGAAGCGTCAAAAAAGTCAAAGGTCGATGCCAGAAGTAAAATATCCTCAGAAATTTCCGAGTTGGAATATTCAATATTAGTAATTGAGGCTTTAGATTTTGTAGAAGAAATGAAGAACCTTACTAACATCCGAGACACCGCCAAACTAAAAGAAGCTTTCAAAACAAAACTTCAACCTCAAAATAATAATTACCCTCATCAGCAGTGAGGGTTGATTTATGAAAACGTATCTTAGATTTAGGTGTTCTGAACGGTTCAAAGCCGACTTGCAAAACCTTGTGTTTGCCTGCGGCTACACCCGGCTTCCAGAGGTGGTGAATGAGATTGAGGTTGTCGCCAAGTATCGTAAAGGCGTGAGCCTTTTCCTAACCAATCTTCATAGGGATAAAGACATCTACATTCCTCTGAAAGATCAGAAAAGCCTTGCCGGACTGAAGGACACGTTCAACAGAAATCAGAGCAACATCCAGCAGCTTTTCAACCTATGTGAAGGCCAGCAGTACACATCCAAGCAAGGCAAGACGGTCAAGCTCCCCAACGTGCTTACGATGCTTCTGAAGCATCACGTCAAGGTGAACCAGCTCAGTGAAAAATTCACGTATGTCCACGTCGAATACGTGGAACAAACCACTGGTACGGAGGCCGTGGCCAGGCGCAAATTCTTACGCAGCGCCCAGCTTTATACGGAGAGCGAAACGCGCCTATCTGCGCTGTTGGAGGACGAACCATACTGGTTTTTCAAGAAGGACGATGATCCGTTTACGCAGATCGTGAGGGCAATCGAAGAAGCCAAGATATACAAGATTGGGGTTAGCTCCAAGCATCCGTTCTTCGTTGAAAGAAAGCGCATTTACGACCTTCTGAATCGACGTGTCAGAGATGTGAACGAGCTGGTGAAAATCGGAAAGGACTACAAAGAATTGTTAGTTCGCACAATGCTTGAAGCGTCAAAGGCGTTGGAGCTTTTACACATGAAATATAGGAATAATAAAACGATAAGAATACGAGAAGAATAATGATAATTGCAGCACCATTAAAACAAAAATTTGCCAGCATTACATCAAACGCAAAAATAGAATACGTTGAATCCTCTGACCCTGAAATCAGGGGTAAGGTCAGGATCAAAGGAGCTGTTGCATACCTGTACCTTCCAAAAATCAATGACTATGGATTAGACACTCACGTAGGTGTCCAATACGCAGAAACGAATCTGGACGTACAGTTAGACTCACCGTACAAAATGAAGAAGCTTGGACTCTTCAAGAACGACTTTGATGAAAAGAAATACACGTTAAAATTCGCATCTACTTGCGCACATGAATTTATGCAGCATTCTAACCAAGGTAAAAAATCTTCGTCCAAAGCGTCTGATGCATTCTCGTTTATTGTTTCTTGTACAGACAACGAGCTTGCTAGCTTAAAGACTGACGAAGAAAAAGCAAAATTCCTTATCAATTCCGCCAAAGAAACTTTACTTGAGCTGTCTAATTCCAAAACGGATATTGCATTCAAATACATGATTGTTCCTCACCTTAAAGACGGGAATCCACACGTACACGTCCTAATGTCTACTCGTAGACTGGATGGGTATAGACCTAGCTTTTTCCGTGGCAAAAAACACAGCGGTATAATCAAGAAAATGAGAGACGTAAAATTCCGCCTCGAAGAGAAGTATCCATTCCTTTTACAGATGGAGCATGAAGACCGAGCTAAAACTATTGATGTATCAACAAATCCAAATACAGGAGAAGTCTTTGGAAAAGACGTTGAGCTAGTAAATAGAATTGAGTCAATCACCTCAAAATTCATTGGGCAGAACTTCTCTTATCCACAATTCACACTCGCGCTACGAGAAAGTGGTTTTGAGGTTGTGGATGATTACCTTAATGGAAAACAGCACATCAAGATCAAACACAAAGATTATAGCGATGACTTCCTTTCTATAGACACCCTCCCCCATCAAACGAAGGGTGTGCTTGAGCTTTATTCAGCTTACAAATACAAAGCTAACCAAACTAAAACAGACGTGTCCCTAATCGTTTCTAAAGCCGTGGCGCTCATTAACGCTTCAGACATGAGCAATGGATTTGAAGAGCTGAACAAAAAACTGTACCAGGAGCTGGGCGCACGGCTGGTGCCAAACATCAGCAAAAATAAAAGTGGCGAACGTAAGGTTAGCGGTTGGTCGATCTACCTGGACGAATTCGACTTCAAAATCTCTGCCAAAAAATCCGGCGTCATCATTGATAACAAGCTGAAAATCGACATGGATGAGGTCGAATCAATCAACAGTCTTTACCAAATGGTCAAGAAACAGAACATCCAAAAGCAGGTCACAGAAGCCACGACTAACGGCTCTATCACCATCGCAGATGGCAGGAAGAAGAAGATCAAATTCAGGTTCATCGACAACACTGAAACCCTCCAGGACTTCATCACAAGGTTCAACGAAAACAGTAGATACGGCCCATCCATCACAAAACAGATGATCGTGGGGAACACCGTTGTGTCGAAATTTAACCAGAGAGACGTATGCACAATCGTCGGTAACGCTGTCGAGACATACCAGACCGACCTGAATTCGGCACTCATCACCATGTCAATCCACGTTGCCAGAGGACACACCAAAATCCGATGCACAGGGGAGCCGAACCCAAGGACGCAAGCAAACCTTTACCTTGCATCACGTATCTGCGGGACAACGCTTCTGGACTACACCCCATCCCCGGAGCTTGTCAGAGAAGCAGATTCAATGATGGACAAAGAGTACAAGAAGCTCGTGATAGCTAACCGTCAGAGGGTGAAGGACGCAGTAGCCATGAGAACCACAGACCCAACCGGCAAATCGAAGAAGGTGTTCATCCAGACGAACAACAGGATGGATAGAGAGGTTGATGCCCGTCCGAAGCTCTATGGCTTCCTATACGGTATCCATAAGGGAATACCCTTCCAGGACTTTACCTACGTCCAGCACCTGAACGATCTGCCAAGGGCAGTGAAAAAGCGGGTGATTGACGACCTGCGCAAAGATGAGCAGCTTTCGGCCAACGAGCTAGACAGCATCCTCATAAGAGCGGGGATAACACTGGAGGACGCACCACCGGCAAAACCACCAGTACATGTGCCGGCACTTGCTGCGCAAGATCAGAAGCCAGCCCTTGCAACGCATTCAGCTCCAGTGGTCACAGAGCAGGAAAAGCCGGATCAGCCAGGTTCTTTAGCATCTGGTAAGTTTAGAGACCCTATCCGATCACCTAGTAAACCGGGGAAGGCATGATGGACTCTTCACCCTTTCCAGCACTGCCAGGCTCTTTCGGTTTCTGTCATGATCATCGTCAATGGAGGCTCCCAAGGATCGAAGCAGTTGGGGAGCCTGACGTACCTAAAGGATTATCATGTTCCGCAAAGCTCACATCATTACCTTTCCAGCCCTTATCGCGACGGTTCTTTTACTGACCGGCTGCCCGCCATCACCTGAATTTACGCGGTGGAAACGCCCTTCTACCTCTGTTGAGGGTGTCAAAGCCGCAATGACAGAATGTGGCGACCCGGTAGGCACTTCGATAACGGATTTGCCAATCAACGAACAGGTGCTGCAATTCCAGTGTATGAAGCGTAATGGCTTCATTCGCAAAGACGGTTTTGAATACTGTGAAGTAATGAAAGACATGCCCGCCTGCGTCGAGGAAAGGCAGGGTCATCCTCTCAGCTTATCCCAGCTCGAGGCTTTGCCATTTGTGGAGGACGAAGCATTTCACCCTATCAAGCCGAATTCTGGCCGGGATGAACGCATGCAAGTCACCTGGCGCAAGGCGGGAGCATCACCGCATTTCTCAGTCCAGATAGCCAATGATAGTGAAGCCCTGCCAGTGATGTACGCATGCGGCTATGCCAAACCGCTAGGGTCAAATCTGGACGTTGCAAGTATCGGAGACACAGCCAAAGCGCAACGCTGCATGATTGATCACGGCTTTGAGCCGAAGCATAAATCAACGCTGGTTTGCCTTATCTATCCTCAAGTGTCGGGCTGTCCGTCAACGGCATTGCCACGTTGACCTCTTGGATAAGTAACTAGGAAAGCTTGCCGACTGCTTTGATCTTCCCAGATTGGGGTATGAGCTGATAATTGAATTTTGTACACGAACGCTCACTGATCGTCTCTAAAGGTTAATCGTCTCACGGTGATTTTTTCAGGATTGCCCAAGACCTGAAGAAGAACATTGTTTTTTGAATTGATAATTACTTCCCCGAAAATTCTTTCGAATTTCGTGTGACTGAACTGCATGCTTGGAAGATTTATGTCGGCGCATAGCCCTGCTAAATAATCTGGGAGCCTAACATGCTCCGCATAATCTTTTGCTCCATCCATGAAAGGATAGGCAAACAGAAACTTCGGTCTGTTAGGGTCTTTCACTGCACCTGAATTCAAACGAAACACGAGGAACATAATGAAGGCAATGTCGAATGCAACTTCGTCGTATTTTTCGAAGCTGGCATCGCGGTCAGTTACCCATCGGAGGTGAGCGGGCTCCTTCAACTGATTTAGAGTTAAGAAGAGGAACGCGGCGAAAGTAGACGTCAGTAGAACCTGTCTCGCGAGTTTGGCATTAAATTGCTTTCGCTTAACATCAAGTGCAAACACTCCAAGAGCCTTATCGATACGTTGCCAGTACTCTTTATCTGCTCCAGGTTCGGTAGACCATGACGCAATTAATTCGCGCAGCCCATGGCAAAATGTGTGGATATTGTCGTCGGTAATGAAATCTCTAAGCAGCTTCGAATTTCGATCAACGATGAACGAAACGCTAAACGCCATTGGACAATTGAGATATGAGATCAGACCTTCAGAAGCTTGACGAGTTTTCTTCAAATCCTTGGGTGCTACATTGGAAATATATTCTGAGAAATTTTTATCAGTATCGTGATGTAGCGTGATGACGAACGAGAAGCTGTCGTTTGCCTTATCAATATTGCCAACGCAATAGTCTGAGTAGACATTCCATGCTGCATCTGTCGGGTACTTTTCGAACCATGCCTGCATATCGTGAGTGAGCGATGGGCTATTTTCGGTGAGCAGCTTTAATAAGTCGAACATGAGCATCCCTGCCTACGATGTGTAAATGCCATCCTACCAGTAGAAAAAATAAAAAATATAGCTGATAACGGCGAAGTCCTTTTTTATCGCAACGCATATCCCAACCGCCAGAAACAGAAAAGCCCGGCGAACCGGGCTTTCTTGAACCGAACGCTGCTTATTTGGCTGTTTTCAGCTTGATCACGTCACCAGATACGGTGGTGGTGTAGCCGTTCAGAACCCAAGCCCAAAACCATTTTTCCTGCACTTGGGTATTGATCAGTGCATCGCCACCTTTTGCCTGAATAGCGGAACTCTGTGCGCGAACAAAACGGTCGTTTTGACGAATAGGGATCAGACCGAAGAGCATCAGGCCAGTGGCGCTCGCCTCACTATGGCCAACGACAGTATATTGGCTGCTGTCGTACTGCTGGGTTTTCATGGCGGTGCCAGTGCAACCCGCGAGAACCAAACCACATGCTGCAGAAACGATGATTTTGCTAAAAGACTTCACGTAAAAACTCCATGGTGTAGAGCCCGGATCCAATTATCGGGCGGCGACACTTTACCCGAAGGAGTACCACTTATGCATATCCTACAAGGCTTCCTACAGAAACGCGGCGAGGGTTGGCACCCGCAGGTCATTTTGCTACCGTCGCGCTACGCTCGCTGACATTGAGGGATGTGGTGAGAACAGAAGCCCCGGAGGTATGGCGAATTCGGGGCTTCGCTTTACTCAGCAATCAGGCCCACGGTCTCATGCAAGCCATCGATACATCGAATAGCCAGGATGCGGTCAGTAACACTGCCATCCATAGCGCGCAACGCGCCCGTTCTTCCTCACTAGCTTCGTAGCGTCAAACGCAATTGATCAGGGTGGATTCTTGAGATCGTCATTCTCCCTTGGTCATACTCACCAGGAACTGAAATCAACGGATAGCACCATGCCCCTCACGCTGCCCAAACAAGCATTGCGCGACGATCTTAAAGAAGCAGCAGCCACCCTCAAATGGGCTGGCGTTGATCTGGTCGCAGTAGCTGACCGTATGAAGGCAACTGGCGATGAGCAAGCAGCAAGCGAGCTGCTGGAGATAGCTCGCTCATTCCAAGAGGTTGAAGACAAGTTAGAAGGTGATCCAGAGAGGGTGAAAGCTGGCTTATAAAACACTGACCAGGAACACTTTAGGGCTTGGGTTTCTTGCGAGCCTTCCCTACCAACGCTACAAGTCTCTTCAGCTCATCAGCATCAGCGTTGTGGATAACTTCAAAGAGAAAAGCCCTCTGCTCAATCTCCCCATCCAGATCCGCAAAAAACTCTTTGACCGGCACGCCAAGAATTTCAGCAAATTTGTAGACAGCCTCCACGGTTGGAACGTACTCGCCCGTTTCAAATCGACTGATCGTCTTGGGGTCGAACCCTGACCGATTGGCTAGCTCCGCTTGTGTGATTCCCTTCCCTAGGCGGTATTTCTTAATCGCTTTTGCAAGCACCACAGTTTTTCAGCCTGTTCACATATTTCAAACAAGCACTTCACAGTAAAAATCCTTGTCTACAAACGCTTCGTGCCATCGGATTTTTTGCTAAGAATACGATGGCTGGCGTAGACTCCGCTTTAGGTATCAGACGGCCACCATGCCGTCTGTCAGGGGCGCTACGTTCGATATGGTTGAGGATTCAGGGAATGGCAGATCGCGATGAGAATGATAAATGGTTGTCGTATGACGGCCAGAAGCACGAAACCCATTTTCAGGCCAACGAGCGTGACAAAGCCCACGGCAAGGAAATGCGTGAGACCTTTCAGAAAGAAGTCAGCCTGAAAGGCAACCTTGTCCAGATTATCTACCTTGTCGTCTGCGTCCTTGTATTTGCGGGTGCGCAGGGCTTTGAGAGTGGCCTGGGGTACGTCCTTCTTCTCCCGATGATTTGGGGTTTGTACGCGCTCACCAAATTCGTCAACAAATTCACACAAGAACAAAGAGACCGAGTGTTCGGATGGACAATCTTCATCATTGCGGTGATTTCAATAACGATGCTGGTGCGAGGAATCGTTAAATGAAAATCACTGACCTAATGCTTTCAGCTTTGATTTTCTCTACTGCCACGCTTGTTCATGCTGCCCCTAGCTTTTCGAAGAATGAAAGCTATCGGGTGGAACAGGTGAGTGCAGACATACAAGGTTTCGGCAATCAGATTTTAGATCAGGCAGGAAAATCAAAGTATCTAAAATTCGATTTACAAGGAACTGAATATGCCTACATCATTGAACGTCTTGGTTCAAACGATGTGCAATACACGGGAAATGCTAAAGACCTAAATGGTGTCATTTTTATTAATGTGAGAGCTTTCAAAGACGGTTTTGAGCTTCCAAAACAGGTCAGTACTTTTACACCTAGCAAATATAATAATGCGATCCGCATTGTAAAAATGGACCGTAATGATGATCGCCCTTACGAGTTCGACCTTGGAATGGATGAAGACAAACGGTTGTTCTTAATCGACGGCCCTACGTCTACGACCCACTTAGAGCAGGTCGATACAATTAAGAAGTACGTTTCAAGAAAAGACAAAAAAAGTGCTTACGCTTTCTAAACCTTACGCTTTCTAAATGGAATTTCATACCATGATCAAAAAAATCAGAAGTTTTGCATTTACAGCTTTGCTAATTTCAACAGCTACACTTGTACAAGCTGACACAAGCTTTTCGAAAAACGATAGCTACAATGAAAACCAAGTCAGCGCGGATATTCAGGGCTTTGGTAACAAAGTCATCGATCAGGTAGGCAAGTCGAAATATGTAAAATTCGACCAGCAAGAAACCGAGTATGCTTACATGATCACTAGGTATGCAGAGGGAGACATCAAATACACTGGCAATCCTGCCGATATGAAAGGTGTACGGTTTATAAAAGTACAACTCTTCGTGGATGGTACACCGGGGCATACTCAAGTGAGTTCGTTTACACCCAGCAAATATAATAACGCTATCAAAATCGTAAAAATGGATCGTGACGATGATAGACCTTATGAATTCGATCTAGGAATGGATTCAGACAACAAGCTTTATATAATCAACAAAAATGGAAGCACAACACCGCTCCAACAGGTCAATGAAATCAAACGTGATATTCCGCTGACGGAAAAAAACAAAAAATTCATTTGGTAGAAATAGTAATAAGGCAGTAGTTATAACTACTGCCTTCAAAAACGCACTCCGATTTTTTATCCACCGATGATTTTCAACCTTATGATTTTCTTTTCATCGGGGGTTAAATTCATTGTAGACAGTTTACCTACTGCAAAAAGGTAAGCGTCCTTGGTAGACGGAAGGTTTTGAGCAAATTCATCTTCAAAATTGTGGAAATATAGATTAGCTAATCTGTCAGCTTCAACAACCAAGTCATATCTAGCCAATTCCTCCGCTAATCGTCTTCTTTTGGCTTCTTGATTGTGAAGCCTCACAGCCTTAACGTAGTCATTATCTTTCTTATCTTCTAGCTCAAGCGCAATCGTTTCATATGTATTCATTTTTAGTAAAGTTTGTTGTTAAGCGAATTATAGCATTTCACTTTAATCAAATTTACCATTAAGCAAAAATAACAAAACAGACTCAAAGGTCTGTATTAATAGGTTTCCAATTCTCCCTAAATTCTTTATGCTTTTTCCGCTCAAGCTGGATATTCAGATCCAGACTCAAACATTCGTCAACCTCATCATCTGTTTTTTTATGCGTGATCGGCTCTTCATCATCGTAGTAGTTAAATGGCTTCTTTTTTCCTATTTTCATTTAACAGCCTCCTTACTGATAAGCTCAAGACTTAAGTCATGGAGCGAAGAAACTGCTGACTCACTGAAAGTGATAAATATAGGCGCTCTGAAATTCATCACTTTGATTTTTGTTATCTTCTGCATTTTTTTAGTAAAGCTTAAAAACTTATCCCCCTTGATTCTGGCTTTCACCAGGATCGACAGTCTCTTTAGCTGATCGCCTTCGATCTCAAGACTAAAAGCATTTAACGCATTTACATCATCGACAGTTATTTCCTTTTTCATTTTTGGCTTGTTTGTTTGTATTTATTATAGCATTTTAAAAATGGTATAATTTGAGAAACAAACCTTCTAATACAATGAAAACAATAAAAAGATGGCTAATGATTCTTTTAGCAATCGTCGCCATTTCACTTACAACAATTCCCAATAGCTTTGCAGAGCCAATAACAGGCCAAACAGCATCAGATCGAACAAGCAGCTTTGTGGGAACAGATGACAATGACGATGACTATGACGCAGTGATGGATAATTCCAACGAGGACGAATATCAATATCTAATTTCAATAATTATCTGGCTAACTAAAACAATCAGCGTATTTGGAGGGCTAATATTTATAGTCATAGCCTTTAAAAATATGGTTCTTTACACTGAAGTAGGCGCACAGGGCAAACACGAAGTTAAGAACAAGATGATTTTCGGTTTGATCATTGGTGTTTTAATGCTCAACATCACTTCTACCGTGGATTCTGTCGTTAAAACCTTCAACTCAGAATCTAAAGGGGCTTGCTATATAACCAATGAAGATGCATTTGAAGATTGGAAAATCGGTAAAAATAAGGATATGTGTTGGAGTGTTGCAAGCAGTCAAATATCAGGACCAACCTTTGACAAGGTGAAATCAATGATTGATTCGCAACATTCAGGAGAGCTAGAAGGGAATCTTAAAAACATAATATCTGGTTTACAGATGGTGGGCTTTCTATTTTTCGTGAATGCTTTATTTGCCCTTCATAAAATTTCCACGGGTTCAGGACAACGTAGTTTCATAGGCGTTATGGGACAGCTCTGCGCTTCTACATTAATAGTCGATTTAGTTCACACCATCGTCATAGTACAAGGGACTATGACCAAGCTAGGGCTTCAGGTATAAAAATAGCCCCATACGGGGCCTTTATTATTTTTAAGCTTATCACTCACTTATGAATTGGTCGAACAGACGCCTTGAGATTTCATGTCTACATTCGTTGTAGACTCCCCGTTTGATAAAAGCCATTTTCAGCACATTCTCTAAATAATCGAATTCTGTTGCCGTAGGGTCAAAATCGTAACTGACTAATATTCGTGCAGTTTTAAAAGCATCACGCAAAAGCGCTTCTTCTTCTTTCTTGTACTCAAGAGCCCAGCGTTTGTAATCAGCCAGGGAACCGCCCTTCTCTTCCACAGGCGTAGCCGGTGGCATTGCTATAGCTACGTCTAAGCTTACTTCTTCCTCTACCTGGACGATGCCTAGAGGCTCATAGGACTCGCTCACACCCAAGGGCACAATCACATCAGGCACAACGACAGGCCATTCATCTTCCTCGATGCCTAACGTAGCCTCAACAGACGCTACTGAATGCGCAGCGGTGGATGCTGGTGCTGGTGCTGGTGCTGGTGCTGGTGCTGGTGCTGGTGCTGGTGCTGGTGCTGGTGCTGGTGCTGGTGCTGGTGCTGGAAGCTTGATTCCTACCAGCGATGCATTCAAGCCACGATTTTCAGTTATCGAGCTTAAAGCCTGAATCAGTGATTCAGTTCTTTCCGCGACGTTCTCTTTTGACTTTTCCGTACCGAAAAGATCTGGTAAATCAATCTGCACTGTTGGTTCGTTAAAATTTAATTCATTCATATTGTACACAGTTGTTTTTGTCATTATAACAAATGCGCTTTGCCAAAATGGTATAATACGTTAAATAAATAATATCCTTCACATGCCGAATTCAAACATTCACGTATTAAAGCCAGCCACGAGACTCACATTTCAAGACTTCACAGCAAACGGAAAGCCATCAATCAATCAGAATCTTATCCAAACTCTAGCGAAGCTGCACCAAGCAAACACAAGTGAGCTTATGATTTACACTTCGCAAAGAAAACGTTTCAGTACAAAGATACAGGTGCATTTCACTAGAGACTTATTACTAGAAAGACACATCTGCATTACAGCACCTGAAGCTATTCGCATAGAACACGAACACTACTGCTGTTTTGAATTCGACATTAGCCATAGCGCCAAATCTGAAAATGAAGAATATTTAAAGCTACACCTTTGCCGTTTTTTCAAAGTAGTAGTGAATTACGACAACTGGGAATCCTTCACTAACGAAGACTACAGCAAAGCGTATAGGAAATTAATGCCGTACAGGAGCAGATCAGAAACGCCAATTAGAGTAAGCAAAACAGACCTCTTAGAAGGTTTACGCTCAATAACAAAAGACCTTGAAAACCCAGTAATCAAATACATCCCAAATGGAGAGGAAGCATTTGTAGAGTTAATGCAAGATATGGAAACAAGAACACATAAGCTATTCGTCGCAATTGAAAACCCATTAGGAGAATTGCATTGCATGGTCGCAGTGGATGCGATCACTTGCCAGGTGTTTGCACACTACCCCAAATCAAATCTCAAAGACCTCGCATACTTTAGTAACGTCTTCCTTAAAGAGTCATCCTAAAAAATGGTATAATCTATAAAAACAAACCGAACAATTATGCAAAACCTAAATTCCTCTACAACTAAAACTTACAAAACTTACTTTAAAATAGAACGCCTCGTTAAATACATAATACTAAGCTTTGTCATCCTAATATCTTGTTCAATATTTATGAGCCATTCCATGGGTAGTTTCAGCTTCTTAGATTGGCTTGTGGTAGTATCTCAAAAATCAAATGTCACGCAAATCATTTGCGGCCTGATTGCTTACACCATCATTCCAATGGGTCTCTCTTACCTAATCATTTACAGAAGAAAAAACAGTCAGGCTAATGCCTGATTTTTCTTTATTCTATAAGGCGAGTTACATCACCTACAAATGGTATAATTAGATAAGAAAAACAAACAATGACATTATGTTTAAAGCTAGCCTCACAAAAGGGCGAGAGATACCTATCAATGACTTGGATGAATTACTTTACAGCAAGACTTTCGACTTTGATCCGAAACCCAACACTCTCGATGAAATTATCAACGCTGAAAACTACACAGAGCTGACTAATCCTTTCATTCTCTACAAGTACAACAAAGAAATTGAATTTCTACTTTTCTTTTCGAATTGCCCAACGCGCAACGATTTAATCAACGCGCTTATCTTTGACGATTACTCACAGCGCTTGGCTAACAAACCTTTCGCTTTTCGTTTGAAGTGGTTCTATGAGAAAGACCTGAAAGGCTTCCTAAAGTCTCTATATGCTTTTCCAACGGATGCTTTGAACGTCAGTGGGTATAGAGCTAATAGCCGTTGTACGGATCATAGATTCCGAATCAGACACGACTGGGCACAGATTCAAAACGAAGAATCATTAAACAACTTCACTACGAATGAAGAAAACTGGCTGGCATTTGACGCTTTTCAACTATGCCAATTCGATGAGTGGGCTGAAAACGCTAGACCAAACAGCATTAATGAATACATCGCTTTTTTGCTAAAGAAAAACTACGCACGATACTTTACACATTACGTGAATAAACCGGAATGGCTTAGATACCCAACAGACTATATGACGGAACACCCTACGCTTCATAAAGACTTGTTAATCAGTTATGAACCCTTTCTGAGAAAATACGGGCACCTTTTCGCTAAATACAATGAAACGTATCTGAATAAAAAAGCCAAGTCATACAGAGCCTTTTTAATGGCCACTAAAGTTCAACAAAGAATAATGAAAATACTTTCAATACCAACCAATATCATGAGGATATTATGACAGACGAATATGACGAAGACGCGATACACCAAATGATGCAAAACCTTGATTCAGGGATAAACGGGGATGATGAAAAAGATATACCCAATCCGAATACTGACATTCTTGATCAATTTTTTAACTCTGATCCGCCACCAGAGGACAAATCTTATTCAGGGATTAAGAAGAAACTAGGCGCGCCACTGGATAAATACTGCACTGCATTTGATCAAATCATTACAAGCAATTTTCTAAAACAATCAATCGAAACCTGTGCTTCTTTAATGTTCGTCACGAACATGATTAGGACTTACACAAAAATCAAACCCGGATCACCAGAATGGAAAATGTGCAATGAAGAGGTAAAGGCATTCGTAAAACACATGGATGACTATTATAGTATTTTTAAGTACACCCAATTCGAAAACAACAAGATCAACACTCACTATGTAGAAAATCTATTCGAGCTGGACAGGATTATTTTCAAGATGGGTTATTCAAAGGTCAAATGGGAATACAGACAACCCATGGAAATTCTAACAATCTGCCTAAAATTTCCAACGAACAAATCAGTGCTAGCCGAGATATTTACAGATTTGCAGGGCGACCTTTAATCGCCTTTCCTGTAGGTGCTTGTCGTATCAAAGATGTAAAGTTCATCGAATAGAACATCTGCATTCTTCTGTAGTTTCTTATCCAAAAAGCTTTTCAAGTCTTCATCACCCACCAGGTGAGGCGCCTTCAAGGCTTCATGACGAGCTACAGCTAACGGGATGCGCTGATTGTCAGCGAAGTACTGCCCAAGAGTCGAAGCAAGCTTACGCGCAATCACAGCATAAACCTGACCCTCCACATCGTCACGCCCAGCTTCCAGCACCGAGTCAGGCAGATCGATGCACGCAGCGTGGATTACGTCAGTGATAAGCCGTACAAGTCCCCCTTCAGGCGTCACAGACTCATCAGCTAACAAAGAGAGAATGAGCTGACCTTCGTTCGTGGCTCCCACTGAGAATTCATGATGCGTGTCACGTATGAGTGAAAGAACAAGCTCTGCAGACTGGGTACGCACGTCTAGGACACAGAAGCTCTTACACGTCACAAGAATAGAGACCAACCCATTGGCAGGGGCTAGAATCTCTTCCCCTGAATAAGGCACCACAATCGGCAAGGACCGTGACGAGCGAATCATGGTGCTGATCAAACGTTCTCGACATCTATTGAGGAATTCAGGCTTCGCCACCAGCTCATCAGCAGCCTTGGAAGCCTCTATGCTTCTTGGCTTTTGCGCTGGATTAGGTACAAAAAAGGAGAACAGCCGCTTCATAGAAATCACGGCTTGTACCCCCTTTTAACTGCATCACGCACTGTGTTGTCGTCTTGCTCATTCTTTTCAAGCTTGTGCATTTCTGAAAGAATTTTACCTCCGTTAATGCCATTTAGCTCTAATGATACTTTGTGTAGGTTTCCGTCTTTTGCTTTTTCACCAACAATATTTTTAGAATCTTGCGATATAGAAATATCAATACTTAAATCATTTGAAGCCTTTCCTGTTAAATCTTCAAATGTGGACAGATTCCCTTTGGAATTCATAACAATGCTACGAATTGTATTGCCTACCTCTCTCATGCTTAACTCATGAATATACCTCTCCCCTTTTTCGACAGTTTTTGTGAGAAAAGTTGCGGATAACTTTTTATCAACTGTTGAACCAGTTACATGATCGCCATCTGGACTAAAACTAATCTCTAAATTATGTTCACTGGCCAAAACTTTACTTTTACTTTCTAAATATTCTAAATCACCACCGCAATATCTTAATATTCTCAAGGTGCGTTGTTCCAAAGCCTCTTGTGCAGTGATTGTTCGAACCCCTCCATTTAAGGGTGGAGCTTGTGAATTCATTGGTTTCGCGTTGTTGGTTGATTCCGCATCAACTTTGACAGGTTCGATTTTAGGCTTTAACTCATCCATCAAGTACCTGAAATCTTTATCAAGAACGACAATTCTCTTATGATCAATACCCGCAGCATGAAGCGTTTTATAGCATGACACGAAATATTTTTTACGTTCTTCATGGCTTACTAAATCTGGATCTGTTGAAAGCTCAATGCTTTTTCTGTTCCCGGAATAGTTATGCCTTGCTTCAAAATCAACTATCTCTTGAACCCATGGGCCATTTATATTCACATAAAACCTCACTCCCCCTGTCCTATTAAGGTCAAATTGAGTTCTATTCCTTTCATCAGCTATCTTAATTTTAGAGTTCGAAAACTCCAAAATTGACATATTGTATTTCTCTAAAATCACCTTCAACTCAGCTAGATAATCTTTTGCCTCAACCATTGAATTTTCCGGGCATTTAGCCAGCTCAGACTCTGGTACTCGCTTAACATTTATACTAGCAATAACCTTGTCACGAAATGCCCCGTCTGTATCAGTCAAATAATCATATTTAGTTTGACTATTGCTTCCCATGCCAAAGGTTTTAGATTCTTCTGCGAAAGCCTTCAATATATCATCGCTATACTGCTCTTGATTCTCTGGCAAATCATTGATGACACTGGGCGTTGAATCTGAATCTTGAAATGACTGAATGACATCTACTGTATTTTCTGTAAATCCACTGTCTTTTTTTCCGCCAAAAACCTCTTTCAGGTTATCTTTAATTTTGTCTATAAACTTCATTTTAGATTTGTTTGTTAATGCTTTAATTATACCATTTCGCAATCAGTAAATTATCCGCAAAAAAAAGAACCCGAAGGTTCTCTTATTTCATTCACATCGAAGGTTTGTTTCTTCGACTTGTTTGCCTCTCTTCAACATCCACAGGTTTTGGCTCAAACAATGCATCCGCATTTGCTGCTTTGGCTGCATTGCTTGGCCTTATTTCTTTATACTGATTGTCGGCGCTTGAAATATTCTTCAGTGCGTTGAACAACCCCGCCCCTAATTTTGAATTACCAACCACGATGCTACTAAGAGGAAAGGTTTCTCTCTCTGTTATATTGCCAATCTTTCTCGAAACAACTACGTCTTGGTAATCATCGGAAAATGACAAATCAATTCCACTTTTCATTAAATTCGTTTTTTGCTTATCAAAATTTCCGAGGCTCATACCTGATCTTATGATTGCCAACTGACCTTTCCCTTCAAGAGAATTGAATACCCTTTTAAACTCATCCTTTTCAGGCATTTTAGAAGTGTCGAACTGGAATTTTCTATCTGGAATTCTTTGACCATCACCTATTTTTGTGACGTTCCAGGTGCTTCCATCTGACGATAATTGAATTTTTAATCCTTCAGTTCTTTCTAGCTCTGCACGTCTATTGAACATATCCAAAATAGTGTCTCCCCTTCTGAACAATCCCTCACCAATAAAAATCTCTTCGATTCTAGTTTTCACCTCATCAGATGGAGTATCGGTTACATTCTGCTTCGCAGGAATCTTATCTTTTGTTTGAACTTCCTTTGGCGAATGTTCAGCTACGGCGGTTGTAGGTTCAACTGGCTTTTCAACAGGCTTGTTTTGACTCACCACATTAACACCAGCTACAGCGGGATCTTCTGGATTAGCTGCCAGTGCGTCTGTTTTGTACTTTTCAAGAATAGAGTTGAATTGCTCGTTTTTTAAGATAATACGGTCGAGACTAACGCCAGAGTCTACCAATGTGCCAATAGTGTTCTTAATGAACTCTTCTTGCGCAGCAATTGCTTCTGGAGTCTTTTTAGAATCATCTACCCACACCTCAAGCACGGTGTCAGGCTGGTGAAACTTGAAGGGAGCTGCTGCCCGCACTATGTCCTGATTCATCTGGCAATTCAAATCACCTTCATTGAATCGTATATCACCACTATGCTTTACACTCACATCAATGGCGCGTTCTTGCCCTACTTTGATGAAGAAAAGGTCTACACCATCATGTATGTCGTCTTTCTTCTGCATTACTTTTCTATCGTAATTTTTACCTATTTTCAGCAGAGCTGAAATAAACTCATCAATTGGTAGCTGTTCTTCGTCTTCATTGGAAAGCTTAGTCAAAGGCAGGGCACGTTTAACATTTACACCACCACTCATAACCTCTTGTTGTTCTGGTTGAGGCACTGGATCTGGTTCAGGTAATTTCTTAAAAACACCTTTTTTGGCAAGCATGTCATCAATATCTTTTGTTTGCTGTGCATCATCTATTTCGTTTGCTTGATTTCTTTTTGCCAGCGCTTGCTTTTCTTCTTCTTTTGTATACTTCATATTAGACTTGTTAGTTATATGAACAATTATATCATTTTCTTTTATTAAACCACGCTAAACAAATTGACAATAGGTTTTCCATCAATTATCTTCAGGCAATTCTTATTAAAAACACCAACACGCACGCACGCAAGGAACGAGTGAATGACTGACAAAGCCTCTCAAACTGAATACGAAACCGCCATTTCTGCTGATCTCCACGCAGCTCCTGCTAAAGAGCTGGGCGCAAAGGTTTTGAAGCACCTGCTGTCTGTCACGACTTCATCAGCCCTGACTGACATCCACGCTCAAATCGCCACTGCAGCATCTTCAGGCGATGACGAAAAACTGGTTAAGCTTTTTGAAGAATTGAAAAAGCTGAAAGATGCAGAAAAAGCCAACCTCAAGTCCTTGGCCGAATTGAAGAAAAGCACGTCTTTCGAACGCGTTCTGTTGGCGTTCCAAGACGAATTCAAAGCCTTGGCCTATGACATTTCCCTTGAAGTCATCAAAGGCACACACGTAGCGTTGAAGAACGCCGGTAGCAAAACAAAGGGCACTCGCAAAACTAGCGAGAAAGACCCATCCGCCGAGCCGACTTTTCACACCGTGACGCACAACGGTAAGTCTGAAAAGCTGTTCGCCCGCTGGGGCCGAGCTGCTGTGAATCTGAAACAAGACGAAAAAGTATTCACCTTGTTGGGCTTTAAGATCGTCAAGAATGAAGCCGGTAAGGAAACACTCGATCCGGCAACCATCAAACTTAAAGACGGCTCCGAGGTTCCAGCTAATCGACCAAACATCGTTAAGGCTATCACTGAGAAAACCGCTTTCGATGGTTACACCATCGCTTGATGGTTCCAAGCTGCTAGCATGAAGCCCCGGCCTATCGGGGCTTTTTTTCGTCTGCCATAAGGGACTGAACATGGAAGAAGATTTCCCAGAATATGAGGATTACCAGCGCCATCAGCGGCCCACACTCGTGGACGACAAGAGCCATCAAAATCACTGGCGGAATCGTGCCAATGACCTTCATGCCTCTGCAGGTGCCATTTGGCTTTCCATGTCAAACGGGCGTGGTCATGACGCAGCTAGCGAGCTTGGGCTTGGTGAAGGGTTCGACATGCACCTTGCCTGTTCCCACGTTTACCACATGCTGTGTGGGCTATCCTTGGAAGTCGCAATGAAGGCGGCGCTTGTTAGCCAAGGGATTACTCCACCTGAAAAACACGACTTGAATTTGCTGGCTCACCTACTCAGCGTGAAGAGAAACCCTGCGCAGAAGAAGATCCTCAATTTTTACCAGCACAGCGTTGTTTGGGCAGGACGCTATCCCGTGCCAGTGAATGCGACTGACGAGAAGCTGATCGACTACTACGAGATGGCCAACACCGTTCTGTACAAAGGCAAGACAGTGATTAAGGGCACGACCATCAACATCAAGACCTACTCACCCACTGGGGCAACGTCTTGGGAGCGGTATGACGCTCTCTACAAGAGCTACACAGCCCTATTCGATCATCGATACCCAGGAGCAACCCATGGAAGAGCTTGAGTCTGAATCCCTCCAGTTCAAAGAGGTCTGCGCTTTCTACGGTGCAGCTATGCACATGGCCCAGGTGGGTAAACTATTGCTTGATGGTTCCAAGCTGCTAGCATGATGCCCAAGCCTATCGGGGCTTTTAAAACATACACTCAGGAAGAGTCATTAATGCAATATCACTCTATTAATCCAGGTGACCGCGATCTAGAACTGCAAAGAGCCATTCAAAAAGCAACTTCGCTTGCAGACCATGTACTCCTTGTATCACCTAGCTCGATTAAAGATTTAAACCATCAGCTCGAAAAAGTGATTGGTAAAAAATTCATAACCGAACTGTTCAAAGAACGCCGTCTTCCTATCAAATTTGAAGATGGTCGTACCTGCACTTATTATCTCGCAACCACTGACACAAAATCTTCATTCCCCGGAGGTGTAGTCGTCCTTCCCTGGGCTTCTTTACAGTCTGTTTATTGGGCAGTTAAAAACTTTCCAAGCTCACACACCGTTTTTGTACCTAACGAAGATGCACAAAGCTCCATCAGAGGCGAGGGTAAAGATGAGTTAACCCTTTACTTACTAGATTATCCAAAATCAATTAATTATTAGTAGGGCGTAAAAACAGCTTCACGCTTAAAAAAGCCTCATTTCTGAGGCTTTTTTCAGAGTCTTATTTAACGCACTCTTTAACTGCTTTTCCAATTGAGTCAACATAAAAGGGTTTAGGCTGATTCCCTTTAATTCGCCATACGGTATAACCTTCTTTATTGGTGGTTTTACCTCCAATAACGTCCTGCTTACCCTTCACAATGAATCTGACATGCATCCTTATTGTCTTACCCTCATAAATATCGAACATTTTACGAGCAAGAGCATCGGTAAGAAGGTGTTTTCCTTTAGTGTCCAGAGCGTAAACAATTCCTTTATTCCATACAAGGAAATCGGGATAAAAGTTAGCCGTGTCACCAGAGGTTAAAAGTGGGATGAAATAACCACCTGTAGATGGGTTTCGGTGCCATAGCATACTCGACTCATCTAGAGCATTTGCAAAAGCCAGTTCCTCAGAATTCATTTTCCCGTATTGAGGATAGAGACTGTTAACAAATGTATGACTTCCTTCTTTAACAACCCTAATAGGACTGAACTTAAAAGAATCTTGATCCTCATATATCAGTTCGGAGTGATTAAAATAAGCATCGGCTATTTTTTCCGCTAGAATCTTGACCTGAAATTCCGCGTTGCTTCGTACCTGTACACGCACATCGAATTTAGGATGTTTTGAATCAAGAATCTTGTTGGCTTGAGGGGCTGATGATCGCACAGCCAAAGACAAAAGCCAGCGCAGTCTCACTGGATTTGTCTGGCCACCTTCTAGCCATTCCACTCCTGCAGTATTTCCGTCTTTAGATCCTAGCTTAATAGTCAAGCTAGCTGATTCAGCTTTACCAGTAGTATCTTCAGACCCTTCAGAATAGGTTGGAAAAACTGACAATAGCTCGTTGACAGTTTCCATCGCCTCTTCTTTTTGAACATAAATATTGTGGAGGTCGGGAAGAGCTTCCTCTCTTGGGTATACCTCGATTGCTCCAGGCGCGTTACCCGTTACAAAAGATGAAGAAATCGCAATTGGAGCCCCTTCCTGGTCAAGCTTCGCTTTGACAAGCTCAAGAGCTTCGTTGAAAACGCTTTTCTTATCTACACGAATGAAGAAATGGGCAGCGTTCAATGCTTCACTATCGTAATGTGTAGCGTGTGGTTGACGAAGTACACGCCCAATCAATTGCTGTACCTGCAATGATGACCCCATAGATTTATCTATGTATGCAAGATAGCATTCAGGATCATCCCAACCTTCCTGTAACGATAGGTTGAAAATAATGTGTTCGTAATTTCCCTCTTGGAAATTATCGAAGTCATCATCGCCTTGCGAATAATGAATTACCGCGTCTGGCTTACTACCATCCGAAAATTTCAAATTAGCGTAAATAGCAATGGTCAACGGATCTATCCCTTTTTCCTCTACCAAGTATCTCCAGATCTTGATTGGTGGTGCTTGACGTAGATTAAAAGGTCGTGTCGGGTCGTCGGTTTGCCCGTCATCATTTATATTAGTTTTGCAAACATAAATGGCTTTAGGCTTAATTGGAAGATCTCTTAAAGAGACTTCCCTTTTTATAAGTTTCCACCGATCAATCAACTCATCGAGGCTGCGTTCCATAGGAGCAGTCGAGCCATCAAAATTAATTGCATTTTTGACCAGCTCAGCATTCACGACCTCTTTACTGTCAACAGCAGTCGTCATAAAGGTGTCTGAATCAGGCACTCCATCTTTAAGAGCATTAAGCTCTTTAAATTCAGAAACCTCATGTTCACAACGAAGAACCCAGCCGCGCATCTGCTGAATAACCATTGTCTGAAATTTTGCTGGCAACTTTACAGTTGCACTCGCTAAAAGCCATGCTTCAGGCTCTAATTCCCGCAATATGTCGGTTTGCTGCTCTGAAAGATTGTGGGCTTCATCATAAACAATAATCAGAGGCCTTCTAGCTGAACCGTCATTACGCTGAATGAGCCTCTGCCACATAGAGAGACTCCCAAGCTTATCTTCGCCTGGCCGGTAAACCTTTAAATCACCTTCAGCTTGATCTTTATTGTTAAATAGACCTGTAGTGGTCAAAATCAATAGGGGCGAACCGCTATCTTGAATCATTGAAGGCGACAAGTCTTTAATCAAGCAAACCTGAAAACCCTCAATCAACGGTGCGTATTTACCACCATTGAAATTGTTATATGTCTGTCCTACAACAGATCTAGCCTTGGACATCCATAATACAATTGGCTCCCCCTGAAGCTCATTACGAATTAGGGTGACAGCCTCTGCAAGAATAGGAGTTTTACCAGCTCCAGTTAAAGCTGAAAGAGCTTGAAAGAAAGGATCAGCCGTTTTTCGCGTACCAGGGCGAGCATCATGGTTCGCAAAATACGCATAACGCTGTGCAATTTGTTGCGCAGCATCGTTCTGAAATTTAATCTCTTTCATCCTTGCTCAACCTCAACTTCCATATCATTGTTATAAGCATCAGCGCGCGAGTTAAATCCGATATGTTCGAGAACCTTATCAGGTATCTTATAAAACTCTACAGTCCGCCCTGTATAAGGAGCTAAAGCAGCATAAACGTGATAACGCTCAAATAATTGATGAGCTTTAGCTTCCGCAACTACTTCCTTAAAGACCTCTCTATTTAATATAGAAGGTTGATCTGCACCTTCCCATATTAGGAAAAAACCCTCTTGACGATTATTTATAGCAAAAAGATGTTTAACTTTATCGTCACTTACTCGTGAAAGAGAGTTTTTCGCTCTGTCAGATTTGTCCCAATGACTACTAAGCAATAAATCGATCATTTCTTCACGTTGTAAAGCTACAACTGCAGATGCATCCACTTGCTGTCTTTTGAGCTGAGCGAACTGAAATCCACCGCCCAAGGGCTCTCTTGATCCTGTTTGCCAGTTACCACTGATAACACGGCGAATACGATCTGCAGTTAACGTTTTGGCATACAAATCACCTTTTTCATCATTCCCTTGCTCAATCATGATGAATCGACGATCCGTATTGGTAGCCTTATTAACTTCGAGGACTGCGTGACCCGTTGTACCTGAACCGGCAAATGGATCTAAAACAATTCCACCGGGCTTACACCAGATTTGAATAATCTTCGACATTAACTTAAGTGGCTTAACGGTTTTAAAATCGTGCCCTTTACCGACGACTGCTGTTAGCTCACTGATTCCGGCTTGACTATGCCCCGACTCTTCGTGGTCCCAAGACTGCGCTCCAAGCGAAAATGGAGTTTCATAATCTTCATCAGCCCAATAGGAAAGCGGCACTTTACCCTTTCTAATATTTTTGAGATAACGCTTTAAGCGTGGTCCGCCGTAACCGTTGCCGGTAAAAATAAGCCTAGGCCAGGGATCAGAATCCCTGATTTTTTCTGCTTTTAACTGAGAACTTTTAACGATTTCATTTGGCCCTTGAAAAACGCCATCTTTGAATTCTGCGCCTTTCAAAACAAGAGCTTTGACCTTTACTACTTTGTTGGTTTTTTCGTCAATAAATTCATTTTCATCATCAATCCATTTTTCCTCATAGGTGCTTCCCCATGCTTGCAACCACGCTTTCATGTCTTTTTTATCGCTTCTCCAGCAAGCTCCTGACGGCGGATAATGTAACTCGCCGGTAAAGGGACTCTGAATCGCGTAAACCATTTTTTTATGACTTGATGCGCCAGGACCTGAAGGGTTATCGGAAGCCCAGTCTCCTTCTGGATCGTTATCATTATTGGTATACCGAGCATTCATTTCATCGGTGCGATCTAGCAAACCAGTTTTAGCTTTATCACCATCCTTTGCATAAACTAGAACGTACTCAGTCGCGGTTGAAACACCACCTTTCTTCCCACCCGTATCACTTTTAGGGGAATAAGCTTTCTGCCAGTTGATAATGCCAATGCGGTTTTCTTCACGGAAAATCTCATCCATGAGCATGCCCAAACGGTAAAGCTCCCTATGGTCGATGCAGATCGCAATCACCCCACCCGGCTTTAACATTTCCCTCATCATCCAAAGACGAGGTGTCATAAAACGTAGCCATTTCGAGTGTCTCGACCCGTCTTCCTTCGGTACGAGATCTCCTAGGTCGGGATCGTTGGGATCTTGATCCCACTTGTCGTTATATCTGAAATCCTCGCCTGTATTATATGGAGGGTCAGTTAAAACCAAATCTACCTGCCCCCTGTACTTATACAGAGTCACCATGGCCGAAAGGTTTTCTCCTTCCATTATTAAATTTTCTGCCTGCTCCGAAGGCAAACCAACGGATACCCGTTGGTTGATTTTTGTCATTTTTGGTTTTACTTGACGAATAATCTGCCAAGGAGCGGTTCGGCCCGTGTAGGACATGACGATGCCGTCTTTGCCTGCTTCAGAGCGGGCCTGATCGTGCTGCTCCAGCAATCTGATGAGATCACTGCGAGTCATTTGCTCGTAGCTCATTCGGTGTTCTCTACTCAAGGAGATGAGGATTCATCGCAAATCGCTCAACTCTGTACTAAAAATTGTCCGCTGGGATGTCGTCACCTAGCGGGCTCATGCTACCTATAATACTGTAAATTTATACAGCTTTCGATGAGGATATGATCTCATGAATAAGGGTCGTGATCCTATACCGTAGCGAGAGGATATGACCGCTGAACCCAGCCTCAATGACGTCGATCTAGGAGAACGTGCATGACCCAGCTCAAGCCATTTGAGGCGTCTGAATACCTCACTAACGAGGACACCATCAGCGAATTCCTCACTGCCTCGCTTGAAGACCCAAACCCTGACGTGTTCCTGCGCGCCTTGCAAGAAGTCGCCAAGGCCCGTGGTATGTCGCAGTTGGCCCGAGATGCAGGCATGAACCGTGAGAGCCTGTACAAAGCAGGCACCAGGTGCAAAGCCCCGGTATGACACAGTGTTAAAGCTTGTGAATGCGCTAGGCGTGAAGCTGACGGCACAGCACGTTTAGGCCCGATACCCTCCCGGACTGACCGGGAGCATGAGTAAATCAAACCTCCATCTAGGAGGCTTGTAATTCAATTTCTTTTAAATATTTTATCTGCTTATGAGTTATTACTGTCTCGCCACGGAAAAGCAATACCTCTTTGTTCTTGAATCTTCGAACAGCAACCCCTACTTCTTTGACCAGATCCCAGCTCACCATCGAATCTAGTTTTACATCATAGTAGTCCAAAGAAATTACAGTTCTTCCTGAATAATCTTTGTAAGATAAGCCATACGCGCAATAACCGTAATCACGGGCTATATGCCTTAAAGAGTCAATCAACCCTTCGAAATGGGTTAAATATTCGTCATCAGATTTGAATTTAATTTTACTCATAGTAAATATAGTTTTGTTTATGAGTCAAATTATACCAAACCAAATAAGCAAAATTCGCCCATAAGGCGAATTAATTTCATAACTTAAATCTTGGCCTACCAGGCTTATTTTGCTCAACCGGGGCAGGCTCAGAAAAAACGCCCATCACTCGTTTAGCAAAAGAGTTTTCAAAATCAGCAAACCTGTTGGGAACAATGAATTCGTTTTTAAAGCCTTTGACGTATGGATTGTGGGCTATCCAGGTATTGGGCATGTCTAGTTCACGCCATTTAGTGAAATCGTCGCCAGAAAGCTTTTGGAGGTCATCCAGCTTCTTGATAGGAATCCCCTTCTCAGTGATGTTCCTCACCAACTGCGCTTCAGTGTCTTTCAACGTCATACCCTTCACCTTTTCGTACCACTTCTTAAAGGTGTTATCGAGATCAAGCATAAGCTCACCTTGGCTGACACTGTGATTCCTCAAGGTGACGTAATTATCCACAGTCTTGGTTAAGGCATTGATGGTCATTGGAGCATGGTCTTTCTGTGTATAGACATTGCACATGTCAAAGCCATAGTAGTCTTCTCCATCCTTCTGAATCACGGTGTTGGTGAAAACAGGGCTACCAAAATTAAGTATGTTCGGGGCTTTCACGCCTTGCGCACGAACCTCTTCTGCAATCAAGGCTGTTAACCAGCGCGGTAGAAACGCTTCTTCTTTGATTTTCGACATTTTGTAATCAACGTCAGGGCTGACGTTGTTGGAGTAATCCAAAGCTTTGATGAAGCTTTGAACCTGTGCGCGGTATTCAGATTTTAGATTAGCCATGGATATTATTAATTGTTATGAATAAATCATAGCATTTCTTTCTGCCTACATCTAAATCTCTTAACCCTCTTAAACCTTTAAACCCCTTTCGGCATTTTATTTGAAAACAGCATTTGATCTTCATTGATTGATAATGGGCTCTCTGAATATCCTTCCCAATATATTTCATCCGCGATAGTGCCGCCGCACCATGTGACTTGCTTTCTCAATTGATCAATCTGATCATTTGAAAAAATTTGGTCTGGCGAGTATTTAATATCTGATACGTCAGTCATGGAAACTTAATATTTTGTTATACCCAAATTATACCATTTAGGTTATCGACTTTATGAGATAAGCCCCTTTGTTCTTCACGTTCCCTACGTCTTTGCTGACCGGATACCACTCAAAATCTTCTGCAGGTTGCCCAAGATCGCGGGCAATTTCCTTTGCTCGATCCTTCGTCAGATCAGGAGAAAGCCATTCCCGCGCAAGCACGGGAGAAAGAACCACGGGCCTACGGTCATGTACGTCTACCATGCCCCCACCAGCATCGGCAGTGATGATTAAAAAGCCCGGTGGCTCATCAGGCGATGGACCTGGCTCTACCTGGGCCAGTCCAGCGAAGAACATAGGCTTGTGGCTCTTCAACCTGATGAAGAAGGGTTGCTTCTTCTCATCACCCGGTTCTTTGACCCATTCGTACCAGCCGTCCGCTGGAATCAGCGCCCGATGGTCAGGGAAAAGCGTTTTATAGAATCGACCACGAGCTATGGTTTCGATTCTGGCATTGATCGGCTGCACTACCTTCGGCTTCGGCCAAGACACCTCGCGCTTCCAACCCCAATGCACGGGCGAGATCTGCGGGCCATCAGGTTCGGCGTGAATGACAGGAACGTCAGTGCTGGGAGCGATGTTGTAGCGGCCAATGGGTGTCTTATCCACCTTGGCGAACAGATCACCTTGGGGGTCGAGTTCCTGCACATACTCATCAAGGCTTCTGAACATCACGAATCGACCACACATAAACCTTCTCCTTCAATCACAGCTTGGGAATCTCACCTGTGGCTTCAGCAATCGTTGCTAGGGTTTCTTCCATCTCGCCTATCTGGTCTTGAAGCTTCATGAATGACAGGTGAATTGAGTCATCCACATCGACAGTCTGACTGCCCCGGAGAGCATCAACTTCGATCTCAACAACAGATTCCAATTCAGAGACCGTTGCACGTAACACCCGGAGATGTTCAAAGATCCCAACTAGCAGTGTCTTGCTGTCCTTGCTCATCAGTCCCACCCAAGCTTTTTGATCTCTCGCCGGTAGGGTGTATCGATCTGGTCCGGGACGTTTTCCATGTACGCCTTGGCGTGTTCCAACGTCTTGCCGTCCAGGGAGATCAGGTACGAAAGCACATCAACGAGAGAGGGTATCAAGCCTTCTACGTCTTCAAATCGTGGAGGCAAGGCAGTCCATATGACGGCATTGAGCTGCCTATCCGCTGCCCATTTCCCAAGTACACCAACCGTAGAACTGTTGATGGTAAAAACACCCACTCCATCAGCTCTATAATCGGGAATCTGCTCACGTATGCGGAGGGCCTGCACAGCCTCATCGAGCGACTGAACGTCTAGGACTGCCCAAAGCACCTGACACGGTGGACCGTTGAGGCATACCGCCGTTGCAAGCTCCCCACCATCGCCTACCCGTGAAAACTCGATAGGCAGTTCAGGCCCGTCACTGAACCAGTCTGAAGCTAAAGGAAGCACACCCGGCTTCCATATCAGCGATCCCCATCCTAGGCATGCAATTTTCAAGTCTCAACCCTCATCCACTTAACTTCAGGTAGAAATTTGGAGGCCCTCAATGGTAAGAAATTCATTAAAAAGCATAGACTAGAAACTAATATTTGGGTTGAGGTGGAACGGTCCAAGAACGGTTAAATCACTATAGAGCCCTTGATAGGGCTTTATTTTTTACCGAAAAAAACCGCCTGTGTGGGCGGTCTGATTGTTTAGCATGGGATGCTCTCACATTTTGGGCTTTAGCCTTTGAGGTTCTTTCTGCTTTAAATTTAATTCTTGTTGTTGCATGTGTTCATATGCTGACTTGACAGAACCTTCAGCAAACATCAAACCTTGCAACAGACCTTTTGCTCTCAAAGGTGCGACGTTGTATTGCGAAGGAATGTCAACGGTATAACCTTTCCCTATCGGCTGATTATGCAACGGCTTAATATTCAACAGAGTCTCAACTCCATTATATCGAAGTAGTTTTTCTTCGGTTATTTTTAAAGTAGTATGAGGACCGGTTGGATCAATTTTGAAATGACCATTCAAATAATACTCTTTAAAATCGACCAAATGATGATTGCCAATTATATAATCATGAATTTGCTTAGCCACTAAAACATTTTCAATATTAATACTCTCAGGAATCGATGACTCTTCCACTCCAGCGTTTTTAAGAATCAACGATTTATTGTTAGAGTACCGTTCAAAATAAGTTTGATCCGGCTTGGGAATACCTCCTCTTGCTCGAGTCACAGCTTGCTTATTATTGTAGTTTAAAGAATCTACAATAGACTCAGTAACTATGTCATTTAAATTATCCTTCGTAAATTGTTTGCTCATGCTTGTTTACCTTTTGCTATGAAAGCGTAATTACTTTCATAGAGTTAATTATATCATTTTAAAACCCACAAATAACGATAAGCACTATTCACGAATCAATCCAAATAAAAAGATAGAGTCTTGAATTCATCCTCATACTCAAGCTCGTATCTTTTACTAGCCACATTCCACTGCTTTATTCCATCCGATCTCAAATTAGAAACCTGCCCAAAAACCCAATCAATATAAACATAATCAATAGTATCTACATAAATGAAGACACAGGTTTCATCTGTTAAATAGATTTGAACACATTCGCTATCGATCACATCAACCCGCGTAACCTTTCTCTCAAATCTCCCATTATCAACCATTAATCGAAATTTGTTTTCTTCAACAAACATGCAAAATCCTTGAAAAACCTTGCTTTTGCTTTCGCTTACCTCAAGAGAAATTGTTTCTATTAGCATCATAAAACCACCATTTTTATCATCCAATCAGCGGAATTTCTGAATGGCATTATTCAATCATCATCATTAAATAAATGATTCATTGTGTCCCACGACTCAAGAACAGCACGCAGTTGCTCGCTAACATCAGCTATGTCGCCCCCGTTGAATTCCTCTCCTACCATTACTCCAGAACTGAAATCCACGTAACCCGCAAATTCACCGTCATTGTCTGCATAATTTAAGTAAATTTCGGTCATACCTGATGCAATAAGCTTTTCAAATGTTTCTTGAAGAAAATCGTCATCAAAGCCATAACACTCATAACAAAAAATCAATGTCTCCGGGTTTAAAAGGTTGATATAATAAACAGAACCCATTTGATCGATTAATTCAGAAACTGCACCTCTATACTGACTGATATCCGAAACCTTGTCCCATTGAGGAAAATTATCAAAAACGAATTTATCGATTTTTACTTGCTCGCCATTAAAGCTAAACTCCACTTGCAACATATATTCACCTTATCTAAAACCAGCCAGCTAAATTGCTGATAGGTAGTTCATTCATTCTTCAAATGGGTCTTCGTCAACTTCAAAGGCCAGGGTTGTACCATCGGTAAGTGATACACTCATGGCTTCGAAATCTACAGTCACGAATTGCTCTTTTAAAAAATGCAAATCCTCATCAAGACCCCAGCACTCAATCCAATAAATTAGAAAATCACCAATTTCTGATTTGCCTACCCAAATTATCTGAAACTTTTCGGTTTCATCAATACTGACAAAAATCGATTCTTTCTTTTCCTCACCATCGTGAATCTTCTTCTTTAGAAGCTCCCAAAAGTTGTCTATTTCCAATTCATTGACGCTCATAAATCACCTTTACAAATTACTGCCAGCGGGATTGCGGACATAAATTTTCCGTCTAAAACTTTTTATGATTTTGCAGTTATTTTAAGTTAATCCTCTTAATTAATTGGCCTTGTGCAACACATGTAGGTATTCAGTCACGTAAATTTCATTGGCAGCTTCTTTTCGTGATTTGAATTTCTTGTACTGCATTTCCTTTCTTTGGTATTTGCCGTAACTGCTCATCACATCAGCAATCAGATCCATCGGCATGATGCTTTCGTTGGAATAGCTCATGACCAGGTATTCGAAATTGGCCGAATCAACAAGCTGCCTGAATTCGGCTTCCACCTTCGGCCTGCTAGCCCATGGAGAGACGTTCCGGCCTTCAGGCCGACCGCTGATCCCATGGATCGTAGGACGCTCGTTCTGCGCAATGGTGTTCAGAACGTGATATGCGTTGCTGTACTGCATCGACGTGTAAGGTGGATCGAGGTACAGAACGTCACCACTAACGCGCTGCAACAGCTCGTTAGCGTCTCCCAGGTACACCTCATTGCTTGCCACGGGCTCCTTCAGGTCAAACCCTCTGAACTCGATGGGCTTGAGCGAAGCACCAGTGAATTTCTTTAGGAACGATGAGTACAATCCGGTCGTGTTGCTCACCCTGTCAGCAGCCTCTAGGACAGAGCAGAGGCAATAGTAGAACTGCCCATCAGTCAGCTCCCCATTGCCATACAGCGCGTACACAAGCGCAACCCCAGCATCGATCTTCAAAGCGTTACCGTTGGTGAAGAAGGTGCGGCCCCCGGATTCGCTGTAATTCTGAAAAATGAAGCCTTCCACACCATCCATAGCGTGGTTCATGTAATCAAGAATCGGCTGACATTCGTAGACGGTCGAAGGGTCATTGTTCAGTAGATTTTCAAGCGTCGCATAGGAGTAGTACTCCAGGTCATTAGCTACGACCTTAAAACGGTTTTTGAAGTGATTCGCTACCCTGCCCGACCCTGAAAAAAGGTCACACAGTACAATCTCATTAGACGGCTTTGAGATAGTTGAAACACATTCATTAATTACAGAATCGATGAAACCAAGCAGCTTTGTTTTGGAACCGAGATATTTCAAACGCGCACAGAGCGGCGCACATCGTCAGAAGTGACGTGTGGAAAAGACTTTAACTTTTCTGGCATGCATTGCAGTATTGTTCAAAACTGCTTTTAGAAACGTGAAAGCGTTTCAGTTAATGCATAAGATTTAAGCAAGTATCATTTGTTATGCGGGTTTAAATCTCGGATACAGACTTTCATACTCATCAGGTGTGTAGGCTTTAACAAAATGACCCCCACCGACATCTATAAATCCCTGCTCTGCCAAGCTAGGGCGTTCTGAATACCCCCAAAGTATAAGTCCTATATCGTTAATCCATCGTTCTTCATTGAGGCTACACTCACCTTTGTAAGCGCTCACAACCAATGGTTTTACTCGATTCGAAATACGCGTGAGAATTACTGCACACGAAAGCATTTCACAGCACAACAAATGCGAAATTAAACAACTTTTAAATTTATCCAATAGAATTGGAACAATACGATGAGGTACACCATTCAACGTATCAAATCTAAAAACCAAAACCACGTCAGTTTTATTTGTTATTTCAAAATTAAATGCCTCAGAATCGCAACCCCAAACTTCACGTTCGGAGCTACCACCTAGTGATGCAATCTTTTCAAAATCGAAATAATACCTACCTCCATCTTCGCTAAAACAAAAATCAATTATTTCATCTAAATCGCTCTTGCTGCAGTGAATCGCAATCTCATTTCTAAAAATATTAGCCATATGGAAATACCGGGTACGCCTCTCAGAATGAGATAGCGGAAAAGACTTTAACTTTTCTGGTTCGCACTGCTGAAATCAATCAGCGTTTAGAAATGGGCTATTTCAGATAGTGCGATTGGTACGATTACTTACTGGTAATACCGTTGAAGCTTCGCATAGAGCTTTCACGCCAAGGCATTTCCATAACCACTATTTTTCGAATCCCGTTGATTCGATGAAGCGAACTTTAATGATTTTAAAAATATTGTCAAACAGCCAGAATCTAGAAAAAACAGATTTTTATTTAGCCAAAAAATCTTAAATCCAAAATGATGATTTTGGTAAATAACACATAGAAGCTCGCACATCGCTGCAGCTCTTAGTTTCTCGGGGCTAGAGGTCATTTAAGAAAAGGAAATGACTATTTTGGAAAAAAATATAAATCTGATTTTTTTGGAAATGCTGTTCACACTTGCCATTTCTGATAGTCAAACTCGATCAGGTGTAAGGAGGTCGATTAAAACGATTTTGAAAAAATATGCGGATCACAGCTTGAGAACAGAGAACAAAGCAACCTAACACGTCTGATGTTTCGCACAGCTCACCAGGAGCTTGCTTGTCTCCCCGGCACAGTAGGCCACAAGCTATGCAATGTGATGGGGTAGGAAGCAGAGCGAGAGCTACACACTGCCTATCCAAGGAGGGAGGAAGATCCACCAGGAGAATGGCAAATGGGTAAAAAGGCAATCGGCTTATCAGCCGAAATCACGAAGCCAAATGGTATAATTTAGAAAACCAAACCTATTACTAATGCGTCAATTAGCTCTCGCCTTTCTTCTATTGCCTTTCCTGTATATGTCACAAGCATCTGCAGCAGAATGTGGATTCAAATCAGATAACAAAACAGTAGATCCTAATTCATCAACGCTTTGCCCTGAAAACATCGCCATGAAACTAATGAGCAGTTCCGTTGGCGAAGGGGTTCTTCTTCTAAGCAATGATCAAGATACACAATACGCAAAGATCCAGGAAACAAAAACAGATTCACAGTTACGTTTTGATGAAGCGAACCAAGATCATTTTATAAGAGACAAGCAATACACAAGGGATTTAGCTTCCTACCTAATAATTGCCATATTTATTATAATATGGTTAATCATGGCGCTCAAAGCTTGGAAAACGGGTGAATTTCATGACTCAAAAAATGATCATGGAGAACAGGTAAAAGCCAGATATAACTTCTTGAATAACCTATTCATAGCAATTGCGGCGGTAGGGATATTTGGGCTAGGGATGGTTGGACAGAAAAACTCTTTATCCATAGCAGACGCAGTAATTATAAGGCTTGACGTAACATCTGAAATCGCAAAGCAGAAATTCATACAAATGGTAAGTTGGGTTAGACAGAAAGGATATTTGGAAACAACCGTTAAAGACTCTGAAACAGGCGTTGTAGATGATGTGACAAAGGGACAAGCCGCCTTTACGGCTTCAGCTTTGTCAAACCAATTAATTTCAAAAGCCATTGTCGCGAGGCTTTCAAGTCAACTCTACAACGACATTTTCAACAAGAGTGACTCATCGAATTGGGTTGTATCGAATTCGCTATCTGACATCTCAAAACAGGAAAACAATACCTTCACATTTAAGAAATTAAGCGATAACGGAGAGCTATTGTTTAAGCTTGACCCTGTGACGGTATTCAAATCAGAGCTTGATGCAGGTGCAGCAACACCTTACCTAAAGGAAGTCAGGTACAACGAAAGGTACAGGGACGAAGCTGACATTCGCACAGTAGAAGCAACTGCAAACCAGTTAAGAAATGAACTGCGTAACGGCCCGTTTGAAAACAAGAAAGCAGAATACGAAGACATAAAAAACAACGTAATGGTGATGTTCTATAAGGATACAAGAGCAAACACTTACCTCAAAGAATTACCAAACGATTTTAAGCTAGCAGACGATGTGGCTGTGACTGTCTTGAATCTGGTATGTGCCGAAAATAAACAACTGCGCCTTTCCGCGAAAACCTACATAGATGCACATAAAGGTATTGGGACAAGAGGCACAGGTTCAATTGAATGCGTTGGAAACGACTGGCAAGTAATGGGCGAAGACCCAATAGCGACTTACAAAACAAAGCTCTACGAAACAAGAAAGAAACTGGAAGACACTTATCGTGACAGAATTTTAGCCTTTAACGATGCGTTCAGCACGGCTTTGGAAAGTCCTTCGATCCTGACTCAGTTGAAAAAAATGATTAAAGAGGGGGAGCTAAATTTCTATTTCAATTACCAGAATCTTGTTGAAGAGACTACTTTTACGAGCATCAATCAAAACCTATTCAACACCAAAGTCTTGCAAATTTCAGAAAGAAAAGCAGTGGATTTCTTCATAGATGATGAATGGGCACGAGCGCACGGATATGAAGCTGACTACAATAACCGAGTCAACATCAGCCAATACGTCAGAAATTACTTTATAAAGACTGACCGTGCAACATTGCCAACTATCACTGATGCAGAAGCTATTACTCAGAAACTGATCTTCGATAATGGTACGTCTGCCGGAATGCACAATGACTTTGAACAGGGCGCAGGAATAGGCTTTGAATTGCCTTCCACTGCCTTAAAACGCTGCAAGCTTTCAGTTACCCACCCAATCAAATGTTATCAATTGTACGCAACCAGCTTAAGCAATACGGCTAGCGATTTGAGAGCCTTCGGACTGACCCTAGCTATTACAGGGCAAATTGCTAACGATTATGCCAAGTCAAAAATTGAAATGCCTAAAACCGATAGCGCAGCTAACATTGGAAAGCCGAATAAAATCCAAGCTGGAAGCTCATTAGCACAGACAGTAACTTTCATAGCAGCAGGTATTGGCTCAAGCATTGTGTCTTTGAGTCTGACACTTGACATGATTAGTAACGGTTACAGATTTTTGCTTATCTCAGTAACTATATTGCCGTTCTACACAATGGCGGTCACACAAAAATACTTCGTGATAGCACTCATAAAATTCTCACCATTCTTCCTATTCGCTTTCGTGAGACTGAATGACGCTGACAATTTCGCCGCAATGCGCAGGAATATTTTTGCGTTTGCAGTGAGCATTGCAGTTTTCCCTATACTGCCTCTTATTGCATATACAATAAATTGGGAGGTAATCAGGGTCGTTTTAGTATTCACAGATGCATCGTTCTATTATGAAAGGGGAGGTATCTTTGACAACATTGTTGGATTCTTTATTGAGTGTATAAGACCGTTCATAGTGACATTGGTTTCGACAAGCATTTGTCTGCACTTTATGCAAAACACCCTTAAATTACTCGGAGGACACATGATGTTTGCAGAAGCGGGAATCAAGGTTATAGGCTGGATGATGACAATCGTGAACGTTTTATCAATCGGCTCAATAGGTATGATTAACAAGTTAAGCACAGGCTTTATTTCTTCTTTAACATCTTACAAACGAAGCTGATTACGCGTCATTAGGAAGGGCTTGAAATGGTATAATACTTTAAAACAAGCCCACCTTTAATGAAATTCTCAACTTATGCATTTCTGCTTCTATTAACCCTATTCCCACAATTTGCTAATGCAGAGTCTATTGGTTCTAAAGCAACTGCATTTATACAGTCTCAAACAGATGAAGAAAGAAGGTCTGGATTCACAGAGCCAGTATTAGACTCATTGTATGGCTGTAAAATGACACAGAGCATTGCTCAAGGGACAGAGACTGGCAAATATAACTGCACAGGAAAGAACAACAAGTTTAATAGCGGCGTATCCAAGATTGTAAATCAGTCTATCTGGAAAATGCTCACAGTGATTACCACTCTTGCGTTTTTAATTCTTAGCAGGTGGTTTTATATTAAAGTATTTGCCGCAGCCTCTCAAAAAATGAACGAGAAAAACTCCGCATTAACGGCCACATTAATCACCTTACTATTTTATGCTTTTGCTTTTCCCGCTTTCGTGAATGAACAGGGGATTAGATACAACATATTTACAAAGTTAGCGATAGGGACGTTTTACAAAGCTCACTCCATAGCGGAATATTATTTATTCAACGATGCTCAACAAACCAAAATTGAATACCCAAAGCGCTTTATCCCCGCTGTGAATTCAGGTGGACCAGCTAACGAGTACAACGCGATTAGCTTTCAATTGTGTACGTCGAGTATGTCAGAGCAAGAAGCCTCAAAAAAACAAAAAATCATCTTCAACTTTAACGAGTCTACAGGTGAATTTTCAGCCTTTCACCAAGTGGGGAGCTGCATACTAGATGTCAGCTTCACTATCGACATGAATACTGAAAGCATTGCAAAACGTTATGGCTTATCCAGCTATGTGGAAAATTCGATTGAGACAATGAAACGTATCATTGAGGAAGAATATATTCAGAAGGCACAAGGAATCGCTGAGAACGTAATCAAGGCAGGTAAACCTAGATTGGGAGTACCTGACACATACACATCAGGTCAGCTCGTTTGCAGTGACGAAGAGAATTTCAATCTTAGCGGTATGAGCCCTAATAGCATTAAAGACTATGCCTACGATGCCGCAAAATGCATGCACGGGCGCGTGATTGATGACCTCAACAGGGTTCCAGGATACACAGAAGCGTTGATACCCAAAGACCGAATGGTAAGAGTTTGCTCAACTGTTGACCACAGCGCCGGGTCAGAAACCAGTTTAGATCGTGATGCCAACTCAACCACCTTTACTAGCAATTCGACTCTTGAATCAACGTTGAGAGCTTGTGCAGAAAGGGCTTGTGCAAATGATTCAAGCCCAAAGAACTGTGCTGACTCTCTGAATTTTTACAACCTGTATTTCAAAAACAGATACATGACCAATCCCAACATGGTTACTTTTTTTGCAAAGATATTGAATACCGATTTCAAAAACACCCTATTCTCTGGCCCAGGTGAGCAATTAGCTTCAACGTTAAAATTAGACATGTATCAATCGTCAAGCATACTCACATCTGAAATCAAGGACAAAGAAGCTTTTACTGTCGAATACGAAAGGATTCAGTCGAATATTAATTTACAGTACTTCATAAACAATAGTCTTGATGCAAGCCAATTATCACCAGTTGCAAAGGATTGGGACACAGCATTTTTGAAATCCATTACAATCGGAAATGACGGTCCTTTAAGTATAGATAGAGTTGTTGACTGCTTGCAGTACTCTAGCTCAACGTCGCCAAGTGGCAGAGAATGTGGTTCTGTGTTTTTAGAAATTGAAGGCTTTGGGCAAAACCTTCTTGCAGTAGGTATGATCATCAAGGCAGAACTCAGAGTAAATGATGCGATAAGAAAGAACACTTTTAGCAGAACTAAAGAGGCAGCAGGATTAAACGCTAGCAAGAATGTAATAGAGCTTGCATCAAGCTTCTTCGGATCATTCACAGGTAAGATTGCAATCCTTGCAACAGGCATAACCGCTTCCACAAGCTTTAATGAGATCTACAACCCCGTAGGATTAAGCGTTGGCCCTGAAGCTCTCATAGCGCTAGCTATAATTGTCAAGGTTCCGCAAATGGCTGCCTTCCTGGACACTTTTGCAAACTCCCTGATTTTGGGTGGAAACGCTTTGATTTGGGCAATTCCTCTTGCAATTGTTCTGAGTGGTTTGAGCGTAATATATACATCTATAAAATCCATGATAGGTTTTTCTGTCACCGCCCCGACTACAATTCTTCAAAACATCAATGGAACAACAGTTGATAAACATACGGATATTTTTAAATTCATCCAAGAATTGGTTTTACTTTTTCTCTCAATAACTTGTTATGCCGTGATGCTGTACCACTCCTTATGGTACATAAAAGCGCTATTTATCTATAAGGTTATCGACATAGAAAAGATAACCGGCAGTTTAAATATCGGATACAGAATCACCGGAATTGGTGACATTTATTCAACCTTGATGGGAATCAGTATCTACCTTTGTATTGTCTTGATGTTATGCATTCACATAATTCGCAGATCCACCCAAATCAAAGAATTCATTGGAGTGATTCTGTATTCAACAGAAAGAAATCTCCCTGAACACGCCCAAGGAATAGAATTCTCTTCAAGCAAATTCGGAAAAAACAATATATAAGTTGGCCTTATGGCCAATTTGAGATTGCGCAGATGCTATAATTAGGAAAACAACCTAACACTATAATGTCAATCAAAATATCAAAAAATGAATCTCAGTATTCAGATGAAGAGAAAAGCGCTATTCAGCAACAATTCGATTATGCAATGAGCCAATATTGTGAAGTAGACAACCTCTACAAAATAGCTAAATTGACGGCGCTATTTTTCCCATATGGATTATTAGCGACTTTCTTTCCAATACGAAGGTTAATGCAAGCAGATCACAGCCTTTTTAGGTATTGGATGATTCTGCCAACTTTATTGGTTATCATGTTCATTTCAGCAAACATCTATGTTTGGTATGCTTATTTTTCTGTTCGCAGCACACCAATCTCCGACATGTTCCCCTTCCACTTAGTAATCATCTGTTCGATTTGTTTATGGACAATCGGATTGTTCGCACAGAAGATTTCAAAAGTAGCATGGCTAATCAGAGAACTCATCTATTACAAACAAGTCAATCGGTACAATCACTATAAACGAATCGTAGCTAGCCGCTTCACCACGTCAGGAATGAAAGGTCTATTCAATAAATTTGCAGGTAGGATTAAATAAAGCTCAATGCCTGCGGCAAATGGCAAGCATTAAAGCTCAACCCATTTGCCATTTACTTCTATCACACTGAATAGCCCGTGAATAAAATCCAAAAAGCCTTTTGTTTTGTACAGTCGAATCATTCAACGAGAATCTACTTATCCAATCATATAAGCCATACCAGGTGCTTCTCGCGTCAGCGAATGCTCCACCAGGTACTCAACCTTCCCTAGGCCGTTCCTAGGCCATTCCGAACAGAATCCGAAGCCTCTATTACCCCGATAGAATCTGTCCAAGTCCAGGGAGCGCAGGGCCGGGTATACTCATCCATACCGCAGGTTCAGGGAGTTGACCGTATGGACAAGGAATTCAGCTACAACCCTCAAATTCCGTGCATTGTGCTGCACAACGGCCAAGATGTAGGCGCGCTGGTAGCCGGAAGGCTGTACAGATTCGATTCCAGCCTAACCGCCGCCAACCTCCATACAGAAGCAGGATTCCTTGTGGATAACGTCCTATTTCAGTACGGAGAGCCCATAGGCCACCTTGAAGGCAGAAGGCTCATCATTGATAGCCGTTGCGAAATCCTAGAACTGGTTGAAGCCTAACCGCCCTTCTCTGGTCCACCGGCAAGCTGACTACGTGCAGCATCGAGGGATTCCAGCAGGCTCTGTGAGTAGCTGACGGCATCAGCTAGAGCCACTTCTGCAAAGCCCGTATCAACCTCTACGAATTTCTCCACAAACGCCCTGCAGTACTCCTTCCACTCCCCATCCTCACCCAAGCCATAAAGCCCAAGCCAACAGGCGATGATCTGGTGTACGTGCATAGCATTCCTTGCCACCTCTCCTAGTGTCCGTAGAAAGGCTTCGCGGTCATCAGAGACCGAGAATTCACGGAAAGCTTGTAGGTGTTGATTCAGGTTCAGGACACACGTAGCCACGTCAAAATCAAGCTGAATGCGCTCCCTAGGGTTGTACCTGTTGCGGATCGGTCGAGACATGTCAGTGCAGCCCTGGAGGTAGACGATCTGATCCTACCTCCAGATCTCGCAGCAAAGCCACTTAGCAATCAGAGAAAGCAAAAAGCCCGCATGATTGCGGGCTTCTCTAAAAACAAACCTAACTACAAGCAGCGGACTTTACTAAAAGATGAACAACTTGCTGCTTGCCTTTACAGTTTAACATTTATATTTAAAAATAAAGACAATAAAGAATTTATTCTTTAAGATAATTAGATTTTCTTTTTTTAAATGCTATTATTTAAAAACAACAAACCTTTACTAAAATGAAAATCAGATTATTTACCTTTGCAGCTTTAGCCTTGCTTTCGAGTTTATCCCATGCGAATGACTCAACTCAAAACAAATCAGGAAAACAGAATATAGATGAACAAAACCTGATTGAGGCCACGAGACAAATTGTTGACTCAGTGGGTTTCGTTGATATGGATGCACAGTCACGTTCTTTTTTAAGCACCGACTTCAAAGGAATTCCTATTGAAGATTATGAAGACACAAACGATTACGACGCCCACAGAGACGCTTCATGATTAACCACTTATCAATTAAAGCCTCAACAGAGGCTTTAATTTTGCCAAAAGGAAAAGTATGCAAACGGCAAAATGGTATAATTAAGCTAATAAACAAACCTTTAAATCATGCAAAAATCACTAATAGCCATATCAACACTTTCTGTTTTGTTGATAGCAAACACAGCATCAGCAATTACATGGCCTGCTGAACAAACATACGAAGAATCGCTAGGCGCAGAAACATGGTCAACAGACGGGGGATGCAAGTCGGGGCAACAAATCAGTATGAGACGAGTCTTTTTTATTAATAAAGATGGTAGTAAAACCTATGTAAACAAAGGAAATGGAGTTTTTGTAAATGGTAGTGAATCGTATGGCGACGGATTTGAAATATTGTCAAAATGCTACGAATCGACAAACACAGCAATGGAAGAAGCTAAAATATCGGAAGTTGTATCAGAAGTAGTCTCGCAAAAATGCGAAAATCCGTTAGAAACAGGGTCGATAAATAAACGTCGTGAATATACGCTATGGAGTTCAGACAGAGTAAACAGTAACTTTAAAACAGGTTTTGGTGTGATGGTTACTAGCACTTGTAAATTAGTAGAAACAAAGGTTTTTGATAATCCAGTTTGCTCAATAAAAAACCCTGAATTTCCATTCGGAACGATTTTTGGGACATGGACAAGAACGACAAAAGACGGCATAGCAGGAGAATGGAATTTAAACGGATTTTTTACAAACGTTAACAAATGCTTTAAGACAGTAACTGAAACCAAAAATCCTACATGCCCCGCTGGTTACACCGGGCAAATGACGCAATCGAGAACGTATGATTTATGGAAAACTGGTAGCACAAAAAATGATTCTGGCTTTATCACAACACAAGACACTTGTTCAAAAACTGAAAACAAACAGCTTGTACAAGAGAATTGCCCATCAGTGAACCCAAACTACCCACTTGGAACTACGAACGGGCTTTATTCAAGGACGGTGACACCAGCAGGAATTGCCAGCGATTGGAAATTAACAGTGCTTATTTCTAATGCCTGCTACTACATGAAAGACACAGTAACAAGCACAAATGAGGTTTCATGCCCAACAGGCCAATCAGGAAAAATCATAAGAGAAACGCACTTAAAATTAAAACAATACATCTCTTGGTCACAAAACGATTCTTCATACATTGTTGAAACTGAAAATAGCTGCAAAGCGTCAGGCCCCGTCACTGTTGAAGTAAAACCCGGTAGCGAAACCGTAAGCTGTGATTCGTATTATGGAACACAAGCAGGAACGTACACAGGAAACGTTACCAAGACTGGAGACAACATCACAATCTTTGACCCTATAAGCGGAGCGACAAACACAACGTTCCAAACGAAAAGCGAAGACACAACATCGTGCATAAAAGAAATCACAACGACTACGAAAGAAATCATTGAAGAAGAATGCCCAGCCGGATTTATAGGTAAAATCACAAAGTATTTAGTAAAAGCTGAAAGCACCACAGGTACTGTTTATCCATATGGAACCACGCCAATTCTTGATTCAAATACCTGCACTGCTGTTTCGGTAAGCGATGAAATAAACGCACCTAGCACTGAACATTTGCAAGATTCAGTTCTTTCAAACTTGAGTTTCACCACAACCTCTATCTCAAAAAGCGATTTGATAATCGACCAACTCAACAAAATAGACACATCGAAGCTTGAAGGCAAAGCCTATGTAATGAATATTAATGCTGACAATTTAAGTTCCGAGGCTTTCGATAAAAACAAAATAACTAATCTTGTAAAAACATTTAAAACGAAACTGGGTCAATCAGCTAACGTAAAAATATCATCAGTACCAGTGACATTGGATAAATACATTAATCAAGATGGCTTAACACAATCTAGAATTCGATTAGAAAGATTATCGCTTTCTGGCACTAGCGTTAACAATGGCACAGTCACTGTCAAATACGTTTCTCTTGCGAAATCAACACCTCAACATTTCAGCTTCACAGTAAAGGTCTTTGATTAAGATAAGCCACCAACAGAAGCCCTACGGGGCTTTTTTTGTACCTTGAAACCACCGCCATGAGCCGTCCTAACCTTACCCACCACAAAGGCACCCTCCAACCTTAGAAAGCTCTCAAATCAATCGACAGCCATCCTAAATAGGAACTCTTCAACTTTCATTGCTTACGGGCTAATTTGCAAAACCAAAATGCTATAATTCGATTAACAAACAAACCACTACAAAAATGGACAACAATCAACCAGCGACAGACAAAAAAAGTAAGCTGAATACATTATTAATGCTTATGTTAACCTTTATTGGTGTAAGTTTATTTTTACTATCTGCTTCATATTTAATTCTTCTACATAAAAGCCTTGATCGACAAGGATACTATGTTCATCAGTTCTTAAAAGAAGAACACCTAGCATCAATGTTCTACATCGCTGTTGCAGCGGGCTTTTCTTATTTTATATGGCGATGCATCAAAATCGTTATCAGAATTAAGAAAGAAAAATTCTGTCTGGACAATATTCAGGGAGCTTTTATAGTGGCGCTTTTCATATTTTTTATGACTTTTTTTATTTTCTTAAACACACAGATTAGGTTTGAGCTTTTAAAAATCCAGGATATTAACGTAATACTTGAAGATGCAACCTTGGAAAAATATGAAGCATACAGCCCGTCACGATTCCCACATTACCAATTCAAAAATGCACAGTTCAGATTCATAAGAGAACAAAGTACCAGCTTAATAGAAATACGAAAGATCAGTAATCTTTATGCCACGAACAAGCTGGTAACACCAATTGAACCGCCTTACTATGATTTGCACAATTTATCGAGCGTAGAACTAAAAGCGGGGTTATCGCCACTATTTGCATTTTACTACTTGGTTATTTTTCAATTTCTCTTGACTATATTCTTAAAGCTATGCATTTATTTACCATGTAAAGTGATAAATTATAGCATTCAACGAAAGGCTTGACACTTAATGGTGCCAGCTGCATTCCAAGTCGTTTTATCACTAATTAATGCGCGTTCAAATGTTATAATTCTTGTATTCAGCACTTATGCTGAAAAACAGGATTACATAATGGAAGAAATTAACGATGATGAGTCATTTAAGGAGCTATATGAATTTCTAGACCTAATCAAAATAAACCAAAAAAAATTGAAGAAAGCCCAAATAATAAGCTTTACCTATCAGAAAAGGCTTTCAGCAGAGGGGAAAGAATAGACGAGGTAATATTTGATTAGTTAAAAAATAAAAAAGCCTCTCACGAGGCTTTTTTTAGGTCAGTCATCAGAAGGTCATGAGCTTCACAGCATGCTCAAATGCATTTTCCCTCGCTTTGACGTGACCCTGGCTCAACAGGAAGGCCAACACGTCATCACCGCTGTAATGCTCTGCAAATGCTTGTCTAGCCACTCTCCTATCGATCACATCATCGATCACGGCATCACCAAGAAGCCGAGATTTGTACACCAGCGTTTCTCGTAAAGCCTTTAGGTAGAAAGCGGTGTCATCAGGGCTACCAGCTCCAACAGCAGGCGCTGTGAGCTTCATTCCCCTTACCTTCTGTATCTGATCCACACATTCAGTGCAGGAACGCTTTAGCGAGCGATTGCAGGTCACGAATGACCCAGTGCCATGGTGCTTGAACCCAGCAGCGTGTATAGGTGCTTCAAGGCTCTTTGGACGAGGTACGCGCAAGGTGCTGACACTCTTGTTCAGAGCCCACACGAACATCTGTGCGTTGAATGCGTACTGGTCATCGTCCTTATGCTTGCCGATCCTACACACCAGGTCGTAAAGCTTGCTATGCAGGCTTCCCTTGATGGTTGTTACCAGAGTGGGGGCAAAGCCAAGGCTAGCCAGGTCGTTCAGCTTTAAGGACGTGACAGAGCTGATTGTGAGGTAGTGGAAGGTCTTTGACTTCGGGACAATCGTTACGTCATACCCTTCGATGTTTTTGGCACTCATCAGCTTGAAAAGCTTGTCGGTCAGCAGGTCATCAGCAGTGAAGAACTGATTCTTCACACCTTGCGCATTGAATGCTTTCAAGCAGAAAGCCGCCTTCTCTTTGGCAATCAAGGTTTCTGTAGCGGGGTTGAATATGACTTGGAATTTGTCAGCTTCAAATGATGCTAACTGGTTTGAAAAATGGTCGATTCTAGCTATTTTTGTTTTTGTCATTTTGTTCTCGTATTTTTGTTATTTTCTCCTTACGGAAAAGTAGGTAATTAGAATGGGATAAGACCATCAACACCTTCTTGATTCATATCATTATTAAATTGCTTATATTTCTTGAATTTCTCTTTACAAATCTGTCCATTTACCAAAGCAGCAGATCTAAACGACTTATTCAATGCGCTAGGCATTTTCATCTTCTCTTCAATACTACCTTTACAAGCGAACTGGACATTCACCTTAAAAGTCGTTTCACCACCAGTCCTATTACTATTTTTAGTTTCAATGAAATTCATATACCTCAAGACATTCAGGGATTTCTTACGAGTATTTTCAGAAACGTCCAAATACTTATCAAGGTCATGAAGGTTAACTTTGCATTCATTAAATCTATCCATATTTTCGACTGCAGCCATCAGGATCTGCCCAGCCACTTTATCAAATCCAACCACCGCAATATAATAAGGCATTGCGCTCGTAAGAATTTGCGCGTAAAAATTCTTTTCTAATTTATTAAATGTTATACTATTAAAAGGGTTCTTCATCTCAACCTCAACTCATTAATTAGACTGTTTGCCGCAGTCTTTTTATTTTTCTATCAATTAAAGGTTAAGGAACTTAACTTCAATCCACATCATTCCATGGGCTTTATCATGCTCAACAGCAATTAATTTCTGCTCAATTAAAACGTTCATGCATCTGCGTACATTTTCGCTTGTGCAATCCATCCACTTCATAATCTCTGCTTTGTCCGTATAAACGACATGCAAGCCAGTTTCTGTTTTATCAGCAGCAGTGCAGAGTTTTATCAATAGCGTATGCGCGGAGTGTTTTGTCAAAGCCACTTTACAAAGAGCTTCCAAGGCTTTGTCAGAAGTAGGCAGTTTTATATATCTTCTATTCTCAATGTTCATGTTGATTATTATTTAGTTTGTTTTAATACGATAGCATTTGAAAAACACAAAATTGTGGTTTAAGCACAAATTTGTTGAAAAATATTTTAGTATGAGTAAATAAAGCAAACTTTGGAGTACAATTTTTTGTACTCCAAAAAGAGAAATTCCACAAATATGTTGGAAAACACCGCTTTAGAGTACAGTTTTTTGTACTCTAAAATACCTTTACAGTACAATTTTTTGTACTGTAAAGTCTCTACAGGCCACGGAATTCAAGGACTGAAAACCTATAGCGCGCGCGTATAATTTTAGATCTCATTAAAAACCTAAAGGCGTCAGCAAATCTAGCCATCAATTGTTGGGCATTGGATCATGCATTAGAATTGAAAATGCATTCGACAGGTCAATAACTTTTATTGATCCTTGATGATCATTCATTTTAAGAAGTTCGGGCACTCGCTGCGCGAAATTGTTCAGCACTGCAAGCCCCAAACCTTTGGATCATGCCTTTGTCGCTTAAGTATCCGCCAAGACACTTTTTAAATTAAAGCTATTCCGGCATTTCCATAAACGTACATCAAATATCAAATTTAACCTTTTCAATAGCTTCTTTCTTTGCCATAGGTGTTGGTCCATCAGAGTAACGATCAAAGGTCATAGAAAGGCTACCGCCAACGTCATGCCCTACAATCGACATAACAAGGATGTTTTTCGTATCGGCACGTTCAAGCTCCGTGACCATTGTGTGTCGAAAGGAGTGAAAGACTAAATCCTTTGGATATCCAAGAGCGATTTTAAAGGCAGAGAACTCACTGCTCATTTCTTTAGATTTTGTTCCATACTTCCCGCCTCGATTCGTTTTCAGCAAATATCCGTCTTTGGATTCAGCCTTTAAGCGTTTAACAAGTGTTAGCAATTCTGAGTGAATTGGTACAAGCCTTTCACCAGCGTTGGTTTTAGACTGTTTAATGTCTATACAGTAAACACCATCCACCTCAACCAAATCTTCAACCTTGATTTGGCATATTTCTTCGATTCGTGCGCCTGTGTAGCATCCGAGCCTGATCAAATCAGCAAGACGTGTCTTTTCTTGGCTTATAGTATTGCTGTAGAGCGCCTTGACCTGTTCCTTGGTAAATCCTTTACGAGCATCCTCTTTCCTCGCACCACGGCGTATTTTAGCCACAGCGTGATTTGCAAATGGATTAACTGGATATTTTTGTCTGAAATCCACGTTATTGAACATGAATTTGTAAAAGGCATTGTAGGAACAGAGGTACTGCAATTTCGTTTTATCGGCACATTCAAGCGATTCCAAGAAAACACGAACCGATTCATAATCAAGCTCAAATTTCTGTTTTTCCAGAAACGACTTAAGCATGTTCAAGCGTTTTACGTGCCGGTCAATCGAACGCAGCGTTACCTTACGTTTCACTTCGTATTTGTGAAACTCAACGAAATTCTTCTCTGTCAGAGGATGCCTTTTGACGAATTTGGTTGGTTCTGCAATGAAGGTTTTGACTTGTTCCTTTTCTGCATGGGTTTCTGCATACCCGTGGAATGAACCTAATTCAAGGGTATTTTCCAGCTTTTCAAGGAGTCCTTCCGATTGCTTGAAGGTTTTGCTTGGCTGGCTCTGGAATTCATTCAGCTCAGTCAAAATCGAAGCCAGCGCCGGGTGCAAATCCTCACCAAGAGCCTCTTTTTCTTCAGCCAAAAGATTCAGAAAACTATGGTGGCTGTCTATTTCCTTCACTGCCTGTACGTCTTCAAATTCTGAATCTTGAAAAGCCTTCTTCCTATCCTCTTTCCGCTCCATCAGCCTGCGCTTTATCTCGCCCAGGTTCTGGAACATTTCGTCAAATTTCACATCGACTGGCAGTGAAGCTAGGGTCTGCATTTCTTGCTCAATGACGAGCTTGCGCCGCTCCACTGCTATGCGGTTTTTGAACTCATGCAGATCCTTTGTACGAAGCACAAGGGCTTCGCTCTTACGACCCGTTTTGAGACTCTTGATGAACTCAGTTCGGTTCCCAAAAGCAGACCTAACATCCTTGGGAATCGCTACGCGGACGTACCACGTTCCATCGATGTTTTTGAGATTATCGACCGCCATAGCGCGAGCATCCTGTACAATTTTTAGCCTGAAGGCATATGGCCTTCTCATCAGCACAGACTGTAATGCCACGAACAGCTTTTTGGAAGTGGTTTTTGGAAGTAAAAATTGCTGGAAGCGCCGTATATCAAGGTTTACAGGGGGTTGCGCCATTTTTGGAGACAGTTCGAGTCTCCCTCGGGGCACCATCTTAAAAAAGACCTTGAAATTCAAGGTCTTTTTTTTCGCCTGTAGAAAAGTGATTGTTGGCAGACGCACACGACTGTAGAGGAACCTGGACCATGGAATTGACGCTGGAGACGGTTGCGCTTTTCGCCCTCAAGTTGGCTTATGAGATAGACGGTGGCAGCCCGATTTTGCGGGACGATCTGGTCATGAGTGAGTATGAGAGGGAGGTTTTTGGGTTGCTCGTGCGTCAGGGTGATATCGACGCTATCCAATCTAAGGTCTCGGAGTGCGCAGGATTGGCACTGGTGGCTTTAGGCGGCACGGATAAGCCGCTCGGTCGCGAGCTGCAGCGGCTGGCCGCTGAAGTCAGCCAGGCGCAGACACTTGAGAAACTGAACGCCCCGCTGCTCACACTCAAGGACTACCTGAAAGACATCCAGTGAACAAGCCCCATGAAAGACGGGACACTTACACGCCCCACCCCGACGCCCACTGAATACATGACTAGATTACCCGTCATAAAAATAGACTTGAGCAGTATCAAGGACTCCCAAGAACTCCACTCCACCCTGAGCAATGTTCTCGGCTTCCCGGACTGGTACGGCCAAAACTGGGATGCATTCTGGGATGCCATTACCGGGCTGGTAGAAATGCCCATCACGCTGCAACTCTCAGGCTGGGATATCTTCTCCGAACACTTGCCCCAAGACGCGAGGCTGCTACAGCAATGCCTCACCGACATGACGCTCAACTACCCGGACCTGGCGCCAGAGGTTCACTACATAAGCACAAGCAATATCCTGCCGCCGACTCACCAGTAGCGCATTGATCGCTGAAGTTCTTGGCGCCGTTGGTTCTACACGGAGCGACTTCTCCAAAAATTCGCGGGCGGTTTTTCCATAGTGCTGGGATTTAGCATCCATTGATAAACTGACTTTTCCCACACACACCATCGAACAATGAGAATTTCAGGTTCTCGCCCGCTCTCATAGGCTCACTTCCTCGCACAGGGAAGTGAGCCAGCCATGCCAGAACGCGCCTATCCAATCAGTGAAGAAGAACTTCTTCGACGACGAATCCTGACCCCGCAACCTTCCCGGGCACCTTATTCACCGTCCATTGATTTAATCAACACAACGCCTGTCCCAGCACCTGAGCCCGCCAAGATTCCCGGTTACGTATTCGCCAAGTCGTGCCAACTGCCAAACGGCATCATCAGCTACAACAACCCCACCGGTTACGTGCCGCAGGAGCTGGTCAAGGAGTACGGCCACTTCGCACTATTGGGTGGGCGTACGGCCGATGGTGACGGCGTTCCTCTCAGCAAAATCAGTGGCAATGCCCTGCCCGCAGGCCTCGGGCAATTGGTACTCGGCGGGTCGGCACTGCAAACCGCTACAGCGGCGGTCGGTACCGTGGCAAGCGGACTACTGACAGGGCTGGTGGCTTTGGCTTGGCCGTCGGAGCTGGGTGACAGCGCCCTTTATAGCGAAGAACAGCTGCGTTCGATGCAACAAGCCCGCTCGCGCATGCGCCTGCACATCGAGCAGCAGGCGGACGGCACGCTCAAAGGGTATGGCTTCTACACCGGCAACAATGCCGATTGGCAGATGATCGACGTGGTTCAGTTTCAAAGCCGCGACAGTCAATTCGTGGCAGAGCTCGGCGAGGGCGTGGAGCTGATTTGGACACCCGCCATTGATCCTGGCGACACCCTTGGCATTCCGGCATTGGAAGCTGCGCCGCAAGCGCCGGTGATGTGGATCTATCCGCCGACTGAGGTAGCCAGGCAGATTCTGGTCAACCCGATTTATCCGCCGGAGTATCGGGATTTTATTCTGGTATTCCCGGTGGAGTCGGGGGTTCGGCCACTGTATGTCGTGGTTAGCGAGCCTCGGAAGGGCTTGAGAAACCCGGACTATGATTACTTTCCCGCTCCCAAAACCGAAGACATAACTGCCTTCCCTGGTTTGATAGAGCAAAAGAGAAAAACCCCAAGGCGAGGCGGTGGGGGTCTACGTAAGCGTTGGAAGGACGCTAAAGGCAGGACGCTTTATGAATGGGATTACGAGAAAGGCGAACTGGAAGCCTATCGAAGCAATGATGTTAGTCACCTAGGCTCCTTTGATCCCTATACCGGCGAACGCCGGGGCCCAGCAAAAGATGAACGCCGTATAAACAAATAAGTGGAGACTTCTTCATGTGTATGAAAATCAGATTGGCATGGTATGACAAGCGCACCGAAAACTTAGAGGCCGATGAGTACTCAGCAAACTTTGAGGACGACGAAAGCATCCTTCCCGCGCTCGGATTAGACGAAGAGCCCCAAATCTATGCTGGAGGATTCGACGTACTCCCAAGCTGGATAGCGATCCTCCAACCTCATTTCCAGCACCTAATTGAACCCGCCAATTTCTACTACCAAATATCTTTTCGGTACCAAGGTACATGGCCGCCCCAACCCTCCAAGCAGCCATAAAGAATGCTAATGAAAAAGCCTCCTCTCTATCGCTCAGTCAACACCCGTACACACAATGTGCGCCACGGCAGTTGTTGCACTTATCGACAGCACCGCAACAGCAAAAGCGAAAAGGGTTCACTGTCAAGCCGTGGCTCGATGCACAGCCATCACCGACACGGCTTTGATTACACGCCGCTATTCAGGTTTTTACTGTCCAAGGTCGGTCATCAGTGGGATGACGTTTTCAGCGAAGCCAATGCCCGCCTGGATCGTCCGGAGCCAGTATTCTGGTTGGTTTCCCTACATGAAAGCGATAAACAAGAGTACGTGCGGGTTGATGAGTCCACCTATTACAGCGGACTGTATGTCGACGAGGCGGGCTTGTTGCAGAGGGTTAACCCGCAGTTGAAGGCAGAGCACATGAAACCGTTTTGTGATTGCTGTACTCACACCTTCAACGGAGTGCTATTCGCAGTGGTTCAACCGTGCAAGATTTGAAAACTCACGGTCGCATTACCTGACCGACACCATCGTCGAACTGCCGGCGGTGATCGAAGACCCGGCACGGGGAGAAACGCCATGCGGGTCGTAATGCGGCTACGAGGTCAGCCGCCTTGCAAAGCGGGGGCTGAATCCGGTTTAAACATCTGTGTATTCACTCCTTGTCTGCGGCTCATTTCAGCAACCCCGCACCCTTGAGCAAGTCGTAAAGCCCTTCGGGAACCAGCGGCGAGTCAGCGCTGAAACTTGAACTGTCCTGCCAGCTCACCTTGAACGCAGCACCATTACTTTCCTCACCGTCGATATGCGGCAGCTCGTACAGGCGCGGGTCCTCGAATTGCCCATCGTAGACCTGGACAATCTCGTGTCCCGGATTGCCGGCGTAAATGAAGATACTTTCGAGGGTACCCAGCAGACGCAGGCTGTGGATGGGTTGTTCCAGTTCTTCCTGGACCTCCCGCACGATGGCTTCGGCGCTGGTTTCACCAAATTCGATGCCACCACCGATGGGGCGATATAAGTGGTGGTGTTTGATGGCGTCGTAGAACTGATGGACGAGGATTTGTCCATTGCGGTGAAAGATGCAGAGCGCGAGCGCCCGGATACGAGGTGCAGCCATGTGGTGAAGTCCTTTTCAATGTCGTATGCGACTCATTACTTATGGCGTTTGAAACGTCTCAAGATAAGCCAACAGGTTTTCAATCTTTTCCTGATCGCTGATGCCCCAGAAAATCATGCGGGTGCCGCTGATCACTTTTTTCGGTGCCTCGATATACGCGGCCAGCTTCTCCCGCGTCCATACCACGCCGGAGTTTTTCATCGCGTCGGAATACTGATAGTCCGTGGTGGTCCCGGCAAGCCGCCCGATCACCCCGTTGAGTTGCGGCCCGAACGAACCGCGCGCGTTCAACCCGACGCTATGGCAGCCGCCACAGGTTTTGCTGAACAGCTTGGCGCCAGCCTCAGCGTCGCCCGCCGCTGCCGGTGCGCTGAACAGGCCGGCGTTGAGGACTAAGGCGAGGGTCAGTAAAGCGGCATGCGTCATCGAGGGCTCCAGATCAGGTGTCGTGGTCAATTATGCCTGCTGAAGCGGCCTTTCCCCCAACCGTTCCACCAAACGCACCAGGTAACCGTCCGGGTCCTTAACCAGGAATTGCCTTTGCCCCGCCTCCACCTCATCCGCCCGGTACCAGGCATCTTCAACGTCACGGAAAAGCGGCCAGCCAATGGCGTTCAAACGCTGCAGGATCGGCGCTACGGCGGGGACATCGATTTGCAGGTTAATGCCTCGGCCCAAGGGTGCTTCCAAGGGCCCGGTGAGCCACTGCCCGGCCTGGGGCTCATATTGCTCCAGCATGATTTGCGCACCTTGCAGATCAAGGTAGGCAAAACCTTCCTCGGGACGCTGGTAGGCGATGTCGAAGCCCATCTGGGTGACCCAGAAGTCGAGGCTGGTGATGAGGTCGGTGACCACCAGTTCAGGGACTAGGGGATTGCGAATAAACATGGTGTTCCTTGATTAGCGAGAGGTGACAGAGGGCGGGCTTGCCGACGATATTGGATGAGCGCTTTTAGGTCTAGCTCACGAACGCATGCCCCTCCAGTTGCACGCTGTAGCTACAGGTAGCGCCATGTTCACCCACATGGCGAGCTTATGACACGGCGCAATTCAAAGGCCACCCAATGACCATCCATCGCAAGTAACACATCAAATCGAACCTATCCAACCACCACCCACTCCACCTTACTTAAGCCTGATGGAGGAGTAGTGATCATGGCTCAGCCATCGATTTTGGTGCTGGAGGACGACGAGATCATTCGTTCGCTGATGATCGTCGTGTTGGAGGAGTTCGGCGCGGTGGTCACCTCTTTCCCCTCTGCGGACGAAGGGATGATTTTTCTGGAGCGGGCCGATGATCCGGTGGATTTAATTGTCAGCGATATCCATATGCCCGGCCTGCTTAATGGCTATGACTTGAGCAAAGTGGTCGCCCATCGCTGGCCGTCGGTGTCGGTGGTGCTGACCTCAGGCGACACAGTAATGGCGGAGCAGTTGGGCAGCACCGTGCGGTTCCTGCCCAAGCCGTGGAGTACCCAAAGGCTGCTCGATTGTGTGCAGGCTGCCTTGGACAAGGGTGCATCCACGTATTGATCGCCTACCTGCGGACTGTCATTACACCGGCAACACCACCACTGCCTCCAGCCCACCCCCCTGGCGATTGACCAGGGTAAGCGTGCCGCCGTGTTCCAACACAATCGCCCGTGCGGTGGAGAGCCCCAAGCCGACGCCACCAGTACTTTTGTTGCGCGAGCCTTCCAGGCGAAAAAACGGCAGGAATACCTGTTCGTGCTGGTCGACGGGAATCCCCGGCCCACGGTCCAGCACGCGAATGATCACCTGGCCCGGCCGTTGTTGCAGTTCAATTTCCGGCGCCAGGCCATAGTGGATGGCGTTGTCCATCAGGTTGGTCATCATCCGTTTGAGGCCCAGGGGCCGACCGAAGTAAACCAGGCGCGGCGGGCCGTCAAAACTGATGTCGATGGCCTGGTCACGGTAGTCGTCGATCAGGGTTTGCAGCAGTTCCGCCAGGTCCAACTGGGTAGCCTGTTCCAGCCGGGCGTCGTCGCGAAAGAACTCCAGGGCTGTACTGATCATTGCCTGCATCTCGTCGACGTCGCGGAACAGCCGCAATTGCTGGTCAGTATCCTCGATAAACTCGCCCCGCAGGCGCAGGCGGGTCAAGGGCGCGCGCAGGTCGTGGGAAATCGCCGCGAGCATCTGGGTTCGATCCTGGATGAAGTGTTGCAACTGCGCCTGCATACCGTTGAAGGCGAGGATTGCCTGGCGAATCTCATGGGGGCCGACAGGCTCGATGGGCGGGGCGCGGAAGTCGGCACCAAAACGTCGGGCGCCCTGGGCGAAGTGTTGCAGCGGCCTGGCCAGTCGCCGGGTGGCGATCAACGTGACCAGCGCAGTGGAAATCAGCACCAGCACCAACACCACCAGACTGCGTGGCCCCTCCGATAACCCCCAACTGCGCGACTCAGAGCTGAACATCAGCCAGGTATGGTCCGCCAGCTCAACCAGCAAGACATAGCGCCCGCTGGGGCCTGGCCAGTCGGACGGCTCATAACCCTCCATCCGGCGTTGCGGTCCCTTGAGCAGATGCTTGAACGTCTCCTCGGCCTCGGTAGAGTGAAAACCGGGGTCGTCCAAAACAGGCAAATCAATCCCCTCTCGATTGACCGACCAACTGACACTGAAATTTTCATCACCGACTGCCTGGGCCAGATGTGAGCGCTGCGACGGCTCTGCGACCTCAATCACCCGCACGATAACGGCAACCTTATCCAACAAACCGGTCTCGGTCAGGGGCGGCCTGGCCCAGACGCCCGCCAGTTGGGCAAACAGTGCGTTGAACGCCAGGGCCGTGAGCATGGCAATCAGGATGGTGAAGGCAATCCAGCGAGCCACCGTATTTTTCATGAGCGGCTCACGCTGACGGTGAACTGGTAGCCGCCATTGCGCACGGTGCGAATCATCGCCGGGCGCTTGGTGTCGAACTCCAGCTTGCGTCGCAGGCGGCTGACCTGAACGTCGATGCTGCGGTCGAACGCGTCATGGCTATGGCCCCGCGCCAGGTTCAGCAACTGCTCGCGGGTCAGTACGCGCTGGGGATGCTCGACGAACACCAGCAGCAGGTCGAACTCCCCGGACGACAGCGGGATCATCACTTGGTCCGGCGAGCGCAGTTCGCGGCGAGTCAGGTCCAGCTGCCAGCCGGCGAAGCGGATCAATGGTCGCGAAGCATCGCCCAACGGCGCCCCGCTTTCACCGGCGCGGCGCAACACGGCACGCACCCTGGCCAGCAGTTCGCGGGCATCAAAGGGTTTGCTGAGATAGTCATCGGCGCCCATTTCCAGGCCCACCACGCGGTCGCTGAGCTCGCCCATGGCGGTCAGCATGATCACCGGCGTCGCGTATTGCTGACGCAGGCGCTGGCACAGCAGCAGGCCGTTATCTCCCGGCAGCATCAGGTCGAGAATGATCAGGTCGGCGGCCTGTTGCTCCATGGCCGCCCACATGTCTGCGCCATTGGCGGCGGTCTGCACCGTATAGCCATGTTGCAGGAAAAATTTCTTCAGCAGCGCGAGGACCTCAAGGTCATCGTCCACGATCAAAAGATGGCTCACCGGCGGGCATCACTTGGGTTTGTCGAGGCGACATCTAAAACTATTCGGCGCAGCCCGTCATATATTTCAATCGTGCAATAAAGCGGACATCTTTGCGCAAAACCCGAATGCCAGCATCCGCCTCCCTTTTCCGGAGACTGTGCTTATGCACTCGCTGACGTACCCCCAGCACCTGGCTCGCCAGGCCGTACTGCTGTTGACCGTGTCTTACCTCACAGGCTGTGCGAGCCCGGCACCGGTGGCGAGTACCACAAGCTGCGCGCAAGTTTCCTACCCGGTATACGACCCTGCCGAACCGATCAACCGTGGGGTGTTCGCCTTCAACCGCACCGTCGATGACTATGCCCTGGCGCCTGTAGCCCATGGCTATAAACACCTGCCGGAGTTTTTCCAGCAGGGTGTGCATAACTTTTCCAGCAACTTCAGCGAGCCCAAGGTGTTTATCAACGATTTGCTGCAGGGCAACCCGCGGCGCTCAGTCAATACCCTGGGACGCTTTGCCGTGAACACCACGGTGGGAATTGTCGGCCTGTTGGATGTTTCAGATTCGCTGGGTATTCCCCGCCACACCGCCGACTTCGGCCAGACCTTTGGCGTGTGGGGCATCGGCAACGGGCCGATCGTCGAACTGCCCTTGCTGGGCACCGGCAACAGCCGCGACGCCGCAGGCAAAGTGTTGAGCTTCCTAGTGGCCCCCTTGGGGGACAGCGATACGGTGCAGACTCTTGAAACCATCAACATGGTGGGCGGCACGGTGGATACTCGCGCCTCATTATTGCCACTTACCGACAGCCTGCAGCAGTTGCCCGATTATTACAGCGCGTTGCGTAATGTGGTGGCCGAACACCGTGCCGCCTACGTGCTGGAAGGCAAGGAAGGGGCCACGACACCGCAGGCCAATCGATGCGCAGAGGGTGGCGGCGATGACTTCTGAGTCCAGCTCGTTACTGCTGCATCATCAGGTCCGCAAACGCGGCGTCAACACGCTGATCTGCCAGGAAACTCGCTTGCAGATGTCGTCTGACCAGGGTCAGCTCGTGCTCAGCCGGTATATCGAACAATACAGCCCGCAAGGAGTGCGCTGGGTCGAGTGCAAGCACAGCGTGGCGATGGACGATGTGCTGCGCTGGCTGATTAGCCAGGGTGAACGTTCGGCCACGACGTCATAATTTGAGGCCAGACGTTTATAACTCGCCACAAACCAGGAGGCGGCGCCCGCGCGCTGTTTTCTGTTTCCTCCCCACATTGGGCCTTAACAAAACGCTGACATCCACTGCGCTATCCTTTGTGACCCGATCCTGCACAGAGCCGTGTTCCATGCCTCAAGCCGACACATTGCCCGCCGTCCTTGCTGGCCCCCTGCTGCGTCGCCTCGAACCGGGGCGCCTGGTGTTGTGGCTGGTGGGCAGCCGAGCCCTGGCGTTGACCCTGAGGCTGCAGTTCACCCAGGACGAGCGCGAGCACACCCTCGACATCAATCTGGACGCGACACTCTGCCAGGTCGTCCCCGTGGGACGTCACGCGTTTATCCACCTGATCGACGTGCCGCTGAGAAACGCCCTGCCCCAGGACGTGACCATCGGCTACGACCTGCTGATCAACGAGACCGGCGCTCATCCCAGCGGCATCGCCGAATGGGCGCCCCACCTGCTCCATGCCAACGCACGCACCCCGGACTTCGTCCTGCACAGTCGTATCCAGCAACTGATGCACGGTTCTTGCCGCAAACCCCACCACTACGCCGATGAAGGCCTGCTGTGTGTCGATCGTTTGCTGGCCGAGGGCCGCAGCCCGGTACAACGCCCAGCTCTGTTGATGATGAGCGGCGATCAGGTCTACGCTGACGATGTGGCCGGGCCGATGTTGCGGGCCATTCATGCACTGATCACCCGCCTGGGCCTGTTCGAGGAACACCTGGATGGCGCCGTGGTGGACGACAGCGCCATGCTCTACGGCCATCCAGCCAGTTACTACCATCGCGCCGACCTGTTGCCGGCCCTGGAGAGCAACGAAACCCTGCGCGAGCGGTTTTTCGGTGGCGTGAAGAAGCCGATTTTCACCACCAGCACCGCCGACAATCACCTGGTGACCTTCGCCGAAGTGCTGGCGATGTACCTGTTGGTGTGGTCGCCAACCCCTTGGACGCTGATCGCCCCGCAACCGCCGCAGCTGAAGGCCGAAGAACAGAAACGCTATGCCCACGAGCAACTGCAGGTGGATAAGTTTCGCGACGGCCTGGGCGGCGTGGCCAGGGTGTTTGCGCATATCTCATGTCTGATGATTTTCGATGATCACGACATCACCGACGACTGGAACCTTAGCGCCCAATGGGAAGAAACCGCCTACGGCAACCCGTTCTCCAAGCGCATCATCGGCAATGCCTTGCTGGCCTATATGCTCTGCCAGGGCTGGGGTAATAATCCTGATGCGTTTGAACAGCTGCTGGGCAAGACCCTGGCACTCACCACGCAAGCCCCGGCGCACGACCACTATCTGGACGCGCCAGCCCAGGACGAACTGGTGGATGAACTGTTGAAATTCCAGCAGTGGCACTACGTCTTGCCCACCACCCCCGCCCTGGTGGTGATCGACACCCGTACTCGGCGCTGGCGCAGCGAATTCACCCTCAAGCAACCGTCCGGCCTGCTGGACTGGGAAGCCTTGAGTGAGCTGCAACAGGAACTGCTCGATCACCCGTCGGCCATCATCGTTTCACCGGCGCCAATCTTTGGCGTAAAGCTGATCGAGACCGTACAGAAAGTCTTCAGTTGGTGCGGCTATCCGCTGTTGGTGGACGCGGAAAACTGGATGGCCCATCGCGGCGCAGCGCAGGTGATCCTGAATATCTTCCGTCACTCGCGCACGCCGGGTAACTACGTGATCCTGTCGGGAGACGTACATTACTCATTCGTTTACGAAGTGCTGATTCGCCACCGCAACGCCGGGCCAAAAATCTGGCAGATCACCAGCAGCGGCATCAAGAACGAATTTCCCAGGGGCCTGCTGGAATGGTTCGACCGTCTCAACCGCTGGCTCTATTCACCCCGCTCACCACTGAACTGGCTGACCCGGCGGCGCACCATGCAAGTGGTACCGCATATCCCGGAACATGCCGAAGCTGGCGAGCGGCTATGGAACTCGGCAGGCATCGGCCAAGTGTTTTTCAACGAACAAGGCCAGCCTGAGGCGATTTACCAGCACAACGCCAATGGCTCGCCGCGTACGATGATGAGAGCGCCGCGGTAAACGTTTCTCACACACCCGCTGGCTTTATCGAACTGGCGGCGCGTACTGGATGCCGCCGTTGTTCCACAAGGCGTTGAGGCCACGCTTGATCTTCAACACGCTGCCCTGGCCGATGTTGCGTTCGAACACCTCGCCATAGTTGCCCACTTGCTTGACGATCTGCACCACCCAATCCTTGCGCAGCTTCAGGTCCTTGCCGTACTCACCGTCGGCACCCAGCAGGCGGGCAACATCCGGGTTCTTGGTGGTCTTGGCCTGATCTTCGACGTTCTGCGAAGTGATGCCCATTTCTTCGGCATTGAGCATGGCGAACAACGTCCACTTGACGATGCTGAACCACTCTTCATCGCCCTTGCGCACCAACGGGCCCAAGGGTTCCTTGGAGATCACCTCCGGCAACACGATGAATTCGTCCGGGTGGGCCATCTTGATGCGCTGGGCGTACAGGCCCGATTGGTCGGTGGTCAGCACGTCGCAACGACCGGCTTCCAGGCCCTTGGCGCTTTCATCGGCGGTATCAAAGGTGATGGGGGTGTACTTCATGCCGCTGGCGCGGAAGTAGTCGGAGACGTTCAACTCGGTGGTGGTGCCGGCCTGGATGCAAATGGTCGCGCCGTCCAGCTCCTTGGCGTGGGCGACTCCGAGTTTATTGTTCACCAGAAAACCGATGCCGTCGTAGTAGGTGACGCCGGTAAATACCAGGCCCATGCCGGCGTCCCGGGAACTGGTCCAGGTGGTGTTGCGCGAAATCAGGTCGATTTCCCCGGACTGCAGGGCGGTGAAACGCTCCTTGGCGGTCAACTGGCTGAACTTCACTTTCGAGGCGTCACCAAACAGTGCGGCGGCGACGGCATGGCAGACGTCAACGTCGATGCCAGTCATTTTGCCCTGGGCGTCCGGCACGCCGAAGCCGGGCAAACCGTCGCTGACGCCACACTGGATAAAGCCTTTCTTCTGGATCGCATCCAGGGTTGCTCCCGCGTGCGCGGCCCCCGTCATGCTCAATACCGCAGCGGCGGTGAGTGCGGCCAAGGTGGTTTTCAGGTTCTTCATGCAAGGCTCTCCCTGTTGATCTTTATTATTCGGCGCCCCAAACCCTCGCCGGTTTATAGTGATCGAAGAGTATCAACGGCTTTACGCCTCGGCCACAAACGACATTCAGGCAAGGGCTCCTTCCGATTTGGAATGAACTCCCCCAAGAGACCCGTCAGGTAATCCCGTGATTTCAAAACGTTTAACCCCTTCGATGACCGCCTTGCAGTGCTTCGAAGCCGCCGCTCGCCACCTCAGTTTCACCCGCGCCGCCGAAGAACTGCACTTGACCCAGAGCGCGGTGAGCAAGCAGGTGGCGCAACTCGAAGAGATGCTCTGCCACAACCTGTTCCAGCGGGTGCGCCAGCGTTTGTACCTGTCGCCAGCGGGTTCGCTGTACCTGGCGGAAGTGCACAAAATCCTCACTCAGGTGGACATTTCCAGCCGCTATATCTTGACCTACGGCGGCGAAACCGAGGTGCTGCGCATCGCCACCCAACCGACCTTCGGTGATCGCTGGCTGGTGCCCAAGCTCAAGGATTTCGCCGCGCTGCACCCTAATATCCACCTGGACATTCGCAACGAACTGGAGCCCTTCGACGTGCTGCAGGCCAAGGCCGATATCGCGTTTTTCTTCGGCCAGGGTTCGTGGCCTGGGGCGACCTGCATCGAACTGTTTCGCGAAGCCGTGGTGCCAGTGTGTGCGCCAGGCTTTGTCGCCGAAAGTAGCGATGCTTCGTCCCGCCATACCCTGCTGCAATGCACCTCGCGGCCAGAGGCTTGGCACGAATGGTTTCTGGAACAGGGCCTGCATTCGCAAAACAGCTACCACGGGCCGCGTTTCGATACGTTCTACATGTGCATACGCGCGGCGCAATCGGGGTACGGCGTGGCGTTGGTGCCACAGTATCTGGTGGCCGAGGAATTGGCCCAGGGCAGTTTGATGATCCCGTGGGATTACGCGATGCCCAGTGCCGGCGCGCACTTTATCGCCCATGCCGAACATGCCGGAGAGATTCCCAAGGTGAAGGCGTTTCTGGCCTGGATGGTGGGGTACATCACCGCACATCCCGACTTTTAATAATGACTCGGCGACTTTATTTCGTTTGCAGGGCAATGCGTCTCGCGGCTTAGATAAAAGCAAGCACCCCTTGCCGAGTCCGAGATCCATGAGCCGCGAAACCATCAGCCAGTCGATTTCCATCGTTCACCCCATCAGCCTCAGCCATGGCAAAAATGCCGAAGTCTGGGACACCGAGGGCAAACGCTACATCGACTTTGTCGGCGGTATCGGCGTGCTCAACCTGGGCCATTGCCACCCGGCGGTGGTGGAGGCGATTCGCGAGCAAGCGACCAAGCTCACCCACTACGCCTTCAACGCCGCCCCCCACGCGCCCTATATCGAACTGATGGATCGCCTCACCGCCTTCATCCCGGTGGGTTACCCGATCAGCGGCATGCTTACCAACAGCGGCGCGGAAGCGGCTGAGAACGCGCTGAAAATCGTCCGTGGAGCCACCGGCCGCACGGCGGTCATCGCCTTTGATGGCGCTTTCCACGGCCGTACCCTGGCCACTCTCAATCTCAACGGCAAGGTCGCGCCCTACAAACAAAAAGTCGGTGTACTGCCCGGCCCCGTGTACCACCTGCCCTATCCCAGCCAGGACAACGGCGTCACCTGCAGCGATGCGCTCAAGGCTATGGACCGCTTGTTCAGCGTGGAAATCGACGTCGACGACGTGGCCTGTTTCATCATCGAACCGGTGCAGGGCGAAGCCGGCTTCCTGACCCTCGACGTGGAGTTCGCCCAGGCGCTGCGACGCTTGTGCGATGAGAAAAACATCCTGTTGATCGCCGATGAAATCCAGTCCGGCTTTGGTCGCACCGGCCAGCGCTTCGCCTTCTCCCGGCTGGGCATCGAACCGGACCTGATCCTGCTGGGTAAAAGTATTGCCGGCGGTGTACCGCTGGGGGCGGTAGTGGGTCGTAAATCGTTGCTCGACACCTTGCCCAAAGGCGGCCTGGGCGGCACCTATTCCGGCAACCCCATCGCCTGCGCGGCGGCATTGGCCACCTTGGGCGTGATGACGGATGAACACCTGCACGCCTGGGGGGCGCAGCAGGAAGAGGCGATTGTCAGCCGGTATCAGTCGTGGCGCGCCAACCAGCTTTCACCCTACCTGGGGCGCCTGACCGGTATCGGTGCCATGCGCGGTATCGAACTGGCCAACGCCGACGGCACACCGGCCTCCAAACAGTTGACCCAGTTGCTGGCCCTGGCCCGTGACGCCGGTTTGCTGCTGATGCCCAGCGGCAAATCCCGCCACATCATCCGCCTGTTGGCGCCGCTAACCATCGAGACAAAGGTGCTGGAGGAAGGCCTGGATATCCTTGAGGCATGCCTGGCCAGACTAGACTGATTCACCGCTCCCTGAGGTCATCACCAGGATGACCTCAGGGACTGACATAACGAATTATGGTCGCTTGTCGTGGGCAATTTCGCCCGGCAATACTGGCCGACACCCCTTTATCTGACGAGATCATTACCACTGACAAGCCAGAGGCATCCATGTATCACGACAATATAATTTATAAGAAAAAGTCCAACGATCCTCGATTCCTGCTCGGCGTAGCGGTGGTGCTGTTCCTCGGCGCGTACCTGATGAACCTGGGAAACAGCGCCCTCAGCCATTTTTTGCAGCCTGTGCTAGGCAACGCTCCAGACAGCCTGGCGGCGCGCAACATCGCCATCGGCCTGGCGATTGCCGTGCTCGGCACCCTCAATTTTCATGTCCTCGGGCGCTTGAGGCTCAAGGTGCAGACCACCGTGGTCTGGATCGAGCTGCTGATTCTGTTCCTGGCATTCTTCGACACCTTCAACCTCTCCTACAGTTTTATCCTCGACAAGGTCGGTTTCCTGATCATCCAGGGCGCAGCCACCACCTTGTACATCTCCGCCATCGCCATCGTGATTGCCTTCGTCCTGGCCCTTATTGGCGCAGTCGCCAAGCTGTCGAACAACGGCATCGCCAACGCCCTGGCCTCGTTCTACACCTCGTTCTTTCGCGGCGTACCGCTGCTGATCCAGATTTACCTGATTTACCTGGGGCTGCCGCAGCTGGGCTATGTGGTCGATGCGGTGCCGGCCGGCATCCTGGCGTTGTCGCTGTGCTACGGCGCTTACATGACCGAGATTTTCCGCGCGGGTATCCAGAGTATTCCGGTGGGCCAATGGGAGGCTTCGCGTGCCCTGGGCATCAGCCCGTTCAAAACCCTGAGCCGGGTGATCATGCCCCAGGCCTTGCGGGTAATCATCCCGCCCACCGGCAACCAGTTCATCGCCATGCTCAAGGACAGTTCCCTGGTATCTGTGATCGGTGTCTGGGAGCTGATGTACCTGGCCAAGACCCAAGGCCGCGCCGACTTCCGCCACCTGGAAATGCTGATCACCGCCGCGATGATTTACTGGGCGCTGTCGTTCATCCTTGAACGGGTGCAGGCGCGGATCGAAAAACGGGTCAACCGATCCACTGCGAGGGGTTGAGCCATGACCAGTCACGTTCCTATCAGCGAACAAGCGGCAGTCGCCCCGTCGATGATTGCCATCAGCGGCCTGAACAAGTGGTATGGCAATTTCCACGCCTTGCGTGATGTCGACCTGAGTGTCGCCGCCGGCGAAATCCTGGTGGTGTGCGGGCCGTCCGGCTCGGGCAAGTCGACGATGATTCGCTGCATCAATCACCTGGAAAACTTCCAGGAAGGCCAGATCCAGGTCAACGGTATCCACCTCACCAGCGAAGCGGAAAGTGTCAGTGCCGTGCGCCGGGAAATCGGCATGGTGTTCCAGAGTTTCAACCTGTTCCCGCACCTCAGCGTGCTGGACAACCTGACCCTGGCCCCGCAACTGGTGCAAGGCGTGTCCTCAGCCGAGGCAAAAAAACGTGCCCAGGTTTACCTCGAACGAGTGCGCATCGCCGAGCATGCCCACAAGTACCCTTCCCAGTTATCGGGCGGCCAACAGCAACGGGTGGCGATTGCCCGTGCGCTGTGCATGAAACCCAAGGTGATGCTGTTCGACGAGCCCACCTCGGCCCTGGACCCGGAGATGGTCCACGAAGTGCTGGAGGTAATGGGCGAGTTGGCCACCGATGGCATGACCATGATCTGCGTGACCCACGAGATGGGCTTTGCCAGCAAGGTCGCCGACCGCGTGCTGTTTATGGACCAGGGCCAGGTCATCGAACAAGCCACCCCCGCCGAGTTTTTCAAAAACCCCCAGACCGAGCGAGCGCAGAAATTCCTCTCGCAAATCATCGGTCACTGAGTGCCGCTTTACCCATAACAATAACCAGACGTGGAGATGGACATGCTCAGCAAACAACGCGTAATCACCCTGGCCGCAACCCTGTCGCTGCTGTTCGTCGGCACCGCCAACGCCGGTGCCGTCCTCGACAAAATCCAAAGCAGCAAAACCATGACCGTGGCGACGTCGGCCATCTGGCCGCCCCAGGGCTTTATCAACGACAAGAATGAGATCGACGGTTTCGACATCGACGTCTCCAAGGAGATCGCCAAGCGCCTGGGGGTTGAGGTCAAGTTCATCACCCCAGACTGGGACGTGATCACCGCCGGCAAGTGGAACGGGCGCTGGGACATGTCGGTGGGTTCCATGACCGCCACCAAAAGCCGCGCGCGGATTCTCGACTTCCCGGCCACTTACTACTACGTGCCTTATGTGTTCGCGGTGCACAACAAATCGACCGTCACCGACCGCCAGGCCCTCAACGGCAAGAAGATTGGCGTGGAAGGCGGTACTACCTCCGAGGACTGCCTGAACCAGGCGCTGGCGATCGAAACCAGCGACATCCCGCCCGCCTCCTGCGACATCAAGGCCGGCGAACTGCGAACTTACGCCGGCTCCCTGGCGCCTCTGGACGACCTGCGTTTGGGGGACGGTGTGCGCCTGGACGCGATCCTCACCCAGCGCAGCACCCTGGAAGCAGCCATCAAGAAAAACTACCCGCTCAAGGCTATCGACGGCGTGGTGTTCTACGAGCCGCTGGCAATTGCCACCGACAAGGGTGACCCGGAGCTTACGGCCAAGCTCGCCGAAGTCATTGGGGCGATGCATACGGACGGCACACTGACCAAGCTGTCGACCAAGTGGTATGGCGTCGACTACTCCACCGTCAAATAACACCTGCCGAACCCCTATGGCTAGTGGGCGGTTGTTGTGGCGAGCGAGCTTGCCCGCTCGCCACAGAGATCGGTGTTCACAGAAAGAGACTTTCAAGGATTGGCCATGCCCACCACCTGGTATTCACAAACCTCGCTCCCACGCACCACCCGCCCCAGCCTGGGCGCCGATGAAACCTGCGATGTGTGCATCATTGGCGCCGGTATCGCCGGGCTCACCGCTGCGCTGGAGCTGACCCGGCGCGGTAAACGAGTGATCCTTCTCGACGCCCATCACATCGCCTGGGGCGCGTCCGGGCGCAATGGCGGTGTGGTCTCACCAGGCTGGGCCGAAGGGTCGGCGGCGATCGGCAAAAAGCTCGGGCTGCAACAAGCCAAGGCCTTGTTCAACCTCTCGGTGGAAGGCGTCGAGGTCGTGCGCGACAACGTCGCCAACCTGGCGCTCCCCGGTTGCGATCCTGCGCCCGGCACCATTCGGGTCAAGCGCTACGACGACAGCGCTGGCGTGAAAAACCATATCGAAAGCATGCGTCGGGATTTCAGCTACGAACTCAACTACCTCGACACCCGCCAGGTGCGTGAACGGGCCCACACCCAACGTTATTTCCAGGGCATCGAAGACCCCAAGGCCCTGCACTTTCACCCGTTAAATTATTGCCTGGGCCTGGCCCAAGCCATCGAAACAGCCGGCGGGCGCATCTTCGAACAATCAAAAATGCTCGCCTGGCACCGCGAAGGCAGCGACCGCATCGTGCAGACCGCCGAGGGCACGGTGTGCTGCAAGGACCTGGTGTTCTGCGCCGGTGGCTACGGCGGCCCGGAGTTGCAAAAACTCAACCGCGCCTACCTGCCCATCGCCACCTATGTGGTGCTGACGGAGCACTTGGGCGACAGCATCAAAAACGTCCTCGACTCCAGCGCCGCGTTCTCCGACGACCGGCGCGCCTCGGACTATTACCGCGTCGTCGAAGGCGACCGCCTGCTGTGGGGCGGGCGTATCACCACCCGCAACGAACAGAACGAAAAAGCCCTGGCGACCATGCTCAAGGCCGACATGGTCTCGGTTTATCCACAATTGGCAGCGGTAAAGATCGAACTGGCCTGGTCAGGCCTGATGGGTTACGCCACCCACAAAATGCCCAACCTGGGGCTGCTGGAACCCGGCGTGTGGGCCTGCACCTCGTTTGGTGGCCATGGCCTGAACACCGGCTCCATCGGCGGGCGAGTGATTGCCGAAGCAGTGTGCGGCGAAAGCACCCGCCATGAGCTGTTCAAACCCTACCTGCTGGACTGGAACGGCGGGCCGTTTGGGCTGCTCGCGGCGAATGCCATCTACCGGTCGTTGAAGGTGATGGATTTTGTGCAGGAGAAGTTGCGCAATGCTTCGCAGCCGCTCAGCAAGGAATGATATTTGGCCTACGCCGCAGACCCAGTGTGGGAGCTGTCTAGCTTTAGCGAGACAGCGCCTACATTTAATCTTCACCGATTTGTGCAAGGCGCTCGGCTTAAGTAAAAGCCCCTAGTACCGCGCATCCACCGGCTTGCCGCCATTCGGCCAGTCTTTCACCTTGTCCGGGAAGTCCGGGCGCGGCTGGCCGGAGAAGTACGCCGCGACATCCACCGCTTCCTGATCCGACAAACCGCCCTGCCCCAACGGGAATTTCTCGTGAAAGCCAATAGGCATGTTGCGTTTGACGAACGCCGCCGCGGTGTAAGTGCGGGCCATGCCGGCACCGATGTTGAAGGATTGATCACCCCACAATGGCGGGTACACCAAGGTGCCGTCGGCGCGGGCCAGGCCTTCGCCGTTATCGCCGTGGCACACCGCGCATTGCTTGGCGTAGACCTGCTTGCCATTGGCCAGGTCCGGCTTGATGCCCGGGTCGATCTTGCCCACGCCGCGCCCAGCGACTTTGTCTTCGGGGCGGGTGTTGTTTTTCATCCAGTCAAAGTAGGCAACCATCGCCTGCATATCCGCCGATTGCGGCGGCACGGGCTTGCCATTCATCGAGCGACGGAAGCAGCCATTGATGCGCTCTTCCAGGCTCACCACCTTACCGGCACGCGGCGCGTAGCCGGGGAAAAACGCCGAGACACCGACAAAGGGTGAACCGTCCGCCACGGTGCCGGCGTTGAGATGGCAACTGGTGCAGTTCAGCGAGTTACCGACGTTGTCCGGCAGCAGCTCCTTGGTTTGCAGGTGCAGGCGCATGCCGCGCACAACTTGGTCGGCGTTCGGCGCCGCCAGCAGGTTGGCCAGGCGCGGGGTTTCAAAGGTCGAGGAATCGGTACTGACCGGGTTGAGTTGGTCGCGCATTGTCTTGACCTGGACGACGCTGATCAGCGAGCCCTCGTTACCCCAGCGGGTGCGCACGAAGCTGAGGATTTCAGCGATTTCCTCGTCGGCCAAACGGGCAAAACCCGGCATGGTGTAGACCCGTGGATGGGTCGCGGTTTCGGCCGTTTCCCAACCGGTAAGAGTGATGTGCAACAGCGAGGTCGGGTTGCTGGAGGCCACGCTTGGGTTGCCGGCCAGGGGCGGGAACAGACCCTTCACGCCGCCGCCATCACTGCGGTGGCAATCACTGCAAAACTGCATGTAGCCCAGGCCGCCACGACTGGTGAACAGATCTTTGGGCGGTACGGCGGGCGCCTGCGCCACGGTAGGCATCGGCAGGTCGTCTTTGCCCGGTGGCAGGGATTTGAGGTAGGTAGCAATTGCTGTCAGGTCAGCGTCGCTGAAATGCTGGGTGCTGTGGTGAATCACATCGGCCATGTTGCCGGAGACGGTAGCAAAGCGGTTCTGCCCGGTCTTGAGCAGTTGCACAGTGTCTTCCACGGTCCACAGGTTGCGCAGGCTCAGGGCACGCCAATGCTCGACGGTTTCCCCGGCCAGGTAATGCAGGCCGCTGCGGCCGGCATCGCTCATGGCTTTTTCCTGGAAGGCGATGCCGCGTGGGGTGTGGCACGAGCCGCAATGCCCCAGGCCCTGGACCAGGTAGGCGCCACGGTTAAGCACTTCATCCTGGGCCGGATTGGCCTCAAACGGCTGGCTGTCGAGAAAGACCAAATTCCACAACGCCAGGCCCCAGCGCTGGTTGAACGGGAAGCCCATCTCGGCGTCCAGGTTGGCCTGGCGCACCGGTTTCACGTCCTGCATCAGGTAGGCGAACAAGGCGCGCATGTCGCCTTCGCTCATCTTCGCGTAGGACGGGTACGGCATTGCCGGGTACAGGTTCATGCCGGCCGGGGTCACGCCTTCGCGCATGACCCGGTCGAATTGTTCGAAAGAATACTGACCGATCCCGGTCTCGCGGTCCGGGGTGATATTGCTGGAGTAAATCGTGCCCATCGGCGTGCTCAGCTCCAGACCGCCGGCCATCACCGCGCCTTGTTTGGCGGTGTGGCAGGCGATGCAGTCGCCCAGTTGCGCGACGTATTTGCCGTGTTCGATCAGAGCTGTATCAGGTTCGTTGGCGTATAGGGGAAGAGCCAGACAAAGCGTCGCCCCCATCAGGGCCAGACGTGAGAGGGAAAAGGCCATCGCATTATTCCTTTAATAACCTGGCCTGGGGGTTGGCCCCTGGGTACAGGTCTGCAATCGTTTTTATGAGGTCATCAGGCCGACAACCGGGGCATGGTCAGCCCCAGCTTAGTTGTACCGGATTTTTCGAGGAGGCCCTTTGATGTGGATCAGGGCCTGGGGGGAAGTCAGGCGTTTGCCAGGTAATGCGCGGCGTCCAGTTCGATCATCACCGGCACGCGGGTGGTGGCCAGTTCCTGCAACAGACTGCGCAGGGCTTGCGGGGTGTTCGCTGTGTGGTGGGCGACATGGAAACTGCGGGCCATCGAGGCAAAGTCCGGGGTCATGATGTCCACCCCCAGCGGCTCGATCTTGCGGGCCTCCATGTAGTCGCGAATTTCGGCGTAGCACTGGTTATTCCACAGCACCATGATCACCCCTACACCGGCCTCACGGGCGGCGATCAATTCAGAGCAGGAGAACTGCAGGCCGCCGTCCCCCACCAGCGCCACCACCGGGCGCCCGGGCTTGGCCAGCTTGGCGCCGATGGCCGCTGGTAAACCGTAACCGAGGGTACCGTAGCCAGTGCCGGCGTTGAACCAACTGTTGGCGGCCGGAGCTTGATAACCCACCGCGCCCTGATACACCGGCTGGGTCGAGTCGCCGACGATCAGCGGGTCCACAAGGCTATCGCGCAGCAGCTCAAGCAAACCTTGCAGGCCCTGCTGCTTGGCATTCCAACTGTCGCGCTCGATGCGGTTGACTCGCTGCACGCTGTCCAGCGCCCAGCGTCCGCTCGGTGCTGGTGGGCTGACCTGCTCCAGCAGCGCCCGCAAGCCTTCGCGAGCATCGCCCACCAGCCCGACATGGGCCCGCTGCACGCCCATCACCTGCATCGGGTCGATGTCTAGGCGAATCAGCGGCGCCTTGAATTTCAACGGGCCGAGGCCAAAGAAGTCGTAGTCGGTTTCCCCCAGTTCAGTGCCCACCGCGAGGATCACATCGGCCTCGTCAAACAGCGAGCGGCCGTGGCGGGAAGACTGCACGCCGTCCAGCAACAGCGAATGGCCCACCGGCAACAAGCCACGGGCATTGGTGGTCAGCGCCACTGGCGCTTGCAGGCGCTCGGCCAGTTGCTGCAGGACTTCGGCGCAGTCGCGAGCGCCGCCGCCGGCGAGGATCAGCGGCCGCCGCGCCTCGTTCAGCAGGTTGAGCGCCGCACGCAACGAGGCTGGCGCCGGGGCTGGCGCGCCGGGCAGGCTGCGGGGCATCAAGTTGAGGTCGACAGCGGGCATGTCCAGCACGTCCAGGGGGATTTCCAGGTGCACCGGGCGCGGGCGCGCGCACTTGAAGATCGCAAAGGCACGGGCCAACAGTTCCGGCAATTGCTCGGGTGATTGCAGGGTGTGGCTGAAGGCGCAGACGCCGGCGACCATCGCTCGCTGATCCGGCAATTCATGCAAGTGGCCGTGGCCCAGGCGCAGATGGTCGCGGCGGTTGGTGGTGGAGATCACCAGCATCGGCACCGAATCGGCATAGGCCTGGCCCATGGCTGTGAGGATGTTGGTCATGCCCGGCCCGGTGATAATGAAGCACACCCCAGGCTTGCCACTGGCGCGGGCGTAACCGTCGGCCATGAAGCCGGCGCCCTGCTCGTGGCGCGGGCTGATATGGCGCAGGCGACTGCCTTGCAAACCCCGATAGAGTTCGACGGTATGCACACCGGGGATGCCGAAGACGGTGTCTACCCCATAACCTTCCAGCAGGCGAACCAGTGACTGGGCACAGGTGGTCATTGATCACTCCTTTTTTATTGTTCTGTGTCGATACGCAGGACATTAGGTGGCGTGCCGGGGCTGGAACAATCAAAAAATTTCGTCGCCATTGGCGAAAAAAATTCACAGGTCTCGCAATCAGGTGAGTAACCCGCCCCCCAGTTGCGACTTGACCCAATCACCGAACGCCTGCACCACAGGCCGTTCGACTTTCTGATGGTCAGCCACCAGGTAGTAGCCGCGATTGGACTCGATCTCGGTTTCGAATGGGCGCACCAGCAAGCCCTTGGCCAACGCCTCGCCGCTGATCAGGTTGTCGCCCATGGCAATGCCCTGGCTGGCGATGCAGGCCGACTGCACAAAATGCGCGTCGGCAAACACGATGCCGCGCTGCACATCGACATTCGGTGCGCCAGCGGCGGCCAGCCAGACGCGCCAGTCGGAGTAGTCGATCATGTGCAGCAGCGGCGCACCCACCAAGTGTTCCGGGGTTTTCAGGCCGCCCATGGTGTTGACCAGGCGCGGGCTGCACACCGGAAAATAGCGCAGCGAGACGATTTTCTGCACATGTTGGTTGGGCCAGTCGCCCATGCCGTAGGCGATAAACAGGTCGGCGCTGTGATCGCTGGTGTCGTCCGGTGTACGCGGCGAGACTAGGTGCAATTCCACCTGTGGATAAAGTGCCTGGAAGTCGGCGATATGGGTACACAGCCAATAGGTGGCAAACCCCGCTGGGCTGCTGATGCACAAGCGCCCGCTGACTTGCTGGCCGTCAAAGCGCTGGCCGGCCTCCAGAATATTGGCCAGCAACACATGGATGTCACGGGCATAGCGCTCCCCCTGCCAGGTGATGCGGATGTTGCGCCCGGTACGCTCGGTCAGGGCGAAGCCCAGGGTCTGTTCCAGGCTCTTGATCTGGTGGCTGATGGCACTGGGAGTGAGGCTCAACTCAGTGGCGGCGTCGGACACGCTGCCCAGCCGAGCCACCGCGTCCAGCGCCCGCAATGCGGTCATGGAGGGGTAACGCATAGGTTTTCACCTGCGGGATGTTTCCCGCACGATAGCCGTAATCGGCCGCCAGACATAGCGGGAGCTCTTCGGCACTGGCAGCACAACAGTTGAATTAAATTTCAAGATTGCGCAAAAAATGCTCGATTGACCTCAAAGGACCAGTAGCTATTCTCGACCTCCATCACGGCACGCCCGTGAGCGTGGTCACCCCTACAAAAACAAGAGGGACAACCCTTGCAAGCGCAGCCCAACTCCGTCACTCCGGTGGTCGCCATCGATGCTCTGCACAAGAGCTACGCCGCACACCATGTTCTCAAAGGCATTTCCCTGCGTGCCAACGAAGGCGACGTGGTGTCGCTGATCGGCTCCAGCGGCTCAGGCAAAAGCACCCTGCTGCGCTGCATCAACCTGTTGGAAATTCCTTGCAGCGGCAGCCTGCGGATCAATGGCGAAGAAGTGCGACTGAAGAAGGACCGCGCCGGCAACCCGCTGATCGCCGACCCCAATCAAGTGGCCAGGCTGCGCACGCAACTGGGCATGGTGTTCCAGAGTTTCAACCTGTGGCCCCATCGCACCGTGCTGGAAAACGTCATCGAGGCGCCGGTCTACGTCCTCGGCGAAGACCGCAAGGACGCCATCGCTCACGCCGAACACCTACTGGAAAAGGTCGGCCTGGCGGATAAGCGCGATACCTTCCCCGCCTTCCTCTCCGGCGGCCAGCAACAGCGCGTGGCCATCGCCCGCGCCCTGGCCATGCGCCCTCGGGTGTTGTTGATGGATGAACCGACGTCAGCGCTGGACCCAGAGTTGGTGGGTGAAGTGCTGAAGGTGATCCAGGGCATTGCCGAAGAGGGCCGCACCATGATCCTGGTCACCCACGAAATGGCCTTCGCCCGCGACGTGTCGAGCAAGGTGATGTTTCTGCATCAAGGTTTGGTAGAAGAAGAAGGCACGCCGCAACAGGTATTCCAAAACCCCAACAGCGAGCGCTGCCGCCAGTTCGTCATGGCCCAGGACAATCGCGTTTGATCTGCCGCTTCAATCCTTCAAAACAATAACTTCGAAAGGGTCAAGCCATGCATACCACACTGAAAACCCTCGCCGCCGGTTGCCTGTTCGCCGTGCTCTGCAACCCTGCCGCTGCGGCGGAAAAAATCGTCTTCGGCATCGCCCTGGAACCCTACCCACCGTTCTCCGAGAAAGCCGGCAACGGCGCCTGGAGCGGCTTCGAACCGGAACTGATCAAGGCCTTGTGCGAGCGTTTGCAAGCACAATGCCCGCTCAAGGAAGTGGCGTGGGACGGGCTGATCCCGGCGCTGCAATCGAGCCAGATCGACGTGATCCTCAATTCCATGAGCATCACCGAAGAGCGTGAAAAGGTCATCGACTTCACTGCGCCCTACTACCAGACCCCAGCCATGTGGGTCGCCGACCAGAATCTAGAACTGGTCACCACCCCCGAAGGCCTCAAGGGCAAGTTGATCGGCGTTCAGGGCTCGACCTCCAACGCCACCTACCTCAAGGCCTACTACGCCAAGGACTCGACCTTGCGTTACTACAACACCCAGGACGATATGACCGCCGACCTGCAAAGCGGGCGCATCGACGTGATGCTCGCCGACGCCTTGACCATCGAGCCGCTGATCAAATCCAAAGCCGGCGGCGGCCTGGCCGACAAAGGCCTGGCACCAAAAGACCCGCTGTTCGGTTCGGGTATCGGCGCCGCCGTGCGCAAGGGTGACAGCGCCCTCAAGGAACAGCTCAACGGCGCACTGGCAGCGATGAAGGCCGACGGCACTTACGACAAAATTCGCAGCCGCTACTTCAGCGTCGATATTTCCGCGCAATAACACCTGACGCGCTTCATTTCGACGTGTTTTATTTCAACGGAAAGCGCCATGATTTCTTTGTCCGAACTCACCCAACTGTTCGTCGCCGACGGCTGGCTCAACGCCCTGTTCCAGGGGGCAGTGGTGACCTTGCAGATCTCCGCCGGGGCCTTCGTCCTCGGCCTGGCCATCGGCCTGCTGGTGGCCATGATCAAGCTCAAGGGCCCGCGCTGGCTGGTGCGCCTGGCCAATGCCTACACCACGCTGTACCGCGCCGTGCCGGAGTTGCTGTTGATTTTGCTGCTGTACTACGCCGGCACCGACCTGCTGAACATGGCCATGGCGGCGATGGGGCGCGACAGCGTCACGGTCAACGGATTCGTCGCTGCAGTGTTGGTGCTGGGCATCGTCCAGGGCGCCTATTCGGCGGAGATTATTCGCGGCGCGATCCAAGCCATTCCGGTCGGCCAGATTGAAGCAGCGCGGGCCTTTGGTATCGAGCGCTGGCTGTTGATGCGCCGGGTGTTGCTGCCGAGCATGCTGCCGTTCGCCATCGCCGGTCTTTCCAACCTGTGGCTGGTGCTGGTCAAGGACAGTGCGCTGATCAGCATCGTCGGCTACAGCGAATTGCTCTCGGTGGGCAAACAGGCCGCCGGCTCCACCAAACATTACCTGGTGTTCTACCTGGCAGTGGCGGCGGTGTATTTCATCATCACCCTGGTTTCCAACGGCGCCTTCCGGCTGTTCGAGCGACGTATCAACCGCTGGATGCCGCAGCACTAAGGAGCTCAACTGATGGACTTTTCCTGGATCAACAGTTTTGCCGGCGAGTTGCTGCACGGCCTGGGCATCACCCTGAAGTTGCTCGTGCTGTCCGGTATCTTCGGTTTTTTGCTCGCAGTGCTGGTGGCACTCGGACGGTTGTCGTCCAACCCGTTGATCAGCGGCCCCTTGCGCGCATACACCGCGGTGTTTCGCGGCACGCCGCTGCTGGTGCAGATCTACATCCTGTATTACGGCGTCGGCAGCGTGTTCGCCAGCTACCCGCTGATTCGCGGCAGTTTTCTCTGGCCGTACCTGCGTGAAGGCTTTTGGTACGTGGCCCTGGCGCTGATCCTGTGTGTCGGCGCCTACGTTGGCGAAGTGTTGCGCGGCGCCTTGCGTGCGGTGCCACGCGGAGAACTGGAAGCGGCCCGGGCTTTTGGCATGAAGCGCCTAATGGTGCTGCGCAGGGTCTGGCTGCCACGGGCATTGGAACTGGTGAAGCCGACCCTGGTGGGTGAGACAGTGTTGCTGCTCAAGGCCACGGCGCTGGCTTCTACCGTGGCCGTCACCGACCTGCTGGGCGCCGCCAACCTGGTGCGGGCGCAGACGCTGCGAGTCTATGAGCCGCTGCTGGCGGTGGCGCTGATCTACATTGTCTTGGCGTTCGTGATCGAACACGGCTTCTCGCGCTGGGGCAAAGTCCCCCAACGCCAGGCTTGAATCAATTTTGCTTAGGAGAACAAGGATGCGTTATTCACCGTTTGTCGAGCGCATTAGCGGCGAGTCTGTCAGCGCCTGGGATATTCACTACGCGGCCGTCGAGGCCCGTGGCCGTGGTGAAGACGTGATCGTGCTTAGCGTTGGCGACCCGGACTTCGCCACCGACAGCGCGATTTGCGAAGCCGCCGTCGATGCCCTGCGCGCCGGCGACACCCACTACACCCACGTGCTCGGCCGGCCGCAACTGCGCGAGGCGATTGCCGCCAAGCAAAGCCGCCTGCAAGGCATTGCCGTACACGCCGACAACGTCGCCCTGGTGGCCGGTGCGCAGAATGGTCTGTTTGCCGCGTCGTTATGCCTGTTCAGCCACGGCGACGAAGTGCTGGTGCCGGAGCCGATGTACCTGACCTACGAGGCCTGCATCCATGCCTCCGGTGCGCGCATCGCGACGATCGAGCAACCGGCCGCCAATGGCTTTCGCCTGACCCGCGCCGCGCTGGAAGCGGCGGTCACCGACAAGACCCGTGGCATCGCCCTGGCCACGCCGTGCAACCCCACCGGCAACGTCTACAGCCGCGAAGAACTGGAAATGGTCGCCGACGTGGCGCGCCAATACAACCTGTGGGTGATCTCCGATGAAGTCTACGGGCAGATCACCTACGACCATGACCACCTGAGCATCGCCTCGTTGCCGGGCATGGCCGAACGCACCGTAGTGCTCAACAGTTTGTCGAAAACCCACGCCATGACTGGCTGGCGCGTGGGCTGGGTGGTCGGGCCAACGCCGCTGATCGGCCATCTGGATAACCTTCTGCTGTGCATGCTCTACGGTCTGCCCGGGTTTATCCAGGAAGCGGCGATCAAGGCCCTGGAAGTGGACGATGCAGTGGTCAGCGATGCACGGACGGTGTACCGCCGTCGTCGTGATCTGGTGGTGGCGGGTTTGAGCAACATTGCCGACCTCGACTGCCGGGTGCCGCAGGCCGGCATGTTCATGTTGGTGGACGTGCGCCGCACCGGGCTGTCGAGCATGGACTTTGCCTGGCAGCTGTTTCGCCAGACCGGTGTCTCGGTGCTCGATGCCCAGGCCTTTGGCGCCAGCGCCCAGGGCTTTGTGCGGATTTCCTTCACCGTCGCCGATGACACCCTCAAGGACGCCTGCCAGCGCATTGCCAGGTTTGTTGAAGGGCTACGAGCCAACCGCTGATCCCTGTACTGATTCAAGAGGTTTACCCCGTGACCGCTTCTGACCAATACAACTCCACCCACTCGGCCGTCGGCGCCCACGCTGACCTAGTGCTGCACAACGGCCGTTTCTACACCCTCGATCACGCCCAGCCGTGGGCCGATGCGGTGGCGATTCGCGATGGTCGGTTTATCGCCGTTGGCGGTTTCGCCGACCTGCAAACTCTGATCGGCCCGCAAACCCGTCAGCATGATCTGCAAGGTTCGTTCTGCATGCCCGGCCTGCACGACATGCACACCCACCCCGACCTCGCATTGGCCCCACGCTACAGCGATGACCTGGACGTCGGTATCGAAGACCCCACGCCGCAACAGCTAACCGCGTCAATTCATGCCTACGCCGATGCCCACCCCGGCGACGGTTGGATCTACGGCCAATACTGGGTTCGCTACACCTTTCGCGAAGCGGGCCTGACCCCGGGCCGAGAATGGCTCGACAGCATCATGCCGGACCGTCCGGTGGCGCTGCTGGATCGCATGTGGGGCACCATGATGGTCAACTCCAAGGCCCTGGAGCTGGCCGGCATCGACCGCCACACCGCCGACCCGCGCAACGGATACATGGAGCGTGACGAACTCAGCGGTGAGCCCAACGGCCTGCTGATCGACGGCGCCTACGCGCTGATCCATGCCGCCATGCCGCCAACCCCGGTGGAGGTGCTGCGCCGGGCCTATCGCGACGGCGTGCATTTCCAAAGCTCGCGCGGCGTCACCGCGACCAAGTACGTACACGTCTGCGAACGGCGCCTGGAGGCCCTCAAGGAGCTGGACGATGCCGGCGAGTTGAGCCTGCGGGTGGAAGCGGCCATCAGCTGGCAGGACGATATTTTCCCGGTACGCCGACGCTGGGAATTGCTCAGCGGCGAACGGCACTACTACCGCAGCGCACGGCTAAATGCCAACGCGGTGAAGTTCCACTTCGACGGCACGGTGGAGCCCAAGTCCTCCTACCTGATGACCCCGTGGGCGGCGGACTCCACCTGGCGCGGCAAGCTCAACCTGACTCCCGAACACATCACTGACATGGTGGTGGACATGGATCGGCGTGGCCTGCGGGTTATCGCCCACTGCACCGGCGACGGCGCTTCCGATGTGTTCCTCGATGCCGTGGCCGAGGCGCGGCGGGTCAACGGTGACAGCGGCATTCGCCACCAATGCGCCCACAGCACCTTGCTGCATCCGGGCAACCTCAAGCGCTTCAAGGCGTTGAACGTCATCGCCGAGTTTTCCCCGGCGGCCTGGTACCCGACACCCTTCGCCAGCGGCGCCCGCTCGGGCTATGGCCAGGAACGGCTCAAGCGCATCTACGATTTCAAAGGCGTGCTGGCCGAAGGTGGCCTGGCGGTAATGGGCACCGATTGGCCAGTGGCTTCGATCGACCCGTGGCTGGCCCTGGAAACCATGATCACCCGACAGAACCCTTGGAACCAGGAGCCTGACTGCTTCGGCGAACCCATCAGCCTGGAACAAGCGCTGCAAGTGGCAACGATCAACGGCGCCCACGCCATGGGACTGGAACACTCTACCGGCAGCCTGGAGGTGGGCAAGTCCGCCGACCTGATCGTGATCGACCGCGACTTGTTCGCCCAGCCTGCACGCAATTACATCCACCAGACTCAAGTGCTACTGACCTTTGTCGAAGGACGCCCGGTGTACGACCGCCTCAACACCTTTGAAGGCACCGCATTGCAAGCGGTGTGGCAAGGCCTGCCGCCGGTGATCGAATGAACGCTGACAGCATTGCGGTCACAGTGGTTTCCGGATTCCTCGGCGCGGGCAAGACCACCCTGCTCAACCGCATGGCCCAGCAGCCACAGCACGGACGGATGGCGGTAATCGTCAATGATTTTGGCGAGCTTAACATCGATGCAGCGATCATTGCCGAGGTCACCGATGCGGTATTCAGCCTGCAAAATGGCTGCATCTGCTGCACCGTGCAAGAGGACCTGCTGGCGCAACTGGTGAGCCTGACGCAGCTGCGGCCACGACTGGAGCGCATCGTGATCGAGTGCAGCGGCGTATCCGACCCGCAGCGCATTGTGCAGACCCTGGGTTATCCACAGCTCAAGGCGCACTTGCACCTGGACACGGTGATTACCCTGGTGGACGCCAGCGGTTATAGGGAACTTGAAGGTGAATTCGCCCGCTTGTCCAGGGCTCAAGTGGCCTGCGCCGACCTGGTGTTGTTGAACAAGGCCGATCTGATCAGCGCTGCTGAGTTGCAAAGCCTACGGGCGGAGATCGGCGCACGCACGCGGGTCATCAGCACCGTCCAGGCGCAAATCCCCGACGCCCTGCTGCTGGGCGAACGCGGCGAGCGTAATGGCCTGACGCCGGTACCGGCGCGTCACGACGAGCTGTTTGAAAGCTGGGTCTGGCAAGGCACCCGGCCTCTGCCCGCCAAGGCCTTGCGCGACTGGCTGGCGCAACTGCCCAAGGACTTGTTTCGCCTCAAGGGCCTGGTGCATTTGCAAGGCAATGACCAACCGTTCTGGCTGCAACATGTGGGCAGTCGCAGCCAGTTCAGCCTGGCGAGTGGGGAGCATCCGGAGCATGCCGTGCAATTGGTGTTTATCGCTCGGCGGGGCAGTGCTTTGCGGGAAAGTGTGGACGCTGGGTTGAGGGAAATGCAGGCGTTGGCGTAGCCGTTGTCGAGCTACGGAAAATAAAGGGTGCCCGCACGATGCGGCCTATACCCATGCGGTGATGGCGCAATGACAGGTTGCAGCGCTGCGGGATCGTACCTTGACGTCATCGCATACCCCCCTGAAAATGCCCGACGTTTTTCCCGTCTCCCCGTTTACTGAAGTAGTGAAATTTCAATGTCTGATTCCCGTACCGAAGAATCCGTAGTCACCTTGCAGTCCAAAGCTGAATACGAAAACGCCATCAATCTTTCACAGCACCTGCCGGCAGCCAAGAGCATCAGTGAAATGGTGCTGGACGCGTTCCACACCTCCAAGGAAAGCGACCAGATCCGCGAGTTGCGCATTGCCATCCGTCAGGCTCACGATGCCTTCGACGATGACAAGGCTTACGACCTGATGGGTGAACTCAAGCAGCTCAAGGATGCCGAGGCCGCCGACAACGCCGCCCTGGAAGACCTGAACAGCAAGTTTTCCATCAGCCGCATCCTGTCCAGCTTCAAGGACGACCCCGAGTTTCAGGAGCTGGTCTACGGCCTGGCCCTCAAGGTGCTGAACCAGACCCACCAGGCCATCAGCAACCCGAGCGCCGGCAAAGGCAAGGCCGCACGGGCGAAGAAGGACGTCGAAGTGTTCACCATCAGCAAGGACGGCATTAGCGTCACCTTGCCACTGCGCGCGCCGCGCTCCAAGCCGAGTGTCGACCGCGAGGCGTTTGAGTTCCTGGGGTTCACCTTTGTCGGTGAAGGCGATGAAGCGGAGCTGGACGTTGAGACCTTTGTGGATAACGCCGGTGCCGAGCAGCCGCTGACCCGTAAAAATATCATCAGCGCGCTGCAGCAGCAGACGGCGTTTGATGGGTACAGCATCGCCCAGCAGTAACTCCGGGCCTGCTCCCCCTGGAGTAAACTTGCTCGCGAAAACCGTCAACGATAACGCAGCGTGCCTGGTTTAACGCGGCGTTCTCAGGTTTTTCGCGAGCAAGCTCGCGCCTACAAAAAGCTCACCTGCGCCGCAAACGCTTCACGAAATCGCTGCATCTCCCCAGCGTTGCCCACGGTCACCCGCACCCAATTCGGCCAGGAGCTAAAGACCCGGCCAATCATGACGTTTTGCGCGGCAAGCCGCTCGATGACCTGCTCAGCTGGGCGGCCCACGTCGATCATGAAGCAATTGCTGTGGGACGCCGTACACGTGAATCCTCGAGCCTTCAGCCAGGCCACGGTCTCATCGCGCACCAGAGTGTTGAGCGCCTTGCGGTCGGACACCAACGAGGGTTCTTCGAGGCTGGCACGGCCGCCCAGCAAGCTGGAGGCCGCCGGGACGTTGTGGCCGCCGAAAGCTTCCAACTGCTCCAACAGCACCGGCTGCCCAATCGCCAGGCCCAAGCGCGCACCGGCCATGCCGTAGATTTTAGAGAAGGTGCGCAGCACCAGCAGATCGTCGTGGTCCTTGACCCAGGACACACAGCTGGGCGCGTCGCAGAAATCGATGTAAGCCTCGTCCACCACCAGGATGCTGCCCTTGGGTTTGCTCGCCAACGCGTGCTCGATGGCCTTGGTCGGCGTCAGCGTGCCGGTGGGATTGTTGGGGTTGCAGAGGTAGATCACGCCGGGCTTCGGGTCGGCGGCGAGCATGGCGAAAATGTCATGGGCATGGTCGGCCGTCAGCGGCACTTCGTAGACCGGTGCCTTGCGCGTTTCGGCAGCCTGGCGCGGTACTTCATAGGAAGGCGTCGCCATCACCACGCCGCGGGTTTCGCTGGTAAACGCCAGTACCGCGTAGCGCAAAGCGGCCATGGACCCGGCACAGACCATCACGTGCTCGTCTAAAATACCGTGCTGATTGGCAAACACTTCGGCCAACGCGTACATATCCTTGTAGGGATAACGACCCGACCCGCCAACCCCAAGCTGCATCGCCGCGCGCGCGGCTGGCGATGGACCATAGGGACTTTCATTGTAGTTGAGCAGCACCTTGTCGGACGTCGGGACCGCTGGGCTCGCCACCGCCCAATCCAGCCGCCCCAGCAACGGGAGGGCCGCGCCCAGCGCGATCAGGGAACGACGACTCACGTTGACCATGGTGACTACTCCTTGCCAGCTCGCGGGTTCGGTGCGGGATTCACAACAGCTTATACAGTTGGGTATGACGAGAAAAAAGCCGGGGGATTTACCCAGCCAACAAAAAGCCCCGCACTTCACACAGAAGGCGGGGCTTTTTCACAGCAGTACCACTCAGTGCGCGTAAGTCAGCAACAACTCTTTAGGCACCTGGAAATCCAGGGACATCATCACGCTCAACGCAGTGATGGTAAAGATCGAGAAGACGAACAGCTTGCGCGCCCAGACGGTGTCGTCCACCGCCTTGTAGCCGGTCCAGGCCATGTACAACCAGTACATGCCCATGGCGGCAGCGACGGCGAGGTAGCTCATGCCGGCGTAGCCACTGAAGGTCAACATCAAGGTCGCCACGAGGAAGGCCAGGATGTAGAGCAGGATGTGTTTCTTCGCTACGCGGATACCACGCTTGACCGGCAATACCGGAATCGAGGCCGCCCGGTAGTCGTTGAAGCGAAAGATCGCAATGGCATAAGAGTGCGGCATCTGCCACAGGCTGAACATCACAAGCAGCACCAGCGCGGCCATGTCGAAGCTATTGGTCACAGCCACATAACCAATCACTGGCGGCATCGCCCCCGACAGACTGCCCACCAGCGTGCCGTGAACCGACTTGCGCTTGAAGTACAGGCTGTAGAAGCCGACGTAGATGACAAAGCCGATCACGGCAAACAGCGCCGCCAGCGGATTGGCCACCGTGTACAACAGCACCACACCGGCAATGCCCAGGACGGTCGCGAAGATCAGTGCCAGTTTCAGGGAGATAAGGCCCTGGACCAGCGCGCGATTCTTGGTGCGTTCCATCTTCAGGTCGATGTCGCGGTCGATGCAGTTGTTGAACACGCAACCGGATGCAACCACCAGGGAAGTGCCGATCATTGCCGCCAGGAAAATGGCTAGATCGACATGCCCCTTGGAGGCCAGGAAGAAGCCGCCTGCCACAGAAAGCACGTTACCGAAAATGATCCCCGGTTTGGTGATTTGGATAAAGTGCTTAAGCGACATCGGGTCTTACCTCACTTCGCCATCATGTAGGTGTGGATGCTGAACATAATCCACAACGACAGGCCAACCAGCAGGACGATCACCATGGCTGCGAAGACAAACGCAATCACGTTGTCACGCTGGGCCTCGGAACGGTCCAGGTGCAGGAAGTACACCAGGTGAACCACAACCTGAATCACCGCAAATGCCAGGACGATCATCAGGGTTATGGATTTCGGCAGGGTTGGGTACATCACCAGGCCGAACGGGATGATCGTCAGGATCACCGACAAGATGAAACCAATGGCGTACGACTTTACGCTGCCGTGGCCAGCATCATGGCTGTTCTGGGCATCATGAGAGTGAGCATTAGCCATTACAGAGTCCCCATCAGGTAGACAACGGTGAAGACGCAGATCCAGACCACGTCCAGGAAGTGCCAGAACAGGCTCAGGCAGGTCAGGCGGGTCTTGTTGGTGGTGGTCAGGCCGTTTTTCTGCACCTGGTACATCATGATCGCCATCCAGATCAGACCGCTGGTCACGTGCAGACCGTGGGTACCGACCAGGGTGAAGAACGCGGACAGGAAGCCTGAGCGGCTAGGGCCGTAGCCTTCGGAGATCAGCAGGTGGAACTCGTTGATCTCCATGCCGATGAAGCCCAGGCCGAGCAGGAAGGTCAGGCCCAGCCAGACCAGGACCTGCTTCTTGTTGCCCCGAAAGAACGCCAGCATGGCGAAGCCGTAGGTGATCGAACTGAACAACAGCAAGGCGGTTTCGCCCAGCACGTAAGGCAGTTCGAAGATGTCGTGGCCCGACGGGCCACCCGCTACGTTGTTTACCAGTACCGCGTACACCGCGAAGATCGACGCAAACAAAATGCAGTCGGTCATCAGGTAGAGCCAGAAACCAAAGACGGTTGTCTCGCTCGAATCGTGGTGGTGGTCATCGTGCCCATGGTCATCGACATGGGCGTGTCCAGCATTGGTCACTAAGTTCGACATGGTTTAAGCCTGTTCCAGCGAGGTTTCAACACGGTTGGCCGGAATCTTCTTCTCGGCTACCAGGCGAGCGTGTTGCTCGGCTTCGATGCGTTCGATCACGTCGACCGGCACCATGTAGCCTTGATCATCACGGGCAGCATGGACCACGAAGTAGCCAATGGTTCCGACCAGGCTAATGATCGCCAGCCACCAGATGTGCCAGATCATCGCGAAACCAAACACCGTCAACAGTGCGCCCATGACCACACCGGTCGCGGTGTTGTTAGGCATGTGGATCGGCTCGTAGCGAGCAGGTTTCTGGTACGCGGTACCGTCTTCCTTGGCTTCGGTGAACGGGTCGATGCATTCAGCTTTCGGCAGCACGGCAAAGTTGTAGAACGGCGGTGGCGACGAGGTCGACCATTCCAGGGTGTGGCCGTTCCATGGATCGCCGGAGTCGCAGGCGTTCTGCTTGCGGTCACGGATGCTGACATACAGCTGGATCAACTGGCAGGCGATACCAAAAGCGATCATCACCGCACCGAACATGGCGACGTACAGGTACGGCACCCAATCAGGGTTGGTGGTGGCGTTCAGACGACGGGTCATGCCCATGAAGCCCAGTGCATAGAGCGGCATGAATGCGACGAAGAAGCCGGTGATCCAGAACCAGAATGCAGCCTTGCCCCAACCTTCGTGCAGCTTGAAGCCGAACGCTTTCGGGAAGTAGTAGCTGAAACCAGCGATGTAACCGAATACAGCACCGCCGATGATCACGTTGTGGAAGTGAGCGATCACGAACAGGCTGTTGTGCAGCACGAAGTCAGCACCCGGGATGGCCAGCAGTACGCCGGTCATGCCGCCGATGGCGAAGGTCACCATAAAGCCCAGGGTCCACAGAACCTGGCTGGTGATACGCAGACGGCCGTGATAGATGGTGAATAGCCAGTTAAATAGCTTCACCCCCGTCGGGATCGAAATCAGCATCGTCGCCAGGCCGAAGAAGGCGTTGACGCTGGCCCCCGAACCCATGGTGAAGAAGTGGTGCAGCCAAACCATGAAGCCCAGTACCGAGATCGCGCCAGAGGCGTAGATCATCGAGTGGTGGCCGAACAGACGCTTGCCGGAGAAGGTCGAGATGACTTCGGAGAAGATCCCGAACGCCGGCAGAATCAGGATGTACACCTCGGGGTGACCCCAGGCCCAGAACAGGTTGACGTACATCATTGGATTGCCACCAAGTTCATTGGTGAAAATGTGGAAATCCATGTAACGGTCAAGCGTCAGCAGTGCCAGGGTAGCGGTGAGGATCGGGAACGAAGCCACGATCAACACGTTGGCCCAGGTGCAGGTCCAGGTGAAGATCGGCATGTCCATCAGCTTCATGCCAGGGGTACGCATTTTCAAGACGGTGGCCAGGAAGTTGACCCCCGTCAGTGTCGTCCCAAGTCCTGATAGCTGTAGCGCCCAGATGTAGTAGTCCATCCCCACGCCCGGACTGTATTGCAGCCCCGACAACGGCGGATAAGCAACCCAACCGGTCTTGGCGAATTCGCCGACGCCCAGGGACAGGTTGATCAGTATCACGCCGGATACCAGCAGCCAGAAGCTCAGGGAGTTCAGGAACGGGTAGGCAACGTCACGGGCACCGATCTGCAGCGGCACTGCCAGGTTCATCAGGCCGGTGAAGAATGGCATCGCCATGAAGATGATCATGATCACACCGTGGGCGGTGAAGATCTGGTCATAGTGTTCAGGCGGCAGGTAGCCAGGCGAACCCTCGGTGGCCATGGCCAGCTGGGTACGCATCATGATGGCGTCGGCAAAACCGCGCAGCAGCATGACCATGGCGACGATGATGTACATCACGCCGATTTTCTTGTGGTCGACCGATGTCAGCCACTCGGTCCACAAATAGGTCCATTTCTTGAAGTAGGTGAGTGCCGCAAACAGCGCCAGACCACCCAGCGCGATCATGGCAATGGTCACCATCACAATCGGCTCGTGGAACGGGACCGCTTCCCAACTTAATTTACCAAACATTGTTTACTCCTCTGCCCCGGCGGCTGAATGCGAGCTCGTGTCCATCACTTCTGTAGCAGCCACTTCTTTCTTCTCATGCTTGACCGGTTTGCCTGGTTTCATCCCTTCATACTTATTGATGATGTTCTGGAACAGGTCCGGCGTGAACGAGGAGTACAGCTCTACAGGGTTGTTCTGGCTTTGTTTGGCAAGAGCTTCGTACTCAGCTTTTTCAAGCTGTTTAGGTGAGCTTTTGACTTCAGCGACCCAGGCGTTGAAATCAGCCTCGGACGTTGCAATCGCTTTGAATTTCATGCCGGTAAAGCCCGCGCCACTGTAGTTGGCGGAGATACCTTCAAGCTCGGTGTTCTCGTTGGCAATCAGGTGCAACTTGGTCTGCATGCCGGCCATCGCGTAGATCTGGCCACCCAGGCCCGGGATGAAGAACGAGTTCATCACCGAATCGGAGGTCACTTTGAAGTTGATTGGCGTATTGGCCGGGAAGACGATCTTGTTGACCGTGGCGATCCCTTGCTCTGGATAGATGAACAGCCACTTCCAATCCAGCGCGACCACTTCAATGGTGATTGGCTTGACGTCGGATTCCAGCGGACGGTACGGGTCCAGGGCGTGGGTCGACGTGTAGGTGATGTAACCCAGGGCAATGATGATGAGTACCGGAACAGCCCACACCGCGATTTCAATCTTGGTGGAGTGCGACCACTTCGGCGCGTAGGTGGCCTTGGTATTGGACGCGCGGTATTTCCAGGCAAACGCGAAGGTCATCACGATCACCGGTACCACGACCAACAACATCAGCAAGGTGGCGGTGATGATCAGGTTGCGTTGTTCCAGACCGACCTGGCCCTTGGGATCGAGCAAGGTCCACTTGCAGCCTCCCAGCAATAACATGCCGGCCAGCGGCAATAAGCCTAGTAATCGGGTGTACCTGTTTTTACTCATCTCACGACCTCTAAAGCAGCTTGCGCAATGCAGTTGGGTTTTGATCGCCAACACTTCACCCTGCCAAGGGTTGGCATTTCTCTTCGATTGAATAAGGGCCTGCCCGGCGCAGCTATCGGTTTGACACGTCCAGGACTAGCGGTGAGTTCTTATTCGAATTCGTGGTCAAAGGCCTTTGCAGACCAATTCCATTTGGTGCGGATAGTAGAAAGGTTGCCGGCACCCGGGGTCGCATGAAGCAAAAAACGCTCCTCGACCGCCCTTATGCGCTCAGGGATGAGCAGCACCGGACATTCAGTGCGGGCGATTGTAGTTAGCTAGCGATGTATAAACCATGTCTTATCCAGAAATAATTTTTATCATTTCCAGCAATAATCTTGCACCATTGTTGCCAAGATTCAGGATCGTATCGCGTTTAATTCTCAACAAAAACCACAAAAAGTGCCGTGTTATTGGCCATCCTGTCGCATCACGCGCTCTTTGATGGGTGCGTAAAACCCATCCAAGCCCGCTAAAAACAAGGCATTCAGACATCGCGCAATCTCGTGTACGGCAGATGGAACGCGGCGTTGCCCGAACGATGAACTGACAGGCCCATTTGTCAAATCGGCCGTCATTTAAGGCGCTGCCCAAGGGGTAGAAAAGGTCCTGCGGCAGCTTCAGTGTGACAACATGTCGCACATGATGGCCGCCTAACCTTGTCCGACGTCACGGCACTTTCACAAAAATGACCGCACACAAAAACGCCCCGACCTTCTCTGGAGAAGATCGGGGCGTTTTGGGTAACGACTTAGTTAGGCTTTGCTCTGGCGATTGCGGTAGATGCCCAGCGGCACCAGGATCGCCGTCAGCACAAAGGCCACCAGCGCCCATTGGGGCAGGGACAGGCCGAGAATCGGCGGGTACGGCGTGCCGCAAAAGCCGTCGACCTGGAAGCCCAGGGGAAAGATCGTCGCCAGGGGCAAGCTGTCGACAATCGGTTGCAGCACATCGATGCCGCAACTGACCGCCGGGTAGAACTGGGTGTACACATGATGCCCGGCTGCGGCGACGCCACCGAGGGCGCTGATGACCACCAGCACTTCAAACACCGTAACGCTGGAGGTGGTGCGCATCGCGGCACCGATAAAAGCAAAGATCGCAATCAACAGAAAGGCATAGCGCTGCAGGATGCACAGCGGGCACGGCGCCTCGCCCAGCACCACCTGCATGTACAGCGCCCCGCCGATCAGCGCCAGGCAGATAATGCCCAGCAACACCAGAGCGCGCCGCTCACGCCCCAATCGCATTTCGTCACTCATCCCCGTTTCCCTTTGCCTAATGATGGTTATGCCAATGGCCGCAAGTTTACACGCAGGACGTGAAAGTTGAGCGGCTAGGCGTCAGGAGGTTAAACAGAAAGGAGTTAACGGCGGATTAATAAGGCCTGAGTGTGGATTACTCCAGCGCCGACGCCGGCCCGAAGAACTCATACCGGCTCTGTTTCTCTGGCACACCCAACGCCTTGAGGTGGCCCTTGATCGCCGCCATAAAGCCTTTTGGACCCAGAAAGTAAGCATCCACATCCCGCTGCTCAGGCAACCATGCTGCCAGTTGTTCCTGGCTGAGCATCCCAACCTTGTCCGCCGCCGGGCTCACGCCGTCGTCCTCGGCGTAGCAATAGAAGCGTTTGAGTTGCGGATGACGCACGGCGAGCGCATCAACCCAGTCACGAAATGCATGCACGCCGCCATTGCGCGCGCAGTGGATAAAGTGCACTGGGCGCTCGGTTGCCAGCGCGGCTTCCAGCATAGGCAAGGTTGGCGTAATACCAACCCCGCCGCTGATCAGCACCAGCGGCTTGTCACTGGCCACCAGGGTGAACTCGCCCGCTGGCACAAACAGCTCGATCGCGGCACCGACCTGAAACTGGTCGTGCAAGTAGTTGGAGACTCGGCCACCCGCTTCGCGCTTGACGCTGATGCGGTACTGACCCGAGTCGGTGCCGGCCGACAGCGAGTAGTTACGTCGAACTTCCTCGCCCTCCAGCACCAGCTTCATGCCGATATATTGCCCAGGCTCGGCGGCTAGAATCGGACCTTTATCCATAGGTGCGAAATAGAAGGAGGTGATTTCACTGCTCTCCTCCACGCGGTTTACCAGGGTAAACGAGCGCGCACCGCGCCAGCCGCCGGGGGCCAGGGCCTTCTCTTCGTAGATTGCGGCTTCGGCACCGATCAGGATGTCTGCCAGTTGGCCGTAAGCGGCGCCCCAGGCACTCATCACTTCAGGCGTGGCAATCTCGTCACCCAACACTTCAGAAATCGCCCGCAGCAGGCAACTGCCGACAATCGGGTAATGTTCCGGGAGGATTTGCAGGGCCACGTGCTTGTTGATGATCTTCGCCACCAGATCACCCAATTGGTCCAACTGGTCGATATGCCGGGCGTACATCAGCACACCGTTAGCCAGGGCGCGAGGCTGGTCGCCGCTGACTTGGTGGGCCTGGTTGAACAACGGACGAACTTCGGGATACTCCGACAACATCATCCGGTAGAAATGGGTGATCAGGGCTTCGCCACCACTCTCCAGCAGCGGTACAGTGGATTTGACGATGGCGCGGTCTTGAACGCTAAGCATGAGAAACTCCTGAGCTTTTTCGGCTTCTGACTGATTACCCTGTACTACTCAGTATTCGTGCCAACTAATAAATCGTTAAATATCAACTAGTTAAATTATTTGTGGTCAGTATGACTCCCAACACTTTATAGTCATTAGGACTATAAGGAGTCATTATGACTGCGAAATCTCTGCTCACCACTCTGTTGCCTCTGGTCGCCGATCTGTCCCGCGAACTACCCGAAGGTGAACGCTATCGCCGCCTGCTGCAAGCCATGCGCGCCCTGCTGCCGTGCGACGCCGCCGCCTTGCTGCGCCTGGACGGTGAATGGCTGGTGCCGCTGGCGGTGGACGGCTTGAGCGCCGACACCTTGGGGCGACGATTCAAGGTCAGCGAACACCCGCGCTTTGAAGTGCTTTTGAGCAGCCCAGGCCCGACCCGCTTCGACAGCGACAGCGAGCTGCCCGACCCCTACGACGGTCTGGTGGATGGCCTGCACGGGCACTTGGAAGTCCACGATTGCATGGGCTGCCCGCTGTTTATCGATGACCAGCCCTGGGGCCTGTTGACCCTCGACGCCTTGGACATGTCGCGTTTCGAGCGGGTCGACCTCGACGCCCTGCAAGCCTTCGCCAGCCTCGCCGCTGCTACGGTCAGCGCCGCCGAACGCATCGAACGCCTGGCCTTGCGCGCCGAAGACGAGCACCAGCGCGCCGAGATCTACCGCCAGGCCAGCGGCCAGCAGCACAAGGAAATGATCGGCCAGAGCAAGACCCACAAGCGCCTGGTAGAGGAAATCAAACTGGTGGGCGGTAGTGACCTGACGGTGCTGATCACCGGTGAAACCGGCGTCGGCAAGGAGCTGGTGGCCCAGGCCATCCACGCCGCGTCCTCGCGATCCGAGAAGCCGCTGATCAGCCTCAACTGCGCGGCATTGCCGGAGACACTGGTGGAAAGCGAGCTGTTTGGCCACGTACGCGGCGCCTTTACCGGCGCGCTGAACGAACGCCGGGGCAAGTTCGAACTGGCCAATGGCGGCACGCTGTTTCTCGATGAAGTGGGCGAATTATCGCTGACGGTCCAGGCCAAGCTGCTGCGGGTGCTGCAAAGCGGCCAGTTGCAACGCCTGGGCTCGGACAAGGAGCATCAGGTGGATGTGCGCCTGATCGCCGCCACCAACCGCGACCTTGCCGAAGAGGTGCGCAACGGTCGTTACCGTGCCGATTTCTACCACCGTTTGAGCGTGTACCCGCTGCAAGTCCCGGCCCTGCGCGAGCGTGGTCGTGATGTGCTGCTGCTGGCCGGTTTTTTCCTTGAGCAGAACCGCTCACGCATGGGCCTGGGCAGCCTGCGCCTGACCAGCGATGCCCAGACGGCGCTGGTCGCCTATGCCTGGCCGGGCAATGTGCGCGAACTGGAACACCTGATCGGCCGCAGCGCCTTGAAGGCCTTGGGCAATTGCCGGGAACGGCCGAAAATTCTCAGCCTGAGCGCGGCGGACCTGGACTTGCCGAACGTGTCTGCGCCGCTGATCGACGAACAACCAGAGGTGCCGAACGTCACCGGTGACCTGCGCCTGGCCACCGAAAACTACCAACGCCAGGTCATCAGCGCCTGCCTGGAACGCCACCAGCACAACTGGGCCAGCGCCGCCCGTGAACTGGGGTTGGACCGGGCGAACCTGGGACGGATGGCCAAGCGGTTGGGGATGAAATAAAACGCGTATTGCCGATGCTGCCTTTGTGGCAAGGGAGCTGGCCAGATCGTCACAACAAGTCCGATCTATGCTGCCGCCCTGGCGACAATCACCGCCGGTTTTGGCTTACGAAACACCAACACATTCCCCAACATCACCAGCACCAACCCGCCCAGCGCCGGGGCCGTCCACTGGTAGCCTTCAACAAAGGCCGAGACGTTCAGCGCCACCACCGGGAACAGCACCGTGCAATAGGCCGCGCGCTCAGGCCCCATGCGGCCGACCAGGGTCAGGTAGGCGGTGAAGCCGATCACCGAGCCCGGAATCACCAGATACAGCAGCGAACCGACATAACGGGTGTTCCATTCCATATCAAAGGGAATGCCCTGGACCACGCAATACATCGCCAGCATTGAAGCGCCATAAGCCATGCCCCAGGCGTTGGTGGTCAGCGGCTTGAGCCCGGCCTTCTGTTGCAGGCTCGACAACATGTTGCCCGCCGAGAAACACATCGTCCCCAACAATGCCAACCCCAAGCCAAGCAAGGTTTGCGGGCTGGCGGTGTGCCCCACCAGTTCCGGCCAGAACAGCAACCCCAGCCCCAGCAAACCAAGACCACCCCCCATCAACACATTGCGGGCGACTTTCTGGCCGAAAAACACCCGGGAGTTCAGCGCGTTCCACAGGGTCGCCGTGGAAAACACCACCGCCACCAGGCCGCTGGGAATCCATTGGCTGGCCGTCAGGAAGCACATGAAGTTGACGCAAAACAGGCACAAGCCCTGGGCCAGGCAAATCAAGTGCCCACGCCGGTTCATGACTTGCAGTTTGCGACTGAGCAGCAACATCACAAACAACACCAGCGCCGCCAGGCCGAAGCGATAGACGATGGACACGGGAATGGCCACCACGCCCAGTTGCAGCTTGAGGGCGATCCAGGTCGTACCCCAGATCAGCACGGTGAGTAAATACAGGGAAAGGTTCATGGCGGGCTCCGGTGGTTGAGCCACAGTGTCGCCCTGCGCGCACCTGCAGCTCTTGCACATTCTTGCGCTTTTGTCGGCTGACGGGATCACAGCGCCAACTGCCCGGAGTAGGATGCGAGTCGTCAGAGAGTACGAATATGCCGCCACTGGAAACCCTGCAAGTCTTTCAAGCCCTGAACCGCTCGCCCAATGCTCGTCTTGAGCTGAGCGCTGAGCTCGGTGACGGCTTGTCTGCGGCTTTGTGGAGCAACCAACACGACTCCCAGAACTATGAAGCCCCTAGCCATCACACCTTGTCCTGCTACGTGGGCGGTGGCACCGGGACCTTTCGCCGCGACCAGCCTGGTACCAAGGGCGGCCCCGACAAGCTGTGCATTCTGCCCGCCGAACACCAGTCGGCCTGGGTGATCAACGGCGAGATTCGCCTGGCCCATGTGTATTTCAGCACCGAGCAATTTGCCTTGGGCTGCGTCACCCTGCTGGACCGCGACCCCCGCGAACTGCAACTGCGCGAAAGCACCTTTCTTGAAGATGCCCGCCAGGCTCAGCGCTTTCACCAGTTGATCAGCCTGAACTGGCAGGAACCCGCCGAACGCCTGCTGACCAGCAGCCTGGCCCATGAAATGCTCAGCCACACCTTGCTCAGCCAGGTAGGCCTGCGGGATGGGTTGCGTTTAAAAGGCGGGCTGGCCGCCCATCAGCGTCGGCAGTTGGTCGAGTACATCGAGCATCAACTGGCAGAGCCCATCAGCCTGGGGCAATTGGCGAGGTTGTGCGCGTTGTCGGAGTACCACTTTGCACGGATGTTTCGCGCAAGCTTTGGCTTACCGCCCCATCAGTACCTGCTGGCCCGTCGCGTGAGCCGTGCCCGCGAGCTACTGCGCAGCAGTTCACTGGCGTTGGGTGAAATTGCCCTGGCCTGCGGGTTCTCCAGTGCCAGTCACTTTACCAATCGGTTTCGCCAGGCCATGGCGGCGACGCCGGGGGAATATCGCCAGGCGTTCAATCCGACCACTGCGCCAGCGCGACGGCCAGTCGATCTTCCAACGCCTTGATGCGCGCGCCATCGACCACATAATTGTTGGTCACCATTGAAAACACCAACCGCCGCCCTTCTACATCAGTGATGTAGCCGGTCAACGACGACACTGCGCCCATCGAGCCGGTCTTGGCGTGCAGGTTGTTGTCCGCCGCTGTGCCCCGCAAGCGATAACGCAGGCTGCCGCCGGTCATACGATCCTGGCTGCCGGCGATGGGCAGCGCGTTGTACCAGGCGTCGAACCACGGCTGTTTGCCCATGGCCAGCAACAGGTCGGTAAGGCTCTGCGACGACACCAGATTGCGCCGGGACAGGCCCGAACCGTCGACCTGATTCAACGTCGTCGGGTCCAGCCCCTGGCGTTTCAGGAAGTCCGCCACCGACACCACACCCGCAGCCGCCGAGCCAATATTGGCAGTCTTGCGGCCCATGGCCTTGAGCAGTGCTTCGGACATGCTGTTGTTGGAAAGCTTGAGCAATGGCCTGATCAATTCCTGCAACGGCGCCGAGTCATGCACCGCCAAAACGGTAGCCGTCGTCGGGCTGCCAGCGCCTATCACGCGCTTGCCCTGGACCGTGATCCCCTGCTCCGCCAACGCCCGTTCAAACAGATTGGCCACCAACTGCGTCGGCTCCCAGACGCTGACCCATTGCCGACTTTGTTTCCCTGGCGCCAGTGCGCCACCAAGACGTAGCAGGTTGGTGCCGTGCTGGCGATTGAGGCCATAGCTGTTACCCGATCCGCTGACCGCAAGGTTGTTGATCTGTACGTAATCGGTAGACGGGCTGATAGCGACGGTCACTGGTTGGCCGAGCGCTATCGGCGCCTTGGCCGTGATGATCAAGGTACCCGCATCAAAATCAGCATTGGGCGACACTGTCAGCGCCGAAATCTGCGCGCCGTAGTACTTGCCTTCATCGTCACAGGCCCAATCGGTGCCCAGGCGCTCGGCGTCGAACCAGGTGTCGTCGAACACCAGATCACCCTGGATCTGCTTGATACCCTGCCCGGCCAGGCTGGCGGCCAAGGCCTGGTAATCGGCCCACTGGATGGTTGGGTCGCCGAGGCCGCGCAGGTAGAGATTGCCGTTCAAGCGATCGCCCTGTTGGCGGCCGTTACTTAATAGCTGTGTGGAAAACCGATACTGCGGACCGAGGACATCCATCGCCGCGGCCGTAGTCAGCAGTTTGAGGCTGGAGGCCGGGGTCAGCCGGCTGCGAGGGTTGTGCTGATACAGCGTGTTGCCGCTGCGGGCATCGCGCACCATCAGCGAGACAGTGGCGCCGTTGAGCGCTGGATCGGCCAGCAACTGCTCAAGCGCCTCCTCAGTGGAAGGTTTCGACACTGTGGCGCAACCGCCCAGCAGCAAGCTCAATCCCACCAGCATGCTGCTGGCGTGCATCCATCGTCCCAACTGCATTGGTGTTTCCCGACCATCATCAAAAACGGCCACGCTAGCAGCTCAACAACCTTGTGGCGAGCCCGCTCGCCACAGGTTGTCACTTGTCTTAGAACTCCAGGGTGCTGGACACCGATACCTGCCGCGCATCGCCCATGGACACGAACAAGCGGCTGACCGCCGAGGTGTAGTAAGTGCGGTCGAAGATGTTCTTCACGTTGAGCTGGAGCTTGACCTTCTGCCCTTCGACCTTGGTGTCGTAGGTGGCGAAGGCATCGGCCACGGTGTAGCCCGGCAGGTCGAAACTGTTGAGGGCATCGCCGGCTCGCTCGCCGACATAGCGGGCACCGGCGCCGACCCGCAGCTGGTCGCCGCCGACGAGGGTGCCGAAGTCATACACCGCTGATACAGAGCCGGTATTTTTCGCCACGTTCTGCAGGCGTTTGCCTTGGTAGGTCGGGTCTTCGGTCACCTCGGCATCCGTGTAAGCGTAACTGCCGATCAGGCTCCACTGGTCGGTCAACTGGCCGCTCAGGTCCATTTCCAGGCCACGGGAGCGCACCTTGCCGGCGACGCTGTAGATTGAGGTCGCGCCTTCGACGACGGACACCAGCACGTTGCGCTTGTCGATATCAAACAATGCCGCGCTGGCGGTGATGCGACCCGGCATATCGAGCTTGGCGCCCAGCTCCCAGGACTTGGACTCCTCCGGGGCGATGCTGCCGTCGATCACGCTCTTGTTGCCCAGCGGGGCGATGGTCGAGTTGGGTTTGAACGACTCGGTGTAGCTGCCGTAGAACGACAGTTCGTCGGTGTAGCGGTACACCAGCCCGGCGCGAGGCACCCATTTCTGGCCGTTGCTGTCGGTGTTGGCGGTGAATGGGCGACCTTTGCCGGCGTATTGGTCGTACTCCTGGAAGCGCGCCCCGCCCACCAGAATCCACTGCTCGGTGAGGTGGATGGCGTCCTGGAAGAATACCGAGTCACTGCGCAACAGATCGGTCTGGTTGCTGTCCGGCGCACTGACGGTGCTGCCGGCGACTTCACGACCATAGACCGGGTCGGTGTAGCTGAAGGTGCTGCGGCTGGCCTGGCGAATCAGGTCGGCACGGTAGATCTTGCGGTACTCGTCGTCCAGCCCGAACACCACGTCATGGCGCATGCCCAACACGTCGACCTTGCCTTCGAGGCTGGCGGTGGTGAAGCGGTCAGTGGTCAGCGCGCCCTGGGTGCCGTCCATGCTGCGGGTCAGGGTGCCGTTGGCGTTGACCTTGCTCACGCGCACCTGGCTGGCGTCGTAGGTTTCGCGGTTCCAGCTGTAGCCGAAGTGGGCTTTCCAGTCGTCGTTCAAATCGTGATCAGCTTCGAAGCGGTACAGGTCGGAGCGGCCTTCCATGTTGTTGAACGGCTCATCCAGGCGGCGAGTCGCCGGGATGTCCAGCGGATGGTTGGTGTTGGGGTCAATGGCAGTGCCACGGTCGAACGGCGAGAGAAATTCGCGGTGCTCGTAGGCCAGCAGCAGCTTGGTGCTGTCGCCGTACCAGGCCAGGGACGGCGCGACCAGGCTTTCGCGGTGGGTGCCGTAGTTGCGCCAGTAGTCTTCGTCTTCATGGTCGACGATCAAACGGTAGGCCAGGCCAGTGTCGCCGATAGGGCCGGTGGTATCGAGGTTGCCACCGCTGCCATTCTTGCCGTCACCGAAGGTCGAGCCGCGCACGGTCAGGGCCGTGGATTGAGTGAGTTCAGGCTTCTTGCTGACAATATTGACCACGCCGCCGGGGTCTTGGATGCCGTACAACAACGAGGCCGGACCCTTGAGCACTTCCACGCGTTCGGCGGTTTCATTCAGGGCACGCCCCTGCACCACGGGCATGCCGTCGCGCATGATCGAGCCGTTACGGTTGTCGCCAAAGCCGCGCAACATCACCGCGTCCTGGGTACTGCCCAAGGTGTTGGATTGGGTGATGCCGCTGATGTTGGCCAAGGCATCGTCGAGGTTGCGCGGCAGTTGGTCGCGCATCACCTGGGCCGGTACCACGTTGACGGTTTGCGGAGTTTCCAGCAGCAGGCCGTGGGAGCGCATCACCGAACTGGTGGGCGGCGGCTGATAACTGGTGGTGGCTTGCTGCTGACTGTCACCGCTGATGGTGGTGGCACCCAGGTTTACTGCGCCTTCGGTGGGCAGCGGTTCGAGGGCCAGGGTGCGGGCGTCGATCTGGCGGAAGGTAAACCCCGAGTTGCCCAGCAAACGCTGCATGGCCTGGGTTGCGCTCATCCGGCCACTGACTGCCGGGGCTTTGAGGCCGTAGGGTGCTTCGTCGGTATAGACCACGCTGATGCCGGTGACGCGACTGAAATCGCTCAAGGCCTGGGGCAACGGCTTGGCCGCCAAAGCAAAGCTGAACAGCGCACTCTGCTGCTCAGCGTCCGCCGCCCGCGCCACGCTCAAGGGCAACAACGCCAACCCCGAAACCGCCAATATCGAGGCTCCCAGCCATTGTTTAACCGAACCGCGTGTCGTCGACTTTGCCCTGGACTTCATGGTGAGAACCCGTGTGTAAAAACGCTGTTAATGCGAATTAATCGCAGTTTCAAACACTACACGGATGGGCGGTGGGTTTACCTCACGGGAATTTGAAAATAATTTCAAAACCCTCAGCGCAGCACAACTACCCGCCCCAACACATTGTGCTGCTCAAACCCAAGCACCGCTTGCAACGCATTGAGCACCGCCTGGGGGTCTTTGCTCGGGAAGCTGCCGCTGACCCGTCGGGCGCCGAGTTCGTCGTTGAGCAACAGGATTCGGCCTGGGTAATAGCGCGCCAGATCCTTCACCACATCGGCCATGGGCGTCTTGTAATAGTTGAGCCAGCCGTCGCGCCAGGCCAGGCGGGACTCGCTGTCAACGGCATGCAGCTCATCGGCGATACCGGCGGCGTAGGCCACTTGCTGGCCTGCGGTGAGCATTTGTTGGGTGCCTGTCTTGGATGGCGCAACACCAACGCGACCGGACAACACCGTCACCTCGGCGCCCGCCGGTTGCAGGCGCACTTCAAATTGCGTACCCAAGACCCGCGTTTCGCCGCTGCCCGCTTCGACCACGAAGGGTTTCCCGGTGTGGGTCACGTTGAAAAAACCGGCGCCACGGCGCAGCTGAATATGACGCTCACCGTGACTGAAATCCACGGTAATGGCGCTGTCGGCATCGAGGGTGACTTGGGTTTGATCCGCCAGGGTGACGGTTTTGACTTCGCCGGTACCCGTGACGTAATCGGCGCCAAAGTCATCGACCCAGCGCCCTGGCTGCCAACCGGCACCGACAGACACCATCAACAACAGGCACGCGGCCATGGCCAACGCCCCAGACCAACGGCGCACGCTTGAGCGCTTCGCACGGTTCATCGTATTCAGATAACCCTGCAACGCCAGAGCCTCTTCATCCGCCAGTTTGCTGGCCGGCACTTCACTCAATTCCCACAGCACCTGGGCCTGGGAGTAGGCCTCGACGTGGGCCGGGTCGGCACGCAGCCAGCGGCTAAACGTAGCTTGGTCGCCACTGCTGGGCTGGTCATGCAGCAGGCTCAGCCAAGCGAGTGCGGCCTGTTCCTGGTCAGGCGTCGGGGTGACGCGGACAGTGCTGATCACGGTGCTTTCCCTGGCAAGCGCGGAGGCGACGATTCCCGCAGGCTGGCTTTGCAGGCGTCGAGGGCACGCATCATATGTTTTTCCACTGCACTTTGGGACAGGCCCATGGCCTTGGCAATTTCGGCGTACTTGCGACCGTGGATGCGGTTAAGCAAAAAGATCTGTCGCGTGCGCTCCGGCAAACTACGCAAGGCGGCTTCGACCTGACGCAGGTCGTTGCCAGCTTCCAGGGCAGCCTGGGGCTCGCAACCGTGATGGTCTGGTTGCTCCGGCAACCAGCCTTCATTGCCGCGCACCCGCGCGCCTTCGCTGCGTAAATGGTCGATGGCGATGTTGCCGGCGCAGCGCAGCAGGTAGGTGCTGAGTTCTTCGACCTGCACCAGCGGCCGGCGCCAGAAGCGCAGGAACAAATCCTGCACCAGGTCCGCTGCCGTCGCCCGACATCCGACGCGACGGCTGACCAACGCTTCCATCTGCGAGCGCTGGGACAGGAACACCTGCAGAAAATGCGCGCGCCCGCCGGTCGATTCAGCGTGCTGACGATCCTGGGATTCGGGCGGCGTGGTGATCATCATAAATTGCTCAGAACGCCGCGAAGGCTGCGACGGGACTGGCCAGCAGACCAACGCCCGCGAGGATCAAGGCCAGCCTTGGCCGATACGGCAACAGCAACACCAGCAGCAACGCACTGAGCATCAGCACTGCGCACCACTCCACCAGGCCCTGGCCCCAACCAGCCACCTGCACCGCTGGCCAGATTGACACGATCAATAGCAACCAGCCGCCGCCCCGTAGACACAAGCGCCGACGAGGCGAGGGTTTACTGTGCAGCAACTCGCCGTGGTGGCGATCCGTGGACAAACACAACGCGCTAAACCCGGCGTAACACAGCAACAGTGCCAGCAGCATCAAGTCACCTCGCCCTTGAGGGTCAACGGGCGGGTGCGCAGGGTTTTGTGAGCGACCGTGCGCCGCTGCATTTTCCAGGCGGCCCAGGCGAGGAACACGCCACTGCCCAGGCACGTCAAGTCAAAGCCGGCCATGGCCCAATCGCCCTTGGCCAGAGACACGCCCAGGTGCTCGGTGGTAGTCAGCGCGTTGAGCAACGGCACGGCGATAAACAACAAGGCGGCCAAGCCCAATTGCTCGACCCAGGCCCGGCGACCGCGACGCACGATTGCGTGCAACAGCGTCAGGCCCCAGGCGATAAAGAAACTCTGCACTTCCCAGTCCGAACGCTCGGCGAAGCTTACCGGCAGCAAGCGGTTGGCCCAGAAAAAGGCGGCGATGGCGATCATCAGCCCAGACATGCTGGCAATGTTCAGCACTTCAACCAGGCGCAATTCAAACGGCATCACACCGGTATTGGCGTGCTTGAGTTGGCGCTTGCCCAGCCAGAGCACCAGCCCGGTGCCGATCATCGCCGTGCCCGCCAGGCCAAAAATAAAGTACAACCAGCGCAACACCGGGCCGGCGAAATGGCCCATGTGCAGGCCATAGAAACTACCGCCGATGGCCATGGGCAGGGATTGTTCTGCGCTGACCTTGAGCATCTCGCCAGTCACGCCATTGAAGGACACAGTGCTGCCGAAGTCATGCACCACCCGGTCGAAACCGGCGCGAAACACATTGACCGAAGCATTCACATCACTCGGATTGTTCACCCCCAGCCGCCCAACATGTCCACCCGCCCACTGCGCCCGCGCCTGCTCCACCATCGGCCCCAAGGGCAGCAGTTGAGCCGGTTGGCCGAGGGCCGGGGCGTTGTTGGTGGCCGGGAATACATCATTGAAAAATGCCCGGGTGTCGTCGCCGTAGGAAGCAACGATGCTCGCTGGCATAACCATGCTCATGAAAATCACCAGGCTGCTGTAGGTGATCATCAGGTGGAACGGCAGCACCAACACGCCCACCGCGTTATGCCCGTCGAGCCAGGAGCGCTGGCCCTTGCGCGGGCGGAAGGTGAAGAAGTCCTTGAAGATTTTCTTGTGGGTGATGATCCCGCTGATCAGCGCGATAAACATCACCATCGCGGCAATCGTCGACAGCCAGCGGCCCCAGGGATGTGGCATCTGCAACTGGAAGTGGAAGCGGTAGAAGAACTCGCCGCCCATGCTTTCCCGTGCCTGGATTTGATTGCCTGTAACCGGATCGAGGAGTTTTTCGATGAAGTTGCCGCGCCTGCCGGGGTCAACCTTGTCTTGCCACCTCACGGACAGGCCTGGCTCGCGGCTAGTGGGCAAGTTGATAAACCAACGGGCGGCGGTGGGCGCCTGTTGTTGCAGATAGTTTTGCGCCAAGGCCAGGCTGCGGGCGTCATCAATGGCGTGCGCCTGCACTTCCGGTTGCATCCAGTGGGTAATTTCGTCCTTGAAATAGGCCAGGGTGCCGGTCAGGAAAATCGCGAACAGCAGCCAGCCGAAAATCAATCCACTCCAGGTGTGCAACCAGGCCATGGCCTGACGAAATCCCTCTTTCATGGTCGGGCCATCCAGTACGCCAGGCCCGCCAGGGTGGCCAACACCGCACTGGGCACCAACACGCCAAACCAGGCGTGGGTGGCTCTGCGGCAGGCAAAACACCAGATCACCACCAGCAGGTAGAACACGAACGAACTCAGCATTCCGCTGACCACCGCATCGACCCGGGACAGCGGCAGCCACAAGCTCATGCAGACGCTGGCCAGGGATGCCAGCAAGTAACCACCCACGACAGCCGCCAGCAACCGCGACGTCACGCCGAGACGGTAGGAAAGAGGGAGTGATGCTTTGCTTTTCATGCCTGGAGCGCCTGATTCGTCAGGGCGCGAGTCTAATGATAAATATTCTCATAAGCAAAAGAGAACGGATGAAGCGCCGGTATACGTGCAGACGTCGGTGGCGTTCTAAAAGCCAGAACGAAAACGGGCCTGCATTGGCAGGCCCGTTTTCATTGGGGTTGAAAAAAGTGTCAGCTATCAGCTGTTAAGCGTAGCTTGTTCGTTTTCCAGGAATTCCTCTTCAAGCGCGGCCTCATTGACCGCTTTATCCGGCGCGCTCTTGGCACGCGGTTTACCCTGAATTTTGCCGAACAGATGGTCCAGCGCACGTTCCAGCTTGACGGCTGCCCCATCGATCGCCTGTTCCAGCGTATCGGCTTTATGGGAGACCGAAAGCGGTTGATGGCCCTTTGGTCGTGCTTCCAGTTGGCAACTCAAATCGTGTGGACCGGGCTTGTCGCCGTTCTCATCGCGCAGGTAAACCTCGACGCGGGTCAGGTCCTCTTCATAACGTTCGAGCGTGCTCTCAATGGTAGTACGTACCCACTCCTCCAGTCGGATGCTGCTTTCAATATGGTTATCGCTATTGACTAGGATTTGCATAGTTTTTCCCTTATTTCAGCTAGCTCGCGAGAGATCACAAATTGCAACACCGATGCGGTGAAACCATGACCTCTTGATTACACAATTGAGCAGACCGAGGAACAATTCAAGCCCTTGGCAAAGATAAATTCCACATTACAAATTAAGTCTGACAACAACCAAAAGCACTGTTAGGGTGGGGAGTTGGTTACATCTTCTTACGTTCCCATTTCCTTACAGTTGCCCCTCGCTCAAGGGGTTCAATGCACAAAAAATCCCCGCCTCCTCCACCAGCCAGTCATGCATCTCACGTACGCCTGGATGGCTCAGCGCGCCCGGCGCATACAGCAGCATGTAACGTTTGTGATTAGGCACGGCGATGCCGAACGGTACGATCAAGGTGCCGCGCTCCAGTTCATCATTGAGCAAGGTTCGCCGGGCAATGGCCACGCCCATGCCCGCGATGGCGGCTTCGATGGTCAGGTGGTTGCGGTTGAAGGTATGCCCGCGCCGGGCATCAGCCGCGTCATGACCAATAGCATTCAGGTAAAACTCCCACTCCGCATATTCATAACTCCCACGCCAGGCAGTGATGTCGTGCAGCAGCGGGAAATGCACCAGGTCTGCCGGGCCGTGCAGCGGCGGCCGGCCGCGCAACAAGCTCGGCGCGCACACCGGAAAAATCTGTTCATCCAGCAGGGGTGTGGATAACAAACCGGGATAGCTGCCGTCATTGAGATCGATGGCCAGGTCAAAGTCGCCCTCGTGCAGGGCAATGCTGCTGTCTTCGGCCACCATGCGCAGTTGAATATCCGGGAAGCGCTGCTGCAAACGCGGCAGCCTTGGAGTCAGCCACTTGCCAAGAAACGACGGAATCGAGCGCAGGCGCAAGGTGCCGCTGATCATCCCGGCGTCCAGGCGCTGCAGCTCGGCATCGATGTTGCCGTAAGCCTCGCCCACGGTAATCGCCAGTCGCTGCCCTTCGGTCGTTAACTCAACACCGCGTGCCCGTCGATGAAACAGACGAAAGCCCAGGCGCTCCTCCAACTGGCGAACCTGCTGGCTGACCGCACCCGGCGTGATGTGCAGTTCTTCGGCACAGCGGGTGAACGACAAATGCCGGGCTGCGCAGGAAAACACATGCAACCAAACGTAAGTCTGGGCATGCAGAGGACGGATCATAGGGTTTAGTCCTGCTAAAGGGTGTCTTAGGATAAGTCGTTGGTCAGTGCAGGGCTAGAGGGACACTATCGCGCCAATGCCGCTGGTCCTACAAAACATGGCAGCGATTCCTACTCCATTGATTGTAAGGCTTTAGCATGGCTATCAGCGTTTTCGACCTGTTCAAGGTGGGTATCGGCCCGTCCAGCTCTCATACTGTCGGTCCGATGCGGGCAGCGGCGTCCTTCGCCCAGGCCCTGGTTGACCAACAATTGCTGGATGAAACCCGACGGGTGGAGATCCGTTTGTATGGCTCTCTCTCCGCCACCGGCGTTGGCCATGCCACCGACCGCGCGTGCGTGATGGGACTGATGGGCGAATGGCCCGACAGCATCGATCCCACCTCGATTAGTCCACGCATCCAGCAGTTGCGCGAGTCTGGTCAATTGCAGCTCGCCGGCAAAACGTCGATTGCCTTCAACTGGCAACACGACCTCCTGCTGCTGGATGAAACCCTGCCCTACCACCCCAACGCCATGTCCCTGCACGCCTATGGGAAAAACGGCTTATTGAGCGAGCAGACGTACTACTCGATAGGCGGCGGTTTCATTATCGAAGCGCAGGAAGCTGAATCAGGCATTGCGCCCACCAGCGATGTGGAATTGCCCTACGATTTCTCCAGCGCCGTCGAACTGCTGGCCTTGTGCAAAAAGCACGGCCTGCGGGTTTCCGAACTGATGATGGCCAACGAACGGGCCTGGCGCAGTGATGCCGATATTCGCAGCGGCCTATTGCATATCTGGTCGGTGATGCGCGAGTGCGTCGAGCAGGGATTGCGTCACGAAGGCATCTTGCCTGGCGGCCTGGACGTGCCACGGCGCGCGGCGAAACTGCACCGCAGTCTGCTGGAAATCGGCAAACCCAATGTCATCACGTCGACGTTGTCGGCGATGGAGTGGGTCAACCTGTTCGCCCTCGCCGTCAACGAAGAAAACGCCGCCGGCGGGCGCATGGTCACCGCGCCCACCAATGGCGCGGCCGGGATCATTCCGGCGGTGCTGCATTACTACATGAAATTCAACGCCGAAGCCTCTGACGACGACGTGATCAATTTCTTCCTGGCAGCGGCGGCCGTCGGCATTCTCTGCAAGAAAAACGCCTCGATCTCCGGCGCCGAAGTCGGCTGCCAGGGCGAAGTCGGCTCGGCCTGCGCCATGGCCGCCGCCGGCCTGGCAGACATACTCGGCGCATCCCCCGAACAACTGGAAAACGCCGCCGAAATCGGCCTGGAACACAACCTCGGCCTGACCTGCGACCCGGTTGGCGGCCTTGTCCAGGTGCCATGCATCGAGCGCAACGCCATCGCCGCCGTCAAAGCCATCAACGCCACCCAAATGGCCCTGCGCGGCGACGGCAAACACTTCATTTCCCTAGACCGGGTGATCCGCACCATGCGCGACACCGGCGCCGACATGCACGACAAATACAAAGAAACTTCACGGGGCGGCTTGGCCGTGAGCTGGGTGGAGTGCTGAGGAGCATTCCCTAACCGCCCCACGTGAGCCCGCGTAAAAACAATAACGAGGCAATAACGATGACCGATGGACGTACACCCGCTGCCGAAAATTCCGCTGTAGACCTGACGCCAACCACCGTTACAACAGGCTGGAACAAACACGACACTACCTGGATGCTCGGCCTGTACGGCACCGCCATCGGTGCCGGCACCTTGTTCCTGCCCATCAATGCCGGAGTCGGCGGCTTCTGGCCGTTGATGGTGCTGGCATTGCTGGCCTTTCCGATGACCTTCTTCGCCCACCGTGGGCTGACGCGCTTTGTATTGTCGGGCAAATCCGGCGACATCACCGAAGTGGTGGAAGAACACTTCGGCATCGGCGCCGGCAAGCTGATCACCCTGCTGTACTTCTTCGCGATCTTCCCGATCCTGCTGGTGTACAGCGTGGCACTGACCAACACCCTCAGCAGTTTCATGGAACACCAACTGCACATGACGCCGCCGCCCCGGGCGATCCTGTCGCTGGCGTTGATCCTTGGCCTGATGGCCATCGTGCGTTGCGGCCAGGGTGTGATCGTCAAGGCCATGAGCGTGTTGGTCTACCCATTCGTCGCCGCCTTGCTGTTACTCGGCCTGAGCCTGATCCCCAACTGGAACGGCGCATTTTTTGCCTCCGCCAGCGAAGGCATGTCATTGCCGCTGTTCTTCAAGACCCTGTGGCTGGCGATCCCGGTGATGGTGTTTTCCTTCAACCACTCGCCGATCATCTCCGCCTTCGCCGTCGACCAGAAGCGCGTCTACGGCCCTCAAGCCGAGCGCAAAAGCAGCGGCATCCTGGCCATCGCCCACTGCATGATGGTGCTGACGGTGATGTTCTTCTGCTTCAGTTGCGTACTGGCGCTGTCACCGGCCGACCTGGCAGCGGCGAAAGCCCAGAACATTTCGATCCTGTCCTACCTGGCGAACCACTTCCAGACCCCGCTCATTGCCTACGCCGCGCCGTTGATCGCACTGGTGGCGATCACCAAATCCTTCCTGGGCCACTACATCGGCGCCAGCGAAGGCTTCCAGGGCCTGATCGTCAAATCCCTGCGCAGCCGTAATAAAACCCTGTCTTCCCGTTGGCTGGAACGCTGCACCGCGCTGTTCATGATCCTGACCTGCTGGGCTGTGGCGACCTTCAACCCGAGCATCCTGGGCATGATCGAAACCCTGGGCGGGCCGATCATCGCCTGCCTGCTGTTCCTGATGCCGATGTACGCGATCCGTCGAGTGCCATCTTTGCGCCAGTATTCGGGCCAGGTATCTAACGTGTTCGTGGTGTTGATCGGGCTGATTGCGCTGTCTGCGATCGTTTTCTCGTTTATGCCCTGAAACGGATCACCCCTGAAAAGGCGGGCCTCAGGGCTCTCCTTTTTTATACCGCAATGTCGAGGCGGCGCCTTATACGGCACGCCCCTTGCTGTACAGCTACTGAGGAAAACGGACGTTGTGAAAACCTCAGCGAGTGAATGGCCAGTGGTCCGGTAGCACGAACTAATCCCGACACCGGTCGTCAATGACTGCACGTTCTTATCAGGCGGTAACGCACAATGGACAATCCTTTTCAGGTCATCACTGACACGTTCACGCCCAAATACCGGGTCAACCTGAGCATCCAGCGCCTGGACGGCAGCATTATGCTGACCCTCTCCGACGATGACGGCGTGGTCGCCAAACGCATGATCAGCGCCGCACAACGCAACGACCCGCAACGACTCAAGCGGCTGGTGCAAAGTGTGCAGTTCGGTATTGCCATCGAACAGGGGCATAGCGCCATGGAGATTCTGGCGGTGATGACGGATGGGGATAATCACAAGGTGTTGCAACAACCGCCCAACCGCCAGCCGCCGCTGGCCGCCGGAATTTAGCTCACTGCTCCGACTTATCCTTTACAGACGGGTATCGGGACGATGCAAAACGCACCACCAAGATCGCAAAAGCCAACAGCAGAATACCGCCACACAGGTAGATGATCCCCAGGTCCGGGGCGTTATGGTGCGAAACATCGCCGATCAACAGCCGCGTCAATGCGGTAATGGCCACGTAAAGCAGAAACCTGATGGGCATATGGTTGGTCTTGAAATAGATACCGACCATCGCCCCCAATTCCAGATAGATAAACAGCAGCAAAATGTCATCAACCTTGATGCTGCCCTTGGACAGCATCTCGATAAAGGTCAGAACCGCTGCATAGGCAGTGATCGCGCCAATACCGAAAAGCGCCAGATAGTGAAACGCCTCCACCGCCAGATTGCCCAGCGAATCCGCGTTCGCATGCAAGCTTTTGCGCAGTTTTTCAGCCCATTTCAATTCTGTCATTGCTCACCACCGCCGTACAAAAATTAACCAACCGCAAGCCGATGCCCACGCCACGCTTCCTGCAAATCGCCCCGACCGGATAATGGCGGGGGGATATGACGATTTCTCTGCATGCAGAAAAAAGGCCAGAGACCGCAGAGTGAGAGGGTGGCGGGATGATATGAGGCATTTATCTTGCTGTCACGGTGCATCGATGCGGCAATCAGACAGCTGACAAATGTCATTTCCCGACTACATTAAAAAGCTGCTATCCAAACCCCGTGGATTGGCTTATCCTTTTAGCTGTATATAAATACAGTGGTCGCAATAGACAACTATCGTGAAGGCATGTGAGGTGGTGAATGGCCGTCGAAGTGGTATACCGCAGCAGCCGAGATCTGGAGCGTTTGTTCATGGATAAAGCCGAAGCTGACCGTCATGACAAAATGCTTGAACTCGCCGAGTTGCTGGCAGAAGTGTTGCAAAAAGCCGTGCCGTCCCTGAGCGAGCAGCAGGTGGAGGAAGCCGGGATCTACATGGCGAAGAATCGCGATGTGTTTGCCAAGGCGTTCAAGAGCCAACCGGACGCGCTGTCCGAGTTGCTGAACCCGCCGGCGGAATAAAGCCAGAATTGAACAGGCCCTGAATCATTGGTTCAGGGCCTTTTTAATGCCTGGCTTTTGTACAAACAGCTCAGCGGTACAACAAGCGCTCCGCCAACTCATCCGCCACCCGCGCGGGCGAGCGTTTTTCAGCCTGGGCATGGGCGAAGACTTCGGTCAGGCGGGTGCCGATGTTCGACAGGTGAGCAGTGATGGTCGAAAGCTCTGCACCGCCGTGCTTTAGGGCGACGTAGATCAGCCCGCCGGAGTTGATCACATAGTCCGGGGCGTAAAGGATGCCGCGACCTTCCAGTTGGTCGGCCACTTGCAGGTTGGTCAACTGGGCGCTGGCGGAGCCGGCCACCGCCGCGCAACGCAACTGGGCGACGCTTAGGCGGTTGAGTACCGCGCCCAGGCCGCAGGGTGCGAGGATGTCGCACGGGGTGCTGAGCAAGGCGTCGTTGGCAATCGGGTGGGCGCCCAGTTGTTCCATGGCCAGTTGTACCTTGCCGTGGTCGATATCGCTGACCAGCAATTCAGCGCCAGCAGCATGCAGTTGCTCAGCCAGGGCGAAACCCACATTGCCCAGGCCCTGGATTGCCACCCGCAAGCCTTCCAGGTTATCGCTGCCCAGGCGCGCCATGGCAGTGGTACGGATGCCGGCAAATACTCCCATGGCGGCATGGGGTGATGGGTCGCCAGCGGCAGTGGTGCTGGTGACGTAGCGAGTTTGTTGGGCGATGCAATCCATATCGGCCACGGAGGTACCGCTGTCGATGGCGGTGATGTAGCGGCCGTCGAGTTGTTCAATGCAGCGACCGAAGGCTTCGAACAGCGCCGAACGGCTTTCCACATGGGCGGGGCGAATGATCACCGCGTTGCCACCGCCCACAGGCAAGCCGGCCAGGGCGGCCTTGTAGCTCATACCCTGGGCCAGGCGCGCAGCATCCGCTACGGCACTTTCATCGTCCGGATAGGCAAGGTAGCGACAACCACCCAGGGCGGGCCCCAGGCGGCTGCTATGAATGGCAATGACCGCCTTCAACCCGGTCACCGGGTCAACACTCAGGTGCAGCGATTCAAGGCGAGTGCCGTGCATGAGAGCAAACATCGTCTAGCTCCCGAATCACTTCTTGTAGTCGCTAAGTATAGGCTGTCGGTGAAAGCTTGCCGAAGTACGCCGGAATAAGCCGGTCGGTTTTACGGGCTTTACGACATAACCAGATAGGACGCTTTTCAAGAGACTGGACGAAACTTCACAGCAAGGCTAAAACGGGACATCCGTCGGAGAAAGTGATGAATCCCCGCCAAGCCTTTTTTGCCTGTCTGGACCGGTCACCGCCCGCGCTGTTTGAAGCAGCGCTGTGGATTGCTGCCGAGCATGACCCGACCGTGGAACCACTGACCATCCTGCACGACTTCAAGCTGCTGCAGCAGCGGATCAGCCTCAGCATGCCGATACTGCCAGCCGATGAGCTTGGCCAGCCATTGTTGCGGCGAATGAACGACCTGGGGTTCGCCCAGGATGACTACACCCCACTGCGCCCCGCTGCTGCCCTATTGGACAAAGTCTTGCAACGCCTGCGCGGGCAGCCATTGGCCCTTGGGTTGATCGCCCTGGAACTGGCGCGGCGCCTGGACATTCCCATGGTCGGGGTGAACTTTCCGGGGCACTTCCTGCTGCGAGTATCTGGCGCTGATCATCTACTGGACCCTTGCGGTGGCAGACGCTTGTACCCCAGCGATTGCCGCGAACTGCTGCAACGCCAATATGGGCCGAACCTCAAGCTGCAAGCCGATCACTTGCACACCGCCGAACCTCGGCAGATCCTGCAACGGCTGTCGCGTAACCTGCGCCAACTGCACCTGTCCAACGACAATCACCTGGCCGCCCTGGTGGACGCTGAGCGAGTGCTCGAACTGGGCAATGCCAGCGCTGCCGATTACCTGGCCAGGGCCAGCTTGTATCAGCGCCTGGACTGCCCGAATGCCGAGCGCTTTGACTTGGAGCATGCGCTGATGCTCAGTGAAGACCCGATCCAACGACTGCGCCTGACTGAGCGGCTGGGGCATTTGCCGCCCAATTCAGTGGTGCATTAAGAGGCGGATGGCATGGCCTGAATGTTAAACCGCGTTGCTCCCATCGCAGCCTCGCCAAGGCTCGACAGCGCTTACATTATTTGATCGCAGCCTGACTCAGGATTTGATCGGGTTCTTGAGAATATCTCTGTGCAGCGGACTCTTCGGCCCCCGGGCCTCAGGCGAACGCACCTGAATGATCAACAACGCCGCAATCACCGCGGGGATCGCGCAGAAGAAGAAAATCTGCTGCACCGGGATGTGCATCGCCAGCAGCATGCTGCCAAACAGTGGCCCCAGAATCGAACCAAAACGACCGACTCCCAACGCCCAGCCGGTGCCAGTGGCGCGCACGTGGGCCGGGTAGAAGTTGCTGGCGAAGGCATTGAGGGTCAACTGGCCGCCGATGATGCAGAAGCCGGCCGCAAACACGCTGGCCACCAGGTAGCGCGGGGTGTCGTGATTCAAACCCAACAGAATGGTGCACAGCGCCGCCGCGGCCAACACGCCGGACAGCAGGCGCACTTTGCTTTTCAGGCGGTCGGCGAACCAGGCCATGCCGATAGCGCCCAGGGTCCCGGCGAACAGGAACATCGAGGTCACCAGATTAGCTTCGTTCAAGCCCAAGCCGCTTTCCAGCAGCAGCGATGGCAACCAGCTGATCATGAAATAGAGCAGGATCAGGCTGACAAAGAAGGTCGCCCAAATCAGCAAGGTCGGTCGGGCATAACCATGGCGAAACAACTCCACCACTGTCAATTTGCTGCCCTGCTCCTGGCGATTTTCTTCTTCGCTGGCTGGCGGTGCTTGCCAGCCTGGAAGCATCTGCGCGGTGACTTTTTGCAGGCGCGCATAAGGAGGCTTGTCACGCAGCAGACGTGGCAAGGATTCGGGCAACAACCACGCCAGGAACGGGAACAGCAGCAACGGCGTCACGCCACCGGCCAGGAACACCGCTTGCCAGCCAAAACTGTCGATAAACCCGGCGGCGACAAACCCGCCCGCTGCGCCACCGAAAGAGAAACCACAAGCAGCCAGTGTCACCATCAAGGTACGCAGGCGCGGTGGTGAGTAATCCGACATCAAGGCCATGGCACTGGGCATCGCGCCGCCCATGCCGATACCACAGATAAAGCGTGCCGCCATCAAGGTGTTGAGCGAGTCGGCAAACACCATCAGCAGCGTGAGGCTGGCGTAGATCAGCACGCAGCACAGCAGGATGCGCCGCACGCCGAACCGGTCCGCCAGCGGCGTCACGGCCAGGGAACCGAGGGTCAACCCCAGCAGATTGGCGCTGAACACTGGGCCGAACGCGGCCTTTTCCAGCCCCCAATCATTGGCCAGTGCGGGCACCACGTAACCCAGGACCTGAGCGTCATAGCCGTCAGTGACCAGCAGCAACGCCAACAGCAGGAGAATCAACCACTGGTAGCGCGACACCGGCTGGGCGTCGAGTGCCGCGCGAAAGCTGGCAATCTGATTGTGCATCGCAAGGTACCTGTATTGTTTTTATGGTGTGTCCGCCCTCATGCGGGGCGGTTTTTCTTACGCTGGCGGGGTATCAGGTTGGTTGGCAGGATGGGCCTGAACAAACGCCGGATGCTGCGCAGCCAGCGCCGCCACTCGCCGAATCCGTGGGTACGCCGCCAACGACACCTTGAACCGCTCGGCTGCATACACCTGCGGAATCAGAAAGGCATCTGCCATCCCCGGCTGCTCGCCAAAGCAATAGCCCTGATCCCCAATCAACTGCTCCACAGCCCCAAGCCCTTGGCGGATCCAATTGCCGATCCATTCCAGCACTTGCGCCTCGTCATGCCCCCACTGGCGCAACAGGTTCTGCGTGCTGGAGTTGTGCAACGGGTGGATATCGCAACCGATGATCGAGGCCACCGCCCGCTCGTGGGCACGGGTCGCCAGGTCGCGGGAGAGCAATGGCGCCTGTGGATAACGCTCCTCCAGGTATTCGATGATCGCTGGCGACTGAATCAACAGTTCGCCATCCTCGGTACGCAAGGCCGGCACGCGACCTTGCGGGTTGATCCTCAGGTACTCCGGCTGACGATTGGCGCCGCCCTTGGGCACCAGCAGGTTGACCGGTACCGCCTGAAAATCCAGGCCCTTGAGCGCCAACGCGATACGCACCCGATACGACGAAGTGGAACGGTAGTAGGTATAGAGTTCCATCACCCAGCCCTCTCAGCGCGCCGCGACCACAGTGCCCCGGCATTCGCCAAAGCCGATGGAGGCAAAACCATCACGGGTACAGCGGGCCCGCAGGATGATTTCATCGCCATCTTCAAGGAATTTACGGACTTCACCGGACGCCAATTCAATCGACTTTTTCCCGCCTTCGGTGATTTCCAGCAGGCTACCAAACTGCCCCGCCTCAGGCCCGGACAAGGTGCCCGAACCAAACAGGTCACCGGCCTGCAATTGGCAGCCGTTGACACTGTGGTGCGCAACCATCTGCGCCACGGTCCAGTACATATGCCGGGTGTTGCTCAGGGTCAGACGATGGGCCGGCAGGTTTTGCTCGCGCATCGTTTGGGTGGTCAGCAGCACTTCCAGCTCGATATCAAAGGCACCGGCCGCTTGGTCACGCTTGTCCAACAGGTATGGCAGCGGCTGCGGATCGCCCTCAGGACGCGTCGGTTGAGCCTTGCGGAACGGCTCCAGAGCTTCGGCCGTCACCACCCACGGCGAGACGCTGGTGATAAAGCTCTTCGACAGGAACGGCCCCAGCGGCTGGTATTCCCAGGCCTGGATATCCCGCGCCGACCAGTCGTTGAGCAGGCAGAAACCGGCAATGTGCTCAGCAGCGTCGCCAATGGCAATCGAGTCGCCCATGGCATTGCCCTGACCAATCCAGATACCCAGTTCCAGTTCGTAGTCCAACCGGGCGCAAGGGCCGAAGGTTGGCTCGGTCTGGCCGGCGGGCAGGGTCTGGCCTTTTGGGCGGCGAACATCCGTGCCCGACGGGCGAATGGTCGACGCACGGCCGTGATAACCAATTGGCACATACTTGTAGTTGGGCAGCAATGGGTTGTCGGGACGGAACAGTTTGCCGACATTTTGTGCGTGTTCGATGCCGACGTAGAAGTCGGTGTAGTCATTAATCTTCGCCGGCAGGTGCATCTGGCAATCGGCGGCCAGGGGCAGCACTTTCGCCCCAAGGGCTTCCAGTTTGCCCCGCAGGGTGCTGCCTTCGCTGAGCAGTTCCAAAAGGCGCTCGCGCAGGGCAACGCGAGGGCCACGGCCCAGATCGAAGAAGGCGTTCAATTGACCGCCAGCGGTAGCTTCTACAGCGCGGAGGGCTTGGCCTTCAAAGAAATCCAGCGCGGCGTGCAGGTCGAAAATATGCTCACCGATGGCCACGCCACTGCGCGGCGCCGAACCGTTAAGGCTGAACACACCCAGCGGCAGGTTTTGCAAAGGGAAATCGCGGTGACCGTTGGCGGAGGTCACCCAACTGCGAGTGATGGCGGACTGAGTCATGGGTTATCTCCGGTTCGGGTTGAAGGTTGCCGGCAGCGAGGCCCAGCAAGCGTCGTAATTGTTTTGCAGCTGTGTGCATTCCAGTGCGAACTGAGTGGGACGCAGCACCTGGCTGGTCTCGAACATGAACGCCATGGTGTTATCGATCTTGTTGGGCGCCAGGTCTACAGCGATGGCCTTGGTGCAGGTCTCACCATCCGGCCCGTGGGCGCTCATGCAACTGTGCAGGGACGCGCCGCCCGGCAGGAAGCCTTCGGCCTTGGCGTCGTAGGCGCCCTGGATCAGGCCCATGTATTCGTTCATCAGGTTGCGGTGGAACCATGGCGGCCGGAAGGTTTTTTCCGCCACCATCCAGCGAGGCGGGAAGATCACGAAGTCGAGATTGGCCAGGCCGTGGACACTGGTGGGCGAGGTCAATACGGTGAAAATCGACGGGTCCGGGTGATCGAAACTCACGGTACCGATGGTGTTGAAGCGGCGCAGGTCGTATTTGTACGGCACGTTGTTGCCGTGCCAGGCCACTACGTTTAGTGGCGAATGATTCAGCTCGCAGCCCCACAGCTCACCGAGAAATTTTTGCGTCAGCGTCGTGGGTTGCTTGAGGTCTTCGTAATGGGCCACGGGGGTGAGGAAGTCCCGTGGATTGGCCAGGCCGTTACTGCCAATTGGGCCGAGGTCCGGCAGGCGCAGCGGGGCGCCATGGTTTTCGGCGACGTAGCCGCGGGCCTGGGCGTCCAGCAGTTCGACACGGAACTTCAGGCCACGAGGCAGTACGACGATCTCCAGCGGCTCGACATCCAGCACACCCAGTTCGGTGGCGATGCGCAGGCGGCCTTGCTCGGGAACGATCAACAGTTCGCCGTCGGCGTTGAAGAACACCCGGTCCATCGAGCGATTGGCGCAGTAGTTGTAAATGCTGATGCCGGACGGTTTTTGCGCCGCCGAATTGGCGACCATGCCCACCAGGCCGTCGATGAAATCGGTCGGTTCGCTCGGAATATCCAGCGGGTTCCAGCGCAGCCGATTGGGGGTCACAGCACCCAGTGGGCCACCGGCCAATTGCCGCTGCAGCTTGACGAACGCCGGGTGATTGGCCGACGGCTGGATGCGGTACAGCCAGGTGCGCCGGGCTTCGCTGCGGACCATGGTGAAGGCGGTGCCGGAGAATAGTTCGGTGTACAGCCCATAGGGCGCTTTTTGCGGGGAATTCTGGCCGACGGGCAGTGCGCCTGGCAGGGCTTCGCTGGCAAATTCATTGCCAAAGCCCGATTGATAATCGAGGGTCATGGATCTTCCTCTACGCTGAAGTTATTTTTATCGTAATCCAATTACGCATAACGTAATTTGATTGGTATTGACCGTCAAGCTATAAAGACGCCCATTCGTCTTTCGGATTCACGCCTTCCATGGAAAAGCCGCGCGCTACCCGCGACACCGGTAAACAGAAAGTCCGCTCGGCCGAGGTCGGCACCGACATCCTCAAGGCCCTGGCCGAACTGTCACCGGCCACCTCGTTGTCGCGCCTGGCCGAACATGTGCAGATGCCAGCGAGCAAGGTCCACCGCTATTTGCAGGCGCTGATTGCCTCGGGCTTTGCCGAACAGAACACCGCCACCAACCATTACGGCCTGGGTCGCGAAGCCTTGCGCGTCGGGTTGGCCGCCCTGGGCAGCATGGATGTACTGAAAGTCGCCGCCCTGCCCCTGGCGGAACTGCGGGACGAATTGAACGAAACCTGCTTTCTCGCGGTGTGGGGCAACCAGGGCGCAACCGTGGTGCATATCGAGCCGGCGGTGCGCGCCGTGACGGTGGTGACGCAATTGGGCTCGGTGCTGCCGCTGCTCAGTTCCTCCACAGGATTGGTGTTCAGTGCCTTTCTGCCGTCGCGGGAAACCGTGGACTTGCGCCAGCGGGAGATAGAGGCCGGGATCGCCCATACATTGGCGGACGATCAGGCATACGCCACGGCCTGTGAACAGATTCGCCAGCGCGGCCTGCACTTTGTCCACGGCTTGCTGATGCCGGGGGTCGATGCGCTATCGGCACCGGTGTTTAACGCCGTCGGGCAAGTGGCAGCAGTGTTGACAGTCGTGGGGCCGACTTCGCTGTTTCACGCCGATGAGGACGGGCCGGCAGCCAAGCGCTTGCTGGCAGCAACCCAGGCGGTGAGTTGGCGGATGGGGTATCAGCCTTAAGCCATCAACCCCAGTGTCTTGGCCTTCGCCACCGCTTGCGTGCGGCGCTCCACGCCAAGCTTGCTGTGAATCCGCCGCGCATGGGTTTTCACCGTGTGCAGCGAAATGAACAATTGATCAGCGATTTCCAGGTTGGAGCTGCCCAGCGCGATCAGTTGCAGCACTTCCAGCTCACGATGGCTAAGGGGATTTTCGCCCGCGGCCGTCAATGTTTCCTGAGGTTCGAGCCCCAATTCACTCAACAACCCCGGCTGACGTAACCGCAACTCGCGAATCGCCTGTTGCACCCGGCAACGCCCCGCCAGTTCCAGCCCCGCTTGCAGTGAGCGCACGGCCAACGGCCGATCACCCACTTGCCAGGCCACTTCCCCCAATACCAGGTGCAATTCCGCTTCCAGACAGAGCATGCCGCGTTGCCGGGCGGTGTCCAGCAAGGCGTTGAGCCGGCCCAGCGGTTCGTCGGCGCGGCGCAATTTCACTTCGGCAAGCACCTGCAAATATTCCAGGCGCGGGATCAGCTCCAGGGTGGCCGGCGGTGCCTGTTTCGCCTTCGGCCCGCGATAGTGACGCAGCACGCGGCTGACCGCCTCCAGGGTCAGTTCGGCGCGCCCCTGTTGCAACCAGAAATGCCCGCTGAGCAACAACAGAACCGCCCGGTACACCGTGTCGGGCACCTGCCGTGTTTGCATCAGGCGCTCGGCGTCCCGCAGTTGAATAAAGGCTTGGCCGTAATCGCCCTTGTTGGCCGCCAACAAGGCGAGCCCGAGAAACCCATACAGCACACGTTTGTCCTGGCTGTGCAGGCACATACCCAGGCCCGATTCAAAGCACTCGGCGGCCACGGTGTCTTGCCCTTGGCGCAAGGCGAGATGCCCTCGCCGCAGGGCGATTCGCCCCACCAATGGCCCAGCCTTGAGCCGCTGCCGGAGCAGCATCGCCTGGACATTTTCCAGCAGGCTCTGAGCCCGATACGGCGCGCCACGCTGCTCCAGCAACTGCGCATGATCCAGCTCCAGCAAAGCCTCCAGCAACAGCGAACCGTGGGCTCGCGCCAGGCACAGCGCCTCACGGTTCAGTGTCTGGGCCACGTCCAGCTCACCCCGCAGCAAGGCTTGTTGAGTCAGGCCCGACAGGCACATCAGCCGCGACGTCCAGGCGCTGTCAGGCAAATCTTGCAGGGCCTCAAGAAAATGCTCACGGGCCCGCACCGCCTCCCCCCCCAGGTGCAGCAACCAACCCCATTGCGCCTGCCAGCGTGCCAGCAACTGGCGCTGCAATGGCGCCGAGGGTTGTGGGGTGAAACGCGCCAACTGATCGATACATTGCGCGGCCTGGTCGAAGCGTCCGGCAAACAGCAACGCTGCCGTCACCAGCCCCACCAACTGCGCAGATCCCAGCATCAGTTCATCGCCATGCTGCTCATGCAGGCGCAACAGCAGCACCGCGTTTTGCTGGCGGAACAGGTCTTCAAAACTGAAATGCTGCAACAGGCTGACGGCGACTTCGTACTCCTCGGCCAACAGCGCCTGTTCGAACGCCGCTTGCCAGTCCTCAGCGAGGGTAAACCACTGACAGGCCCGTCGGTGCCAGGAGCGTTTGGCCGGCCAGGCTTCGTCCCGCAACAGTTGCGCCAGGGGCGGAAAGACCTGCAGCCAGTCCGACGAATCCTCCCAGGGTTCGATAAAGGCGCCGAGGGTCTGCAAATCGCGCAAATATTCTGCGCCCTCACCAAAACCGAACAGGTGCTCACACAACCCCGGATTGAACCGTGGCAGGTGTGCCAGCACGCGCCAGGCTTCGGCCAGTTCCGCGGGCAAGGTGCTGAACAGCTCGTGTTGCAGGTAGTCGAGCAAGGTTTGCGCACGGCCATGCCAAGCGCCTCTGTCCGCGTGACCATCACCCTCAAGCAGGGCGATACGCACCCCGGCGCACCAGCCGGCGCTGAATTGCAGCACCTTCTCGGCAGTCTGCCCGGCATGGGAGTGATGGCTGATCAGTTGCTGGACGTCCTCGTGATTGAAGGCCAGTTCCGCACCGCCGCACTCCCACAGGTCATCATCAAGCAGCAGTCGCGGCCAGTTGCAGGACGGCCGCCGCCGTGCGCCCAGCCACCAGGTCAGGGCCGGGCTGCTGGCCGCCAGAGCGCGGTCGAGCAAGGCATCCAACTCAGGCGCCGGCACCCGGCAAAAGTCATCGAGAAACAGCCAGGCCGGGGTTTGCCAACGGCCCAGGTCCAGCAGCAGCGTGGCTTCATCGGTAAAGGCCAAGCCAAGGCTTTGCGCCAGGCGCTGGCAAAAGTCGAGGGTGCCGAGGGCAGCGCCATTGAGGGGCAGCCAATACACTTGGCAGCTCAAAGGCGCCTGTAGCGCGCATTCGGCGAGCAGCGCGCTCTTGCCGCTGCCGGCCGGCGCACAGAGCAATTTCACCCGCGCCGCTGCCGTGAGCAAAGGCCCGGCCAGGCGTGGGCGCAACAGGTGATGGGCAGACAAGCGTGGCATGAATCCAGGACGATCCAGGCACCGGGTCATGGCAGTCATTACGGCATCCCTGTTTTTATTATTAGGCGGCGTGCCCCTACCCTAGTCCTGTGGTCGGCGGTTGTTGAAGGAGTATTCAGCGGGCTGATTGCCGGGCATAAAAAAACCGGGATTCAAAGAAGTCCCGGCACGACGTCCAAAGGTGGGACCCGACAAGCCCGGCTCCCACACTTCGATTGCATTTCAACTAGAGATTAGCGAACCCCTGAGGCGCGCAACGCCGCCGGGGTGTAGTCCGCCGCCTTGGCCGCAAAGCCGAACACGAAGCTGCTTTTTTCCTCATTCTTCATCCCCAAGGCGATGTAGCGGCCGGCGATGATGTCGTACAGGGTCTCGACGGTGTAGGCCGGCACCTGGTGGTCGTAGTAGAACTGCGCATGGCCTTCGGCTACGCGCCACAGTTGGCCACGACCGTCATAGTGATCCACCAGCGCGACCTGCCAGCTGTCTTCATCAATGTACATGTGGCGCTTGGCGTAGACGTGACGCTCGCTCGGCTTGACCGTGCCGACCACTTCCCAGACCCGGTGCAGCTCGTAGCGGGTCAGGTCCTGGTTGATGTGCCCGGCCTGGATGATGTCGTCGTACTTGAGGGACGGCGAGTCGAGCTTGTAGCTGTTGTAGGGGATGTACACCTCCTTCTTGCCCACCAGCTTCCAGTCATAGCGGTCTGGCGCGCCGGAGAACATATCGAAGTTGTCGGTGGTGCGCAGGCCATCGGAAGCAGTACCCGGTCCGTCGTAGGACACTTGTGGCGCACGACGCACCCGACGCTGGCCGGCGTTGTAGATCCAGGCCAGACGCGGCTCCTTCACCTGGTCGAGGGTTTCATGCACCAGCAGCACGTTGCCCGCCAGGCGCGCGGGTGCAGTGACCGATTGCTTGAAGAAACTCAACACGTTGGCGCCCTTGACCGGGTCCATGTCCGGGATCAACTGCGGCACCGCTACTTCTTCTTCGAAGCGGATCGCCGTGTAGCTGCCGTTAGTCTGCGGCGTGGCCTGGGTGATGATGCGTTTGAGGTTGCCGCCGTGGTAACGGGTGATGTGGTTCCACAGCACCTCAACGCCGGTCTTGGGAATCGGGAAGGCGTAGTAGCGATTGCCGGTAAAGTTCTCCAGGCCATTGCCGTCGCTGATCGACTTGACGTTAAGCGCGCTGCGCTTGATCGACTCGTAGATGTCCGCTGGCAGGTTGACCGTACGGTGGGTCGGGTAGACCGGGATTTTGTAGGTTTGCGGGTAGCGCTTGAACATCGCTACCTGGCCCTCGGACAGCTTGTCCTTGTACTTGTCGACGGTGGCCGCGGTAATCACGAACAGGGGTTTTTCACTGGCAAACGGGTCGGCCAGGAAGCCTTTGCTGTCCACCGCGCCGGCGTTTTTCGGGATACCGCCGGTCCAGGCCGGAATCGAGCCATCGGCGTTACCAGCCTTCTCGGCACCCACCGGGGTCAGGGTAGTGCCCAACTTGGCCGCTTCTTCCGGCGACACTGCCGCCATCACGTTGGCCGCCAACAGGCTCAGCGCCAACACGCCGCACTGCAAAATCGTCTTACGCATGGTTGTTGTCCTTCTTATTGCGAATCAGAAGTTCACGCCGAAGCTCAGCGCGAGGAAGTCGCGGTCAGTCAGAGTGTTGTAGTCACCGCCAAAAAAGTCGGTGTAGCTGAGGTTCGCGGTGTAGGTGTTGCGGTAGTCCGCATCGACACCGACGCTGATAGCCTTGGAGCCCTCGTTGAACAGGCCGTTGGGGCCGTAACCCTTGACGTCGTGGGACCAGGACAGGTTGGGCTTGAAGTTGATCCCGGCGATCACGTTGTTGTACTCAAGGATTGCCCGGGCGCGATACCCCCAGGAGGTGGAGGTGACAAAACCGTCGGTATCGCCGCCAAAACCGTATTGGCCATACACCGAGTCGCGGCCATAACGCAGTTTGGTTTTCGACTCCAGCCCGCCGACCCGCACGATGGCCGCTTCACCGACCAAAGTCAGGCGTTCAGCGCCCAGGATCTGGTCGAAGAACTGGGTCATGGAGGTCTGGAACTGGGTGACTTCCTTGCGCCGGTAGCCGGTATTGTCCGAGCCAAATGAGCTCTGGATCGGTGACGCGGCGCCACCGACAATCGGATTGACCAGGGCCAGGGTCAGGTCCGTGGTGTTGAGTTGCACCGGTGCATTGGGCCGGTAGCTGATTTCCCCGGTCCAGGCCGTACCGGTGGGCAAGGTGGTAGCGAAACTCGCGCCGTACAGGCGGATGTCTTCCGGGTAATCCAGATAATACTGGCCACGCCCAAGCATGGTGCTTTGGGCCAGGCCGAAGCCGGTACCAGGGGCGATAGCGTTGGCGGTGTCGCGGATACGATTGATCGTCGCCAGGTTGGTGTTGGCGGTAAGGGTGCCTACGGTCGGCGTGCGGCTGTGGTAATTCATGAAGTACAGGCCGTACTCGGTGTCGTCCCCCAGCCAGCGCAAGGCTGCGCCGAACTGCCCGGAATCCCGCGCATCACGGTCGCCGGCACGATGGACAACCACACCCTCGTTGGTCACATCAAAGCCCTGACCGAACGCGGCGGCCACCGGTTGAAGCGGCCGGATCGCCGGGCTGCCGACGGTGTAGTTGTTGGTGCAGCCGTCGGCCGCCACGTCACCACCGAAGAAGGTGCCGCAGTTATCCAGCACCGTCTGGTCCCACTCCAACTGGTAGAAACCTTCCACCGTCAGTTGGTTGGTCAGGCCCTGGGAGGCGAACAGCATGTTCACCGGAATCAGCCCTTCCTTGATCTCGGCGCCAGGCCGGCGGAAGGCCGATACGTCGATCGGGTTGATGCTGTTGATGGAGTTGCCGATGAAGGTACTTTCACCCCAGCTGACCACCTGCTTGCCGGCGCGCACGGTGCCCGGCAGATCGCCCAGGGAATAGTTGTGGTAAACGAAGGCATCGAGGATCTGCGCACCGCTGGATTTGGCGCCTTCCTTGCGATTGTGGTCACTGATCTGCTTGAACTCGCGGTCTTCGTCCTTGAGCTCGAAGTCGTACCAGTACTTGCCACGCACGAACACGCCGGTGTCGCCGTACTTGAGCTCCAGGTCGTGCAGGCCCTTGAAGATCTTGGAGAAGGTCTCGCCCTTCTTGAAGTTCTGGCGACCGTCATCCCCGGTCGACGCCTGGCCACTGCCGCCATTGGGAATACCGATCAGTTTGCTGTCGGCATCGCGCATGCCCCAACTGGCGCCTACCGAGAGTGAGGAATCGAATTGCCCTTCGATTTCCCCGATGTTGAACGAAACAGCCTGCGCCTGCGCGCAGCATCCCAAAGCAACAGCAGCGGCCAGCGCCTGTGGCCTGAAGATGGCGCGCATTGTTGTTCTTGTCATGCGTCTTCCCCGGTGGTGTGACAGAAGGCCCCACCCTACTGCCCAACATCAGGAGCGATAAGCGCACCAAGGAGGTATTCGCGTTGTCGCTCGAAAGGATGAATGGGCGCTCTGGGTTGGGTCTTCGCGGGGAGATCGACGAGATGGATGAAGGGATATCAAGAGAATGGATAAGCATCAAGGCGACTGTTGCGATATTGGTAACAGTCCTTGTCCTGAATCAGTGTTTTTCATTCTGTTACAAGAGACTATTCTTGCTTGGCTTTCAGGGCAAACAGCCCGCTTCCCAAACGGGAAGAGAAGCCAGAATCCAACAGATTGACCTCTACTTTCAGTCTGTTACCTGTGTTTACTGACGTTGATTTGTCGCTCCTTGATCCAACGTCTTACTTCGGCCGCTGCCTTTGCAGCGGCCTTTTTTATGCCCGAAATAAAACGGGGCGCTGTAGGCGCCCCGCTGGATTAAATGTTTTTCATGTAACGATCACAGGACGTATTTCTGCAGGTTCGCCATCATTTCCTTCAACGCCTCTATAGTGTCCCTGGGATGGGCCGCGCCTTCGAAGTCGCAAATTTGCTGCCAATGGGCCGCCACATCGTCCGGGGAAAAACCGGCCTCGGGATCGAATCCCATGCCCAGGCTGCGCTCCCAACGGGTTTTGCCAATCCAGCCGCCCCCTACTTCAAACAGCCCGGAGGTTTCCTGACAGGCCTCGCTGCCCAGGTACACCACCAACGGGCTGACCAGCTCCGGCTTGAGACGCTCGAAGACTTGCGGCGGGATCAGGCCTTCGGTCATGCGCGTGCCGCCAGTGGGCGCGATGGCGTTGACCAGAATGTTGTTCTTGCGCCCTTCCAGGGCCAGGGTGCGGGTCAGGCCGTACAAGCCGAGCTTGGCCATGCCGTAGTTGGATTGGCCAAAGTTGCCGTAGATCCCCGAGGTTGACGCGGTGAAGATCACCCGGCCATAACCTTGCTCGCGCATATGGGGCCAGGCAGCGCGGGTGACTTTGTAGGCACCTTCGACATGCACCCGGTAAACCAGGTCCCAGTCGCTGTCGTCCATTTTATGGAAGGTTTTGTCTCGCAAGATCCCGGCGTTGTTCACCACCACATCGACACGACCAAAAACGTCGAGAGCGTTCTGCACGATCTTGTCGCCATCGGTGACCGAGTCGTGGTTGGCTTCGGCAATCCCGCCAGCCTCACGAATCTCGGCCACCACACGGTCTGCCGCCGAAGCATTGGCGCCTTCGCCCTGGGCCGAGCCGCCCAGATCGTTGACCAGAACCCTGGCCCCGTGCTTGGCGAATAACAGCGCATGGGCCCGGCCCAACCCGCCGCCGGCACCGGTGACGATCACAACCTTATCTTGCAAATTCACAGGCTCACTCATACAGAACTCCAGCGGCAATAGGGGACGATGGGTGGAGTGTCAGGCACCGGGCTTCTGGTCACAATAAATACGGCCAGGGCTGAATGGTGCGCGATAAGGCTGGGGGATGATTGTCAGGAATAGGCCACCCGAGGCGGCGCTTGCGCAATACGCTCGCGAAACGACAGGTAATGCTTGAGCACCTGAACCGGCGCCTCGATCTGCGGGTAGTGACCAATGTTGGCCAGTAACACTGCATCGGCCTGCGGCACCAGCTCACAGTAACGCTCGACCATGTGGGCGCCGGAAATAGGGTCCACTTCACCATCAATGACCCGCAACGGCACCTCGCCACGCTGCATGGCCGCCACCCAGCGTTCGCGCTGCTGGCGTCGCTGGGGGATATAGGCGATCAGTTTGTGCAAGATGCGCGGGCCGTCGTGGCTTTCGATCAGACTCCAGAAATCGTCCAGGGCACTTTCGCTGGGACGGGTGTCGGGGCCGAATATCTGCATGAAACTATTGGCCAGGGCGTTGCGGCCAAAGGCACGACCGATCATCCAGCCCAAGGGGCTGAGCAGCAGTTTCTGCACCAAGGCCGGGCGATGGGTCTCATGGAACAACCCTCCGTTAAGAAACACACAGCTGGCCATCTGCAAGCGCCCCTCGTAATGCCGGGCAAGCAGCTCCTGAGCGACGCTATCGCCGTAGTCATGGGCCATTACGTGGACAGGCTCCGGCACCCGCAGATGTTCCAGCAGCGCCTGCTGCAAATCAGCCTGCTCCAACAGGCAATAGGTGTGGTCCAGGGGCTTGGCTGAATCGCCGAAGCCCAGCATGTCGCAGGCGATCACCAGATTGCGCTGGGCCAGGGGCTGCCAGAGGTAGTGCCAATCCCAACTGGCCGTGGGGAAGCCATGGATCAGCAGCAACGGCTCGCCCTGCCCGGCCACCCAGTAACGAATGGTCTGGCCGCGAAAGACAAAGCTCTGCCCACGCTTGCGCCAGGCGCTCAGAGGAATCTCGGCCAGTGCCATCAGAGTTTGTATCCAGGGTCTTGTTTATCCAGTTTGCGCAGCAGCGCCGGCCAGGCCAGCGCGCCACCCATACCTTGGGCGCTCTTGGTGACCCCGGCGATCATCGCCTTGGCGCCGGCAAGAACCTGCGGCTCGATGGCGATCAACTCGGCACCTCCGTTCTGCGCCAGCACCTGGATGTCGCAGGCACGCTGGAAGGTGAACATCATCAGGAACGTATCAGCGATGGTACCGCCGCAGGTCAGCAGGCCATGGTTGTGCAGCATCAGGAAATTGTTCTCTGCAAGATCGGCCTGCAAGCGAGCCTTTTCCTCGTGGTTCAGCGCCACGCCCTCATAAGCGTGATAGGCCAGGCTGGACAGTACGAACAACGACTGTTGGCTGATGGGCAGCACGCCTTGCTTTTGCGCGGACACGGCAACACCGGCGGCGGTATGGGTGTGCAGCACACAGACCACGTCATGCCGCACTTCGTGTACCGCACTGTGAATGGTGTAGCCCGCCGGATTGATCTCGTAGGGGCTGTCCATCCGCTTGTTGCCGGCCTGATCGACCTTGACCAGGCTCGATGCGGTGATCTCGTGAAACATCAGCCCGAACGGGTTGATGAGGAAATCTTCGGTGCCCGGCACCTTGGCCGAGATATGGGTGAAAATCAGGTCATCCCAGCCATACATGGCCACCAGGCGATAACAGGCTGCCAGGTCGATACGGGTCTGCCATTCGGCGGCGCTGACCTGATCTTTTACACTCTGTGTCGATTGAACGGGGGCTAGGCTCACGGCAATGACCTCGGTGGTGTGGTTTTTTTATTGTTTTCTAGGCGAAGGGCTTTCGGGTGAAAGGCCAGTCTAGTCAGAGGTCACGGTTGCGGTAGTTGCATTGGCAGCCAGCTTGATGACCGAGCGAGTCAGCCATCAGGATAGTTCGATTTTGTTCAATGCGTGTCAGAGAAGCGACGCCAATAAAGGTGCGGCGAACAGGTTGAGCAAACCCGTCAAGACCATGACCAGGCCCGCCACCGAACCTTCCTCACTGCCCACTTCATGGGCACGACTGACGCCCGCCCCATGCGCCCCGACGCCAAACAAGGCGCCCCGAGCCAGGGCACTGCGCAACGGCAGCCACTTGAGCAGCACCCCGCCGAGCATGGCACCAAATACGCCGGTGAACATCACGAATACCGCCGTCAGCTCTGGCACGCCGCCCAGGTCATGGGCCATGGGCATGGCAAACGGCGTGGTGATCGAGCGCGGCACCAGCGATAGGGTCACCGAACTGTCCAATGCCAACGCCTTGGCCAGCCCGAACGAGGTGCCGATGGAGGCCACACTGCCCGCCAGCATCCCCAGCAACAACGCCGGCCAATGGCGCATCAGCAACTGGCGTTGTTGCCAGATCGGAATGGCAAAAGCCACGGTGACCGGGCCCAGCACCAGCATCAGCCAGTGGGTGTCGGTGGAGTATTCGGCATAAGCGGTGTTCAGCGGCACAGCCACCGCCAGCAACAGCGCCGGCACCAGAATCAGCGGCGACAACAAGTAGCGCCCGGTGCGCCGATAGATCCATCGGCTGAACACATAGGCGGCCAACGTCAGGGCCAACCAGAACATCGGCATCATCTCAAGCTTCATGGCGCAGTTTCCAGCGGCACACCATCTCTACGGTGAAGGCCGTTACCAGCATGACCATCAGGGTACTGAAGCCGATCACCAGCATGATCCGCCAACCGTCATGGCGCAGCAGGCCACCGTAGTCGAGCAGGCTCATCAGGGCCGGAATAAAGAACAGCAGCATTTCCGCAATCAACACGCCAGCGCCCAATTGCAGGGCCGCCGGCTTGATCAGGCCGCTGGCGAATACCAGTAACAACAGGCCCAGGCCGATCACGCCGCCGGGAATTGGCCACGCCAGCCACACTGCCAGTTGGCAGCCCAGCAGGTAAATCGCCAGCAGTACCACCAGTTCAACCAGCAACCGGCCAAGGTGTTTGAAGGTGAAACTTTTCATGAGCTTTGGGTCCTCGCAGGCACTCATTTTAAAGAGTCGCCTGACATCCCTAAAGCGAATTGTTAGACTGCAAACTATTCCAAACTGGAATCATGGCAATGGAATTCAAACAGCTGCGCAGCTTTGTCGAAGTGGTTCATCGAGGTGGTTTTACCCAGGCGGGGAAAACCCTGCACATCAGCCAATCTGCCGTCAGCAAGCAGGTGGCGCAGTTGGAGCAGAGCCTCGGCACGCCGCTGCTCGATCGCATGGGCTCGCAGGTACGCCTGACCGCCGCCGGCCAAGTGGTGCTGCAACGGGCCGAAGCGATGTTGCGCCTGCAAAACGAATTGCTCAGTGAACTGGACGATTTGAATCAGATGACCCGCGGCGAATTGCGCATGGGCTTGCCGCAACTGGGCGGTGACATTCTGTTCGCCCGCCTGTTTGCCGAATACCGACGGCGCTATCCCAATGTGACCATCCAGTTGCTTGAAGGCGGCAGCCGCAACATTGAGCAGGCGATTCTCAATGGTGAACTGGAAGTAGGCGGCAGCTTGATGCCCACCAACCCGGCCTTTGCCTGGCAAGCGTTCTGCGATGAGCCGCTGGATGCTTTGTTGCCGATGGACCATCCCCTGGCGGATAACGCGCAGATCCGCCTGGAGGAATTAGCGGACACGCCGTTCCTGATGTACCAGCGCAGCTTTGTTTTGAACGACCGATTGCTGCAAGCCTGTCAGCAGGTGGGTTTTACACCGAAGGAAAGCGGACGCAGCGGCCAGGCGGATTTTCTCGCGGCGCTGGTGGCCGCCGGCCAGGGCGTGGTGTTGCTGCCCAGCGTGGTAGCCCGCGGCCTGGTGCGCCCCGGCGTGGTACGCCTGACGCTCAAGGCCCCGGAGTACCTGCGCTGGGACATCGCCTTTATCTGGCGTGAGGGCGCTTATCTGTCGAAAGCTGCCCAGGCCTGGCTGGCATTGCTGCGCGAGTACCCGATCAGCCGCGCAGTGCAGTAACCAGCTCGGCCAGCCACGGTTCGGCGTCAGTTTCCGGGGTCACACTTTCGCTGGCGTCCAGACGCAACATCGGCAGCACTTCGCGCACGCCCAACTCGCCAAACAGCTCGCGCATTTGCTCACCTCCGCCGCAAAAGGTATCGCCGTAGCTGGAGTCGCCCAGGCCGATCACCGCGCCAGGCAAACCACGCCAGGCTGCCGGTAATTGGTCGCGGATGGTCGAATACAGCGGCTGCAGGTTGTCCGGCAACTCGCCCATGCCGGTGGTGGAGGTAACGGCCAAAAAAGCCTCAGGGGCAAAGCCCTGGATGTCCGCCAGGGTCGCCCGAGGGTTGTGCCAGGCGTCGAAACCGGCTGCATTGAGGAGTGTTGCAGCGTGGCGGGCGACTTCTTCAGCCGTGCCGTACACCGAGCCGGAAAGGATGGCGACTTTCATCAAACTGATCCTGTAGCTGAGTAAAAGCCTGGGATATTAACAGCTGGCGCGAAGGTTTCAGTGAATGCCATCCACTATTCAATGATGACAAGTGGACAGGCCGCTGACGTGCCTTAAACTGCACACTCCATAAACAAACCATGGGCCGCTCAATGATTAACGCCCAATTGATGCAAATGGTCATCAACGCCTCCAACGACGGCATCGTCATCGCCGAAAAGGAAGGCAAAGACAAACCATTGATTTATGTAAACCCCGCCTTCGAACGCTTAACCGGCTACACCAGCGAAGAAGTCCTCTACCAGGACTGCCGCTTCCTGCAATCGGGCGATCGTGACCAGCCCTCGCTGATGGCCATTCGCGAAGCACTGGATACCGAAGGCGCCTGCCGGGAAATCCTGCGTAATTACCGCAAGGACGGCACGCATTTCTGGAATGAGCTGTCGTTATCAACGGTTTACAACCAGGCCGATAAACAGACTTACTTCGTTGGTGTACAAAAAGACATCACGGTTCAAGTCAAGGCCCAGCAGCGTGTCGCGCAACTGGAAAGCCAGCTGGCCGCCGTTACAGCCGAACTTTGCGCACTCAAAGCGACGAGCGGATCTAACAAAACTTAGAAAATGCGGTCATTAGAGCGATAATCGATTTTTCCACGCATTCCCTTGAGCCAGATCAATGCAACGCGACGCGCTATTGACGCAGGACGAGCTGGATTTTATCCAGACCATGCACCATAACCCGCAATTGAATGTGCGGGACGCGTCGTCGAGCCTGATGGTCAATGGCGGTGCGCAGATTCGTGATCTGCTCACCCGCCTGGCGGCCCATGAACACGTCACCATCCAGGCGCAATTCGATAACCAGCAAATGACCTTTCCGCTGCAACTGGTGGAAGACGAGTTTAATGCCGTACACCTGCGCTTGGGCGTGCCGAGCATTTTCGAAGACGGGCCGATGATTCGGCCGTGGCGGTTGCTGCTTGAGGAGCCGGTGGCCCTGGAGAACATCAAGGGCCAGCCCGGCGTGCTGCTTGTTCATGAGGTGTCGTTCAAAGGGGTGCTGGTGGAAGCCCGAGGCCGGAGCAAACCGCCGAAAACCTTTTCTTTGTGGTTCAGCCCTTCAGGCTACGAGCGTATTGCCCTGCGTGGCACCTTTGAGCGAGAAAACGCCCAGGGCTTGTTCGCCTACCGCTTAAGCCAGGGGGACGCAGACGAAACCGAACGCCTGCGCCAGTTCATTCTGCAGCAACACCGCCTCGCCCACCCTGAAGTTCACGCCTGATCTCAGGTGTCCAGGGTACCGCCGAGAAACTGCTGCAAGCGCCGCTGCATCAATCGCCCTTCATTGCCCAGGCAGCCGATGGACGAACCAGCCAAGTAGTGCTCAGCCAGGTCCGAGGCATCGCCAGCCAACAGCAACGGGCAATTGAGGGTCAATGCCAGCCGACTCAAGCGTTGCGGCAACTCGCTGGTCGGCGAATGGTTGGAAAACACTACCAAGGCTTGCGGCCGGGTCTTTTCACAGATCAGCGTCAACTCATCAAATGGCTGGCCCATGCTCAGTACGCGAACCGCCAACTCGTCACCGCCCATCAATACACCGGCTACGAGCAACTCCAGTTCACGGCATTCACCAGCAATGACTGCCAGCAATATCCGCGGCGCTTGGGAGGCACATGCCAGTTGCAGGCGCTGCCAGGTCCGGGCACGCAAGAAACTGTCGAAAAACAGCCACTCGCTGGCCTGGCCAAAACGGCCCTGATGGCGCAACAGCTGGTGCCAGAGAGGCATCAGGATGTCCTGAAACACCACTGGCGCGGGGTAAGCGGCAAAAATCTGCCCGTACAGGCGGTCCAACTGCCGATCATCAAAAGAGCCGATGGCCTGCTGCAGTTGCAGTTGCCACTGAGTCCACTCGTGATATTCGGCGTCTTCCCGGACGTTGCGCGGTGACAGGTCTGGCCCATCGCCGCTAGCGAGAATCTTGCCCACCTTACTGACCGCGACGCCGCGCTCAATCCAATCGAGAATACGATGGACGGTCTCAATATCGTCCCGGGAATACAATCGATGCCCGCTTTCGGTGCGCACCGGCTGAATCAGGCCGTAGCGTCGCTCCCACGCCCGCAGCGTGACCGGGTTGATTCCTGTCAATCTCGCTACTTCACGAATCGGGAACAGCTCATCGCCATTGGATGTGCCGCCATGCGCAGTTTCAGGTTGAAGAGCAGTGATTACGGGCATCAGTGAACACGAACACCAGGGGGAAAGTTGGATCCCATTTAACGCCTTACACCTGTCGGTTTCAAGGTCCTGGCCCAACCGACCAATGCCGCTGGTGTATTTCGTCAATTCAGGAATAATCCTTGCTAGGTTTTTAAAACCAGAATTTTAGCGCAGCCGCTCTACCCCGCAGCTGCGTCTGGTGCGCCACCTACCCGGTACCGTGCGCCCATACATATGGAGATACACAATGTCTACCCTACCCGTTACCTTGATGGTCGCGCGCCGCGTGGCCAAAGGTCGCTATCAAGACTTGATGGCCTGGTTGCGCGAAGGCGAGCAATTGGCCACTGACTTCCCCGGCTATCTGGGCTCCGGCGTGCTTGCACCGCCTCCCGATGACGACGAATTCCAGATAATCTTCCGTTTTGCCAATGAGCAGACCCTGCATGCCTGGGAGTTCTCCGCCTCGCGCGGCGCCTGGCTTGGCCGTGGCAGCGAGTTGTTCGCCGACCCGTCGGAGCATCGAGTCCGCGGCATGGACGGCTGGTTTGGCGCGATCGGCCAACGCCCCCCGCGCTGGAAGCAGGCAGTTGCCATCTGGCTGGCATTTTTCCCGGTGTCGCTGTTGTTCAATTTCGGGCTTGAGCCGTTGCTCGCCGAACTGGGGCTGTTGAGTCGCGTACTGGTCAGCACCCTGGCGCTGACGCCGTTGATGGTCTACCTCTTTATCCCGCTGTCGACTCATCTGTTGGCGAGTTGGTTACATCCCGCGCCATTGCGGGTAAAACCCACTGAAGCAGCGGTTTGAGCTAGTCCGCAACTGGCCGGTCGCTGGTATAGTTTTAGCCTGCCAGCGACCCGAGCCTCCCATGACCTCATCTCCCGCCCCGATCCTGATCACCGGTGCCGGCCAGCGTGTCGGCCTACATTGCGCTTTACGCCTGCTGGACGAGGGGCAGCCGGTGATTTTCAGCTATCGCAGCGAACGTCCCGGCGTACAGGCCCTGCGCGATCGCGGCGCGATTGCCTTGTTTGCCGACTTCTCCTGCGAGGCCGGCATCCTTGCCTTCATCGATGAACTGAACGCTCATACCAGCAGCCTGCGCGCGATCATTCATAATGCCTCGGCCTGGGAAGCAGAAACGCCCGGCGATGAAAGCCGGGCCTTTGCTGACATGTTCAGCGTGCACATGCTTGCGCCGTACCTGATCAACCTTCATTGTGCGCACTTGCTGCAACGTTCCATACCGGCCGACATCCTGCATATCAGCGACGACGTGACCCGCAAGGGTAGCCGCCAGCACATCGCCTATTGCGCCACCAAGGCCGGGCTCGACAGCCTGACCTTATCCTTTGCCGCCAAGTACGCGCCGCAGATCAAGGTCAACGGCATCGCGCCGGCAATGGTGATGTTCAACGAAGACGACGACGCGGCCTACCGCGCCAAGGTCCTGGGCAAGTCGGCACTGGGCATCGAGCCCGGTCCCGAAGTGATTTACCAGAGCGTGCGTTATCTGCTGGATAACCCTTATGTCACCGGAACGACCCTGACCGTCAACGGCGGGCGACACATCAAATAAGCCGCTTGCGAGGATGCTGTATGACTTTATCCCTGCCTCAGCACTACCGTGAGATTCTCAAGGGCCTGGGTGAAGACCCGGAACGCGAAGGCTTGCTCGACACGCCAAAACGCGCGGCCAAGGCCATGCAGTACCTGTGTCATGGCTACACCCAGTGCATTGATGAGATCGTCAACGGTGCGTTGTTCGCTTCCGACAGTGACGAAATGGTGATCGTCGCCAATATCGAGTTGTATTCCCTGTGCGAACATCACCTGCTGCCCTTTATCGGCAAGGCCCATGTGGCCTATATTCCGACGGGCAAGGTGCTGGGGCTGTCGAAGATTGCGCGCCTCGTGGACATGTTCGCTCGACGCCTGCAGATTCAGGAAAACCTCACACGGGAAATCGCCGATGCTATCCAGGACGTTACCCAGGCCGCTGGCGTGGCGGTGGTGATTGAAGCCCAGCACATGTGCATGATGATGCGCGGCGTGGAAAAACAGAATTCAACCATGAACACCTCGGTGATGCTCGGCGCCTTCCGCGAGTCGAACACCACCCGCATGGAGTTCCTGCAACTGATTGGACGGAGCAAGTAGCAATGCCACAACTTCAGCCAGGCATGGCGCGCATCCGGGTCAAGGACCTGTGCCTGCGTACCTTTATCGGAATCAACGAGGATGAAATCCTCAACAAGCAGGATGTGTTGATCAACCTGACCATCCTGTACGCCGCCCAGGAAGCCGTACGCGACAACGATATCGACCACGCGTTGAACTACCGCACCATCACCAAGGCCATCATTGCCCACGTGGAAGGCAATCGCTTTGCCCTGCTGGAGCGCCTGACCCAGGAACTGCTGGACCTGGTGATGAGCAACGAGTCGGTGCTGTATGCCGAAGTCGAAGTCGACAAGCCCCATGCGTTACGTTTTGCCGAGTCGGTGTCGATCACCCTCGCGGCGAGTCGCTAAGCCCTTACATTCGCAGTGAGCATTATGAACGATCAACAACGCCTTGAACTTGAAGCCGCCGCCTTTCGCCGCCTGGTCGCACACCTGGACAGCCGCAAGGATGTACAGAACATCGACCTGATGAACCTCGCCGGTTTCTGCCGCAACTGCCTGTCCAAGTGGTACAAGGCCGAGGCCGATGAGCGCCAGATCGAGGTCAGCCTCGATGACGCCCGTGAAGTGGTGTACGGCATGCCGTACGCCGAATGGAAAGCCCAATACCAGCAAGAAGCCAGCGCCGAACAGCACGCGGCGTTCGCCAAGGGAAAAACCCATGACTGACCTGAACGCCCTGCGCGCCAGCCTCAATAGCGGCGAACACGTCTTGGCCGACACCTTGGCCTTTGTCGCCGCCGGCTACGATTACCAACCACAGGCCTTCACCAACGCCAGTGTGGAAAACGCTGCTGGGCAGAACGAAGGTTCTTGCAAGACCCTGGGCCTGGCCTTGTTGGAAGGCTTGAGCGATCAGGAAACATTGCTGGCGTTTGGCGAGCATTACCGGTCGGTGCTGGCCACGCCTGAGGGCAGTGACCATGGCAATATTCGTGCATTGATTGAGCATGGGTTGGCGGGCGTGAAGTTTGCCACGCAGCCTCTGACTCGCCGTTGAATGATCGCTCCCACGCGGAGTGATCAAAGCATCAGATCGTGCGCATAAAAAAACCGGCCTCGCAGCCGGTTTTTTTATTTCAACGATTTAGAACGCAGCGTCCTTCAACCCGTCGAGGTAACGCTCGGCATCCAGTGCCGCCATGCAACCGGCGCCGGCGGACGTAATGGCCTGGCGGTAAATATGGTCAGCCACATCACCGGCGGCAAAGATGCCTTCGATGTTGGTCGCAGTGGCATTGCCTTCACGGCCGCCCTGCACCACCAGGTAACCGTCTTTGGCGGTCAGCATACCTTCGAACAACGAGGTGTTCGGGGTGTGGCCGATGGCGATGAACACACCGTCGACGGTCAGCTCGTCGAAACTGCCATCGTTGTTTTTCAGGCGGGCACCGGTCACGCCCATGTTGTCGCCCAGGACTTCATCCAGGGTGGCGTTGAGCTTGAGGATGATCTTGCCTTCAGCAACCCGTGCATGCAGCTTGTCGATCAGGATCTTCTCGGCGCGGAAGGTCTCGCGACGGTGAACCAGGGTCACGGTGCTGGCGATATTGGCCAGGTACAACGCCTCTTCCACGGCAGTGTTGCCGCCACCGACTACGGCAACCGGTTTGTTGCGATAGAAGAAACCGTCGCAGGTGGCGCATGCGGAAACGCCCTTGCCCATGAACGCTTCTTCTGACGGCAGGCCCAGGTAGCGGGCACTGGCGCCAGTGGCGATGATCAGCGCGTCACAGGTATAGACGCCGTTGTCGCCGGTCAGGCTGTAAGGCTTTTTCGAGAAGTCGACCGCGTTAATGTGGTCAAAGACGATCTCGGTCTCAAAGCGTTCGGCGTGTTCTTTCATGCGCTCCATCAGCACCGGACCGGTCAGGCCATGGACGTCGCCCGGCCAGTTGTCGACTTCGGTGGTGGTGGTCAACTGACCGCCCGCTTGCATGCCGGTGATCAACAGCGGCTTGAGGTTGGCACGGGCAGCGTAGACGGCAGCGCTGTAACCGGCAGGGCCGGAACCGAGAATAATCACTCGCGAATGACGGACTTCAGACATGACTCACTCCTATCGACCGCCCCGAGATACTTGAGCGGAACGCCGGCAGACCGGCTGGAATAAAAAAGGACTGCGAAGCACTTGGGGAAGGCTTGAACTCGCAGGCCCTGAAAAATAATGGGTGCAGCGTATCGAGGGGGGCAAGATTAAGGAAATACGGAATAACAATCCAGCTCATAGGTGGTCTCTATGCTGCCACGTCTATTAATCAACCGGTTTGTTACCGTTAATGTCGACGTACCGGCCGTGCTTTCGCCTTGAATGCAAAGCCGGTAAGGTCAGCGCGTTCGTCACCTTGCCCGGAGTCATCCATGCCCGCCCCCGTTCTCTCAGGCCCACAATACCTGCGCGAAGGTCTCAAACTGATCCTCAGCCCAGGCCTGCGCCTATTCGTCCTGCTGCCCCTGGCAATCAACCTGATACTGTTCGTCGGATTGATCTATTTTGCCGGCCATCAGTTCAGCCTGTGGGTCGATACGCTGATGCCGACCCTGCCAAGTTGGCTGAGCTTCCTGAATTATCTCCTATGGCCGCTATTCGTGGCGCTGGTGGTGCTGATGGTGTTCTTCACCTTCACCATGCTTGCCAACATCATTGCCGCACCGTTCAACGGCTTTCTCGCGGAGAAGGTCGAAGTGGTGGTGCGTGGCACCGATGACTTCCCAGCCTTCAGCTGGGCCGAGCTGTTCGCCATGGTCCCGCGCACCCTGGCCCGGGAAATGCGCAAGCTAGGCTACTTCCTGCCGCGGGCCATCGGCCTGTTTATCCTGTCGTTCATTCCGGTGGTCAACCTGGTGGCCGCACCGCTGTGGCTGCTGTTTGGGGTGTGGATGATGGCAATCCAATACATCGACTACCCGGCGGACAACCACAAACTGGGCTGGAACGAAATGCTCGCCTGGCTGCGTGAAAAACGTTGGCAGAGCATGAGTTTTGGCGGGATCGTCTACCTGGTGTTACTGATCCCGGTGGTCAACCTGCTGATGATGCCGGCGGCGGTGGCCGGGGCGACCTTGTTCTGGGTGCGTGAGCGCGGCGCCGAGGCGATGACGGTGGAAAAGCGCTGACCTGCTTGCTTGATCTGGATCATGGTGACAATCCCATATCTGAAACATGGTTATTAAAACTATAAGCCTGTGGGAAGCGCACCCTGTACAGACCGTTGATGCTGATGCTCGGATTGATGCTGGGAGGCGAGGCCAGGGGAGCTGTAGCCGCCAGCGAACCTATCTTGCCGGTGCAACCGGCGAAGACACCGTTTAACTGATCCAGTTGCCGGGCCACGACGTCATAAATCCATCATCTTAATGACACAATGACGACATGGCCCGCGCCGACACTGGTGTCATGACGACAGCTTCCCTGCACATCACCCTCATTACTGAAACCTTCCCGCCGGAGATCAATGGGGTGGCCAATACCCTTGGCCGCCTGTGTGACGGCTTGCGCGCGCGCGGGCATCAGGTGGAGCTGGTCCGGCCGCGCCAGGGCAGCGACCAAAGCCGTGCCAGTGACGAAGGCCTGTTGCTGTGTCGCGGCTGGCCGCTGCCTGGGTATCCAGGCCTGCAATGGGGGCAATCATCGATGCACAAGCTGCTGCGCCGCTGGAAACGCCAACGCCCGGATGTGTTGTACATCGCCACCGAAGGCCCGTTGGGCTTGTCGGCCCTGCGCGCGGCACGGCGTTTGGGAATCAGCGTGGTCAGCGGTTTTCACACCAACTTCCAGCAGTACACCCGCCAATATGGCCTGGGCATGTTGAGCCGGGTGTTGACCCACTACTTGCGCTGGTTTCACAACCGCTCGACCCTGACCCTGGTTCCCAGCGTCAGTCAGCGCCTGGAACTGGAGCGTCGTCACTTCGAGCGCCTGGAACTGTTGTCACGGGGTGTCGACAGTCAGTTGTTTCATCCGGCCAAGCGCGACAATGCCTTGCGCGAACGCTGGGGCCTGGGGAACGAGGACATTGCGGTGCTGCATGTCGGACGCCTCGCGCCAGAGAAAAACCTGGGGCTGCTCAAACGCTGCTTCGATTCGCTGCAGGCCACTTATCCACAGCGGCAACTTAAGCTGATCATCGTCGGTGACGGGCCCCAACGAGAAATGCTGAGAAAAGCGCTGCCCGAGGCAATTTTTTGCGGGACTCAACGCGGCGAGGAACTGGCTCGGCACTATGCCTCGGGGGATCTGTTTCTGTTTCCCAGCCTGACCGAAACCTTCGGCAATGTGGTGCTGGAAGGCATGGCCTCAGGGCTCGGTGTGGTGGCTTACGACCAGGCGGCCGCCACCCAGCATATTCGCCATGGCTACAGTGGCGTGCTGGCGATGCCAGGGGATGAGGAAGCGTTTTGCGACGCAGCCAACTGGCTGCTGGAAGAACACGAGAGTTTGCGGCGGGTGCGGCTCAATGCAAGGCAGCATGCCAGCCGGCAGGGTTGGCCAGCGATTATCGAGCAGTTTGAACGACAGTTGCGCGGGGTGTGTGAGGACGGGCAGCAACTGCCCGTCCTGCCGCCACTTACACCAAAGTAGTCAACGCTTCACGGCTGAACGGCAAAATATCGCCCTCACGCCCTTCGCGCACCTTCACCGCCCAGTCCGGGTCCACCAGCAGCGCACGGCCGACGGCTACCAGGTCGAACTCATCGTTGTTCAGACGTTCCAGGAGCTTTTCCAGGCTCGCCGGCTGCGCGATCTTGTCGGTGTTGACCATAAATTGCAGGAACTCGCCGTCCAGGCCGACGCTACCCACGGTGATGGTTGGCTTGCCGGTGAGCTTGCGGGTCCAGCCGGCCAGGTTCAGTTCGGAGCCTTCGAACTCTGGCTCCCAGAAACGGCGGGTGGAACAGTGGAAAATATCCACGCCCGCGTCGGACAGCGGCTTGAGGAACTCACCCAGCGCTTCAGGGGTTTGCACCAGCCGCGCGGTGTAATCCTGCTGCTTCCACTGGGAGAAACGCAAAATGATCGGGAAATCCGGTCCCACTGCGGCGCGGGTCGCTTGAATCAACTCAATGGCAAACCGCGAGCGATTTGCCAGGCTGCCACCGTATTCGTCGGTGCGCTGGTTGCTGCCTTCCCAGAAGAACTGGTCCACCAGGTAACCGTGGGCACCGTGGATTTCCACGCCGTCCATACCGATGCTCTGCGCATCCTTGGCGGCCTGGGCGAAGGCGGCGATGACTTCCTTGATGTCCTGGACCGTCATGCCATGGACCACAACGTTGCCGTCCTTGAGTTTTTCGGTCGGACCATAAGCTGGCACGCTGGCATCAGGCTCAGTGCCGATGCGGCGTACGCTACCCACATGCCACAGTTGCGGGACGATTTTGCCGCCTTCGGCGTGCACGGCATCGACCACTTTTTTCCAGCCGGCCAGCGCTGCCTCGCCGTAAAAGTGCGGGACGTTCGGGTAACCGTTGGAGGCTTGATGCCCGACCACGGTGCCTTCGGTGATGATCAGGCCCACACCCGCGGCAGCGCGACGACGGTAGTACTCGATCACCTTGGAATTAGGGACGCCGCCCGGTGAAAACGAGCGGGTCATCGGCGCCATGACCACGCGAGTCGATAGTTGCAGTGCACCGAGCTGGAAGGGTTTGAACAAAGCTTGGACAGGCATGGGAGCACTCCACGGGAGAGGGATTTTATGACATGGATAATATGGAGTGTGCGCAGTGCTGAACAGCACTATTGATTGCAGTGATTAAGGGGTAAAAGCAGGGCAATTATTGTAGGAGCGAGCTTGCGTCGGGCGGCGTTCCGACGATGAACTCAAGGACGCCGCGTTCATTCAGGTACCACGCGTTATCGTTAACGTCCATCGCGAGCAAGCTCGCTCCTACAGTGAGGTTGTGTTCAGTTCAGGGCTTTCTCGATGGCCTGGACCACGGTCGGATCATCAGGTGCAGTACGCGGTGAGAAGCGCGCCAATACCCGGCCATCTTTACCCAGCAGGAATTTTTCGAAGTTCCAGGTGATATCCCCAGGAAACTCGGCACCCTCGCCCGCCAGCAGCCGGTACAACTGGTGACGCTCAGGGCCATTGACCTCAAGCTTGCTGCCCAACGGAAAAGTCACGCCGTAGTTGAGGCTGCAGAACGCCTGGATTTCTTCCTCGGTGCCTGGCTCCTGACCGGCAAATTGATTGCACGGCAGACCCAGCACGGTAAAACCCTGGTCTTTGTATTGCTGATAGAGGTTTTCCAGCGCCGCATATTGCGGTGTCAAACCACACTTGGAGGCCACGTTGACCACCAGCACGACTTGCCCCTTGAAGGGCGCCAGAGGCAGCTCCTGACCATCCAGGGCTTTGAGTTTAAGGTCGTGGAAAGCACTCATGACGAACTCCGATTTCCCATGTTCTTCGCAAAACGGCAGTTCGAGATTACAACCGCCAAGTCGGCAATAATAGCCGCCGATTAAAAAAGGCGCCCGAAGGCGCCTTTATCCAACTGACAGAGCGTAGCCCATCAATCAGTGGTGGTGACCGCCTTCGCCGTGAACGTGGCCGTGGGCCACTTCTTCCTGGGAAGCATCGCGCACATCAACGATCTTGACCTGGAAGGTCAAGCGCTGGCCTGCCAGCGGGTGGTTGCCATCGACGGTAACGTCATCGCCGTCCAGGTCGCGGATGGTGACGATCTGCATCTGGCCGTCCGGAGCGGATGCGTGGAACTGCATGCCCACTTCCATCTCGTCGACGCCTTCGAACATGCTGCGGCTCAGGGTGCTGACCAGTTCGGCAGCGTATTCGCCATAGGCATCTTCAGGTTCTACGGCAACGGTCAGTTCATCACCGACCTTCTTGCCTTCCAGGGCCTTTTCCAGGCCTGGGATGATGTTACCTGCACCTTGCAGGTAGACCAGCGGCGCGCCGCCGGCGGAGCTGTCGATGACCTCACCAGCGTCGTTGGTCAGGGTATAGTCGATGGAGACAGCCTTATTGGCGGCGATCAGCATGGGGCGAGACCTTTTGCATAAGAATGAAGAACGGACAAGTCTAAACAAGGATTTGCCCGAAAGCGAACAGAACCCGGACGGACGGAGTCGATCAATAGACTCGACGGTCATCGGTTTTCATCAGGATGAAGACCAACATTGGGTCGCCGAGCTTTCCTGTGGCCACACCCAGCACCTGCGCCACCAGCCACCCTGGCAATCCCGGGCCTGGGTACAAGATCGCGCACAACGTCTGGAAAAAATAGGCCAGCGCTTTGACTGTGGCTGGTGCGCGCAGGGCTCAGTTAGGGATAACCTTAGGGATTGAAGTTCGGTTACAGGCCAGACATAGGCTTGAACCCATCAGAGAATTCGCATGCAGACTTTTTTTATCGCGCCCACCGATTTCGGTGTGGGTCTGACCTCCATCAGCCTTGGGCTGGTGCGTACCCTTGAACGGGCCGGGCTGAAAGTCGGCTTTTTCAAACCGATTGCCCAACCGCACCCCGGCGACACCGGGCCGGAGCGCTCCACCGAACTGGTGGCCCGCACCCACGGCCTGAAGCCGCCCCAGCCCCTGGGCCTGGCCCATATCGAGCGGATGCTCGGCGACGGCCAGCTCGATGAGCTGCTGGAAGAAATCATCACCCTTTACCAACAGGCCGCCGTGGGCAAGGACGTGCTGATCGTCGAAGGCATGGTGCCGACCCGCAGCGCCAGCTATGCGGCTCGGGTCAACCAGCACCTGGCCAAAAGCCTGGATGCCGACGTGATCCTGGTCTCGGCCCCGGAAAACGACGTGCTCACCGAGCTATCGGGCCGCGTGGAACTGCAGGCCCAACTGTTCGGCGGGCCGAAGGACCCGAAAGTCCTCGGTGTGATCCTCAACAAGGTGCGTACCGACGAAAGCATGGAAGCCTTCGCCGCGCGCCTCAAAGAGCATTCGCCATTGCTTCGCAGTGGCGACTTCCGTCTGCTGGGTTGCATTCCCTTCCAACCGGAACTCAACGCCCCGCGCACCCGTGACGTCGCCGACCTGATGGGCGCGCAGATACTCAACGCCGGGGATTACGAAACCCGGCGCATGACCAAGATCATCATTTGCGCGCGCACCATGCGCAATACCGTGGAACTGCTCAAGCCCGGCGTATTGGTGGTGACGCCGGGGGATCGCGACGACATCATCCTCGCCGTCAGCCTCGCCGCCATCAACGGCGTGCCATTGGCCGGCCTGCTGCTGACCAGCGACACCCTGCCCGACCCTCGGATCATGGACCTGTGCCGTGGCGCGTTCCAGGCCGGGCTGCCAGTGTTGTCGGTGAGCACCGGCTCGTACGAGACCGCCAACCAGCTCAACAGCCTGAACAAGGAAATCCCGATTGATGACCGCGAGCGCGCGGAGATCATCACCGACTTCGTCGCCAGCCAGCTGGACGCCCGCTGGCTGCACCAGCGCTGCGGTACGCCACGGGAAATGCGCCTGTCGCCGGCGGTGTTCCGCTATCAGTTGATCCAGCGCGCCCAGGCGGCCAACAAGCGCATCGTTTTGCCGGAAGGCAGCGAACCGCTGACCGTGCAGGCTGCGGCGATCTGCCAGGCGCGGGGTATTGCCCGATGCGTGCTGCTGGCCAAACCGGCGGACGTGGAAGCGGTGGCTCGCGCCCAGGGCATCGAACTGCCCGAAGGGCTGGAGATTCTTGACCCCGACCTGATTCGCCAGCGTTATGTCGAGCCAATGGTGGCCTTGCGCAAGAGCAAAAGCCTCAACGCACCGATGGCCGAGCAGCAGCTTGAAGACACCGTGGTCATCGCCACGATGATGCTGGCGCTGGATGAAGTCGACGGCCTGGTCTCGGGCGTCATCCACTCCACCGCCAACACCATCCGCCCAGCCCTGCAGCTGATTAAAACGGCGCCGGGCTGCACCCTGGTGTCGTCAGTATTCTTCATGCTGTTCCCCGAGCAGGTGCTGGTCTACGGCGACTGCGTGATGAACCCGCACCCAAGCGCGGCGGAACTGGCGGAGATCGCCCTGCAAAGCGCCGACTCGGCCGCCGCCTTCGGCATCACCCCGCGCGTAGCGATGATCAGCTATTCCAGCGGTGACTCGGCCAGCGGCGAAGAGGTGGAGAAAGTCCGCGAAGCCACCTTGCTCGCCCATGAAGCGCAAGGCTCGCTGCTGATCGACGGCCCGTTGCAGTACGACGCCGCAGCCAACGAAACCGTCGCCCGCCAACTGGCGCCCAACAGTCTGGTGGCGGGCAAGGCCACGGTGTTCGTGTTCCCGGACCTGAACACCGGCAACACCACCCACAAGGCGGTGCAGCGCAGCGCCGATTGCGTGAGCCTTGGCCCGATGTTGCAAGGCCTGCGCAAGCCGGTCAATGATCTGCCCCGTGGGGCCCAGGTGGACGACATTGTCTACACCATCGCCCTGACCGCAATTCAAGCCGCCAACCGACCTATGGATGTCTAAATGCTGGATTTTCTACCTCCCGCCGTGCGCGGGGTGATCGCCTCGCTGTTACTGGCGTTGAACACGATCCTGCTGTGCTCGTTCCTGTTTATCGTAGCGCTGTTCAAGGTGCTGCCGTTCGCCCAGCGCTTCAGCGAGTGGCTGATGAATCACACTCACGAAGCATGGATCAGTAATAACAAGGCCTGGATGAATCTGGTGCAGCGCACGCGCTGGCAATTGACCGGGCTTGAAGGGCTGGATTATCAGCATTCTTATCTGGTGACCAGCAACCACCAGAGCTGGGTTGACATCATGGTGCTGCAGTACGTGCTCAACCGCCGTATTCGCCCGCTGAAGTTTTTCCTCAAGCAGCAATTGATCTGGGTCCCCGTGATCGGCCTGGCTTGGTGGGCGTTGGGCTTCCCGTTCATGAAGCGCTATACCAAGGCCTACCTGGAAAAATATCCGGAGAAGAAAGGCAAAGACCTGGAAACCACCCGCAAGACCTGCGCGAAGTTTCGCCACAACCCGGTGGGCATTTTCAACTTCGCCGAGGGCACGCGGTTTACTGAGGGCAAGCATGCCCAGCAGAAGTCACCGTTTCGCTACCTGCTCAAGCCCAAGGCCGGCGGCATTGCGTTTGTGCTGGATGCCATGGGTGAACAACTGAAGTCGCTGGTGAACGTGACCATTCACTACCCTGGCGGGCGGCCCGGCTACTGGGATTTGCTGTGTGGCAATGTGCAGGATGTGGTGGTGCAGTTCGAAGAGGTGCAGATCCCGGCCGAGTTCATTGGCAAGAATTATGAGCAGGATGGGGAGTATCGGTTGCAGTTCCAGGGGTGGATCAATGGGTTGTGGGAAGAGAAGGATGCACTTCTGGAGAAGCTGCACCGCGAATTTCCCGCGCGCCCTTTGTAGGAGCAAGCTTGCTCGCGATGGTCGTTAACGATAACGCTGTTAGCCTGACACCCAACGGCGCTTTCGGGTTTTTCGCGAGCAAGCTCGCTCCTACAAATGATCTAGGCTGAATACATGAAAAAGCCCGCCACCGATCACTCGGTGGCGGGCTTTTTTAGTACGGATCTAAAGCTTAGATCGCGCCGCGCTGACGCAGCAGCTCCAGCACTTGTTTGACGCTTTCTTCCAGCGACAACGCCTGGGTGTCGATCACCAGATCGGCATTCAACGGCACGTCGTACGGGAAGGATTCGCCAGGGATGTTATCCCCGCCCGCCGCATACAAGCCTTGCGGATCACGCTCGGCGCATACCAGCGGCGACGCCTGCACATACACCGTCAGCAGACGATCAGCACCAATCAGCGCCTTGGCCTGTTCGCGGCCTTCGGAATCCGGGGCAACGAAGGCGGCCAGGGTCAGCAAGCCAGCTTCGTTGAACTGACGCGCCACGTGGGCGGCACGACGCCAGTTCTCGGTACGCCCGGCACGATCCTGTGGCAGACCTTTATTCAGGTCATGGCGCAGGTTCTGGCCATCGAGCACAAACACCGCACGGCCCAAGTCGAACAGCTTGCGCTCAACCGCATAGGCCAAGGTGCTTTTGCCTGCGCCGGACAGGCCGCTGAACAACACGGTGGCTGGCTCCTGGCCGAAACGCTGGGCACGCTCTTCAGTGGCCACATGAGCCAACTTGCCGTGCTGCGCCGCGCTGCCATGAGTCACCGGCTGGGCGATAATCATGCCTGCCGCGACGGTGCCGTTGGTCAAACGGTCGATGACGATGAACGAACCAGTGGTGCGGTTGCTGGCATAACCATCAAGGGCGATGGCGGCATCGAGGCTGACCTTGACCCGGCCGATCTCGTTCAACTGCAAGGCACTGGCCGGCCCTTCGGCCAGGGTGTTCACGTCGACACGGTGGACGATGCTGGTAATGGAACCTGGCACGTAACTGGTGGCGCGCTTGATGTCGTATTTCTTGCCCGGCAGCATCGGTTCTTCAGCCATCCACACCAGCATGGCGTCGAAGGCGTCGGTCACTTGCGGCACGTTGTCGGCATGCACCAGCAGGTCGCCACGGGAGATGTCGATCTCGTCTTCCATGGTCAGGGTCACGGCCTGGCCGGGGCCTGCGTGTTCCAGTTCACCTTCGAAGGTGACGATGGATTTGACGCGGCTGCTCTTGCCCGACGGCAGCACAACGACTTCGTCGCCCTTGTGCACGATACCGCTGGCCAGGGTGCCAGCAAAACCACGGAAGTTCAGGTTTGGACGGTTGACGTACTGCACCGGGAAACGCAGGTCGGTGTAGTTACGATCGTTGGCGATCTCGACGGTTTCAAGGATCTCCATCAGCGACTGGCCGGTGTACCAGGGCGAGCGCTCGCTCTTGTTCACCACGTTGTCGCCCTTGAGCGCCGACATCGGCACAAAGGCCATGGTGCTCGGCTTGAAGGCGATGCCATCGGCAAACTTCAGGTAGTCGGCCTTGATCGACTCGAACACGCTTTCATCAAAGCCGTTGAGGTCCATCTTGTTGATCGCGACGACGATGTGCTTGATGCCCAGCAACGAGGCGATAAAGCTGTGGCGACGGGTCTGGGTTTGCACGCCGTAGCGGGCATCCACCAGGATGATCGCCAGGTCACAGGTGGAAGCACCAGTGGCCATATTGCGGGTGTACTGCTCATGGCCAGGGGTGTCGGCGATGATGAATTTACGCTTGGCGGTGGAGAAATAGCGGTAAGCCACATCAATGGTGATGCCCTGCTCACGCTCGGCCTGCAGGCCGTCGACCAGCAACGCCAGGTCGATATCGTCACCGGTGGTACCGACTTTCTTCGAATCGCGGGTGATGGCTTCCAGATGGTCTTCGTAGATCATCTTGGAGTCGTGCAGCAGGCGCCCGATAAGGGTGCTCTTGCCGTCGTCGACGTTGCCACAGGTCAGAAAGCGCAGCATTTCCTTGCGTTCGTGCTGGCTCAGGTAGGCGAGGATGTCCTCGCTGATCAAATCAGATACGTGCGACATGACAACCCCTTAGAAATAACCCTGACGTTTTTTGTCTTCCATGGAGCCGGCGCCATCGTGGTCGATGACACGGCCCTGGCGCTCGGAAGTTCGCGTCAGGAGCATTTCCTGGATGATATCTGTCAGCGTCTCGGCTTCAGACTCCACCGCGCCCGTCAACGGGTAGCAGCCAAGGGTACGGAAACGTACTTTCTTTTTGACGATACGGGCTTTGTCTTCGTCGGACAGATGCTCGAGGATGCGCTCGTCGTCGATCATGATCAGCGTGCCGTTCTTCTCGATCACATCGCGTTCGGCGGCGAAGTACAGCGGCACGATCGGAATGCCTTCAAGGTAGATGTACTGCCAGATGTCCAGCTCGGTCCAGTTGGACAGCGGGAACACGCGGATCGACTCGCCCTTGTTGACGTTGCCGTTGTAGACGTTCCACAACTCAGGGCGCTGGTTTTTCGGGTCCCAGCGGTGCTTGCTGTCGCGGAATGAGTACACGCGCTCTTTGGCACGGGATTTCTCTTCATCGCGACGGGCGCCGCCGAAAGCTGCGTCGAAACCATACTTGTCGAGGGCCTGCTTCAGGCCTTCAGTCTTCATGATGTCGGTGTGCTTGGCGCTGCCGTGGGTAAACGGGTTGATGCCTTGCGCCACACCGTCAGGGTTGACGTGGGTGATCAGTTCCAGGCCCAGCTCTTCGACCATACGGTCGCGGAACGTGTACATCTCCTGGAATTTCCACTGGGTGTCGACGTGCATCACCGGAAACGGCAGCTTGCCGGGGAAGAATGCCTTGCGCGCCAAGTGCAGCATCACGGCGGAGTCTTTACCGATCGAGTAGAGCATCACCGGATTATCGAACTCGGCGGCGACCTCGCGGATGATGTGGATGCTTTCCGCCTCCAGCTGTTTCAGATGCGTCAGTTTGTCGACCATGGCTACTCACGAAAACGATCTTATGGACGGCCAGCGGGCCGTGTTCGAGCGAGGCATGCTAGCACAGCACCTGCTTCTAATCAGGGAGCTGGCTAGATCGAAACGATATATGAATATGCCGCTGGGTTTGGCCCTCAAATCGGGTTGGGGCAGTCAATGAATATATGTTCCAGGGCAAAGCGCCTTGCCAGGTAATCCCCCAGCGCCTGCACCCCATAGCGCTCGGTGGCATGATGCCCGGCTGCAATAAAGCTGATGCCGTTTTCCCGAGCACTATGGAACGTCTGCTCAGAGGCCTCACCGCTCAGGTACAGATCGACTCCCGCCAGCACGGCCTGATCGATGTAGCCCTGGCCACCGCCGGTGCACCAGCCAACGCGGCGGATCATTTCGCTGCCTTCGATCAACAACGGCTCGCGGCCCATGGCTTCCTGCACGCGGCGAGCGAAGTCACGGGGCGACACGGGCTCTGCCAGGGAACCAACCAGGCCGACGACCTTGAGGTTGTCCGGGTCCAGTGGGCCTTCGACGGTGATATCCAACTGCCTGGCAAGCTGCACGTTGTTGCCAACCTCCGGGTGCAGATCCAAAGGCAGGTGATACGCCAGCAAGCTGATGTCGTGCTTGAGCAAGGTCTTGAGGCGGCGCTGTTTCATGCCGGTGATGCACGGGTTTTCGCCTTTCCAGAAATAACCGTGGTGCACCAGCACCAGATCGGCCTGGGCTTCAACCGCTGCGTCCAGCAATGCCTGGCTGGCGGTCACGCCGCTGACGATGCGCAGCACTTGCGGCCGGCCCTCAACTTGCAGGCCATTGGGGCAGTAATCGGCAATTTTTGCGCTGCCTAGGTAGCGATCTGCTTCTTCTACGAGGGTGCTCAGGGCGACGGCCATAAAAGACTCCTAAATATCCCGTTCAGAGGCGCTCGCGGCCTCGTATAATGCGCCACATTATGGGCGCTCCCGCGCCCCCTGCAACCTGTCAGGATTTGCTTAATGCTCAAGGCACTGCGTTTTTTTGGATGGCCATTGCTGGCCGGCGTGCTGATTGCCACGCTGATTATTCAGCGTTATCCCCAATGGGTCGGCCTGCCGAGCCTGGACGTCAACCTGCAACAGGCACCGCAAACCAGCGCGGTGCAACAGGGCCCGGTGACCTATGCCGATGCGGTGACCGTCGCAGCGCCAGCCGTGGTCAACCTGTACACCACCAAAGTCATCAACAAACCGCCGCACCCTCTGTTTGAAGACCCGCAGTTCCGGCGTTTCTTCGGTGACAACTCGCCCAAGCAGCGGCGCATGGAATCGAGCCTCGGCTCCGGAGTGATCATGAGCCCGGAAGGCTACATCCTCACCAACAACCACGTGACCACCGGCGCCGACCAGATCGTCGTCGCCCTGCGTGATGGCCGGGAAACCCTGGCCCGCGTGGTCGGCAGCGACCCCGAAACCGATCTCGCAGTACTGAAAATCGATTTGAAGAATCTGCCGTCGATCACCATCGGCCGCTCCGAAGGCTTGCGGGTCGGTGACGTCGCATTGGCCATCGGCAACCCGTTTGGTGTCGGCCAGACGGTGACCATGGGCATCATCAGCGCCACCGGGCGCAATCAACTGGGCCTCAACAGCTACGAAGACTTTATCCAGACCGACGCCGCAATCAACCCCGGCAACTCCGGCGGCGCGCTAGTGGATGCCAGCGGCAACCTGACCGGGATCAACACCGCAATTTTCTCCAAATCCGGTGGTTCCCAAGGCATCGGTTTCGCGATCCCGGTAAAACTGGCCACCGAAGTGATGAAGTCAATCATTGAGCACGGCCAAGTGATTCGTGGCTGGCTGGGGATTGAAGTGCAGCCGCTGACCAAGGAGTTGTCAGAATCCTTTGGTTTGACAGGGCGGCCAGGAATCGTCATCGCGGGGATCCTGCGGGGTGGCCCGGCCGAGAAAGCCGGCATGCAGGTCGGCGATGTGATCCTCAGTATCGACGGCGAACCGGCTGGTGATGGCCGCAAGTCGATGAACCAGGTGGCGCGGATAAAACCCACCGAGAAAGTTGCCATCCTGGTGATGCGCAACGGCAAAGAGATCAGGCTGTCGGCAGAAGTCGGGTTGCGGCCGCCGCCCGCACCGGTAAAAGAACAGGAGTAAGGGTAAAACTCCAAAGAGATACACCCTCATTAGTCATGTTATATTGTTTCAATATTGATATTGGAACGCTCTACCATGACGTCTCGTAAATTTGCTCCACTGGCGGGCATCGCCCTGGGCCTGCTGGTGGACCCGGTGTTCGCCGAAGACACCAACACCGTTGAACTGGACGCCATCAGCGTCACCGCCGACGCTTACGAATCGGCCACCGGGCCGGTCAAGGGCTATCGCGCCACCCGCTCCGCCAGTGCGACCAAGACCGACACCGCCCTGCGAGATATCCCCCAATCGATCAGCGTGATTCCCGCCACGGTGCTCAAGGACCTGGGCAGTACCAATGTCGAGCGTGCCCTGGAGTTTGCCGGCGGCGTGTCCAAGCAGAACAACTTCGGCGGCCTGACCCTCTACGAATACAGCGTGCGCGGCTTCACCACCTCGGAGTTCTACCAGGACGGTTTCAGCGCCAACCGTGGCTACCCGAGCACCCCGGACGCGGCCAATATCGAACGGATCGAAGTGCTCAAGGGCCCCGCCGCCAGCCTTTATGGTCGCGGCGACCCCGGCGGCACCGTCAATATCGTCACCAAAAAACCGCAGCCCGAAGCCTTTACCACCGTGCAGACCAGCGCCGGCAGCTGGGATCGCTACCGCACCGCGGTTGACATCAACACCCCGCTGGACAGCGAAGGCAACGTGTTGTCGCGGGTCAACCTGGCGGTGGAAGACAACCACAGCTTTCGCGATCACGTGCAGAGCAAGCGCGTGTTCGTCGCACCATCGTTCAGTTGGCAACTGGACCCGGACACCCACCTGTTGGTGGAAAGTGAATTCGTGCGTCACAGCTCAACCTTCGACCGCGGTATCGTCGCCCCCAATAACCGCTGGAGCGGCGTCTCCCGCTCGACCTTCCTCGGCGAGCCCAACGACGGCGCTATCGACAACCACAACAACCGCCTGCAAGCGACCCTTGAGCATCATCTGAACGATGCCTGGAAACTACGCCTGGCCAGCCATTACAAACAAGGCAGCCTGAGGGGCGACGCCTCTGAGAACCGCGCAGTGAACGCCGATGGCCACACCATCAACCGCCGTTATCGCGAACGTTCCACCGGTTGGCACGACAGCATCACCCAGCTGGAACTGCGCGGCCTGTTCGACATTGGCAGTTGGCAGCACGAACTGCTGATCGGTACCGAATACGAGGACTACCGCAAGAAAGAACGGGTGACCGCCATTGCTGGCAGTTACCCCATCGACATCTATAAGCCGATCTACGGCCAGCCCAAACCCAACGGCGCCCGCTCCGGCACCGACTTCTTCGAACAGGTCAAAAGCCAGGCACTGAACCTGCAGGACCAGATCATCTTCACTGACCGTCTGCGGGGCATGGTCGGCGCGCGTTTCGAACACTTCGAACAAAGCACTGACGACTTCACCCGTAACCACGCCAAAAGCCAGCAGACCCACGACGCCCTGACCCAGCGCGCCGGCCTGCTGTATCAACTGACGCCTCAAGTCGGTCTGTTTGCCAACGCCTCCACCTCATTCAAGCCCAACAATGGCCTGGACGCTGGCGGCAAATCCTTCAAACCTGAAGAAGGCGTGGGCTACGAAGTGGGTATCAAGAGTGAGCTGTTCGACGACCGCCTGAGCACCACCCTCGCCGCGTTCCATATCGAAAAGGAAAACGTTCTGGCCCTGGACCCGGACACCAACACCAGCCGCGCCATGGGCAAGGCTCGCAGCCAGGGATTTGACCTGCAACTGACCGGGCAATTAACCGACGCTGTGCGGGTCATTGGCGCCTTTGCCTACATTGATGCCGAAGTCACCAAGGGCAACAAGGCCATCCCTGCCGGCAGCCGCATTCTCGGCGTGGCCAAGCGCAGTGGCAGCCTGTTGGGGGTGTATGAGTTTCAGGATGGCCTGCTGCGTGGCTCTGATCTAGGCGCCGCCTTCACCTACGTCGGCGATCGCTCGGGCGAGGCCGGTGGCAGTTTTCAATTGCCGGCCTATCACACCGTCGACCTGCTGGCCCATTACAAAGCCAGCGACAACGTCACGGTGGGCCTGAACCTCAATAACCTGTTCGATGAAAAGTACTACGAGCGCTCCTACAGCAACTACTGGGTCAACCCCGGTGAGCCGCGCAATTTCACCGTCAGCCTGACCCTCAACCTGTAACCACGGCGCCTACAATTGCAGCGGCGCTCTTTCACACAACGTATTGAGCGCCGCCGCCCACTGTTCATTATCATTAAGGCACGGCACCAGCACCAACTCCTCGCCCCCCGCCTCACGGAACTGCTCCAACCCGCGATCACCGATTTCTTCCAGGGTCTCGATGCAGTCCGCGACAAACGCCGGGCACATCACCAACAACTTCTTAACCCCTTGCTTGGCCAGCGCTTCCAACCGGGCCTCGGTATAGGGTTCGATCCACTTCGCCCGACCCAGGCGCGACTGGAATGCCACCGACCACTTGCCATCCGGCAAGCCCATGCGCTCGGCAAAAGCCTGAGCGACGCTGAAGCATTGCCCGCGATAGCAAGTGGCCCGGACTTCTGGCGAGGCATTTGCGCAGCAGTCAGAGGCGCCATCGAATTCATGACCAGGATTGAGCTTTTTCAGGTGCCGCTCCGGCAGGCCGTGGAAGCTGAACAACAGGTGATCAAAGTTTTGCTGCAAATGCGGCCTGGCACTGGACACCAGGGCATCAAGGTACTCCGGCTGATCGTAGAACGGCTGCAGGATCGAGAACTGCACCTTGAGCTTCTTCTCGCGCACTACCCGCTGGGCTTCTTCAATCACCGTGGTCACGGTGCTGTCGGCAAATTGCGGATACAACGGCGCCAGGGTGACTTTCTGGATGCCCTGGGCGGCCAGGCGGGTCAGCACGCTTTCAATCGACGGTTCGCCGTAGCGCATCGCCAGTTCCACCGGGCCCTGGGTCCACTGGGCAGTCATCTGCTGTTGCAGACGGCGACTAAGGACTACCAGCGGCGAACCCTCCTCCCACCAGATCGAGGCGTAGGCATGGGCCGACTGCTCGGGACGCTTGATCAGGATCAACGACACCAGCAAACGCCGTACCGGCCACGGCAGGTCGATTACATAAGGGTCCATCAAAAACTGATTGAGGTAGCTGCGCACATCGGCCACCGAAGTGGACGCCGGTGAACCCAGGTTGACCAGTAACAACGCGTGATCCGTCATGCAACATCCTATCTCTAGAGGCGGCTGGACAAGTCATCCAGGGCCGCGTGCAACTCAGTGAACTGAAATGTGAAACCGGCGGCCAACAGCCGTTCCGGGACCGCCTTCTGACCGCCCAGCAACAAGCCGGACAACTCACCCAACCCCACCCGCAGGGCGAAGGCCGGCATGGGCATGAACGCCGGACGGTGCAGCACCTTGCCCAGGGTTTTGGCAAACTCGCGGTTGCGCACCGGATGAGGTGCACAGGCATTATAAGGACCCCTGGCGTTGCTCTTGTGCAGAAGAAAATCAATCAAGGCGATTTGATCCTTGATATGGATCCACGGCATCCATTGCCGACCATTACCGATGGGCCCGCCCAGCGCCAGTTTAAACGGTAGCAACAGGCGCGACAAAAAGCCGCCCTGCGCCGCCAGCACCAAGCCTGTACGCACCAATACCACGCGTATGCCGAGGGCTTCGGCACGCTGGGCGGTTTCTTCCCAGGCGATACACAGTTGGCTGGGGAAATCGTCCTGCACCGGGCCGCTGTCTTCAGTCAGCTCGCGCTCACCGCCGTCGCCGTACCAACCGACCGCAGAACCGGAGATCAACACCGCAGGTTTGTGCTCAAGGCCGTCTAGCCAAGCCAGCAGGGTTTCGGTCAGGCTGATCCGACTGCTCCACAACAGGGCCTTGCGTTTATGGGTCCAGGGCCGGTCGGCAATAGGCGCTCCGGCCAGGTTGATCACCGCATCCACCGGCTCCGCCAGGTCTTGCAGACGGGCTATGCCGCGCACCGGATCACCACAGAGCTTGGCCACCTGCTCGGGGCGACGACTCCAGACGCTCAAGCGATGCCCCTGTGCCAGCCAATGTTGGCAGAGCTGGCGACCGATCAGACCCGTACCACCGGTCAGCAAAATATGCATGAGATCTTCCTCGTGTAACGTTCGCCGGCCATCACTGGTCTATTTTATAAGCAGGGATCTTTTTAATCCGGCGCACGTTGGTTTAACCCGCAGGTTTAACCATAGGTCACGCCAAACGTTCAGGTACGCCAAAACCTATACTAAAAAATAAAATTGTACAGCTATTGATGGCGATGTAGCCTGTACCCAACGGTAAAATGAGGCCCTCCATGACTGTTCCCATCGCGATCATTGGTACCGGCATCGCCGGACTTTCGGCCGCCCGAGCGTTAAAAGATGCCGGGCACGTTGTACAACTCTTCGATAAAAGCCGTGGCAGCGGCGGACGCATGTCCAGCAAGCGCAGTGATGCTGGCGCCCTGGACCTGGGCGCCCAGTATTTCACCGCCCGCGACCGGCGCTTCGTCAACGAAGTGCAGCGCTGGCAAGCCAATGGTTGGGTCGCCCAATGGAAGCCGCAGCTGTACAACTTCCAGTCCGGCCAGCTCAGCCCCTCCCCTGATGAACAGACCCGCTGGGTGGGCACGCCCCGTATGAGTGCCATCACCCGCGCCCTGCTTGACGACTTGCCTGTGGAGTTCGGCTGCCGCATCACCGAAGTGTTCCAAGGCAAACAGCACTGGAACCTGCTGGACGCCAATGGCGGCAACCACGGTCCCTTCAGCCATGTGATCATCGCCACCCCGGCGCCCCAGGCCACTGCGCTGCTGGCCGCCGTACCAAAATTGGCCAGTGCCGCCGCCGGGGTAAAAATGGACCCTACCTGGGCCATCGCCCTGGCGTTCGACACACCCTTGGATACACCCATGGAAGGCTGCTTCGTGCAGGACAGCCCGCTGGACTGGCTGGCCCGCAACCGCAGCAAACCGGGGCGCGATAACACCCTCGACACCTGGGTATTGCACGCCACCAGCACCTGGAGCAAGCAGCACCTGGACCTGCCCAAGGACGCGGTGATCGAACTGCTGCACGGCGCATTCGCCGAACTACTGCACTGCACCATGCCTGCCCCCTCCTTCAGCCTGGCCCACCGCTGGCTCTATGCCCGGCCGGCCAGCAGCCACGAATGGGGCGTGCTGGCCGACGCCGATCTGGGGCTGTACGTGTGCGGCGACTGGTGCCTGTCGGGCCGGGTCGAAGGTGCCTGGCTCAGCGGCCAGGAAGCGGCAAAGCGGCTGATCGAGCACCTGCAGTGAACCGCATCAATCCCACCAAATTGCTGCTGTCGAAGTGGACAGCGGCCCGCCCCCGCAACAAAGAAAAACACTTCTTGGTCAGCGAATTGTTTCGCGACGAAGAAGGCACGGTGCTGGAAATCGAATTGCAAGCTGTCCTCACCAACCGTGGCGAACGCCTGGCCTGGCAGACCCTCCAAAATGCCGAAGACTGGAAAATGGGTTGGAAATAACCCGACGGCAAATACCTATACAAATAAATTGACTTGTACAGCATCAACCCTATGATGAGATTTAGTTGTACGCAAATAATATCCCGTACAAGAATCTTGCAGAGGTTTTGGCATGTCCAGCACCCCGTCCACTACTAGCAAACCCAAAATCGCCATCAGTGCCTGCCTGCTGGGTGAGAACGTGCGCTTCAACGGTGGACACAAGCAATCGCAACTGTGCAGCCAGACCCTGACGGATTATTTTGACTTCGTGCCCTTGTGCCCCGAAGTCGCCATCGGCCTGGGCATTCCCCGAGAACCGATCCGCCTGGTGGGCGATCCCCAGCACCCTCAAGCTGTCGGCACCGTTCACCGCGAACTGAACGTGACCCAGCCGCTGGACGACTACGGCCAGCAGATGGCCGCCGAACACACCGACCTCTGCGGCTACATCTTCATGCAGAAATCACCCTCCTGTGGCCTGGAACGAGTCAAGGTATATCAGGATAACGGCATGCCCATCGATGGCGGTGGACGCGGCATCTACGCCCAGGCGTTCTGTGCCCGCCACCCCAACCTGCCGGTGGAAGAAGACGGTCGGCTCAATGACCCGGTACTGCGGGAAAACTTCCTGACCCGCGTCTTCGTCTACGCCACCTGGCAACAGCTGCTGGCCGAGGGCCTGACCCGCCACCGCCTGCTGGCATTCCACTCGCGCTACAAATACCTGCTGATGGCCCACAGCCCGGCCCACTACAAAAGCCTCGGCCACCTGCTGGGCAACATGAGCAAGGACGTCGACCTCAACCAACTGGGTGTGGGCTATTTCAGCAAACTGATGACGGCACTGAAAAAATGCGCCACCCGCGGCACCCACACCAACGTGCTGCAACACATCAGCGGTTACCTCAAGCAAGCCATCAGCGCCGAAGACAAACAGGAAGTGCAGACCATCATCGACCAATACCGCAACGGCATCGTGCCGCTGGTGGTGCCGATGACCTTGCTCAAACACCACTTTCGCCAACATCCGGACCGCTACATAGAACAGCAGGCTTACCTGCAACCGCACCCGGAAAACCTCAGCCTGCGTAATGCGATTTAACCCATGAATGTGCTTGTACAAGACGATATCGAACCCGGCGAAAACTTTGCCCAGGCCCTGGAACAAGGCTGGCTGCCGATTCGCGAAGTGGCGCGCCAGACCGGTGTCAACGCCGTAACCCTGCGCGCCTGGGAACGGCGTTACGGCCTGATCGTGCCGCAACGCACGCCCAAGGGGCATCGACTGTTCTCCGCCGATCACGTGCAACGCATCCACACCATCCTCACATGGCTTAATCGTGGCGTACCGGTCAGCCAGGTCAAACAACTGATCAACACCGCACAAACCGTCGACGACAGCGTAGAAAACGAATGGCATAGCCTGCGCCAACATCTGCTAATAGCCATCAGTCAACTGGCCGAGCGCCGGGTGGACGATGCCTTCAACCAGGCCATGGCGCTGTACCCGCCGCGCACCCTGTGCGAGCAACTGTTGCTGCCGCTGCTCAAGGAACTTGAACAACGCTGGCAAGGGCAGTTCGGTGCGCAAATGGAGCGGGTGTTTTTCCATTCCTGGCTGCGCAGCAAGTTCGGCGCCCGGATGTACCACAACAACCGTCAGCTCAATGGGCCGCCGTTATTGCTGATCAATCACTCGGATCTGCCTCTGGAACCCCACTTGTGGTTGACCGCCTGGCTGGCCAGCAGCGCCGACTGCCCTGTGGAGGTCTTCGACTGGCCACTGCCCGCCGGCGAGCTGACCCTGGCCGTCGAGCATTTGCAGCCCCGTGCAGTGCTGCTTTATTCGAGCAAGGCCATCAATTTGGTGGCCTTGGCGAAACTCCTGAGCGGCGTCAGTTGCCCAACACTAATGGCCGGACCAACGGTATGCATCCATCAAGCCGAGTTGTCCGTATTAACCCATGACATCCCTGAATTATTCCTGGCCGAAGACCCGTTGTCGGCCCATCAGGCATTGATCCAGCGTGGACTTCTCTAAATGCACTTGACCTGGCTGCGCACCGACCTGCGCCTGCATGACAACACCGCCCTCACTGCCGCAAGCCAGCGAGGCTCAACGGCAGCTGTCTACCTGATCACCCCCGATCAATGGCTTGCCCATGACGATGCACCGTGCAAGGTGGATTTCTGGCTGCGCAACCTGCAGGCCTTGAGCCAAGCCCTGGCTGAATTGAACATCCCGCTGCTGATCCGTCATGCCGCAACGTGGGATCAGGCGCCGCAGGTGCTCGCGCAATTGTGCCAGGAGCTATCGATCGAGTCGGTCCACGTCAACGAAGAATATGGCATCCATGAAAGCCGTCGCGACGCAGCCGTCGCCCAGACGCTGGAGGGCCAGGGCGTCACCTTCCACCGCTACTTGGACCAGTTGCTGTTCCAACCCGGCAGCGTGCTGACCAAGACCGGTACTTACTTCCAGGTGTTCAGCCAGTTTCGCAAAGTCTGTTACAACCGCCTGCACAGCGCCCTGCCCCGATTGGTGGCAACGCCCAGGACGCAAACTGTATTGGACCTGAAAAGCGATCCGGTCCCTGAGCACGTCAGCGGTTTCGCCACGCCCAGCGAAGGCCTGCGTGCCCTGTGGCCAGCGGGTGAAGACGAGGCGCGGCGTCGCCTGGAGCAATTCACCGACGGGCAGATCAGCGACTACAAGCACGAACGAGACTTCCCGGCCAAGCCCGGAACTAGCCAGTTGTCCGCCTACCTGGCCGCCGGCGTGGTCTCGCCGCGCCAGTGCCTGCACGCTGCGCTGCAAAGCAACCGGGGTGAATTTGAAAGCGGCGATATGGGCGCCATCACCTGGATCAACGAGCTGCTGTGGCGCGAGTTCTATAAACACATCCTGGTAGGCTATCCTCGGGTCTCCCGCCACCGCGCCTTTCGCCCCCAAACCGAAGCTGTGGCCTGGCGCCACGCCCCTGAAGACCTGGCCGCCTGGCAGCAAGCGCGCACTGGCCTGCCGATCATCGACGCAGCCATGCGCCAGTTGCTGGAAACAGGCTGGATGCACAACCGCCTGCGCATGGTGGTGGCGATGTTCCTCACCAAGAACCTGTTGATCGACTGGCGCGAAGGCGAGCGTTTCTTCATGCGCCACTTGATTGATGGCGACCTGGCGGCCAACAACGGTGGCTGGCAGTGGAGTTCATCCACCGGCACCGACTCGGCGCCTTATTTCCGAATTTTCAGCCCGCTGAGCCAGTCGGAAAAATTCGACGGTGAAGGACGTTTTATCAAGCACTGGCTGCCGCAGTTGGCCACTCTGAACAAAAAAGAAGTGCATAACCCCGATGCCGTCGGCGGCCTGTTTGGCGTGGCCGACTACCCGCGGCCGATTGTCGACTTGAAGAAGTCCCGGGAACGCGCCCTGGCGGCCTTTCGCAGCCTGCCCTCGCGCCAGTCGGCTGGGGGTGAGTATGAGTGATTTTCTGCGCCGGTTTGCCCATGCCTTTGCGACCCTGGACAAACACAACCTGCACCTGCTCGACAGCTTGTACAGCAAGGACATCACGTTCACCGACCCGCTGCACGAGGTCCAGGGGCTGACAGCACTGCATGCCTATTTCGCCGGGCTGTACGACAACGTCAGTCAGCTGCGTTTTGATTTCCACGGCTTCGACCAAGTGGCCGAGGGCGAAGGTTATCTGCGCTGGAAAATGAGTTTTTGCCACCCGCGCCTGGCCAAGGGCCAACTGATTCGGGTGGAGGGCTGCTCGCACCTGCTGTGGCGCGACAAGGTTTACCGGCACCGAGATTACTTCGATGCGGGCGCGCTGCTTTATGAACACTTGCCGCTAATCGGTCGGGTTGTCAGTTGGCTGAAAAGGAGAATGGGATGAGCCCTACACCGCCTCGTCGTTATTGGTTGACCGGCGCCAGCAGTGGCATCGGTGCCGCCCTGGCCGAAGAGCTGCTCAACAGCGGCGCCCATGTGGCGATCAGCTCGCGCTCCAAAGCGCCACTGGAGCAGCTTGATCAGAAATATCCGGGGCAAGTGCTAGTGGTGGCGGGCGACTTGACCAACAGCCAAACAGTGCGCGAGATCGGTGAGCATATCGCCGTGGTCTGGGGTTCCCTGGACACGGTGATCCTCAATGCGGGCACCTGCGAATACGTCGACGCCAAGCAGTTTGACTCCTCGATCATCGAGCACGTGGTTCGCACCAACCTGCTGGCCAGCAGTTACTGCATCGAGGCGGCCTTGCCGCTGTTGCGCGCCGGTCATACACCGCATCTGGTGGGCGTCGCCAGCGCCGTGACCTATTTGCCGATGCCACGGGCCGAGGCCTACGGCGCGTCCAAGGCCGGCCTGCGCTACCTGTTTGAATCCCTGCGTATCGACCTATCGCCTGAAGGCATTGATGTCACCGTGATCAGCCCAGGCTTTGTCGACACACCTATGACTGCCCGCAACGACTTCCCGATGCCCTTGAACTGGCCGGTAGACAAGGCCGCCCGGCATATTTTCGCCAAGCTGAACAATCGCCCACTGGAGATCGCCTTCCCCGCGCTGTTTATCGCCGCCTTGTGGCCGCTGTCGAAACTGCCAAACCGCGCGCAACTGATCATCGGCAAGCGCATGTTGCGCAGCCCGCCGCCTCATAAGGACAACCTGTGAAGATCGCCATTATCGGCAGTGGCATTTCTGGGCTGACCAGTGCCTACCTGCTCAGTCGTCGCCACGACATTGCGCTGTTCGAAGCGGGCGAGCGTATCGGCGGTCATACCCACACGGTGAACGTGACCGTAGAAGATGAACAGTACGCAGTGGACACCGGCTTTATCGTGTTCAACGACTGGACCTACCCCAACTTCATTCGCTTGCTCGGGCAGATTGGCGTGTCGTTCAAGCCCACCGAGATGAGCTTTTCGGTATGCGACCAGAACGAAGGCTTTGAGTACAACGGCAACAGCCTCAACAGCCTGTTCGCCCAGCGCCGCAACATTCTCTCCCCCGGTTTCTGGGGCATGTTGCGCGATATCCTGCGCTTCAATCGCCAGGCACCGCTGGATCTGCAAGAGCAGCGCATCAGCGCCGAGATGACCCTGGGCGAGTACTTGCAGGCCGGCAACTACGGCCCGCGCTTTATCCGCCATTACATCGTGCCCATGGGCGCGGCGATCTGGTCGATGTCGCTGGCGGACATGCTCGGTTTTCCGCTGCAATTTTTCGTGCGGTTCTTCAAGAACCACGGCCTGCTGTCGGTCAACAACCGGCCGCAATGGTGCGTGATCGAGGGCGGTTCCAACTGCTATATCGAGCCGCTGAGCGTGTCCTTTCGCGAACAGATTCGCCTCAATTGCCCAGTGAGCCGCGTGGAGCGTACCGCTGAAGGCGTGATCCTCCACAGCGTCGCTGGCAGCGAACAGTTCGACAAAGTGGTCTTCGCCTGCCACAGCGACCAGGCCCTGCTCCTGCTGGGTGACCCTAGCCTGGCCGAGCAGCAGATCCTCGGCGCGATGCCCTACGCCGATAATGACGTGGTCCTGCACACCGACATTCGTTTGCTGCCGGATCGTAAATTGGCCTGGGCCAGTTGGAACTACCGGCTGGACGGTAACGCCCACAAGCAGGCGGCTGTCACTTACGACATGAACATCCTGCAAGGCATCGAGAGTTCGACCACCTTCTGCGTCAGCCTCAACCAGACGGCGATGATCAACCCCCTGAAAATCCTTGCCCGATACACCTACGCCCATCCGCAATACAGCCTGGCCGCCGTAGCCGCGCAAGCCCGCTGGGAAGAGTTGCATGGCACCCGGCACACCTATTATTGCGGCGCCTATTGGGCCAATGGTTTTCATGAAGACGGCGTAGTCAGCGCCCTGCGCGTGGCCCAGGCCTTTGGGGAAACCCTGTGAACAGCGCCCTGTACAGCGGCTGGATTGCCCACCGCCGGTTTACGCCCAAGGCCCATGCCTTTCGCTACCGGATCGGCCTGCTGTACCTGGACCTCAGCGAACAGGATCACGTGTTGCAGCTCTCGCCCCTGGCCGGCACCGGCCGCTTTGCGCCCTTTGCCTTTCGCCAGCAAGACTATCTGCGTGAATTCACCCGCCACGGCATGAGCTTGACCGCCGCGGTGCAGCAAGAAATCGGCAAGGCGCTGGGGTATGTGCCCCAAGGTGGTATCTGCCTGCTAACCCAGGCTCGCAGTTGGGGCCTGGCGTTTAATCCGGTGAGTTTTTTCTACTGTTTCGAAGCCGATGGGCGGCTAGCGGCGATCCTCTGCGAAGTCACCAACACGCCTTGGCGCGAGCGCTACCACTACGTGCTGCCAGCTCAGGCACTAGCGGCCGATGAGCATCAACACTTTGCCGTAGCCAAGGCGTTTCATGTCTCGCCGTTCCTGCCAAGGGACCTGGAATACCGCATGAGCTTCAGCCCGCCCACCACAAGACTCGGCGTGCACATGGCCGACTGGCAAGGCGAGGTTAAAGTGTTCGACGCCACCTTGAGCCTGCAACGCGAGGCCCTCGATCGATCCAGCCTGCACCGTTACCTGTGGCGCTTCCCCTGGATGACCGCCAAGACCTGCCTGGCAATTTACTGGCAAGCCCTGCGCTTGCTGTTTAAACGCACGCCGATTTTCCCCCACAAGGCCGCCGATGGCGCCTCACGAACTGCAGTTGGGTATACCAAGGATCGCCGCCATGAAATCCCCTAGCTTATCGGTCAAATCCAGTCGTTTAAACGTTAACGGCATGACCGGCGCCTTGTTGCGCAAGGCTGTGCTGCGCCAATTCGGTAACCTTCGTCACGGCCAGTTGGTGGTGATCGAAGACGGCGAGCGACAAGTCTTCGGTGCTCGAGAAGCGCACCTGCTGGGGGAAGTCCAGATCCTTGACCCGGCCGTATGGGGCCTGGTGGCGGCCAACGGTTCCATCGGTGCCGGCGAGGCGTTTATTCATGGTTACTGGAGCAGCCCGGACCTGACCGCCGTAGTGCGCGTGATGGTCAGCAACCTCGATGTACTCGATGCTCTTGAAGGCGGCCTGGCGAAACTGGCGCGGCCCTTCACCCAAGGCCTGCACTGGCTCAACCGCAATACCCGCAAGGGCTCACAGAAGAACATCGCCGCACATTACGACCTGGGCAATGATTTATTCGAAGAGTTTCTCGACCCAACCATGATGTATTCGGCCGCACAGTTCCTTACTGACGACGACACCCTGGAACAGGCACAACTGAACAAGCTGGAACGTATCTGCCAGAAACTGGCGCTCAAGCCTTCGGATCACCTGCTGGAAATCGGCACTGGCTGGGGCAGCATGGCGCTGTACGCCGCGCAGCACTATGGCTGCAAGGTCACCACTACGACCTTGTCCAAGGAGCAGTTTTCCTACACCGAAAAGCGCATTGAAGCACTGGGTTTGCACAATCAGGTGACGCTGCTGTTGCAGGATTATCGCGACCTCACCGGGCAATACGACAAACTGGTGTCGATCGAGATGATCGAAGCCGTGGGCCATCGTTTCCTGGCGACTTACTTCAAGCAGTGCGCGCAGTTACTCAAGAGCGACGGCCTGATGCTGCTGCAAGCCATCACCATCCGCGAGCAACGCTACGAACAGGCCAAGAGCAGCGTGGACTTTATCCAGCGTTACATCTTCCCCGGCGGCGCCCTGCCCAGTGTGCAAAAAATGCTGGACATCGTCAGCCGCGACACCGACATGAACCTGCTGCACATGGAAGACTTCGGCCTGCACTACGCGCGAACCCTGCGCCTGTGGCATGAGAGCTTTCGCCGCGCCCATGGCCGCCTGATGGAACTGGGCTACGACGAATACTTTCTGCGCCTGTGGGAGTTTTACCTGTGCTACTGCGAAGGCGGTTTCATGGAGCGCACCATCGGCACGGCACAATTGCTGCTGGCCAAGCCCTCGGCGGTAACCCAACCCTTACTCGGCCGCTTTAATGCTTAAAAAGCTGGCGAATGCCGTGCTGTTTCAGTGCGGCTGGTTTGCCTGCGTCATTGGCGGTGACAGTCTGTGGTTGCTGGTGGGGTTGGCGGTATTGGCTATCCATCTGCTGTGGATAAGTTCATATGCCAAAGAAGGAGGACTTATTCTCGACGTCACTCTGGCTGGCACGGTGCTCGACACGCTATTACGCAGTTTGGGCGTGTTTCAGTTCAGCGAACCTGGCCCATTGATTCCTTTCTGGCTGATCATGCTGTGGGCGCTGTTAGCCACCACTCTGCGTCATTGTCTGGCCTGGACAGCACGCCCCTGGTGGCGCGCCAGCCTGCTAGGGGCGCTGGGCGGGCCGCTGTCCTACTACGCCGGCAGCCAATTGGCTGGCGTGATTTTCCCTTACGGTACCGGGCCAACGCTTGTTGGGTTGGGGTTGCTCTGGGCGCTGGTTTTTAGAGGGCTACACCGGATAGCACAGTAACGTCCGTCAGAGCTTTCACACCGATGCAGCGCTGTTGCCTTACACTGCGCGCCTATGACCACCATTCCCCACACTCAAATTGCCGAACCCGCCGTCACCTGCTCCACCTGCGCCGCGTGCTGCTGCCAGTTGGAAGTCATGCTGATCACCGATACCGGTGTGCCTGAACGTTTTATCGACACTGACGATTGGGGCGGCGAAGTCATGCTGCGCCTGGACGATGGCTGGTGCGCGGCGCTGGATCGCAACACAATGATGTGCAGCATCTACGAGAAGCGCCCGCTGATCTGCCGGGAGTTCGAGATGGGTGCGCCGGAGTGCATCGACGAGCGCCAGGGGATTGCGACGATGTATCGCTGATCTTCGATCAGATGTGGAAGCCTATCTGTGTTTGGCCGCAATCGCAGCCAAACAGAACAAGTGCTTCATAAGAAGCATTCCTTCCGAACGAAGTTCGTATGATTTTGTACAGGCTGACTTCCTATAGAAGTCAGTGCAAAAAGAACGTGACCTCACGAACTTTTCACAAGACAAGGCTTCGTACAACACCTGAAGACTTCCATAGTGTTGGTAGGATTTTTCTCAGGTGTTGCGGATCGCCACTCGTCCAGAATTGCGCCGTCCGGGGATTGCCCTCGGCCAACAATCCGCGCTCACCCAAAAGCCGCTGCAACTGACGTGCAACCGCCGCCCCGGTGTCGATCAGGATGATCGTGGGCGGTAGCAGTTGCGCCAGCAGTGGCTTGAGAAAGGGATAGTGAGTGCAGCCCAGAATAATGGTGTCGCAACCGGCCTCGACCAGCGGTTCGACATAACCTTGCAACAGCAGGCGCAAGGCAGGGCTGCTCAGGTCGCCGGTTTCGATCAGCTCCACCAGCCCCGGACACGGCTGGGTAATCACCCGCACGTCGGTGGCAAAGCGGTCCAGCAACGCGGCGAACTTGGCGCTCTGCAGCGTGCCGGTGGTCGCCAGCACGCCGACCACGCCACTGCGGGTAGCCGCCGCAGCCGGTTTGACGGCGGGTTCCATGCCCACCAGCGGCCAATCGGGAAAATCCCGCCGCAGGTCAGCGACAGCAGCCACGGTCGCGGTGTTGCACGCGATCACAAAGGCCTTGGCACCCTGCTCGCGGAAAAACCCGGCGATCAGCCGAGAGCGCTCGCGAATAAATTCCGGAGTTTTCTCGCCATAGGGTATGTGCCCGCAATCGGCCACGTACAACAGCGACTCATGGGGCAATAGGCGCTGGATTTCGTCCAGCACCGACAGGCCGCCGACACCGGAGTCGAACACACCAATCGGCGCGTCCTTAACCATGTCGGGTACCGCAGACACTGCAACCCGGATCTCGCTTGACCCGCAACTCACGAAAACGCGTGGTCAAGGCATCGATCAACAACAGCCGCCCTACCAGCGGCTCACCGAAACCGGCCAGCAGCTTCAGCGCTTCCAGGGCTTGCAGGCTGCCCACCAAACCCACCAGCGGGCCGATCACGCCGGCTTCGCTGCAAGTCAGTTCGGCTTCGCTGCCGTGCCCGTATAAACAGTGGTAACACGGACTTTCGGCGCGCCGGGGATCGAACACCGAAAGCTGACCGTCCAGACGAATCGCCGCACCGCTGACCAGCGGTTTACCGGCAGCCACGCAGGCGGCATTTACCGCTTCGCGGGTGGAGAAGTTGTCGGAGCAATCCAGCACCACGTCTACCGCAGCCACGGCGGCGGCCAGGGAGTCGGCGTCCAGCGCGGTGCGATGGGCGACCAATTGGATCTCGGGATTGATCGCGCCCAGGCGGCGGATGGCCGAATCGACTTTGGTAAGGCCCACACTGTCGGTGTCGTGGATGATCTGGCGTTGCAGGTTGGTCAGGTCGACGGTGTCGAAATCCGCCAAATGCAGTTCACCAACGCCGGCTGCCGCGAGGTACAAGGCAACCGGTGCGCCCAGGCCGCCGAGGCCGACAATCAGCGCACGGCTGTTTTTCAGGCGCAACTGGCCGTCGATGTCGACATGCTGCAACAGAATCTGCCGGCTATAGCGCAACAGTTCCTGATCGGTCAGCACGGCCGGCGTCCCAGGCTGATGCGTTCGTGGCCGCCGAGGTCGATGCGACTGTGGACCTCTTCGAAGCCTTGCGCCAGCAACAGGTCGCGAACGGCCTGGGCCTGGTCATAACCATGCTCCAGCAGCAGCCAGCCGCCGGCATCCAGATGCGCGGGTGCCTGAGCGATGATCAGGCGCAGGTCGTCCAGGCCATCGTGGCCGGCCACCAAGGCGCTGGCCGGCTCGAAACGCACATCACCGGCTGCCAGGTGCGGGTCGGTGTCGGCGATATACGGCGGGTTACTGATGATCAGGTCGTAGGTGTGATCTTTCAGGGCGCTGAACCAATGGCTGTTCAGCACCGTGGCGTTGTTCAGGTGCAGGCGCTGGCGATTACGCTCGGCGAGGGCCACGGCTTCGAGCACGCGGTCGACCGCAGTGACTTTCCAATCCGGGCGCTCGCTGGCCAGAGCCAGGGCAATCGCACCACTGCCGGTGCCCAAGTCCAGGACATTGGCCGGCGTGGCGGGCAGTAATTCCAGGGCGGCTTCCACCAACATCTCGGTTTCTGGACGCGGGATCAGCGTGTGCGGTGCCACTTCCAGGTCCAGCTTCCAGAACCCTTGCTGGCCGAGGATATAGGCCACGGGCTCGCCGCTACGGCGGCGTTGCAGGTAGCTGGCGAAGGTCAGCGCGGCTTCGCTGCTGACGATCTTTTCCGGCCAGGTGTGCAGGTAGCTGCGAGACTTGCCCAGGGCAGCGGCCAGTAGCAATTCCACATCAAGTCGCGCGGTGGGCGAGTCAGGCAACTCGGCGGCGCGTAACAAACTAGCAATAATGGTCATTTATTCACCTATCGCTGCCAGTTGGTCGGCCTGGTATTCGGCCAGCAACGGCTCGATCACCGCGTCCACGCCACCGGCAAGAATTTCATCCAAGGAGTACAGGGTCAGGTTGACCCGGTGATCGGTGACCCGGCCCTGGGCAAAGTTGTAGGTCCGGATGCGCTCGGAACGGTCACCGGAGCCCACCAGCAATTTGCGCTCGCTGGCAATCGCATTGGCGGCGGCGCTGGTCTGCTGGTCATTGAGCTTGGCCGACAGCCAGGACATCGCACGCGCTCGGTTTTTGTGCTGGGAACGTTCTTCCTGACACTCCACCACAATACCCGACGGCAAGTGGGTGATACGGATTGCCGAGTCGGTCTTGTTGACGTGCTGGCCGCCAGCACCCGATGAACGGTAGGTGTCGACCCGCAAGTCCGCCGAGTTAATCTCGATGGCTTCCTGCTCGTCCGGCTCAGGCAACACCGCCACGGTGCAAGCCGATGTGTGGATGCGTCCCTGGGATTCAGTGGCCGGGACCCGCTGTACGCGGTGAGCGCCGGATTCGAATTTCAGCTTGCCGTAGACGTTGTCTCCTTCAATCCGGGCGATGACCTCTTTATAGCCGCCATGTTCACCGATGTTCTCGGACAGGATCTCGACACGCCAGCCGCGGCGTTCGGCATAGCGCGAATACATGCGAAACAGGTCCCCGGAGAAGATCGCCGCTTCGTCACCGCCAGTGCCGGCACGGATTTCCAGGAATACGTTGCGCCCATCGTTGGGGTCCTTGGGCAGCAACATGCGTTGCAGGTCGCCTTCCAGTTCGATCAGCCTGTCCTTGGCTTCGCGCACTTCTTCAACAGCCATTTCGCGCATGTCCGGGTCGCTGTCCTTGAGCAACGCCTGGGCGCCTTCGAGGTCAGCCTGAACCTTGAGCAGCTGTGTATAGATGGCCACAATGGGTTCAACTTCCGCGTATTCCTTGGAATAGGTGCGGAACTTGTTTTGATCGGAGATGACTTCGCCATCGCCGAGCAAGGCGGTCAGTTCCTCGAAACGATCCTGGATCATGTCCAGCTTATTGAGCAGTGACGCTTTCATTGCGGTTTTTTATCCGAAGCCGACGTGCCCTCATTGAGGGCAAAGAGTTCCTGGGCCATGGCCAGCGCATCGAGGCGGCCTTCGGCAGTCAGTTTTTTAAGCTGTACGCTTGGGGCGTGCAGCAATTTGTTGGTGAGGCCACGGGCCAGGTGCATCAGCACGTCTTCGGCGCTGCTGCCGTTGGCCAGCATACGCTGGGCCTTGATCAATTCCTCATCCCGCAGGCGCTCGCCCTGCTGGCGGTAAGCCTTGAGCACATCGACGGCGGCCAGTTCACGCAGGCGCACCATGAAGTCATCGGCGCCGGCGCTGACCATTTCCTCGGCTGCCTGGGCTGCGCCCTGGCGGCTCTTGAGGTTTTCAGCGACCACTTCGTGGAGATCGTCGACGCTATAGAGGTAAACGTCGTCCAACTCGCCGACTTCAGGCTCGATATCCCGGGGAACGGCGATATCCACCATGAAGATCGGCTTGTGCTTGCGCAGCTTCAAGGCGCTTTCTACCGCGCCTTTACCGAGGATCGGCAACTGACTGGCGGTGGAGCTGATCACGATGTCGCTGCGCACCAGTTCGGCGGGGATTTCCGAGAGCAACACCGCGTGGGCGCCAAACTGCTCGGCGAGGATGCTGGCACGTTCCAGGGTACGGTTGGCTACGACGATCCGCTTGACCCCCAGCTCATGCAGGTGGCGGGCGACCAGGGTGATGGTTTCGCCGGCACCGATCAGCAGCGCCTGGCTGCGTTGCAAGTCGCTGAAGATCTGCTTGGCCAGGCTGACAGCGGCAAATGCCACGGAGACCGGGTTTTCGCCGATGGCGGTATCGGTGCGCACCTGTTTGGCCGAGTTGAACGTGGCCTGAAACAAACGCCCCAGCAGCGGGCCGATGGTCCCGGCTTCACGGGCCACGGCGTAGGCCGATTTCATCTGGCCGAGAATTTGCGGTTCGCCCAATACCAGCGAATCGAGCCCGGAGGCGACCCGCATCATGTGACGAACTGCCGCATCTTCTTCGTGCACATAAGCGCTTGCGCGCAGCTCTTCAAGGCTCAAATGGTGGTAATCAGCCAGCCAGCGCAGCACCACATCCACCGAAAGATGTTCCTGCTCTATATAGAGTTCGCTGCGATTGCAGGTAGAAAGGATCGCAGCTTCGCGGCTGTCAGTGAGCCGGCAGAGCTGCTGCAAGGCCTCAACCAACTGCTCCGGGGTAAACGCTACGCGCTCGCGGACGTCTACAGAAGCAGTCTTGTGGTTAATACCCAGAGCAAGGAAGGCCATTCAATATCGCTGATGATGTCGAGAGGCCGACAATTGTCCTACTTCGCCTGATTCAGAACAACCATTGCCGTCTATTGCCCTAATAGCTTACGCCATAAAACGCGTTGCCCTCAGGTTCTTCGCGAGCACGCTCGCGCCTACACGGTTATGTTTGGCCGAAGGCTTGTGTCATGATGATCCGACCGCAGGTTAGTCGTCCTCTTCCTATATGAATAGATCTTCCGCGTTGCTCCTTGCTTTTGTCTTCCTCAGCGGCTGCCAGGCCATGGCCCCCGTATCGCCGGACAGTTCGCCACCGGTAGAAGACAGCACTCCCACCCCTGAAAAGCCCAAGGTTTACTCCTCGTTCAGTGAAGAGACGGTATTCAGTCTGCTGAGTGCGGAACTGGCCGGCCAGCGCAATCGTTTCGACATTGCCCTGGATAACTACGTGACCCAGGCCATCAATACCCAGGACCCTGGTATTTCCGAGCGAGCGTTTCGCATTGCCGAGTACCTGGGCGCCGACCAGGCCGCGTTGGATACTGCGCTGATCTGGGCGAAAAACGCCTCGGACGACCTTGAAGCCCAACGTGCAGCGGCGATCCAACTGGCTCGCGCCGGGCGCTATGACGACTCCATGATCTATATGGAGAAAGTGTTGCAGGGCAAGGGTGACACCCACTTCGACTTCCTCGCGCTGTCGGCTGCCGACACCGACCAGGACACTCGCACCGGCCTGATGAAGAGTTTCGACCGGCTGCTGCAAAAGCACCCGAAGAATGGCCAGCTGATTTTCGGCAAGGCCTTGTTGTTGCAACAGGATGACGAAGCCGAGGCCGCCTTGACGCTGCTGGAGCGCAACCCGCCGGAAGACGGTGAAGTCGCCCCACTGCTGCTGCGGGCGCGCCTGCTGCAAAACCTCAATCGCGGCAAGGAAGCCTTGCCGTTGCTGGAAAAAAGCATCAAGAAGTACCCGGACGACAAGCGCCTGCGCCTGACTTACGCCCGCATGTTGGTGGAGCAGGACCGCATGGAGGATGCCAAGGTAGAGTTCGCCAGCCTCGTCCAGCAATACCCGGATGATGACGAACTACGCTACTCCCTGGCGCTGGTCTGTCTGGAGGCCAAGGCCTGGGATGAGGCCAAGGGCTACCTGGAAGACCTGATCGCCCGGGAAAGCCATGTCGACTCGGCGCACCTGAACCTGGGGCGTATCGCTGAAGAGCGCAACGACCCGCAAGGCGCGTTGATCGAGTACGCCCAGGTCGGCCCCGGCAATGACTACCTGTCAGCCCAACTGCGTCAGGCCGATATCCTGATGAACAACGGTCGCACCGATGAAGCGGAAAAACGTCTGACGGCGGCACGGGATGCAGAGCCGGACTACGCCATCCAGCTCTACCTGATCCAGGCCGAGACCTTGTCGGCCAACAATCAGGGCGATCGCGCCTGGAAAGTACTGCAGCAAGCACTACTGCAATACCCCGACGACCTGAACCTGCTGTACACCCGCGCCATGCAGGCAGAAAAACGCAATGACCTGGCGCAGATGGAAAAAGACCTGCGTCTGATCATCAAGCGTGACCCGGACAACGCCATGGCACTGAACGCCCTGGGTTACACCTTGTCCGACCGTACAACGCGCTATGCCGAGGCCAAGGTCCTGATCGAGCAGGCTCACCAGCTCAACCCGGAAGATCCGGCCGTGCTCGACAGCCTGGGCTGGGTGAATTACCGCCTGGGCAACCTGGACGAAGCCGAACGCCTGCTGCGCCAAGCCCTTGAGCGATTCCCCGACCAGGAAGTCGCCGCTCACCTGGGCGAAGTGCTCTGGGCCAACGGCAAACAGCGCGAAGCCAGACAAATCTGGAAGAAGTTCCTCAAGGAACAACCCGAAAGCCCTATCCTGCGCAGCACCATCAAGCGCCTGACCGGATCCGAGACCCTTTAAGATTATGTTTTTGCGCCACGCCATCGTTTTCAGCTTTATCGCCCTGCTCGCCGGTTGCGCGGGCTTCGGCGCACGCGAGTCCGTCGAAGGCCAGGGCAACCTGGCACAGTGGCGACAACACAAGGATCAACTGAACAGCCTCGACGGCTGGCAGATCAGCGGCAAGGTCGGGATTCGCGCACCGAAGGACTCGGGCAGCGGCACCCTGTTCTGGCTGCAACGCCAGGATTACTACGACATCCGACTTTCCGGCCCCCTGGGACGTGGCGCTGCACGCCTGACCGGCCGACCGGGGCAAGTGAGCCTCGAAGTCGCCAACCAGGGCCGCTATGAAGCGCCGAACCCCGAAGGTCTTCTGGAAGAACAACTGGGCTGGAAATTACCAGTGTCGCATCTGGTGTGGTGGGTTCGCGGACTGCCCGCACCCGACAGCAAGAGCCGCTTGAGCCTCAATGGCGACAGCCGCCTGGCCACCCTGGAACAGGATGGCTGGCAGGTCGAGTACTTGAGCTATGTCGAACAGAACGGTTACTGGCTACCCGAGCGCATCAAACTGCATGGTACTGACCTTGACGTCACGCTGGTGATCAAGGACTGGCAACCACGCAAGCTGGGGCAATAACATGACGGCAAAGCGCCTGACCCTACCCGCTCCAGCCAAGCTCAACTTGATGCTGCACATTCTTGGTCGCCGTGAAGACGGTTACCACGAACTGCAGACGCTGTTTCAATTTCTCGACTACGGCGATGAACTGACCTTCGTTGTACGCGATGATGGCGTGATTCAACTGCACACCGAGTTCGAGGGAGTACCCCACGACAGCAATCTGATCGTGAAGGCAGCAAAAAAACTTCAGGAACAATCTGGATGCGCGCTGGGCATTGATATCTGGATCGACAAGATCCTACCCATGGGCGGTGGAATCGGCGGTGGCAGCTCCAACGCTGCCACCACCCTGCTCGGCCTGAACCACCTGTGGCAACTGGGCTGGGACGAGGATCGCCTGGCTGCGCTGGGCCTGACACTGGGTGCAGACGTCCCGGTTTTCGTCCGTGGACACGCCGCTTTTGCCGAGGGAGTGGGGGAAAAACTCACCCCTGTAGACCCCGAAGAACCTTGGTATGTCGTGCTTGTTCCGCAAGTATCTGTAAGTACAGCAGAAATTTTTTCAGATCCACTGTTGACACGTAACTCTACTCCCATTAAAGTGCGCCCCGTTCCCAAGGGAAACAGTCGAAATGACTGCTTACCGGTTGTAGCAAGGCGTTACCCAGATGTACGTAACGCTTTGAATTTGTTAGGTAAATTTACCGAAGCAAAATTAACCGGAACTGGAAGTTGTGTGTTTGGGGGCTTCCCAAACAAAGCTGAAGCTGATAAAGTCTCGGCCCTTCTTACAGAGACCCTTACAGGGTTTGTAGCAAAAGGAAGCAACGTTTCGATGTTGCATCGCAAGCTGCAAAGTCTGCTCTAAAAGGAACCGAGTGCTGGGCACTCGTTGCAACAAATACAGGGGCGTCGCCAAGCGGTAAGGCAGCAGGTTTTGATCCTGCCATGCGTTGGTTCGAATCCAGCCGCCCCTGCCATTTTCGTATACTCATCCAGGTTACCCTCAGCCTTCAGGTACTGCGCGTGTCCAAGATGATGGTCTTTACGGGGAACGCCAACCCCGATCTGGCTCGGCGTGTTGTACGTCAGCTGCATATCCCTCTCGGTGACATCTCTGTCGGTAAATTCTCCGACGGCGAAATTACAGCCGAGATCAATGAAAACGTCCGCGGTAAAGATGTCTTCATTATTCAGCCGACTTGCGCTCCGACCAACGATAACCTGATGGAACTCGTCGTGATGGCTGATGCCTTCCGCCGCTCCTCAGCGACTCGAATCACAGCTGTAATCCCTTATTTTGGTTATGCCCGTCAGGATCGCCGTCCGCGTTCCGCACGTGTGGCTATCAGCGCGAAAGTCGTTGCTGACATGCTGACCGTGGTAGGCATCGACCGTGTTCTCACGGTTGACCTGCACGCTGACCAAATCCAGGGGTTCTTCGATATTCCAGTAGATAACATCTACGGCTCCCCCGTCTTGGTGGATGACATCGAAGACCAGCGCTTTGAAAATCTGATGATCGTGTCCCCGGACATTGGCGGCGTCGTGCGTGCACGTGCTGTTGCCAAGTCCCTGGGCGTGGATCTCGGGATCATCGACAAACGCCGTGAGAAAGCCAATCACTCTGAAGTGATGCATATCATTGGTGATGTCGAAGGGCGCACCTGTATTCTGGTCGATGACATGGTCGACACCGCCGGCACTCTGTGCCACGCGGCGAAAGCCTTGAAAGAGCACGGTGCAGCCAAAGTCTTTGCCTACTGCACACACCCTGTGCTGTCAGGTCGGGCGATCGAGAACATCGAGAACTCAATGCTGGACGAACTGGTGGTGACCAACACCATCCCGTTGTCCGCTGCTGCTCAAGCCTGTTCGCGTATCCGTCAACTGGATATCGCACCGGTAGTTGCCGAGGCGGTTCGCCGCATCAGCAACGAAGAATCGATCAGTGCGATGTTCCGTTAAGGGTCAACCCTTGGCGACATCCCACTGACGAAAAGCGCCCCGCCCCAGCATATTGTTGGGGCGGGGCTTTTTTGCCCATATCGCCTTTAGCGCTGGTCGCAAACGCTGGGGCGAATGTGGTTATTTTGGAGATACAACATGAACGATTTTACTCTGAATGCTGAAGTGCGATCTGACCTGGGGAAAGGTGCGAGCCGCCGCCTGCGTCGTCTCGCGAGCCTGGTTCCAGCTGTAGTTTACGGTGGCGAAAAAGCCCCTGAATCCATCAGCATGCAAGCTAAAGAAGTTGCCAAACTGCTGGAAAACGAAGCCTCGTACAGCCACATCATCGAGCTGAACATCGGCGGCAAAAAGCAGAACGTCATCATCAAGGCACTGCAACGTCACCCAGCTAAAGGCCACGTGCTGCACGCTGACTTCGTACGCGTTGTAGCCGGTCAGAAACTGACCGCTATCGTGGCTGTACACTTCGTTGGCGAAGCTGCCCCGATCAAGAAAGGCGGCGAAATTTCGCACGTTACCGCTGAGATCGAAGTGACCTGCCTGCCGAAAGATTTGCCTGAGTTCATCGAAGTCGACCTGTCGAACGCTGAAATCGGTGACATCATTCACCTGTCCGACCTCAAAGCCCCTAAAGGCGTAGAGTTTGTTGCTCTGGTTCACGGCAATGACAAAGCCATTGCAAACGTTCACGCTCCACGCGTTGCTCCAGAAGCTGAAGAAGCCGCTGCAGAGTAATTCACTCTGTAACGTAGGAGCTTGAGGAAACATCGCGGACCGAAACGTAGCGAGAAAGCGGGCGAGAACGCGAAGTTTACTTTTGAGTAAATGAGCTCTTGTCGTCCACTTTCGCCGCACGTTGGTTGCGGCGGTGTTATCCACAACTCCAAAGGAAGGGCCCCTGTCGTGACTGCCATTAAACTGATCGTTGGCCTGGGAAATCCAGGCGCAGAATACGAACAGACCCGGCATAACGCGGGGGCCCTTTTTGTTGAGCGCATCGCCCACGCCCAAGGTGTAAACCTGGTGGCCGATCGCAAATATTTTGGCCTGACCGGACGCTTCTCGCATCAAGGTCAGGATGTTCGTCTGCTGATACCCACCACCTACATGAACCGCAGCGGCCAAGCCGTCGCGGCGCTTGCAGGTTTCTTCCGGATCAAACCCGAAGAAATCCTGGTGGCCCATGACGAATTGGACTTGCCACCCGGTGTTGCCAAGCTAAAGCAAGGCGGCGGGCATGGCGGTCATAACGGCCTGCGCGACATCATCGCGCAGTTGGGCAATCAGAATACCTTTTACCGTCTGCGGCTTGGCATTGGCCACCCAGGCGTCGCCAGTATGGTTTCAAACTTCGTCCTGGGTCGTGCGCCACGCGCCGAACAGGAAAAACTCGATGCCAGCATCGATTTTGCCCTCGGCGTGCTGCCGGATATCTTCGCCGGGGAATGGAACCGTGCGATGAAAAACCTGCACAGCCAGAAGGCCTGACTCTTATCCAAGGGGAAACACCATGGGATTCAATTGCGGCATCGTCGGCCTACCCAACGTCGGCAAGTCCACCCTGTTCAACGCCCTGACCAAATCCGGTATTGCGGCGGAGAACTTCCCCTTCTGCACCATCGAACCCAACACCGGTATCGTGCCGATGCCCGATGCACGCCTGGAAGCACTGGCGGTCATCGTCAATCCCAAGCGCATCCTGCCGACCACCATGGAGTTCGTCGACATCGCAGGCCTTGTGGCCGGCGCGTCGAAAGGTGAAGGCCTGGGCAACAAGTTCCTCGCCAACATCCGCGAGACCGACGCCATCGCCCACGTGGTCCGCTGCTTCGAAGACGAGAACGTGATTCACGTCTCCAACAGCGTCGACCCGAAACGCGACATCGAGATCATCGACCTGGAACTGATCTTTGCCGACCTCGACAGCTGCGAGAAGCAACTGCAAAAGGTCACTCGCAATGCCAAGGGCGGCGACAAGGATGCTGTGGTTCAGAAGGCTCTGCTGGAGCAACTGATCGCTCACTTCACTGAGGGCAAGCCAGCACGTAGCCTGATGAAAAGCATGAACACCGACGAAAAGGCGGTGATTCGTGGTTTTCACCTGCTGACCACCAAGCCTGTCATGTACATCGCCAACGTGGCTGAAGACGGCTTCGAGAACAACCCGTTGCTCGACGTGGTCATGGCCATTGCCAATGAAGAAGGCGCCATTGTCGTACCGGTCTGCAACAAGATCGAAGCGGAAATCGCCGAGCTTGATGACGGCGAAGAAAAAGACATGTTCCTTGAGGCCCTAGGCCTGGAAGAGCCTGGCCTGAACCGTGTGATCCGCGCCGGCTACGAAATGCTGCACCTGCAGACTTACTTCACCGCTGGTGTTGAAGAAGTCCGCGCATGGACCGTCAAAGTCGGTGCCACCGCACCACAAGCCGCTGGCGTGATCCACACCGACTTCGAAAAAGGTTTTATCCGCGCCGAAGTCATCGCCTACAACGACTTCATCCAGTTCAAGGGTGAAGCCGGCGCCAAGGAAGCCGGTAAATGGCGCCTGGAAGGTAAGGAATACATCGTTAAGGATGGCGACGTGATGCACTTCCGTTTCAACGTCTAAACCCTGGCGCAGAACAAAAAGCCGATGCAATGCATCGGCTTTTTTGTGGGCGGTCCATGGGCGATTACCATCCACCAGAAACATTCCAAATAGCGCACGCCACTAAACAATAAAATGTAACAACTAAAAAGCAAACCAAATACTTAACGCCAATCAAATTATCGTGATTGAAAACCAATAAAACTTGAATACTCAGATACTCTCAGATTACTCCTACCCCAGAAGTCGACTTCAAACCACAAGAACACTTGAAGATTCTTCACTTTTAGTCTCCATATAAAATATTTGGCTATCTATTATTTAGCTCATCGTCTATCGCCAATGACAACAGCACCCACTTGCTATCTACTTATCCGACAAAACTGGCCAAGCAGCTCAACCCATTGAGAGGCCGTGTAAAAGTATTAACCCTGTTGGAGCAACAGTGATGTCGGCTTCCTACAAGATCGATGACGATGCCCTCCCCCCTCTGATTGAATGCCCGGACCTGGAAACCACTGTCAGAAATACCGCCACGCTGAATGTCGATATTTTATTACTTGGAGAAACCGGGACCGGCAAAGACACCCTGGCGAAAAAAATTCATCGCCTGTCCGGACGCCGGGGAAACTTCGTCGCGATCAACTGTGCGGCAATCCCGGAAACACTTGCCGAGAGCCAGCTGTTTGGTGTCACCAGCGGCGCGTTCACCGGCGCAGTGCAGTCGCGAGCAGGCTTTATTGAAGCCGCCCATCTGGGAACCTTGTACCTGGATGAAATAGACAGCATGCCACTGGTGTTGCAAGCCAAGTTACTACGGGCATTGGAGTCGCGCGGGGTGGAGCGTCTGGGGTCGACCAAGTTCATTGCCGTGGACATGCGAGTGATCGCCTCCGCCCAGCAATCGCTTCATGAAATGGTCGAACAGGGCCGGTTCAGGCGGGATCTGTATTTTCGTCTCAACGTCGTCACGATCAACCTCCCGGCGTTGCGGGAGCAACGGGAACGCATCATTCCGCTATTCCTGAAAATGACTGGACAGGAAGCGCAATACTTTAAATGCCCTGTGCCTATCCCTTGCGCAGCCCTGCTCCAACAACTGCTCTGCCATTCATGGCCAGGTAATGTTCGTGAGCTGGGCTCAGCGGCTAAACGCTTTGTGCTGGGCATGCCACCGATTGCTGTAGGCAAAAATTGCGCTCAGGAACCAGCTATAAAACTCAAGGTTTTGTTACAGCAAATAGAGAAACTGCTAATCGAAGATTCGCTGCGCCGTCACTTGCGTAACATAGACGCGGCCGCACTTGAACTGGGTCTTGCACGCCGCACCTTGTATCATCGAATGAAACAGCTTGAAATATAGTTAGATCCGTCCATCGGAACTCTATTTCTACATTTCGCCACCTACCAGTCGCATCAGCTATAACCCCCAACCACTAGTGGAGAATTACACTATGGCAACAGCAGCAGCGGCACTTACGTCTATCGCACTACCTATCGCAATAGAATTAGGGACTAAGGCGGCAGGAATAGGAATGGACCTGCTCAAGAACGCGCTCTCGGGAATTCAATCGGGTAACAGTTCGTCAAACACCAGCCAAGGAAATATAATCAATCCAGACTCTGCAAGCAATACATCGTCCATATCGTACTAACGGTACAGCTATTGGCAATTTTCCAATAGCGCTTCTTTTCAAAAACAGTATGAGGAATGAGTTATGGCAAATGGCGTAAACAACCAAGCCGGTGCTGCAGCAGGCTGGGCTGCAGCAGCAACTGATCAGAAAAGCGCTGCCACTATCGTTAAAGATGCCTTGCAAGCTATGCAGGCCATGGAAGTACAGTCGGCTAACAAGGAGACAAGCTCCAATATTTCTAATGCCAAAGGCGTTAACTACTAACGCTAAAAACACCCGCCTCTTTCTATGACACGAAAGAGGCTGGCTAAAAATTTCCAGCGCGCAAACAGTACGCACCGCCCCTACCATGGAAAGATAAATGGAAATAGCATTAGAAAGGCTCCGGACAACTTCTTCCTCAACTTTTCCGGCGGAAACCTCCCCCATCGAAAAGTCAGATATTCAATGGTTCAACAGCTCGCTGGAAGCCCCTGCGCCTGACAAGGCTCCCCTTGGAGAAAGCCTGGTATCAACACGCTCATCCACCCTGAACAAGCTTTCCGAACAGAGCGCAAAGCTGTTGCAAAGAACAAGTCGCAGCACCACCCCCACGGACATACTTGAGACAAGCCGCGCAATGTCAAAAACCCACCTGGAAACAGTGGTTACGGCAAAGGCAATTAACAAGTGCGTACAAAGCATAGAAAAACTCACCAACTTAGCGTAGGTAGCACGATGCCGTGTCGGCTGAGCAGTGCAACATTCTTGTCGTTAACTCTATTGCTGACCGGATGTAGCGAAAGTGTGGAGCTTCACCGTCAGCTCTCCGAACAAGAGGCTAACGAGGTCATCGCCGAATTGGCGGACAAGCAAATACGCGCTAAAAAAATCCCTGCCAAAGACGGCGTGACGGTCCGCGTCAATGCGGACGATATCAGCCGTGCAGTACGCACTCTGGAAGCGGTGGGGCTACCGCGTGCTGCTCGCACTACGCTGGGAGAAATTTTTCGCAAGGAGGGGGTGATATCAACCCCATTAGAGGAGCGTGCCCGTTACATATACGCTCTATCTCAGGAGCTGGAGGCCACACTGTCAAACATAGACGGGGTCATCGTGGCTCGTGTCCATGTGGTACTACCCGAGCGCGTCGCGCCAGGCGAACCCGTGCAACCGGCATCAGCGTCGGTATTCATCAAGCATGATCCGAGACTTGAGCCCGACAACCTTCAGCCTCGGGTGCGAAGGATGGTAGCCAGCAGCATTCCGGGCATGGCAACTGCAGTCGACAATCCTCAAAAACTCACGGTAGTGTTCGTACCGGCTACCGCCTATCAGGATACGCAAAAGCTCTCCTACTTCGGCCCCTTCCTGGTACAGAGCAACGACCTTGGATTTTGGCATCGGAGCCTCGTGGGAGGGCTGATAACACTCCTGCTGGCCGGAGCCGCCGTTGTACTTTGGCGCAAACGGGCCATGCAAGCACAACGCGACAGGCATCCTGAAGAATCAGCACTGCATTCCAACCCGCATACGTCATCTTATGAATGAGCACCTGGCCTGGGTTCATTGGTGGGCTTACGCCTGGATGTCCCGTCGCACGGACTGGCTGCCTGTCAATCCAGGCAAAACCAGCCAGCAATCCATCGAGAGTATTTCGCGTAGCCACCACCTGCTGTTGAGCAAGCAATTTGGGGTGGAGCCTTGCTCTCCTCCACAACCCCAACCCACCCTGCTGCGCCTTGTACTTGCCTCACCACAACAGCAAGCCTTGATCCTGGCGCTGATTGAAACCGTATGCCATCCCGTGATCGACCATAAATTAAGCGATGAGCAGCATATCTGGTGTCAACGCCTGGCCAAGGCCATGCATCCCGAACAATGGCTGGAAAATGACCAGGACCCGCTGAAGCTGCTCCAAGCCTGGGTTGCACCTGCAATTTGGCAGCGGCTGCGATTGCGTTTTCCCCGTCAACGGATTCTGGCGATAGAACAAACTCGCGATCAATCCATGTCACGCATCAAGCTCGATGCACTCTGGCAGGCTGTTATCTGGCGTGCAAATCATGCGCCAGGACCTCAAGGGTCCGTCATTTGAGGAACAGCACCATGTTATGCCATCGCAAAATTGAGTTATGCCCCAATTCGCCTCGATTGCCACAACCCTTGATTAGTCGGGAAACACTTGTCGACTGCGGCCGAGCCGACCAATTACTCCGGCAAACAAAAGAGCGGGCGCGTCGGTTATTAAGACAAGCCAAGCAACAGTGTGAAGAGCAACGTAACGAGGCCAGCCATGAGTTCTGGGAGCGAGCCAACAGGCAATTGAAGCATTGGCAGATGGAGCGCGAACTGATGTGCAATGCGCTGGAACAATCGGCCTCCAAACTGACCAATCAAGCGCTACGTTGCGTATTGGAAGAAGTGCCGTCCGACCAGCGCATCACTGTTTTATTACGCCAACTCCTGGAGATTCAAAGCCCTGCACCTGACATGACGCTGCGCTGTCATCCACTCGTCCGCAATGACGTGATGCGGTGGATAAGTGAACAGGAAAACACCCTCTGGAACCTTCAATCGGACGACACCCTTGATACTCAGGGACTCGTACTGGAAACGAGCGAAGGTGATTTTCGGATCGATTGGGCTTCGTCCATGGAGGTATTGCTACTACCAGAGAATTAGCGCTGGAAGATGTTTTTAGAGCGTGACCAATTGCTTACGTCCTTTGCAGGCACCTTGTCGCAGATGGAACTGATTTCAGTATTGAAACCACTGACAGGAACCCCATCGCAGAGGACAAAATGTGATTACTTACGAAAGTGCCCAAGCCCGACTTGACCGACGCTACAACCAAGCAACTAAAAACATTCACGACATGGCCGCCAACGCCGATGGCTCGGTCGAAGACTCACGAGAGTTCGTGCGTGCCATGCAGGAGATGGCTTACGCGGGCTTTGCCGTAAGGGAGCAGCACCGCCTCAAACACAGCCTGACTAAAGCGGTTATTGATGCGATTCAATGAACTTGAGGGCCATCTTGTTGATTGGTGGAAAAGCGGTGAGGACCACATCACGCTGCTTGAATCAAACGACCTGATCAACCTGCAACGCAATGCAAACGGCCTGCTGTTGAGTGTCCAGCTAACCCACACGCCCTCCGACAATCTGTCGTTGGAAACCTGGATGCGCCACGGACAATTGAGCCTTGAGTACTTCCAGGGTGCACTCGCCCAGGCCCCCGCAAGCGGCCATCTCTGGTTACTCCAGCAACGGCCTGGCGATTGTGGCCAGGATCAACTCCTTGACAGCCTGCAGGCTCTGCTCAATCAACGTGACACCTGGCGCTCCATGTGGATGCGCCCCCCTCGGCCGATGGCAAAAAAAACCCCACTGCTGCGCTCGCTACCGCACTGATCAGAGAAGCCTCATGCCTAACAATATCCACACGCGAACCTGCTTGCGTAAACCTTCGCCTTCCGCAACAACGACACAGCGTGCCCATTGGCCCTGGCTTGCCATGTTGCCCTGGCTGCTGATGCCTCTGGAAAGCACGCTGGCAGCCATCCCCGCCGAATGGAAAACCACGGCATTTGCCTACGAGGCCGACAACAAGACCCTGCAGGAGGTACTCGAAGACTTCACGAAAACCTTCGGCACCCAACTGCAAATCGACGGTTTCCTGGAAGGCTACGTCAATGGCAAAATTCGCTCAAACACGCCCCAATCGCTGTTGGACCGACTCGCCGTCGAGCACCGTTTCCAGTGGTTCATGTACAACAACACTCTGTACATCAGTACCCTGGACCAGCAAGAGTCAGCACGGCTTGAGGTTTCAGCCGAAACTGTTGCCGACCTGAAGCAGGCCTTGACCGACATCGGCCTGCTGGATAGCCGTTTTGGCTGGGGTGAACTGCCGGATGACGGCGTCGTATTGGTCTCTGGCCCCAAGCGCTATATAGAACAGATCAAACAATTCAGTAGCAAGCGCAAGACGCCTGATGAAAAACAGAGTGTGCTGACGTTTACCCTGCAGTTCGCCAATGCCGCGGATCGCCAGATCGACTATCGCGGCGAAAAACTGGTTATCCCGGGCGTCGCCAGCATGCTGCGTGGTCTGCTGGAGCCGCGAACATCCTCGACGCTCTCGAATGCGGCTCAAAACCCTGCGCCAGCGTCAATGCCATCCCCCATGGCCCAAAGCTTTCCACGGCTGAGCAATCCTCTGCTGGGGCAGATGCTCAGCCCCCCGGCCGCCCTCGGCCAGCCGGATGACAACTACGCCATGACGCCCCGAGCTCCGACACCCACGAGCAAAATCCGCGTCGAAGCCGATGTGCGCAACAACGCCGTGCTGATCTACGACCTGCCGGAACGCCAGGCCATGTACCGCGAACTGATCGCCAAGCTCGACGTGGCGCGCAAGCTGGTGGAGATTGACGCGATCATCCTGGACATCGATCGCACTCAACTCAAGGAGTTCGGAGTGAACTGGGGCTTTCAAAACAGTCGCTTCAGGGCCGGGGTCAATAACGTTGCCCCGGGGACGGCATCGCAAGTGTCTATAGGTAACCGTGACCGCTTTGAAGCAGACCTGCGGGCACTGGAAGCCCGCGGCCTGGCGACCGTAGTGTCCAATCCCTCGATCCTGACCCTGGAAAACCAGCCGGCGGTGATCGACTTCAACCGCACGCAGTACATTACCGCAGGCACCGAAAACGCAACCATTCTGCCGGTCACAGTGGGCACCAGTTTCCAGGTTGTCCCACGGGTCATTACGTCCAAGGGCGCGCACCAGATCCACTTGGTAGTGGACATCGAAGACGGCAGTTTCGATGAAACCAACCCCAATCGAATCGGCCCGGATGTGCGTAAGGGTAAGGTCAGCACCCAGGCGGTGATGGCGGAAAAGCGCTCGCTGGTAGTGGGAGGGTTCCATGTCACAGAGAACGCCGACAGGCTGAACAAGGTGCCATTACTGGGGGATATCCCACTGCTGGGCAAGGCGCTGTTTTCCTCTACCGAACGCAAGAGCAACCGGCGAGAGCGTCTGTTTATCCTGACGCCCCGAGTCATCGGTGATCAGGCCGACCCCTCGCGCTATTTGCCAAAATCTGATCAGGTGGAATTGGAAGACGCCCTCAAACCGCTGGCGCGTCGCTACGCCGAACACCAGCCGGTGATCAAGCGTAGCGATGTCACCTCTACCCTGGCCCATCTGGTCACCGGGCAGGTACCCAAGGACTTCAAGGCCGCGCCCATGCCACTGGGGCTCGATACCCTGTGCCGAACCCGCGACCTCCTGACGCTCAACACCGCCAGCAGCCAGTGGTATGCCGGCCCGCAGTACAACGTGGCCGTCATCGTTCTGCGTAACCAGTTCAACCGCAATGTACGCATCGACGAGAGGGAATGCAGCAACTCGCAGACCCTGGCCGTCACTGTCTGGCCGCACGCCTGGCTCAAGCCGGGCGAGGAAGCGGAAGTGTTTATCGCCATGCGCCCTGTTGTGAAGGACGAACACATTGGCGTGTCTCGCCCTTCCCTGCTCACACCGACCCGGAAGACCAATCAATGAGAAAGATACTCTCGCCCCTCGCACTCCTTGCCCTGGCCTTGGTCATGTCGGGTTGCACGCCAACCTGCAAGGGTGACTCCTGCTCACGGCCGCAATCAAACGCCCAGCAAATGGTGATCTGGTGGCCTGAACAGATGCGGGTGGAGCCCGGCCCGTCCGGCGAACACTCGGACTATCAGACGGTCTCTCTGGAGCGATGAAGAACGCAGGGATTTCTGCCGACGAGCAACGTCGGCAGGCCTTTCTGGACGCCCTCATGGCTGGCAATGACGATGAGTGGTCGTTGTGCGACGGCATCATTTTTTGTCGGTTGAGGGCGGGGTCCAAGGTGGGGCTGGCCTTGCGATTACCGCCTCACGCCATCAAGACGGGTCAGCTGCAGCGCGTGCTGGAACGACGCTTTGCGCAGGCACTGGCATTCGATGGACTGTTCGCCTATCTCGACGACGAGCGAGCGCTGGTGATCTGGCAAGCGCTGCCTGAACGCCACGAGAGGGCATTGCTTGACGGCATGCTGAGTCGAAGTCTGTCACTGGCGGAACTTGAACGACTGGACGCGTACTGCACGCGCTATTAAACCCCTTGGTACACGCCGCAGCGTGTATGCCAATCAAAGATCATCAAGCTCTGACAGCTCAAGCGTCTCGCGCTTGGCCGCATCATCCAACTCCTGCAAGGTGCGATAGATAAGGGCCACAGCCTTCAGCGTTTCACGGGTGATATGACTGCCCAGTTCTCCCTTGTAAAGGGTGCGCGCCAGCCACACACACTGGATAACCGGTATCTCTGCCGCCTTGGCCCGATCAATCAACTTGCGTGCTTCGGCATCCGTACCTTTTTCCACCATCATCGGCAGAGGCGTTTCCCCGGAGCGGTAGTACAGGGCCACGGCAAAGTGCGTCGGGTTGACCACCAGCATGTCGGACTCTTCAAACTTGGGCAGCTTGACCTTCGGCTCTTCGTTGGCCAATTCATAGGCCAGTGAGCGGCGCTGGTTCTTGACGTGCGGGTCGCCCTCCATGTCCTTGTACTCCTTGATGACCTCCACCTGGGTCATGCGCATGCGCTTGGCGAAGAAGTACTTTTGCAACGCCAGGTCAATGAGCGCCAGGACCAGCAACAAGCCCAGGCAGGTGTTGAGCAGATGGCGAAACAGCACGATCAGGGCCGAGATGTAGCCTGGCAGATCTCCACTGGTCAACCCGATCAAGGGACCTAATGCCGGGCCAACCACCACATACAGGATCAGAGTAATAAACAGCGCCTTGGCCACACCCATGAACAGGTTCATCAACGATTGGCCGGAGAACATCTGCTTGGCCTGGTTGAGCGGGTTAAGGCGGTTGAAATCCGGCTTCAAGGTTTCAGGAGCGAACAGAAAACCGAACTGCATCCAACTGCTGATCAGTTTTGTCGCGATAGCGACGGAGGCCATCAACAAGGCGAAACTGAAAAACACCACCGCACCCGCCACCACAACCTCTTCCAGCGTGCGCACAAAGGGTTGCCCGATGCGCGACACTGGCAACATCAACAACTGCTGAAGACGTTGCATGCTGGTTTCGGCGGTGAACAAGGCGATCTGGCTCAGCACAGTCAACGCCAGTAGTTTGCCAATATCCTGGCTCTGGGCGACCTGACCCTTCTTGCGTTGGTCACGCAGTTTCTTTGCCGTCGCCGGGTGTTTTTTCTCCCCCGAATCACTCATGTTGCCGCCACCCGAAACAACAGGCCCAGCGAGTGCTTGAGCTCGCTCAGCAAGCTCATGCGGCCCACGATCAAATCTTGCAGCACGGGCAGGTAGAGCAGCAGAAATGCCAACCCTGCCAGGCTCTTGGCTGGCATCGACAGGACCATCACCTGCAACTGCGGGCTGTAGAGACTGAGCAAGGCAATAGCGAATTCGATCAGCAGCAACAGGGCGATAAAGGGCGCTGCATAGAGGGTCATATGGGTGAAGGTATCGGCGAGCAGTTGGAGAAACGTGCTGAAGCCATTGACGGCCGGAACAGGCAACCAGACGGTCGGCGGCCAGATCAGGTAGCTGTCCCAAATCACCTGGGTCATCGCGCCAAGGCCCAAAGTGACGATCAACAGAAAGATGCTCAATTGCTTAAACATATGCCCGATGGGCGTGGCGTCCGGTCCGAGAGAGGGGTTGAGTTGCCCGCCGATCAGGGCACCGCGCTGGTTATCCAGCAATGCCCCCACACCCTCGAACAGCCAGAACGGCATCGCCAGCAATATGCCCAACAACAAGCCCAGTGCGACCTCCTTGAACACCAGTGCGCTGATCAGCAGCAAGGTAAATTCCTGGTCCACCAACACCGCGTGAATACCGGGTGTCGGCAGCAACGCCATAACCAGGACAATGACATGGCGCGGCATCCCGCGCACATGCTGAAAACAAAACGCCGGCACCAGGAAGGCACAAGGGTAAATGCGCGCCATGGCAATCGCCAGGCTGGGCAAGTATTCAAGATACGGGATCACCACGGGGCCAATTCCTCAGAGCGCTGAACGCGCAACCATGTCGAAGGTGAGATTGATCAGCTTGATCAACTCGACACCGATCCAGCGTCCCGTCACGACCAGAGTAATACCCACTGCCACCAGCTTGATCCCGAACGGCAGCGTCTGGTCCTGCACCTGCATCAGGGCCTGCACCAGGGACGTCAGCACCCCGACAATCACTGCCACAATCAGTGGCGGAGCCGACAGCACCACCACCAGCAACATGCCCTGTTTGAACAGCTGAATAGGGTCCATGTTTCACTCACAGGAAGGAAAGAAAGAGGCTGTCGAGCAGCCGCGACCACCCCGATACAAGAACGAACAGCAGCAGCTTGAGGGGCAGCGAGATGGTCATGGGCGAGACCATCTGCATGCCGAGTGCCAGCAGCAGATTGGAGACAATCAGGTCGATGACGATGAACGGAATGTAGATCAGGAAGCCGACTTCAAACCCTGCCTGCACTTGTGACAGAACAAACGCCGGCATCAGCAGGATCAAGTCATCGCGTTCGGTGCTCTGCACCATTTCGGGAGGCCACAGGCGCGCGGTATTTTCATGAAGGTGGGTCAACAAGTCCGGATCGGTGTTGCGAAACATGAAGGCCCGCAGTGGTTTTATCGCAACCAGCCCGGTTTCCTGAAACGCCTGCACACTGGTGGTGTCCAGCGGCGACACCTTGACGATCTGCCCGATTTCATAGCCCACGGGGGCCATGATAAAGAGAGTCGCTGCCAGCGCGATCCCGTTCAAGGCCATGCTCGGTGGAACCTGCTGCACGCCGATGGCGTTGCGGGTAATCATCAGCACGATAACGATTTTCAAAAATGCCGTGCAGATGATCAACAGCATCGGCATCAGCGTCAACGAACCGAGGAACAACGCCAGCAGAAGGGGATCAAGTCCTTGAACACTCATCGGGAAAAGATTACCCGTGACAGCTGCAACCCTAGGCGCCCATCCACCTCCACCAGTTGCCCATGACCAATGGGACGGTCTGCATAATAGAGCCCGGCCATCCCCGGCCCATAACCTGAAATGCCCAACACAGCGCCCGGCGCCAACTGCCGCAGTTCCCCCAGGGTCAGCTGCAGGGTGCCGCAGCGCACGGTCAGGGCAATCGACAACTCATCGAACGGCTCATGCCCGAAGACATTAACCAGCGGCTCGTCGCGTGCCTGATCACCGGGTTCGCCCCATCCCTGTCCCTGGGAACTGTCCCCATAATCTTCGTCCACAGTCGCTTCCTCGATAGAAAATAGGATCAGGCGCAGAGCGCCTGTTTCATCGTCAATGCGCCCTTGCAGGCGGTGGCGCCCCAGGCGCAATTGACCATCACCCTGGGCATTGAAGAATAGGGACTCCAGCAGCAGCACATCTCCCGGGCGCACGGTGCCCAACTGCGTGACGGGCAGTTGCAGGCGTCCGATAGTCACCGGTACGCAGAGGGGAAACGAGTCTGGCAATGGGCCGCTCATCGGCCGCCATAACGCGGCATCGCACAGCGCCAGCAGGCTGGCCGGCGCCAGTATCAGACGCGCAACCACCCTGGACGCACCCAGCACCACGGTGAGTCGACAGCCAAAGGTCTTGCGCTGCAATTGCCCCAGCGGTCGCAGATACCCGAACACGTCAAGCAACTGGGGACTCAGGCTGTGCTGGAACAACGCCCAGAACCAGGAGTCCGGATCGTTGCCGGCCTCGGCCAGCACCACCGGGCACTCACCAAACAGACTCAGCACCGCGCTTGGCTCACTGAACGTCAGCACCCCACGAGCTGTCTCGAATGAAAGCAGCCCCCGGCCAGCCGGTGCGGGCCCAGGCTCCAGCAGCAGTTCACCGCACTGGTCGGCCACCTGAAACGGCAGGCGTAGCCCGCGCCCCAGACGACGCCGCGCCGCGACCTTGACCCCATCGACAGCTGGCAATTTCAAGGCCGGCAACATCATGCTGGGTTCACTTGTACCACCTGTAAACTGACGGGTTGTCCGAGGCGTTTGGACAGTCTGTCCTGACAGGCCTGCCGGGAGCCGGTGAGCCAGATCGAGGTCCGTTCTTCTTCCGCCTCCAGGTCAATCTCCCAGGACTGGTTCTCATGTTTGGCGCTGACATTGATCCGCCCAAGGCGCGGCAGGTAGATGGCGGCGTGCAGAGGCCACTGGGATACGCCGCTCAGGCGAAGTTCCAACTGCTCGGACAAGGTGTTAATCGTTGCAACATCGACCTGCCCTGCCTGAGAAGGTCGTTCGCTGGTGTATCCACCTTCCCCGCCATCGTCGGCAAAATACTGAGTAAACAATCGGCTCGACTCCATGGACACGACGAGGCCCTGTCCCGGTACGACCTCGTTCTGAGACTCGCGCACGCGTGCACGCTCCTGCTTGCTGGCAGACAGTTGTGTCATGGCGCTTCCTCGGCCAGTAGCACGGCCAACTCCTGAAGTTTTTCAACTTCGCGTAAACACTGGGTGACCTGCTTCTGTGCGGTATCGATATGTGTCACTTGCCTCTCCTGTTGCTGGTACAAGGTCTGCAGTTGCCCCTCATCACGGGCCGTGCCAGCCGATAATTTGCGCTCTTGGGCACCCCAGGCCTTCAGGTCTTGCAGCGAAACCACCTGCCCTTGATGCTGGTTCGCCAGTTCTGCGGTTTGCCGGACTTCTTCCAAACGGGCTTGCTCAAGCGCCTCTTGCGCCTGTTCGACCTTGGCCTGGAGGGCTTTCTGAGCTTTTTTCGCCTCACGTAAGGCTCGCTCGGCGCGGTCGGCCCGGTGCCTGCGCAAACGCCGCAAGGTGTCTATTTCAGAAGGGAACATAAGCTGTCAGCTCACTCAGTTGATCCAGGGTCGACTCCATCGGTGAAGGCACCCTCAAGTCCTGCCGCAAAAAGGCATCGACCGCTTGCCGACTCTCGACCGCCAGGTCAGTCAGGGCGTCAGCACCGGCCTGGTACTCACCCAGCTTGAGCATCAGTTCGATCTGCTGGTAAGCCGACAACAACCGCCGCAGTGCCGTGCTCGCTTGTATGTGTGCAGGCTCGGCCACGTTGCTGAGCGTCCGCGACAGGCTGGCCAATACGTCCACCGCCGGGTAATGGCCGCGTTCAGCCAGTTTGCGTGAGAGCACGATGTGGCCGTCCAGCAGGGAACGGACCTCATCGGCGATGGGGTCGTTCATGGAGTCCTGCTCGATCAGCACGGTGTAGATGGCGGTGATGACACCCTGACGGGTCAGCCCCGCGCGTTCCACCAGGCGTGGCAACAGGCTATAGACCGAGGGCGGCAAGCCGCCGCGCCCCAACGGCTCACCGGCAGCCAGGCCGATTTCGCGCTGGGCGCGGGCGAACCGAGTCAGGGAATCAATCAGCAGCAGGACCCTCTGCCCCTTGCGCCGAAAACCCTCCGCCAAGGCCGTGGCGGTAAATGCCGCGCGGGCACGCTCCATACTGGACCGGTCAGAGGTGGCACACACCAGCACCGCCTTGGCGCGCAATTGATCATCGAGTTCATGATCGAGAAATTCGCGCAGCTCCCGGCCACGCTCACCAATCAGGCCGAAGACGATTACATCACAGTCAACGTTACGGGCGATTTCCGCCAGCAAGGTGGTCTTGCCGCAACCCGCACCGGCGAACAAGCCAACCCGCTGGCCCTCACACAGGGTCAACAGACCATCGATCGAACGCACGCCCGTGGGCAACGCCCGGCTGATTCGCGGACGCTCGGTGGGCAACGGCGCCTCGCACAACACCGCACTCGCCTCTTGTGTATCGGCGCCGGCAAACGCGCTGGGGCCGATTCCGGCAATGGGTCTACCGAACCCGTCGAGCACCTGCCCCAACAAGTCATCACCCACCCGTACCCGGTGGGGCATACCCAGGCGCTGCACGCTGGCGCCCACTCGCACACCCTCCAGGTTGCCCAGGGCACTGAGTACCGCGTCTTGATGATCGAAACCTATAATTTCCGCCAGCATGCTGTCTTCACCGACCTTCTCCACCAGGCACAAATCGCCGATGCACGACGCAGGCAAGCGGCATTGCAGCAACATGCCGTTGACCCTTTGTATGCGCCCACGCACCGTGACCGGCGCATAGCCTGCCAGCCTGGCAGACTGGCGCTGCTGCCAGGCGTCAAGCCGCTCTGTGAAGGAGTAGTTCACCAGCCGACCTCATAACGCTGCGGACCGTCAAACACCACCTTGTTGTTGTCGATGGAGGTCAATCGCAAACCGTCTATTTCATCCCCCAGAAACAACCGACGCCCTTCTGCCAGGACGACATGGCCATTCTTGCCGCCGACAATTTGCACAATCCTGAACGGCAGATCGGTGTTGCGCTCACGCACCCGGCTGATAACGGGAACCGGTGTGTCGAACTGCTCCTGAAAACGGTTGAGCATCCGCGAAACCAGCGCCACCTCGTCCCTGGACGCTGTACCGTCGATCATCACCTGCCCATTAATGATTTCCAGGACAAAACGATGACCCAGTTCACGCTCACTCAGCATCTTCAGCAGTTGCTGGCGCACCTCATAAGAGCTGGCCAGTTCGAGCTTTTGCCCAACAACCGGCATCAGCGACGCCTGGGGCTGGCTCTCATCGGTGGAGGTCATCCCCAACGCCATGATGATCAGGGCCACAATCGCCAGAATCCCCATGACGCGTCTTTGTTGAAAAATCGACGGCACGGCCGCTTCGGGTTCCGGCTGTTCAGGCAGCTCCACTCGGTGTACGTAAACGGGCGCCGGTTCCTCGGGCCAGGGTTGATCGGCAGGGGCCACATAGAGTCGAACACCCGCGATGGTAAAGGGCATGTTGATCGCAAGGTCAGCGATTTGAGCCAAAACCTGACCGCCAGCATCCTGCAAAAGGCCTTCTTGCGCTTGCACCGCCCATTGATCGACGACGCACAGCAGATGCACATGGCGTGGTGCAATTCCCGGATCGTAAAGGGTCAGGTCGGCGTCCACACTGGCGCCAATGCACCATTGCTCCCCAAACAGAGGTAATGCGGCGCCCTGGTGCAAACCATTGAGTACTCGCAACTCGAACATGATCAGAGCCTCTGTCGTTGGATTCACGCCACGGAGTCGTGCAGCAAGCCGTCCTGACCTAGGTCAAACCGACCGAGCACCTTGACCTTCGCGGCACTCGTCAGCTCGGCAAAGGACAGCACCGGCACATGGTTGAACTCCTCCAGCAACAAAGCACGCAAGGGACTGCGCAGATCCTGCGCGACCAACAGCACGCTCTTGGTCTTGGATCGCAAGACAAACGCCTCTTTCAACAGGCTGATCAGCAGCGCGCTGTGTTCATTGTCCAACGCAAAAAACACTCCGGTCTGGGTCTGGCGCAGCGCTTCACGGAAAACGTTTTCGGTGTATGGCGAAAACAGCCAGGCATGCAAACCGTCTTCTTCGCTGTACTGGTGGTAGATCTGGGATTTCAAGGCGATCCGGGCATAGTCAGCCAATGCTTCGGGCTCACGCTCATGTTGGCCGTACTCAATCAACGCCTCGACAATCAACCGCACCGCCCGTAGAGGTATGCCTTCACCGGCCAAGCGCTGCAATACCGCAGAAAAACGCGACAGAGGCATGATCCGTTGCAGCTCCTGAACCAGTTCCGGCTGGTTGAACTCCAGCCAGCTAAGGATCGATTTGCTCTCCTGAATACCGAGAAACTGTGGCCCGCTGACCATCATCGCCCGCTGCATGCGCTCGATAATCAGATCCTGCGCAGTAATCCGTTCCAAATGCTCATCACCCAGCAGGGCATCATCGGGATGCAGCCACAGCCAATCTTGCTCATCACGCTCTGCAAGGCCCCTGATGCCATCGTTGGGTTCGTCGGCACACGCCTCGCGCTGCACGGCCAATCGCTCGGTCAGCGTCGCCGTGAGCATTGGTACTTCATGCACGCAGAAACGAAATTCATCGTCGGCCAGCGGCGGGCTGTATTCAATCTCAAAAGGCGGCAGCGTCAATCCGACGCTGGTAACGATGCCATTACGGGTTTGGCGAATCGCCTGAATAAGTGCTGTCACACTCGGATCTCCCAAGCGTGTAGAGGGGAACTGCAACAAGTACGGGCGGGAGGGATCAAAACCACGCAAATCTTCCTCGCCGTTTTTTTCCGGCGCAACGATCTGCGCCGTCGATGCCTCGGATTGGTCGTCCTGCGTTTTTTTGCGGGTAAGGTAATAGCCCAGGCCTCCGGTCATCAGCGAAATAACAATAAAGACCATCGTCGGCATTCCGGGAAGTGCGGCGAACGCCAACATGCCGACCGATGCGATCATCCAGCTCTTGGGTTCACTGGTCATCTGCCGGGCAATTTCAGCGCCTATGTGATTGGCGCCCTTGTTTGCGCCATCCGGCGCAACTCGGGTGATGATCATGCCGGCAGTCAGGGAGATCAGCAGTGCCGGAATCTGTGCAATCAGCCCGTCGCCGATCGTCAGTACCGAATACAGCGCCATGGAATCCCCTGCGCTCATCCCATGCTGGAACATGCCGGTGGAAAACCCACCCAACAAGTTGATCACCACGATCACCAGCCCGGCGATAGCATCACCCTTGACGAACTTCATGGCCCCGTCCATAGCCCCGAACAACTGGCTTTCCCGGGACAGTTGCTCGCGCTTGTTACGGGCCTGGTTGCCGTCGATCAAGCCGGCACGCAAGTCACTGTCGATGGACATTTGCTTGCCGGGCATCGCATCAAGGCTGAAACGGGCCGCCACTTCAGCGACGCGCTCCGAACCCTTGGTGATCACCAGGAAGTTGACGATGGTCAGGATCATGAAGATCACCAACCCCACTGCCAGGTTGCCACCCACCACAAAGTTGCCAAATGCCTCGACGATGTCACCGGCGTCCTGTTCCAGCAGGATCAGACGGGTGGTGGCAATCGACAGCGCCAGCCGGAACATGGTGGTCAGCAGCAGGATCGAAGGAAAGGACGAAAAGGCCAGTGGCCCTGGCAGGTAAAGCGCCAACACGATCAACAGGCACGAGATACAGATATTGAGGGCAATGAGGATATCCACCAACCAGGTGGGCAACGGCACGATAAAGATGAAGACGATGGCCAGCACGACGACAGCCCCCAGCACGTCGGCTCGACGCGCAACGGTCAGCAGTACCGTGTTCAGCCATTGAAGTGCAGTCACGGCGCTGCGGCTACCAGGCGGGACGTGGCGCGCCCTTCGGCCGTCGTACGCTCATCCATCAGCATCAGAAAGTTGTGCAGGGTTTCCTGGCGGCTTCGTCCGTCTCGCCACAGGGACAACGGCAGACGCTGAATCAACGGATAAAGGACGTTGAGCGAGACCAGTTGCGCGGACGGGCTCTCGCCCCCCAGTTCGCTGCCAAGACGTAACACTTCGTTGGGCGCGATGCCCGTACTGGCGTAGCCCAACAAGCGCTGCAACAGCGTAATGGCATCCTGTTCGCTGCGTGGATGCTCGGAAACCAATCGCCGGCCCAACTCCCGACAACTGCACAACACCCCATTGAGCTGACCGCACGCCTGCAATCCCAACAACAATGTGCGCAGCTTGGCGATGGGCAATGAAGGGGTATGGGCGGCAACATCATCGGCGAGGGCCCGACGCATCACTTGCAGCCCGGCATTGAACTGCTCGCCACCAAACAACCCCAATAGCGCCTGCATCATGGTCGCCAGGGATTGGCGCTCCACCACGCTGGCGTAGTACAACTGGCGAACCGCCTGGCGTAACGCCGGATCATCGCTGGCCACCTGCAGCGACTGCGCAATATTGAGCCCCGCCTGAATCTGCGGAGCATAGAGCGCATGCATTTGCTGAAGAAAATCGCGGGCCAGATCGGCCTCATGAGTGCGGCCTTCGGCCTGGGCCTGGGCACTGACCTGATGCAACACCACATGGGTGCGAGCCGGATCATCCCCAGTCAACCCCAGCAGGTTCTCGGCACTGGGCCGCTGCAGCAACTGAATCCGCGCCTGGCGCACCAGATGCTCCAGGCTCGCTTGCCCAGGGTGCCCCAACTGCTCATACAGCTGTGCCAACTGCTCGACTTTTTGAACCCGGTTCTCCGTACGGGCAAGCCTCAACTGACGCTGATCCAGACCTTTGCTGCTGCGCTCCATCTGCTGGCTGAACAGCATGCCAACTTCCTCGGCAGCATTGTGCTGTGCAACCTGTGCCGATTGCCCACGTGCCAAGGGGATTGCAATAGCAGGGTTGAGCTGCTGAAGCTTTTGCGCATCGCTGTGGGATGTATCAACTTTCATAAAGGCGCCGGGAGTTAGGTTTCGTGCTCCTGTGTGGCGAGCCACTCCTGAACAGTTCCAACCCCTGGCACATTTTCTTGCACGTGTAATAACTGGCACGGCTTTAATCAGCCCTGTGCAAGCTTTGACATTCCACGTCTAAAAAACAAAAAAAATAACTAATTATATCAATGCATTAGACAATTAATGCGATTGGCACAGGCGGTGCTTAGGGAGTCCCCATCGAAACCATTTCGATAGCGATTACCCTAAGGAAAAAATAATGGATAACTCTTCCGATGTAGAACCTACTTCTCCTGTCTCACCTCAAGCCATGCTCGACCTACCGGGCGAGCATCAGAAAAAGCTGCGCAGTTTTATCCACAAGCGCGTCCTGAACCCCGAAGATGCCGATGACATCTTGCAGTTGACCTACCTTGAAGCCTGGCGCAACAAAGAGCGTTTCAGCGGCCAGGCCGCCCTGAGCACCTGGATGTGTGGCATTGCACAAAATCTGATCCGCAACCACTTTCGCCGTCTGTACGCCAAGCCTGTGCATTGCGAATTTGATGAGTCGCTCTGGCACAGCCAGGACGAAGGGCAGGATCTGGGGTGGCAATTCGAAATCAACCGCCGGCTGGAAAAGACCCTCAGCGCCATCAAAGGTCTGCCGGTAGAAATGCGCAACACTCTGTATGCCTCACTCGAAACCGACGGCAGCTACCAGGACACCGCCGATGTGCTGGCGATTCCAATCGGCACCGTACGCTCCCGGCTATCCCGCGCGCGCGAACAGCTCAAACGGGTGACACAGTCCCACGCTTCCCGATAGGAGAGGTATCGCCCAGGGACGGAGCGATACCCCCCTGGGTCAAGACTCAGGTATCACGCCTGTTTCGCGCGCGGCAATAGAATCGCCAACACCCCCAACAATGGCAAGAACGAGCACAACGTGTACACGTACTCAATGCCGTGAATGTCAGCCAGGTGCCCCAGCAGCGCCGCACCAATCCCGCCAAAACCGAACATCAAACCGAAGAACACTCCGGCGATCATCCCCACGTTCCCCGGCACCAGCTCCTGTGCGTAAACCACAATCGCCGAGAACGCCGACGCCAGAATAAAGCCGATCACCACACTGAGCACGCTGGTCCAGAACAGGTCGACATGGGGCAATAGCAAGGTGAATGGCGCAACGCCCAGGATCGAGAACCAGATCACCGCCTTGCGGCCGATCTTGTCGCCAATCGGCCCGCCGAAAAACGTCCCCGCCGCCACCGCACCGAGAAACAGGAACAGGTGCAACTGGGAACTGGCCACCGACAAGTCGAACTTCTCGATCAGGTAGAAGGTGAAGTAGCTGGTGATACTGGACATGTAGAAGTACTTGGAAAACACCAGCAGCCCCAACACCACCAGTGCGCTCAGTACGCGCCCCCTGGACAAGCCGTGGGTCGCCGCCTGGCCTTGCTTAAGCTTGAACAGGTTCAAATGGTTGCGGTACCAGCGACTGATGGCATACAGCACACCCAGCGCAAATACCGCGAACAAGCCAAACCAGGCCACATTGCCCTGGCCGAACGGAATGATGATCGCCGCCGCCAGCAACGGGCCAAAGGCGGAACCGGCATTACCACCGACCTGGAACGTCGACTGCGCCAGGCCATAGCGCCCGCCCGAAGCCAGGCGCGCCACACGGGAAGCTTCCGGGTGAAACGTAGAGGAGCCAACACCGATCATCGCCGCGGCAACGAGGATCATCGGGAAACTGCCGACCTGGGACATCATCAGAATCCCGATCAAGGTGCACACCATTCCGCATGGCAACAGGAACGGCTTGGGATGGCGATCGGTGTAATACCCCACCCACGGCTGCAACAGCGACGCGGTGAGCTGGAACGTCAGGGTAATCAGCCCGACCTGGGTGAACGTCAGGCCATAACTGGCCTTAAGCATTGGATAGATCGACGGCAACACCGCCTGGATCAAGTCATTGATCAAATGCGCCAGCGCCACCGCGCCGATGACAGGCATGACCAATGGGCTGGATTGCCCGGCGGCAGGCGCCGTAGCCACTGTAGGCTGGGAATTGCTCAGAGCCATGAAGAAGGTTTCCGTACAACAGATGGATGCACAGGTGCAGGTGCGACAATGTGCCACTTTTCGCTGCCGGATTGCCATCCCCTTAGGGTGCTAACGAGTTGATGAGTTAGTACTGCCGCCACGGCTTGTAAAAAGCCAGCACGGAAAATCGCTGTATTTTGCGGGACGTTTCCTAGAGAAACTTTCGGCTTTATGCCGTGTGGGTTCGCTGGCTTGTCTTCGGATTGCCTGCCCTTGCGCGCTGGCACAGGAACGACCAAGGCCCCGCCACTCGTCACCTTACCCGGCGATTTTCGATAAACAGTTGATAGCGTAGATAAAATTTCAACAAAAAGGCTTGACGCATTCCCGTTCTCCGCGAATAATGCGCGCCACTTGGCTACATAGCTCAGTTGGTTAGAGCATAGCATTCATAATGCTGGGGTCCGGGGTTCAAGTCCCTGTGTAGCCACCAAGTACCGATCCATAGATGTCTACAGCAGTCTATGAATCACCTCAAGAAGCCCGCCTCGTGCGGGCTTTCTTGTTTCTGGCTATCTCGCGCGGCCTCCCCCTATACCCTCCCGCCGTGTATCCCCCTGTGCATCCTCGATAAATAATTGAACCGAGGGGATACAAGCCCAAATGAAGCGATCCGAGATAAAACGCCACCCCCTTTCCGATACCGCATTGGCCGGCCTGGAGCCTGATGCCAAGGAGTATCGCGAGCTGGACGGAAGCGGAAAGGGATATCGCCGGCGAGACATTCGAGCCACTGGCACGAGAGTGGCACGCCTCACGCCTCACCAACTGGGATGCGGGCACCGCGAAGCGAATCATCGGCGCCCTGGAGCGTCACGTCTTCCAGGTGTTCGGCAAACGTCAGCTTCAATCTATCCGTCTACCGGCTAACTGATTGGGCTGCGCTTTAGATCAGCCCTATAATCGAAAGCGCTTAACCAAAACGTCAAGCTCCTGGCCTAAGCGTGCCAACTCGATACTTGAGGCGGCTGTCTCATTACTAGCGCCAGCGGTTTGTTCAGAGATATCACGCACGCTCAGCACGCTACGGTTGATCTCTTCAGCCACTGCGCTCTGCTGTTCAGCGGCTGAGGCAATCTGCTGATTCATCAACTGGATTGTAGACACCGTGCGGGTGATATTTTCCAGAGATGTTCCTGCACGACGAGTTAATTCAACACTGCTATCAGTCAATATACGACTGTTCTCCATAACGGCGGACACCTCTTGAGTGCCGTTTTGCAAGCTGGAGATCAGCTTTTCAATTTCTTCGGTGGATTGCTGGGTACGCTGCGCCAAGCTACGAACTTCATCGGCAACTACCGCAAAACCTCTTCCAGCTTCACCAGCTCGCGCGGCCTCAATGGCGGCATTGAGAGCGAGTAGGTTGGTTTGTTGGGCGACCGCCTTAATAACATCGAGCACGCCGCCGATTTTGCTGCTTTCCTCTCTGAGATTACTCATAGCTACGGTGGAGTTGCCGACTTCGATAGCTAGACGTTCGATTTGAGCCACGGCCTCGCCAACAACTTTGTCACCTTCGCGAGCCTGCTGATCTGCGGCGGCCGCGGCGTCAGAGGCTTCTTCAGCATTACGCACTACCTCTTGCACGGTGGAGGTCATTTGGTTCATGGCAGTAGCAACTTGATCGGTTTCGACTCTTTGGCTGTTCACACCAGCACTGGTCTGCTCGGTGACGGCTGACAACTCTTCGGCAGCGCTAGAAATCTGGATGACACTAGCGCCAATACCGCCAATCAGTTCGCGCAGGCTGGTGGTCATCTGTTGCAGGCCTCTCTGCAATTGCCCTACCTCATCGCGGCGATTGACCTCCATATCCTGACTCAAATCGCCGGAGGCAATACGATCGACGTCCTTTAGGACATGCTGCAACGGTGTAACAATTTGCCGGGTAATGATCCAGGCCGCGACGGCACCGAGCAGCAACGCCAGCGCAGCGATGCTAGCAAGCAAGGTTTTAGCAAAAGACGAATCGGCATCGCGCTTGGCGGATTGCGACGCTATCAACTGCTGGGTGGTATTGAGCAGGATATCGCCTTGCACACCTATTCGGGCGAACACCGGAGCCAGATCGGCTCCCGCCTGGCTTAAGGCGCCCTGGGCATCGCGATACACCTTGACCGCGGCTATCTGCTGGTCAATCAGCGCCGCATCGCTGGGCACGGTCAGTTGGACACGAGCAGTATTCAAATACCCAGCCAGTTCGTCGAGCGTCTGGAGGATCATCCGGGCACTGTCCCCCTTAGGGTTGAGCTCCATCTGCAAGCGATGAATTCGCAGGTCCTTGGTCATCTCGCTGACACGAGCGATGCCCTGTACTTTGACGCCGCGCTCAGCAAGAACATTGATTGCTGTCCAGCCAGTTAGCGCAAGGAGAAAAGTCAGTCCTAATACCAAGCCGAATCCAAGCCCGAGTTTGGCGCTGACACGGATATTGCTGATCCAACCAAACATTTAATACTCCAGAGCTGCAGATTGCGTTTACCTAGGTGATAAACCACAAAGGTCTATCGACGGCTCTTTGTTCTGCTTTAGGTACGTTGTCCACCCTTCGTCGGAATGTAAGACAGGCATGAGACGAAACCGGTGCCGGGTGGGCGTCTGAGGCTTACTTCATGCGGTGGCCGTCAAAGAGCCGGGCTTTGCCGTCTCACACCCAAGACAGACCCCAGACGGATTCTGGACAGGCTCTGGGCGGATCACAATAAAGCTGAATCGCTCCCACGGCTCCGCCACCCAACATTGAAAGAGTTACATACCCAGTTCAAATGTCTGTGTACCACCAAGTACTAAAAACGGCTTACCGAAAGGTAGGCCGTTTTTTTATGCATGGAGAAAAGCCCTACCCCTGCATTACCGCAGCCTTACAAAACACTGCTCAATCACCAGCGCGCCCCACTGCTGCCCTTCCTGTTCCGATTCCAGAATAAAGCCAGCGTCTTCATAGAGCTTGCGCGCGACATCAAGCCCCTTGAACGTCCAAAGCCGCACGACGGGGAACCGCTGCTCATCGCAAAAGGTAAGTGCCTCGTTCAACAAGCGTTTACCCAATCCCTGGCCTTGAGCCGATGGGTCAAGAATAAAGCAGCGCAGTATCGCCTCGCCCTTTTCGCCCTCAGCGTCGATGGCAATCGAGCCGACAATCCGCTCAGCGTCCAATACGCTCCACACCTCGTTGCGAGGGTTGGACAAGCGCCCCATCAACTGCGCCATGTCCGATGCCACCAGGCTTTCAAAGGGCTGGCCGAATTCGGCGTGCCTGGAATAGTAATCGGCATGCATTTGCGTAATCCGCCCGATCACGCCTGGCCGGTAGCCTCGAACGATACTGAAACGCTGTTGTGCAGACGGCTCGGCACCCAATCGATGCACCCGCAAAGCGTGCGCATAGTGTTCGATGCCCTGACTCACGGCTTGCTGTTGTTCACTGGACAAAAGCCCCAGCGCATCACCCACCTGACGCCGGGCAAACGTCTCAATCTCCCGCAGGGTTTTCGTACCTTGGGCTGTGAGGCGCAGCAGTTTCGAGCGCGCATCGCCAGCGTTGGCAAACTCTTCGATTTCGCCCGCCTCGATCAGCTTGCGCACCATCCGGCTCACTGAAGACTTTTCCAATCCCAGCAGTGCTACCAGCGCACCCGCGGTCAGTGATCCACGCTCGCCAATCTCTACAATCGTATGCACCGATGAAGGTGGGTAGTGAGTCTCTGCCAACCTGGGCTGCATGAAACCCAGCTCTCGAACCATGAGTCGGGATGCCGAACGGATTTGATCAATGAGATCCGGTTGGAAAGCATTCACAGGGGCCACCTCATCTGAACAGGGCATTTAGTTGTGCAAGGCAACTATATGAATTTAAGTTGCACCGAACAACTACCTCTCGGATTTTGACGCTCGCCCTCCCCCACTGCTAGTGTCCGACCTCCCCAAACAGACGGAGCGCCCCGGTGAAACTGGACATCTACCAAGTCGACGCCTTTAGCGACCACCCTTTTGGTGGCAACCCGGCTGCAGTCTGCCCGCTTACCGAATGGCTGCCCGACAACCAACTGCAGGACATCGCCGCTGAGAACAACCTGTCCGAAACCGCCTTTTTCGTGCCTCGGGGCGAGGTGTATGAGCTGCGCTGGTTTACCCCGGAGGTGGAAGTGGACCTGTGCGGCCACGCCACGCTGGCTACCGCCTGGGTGTTGATTCATGCGTTGGCGGGTGCGCCAGAGGTCCTGCGGTTTGCCACTCGCAGCGGTGAGCTTCGAGTGACCCGCATTGGCGATGAGCTGGCGATGGATTTTCCGGCCAAGACTCCGGCTGCCTGCGAACCGCCCACCGGAATGTTGAGCGCCCTGGGGATTGAGAGCGCCGAGGTGTACGCCACCGATGACTACATCGTGCTGGTGGAAGACGAGGCGCTGGTCGCCGCCCTCACCCCGGATTTCGCGCGGCTCAAGGGGCTGCCAAAACGCGGCATCGCGGTGACGGCCAAGAGCACACGCTTTGATTTCATTTCCCGCTGGTTCGGGCCCAATGTCGGCGTCAATGAAGACCCAGTCACCGGTTCCGCGCACACATCGTTGGCGCCGTTCTGGGCCGAGCGCCTGGGCAAGACGCGGCTGCACGCTGAGCAGGGCGGCAAGCGCCGCGGCCAGTTGAGCTGCGAATTGCAGGGCCAGCGGGTGATTATTTCCGGCAAGGCCGTGCTGTATATGCAAGGCACGATTTACCTGTAGAGCGTTACCCCAGGGACAACAGATCATTCTCAAAATGAACGGAGTTCATCGCGTGTTTTCGATTTTTCATCATCGCCGGCTTACCACCCTCTCGTTGATAGCCGCCGCTCTCACCCTCGCCGCTTGCCACAGTGCCACCACGCCTGAGTTGCCGCCTGCCCCCGAGTTGGGTTCGGGCTATCGCACCGATATGAGCGTGCGTCACGCCGAGCGCCATATGGCTGCAGCGGCTAACCCGTTGGCAGCCGAAGCCGGGCGGGAAATCCTGCGCAAGGGTGGCTCGGCCATTGATGCGGCAATTGCCATGCAAGCGGTGCTCACCCTGGTGGAACCGCAATCCTCCGGGATCGGCGGCGGCGCTTTTATCATGCTGTGGGACGGTAAACAGGTACGCGCCTACGACGGTCGCGAAACTGCGCCGGCCGGCACCACCGAGCGCTTGTTCCTGAAGGCCGACGGTACGCCGATGGCGTTTCCTCAGGCGCAGATTGGTGGCCGTTCAGTCGCCACACCCGGTGTGTTGCGCGCGCTGGAGATGGCGCACAAAAGGACCGGTCGCCTGCCGTGGGCCACGTTGTTTGAGCCGGCCATTAACTTGTCCGAAAAAGGCTTCCCGATTTCCCCGCGCCTGCACAGCCTGATTGCCGCCGACCGGTACATCAACCAATCACCGGACATGGCCGCCTACTTCCTCAACACCGATGGCACGCCAAAAGCCACTGGCACGCTGCTGAAAAACCCAGCCTTGGCCAACGTCTTCAAACGCATTGCCAAGGAAGGACCGGACGCTCTTTACCACGGCCCAATTGCCGAAGAAATCACCCGCAAGGTCCAGGGTAATAGCAACGCCGGCAGCCTGTCGCTGGACGATCTCAAAGGCTACAGCGCCAAGGAGCGCGCGCCGTTGTGCACCGACTACAAACGCTGGCAAGTCTGCGGCATGCCACCACCGTCTTCGGGCGGGATTGCCATTGCGCAAATCCTTGGCACCTTGCAGGCATTGGAAGCCCGCGATCCACGTTTGGCGCTGGCCCCCTTGAAACCGGTGAAGACGGCAACAGTGGCAGGCCTGGAGCCGGTCCCGGAAGCCGTCCACCTGATCGCCGAGGCCGATCGCCTGGCCTATGCCGACCGCGCCCTGTACGTAGCCGACAACGACTTCGTTCCGGTACCGACCGCCGGGCTTGTGGCCCCCGACTATCTGGCCAGCCGCGCCGCCTTGATCAGTGATCGCAGCATGGGGATTGCCCAACCCGGCAAGCCTGCTGGAGTTGAGGTGGCATACGCGCCGGATCGCTCGCCGCTGCGCATCTCCACGTCCCAGGTAGTGGCCGTGGACGATCAAGGCGGCGCCGTGTCGATGACCACCACCGTCGAGGCGGCCTTTGGCTCCCACGTCATGGTTCAGGGCTTTTTGCTCAACAACCAGATGACGGACTTTTCCTTTATTCCCGAGGAAAACGGCAAGCCGGTCGCCAACCGAATCGAGCCGGGCAAGCGCCCACGCTCCTCCATGGCACCGACCCTGGTATTCGACCGCCAAAGCGGCGAACTGCTGGCTACCGTCGGCTCCCCAGGCGGTTCGCAGATTATCGAATACGTCAGCAAATCCCTGGTAGCCATGCTCGACTGGAACCTGGACCCGCAAGCCGCCATCAGCCTGCCCAACTTTGGCAGCCGCAACGGCGCGACCGAGCTAGAGCAAGGACTGTTCAGCCCGCAGTTGAAACAGGCGCTCAAGGACAAGGGCCACGCCCTCAGCGAAATCGACATGACCAGCGGCACCCAGGCCATCGTTCGGGTGCTGGATGCCCAGGGCAAGGTGTCGTGGAGTGGTGGAGCAGATCCGCGGCGTGAGGGGGAGGCGCTGGGGGATTAAAAATTTTGGGGCTGCGATTGATCCCGTAGATCGCGGCCTTCTCTATACAGCATGCCCTGTCATTTTTTGCGATGAAAAGCCACTTGAGCGCCCGCTCTTCTCCTGACATTTTCTGGCCCGTCACTTCTTGTTAGAGGCTACGTCAAGGACGTAGCATTTGCGTGTTAACGATCATTGAATCTGCGCTATTCAGCAAACTCTGGCCCGATTACTGGACCGAGGAGGAACGGGGTATTTTCATGGGTTTTCTGGCCAGCCATCCTGATGCCGGGACAGTTGTTCCGGGCTTGGGTGGTTGTCGAAAAGTGCGCTGGAGCCTGGAGGGCCGAGGCAAGAGCGGCTCAGTACGAATCATCTACACAACACAGTTAGCTTGTGGCGCGCTGGTTGTCTTACTGATCTATGGCAAAGGTGCCACTGAAAATATTCCAGCGCACATCCTGTACAAAATCGCGAAGGAAATGAACTATGCCGCTCACTGAGAAACAACTGAAGGAACGTGACGCCAAGCGTAATATCGGCGAGGAGCTACTGGCTGCCATTGTTGACGTCAAGGCAGGACGTCATGGTCAGGTTCATCACGTTGAAGTCACTCAAGCTGCTGAGGCGCGTAGCAAGACGGGGCTGTCGCAACCCCAATTCGCCGAACTGCTGGGTGTTTCCGTACGCACTCTTCAAGAGTGGGAACAAGGTCGCCGCTCACCGTCCGGCGCAGCGCGTTCGTTGCTGCACATTGCAGCCATCAGGCCGGACGTATTCCGCGAGGTCCTCAGTAACGCCTGATGACGTTACTTGGCAACAGCGTTAACGACTGATCTTCAAGCCCTTGCGCCCTGCATGCCGCTCCAGCGCCAGCTCGATCAAGCGGCTGACCAGTTCGCTATAGCTCATGCCAGCGGCCTGCCACAGCTTGGGGTACATGCTGATGCGGGTGAAGCCGGGCAGTGAGTTGATTTCGTTGATCAGCACCTCACCGTCGTCCGTGAGGAATACGTCGACCCGCGCCAGTCCGGCGCAACCCAGGGTTTCAAACGCTTCGATGGCCAGGGCACGAATACGCTCGCTGACCTCAACGCTGATAGCCGCTGGCACCACCACTTGGGCGGCCTGGTCGTCGATGTATTTGCTGTCGTAGGAATAGAACCCGTCACGCACCACAATCTCGCCGCAGCCGCTGGCGATGGGGTTGTCATTGCCCAGCACGGCACATTCGATTTCCCGGCCTTTGACCGCCGATTCCACCAGCACTTTTTCATCAAACCCCAGGGCCAGTTCAACGCCGGCGTGGTACTCGGCTTCGTTGCCGACTTTGCTCACGCCCACCGAAGAGCCCTGGTTCGCCGGTTTGACGAACATCGGCAAACCGAGTTTGTGCTGCGCCTGCTGGAACGAGGTACGGGCGGCGTTGCCACGGTTGAGAGTGATAAACGGCGTCACCGCAATCCCGGCATCGCGCAGCAGGCGCTTGCTGATGTCCTTGTCCATGCACACCGCCGAACCCAATACGTCAGAGCCGACAAACGGCAAGTCCGCCATGCGCAGCAGGCCTTGCAGGCAACCATCTTCGCCAAGGGTGCCGTGGACGATGGGGAAGATTACGTCGACGTGTTCCAGCAAGGCCTGGCTGGAGGTTTCCACCAATTGCTGGCTGGCCTTGCCTGGCACCACGGCCAACTCGCGGTTGGACTGGTTGAGGGCGATCAACGCAGGGTTTTCCTGGTTGATCAGAAAATCGGAGGTGTCATTGAGGTGCCAGTGGCCGGCCTTGTCGATGCCAATCAGCACCGGCTCGAAACGCGAACGGTCCAGGGCATCGACGATGTTACGTGCCGACTGCAACGACACCTCGTGCTCGGCCGAACGCCCACCAAAAATAATACCTACCCGCAACTTGCTCATGACTGGCCTCGCGTTGAACGTGTTCTGAAAAGTCACGCTACTTAACACCAGGCTTGCATCAACTTAAAGGGGCTGTGGCACTTTTTCCCACGCGCTGATCTCAGCGAGTAGTAAGGGTTGCGCCAGGTCGGTGCACGAACACGGATCAGAGACCCGCTGCCCACTGCGTGCACGATCGTTCAAGACCCCAGCAGACAGCTGATTCACACTGGGTTAACGTGTTTACATTCCTGTGTGACAAGTCACTCTGCCATGGCCCAATCCAACATCGACTGGCTGCACCGCGCCCCCCACGCCAGTGGGCTGGAGCGCATCGAGGCGTATTTTGCCGGGTTTGGCTACGACCCCCATCGCCACGACACCTACGCCATCGGCCGCACCCTGTTTGGCGTACAGAGCTTTCACTATCGCGGGGCCCAGAGTCACAGCCTGCCGGGCGGGACCATGGTCTTGCACCCCGATGAAGTCCACGACGGTTATGCCGGCAGCGCGCAAGGTTTCAAGTACCGGATGATCTATGTCCAGCCGGCGCTGATCCAGCAGATCCTCGGCGGCAAGCCGTTGCCGTTTATCCACAATGGCCTGTCCAGCGACCCGTGGTTGTACCGGGCCAGCGAAGTGCTGCTGCAAAACCTGGATTGCCCGATTGATCCGTTGCAGGAACAGGACGCACTGTTCGACCTGGCCCATGCCCTGAATAACGCATCGGGCATCAGCACCCGTCGCAAGACCTTCGATTACTGCGCCGCCGAACGTGCCCGGGAATTTATCCACAGCGCCCTGGGCCGCACCATCACTTTGGATGAAATGGCCGAACACAGCGGCCGGGATCGCTGGGCATTGTCGCGCGATTTTCGCCTGCTGTTCGGCACCAGTCCCTATCGCTACCTGACCATGCGCCGCCTGGACCTGGTGCGCAGCCTGCTCGTGCAGGGCCAGTCGATGGTCGACGCCGCGCTGACCGCAGGTTTCACCGACCAAAGCCATATGACCCGGCAATTTCGCAGCACCTTCGGGTTGCCGCCGTCGCGCTGGGTGAAGATGCTCGGGCGCTGAGGCCGCGCGCGATGGTAGGTTTAAAGCTTCATGCCCAGCCACCTGAAACTTGAATCCACACGCTGGGTTGTGAGATGAAGATAACGTTCGTTACAGCGACCGCGAGGCTTTACAAGGATGAACCTGACATTGACGCCCCCGCAGTGGGATGACGTGAACGAAGTGCTGGCCTTCGAGCTGGGGAATCGGGCGTACTTCGAAAGCTGGGTCAACGCCAGACCCGACACTTACTACAGCGTCGACGGCGTAACCCGGGCAATCGAGACTGCCCTGCTGGAAGCCAATGAAGACCGTGCCTATCAGTATCTGGTGCGCGAGAACGGGGTTCTGGTGGGACGGATCAACTTTACCCAGGTCCGGCGCCGGTACTTCCATTCGGCGTCCCTGGGTTACCGCATGGGCGCCGACCACACCGGGCGCGGCCTCGCCCGGCAAGCCGTGGGGCTAGGCTTGAAAAAAGCCTTTGAGGAGCACGCCCTGCTACGCATCGAAGCCACGGTGCGCCCGGAAAACCCAGGTTCCCTGCGGGTGCTGGAACGCAGCGGCTTCACTCAGTACGGCCACTCACGCAAAAGTTTTCTGTTCCATGGGCAGTGGTTCGACATGCTGCACTTTGAAATCCACGCACAATCCAACACTACGACAAGCACTCAGGTCAGCTACCGTTGTTACGGCACAAACCCATCACCTGATATTCAAGAGTGTTGAGGGTGCCGTTGGAGTCCTCATAAGTCATGCGCGAGGGCACGGTCTTGCAAGCGCGAATCGGTGGCGTGACGCTAACCACCCTGGCGATGTCCAGCTTCATGCCATACCGATAGGCCTGCACCTGGGGCGCCGGCTTGCCCTTGCTGGCGGCATACACAGCCATGGCTTTCTGGTTCTGTTCCATCAGTTGACCAAAGGTGCGATCACCACCGCCTTCGGCCATTGCGCCCATCGACAGCGATAAAGCCAATACGCCCATGGCGAGTGTTAAACGGTTCATGACAGTGTCCTCGTCTGATTTCAGATAGTTGAAAGTTCAGAGCCAAGGGTAACTAATGCACCCTGTCAGATTATTCACCGAAAGATTACATATCCGTTATATCCCGCTGAACTGGCAGAATTGTAATCCTCACGCCACCTCTTCGTTATCTTGTGTTTGCAACTATGAGCCTGGCTCTCTTTATCAGAGAACAACTCCAACAAGAACGCCCCTGGCGACCCAAAAAGCTAATAGCTGCCAATACCGAGGAGCGCTACATGTGCACTAACCGCAAACGTACCCTTACAATAATCGCCGCATTGGCCGGATGTACGCCGCTGGCGAGCGTGGCCGTGGAAGATAAACCCGAAGGTTTTATCGATGGCAGTACCTTGAACGTGCTGGCTCGCAACTTTTACTTCAATCGTGATGACCGCAAAGGCCAGTCCAGCCCCACCGGCAATGGCTATTCAGAGGCCTGGGCGCAAGGGCTGATCGGCAAGTTCGAGTCGGGATTCACTCAGGGCAGCGTAGGTTTTGGCCTGGATGCCTTTGCGATGTACGGCTTGAAACTGGACTCGGGCACCGGGCGCAGCGGTGGCAAGGGGTCGTTCGGCGTGCTGCCGGTGGACAGCGACAACCGCCCCGAAGATGGCTACAGCAAACTCGGCGGCGCGGCGAAAATGCGCCTGCTGGATACCGTGATCAAGGTCGGTGATGTGTTCCCGCAAACGCCAGTGGTGCACTACGGTGACTCGCGTTTGTTGCCGGAAAGCTTTCGCGGCGTCACCCTGGAAAACACCAGTCTGGAAGGCTTGAACCTGCAAGGCGGGCGCCTGCATGCCATGAGCCAACCCGCCGCCAGCGGTATGCGCGACGGCTTCGCGACGTTTTATGCAGGCAATGTGGATTCGCCCTGGGTCGGTTATTTCGGCGGCGATTATCAGCTGAACAAGCATGTGAGCCTGAGCCTTTACAGCAGCCGCCTGAAAGATGCCTGGGATCAGTATTACTTCGGCACCGCCGCCAGCTACCCACTGACCGACGAGGTGTCGGTGTTTGGTGGTTTTAATTACTACAAGGCGGTGGACGAGGGCAAAAAGCTGTTGGGCGAGTTCGATAACAACATCTGGAGCGCCCGGCTCGGCGTGAAGGTTGGCGCGCATCGCCTGGCCCTGTCGCACCAGCGCAACAACGGCGATGACGACTTCGATTACTTGCGCCAGTCGGACTCGATCTTCCTCGACAACTCGATCCAGTACAGCGACTTCAACTCACCCAAGGAACGCTCATGGATGGTGCGCTACGACCTGGACATGCAGACCTTCGGCATTCCCGGCCTGTCGTTCATGACCCGCTACGGCAAAGGCACCGGCGCTGACTACAGCAACGCCAACGCGGTGTACATGCGCCGCGATGGCGCGGGTGACCCACTCACCAACCAACGCCGCTGGGAGCGCGATATCGAGGCCAAGTACGTGGTGCAAGGCGGAAATTTGAAAGATCTGTCGCTGCGGCTTCGCCAGGCGACAGTTCGCTCAAGTGCCTTTGAATCGGACCTGGAGGAATTTCGGCTGATTATTGAATACCCGTTGGCCATCCTCTAAACAACAGAAACGGCAAGTACTTACATTCACTTGCCGTTCACTAGCACTTCTTCACAAATTGAATGCTTTCAGAACTGTAATATCGCCCTCACCTTCTCGTTAAGTTGAGCTTCTTATACTGCCTGCATCGCCAAGCCGAGCGTTTATTTCAACTAATGGCACGGGCCTTATTGGGAGAGAGTTAATGAAACCGCTCTATTTTCTATTGCTCAGTTTGCTGAGCGCCACATCCACCGCTGCACTGGCCGATGACGGCAGCGACCGGGCCCGACAGTTTCTGACTGAGTTTCGTCAGCAACAGCAGCAGATCCACGGCTCGCAAGCCGTGGCCCAGCAATCTTCCGCGTCTGCAGAGACACCTTCCCAAGAGGACATCTGACCTGCGCACACCGAGCACATTCATCTCTGAAGCTTTTGTGTAGCTCCTTTGGAAAGAGATGAATTTTTAGCGCCCCCATGGGGCGTTTTTTTTGCGCGTACAAACCTCGCAACTAATCGTCGCCCCCCAACAAAAACAAAGGGTTAGAAAAGAGACGCGCCTTGACCCTATAGCTACTTCAGACTTCAAACTTCCCCTACATTCTGGACTACGACCTTTATGAAATCGTAGCCCCTGCCGCCTATTCGTTCATCAGTAAAAGGTAAATTCTCATGCGTATCCTTGTGGTTGAGGACGAGCAAAAAACCGCCGACTACCTGCACCAGGGCCTGACCGAAAGTGGTTATGTCGTCGACTGTGCGTCCACCGGTGTTGATGGTCTTCATCTGGCAGGGCAACACGCCTATGAGCTAGTCATTCTCGACGTCAACCTGCCGGAAAAAGATGGCTGGGAAGTGCTTGAGCAATTGCGCCGCGACAACACCCTGCGGGTCATGATGCTCACCGCTCGCGGCCGGCTGACCGACAAGATCAAAGGCCTGGACATGGGCGCCGATGATTACTTGGTCAAGCCCTTTGAGTTTCCCGAATTGCTGGCCCGCGTGCGCTCCCTGTTGCGGCGTAGCGAGCCGATTGTACTGCCGGAAGTATTCCGGGTATCGGACCTTGAACTCGACCCGCGCCGCCATCGCGCCTACCGGGGCACGCGACGGATCGACCTGACCACCAAGGAGTTCGCGCTGCTGCAGGTACTGATGCGCCAGAGTGGTGAAGTGCTGACCCGCACACAGATCATTTCCCTGGTCTGGGACATGAACTTCGATTGCGACACCAATGTAGTGGAAGTGTCCATCAGCCGCCTGCGGGCCAAGGTCGATGACCAGAGTGAGGTCAAGCTGATCCATACCATTCGCGGTGTCGGCTACGTATTGGAGGCGCGCCAATGAGGACCGGCAGCCTGTCGATGCGCCTGGGGCTGACCGTCAGCCTGATGGGCGCGGGTCTGGTGTTACTGCTGGCGACCCTGGCGTACCTGGCGCTCACCCATGAACAGGAAAAACTGGCGCGCAAAGGCCTGGAAAACAAGATGGAGCAAATCCAGCACAGCCTGGCCCAGGACCTCAACACCCGCGACATCAGCGACCGCCCCCATTCGCTGCTGGACCTGGTGATGGGCCACGATAATTTTTACCTGACCATCATCGGCCCCGACGCCGCCGTACTGCTCAGCGTCGGCGCCAAGTCACAGGAACCCTTGCTGACCGACTTTGCCGCCAGTCAAACCCTGGGCTACCTGAACTGGACCGACAGCCGCGGCAATCAGATTCTCAGCGCCTCCAGCCTGATGCGTTTGCACACGGGCGAGAGCGTGCGGGTGCTCTTGTCCCTGGATCGTTCGGATGACCTGGCGTTGCTCAGCGCCTACCTGCGTTCCACGGTGATCGCCCTGCCGCTGCTGTTGATGCTGATCGGCATCGGCGCCTGGTGGCTGGTGCAACGGGGATTGGCACCGCTGCAGCAGTTCAGCCGCGTCGCCGCCAAGGTCACCACCCAGGACCTGACCCATCGGCTGGCGGTGGACAACCTGCCCAAGGAGCTGGGCGAACTGGCCCAGGGCATCAACTTCATGCTCCATCGCCTGGACGCCGGTGTGCAGCAGTTATCGCAATTCTCCGATGACCTGGCCCATGAGCTGCGCGCGCCCCTCACCAACCTGATGGGCAAGGCCCAGGTGACGTTGTCCCGTGTGCGTGCGCCAGAGGAGTACAAGTCGGTGCTGGAATCCAGCACCGAGGAGCTGGAGCGGCTGGCGCGGATTGTTTGCGACATGCTGTTTCTCGCCCAGGTCAGCCATCCTGCGGCACGCGCCTCGTTTGAAGTAGTGTCCCTGGGGGATGAAGCGCGCCGGGTCATGGAACTGTTTGCCTTGAGTGCCGAAGACAAGCAGTTGACCCTGAGCCTGTCCGGCAACGCCTGGGTTCATGGCGATCGCCTGATGATTCAGCGGGCCATTTCCAACCTGTTGTCCAATGCCATCCGCCACAGCCCGCTGACCGCCAGCGTTTCCCTGCAGGTGGAGTCCCACGACCAAGGTGTGTCGCTGTCGGTGAGCAACCCGGGCGCGGGGATTGCAGCGCAACATTTGCCGCACCTGTTCGAACGCTTTTACCGCGTCGACAGCAGCCGCGCCCGGGCCGAAGGCGGTACCGGCCTGGGTCTGGCCATCGTGCGCTCGATCATGAACCTGCATCAGGGGCAGGCCGAAGTCAGCAGCCTGCCGGGCAGCGCCACGCTGTTTCGGCTGGTGTTTCCCTGTGGCTAGCGGGCTTGTCGGATCACCACAAGTTATTTGCCAGGCATCAAGGGGGTGTTCAGGTCTTCATACTCTTCACGCCGGTGCGCCCAGTGGTACAGCGCTGGCAATACCAGCAAGGTGAGGATGGTCGAGGAGATGATCCCGCCGATCACCACCGTCGCCAGCGGGCGCTGAACTTCGGCGCCGGTGCCGGTGGCCAGCGCCATGGGGATAAAGCCCAGCGAGGCTACCAGCGCCGTCATCAACACCGGACGCAATCGGGTCAAGGCACCTTCGTTGATCGCCACCGACAATGAGCGCCCCTCCTCCCGCAGATTACGGATGAAGGCGATCATCACCAGCCCGTTGAGCACCGCCACCCCCGACAACGCAATAAAACCCACCCCCGCCGAGATTGACAGCGGAATATCCCGCAGCCACAGCGCCATGATCCCACCGGTCAGCGCGAAGGGAATTCCGGTGAATACCAGCAACCCATCCTTGAGGTTGTTGAACATCATGAACAACAGCCCGAACACCAGCAGCAGCGCCACCGGCACCACGATTTTCAAGCGTTCGGAGGCTTCCTTGAGCTGTTCGAACTGGCCGCCCCAGGTGGTCCAGTAACCGGCCGGGACTTTTACCTGACTGGCGAGGGCGGCTTCGGCCTCCTCAACAAATGAGCCAATGTCACGCCCACGCACGTTGGCGCTGACGATCACCAGGCGCTTGCCGTTCTCGCGGCTGATCTGGTTCGGGCCAAGCACCAGGTCCAGGTTGGCAACTTGCGACAAGGCGATAAAGCCCAACTGACCTTGCGCATTACTGGCCAACGCAGGAATCGGGATCAACAGCCGCGACAACCCGTCGATATCGGTGCGCAAGGCGTCGGACAAGCGCACAACCATGTCAAAACGGCGGTCGCCTTCGTACAGCGTGCCGGCCTGGCGCCCACCCACAGCGACGGCAATGGTGTCCTGTACATCGCCGACATTCAGGCCAAATCGCGCCGCCTTGTCGCGGTCGATATTGATGGTCAGCACTGGCAAGCCGGAGGTTTGTTCCACCTTCACTTCCGAGGCGCCGTTGAGTTTCTGCAACGTCTCGGCGATGTCCCCGGCGGTCTTGTTCAGCACCGCCATGTCGTCACCAAACACCTTCACCGCCACATCACTGCGTACCCCGGAAATCAGCTCGTTGAAACGCAGCTGGATCGGTTGCGACAATTCGTACTGGCTGCCCGGCACAATCGCACTGGCGCGTTGGATATCAGCGATAAGGTCTTCGCGGGACTTCTTCGGATCGGGCCACAGGTTTTTCGGCTTGAGCATCACGTAGCTGTCGGAAATATTCGGCGGCATCGGGTCAGAAGCAATTTCCGCCGTGCCAGTGCGGGCAAACACTCGCTCGATCTCCGGTACCTGGGCCATCAGCGTTCGTTCAAGCTGCTGCTGCATTTGCACCGATTGCGTGAGGCTGGTGCCCGGCACGCGCAAGGCCTGTTGAGCGAAGTCGCCTTCGCTGAGGCTGGGGATAAATTCGCTGCCCATGCGGCTGCCCACCACGCCGGTCACCGCAAGGGTCAACAGCGCCAGGCCGAAAGCCAAGGGCCGGTGCGCCATCACCCAATCCAGCACCGGCGCATAACCCCGACGCGCGGTGCGCATCACCCAGTTTTCGTCTTCCTTGACCTTGCCGGTGACGAACAGCGCAATGGCCGCTGGCACGAAGGTCACCGAGAGAATCATCGCCCCCAACAGTGCGATCACTACCGTAAAGGCCATGGGATGGAACATCTTCCCAGCCACCCCGGTCAGGGCGAAGATCGGCAGGTACACCACCATGATGATCAGTTGCCCGAAGATCAGCGCACGCCGTGCTTCCTTGGCCGCCGCGAACACTTCATGCAGGCGCTCGCTGCGGGTCAACAATCGCCCGTGTCGCTGCTGAGCGTGGGCCAAGCGGCGGATAGCGTTCTCGACGATCACCACCGCGCCGTCGACAATAATCCCGAAATCCAATGCGCCGAGGCTCATCAGGTTGGCGCTGACCTTGTTGGTGAACATCCCGGTGAAGGTGAACAACATGGCCAGGGGAATCACCATCGCGGTGATCAGCGCGGCGCGGATATTGCCCAGGAACAGGAACAGAACCACGATCACCAGCAGCGCACCTTCGAAGAGGTTTTTCTTCACGGTGGCGATGGCTTTTTCCACCAGGTTGGTGCGGTCGTAGACAGTGACTGCGACCACGCCGTCGGGCAGCGAGCGGTTGATCTCTTCAAGTTTTTTCGCCACGGCCTGGGAAACGGTGCGGCTGTTTTCACCGATCAACATGAATACGGTGCCGAGCACTACTTCACGACCGTTTTCCGTCGCGGCGCCGGTCCGCAACTCACGGCCAATTTCGACCTGGGCGACGTTGCGCACGCGAATCGGCGTGCCGTCGACGGTATTGATGACGATGTTGGCGATGTCGTCGATGGACGCCACTTGCCCCGGCGCGCGAATCAGCAACTGCTCGCCACTGCGCTCGATGTAACCGGCCCCGACGTTGGCGTTGTTGCGTTCAAGGGCTGTGACCAGGTCGCTCAAGGTCAAGTTGTAGGCCGCCAGGCGCTTGGGGTCTGGCGCTATCTGGTATTCCTTGGCGAAGCCGCCGATGGTGTTGATCTCGGCCACGCCCGGCACGTTGCGCAATTGCGGCTTGATGATCCAATCCTGAATCACCCGCAGATCCGTCGGCGTGTAGGCTGAGCCGTCCTCTTTGCGCGCGCCGTCTTGTGCCTCCACGGTCCACAGGAAAATTTCCCCAAGGCCGGAGGAAATCGGCCCCATCGCCGTTTCGATGCCATCCGGTAATTGTTCGCGGGCCACCTGCAAGCGTTCGTTGACCAGTTGCCTTGCGAAGAACAGGTCGGTGCCGTCCTTGAAGATCACCGTCACCTGGGACAAGCCGGAGCGGGACAGCGAGCGTGTCTGCTGCAACCCCGGCAAACCGGCCATGGCGGTTTCGATGGGAAAGGTGATGCGCTGTTCGGTTTCCAGCGGTGAAAAACCGGCCGCCGCCGAGTTGATCTGCACCTGGACGTTGGTGATGTCCGGTACAGCGTCGATGGGTAGCTTCTGATAGTTGGCAATACCGATACCGGCCATCAACAGCACCGCCAGCATCACCATGATGCGCTGCTCGATGGCAAATTGGATAAGACGCTCAAACATGAGAAATCACTCGCAGGATCAATGGGCGTGCTCGGCCGAGCCCTTACCCAGCTCGGACTTGAGGATGAAGCTGCCAACGGTGGCCACCTGCGCCCCGGCGTCGAGGCCCTGGCGGACTTCGACAAAGCCGTTTTCGCTGACACCCAGCTCGATATGGTGGGTCATGAAACCATCGCTGGTGCGTACGAACACCGAGGGTTTGTCCTCGACGGTCTGGATGGCTTCCTGCGGGACAGTGACGTTGGCCTGGTAGGTGTCGGTTGCCACTTGCACGGCGACAAACAGCCCTGGACGCCAGGTGTCATCAGGGTTTGGCACGGTCACCCGAACCGTTGCGGTGCGGGTCTGTTCCCCCAGCAAATTGCCGACATAAGCCACCGTGCCCATCACTTCAGTGTCCAGTTCCGTGGAGCTGACCTTCACCGGCTTGCCGACCCGGACCTTGTTCAGGTCTTTGGGGAATACGCCGAAGGTGACCCAGACCTGGGACAGGTCCGACAGGGTGAAGGCATTGCTGGTCTCGCTCACCACCTCGCCAACACCGAGGTGTTTTTCCACTACCACGCCGTCGAAAGGCGCACGCAATTCATAGCGATTACCGCCAGCCAAAACGGTGCTGCCGCTCAAGGCATTCATCTTTTGCCGGGCGTTGTTCAGGGCTATTTCGGCCTCTTGCAAGACTTGGCGCGCCAGCAGGTAATCCTGTTCGGCGGAGATCTTGTCTTGCCACAACTGGCGCTCACGCTGGAAGGTAGTGCGGGCCAGTTCGACCCGGCGTTCGCTGGCCGCCAGCTCGCTGCGCTGATCGGAAATCTGCTGGCTGGCGATCACTGCCAGCAACTCGCCCTTCTTTACCGACTGGCCAAGGTTGACCTTGACTGACTCCACCACGCCCGCAGCACGAGGGACGATGTGGGAGGTGCGGTCTTCATCGAAACGCACTTCTCCCGGTAACGACAACAGGGTACTGATCTGCCGGGGCTGAGCCTGGGCGAGTTGAATGCCGGCGGCCTGAATTTGCTGGTCATTGAGTTCCAGCTTGCCCTCCTCTTCGGGTGCTTCAACGGCTGCAGTCGGTTCCTTGACCGCAACGCTGGTGGCAGGCCACACCATCACCAGTCCTAGCGCGACGGCCACCGCAACGGCCAAAGCAATGCCTTGTTTCTTGTTCATGGGATGCTCCTGAAATATCAAATCTGGGCGATGTCGCCGTAAATCCGCTCGATCCGCACCCAGGCTTCGGTGGCTTGGGCGACAGAGGCGAGGTATTGGGTACGGGCGGCAATCAAGGTGCGCTGGGCGTCGAGCACGTCAAGGAAGTTGAACTTGCCCATTTCAAAGCCACGGGTGGCGCTGTCCACCGCGCTCTGGGCGGCTGGAAGGATCACTTGGTTGAACGACTGGACTTCACTGTTGGCGGTCGCCCACAGGTCCAGGGCCTGACGGGTTTCAGTGCGCAACCGCAACTCGGCGGCATTGCGCAAGTCGCGGGCTTGATCGGCGCGTCGGCTGGCGGCGAGCACGTTGCCCTGGTTGCGATTGAACAGCGGGATCGGCATCGAGACGCCGACCACATTGACCCGCTCGCGAGCGCCGGCGTCGTATTGGCTGCCGATCGAGACGTCAAGGTCGGGAATGCGCTGGGCTTTTTCCAGGCCCAGGGCCGACTCACGCAGCAGGATCTGCAACTCGGCCAGGCGCAACTCAGCGGTTTGCTCCAGACGCGCCAGCAATTGCGTGGGGGGCGGGATTGTCGGTGCGGTCAGGGCTGACGAGGCAACGGACTGGAAGGCCGTGCTGGCCGTGCCAGTAGTGGCGGCCAGGCGGCGATAGGCATCGGTGAGGCCCATTTCGGCGCGGCTGCGCTCCAGGCGAATTTCCGAGAGTTGCACCTGGGCGCGGGTGGCTTCCACCGGTGACGACTTGCCCGCCGTGACCCGGCCATTGGCGACCACCAGGCCGCGCTCGGCAAGGGTCAGCGAGCGCTGCGCCAGATCCAGACGCTCCTGGGCGCGGAGTGCGCCATAGAATCCTTCGATGACCTCGGCCCGCAACCCATTGCGTCTCTGCTCCAATTCCAGAGCTGCCGCGTCCTGACCACGGGAAGCAACATCGATTCGCGCGCCGCGCTTGCCGCCCAACTCCAGGGTTTGGGTCAGTTTGACGGTGGTGGTGCGCGAGTTACGGCGAGTGTCCTCGGCATCCCAGGATGCCACCGGGTTTGGGATCAACCCGGCCTGTTGCCGACCACCCTGGGCAATGTCGATTTCCCATTGAGCGGCGGCCAAGTCCGGATTGTTGTCGAAGGCGGTTTGCAGGGCCGAGTCAAGAGTCAAAGTTTGGGCCTTGGCTTCTTGAAGCGTCGCCGTCCCCAATAACAAAACAGCGAACAAGGCGCCCACTGTCCACAGTGATTTTCTAATGCGAGTTGGCATAACGAAAGTTCCACACCCATGAAATAGCTAATCAATCCAAGCAGGGGCAATGTAACTTCCACTCCTTATCAGAGGGGTGGCCAGGACATTACAAATCCGTTATCAACCGCTCTGCCTCGGGCATTTGCTTTAAGCTCACAGCCATTAAAACTCGCAACATAAACTTACTTATCCAACATAACTCCCATACAACTTCGCACTCATCCGCCCCACTCACTTAATCCTCTCTATTGCTCCGAGGAACTCTGCCCATGCGCATTCTGGTTATCGAAGACGAACCCAAGACGTCTGATTATTTACATCAGGGCCTCAGTGAAAGTGGCTATATCGTCGATTGTGCGGCCACCGGTGCCGACGGTTTGCACCTGGCTCGGCAACATGCCTATGACCTGGTGATCCTGGATGTGAACCTGCCGCATATGGATGGTTGGGAGGTGTTGCAATGCATCCGCCAGACCAGTAACACACGGATCATGATGCTCACCGCCCAGGGCCGCCTGGCCGACAAGGTCAAAGGCCTGGAACTGGGCGCCGACGACTACCTGATCAAGCCCTTTGAGTTTCCCGAACTACTGGCCAGGGTGCGCACCCTGATGCGCCGCAGTGCCCAAGCACCCATACCGGACGTGCTGCGGGTGGCTGACCTGGAACTGGACCAGGGGCGCCACCGAGCGTTTCGTGGCACCCGGCGCATCGACCTGACCACCAAGGAATTCGCCTTGCTGCACTTGCTGATGCGTCAGACCGGCGTGGTGCTGTCGCGCACGCAGATCATCTCGTTCGTCTGGGACATGAATTTTGATTGTGATACCAACGTGGTGGAAGTGTCGATCCGCCGCCTAAGGGCGAAGATCGATGACCCGTTCGATCACAAGCTGATCCACACCCTACGCGGTGTGGGCTATGTATTGGAGGCGCGTGACTAGCCGCTGATTGCACCAAAACAGCATACGGACGCTCTGGTTCAGTGACCTGGGCGTGGCACTTTCTGACGTAACGATCATCCCGCCAAGATGTGGCGCTTGCCGAAGTGCGCCGCACTCACCGCCCCCACTGCCCCCATCACCACGCAATACCCTACGCATATCCACGGACGAGTGGGCATCAACGCGATCAACATCAGCGGTGTAGTACTGCCCCACAGGGCGTAGGCAATGTTGTAGGTGAAGGAGATCCCCGAGACGCGAATCGGCGCCGGAAACAGGCTGACCATCACCGACGGCACCGCGCCTACCACGCCGCAACTCAAGCCGGCGATAGCGTAAGCCGCGCCGAGCCAGACGCCACCCGCGATCAAACTGGCGTAGAGCACGGCAATCCCCATCGGCAGCAGCAGGCTGTAGACCAGCACTGCGCGCCAGGCGCCGATGCGGTCCACCAACAGGCCGGCAAGGACGCAGCCAATGTTCAGGAAGACGATGCCCAGACTGCTCAGGGCGAAGGTGTGGCTTGGGGTCATGCCGAAGGTTTTCTGCATCATGGTCGGGGTGATGACCACCAGCACGACCACCGCCGAGGTCAGCACGCAGGTGAGGATCATCGCCGGCAGCAGCGCGTGGCGGTGTTCACGCAAAACGGTGCGCAGGGGCATTTCCGTATCCGTCTTGCGACGGGCCTGCATCGCCAGGAACACGGGGGTTTCGCTAAGCCAGCGCCGTAGCCAGACGCCGATCACGCCAAACACACCGCCCAACAGAAACGGAAAACGCCAAGCGTAGTCAAGTATCTCGGCCGGGGTGAATACTTGCGCCAGCAATGTTGCCGTCAGTGCGCCGAGCAGGTAGCCGAAGGTCAGGCCGGCCTGCAGGAATCCCAGGGCATAACCACGGTGATTGGCCGGTGCGTGCTCGGCGACGAACACCCAGGCGCTCGGTACTTCACCGCCCACCGCGGCACCTTGAAGCACCCGCAGCACCAGCAGTATCAACGGCGCGAAATAGCCGATTTGCGCGTAGGTGGGCATGATGCCGATCAGCAGGCACGGCAGCGCCATCATCAGGATGCTCAGGCTGAACACTCGCTTGCGTCCCAGGTGATCGGCGAAGTGCGCCATCAGGATTCCTCCCAGGGGCCGCGCCAGGTAGCCGGTGACGAAGATGCCGAAGCTTTGCAGCAGGCGCAGCCATTCGGGCATTTCCGGGGGAAAGAACAGTTGACTCAGGGTCAGGGCGAAAAACACGAAAATGATAAAATCGTAGATTTCCAGGGCGCCGCCCAGGGCAGCCAGGCCCAGGGTTTTGTAGTCGGAGCGGGAGAAACGCTGCGCCTGTGGATAAGAGATGGCAGTCATGACAAAACTCTGAATATTGAAGATGTGACGAAATGTGAGGGCATGGTCTACGCAAACCACGGAGCGGGCAACTCGGTTATGCGCCAGTTAATACTTCACGACCATCGCGCTTTCGCCCTACAGGCTCCAGCGGCATAATCGGTTCCCCTCATGGATGAATGCAGGCCTCGCCCGATGACCAACCCACAACAGAGTCAACAAGCTGTTTTTGAAAGTGCGATCAAGACCCTGGAGGTCGAAGTCGCTAACGTCGGCATCCACTTGAATATTGATGCCAGTGCGCGCCAGGCCTATGCCCAGCAAATCAAGCTGATGGCCGATGACCTGCGTCAACAAGCCGCCAGCGGTCGTTTGACCTGGGCCCAGGCCGCGTCCCAGGCCCAGGAAACCCGCAACACCATCATGGAAGTGATTCGCGGGCGCAGCACGCCGGTAGGTCGGGCCATGGCCGAGCAGTTGAAGCGTGAGGGCAAGACCCTCAATGAATTGGTGGCGCGCAAGACTACGCAGTTGCACGGGCCGAATGCTCAGTTCAACCGTCTGTCGGCGCCGCAGCAGAATGCGGTGTATGCCGAAATCGTCAAGTCCGCGGGCAAATCCAACCCTCGGGTGACCGCCAATATGCGCAATCTTTCGCGCTTCGGGCGCGGCCTGATTGTGCTGTCGATCGCCATTTCGGTCTATAACGTGATGAGCGCCGAAGACAAGCCCAAGGCTATCGGCCGAGAGGTTGCAGTCACCGGAGCGGGAATCGCCGGGGCCATGGCTTCGGGCGCCTTGGCCGGTTTGGCCTGCGGCCCTGGCGCGCCGGTGTGTGTGACCATCGGCGCATTTGCCGGCGGAGCATTGGCGGCCTTTGGTATGGACTTGTTCTGGTAAGGGGATTGGCGATGCGCTTGGCTTCTGAGATCAGCGTCCGGCATCAGCCCGATGCCGATGAAAATGTTGTCCCAACCTGCGCAGTGCTGTTGCAGGGAGCTGCGTGTAGCACCACCGTCAACGGTGCGGTACTGGAGGCTGCGGTGCGTTGGCGCAGCTTTTACCTGCTGTTTGTGACGGACGACGTGCCGTTCGAAGAAGGGCTCAATATTCATCTGCTCGACGACCACGGCAGGTTGCTCGACTCTGCAACCCTGGGTGGCGCCTACAGCACCGGGAATTTTCGCGACCTGAGCCTGAGTGAAGGCAATACCTTGAGCTTTCGCTTTATCGGTGACACCACCTGGCATCTGGAACTGCTGGAGCGCTCGCAATTTCGCCTGCCTCTGGTGTCCGAGCCGGCGGGCGTCAGTCGCCGAATGGGGTTCTCCCGGCACTTCATACTGCGAGGGGACCCCAAGCCCGAAGTCGGTTGAAACAGGCAGCCAACTCTCCACCGTTTGATTTAATGTGGACGTCTGAACCAAGGGCCTGCCCAAGCCCTGTGCCCCACCATAATCATAAAAAACCTGGAGTTGCTTAATGGCCGCTGATATCGAAGATAGCCGCTATGCCCGTTTCGCCTTGCGCTGTTCAAACTTTGCCGAACGCTGGTTTCCCGATTCCTGGGTGTTTGCCGCCCTTGCCGTGATCATTGTCGCCGTAGCGACCTTGAGCATGGGCGCAGCACCGACCGAGGCTGCCAAAGCCTTCGGTGATGGTTTCTGGAGCCTGATCCCGTTCACCATGCAAATGGCCTTTGTGGTGATTGGCGGTTATGTGGTCGCCAGTTCGCCGCCGGCCGTAAAGTTGATTGATCGCCTGGCGCGCATTCCCAAAAACGGCCGCTCCGCCGTGGCTTGGGTAGCGTTGATTTCCATGGTCGCCTCGCTGCTCAACTGGGGCTTGTCCCTGGTCTTCGGCGGTTTGCTGGTGCGCGCTCTGGCCCGCCGTACTGACTTGCGCATGGACTACCGCGCCGCTGGTGCCGCCGCGTACCTGGGCCTCGGCGCGGTATGGGCCCTGGGGCTTTCGTCGTCGGCAGCGCAGTTGCAGGCCAACCCGGCCAGCCTGCCGCCGTCGATTCTGTCGATCACCGGGATGATTCCCTTCACCGAGACCATCTTTCTCTGGCAATCGGGCGTGCTGTTGCTGGCGTTGATTGTGGTGTCGCTGGTCATCGCTTACGTCACCGCGCCTGGACCCAATTCCGCCCGTGACGCCAAGGCCTGCGGGGTCGACCCGGCATTTAACCTGCCAAAGCCGCAACCACCGACCCGCCCCGGCGAATGGCTGGAGCACAGCCCATTGCTGACCATCCTGCTGGCCTTGCTGGCGGCCGGGTGGCTGTTCCATGAGTTCTCCACCAAGCCGGCGATCAGCGCTATTTCGGGGCTAAACACCTACAATTTTTTGTTCCTGATGGTGGGGGCATTGTTGCACTGGCGCCCGCGCAGTTTCCTCGACGCGGTGGCCCGTGCAGTGCCAACCACCACCGGGGTGCTGATCCAGTTCCCGTTGTATGGCTCCATCGCAGCGCTGATGACGGTGGTCAAGGGCGGCGACGGGCAGACGTTGGCCCACCATATCTCGACGTTTTTCACCTCTATAGCTTCCCACGACACTTACGCCCTGCTGATGGGCGTGTACTCGGCGGTGCTGGGGTTCTTTATTCCGTCGGGTGGCGGCAAGTGGATCATCGAAGCCCCTTATGTGATGCAAGTGGCCAACGACCTGCAATATCACCTGGGCTGGGCGGTACAGATCTATAACGCTGCCGAGGCGCTGCCCAACCTGATCAACCCGTTCTACATGCTGCCGCTGCTGGGTGTGCTGGGGTTGAAGGCGCGGGATTTGATTGGTTTCTCGTTTGTGCAGTTGCTGGTGCATACGCCGCTGGTGCTGTTTCTGTTGTGGGCGCTGGGGACGACGTTGACGTATTTGCCGCCGGTGATGCCTTAATTTAGTTGAACCGCGCCTGTTATTGCGACAGGTGCGGTCAGGTTCATGATCGCCCGAGGCCAGAAACCCATGGGCGACCTGAGCAACGCGTTGCACTTTACGGTGTAGCCGCTCTTGCCCAATAGCGACAAGAAAACAGATTTACCACGCGTTTATCCTGGTCAACCGCTACTGTGTGGGGGTGGGCACTCACCCCGCGCAGACGGGCTTTCGCTGACAAGGAAACACGCATGTTTAAACTGACCAGGTTGTCCTTCACCCTGGCCGCACTAACCTTGAGTGCGGTCGTACAGGCTGACGTCATCGTGCCGCTGGGCACCCCGCAACGGGTCACCCAACTGTTCGCCTACCCCAATAATTGCAGCGTTATCTGTTTTCGGCCACTGACGCTGGAGCAGACCGTTGAGCATTACCTTAACCAGAGCCTTCAGCGTGATGGTTACAGTCGAGCGAAAGTCAGCGTAAAAAACGATCAGAGTCAAATGTTGGCCCACTTCAGCGGCGTGCCGGACGGCTACGGCCAGCCGTTGACCACACTGCTCAACACGGCAGACCTGGCCTATCAGGGCGCCAGCAAACTCAACAGCGACGGCAAGTGGCAGTTCAACTGGTACCTGTTCCTGCCGTTGGGCATGGCGCTGGAAAACCGCAAAAGTATCGAACTGCTGCACTTCCCGCCGGACTATTCCCTGACCCACTTCCAGGACTACCTTGAATCAGCCACTACTGACCGTTGGGCCACGCTGCTGACCGCCAACGGCCTTCCGGCGACCCAGACGCCGGAGTACCAGACCATCATCGATATTGCACCGATTGCCGCCCCCGCCACGGCAGGCAAGGATTTGGAGGGGGTCTACGGTTACTTCACCGAGTACCAGACGCGGATGGTCAAGGAACTCAGCCATAACGCCAGCGGCTCGTTGCCGATGGTAGCGTTCGGCGCGCCAGTGCGCAGTTGGATCAAGCAGCAGTACGGACAGAGTGTGGCGGTACTGGGCCTCGCGCAGATCAGCCCAGCCGAAGGCGCCAACGTCGCGGTATTGGGCGCCAACCACCCCAGTTACATCTGGTACGCCGCCAACCCCGACACCTACGACGGCGACGAACAAAAAGCCGACGATGCCGGCTTGAAAATCATGGGCCAGGACTTGAGCGCTGCCTGCTGGCAGGCCGCAATGGGCCAAAAGCCCGCCAGCGATCCTAATGTGCAACTCAAAGGTTGTATGAACACCTGGCAAGTGACCCGCAAGGAGCAGACCTGCGAATTGTTCTATACCTCGATTCGCGAGTTCCCCCCCGAGCAAGCGAAGGCCAAGTGCGCCACGCCAGCGATCAAGGCTCAACTCAAGCAATTGAAGAGCGCAGCGCCTGCCCCGTCAGCGAGCATCCCGGCGCTTTAATGACAGGTAATCAGCAGGCATTTTCTTACGCAAAAAATGGGCAATATCTCCGGGCACACCCTGGGCGAGCGACGCCTGCATACGCTACAGGTGTCTGCTCGCATCCACCTGTATGACCCCTGCTTCAGCGGCCTGCTATTACACTCCTGCAACCCGAACACTTTTCTCGACATCAGCGAGCTGGAGCTGTGGTCGGTCCAGGCCATCCCCGCCGGAACCCTCCTGACCATGGATGACGCCAGCACTGAGGACGTGTTGTTTCAGCAGTTCCCTTGCCGTTGCAGCGCCGGCAACTGCCGGAGCTGGATCACCGGTATAAAGGAGCCGCTGAACGCTGAAGGCCAGCTGTTCATGGAACAGTGGCGCAAACGTAAAAGCCCTTAAACGGCGCCTACCGGACGCAAACGGTACTGCGGCGGCAACTGCTCAAAGCCGCTGATGGTGGCGTTCAGGCTTTTCCAGCGACCGTCCTTGATCCCGTAGATGCAGCCGTGGATCGACAGGCTCTGCCCACGGTGCCAGGCGTTTTGCACAATGCTGGTGTGGCCGACGTTGGCCACTTGCTGGATCACGTTCAGCTCACAGAGGCGGTCGACCCGCTCTTCTTCCGTAGGCAATTGGCCCAGTACTTCGCGGTTTTCGTAGTAAAGGTCGCGGATTGAGCGCAGCCAGCCGTCAATCAGACCGAGCTGGCGATCCTGCATCGAGGCGCGCACACCACCGCAGCCATAGTGGCCGGTGACCAGGATGTGCTTGACCTTGAGGACGTCAACGGCGTACTGAATCACCGACAGGCAGTTAAGGTCGGTGTGCAGCACCACATTGGCCACGTTACGGTGTACAAACAGGTCGCCAGGCAACATGCCGACGATCTCGTTGGCAGGTACTCGGGCGTCCGAACAGCCAATCCACAGATATTCTGGGGTTTGCTGACGGGCGAGCTTGGCGAAGAATTCCGGATCTTCCTGTTTGATCGCATCCGCCCAGCGTTCATTGTTATCAATCAGGTCTTGTAGTTCGTTCATCAGGTCAGCCTCAGGAATCATGCGCAGCTTTGACAGACGACCACCCATCGGGGTCACGCCCAGGACGCAGATAGTCGAACGGAAAATACCTTGAATCTTAAAGGGCCGCGCCTGTCCACACACTATAAGCCCCACATTATGAGGAATAGCCATGACTGAATCACGACGTCCTTTCGGCACCACTCAACCGGAGCCGATTGATGACAACGAAGACCGCATGGGCTCGATGCGGGAGCTGGACTTTGATGAGGAGGAGCCGACGGCGGAAATTGGCAATGAGCTCCCGCAGGGTGAACGCGAACACTTGATGCCCGAGCAGCGGGTGCGAGAAGCCGGGATGACCGGAGCTTCGACCGCCGATCATGAGGCGACCGATGACGATATGAGCCCAGAAACGCTGATCCGTGAAGATGGTGCGCGCGATGGCCATGAAGCCGGGGAAGGTGAGCCGGCGGATTGGGACCTGAGCATCGTTGATGAGGATGATATTGGTGGCGGAAATGGTCTGGATGAGGCGGAGATGGCGGAGCGGGACCCGGTGGATGGCAATCGCTGAAGCAACGCGGTTCTAACTATGGGAGCGAGCAAGCTCGCTTCCACATGAGTTTTATACTCAGTCCACCAAGGTGCAGGCCATGACGACTGCATCCTCGCGCCCGCCTACAGCCGGATAGTAATCCCGACGCCGGCCGATTTCATTAAAGCCATAGCGCTCATACAGGCGAAACGCCCCGGTGTTGCTGTCACGTACTTCCAGGAAGCACTCGCGCGCCTTGGCCTCGTAGGCGCGTGACATCAAATGCTCCAACAGGCTCAAGCCCAGGCCACGGCCCTGGTTTTCCGGCTTGACGGTGATGTTCAGCAGGTGCGCTTCATCGAGGATGAGCTGCACCACGCCATGCCCCACCTGTTGCTCACCCTCAAACATTAGCCAGATCTGGTACTTGCCCAGTCCGTCGAGAAAAATCCCGCGAGTCCAGGGGTGGCTGAAGGCTGCGTATTCGATCTTCAGCACAGCATCGAGGTCCGCCTCGGTCATCGGGCGGAAAGATAAAGCCTCACTCATCGGTACTTTTCCAGCGCGCCATCAGCCGGCGCATGGCTTGCCAGACATCAGCCTTACGCTGTGGCTCTTCCATTAATAATTCCAGGCCCGGCAGGGCCCAGACTGAACCGAGGCCTTCGACCTGCAGTTCGCGGTACCAGGACTCGGCATTGGCCTCGCCGGCAAAACGCACGGCTGGCAGGCCGATCAGCCACAGGCAGACGCAGGGCTCGTCTTCCAGGCGGGCCGAGACAAAGCCTTGGACAAAGTCCCGGGCCGCTTCCGGGCCTTGGTCCATAGTGCCTCGTACCAGCAGCGGCCAGCGCACCGGGTCGCCGACGATCTGCGGGCTGTCCGGCAGGCCGGCAGCGCGTAGCATGTCCTTGAGCAGCAGATACGCCGGATCGCGCGTCTGGAAGCGCTCGCCGGTGGGCAATTCCACCAGCACCAGGCAGCGTCCAGCTCTTAGCAACTGCAGGGAAAAACGCGGCGGTAGCACCACCGGAGCCTTGACCACGGGGGCTGCCTGCTCTGCAATCACCGGTTTGGCAACGGGCGACCGACGCGGTACTTCGACCTTGACCCGCTCTGTCGGCCGAACAATCGCTTCAACCGCAGGTTTGACCACCGCTACAGGCGCAGCCGCCTCCTCGCCAGACGACTCGAAAGGCTCGTAAGGTTCCAGCGCTTGCAACAGCTCGGGCCGCGAAGGCGCGGCAAAGGGCAATTCGGTGCGTGGCAGCCAGTTGACCACCTGCATGGCGGTCAAGTAAGCGCGACGTCGGGACTCGATAAGCAAAGGTCGGCCACTTGTGGATAACTAAAGAACGGTGATTCTACCGCCCTTCGACGAAGATCGCCCACCGTTGATGCGTTTAAAGCCCATCCAGGAGCACCCTGACCGGCTGTGGATAAATCCCACCTTGGATGCAGTACAATCGCTGCTTTTAATCGCCAACCAGCTGGCCATTCCGATGATCGAACCCAAGCGCGTCTTGCGCGCCCTCGCCGAACACTGGGCCCTGCTTGAGCCTCTGTGCGAACACTTCGACCAAGGCACCCTGAGCCTCGCCGAACTGCGCGCACAACTGGCCGCCCAACAACTGGACAGCACGCCCCAGGACATCACCAGCCTGCTGGACGTGTGGATTCGCCTGGATATCCTGGTGCCTGTCGCCAAGAGCCCGAACCGTTTCGAGCTCAACGCGCAGATCCACGACTTCCTCGCCTATCTTCGCAAGGAGCACCGGCTAGGCCTGTGCCTGGAAATCGAAGCCTACCTGCGCCACCTTGAGCGCCTGGCCGGTTATATCCAGGACGCCTTCGATATCCGTGACGGCCACGACCTGGCCCGGCAGCTGCGGTTGCTGGACATGCGCGTGCGCGACGTGCTGAAAAAGCTCGCCAACGACGAACAGGCCCTCGCCGCCGTAGCTGATCGGGCCAAAACCAGCGACCGGCAGATCCCGTTGCGCCAGCGTTACGCCGAAGTGCTGGCGACCTGGGACGAATACGTAGAACCGATGATCCAACTGGTGAACGCCGACGGTGCCTTCGAACAAGGCGTGCGCAAGGTGGAAAACGTGCTGCTGCGCATGCTCACTGAGCAGCAGCGCCTCGGCCACCTGGTGGACGATGACATGCTGCTGCGCACCCACGCGCGCATCCTCGAGATGCAAACCAGCGCCCAACTGACCTTGCGTCATGCCCGCGAATTACTGCTGCCGCTGCGCGAAGAAGCCCGCCGGCACAACGCAGTAACCCGTGGCGCCGCGCTGGCCTTGTCGGCGATTCGCCGCAAGGGCCTGGACGCGGTGCCGCAAGCGGCTATGCCAATGTTTACCCGGCCGCAAAGCACCTTTCTCGGCAGTGCTAGCCAGGTCGAGGCTTATGTCTACGCTCTGGCGAACTTCGAACCCAAACCCGCGCGCTTCCCCAAGGCACACAAATCCCACAAGGGAGAAGCCCCTCGCGCACCGCGCACGGTCAAGGAAATGCTGGAGCGCTGCGAAGATGCCCTGCCTATGCCGGACCTGATGACCTGGCTGCTGGAGCAGGAACCGGACGGCGCGACCGACGAGTTGCTGTACTGGTTCTCACGCCTGTCGCGGGAGAAACGCTTCAAGCGCGAACGTCTGGAACGCCAGGATTACCACACTCACGAGCACCAGGTCAGCCTGCGCTCATTCGCCCTGCTCCCGGCCACGCCTGATGCGACCGAGAATTCTGCGAGCACCCCTTATGCAAGTACTCAGCATGCAACTTGATCTATCCGAACTGTCCCAGCTCGCGCCGATCTTTCGCGAGCTGTTCAAGGGGTACCACGTCAGCCGCCGCGACCCGGAGCTGTACGCGCAACTGTCGAACTTCCAGGACCAGTACCGCACGCTGTTCAAGGCCCTGGGCTTTGAGCTGGTATGCGATACCCGTGGTTTCTATTACTTCGTCCCGGACACCGCCGTCGCCGCCGCGCAGGTCAACAAGACCGCCCAGCGCCTGGCACTGTTCACCTTCATCATCGTCGAGCACCTGGCCGACCAGGGTCGCGACCCGATTGCGGTGCTCGACGGTGGCAGCCTGGGCCGTGATGAGCTGCCGTCGTTGCTGGAAAAGTACCGCGACCTGTTTATCCAGGCCGAAGTGCAGACCCAGGAAGAGCTGGAAGAAAAAATCATGCGCCGCATGACGCAGCTCGGTTTCGCGAGTGAGGAGAACGGTATCTACCGCTTCCTGCCGCCGATGCATCGATTCCTCGATGTGTGCCTGTCCGTGCAGCAGGACCGCGATTTGGCGGCCAGCTTGCATAGCGTGTTGCCGTTACCCGCTCCGGTGTTGATCGACGAGGACAGCGACGAAAAGTTGCTGAAGACCAATGATCCGCTGGACCTTAGTGACTTCGCCGACGACAGCGAAGAAGACGCCATGGCCCGCGCCATTGCCGAAGAACAGGAGACCGATGCATGAGCAAGGAACGCTACGGCATTCGCCGCTTCGCCCTCTTGAATACCGCCGGTTACAGCCTGGGCTTGTTCCCGCTGGAAGAGCCGCTGTCGGTGTACGGCGCGAACAACCTGGGTAAATCGGCTTCGATCAACGCCTTGCAGTTCCCGATCCTGGCGCGCATGTCGGACATGAGTTTCGGCAAGTACACCCTGGAGCAATCCCGGCGTTTCTACTTTGCTACCGACACCAGCTACATCCTGGTGGAAGTGTCGCTACCACACGGCCCACATGTGATCGGCGTGGTCGGTCGCGGCCCGGGGGGTGGTTTCGGTCACCAGTTCTTTGCCTACGCCGGCAAGCTGGACCTGGCCCACTACCAGAAAAACGATACTTGCCTGCGCCAGAAAGAGCTGTTCACCAACCTTGAGCGTGAAGGCTTGAAAGCCTATGAACTCAAGCCCGATGAGCTGCGCCGTTTGCTGGTGGGTGGTCACACCTCTATTCCGCTGGACCTGACGCTGATCCCGCTGCGCTCTACCAGCGAGCAGAGCCTGAAGACCTTCCGCGCGTTGTTTATCAACCTGCTGCATATGCGTGAAATCACTGCGGCCAAGCTTAAGCAACTGTTCCTCGATGCCTTCGAACACAGCCTGCGCTCTGGCAGTGTCGATTACATCGCGGCGTGCGAAGAAGCTTTCCGCGATGTAAGACGCATGGAGCAGGACTACAACGCCCTAGTAGCTGCCGGCCCTCTCGTCGAAGCCTTGGCCAATGGCGTGAAGCACCGCGATATTCTGCGTGGCAAGCTGCACCGCCTGTCGCCACTGCTGGACTCGTTGCTGGGCACTTGGTCGGACTACGCCGGTGCGCGCAAGGAAGAACTGACGATCCAGGCCGAGCACTACCGCAACGAACAAGATTCGCTGCAGAACGACCAGCGCGGCGGCACCCAGGAACTGATGCGCCTGGAGCGGGAAATCAGCGGTATTCAGCGCTGGCTGGGTGAGTTGTCGGTGCTCAAGCATCGCTTTGCCCTGGTGGATGACGTCAAGGTGTTGGAACAGCAACTGCTCGCGGCCAAGGATGCTCACGATGAGCTGGCAGGGGCCCTTGCGCAGTCGCGCCAGTTCAGCGCCGAGGACCTGGATGAGCGTCTGCGGGACCTGGAAAAACGCCTGAAGTCGGTCAAGCAACAACTCGATCACGCCGACAACAACAGCTACGCCAAACTGCGGGAAGAATTCTCCCAGCAGGATGTCGAGCGCCTGATGCGCCTGTTCAACAGCTCGTTGTTCAGCTTGCCATTGGGTGAGCATGGCATTGCCCTGGACGACGACGGTCAGTGGGTCAAATCCCTGGAGCTGATCCTCAATGGCTTCAAGGGCGAGCGCTTTGAAGTGCCGGGGCTGTCCATCGACATCTCACACATCGAGCCGCCGGCGTTGCAAGCCCTGGCTGACCGCGCGGCACTGCGCGACCAGAAAGAGCGCCTGGAAAAAGAACTCAAGCAACTGAAAACCCAGCAAGCCGTGACCTCCGACCGCGCGGCGAGCAAGACCCAGACCGAGGCACTGTACCAACAGGTGCTGGATGCGCAGAAAGCCTTGGAAGACTTCCGCCGTGCGCAAACCCTGAGCGCCGAGGAAGGCGAGAAGCTGGAAAACCTGGCGCAGATGGAAGCGGCGCAAGACGAACTGAAACGCTCCAGCGATGCCTTTACCGAACGCGTCCAGCAACTGTCGGCCAAGCTGCAACTGGTGGGTCGCCAGATCGGTGACATGGAAGCCAAGCAGCGCACGCTGGATGACGCCTTGCGTCGTCGCCAGCTGTTGCCAGCGGACTTGCCGTTTGGCACGCCGTTTATGGACCCGGTCGACGATTCCATGGATAACTTGCTGGCGCTGCTCAATGACTATCAGGACAGCTGGCAGGGTTTGCTGCGCGGCGATGGCCAGATCGAAGCGCTGTACGCCCAGGTGCGCCTCAAGGGCGTGGCCAAATTCGACAGTGAGGATGACGTTGAGCGTCGTCTGCATCTGCTGATCAACGCTTACGCACACCGTACCGACGAAGCCCTGACCCTGGGCAAGGCGCGACGTGCTGCGGTCACCGATATAGCGCGGACCCTGCGCAATATCCGCAGCGACTACGACAGTCTTGAGCACCAGTTGGCACTGTTTAACCGCGAGATCAACAAGCGCCAGGTCTCCAACCTGCAAAGCTTCCGCATCGTGCTGGCGCCGAACAAGGAAGCCCTCAAGCATATCGACCAGATCATCCACAGTGCCGGTCAGTATGAAGAAGGCGAAACCCTGTCGGTGTTCGACTTGAGCCAGAGCGCCGAGCAGGACAACAAGAACGAAGAGGCCAAGGAATACCTGGCACGCCTGGTAGCCGCCAACCATAACCAGCTGGGCCTCAAGGATCTGTTTGAGCTGGCGTTTGAGATCACCAAGGTCAACGGTCAGCCGGTGATTCACACCGACATCGATGGCGCCGCCTCCAACGGCACCACCATGACCATCAAGGCACTGACTAACATGTACTTGTTGCTGCACTTGATGGACCGCGACCAGGCCGGGCGCGTGCGCTTACCGTATTACCTCGATGAGGCAGCAGACATCGACGAGAAGAACCAGGCGGCGCTGCTGGAAACCAGCTTGCAGCTGGGCTTCGTGCCGATTCTGGCCAGTGTGAAGCCACAGGTTTCCGCCCAGGTGGCGATTGACCTGGAAGGCGGTAGCGGACCGAACGGCATTTACATTGATGAGGCGGACTGGAAGTACATTCGCCGTCACGACGCAGTGAAGGCGACAGTGAGGGTGCAGGCGGACGAGCCGGAGTTGGATGAGGTCTGATCGGCTGCACTAAAAGCAAAAAAGGCCACGATCCAATGGATCGCGGCCTTTTTTATGGGCTTGGGTTTATTTACCCAGAGGAATCTTCGGTGCCCAGATTAGCCACTCGTCTTCGAACTTGTCGAACAACGGGAAGGTCTGCTCGGGACGTGCGGCATTGCCCATGCGTTCACCGTCTGGCGTGGCAAAGGCGATGCCGCCCTGGATCAGGGTCTCCAGGGACTCGGTGCGTACCGTCGCGCCCTTGAACAGGCCGAAGTCGACACCGAAGCCGCTGCTGTTCCAGAACCGACTGCCTGTGCGTACCAGTGGGGCGTACTTGGGTTCGATCAAGATATGGATCAGCACGCGGTCAGCGGTCTGGCCCAGTTCGTAACCGGTGACCTTGCCCACGGTGACTTCACGGTAGGTCACCGGCACACCAACTTTCAACGATCCACGGCGGGCAGCACTGAGCACCAGGCTCAAGCCGGCTTCCTGTTGGGTAGCCTCAGGCGGTTGGGCCAGGGCGACAAAGCTCTTTTGTGGGCCAGCGCTTTTCGCCGCAGGTTGCACCTCGATGTACTGGCCCGTCACCAGGGTTTCCAGATTGGACGTCTTCATCAAGCCCAGTTCAGGCTTGACCACCCAGAACTGGCTGCCAACGCGAGCAATACGTTCCGGCACTTCGGTGATACGTGCGCTGAGCATCACGGACTGCATATCGGCGCTCAGGTCGACGCTTTCAATCTTGCCCACGTCCAGACCCTTGAAGCGAACCGGCGTGCCGCTGCGCAAGCCATCGGCACGGTCAATCTTGATGGTCACCAGCGTGCCCTTTTGATTGGCAGCGTCGTGATCCGGGAACAGGCGGAAACGTGGGATGCGTTTTTTCAGTGGTACGTTCTGCTCTGGCGTCTCGAAGGCGATACCGCCGGCCATCAGACTCTGCAGGGACTCACTCTTGACTTGGATGCCGCCGGTCAGACCGCCAGTGAGCGTTACGCCGCTGGCATTCCAGAAACGGGTAGAACCGTTAACCAGGCCTTCGTATTCCTTCTCGATATGGATACCGATCACCAGTTGCTTGCGCTTGCGGGAGAATTGATAGCTCTGTACCGAACCGACCTTGACCTGCTTGTAGAGAATCGGACTGCCAACCTCCAGGGAGCCGAGGCTGTCGGTGAACAGCACCATATGCAAGCCTGGGGAGCGCAGGTCCAACGGGGGGGCCTTGGGCCGGGCCTCGAACTCACGCTGGGGGGCAGTGCCTTTATCGCCGGGGCGGATGGCGATGTAGTTACCCTTTACCAGAGCTTCCAGACCGGTAATGCCGGCCAGGGAAATGGAGGGTTTGACCACCCAGAATTGGGTACCCTGGACCAGATAGTCTTCGGCCAATGGATCAAGGGTCAGTTCGGCGCTGGCGCTGGACAGGTCTGGATCGACCTTCAAGGTCTTCAAGCTGCCGACCTGAATGCCTTTGTACATCACAGGTGTACGGCCGGCCTGCAGGCCTTCGAAGTCGCTGAGTTTGACCTTGACCCGGATACCTGCGGCCGCGGCGTCAAAGTCTTCGTACAGCCTGAACGGCAGGCTTGGATCGGTGGGTGGGCTGTCCTTGCGGTTCTCAGGAGTGGCGAAGGCGATACCGCCGGCGACGATACTGGCCAGGGATTCGCTGCGCACTTTGACCCCGGACAGGTTGGCATCAATGCTGATGCCACTGGCGTTCCAGAAACGCGTATGTTTGCGCACCAGATTGGCGTAGGTCGGCTCGATGTATACCTTGACCTCAACGGTACTCTGGTCTTCGGAGAGCAGGTAGCTTTTGACCTGGCCCACCTGGATCTGTTTGTAGAACACCGGGCTGCCCCGGTTAAGCGAACCGAGGCGTTCGGCCTTGATGGTCAGGTGCAGGCCGGGCTTGGCATCCGATAGTGGCGGCTCTTCGGAAAGCGCCTTGAACTTGCGCGAAGACTCGCCATCGCCGGGGCTGGCAGCGATGTAGTTACCCGAGACCAGGGTCTCCAGACCGGTAATTCCGGCCAGGCTGACGCTGGGCTTGACCAGCCAGAAGCGGGTGTTGGTCTTGAGGTATTGCTCCACGTCCTTGTTCATCTCGATGGTAGCAATTACCCCGCGATTATTGCCTTCATCATCGAGGGCCAGGGTTTTGACCTTGCCCACAGGCATGCCTTTGTAGACCACTTCGGTCTTGTTGGCCTGGATGCCTTCGCCGCTTTCAAAACGAACCTGGATCTCGATGCCCGTCTGGTTATAAGCGCGCCATCCCAGCCAGCCGCCGATCACCAGTGCAATCAGGGGCAGCACCCAAATAGCCGACCAGTTCGAAGCTGGGCGGGTTTTAGCCTTAGGCAAATCAGTCATGGTCGTCGTCCGACTCCGTGTTATCCCAAATCAGTCGGGGATCGAAAGTTACTGCGGCAAGCATCGTCAAAATCACCACACTGGAGAAAGCCACAGCGCCGAGATTAGCCTCGACACTGGCAAGTCGCCCAAAATTTACGACCGCCACCAGGATGGCGATCACGAAGATATCCAGCATGGACCAGCGGCCAATGAATTCGATAAAGCGGTACATGATAATGCGTTGTCGCGCTGAAAGCGGCTGGTGGCGTTGCACCGAGAACAACAGTAAAGCGATACCCACCAGTTTGAACGTTGGCACCAGGATACTGGCAATAAAGACTACGGCCGCGATAGGGAACATCCCATGCTGCACCAATTGGATCACCCCGGACATGATGGTGCTCGGATCGCCCTGCCCCAGGGAACTGACGGTCATGATCGGCAGCAGGTTGGCGGGGATGTACAAAATGGCCGCAGTGATCAATAAGGCCCAAGTACGCATCAGGCTGTTCGGACGACGAGCGTGGACCAATGCACCGCAACGGCTGCAGGTTTGCTCGTCAGTGTCCGGGTCTTGCTTGTTCAGCTCGTGGCATTCGGTACAAATCAGAATGCCCGCATCAATCGCCCGCATGAGCATCCTCTCCTGACAACGCCTGCCAGATCTGGTGAGGTGACATCACCACCTCCAGCAGCACCTGGACCATTAACAGACCGACAAAACAGGCCAAACCCAAGCCTACGGCGATGGAAGCCATATCGGCCAGCTTTACGATTGCCACCAGCACACCCATCAGGTAGACCTCAAGCATTCCCCAGTCCCGCAAATGGTGATAAATGCGATAGAACAGCAAGCCGTAGCTGCGGCCGACGTTCCAACGAATGCTCAGCAATACCGCCAATTGGCAGATGAGTTTGAGCAATGGAATGCCCATGCTGCAGAGGAAAACCACCACGGCGACGCCTTGCATCCCGGTGTTGAACAGGGCGACAACGCCGCTCCACACCGTGTCCTGCGAGGACTGCCCGAGTAGATTGAGCTGCATGATGGGTAAAAAGTTCGCCGGGACGTACAACAGCAGCGCCGCGATCACCAAGGCGAGGCTACGCTCGACGACATTGTGCCGATGGGCGTACAGCTCATAACCACAACGCGGGCATAAGGCTTTCTCACCACGGGTAAGCTCTGGCTTGCGCATCAGCAAGTCACACTCATGGCATGCCACCAGGTCGTCCAGCGGTAAGTCTGACACCTTGAGGGTATCAACCGGATCCGGCATATAGGGCTCGAACTCTAAAAAAGGTTAGGTGCCTATTCTAGTGTTCTGCTTCAGAAATAACTGTGCAAATTTGTCGGGGCTTCAACTCTAGGATCGAGCTTGCTCCCGGCGCGCTCGCTCATACTTTTCGAGCGCCCAAAACAAAACCCCATCTGCTTTCGCAAATGGGGTTTCGGAATTTAATCTTGACGATGACCTACTCTCACATG